>NZ_SDPT01000001.1 GCF_004135605.1 Sphingomonas desiccabilis | reverse complement strand
GGCTCCCGCCTTTCGGAAAAAGCGCCCTGAAGCCAACGCTCGCAATTGGCGCGGGGTGGAGCAGCCCGGTAGCTCGTCAGGCTCATAACCTGAAGGTCACAGGTTCAAATCCTGTCCCCGCAACCAACACTCAACACACAGCAAAGCCCGCCAGGTCCAACGACCTCGCGGGCTTTGTTGCGTCCGGGGTCGGCGGCTCGCTGATGCGGAAGCGGCCATTGGCGCCTGGAAACGGCTGTGCAGATCCCCGGCTTCGGCGCCGCGGCCGACACGCCGCAAGCCGCAGCCGTGTTGGGGCTTCGTAGTCCCGCGGAGCACGTTGACATCTTCTTCGTTGATGCGAGCATTGGCCGAAAACGGGAGAGAAAGATGATCAAGGGAGGTCCCGCTGCAGCTCGGCAATAGCTTGATGGCGGCTCGTATCCGCGAAAAGGACTGGTCGTCGACCGCCCTGGGGCTGCGCCAGCATTGGCCGCTGGAACTCACCACGACGCTGGGCCTGATTCTGGACTCGGCTTTCCCGCAATGCCTCGTATGGGGCGACGATCTCCTTGCCTTCTTCAACGACGCCTACATGGGGGTGCTTGGCAAGAAGCCCGATGCGCTGGGGCGCTCCTTTCGGGAGATATGGGCAGAGACCTGGGACGAGGTCCGCGAGATCATCGGGGCCGCGATGCGCGGCGATGCGAGCTTTCACGAAAATCTGGCGCTGGAGCTGGAGCGGGGGAGCGGCCCCGAGAAGACCTGGTGGACCTTCTCCGTTTCGCCCGTGCGCTACGCCAGCGACCGTGTGGCGGGCGTGCTTGTCACCGCGTGGGAAACCACCAAGCTGCTCCTGGCAGAGCAGGAAGCGGTGCATCAGGCGCACGAACTGCAGCGGTTCAGCGCCCTGGTGCCCGAAATGCTTTGGGTGACGCGGATTCCCAACCAGGTCGCCTGGGCGAACCAGCGGATGATCGACTTCCTGGGTGTCGATCCCACCACCATCGGGGACGATTGGCCCTCGATCGTTCACCCGGACGACGTCCAGGCCATCCGCCTGCGATTCGAAAAGGCGCTTTCCCGACGCACCATCTTCGAAAGCCGCCACCGGCTGCGGCGCGCCGATGGTCAGTACCGTTGGGTGCTGGTGCGGTCCGAACCGGAGGTGGGATCGGACGGCGAGATCGAGGGCTGGTACAGTGCTGCGACCGATGTGCATGATTGGCATCTCGCCATGGAGTCGATGCACTCGAAGGAGGAATTGTTTGAGACGTTCGCGCACTCCAGCCACAAGGTGCTCTGGATCGTCGACGTCGAAAGTCAGCAGATCGAATATCTAGCTGGCGACACCGCGCACCTTTGGGGAGAACAGACGGGCTCGCAGATCCGAAGTTGGAACGATTGGTTGGCGACCGTTCATCCCGACGATCGGGACCAGCAGATCGACTTCCTGCCGCGCCTGCAAGCAGGTGAACTGATATGCGAGGAATATCGGGTCATCGGCGACGAAGGCCAGATCCGGAAGCTACGGGAGACGCTGTTCGCAGTATCGGACAGCGCGGGCAACATTCGCAGCATCGGTGGCATCGCCGAACGGATCGATGCGCCAGACCACCAGCAGGTCTATCTGGTGGGGTTCGAGCCTGGGGACGAGGCGCGGCTAGCCGGTCGCTTCTGGCGGCGCGGCTTCAAACCCCGGATCTTCGACACCGTTGACCAGTTCGTGAAGATTGCGAGCGCCCTGCAGGCGGGCTGCATCCTGTTCTGCGTTCCCAGTGCGCCCAACAGCTTGGGCCGGATCCTGGGCGCGTTGGGCGCGCGTCGTTCGGCGTTCCGCACCATCGCCCTCACTCCCGAGCATGGCGACGCGCAGGAGGTACGCTCGCTGATGAAGATGGGTGCGTTCGATGTGCTTCCCGAAACCGGGGGCGCGGAGGAGCAGATGCTGCGAACGGTGCGGGAGGCGCTTCACGCACTGACAGAACGGAAGGAAGCGAACGCGGCCGGGGCGCAATCCGCCCGCGAACGCCTTGCCGCACTGTCGCCGCGCGAGCGGGAGGTGCTCACCCGCCTGCTTACCGGTTTGAGCAGCAAGCTCATCGCCAAGGAGCTTGGCCTCAGCCCCCGCACGATCGAGGTGCACCGCGCCAACATCAAGGACAAGCTTCAGGTCGGAACCATGTCCGAAGCCATGGCACTGGCCGCATCGGCGGGGTTGACCTGAGCGGCGACAATACTCGCATGGTTTCCCAAAAGTAAAAGCCGGTGTCCTCTTCTACGTAGTCACGTAGGGGCTTGGTCCAATAGGATCGGCATTTCTCTCCAAATACATAGGTCGCTGGAAGGGCGACCGCTCCCGAGCGCGAATGCGCGTTCGGGCAAGACGGTCGTTGCCCCCGCAGGCGGCGTGAGCCGTCGAAGACCGTACCCTGGACCGCCGTTCGGCGGGAGCTTGGGACCAAGAGGGAGATGACGAGCCGTGAGTGCACAGACGAGTGATCCTGTCGCTGCCGATGCCAATCCTGCTGGCACGACCACCCTCACTCCAGGAACGAGCGGCGTCGTAAAACTTCCCTATGCGCCCGCTGAAGTCGCCGGCTTCGCGCGCGAGGGAGATGCGCTGGTGGTCCGCCTGCAGGATGGCGGGACCACGCGCGTTGAAAATTTCTACACGCCCGCCACGGATGGAACGCCCAGGGACCTGCTGCTGCAGGGGAGCGACGGCCACGTCTGGCTTGCCCGCGCACCAGCGGGGGGCACGGATTTCAGCTTCATCGAGATTGCCGCCGGCGACCAGTTGGTTGGCGGCGCCGTAGGCGCTGGCGCGGCGAGTGGCCTGGGTGCGTTCGCAGGCCCGCTGGCCGGCATTGCCGCAGGCTTTGCTGGTGGCCTGGTCGGAGGCGCCATCACCGGCGACGATTCCGAAGATTCGGATGCTGATGCTGATGCGGACGCCGACGCGGACGCTGACGCCGACGCCGACGCTGACGCTGACGCTGACGCTGACGCGGATGCGGACGCTGACGCGGATGCGGATGCGGATGCGGATGCTGACGCGGATGCGGATGCGGATGCGGACGCCGACGCGGACGCGGATGCGGACGCGGATGCGGACGCCGATGCTGACGCGGATGCGGACGCCGATGCTGACGCGGATGCGGACGCCGATGCTGACGCGGATGCGGACGCCGACGCGGACGCCGATGCTGATGCCGATGCCGACGCGGATGCCGACGCCGACGCTGATGCGGACGCGGATGCCGATGCGGACGCCGATGCCGATGCCGATGCCGATGCGGATGCGGATGCGGACGCTGATGCGGATGCGGACGCCGACGCGGACGCTGATGCCGATGCGGACGCGGATGCGGACGCTGACGCCGACGCTGACGCGGATGCGGATGCGGACGCCGATGCTGACGCTGACGCGGATGCCGACGCCGACGCCGACGCCGATGCGGACGCGGATGCTGATGCCGACGCCGACGCAGATGCCGACGCGGATGCTGACGCGGATGCCGATGCTGACGCTGACGCTGACGCTGACGCTGATGCTGACGCGGATGCCGATGCCGATGCGGATGCGGATGCGGACGCTGACGCTGATGCTGATGCTGATGCTGATGCTGATGCTGATGCTGATGCGGATGCGGACGCCGACGCGGACGCTGATGCCGATGCGGACGCGGATGCGGACGCTGACGCCGACGCTGACGCGGATGCTGACGCGGATGCGGACGCCGACGCGGACGCCGATGCTGACGCTGACGCTGACGCGGATGCGGATGCGGACGCCGACGCCGACGCCGATGCGGACGCGGATGCTGATGCCGATGCCGACGCGGATGCCGACGCGGATGCCGACGCGGATGCCGATGCTGACGCTGACGCGGATGCTGACGCGGATGCGGATGCGGACGCCGACGCTGACGCTGACGCGGATGCGGACGCCGATGCTGACGCGGATGCGGACGCCGATGCTGACGCGGATGCGGATGCGGACGCCGACGCCGACGCGGACGCCGATGCGGACGCGGACGCCGATGCGGATGCGGACGCCGATGCTGACGCGGATGCGGACGCCGACGCCGACGCCGACGCGGACGCAGATGCCGACGCTGACGCGGATGCGGATGCGGACGCCGACGCAGATGCCGACGCCGATGCGGACGCTGACGCGGATGCGGACGCCGACGCCGATGCTGACGCGGACGCGGACGCCGATGCGGACGCCGACGCGGACGCCGATGCGGATGCGGATGCGGACGCCGATGCGGATGCGGACGCGGATGCGGACGCCGACGCGGACGCTGATGCCGACGCCGACGCCGATGCCGATGCGGACGCTGACGCGGATGCGGACGCTGATGCCGATGCGGACGCTGACGCCGACGCCGACGCTGACGCGGATGCGGACGCCGACGCGGACGCTGATGCCGACGCCGATGCGGACGCTGACGCGGATGCGGATGCCGACGCTGATGCGGACGCGGATGCCGATGCTGACGCTGATGCGGACGCCGATGCCGACGCGGACGCGGACGCGGACGCTGATGCTGACGCGGATGCCGACGCCGACGCCGACGCTGATGCTGACGCGGATGCCGACGCCGACGCGGATGCGGACGCCGATGCTGACGCGGATGCGGACGCCGACGCGGACGCTGATGCCGACGCCGATGCCGATGCCGATGCCGATGCCGACGCTGACGCTGACGCCGACGCTGATGCCGACGCCGATGCGGACGCTGACGCGGATGCGGATGCCGACGCTGATGCGGACGCGGATGCCGATGCTGACGCTGATGCGGACGCCGATGCGGACGCCGACGCGGACGCGGACGCGGACGCTGATGCTGACGCGGATGCCGACGCCGACGCTGATGCTGACGCGGATGCCGACGCCGACGCGGATGCGGACGCCGATGCTGACGCGGATGCGGACGCCGACGCGGACGCTGATGCCGACGCCGATGCCGATGCCGATGCCGACGCTGACGCTGACGCCGACGCTGATGCAGATGCTGACGCTGACGCTGACGCGGATGCCGATGCCGATGCCGATGCCGATGCTGACGCCGATGCTGACGCTGACGCTGACGCTGATGCCGATGCGGATGCCGACGCCGACGCTGATGCAGACGCAGATGCCGATGCGGATGCTGATGCTGACGCTGATGCGGATGCTGATGCTGACGCTGATGCGGATGCTGATGCTGACGCTGATGCGGATGCTGATGCTGACGCTGATGCGGATGCTGACGCGGATGCGGATGCGGATGCGGATGCGGATGCGGATGCTGATGCCGATGCCGATGCCGACGCCGACGCGGATGCGGATGCGGACGCCGACGCTGACGCGGATGCTGATGCTGACGCTGATGCGGATGCTGATGCGGATGCGGATGCGGATGCGGACGCCGACGCTGACGCTGATGCCGACGCAGATGCCGACGCCGATGCTGACGCGGATGCTGATGCCGACGCGGATGCCGACGCCGACGCCGACGCGGATGCCGACGCTGATGCTGACGCCGACGCGGATGCTGACGCCGACGCGGATGCGGATGCGGACGCCGATGCTGACGCCGATGCTGACGCTGATGCCGATGCGGATGCTGATGCCGACGCAGATGCCGATGCCGATGCGGACGCGGATGCTGATGCCGACGCGGATGCCGATGCTGATGCCGATGCCGATGCCGACGCGGATGCGGATGCGGATGCTGACGCTGACGCGGATGCCGACGCCGATGCTGATGCCGACGCCGATGCCGACGCTGACGCCGACGTCGTGGCTTACGACGACGTCGTGACGGTCCAGGTGGATGTCACCCCGGAGGTTACCACGCGTTTGGAAACGGACGGCACGTCCGTCACGCTGAATGTCGGGAGCTTCTCCGACAGCTTCCTCTTCGAGGTGCCGTCAGGAGCGGTGACGGACGCGACCTTCGAGGTGACCGTCGGCGGCCTTGCGGGCGTGCTGCCCAACGCCACGGCCGTGCTGGAGGTGCAGACGGACACCGGCTGGGTGCGGGTGGGCGACGCCTCTCAAGGCGGGGTGCTGGACCTGCTCACTGTTGCCGGGCGTGGCTTCACGGTAACTGCGGAGGATCTCCAGGCCGGCAACTATCGCCTGACCTACGGCGGCGGCGGTACGCTGGGCATCGGAACGACCGTAAACCTGACGGCCGAGCTGGCCGACACCAGCCTCACGAACTTCGAGGTGGTCAGCGCCCCCGCCGTAACCGGCAACGTGTTCGCCGCGTCGGATGCCGGCCTGGCAGACGAGCGCGGTCCTGGCGACGGGGCGGTGCTGGAGGTGCTCGTCGGCGGCACCTATGTTGCGGTCACGGCAGGGACGGAAGTCACGGGCGAGTTCGGGATACTGGAGATCAATCCCGACGGCAGCTTCACCTACACGCCGGATGTGGAGGCGGGCGACATCGGTCAGGTCGACAGCTTCGGCTACCGGCTGACCGGCCCGGACGGATCGTCCGAAGCGACCCTGAACGTTCGCCTGGATAGCCCCGACGCAGACATCATTTGGGATGATATCGACTTTGGTGCGCCCGGCACCGCGGTTGTGGCCGTCGGCGACACCGCGGAAGCGGGCATCGTGCTCGGGCCGCGGGTCGGCGATCCGACGACCAACGCCAATGCGATCGGCTATACCAGCGTCCTCACTGGCGGCCGGGACACCTACGATTTCGCCGTCTCGGAAAACACTACCGCGGACTTCACGCTGGATGTGCGTTCCAGTTCCGTCCTCAACTTGTTGGGGAATACGACGTTCACGCTTCAGCAGTTCACCAACGGCCGCTGGGTCACCGTCACCGACGGCAGCGGGGGTTCGCTGATCGACCTCGTCGGTCTAACCGGCGGCGGTGTTCGAGCCGTGATCGACGATCTCACGGCCGGCAGCTACCGCGTGACGGTTTCGAACGGCGGGCTGGGCTTGATCACGACCATCACCGGCTCGGCTACGGTGCAGACGACCTATCTGAACGAGCTTGAGGCGCGCGATGTCGTTGCGACGACCGGCAACGTGCTCACGGGCGCAGACCAGGACTTCCTGGGCTCGGAGCAAACAGTGCTGCGTATCGAGCAGGGTGAGGGCGTGTACGTGGCTCCAGGCTTCGGCGGCGAGCGGGTCGTCGGTGACCATGGTGTCCTGGTCATCCAGGCAAACGGCGACTTCACCTACACGCCATTCGAGGATGATGCGGGCATCGGCGAGACGGACCGCTTCACCTACCAGCTCGTGCACCCCAACGGCGACGCGGTCACCGCTGAACTGGCGGTCACCATCGGGCAGGCGACGGCCGACGTCTTGGTGGCGGAGGAGGTGCAGCCGAATGAAGCAGCGTTGCTGGACCTGCATGCCGACGTCGTCCTTCTGGACGGACTGACCGCGCTGTCCCTGTCGACGGACATCGGACATGAGGCCCGGCTGCCGTCGGACGCGGCAGGAATGACGCTTCCGGCGGACGATACGGGTATGCCGGATCCGACCCTGCTGGAACTCCATGGGGACACCGTGGTGCTGGCCGGAGTGGACGATCTGTCTGTTCAGACCGGAGGCGAGGACACGCACACCGCCCTCGTCGGGCTCGATGGCGATGGGGTTACCCTGCCGGCGTTCGAGGACGTGCTCCAGATCGAGCCCGTGGCGAACGAGCAGATCGACCCGTCGGCGACCCCGGACGCAGCCGACAATCCACATGTCGAAACGGCCGTAGCCGTCGAGATCGAGCCGGTGATCCTGGTCGAAAGTCCCTTGCACGATCCGTGGGCGAATGCCGCTTCCCACGTCTGACCAAGGGCCATCACAGGTCAGCAACGTCCACCGCCGGCAGCCATCCCGCTGCCGGCGGTGGTTCGCCGCGGCGGTCGGCCTCGCGATGATCGGGAGCGGGACGTTCCCCCTGGCCTATGCGCAGGAGGGAGTGCCCGCCCCGACGATCGGCCCCCCGGCGCCGCCGGGTCTCGAGCCGCTCGGCGCGTTGTCGCTGGACGTGGCGGTCCGCCGGGCAGTCGAATGGAACCCTTCGATCGAAGAGGCGGTGGCGAGGATCGGCGCGAACGAGGCGGAGGTCCGCGTCGCGCGCGCCGGCTATTATCCCACGATCCGCGGCGGCGTCGGCACGCAATACGACAACCGCCTGCGCAACACCGCGTGGCTTCCGCGTCCGCAGCTCTCCGTCTCGCAGATGATCGTCGACTTCGGAAAGGTGTCCAGCGACGTGGCCGCGGCGCGGGCAGGCGTGGAAGTCAGCCGCGCGCAGCTGTTGCTGGCGGTGGACAGCCTGGTGCGCGACACCGCCCAGGTCGTCATCGAGATCCAGCGGCACGAGGCGCTGCTCACAGTTGCGGACGCCCAGCTCGAAAGCGTGCTCGCGATCAACACGCTGGTCCAGCACCGCACCCGAAACGGCGCCAGCACCCGTTCGGACGCGGTGCAGGCGGAGGCACGGGTGGAGGCGGCGCGCGTCTCCGTGCTGGAGATCCGCGCCCAGCTGGAGCGGTGGCGCGGGGTTCTGGGTTATCTGATCGGCAGCAAGGGCCCGGTTGCGCTCGTGCGATCCCAATCGCCCGCGTGGCTCGACCGGGTGTGCGAGGGGCCGGACCCCGACTGGGCGCAGGTGCCGACCGTCCAGGAGGCGAGTGCGCGCCGCGAGGAGGCGACGGCACGCCTTCGCCGCAGCCGCGCCGATGCGCTTCCGACGCTGTCCCTCGACGCAGGTGCCGCTGCGGATTTGCGCGACCCGATCTCGACCAGCAGCAATTATAATTTCGGGCTGTCGCTCTCCAGCAGCCTGTTCCAGGGCGGGGCGTCGCGGGCCCGGCGGGCCGGTGCGGAGCAATCGCTGCGCGCGGCAGCCGCAGCGGTGGAGGCGAGCAACCTCGATGCCGAGCGCGCGCTGGCAGAGGCCCGCCAGCAGATACCGAGCCTGCGCCAGCGGCGGGCCTCGCTGGAGACCCGGGAAGCGATGATGCGCGAGACCGGCAAACTCTACCGCCTGCAGTATCTGGAAATGGGTACGCGCACGCTGATCGACCTGCTGAACGCGGAGCAGGAACTGCACCAGGTGCTGTTCGACGGCGTGAACGCCGAGCACGACCTGCGGCGGCTGGGGATCGACTGCATGTTCAACAAGGGTGAGGCCCGGGACCGCTTCGCGCTTAGCGGCATGCGGGTTCGCGGAGTGACCTTATGAAGTTCGAGCCTATCGCTGGCGCGGGCGCAATGGAGGAGGCGGCGAACGACTCCGCTGCGGCGGAGATGACGGAACGCTGGGTCGCCGCGCTCCGGCAGGTCGCCACCCAGTTCCGCCTTCCGCAATCGATGCAGGCAGCGCGCCTGTCGGCCGCATGGGACGCGGCGACCGAGCCACGCGACCGGATCGCGAACCTCGCTGGCCGCATGGGGCTGCGGGTGAAGTTCGATGGGGCTACTGCGCTCGATGGCGAGCTTTCGCCCTGGCGCCTTCCGATGATCGTCCAGCTTCGCGACGGACAGGTCGGCGTGCTGACCGGCGCCAGCGAAGGGGGCGAGGCGAGCTTCCTAATGGGCGGGCCGGGGGAGCTTCCGACCACGGTTCAGCTTGCCGAGCTCCGGCAGGCCGCCGAGATGGTGGTACTGGCGCGTCCGGCGCGCGGCATGCCGGACGCCCGGGTGGACGCCTATGTCGAGCCGTTCGAGCCCAGGTGGCTGTCGAAGCTCGCCTTTCAGGAACGCCGCGCCTATGTCCCGGTGCTAGCCGCATCGCTGCTGGTGCATCTGCTGGGCCTGACCGGCGTGCTGTTTTCGATGCAAGTCTATGACCGCGTCGTGCCGGCGGAGTCCTTCCCGACCCTTTATGTGCTGTTCGCCGGCGTGCTCCTGGCGATCGGCTTCGACTTCGTGCTGCGGCAGCTGCGCACGGGCGTCATCGACCTCTTGGGGAAACGCGCGGACCTGCGCATTTCGGACCGGGTATTCGGGCACGCCCTGCGCGTCCGCAACCGGGCACGGCCGGTCTCGACGGGAAGCTTCACGGCGCAATTGCGCGACCTGGACCAGGTGCGCGAACTGATGACCTCCAGCACGGTCGCTGCGATCGCGGACCTGCCGTTCTTCTTCCTGTTCCTCGTGATCTTCTGGTTCATCGGCGGGACCCTCGTGCTGGTTCCGCTGGTGGCACTGGTGCTGCTGGTGATTCCCGCCGTTCTCGCCCAGCCGAAGCTGCGCGCCTACGCGGTCGAGGCGGCTCGCGAGGCGTCGCTTCGAAGCGGGATGCTGGTCGAGGTCGTGCAGGGCCTCGAGGACGTGAAGACGCTCCAGGCGGAGGAGCGCTTCCAGCAGCAATGGAACCATCTCAACGCCGTCACCGGCGAGGCCCAGTTGCGGCTGCGCGGGCTGACCGCCCGGCTCGTGTCCTGGACGCAGACGGTGCAGATGGGCGTCTATGCGGCCGTCATCTTCTTCGGCGCCCCCCTTGTCATGGCGGGAGACCTGACCACCGGCGCGCTGGTGGGTGCCTCCATGCTGGGGTCCCGGATGATGACTCCGCTCGCCCAGGTGACGCAGGTGCTCAGCCGGCTTCAGCAGGCACGGACGAGCGTCGGGGGTCTCAACCGGGTCATGGCGCTGCCGGTGGATCATCCAAACCGGGAATCGCGCGTGCACCTGGCCCATATCGCCGGCGACCTGGCGGTGCGGGATGCGGTGTTTCGCTATGGCGATCCCCAGTCCCCGGCCGCTCTGACCGTCAGCCGGCTCCAGATCTCGGCCGGCGAGAAGATCGCGATCCTTGGCCGCAACGGCGCCGGCAAGTCGACGCTTCTTCAGGCGCTGTCGGGCCTTCTGGAGCCGGTCTCGGGTGAGGTGCTGATCGACGACGTGGCGCTGGGCCAAGTCGATCCGGCCGACGTGCGGCGCGACATCAGCCTCTTGTCGCAGCGCGCGCGGCTCTTCCACGGCACCATCCGCGACAATCTGCTGATGGGCGCGCCGCACGCCACGGACGAGGATATCCGCTCGGTACTCGCGACCGTCGGCGCGGACGAGTTCGTCCGGCGCCTGCCGCGCGGCCTGGAGCATCTGATCTTCGAGGGCGGCTCCGGTCTTTCGGGCGGTCAGGTCCAGGCGCTGCTGCTCGCCCGGCTGCTGATCCGCAATCCATCGGTGATCCTGCTGGATGAACCGACCGCCTCGATGGACGAGGCGACGGAGCGGAACTTCATCGCCCGTTTCCGCGAGTGGAGCGCGGCGCGAACGGTGGTGATCGCCACGCACCGCACCCGTGCGCTGGAGTTGGTCGATCGGCTGATCGTGGTGGAGGGCGGCCGCATCGTCGCCGATGGGCCGCGTGACGAGGTTCTGGAACGGCTTCGTGCCCCCCGTCCACCGGCGAAGGTCGTGCCGGTACGAAAGGATCGGATCTGATGGCGACGAGCGCCGACGTCCTCAATGGCGCCTGGGTATTCGGCGATGCCGACGGCGCACGTCTCGGTCGTGCGATGCGGCTGATCTGGGTGATCGTCGCGTGCATGGCCGCGCTGTTCGCCTGGGCCTATTTCGCGCGGCTGGACGAAGTGGCGACCGGGGCAGGGCGGGTGGTGCCTTCCACGCGCGAGCAGGTGATCCAGTCGCTCGAGGGCGGCATCCTGGCAAAGCTTCAGGTGAAGCAGGACGACATCGTCCAGCCGGGCCAGATCCTGGCGCAACTCGATCCGACCCAGAGTGCCTCCACCTTCGAGGAGAGTGCGGCCAAATACCGCGCGGCCCTCGCAAGCGTCGCTCGGCTGGAGGCGGAGGTCGGGCAGACCGCGCCCGTGTTCCCGGGAGAGCTCGATCCCTATCCCGAGCTCAAGGCCAAGGAACTGCGGTTGTACCAGGCGCGTCGAAGCAGCCTGGACAAGTCGCTCGCCTGGCTCCGGCGGTCGATCGCGCTGCTGACAAACGAAGTCCAGATCGGCCAGCGGTTGATCGCAGTCGGTGCCTCGAGCAACGTCGAGGTCCTCCGCCTGCAGCGGCAGCTGGCCGACCTGGAGCTCAAGCAGGCGGATCTTACCTCGGAATATATCGTCCAGGCGCGCGAGGAACTGGCGAAGGCTAATGCCGAGGTGGCGACGCTCTCGCCGGTGGTGAAGGGGCGTGCCGACACGCTCGCCCGCCTGACGCTCCGGTCGCCGGTGCGCGGCATCGTCAAGAACATCGAGGTGTCGACTATCGGCGGCGTCATCCCGCCCAATGGCCGGCTGATGGACATCGTGCCGCTGGACGACAAGCTTCTTGTCGAGGCACGCATCTCGCCCCGCGACATCGCGTTCATCCATCCGAACCAGCCTGCCAGCGTCAAGATCACCGCTTATGACTATGCCATCTACGGCGGGTTGAAGGGGCAGGTCGCGACCATCTCGCCGGACACCATCAAGGACGAGGCGAAGCCGGACGTCGAATATTATCGCGTGCTGATCCGCACCGACCGCGACGCGCTGGTGAACAAGGAAGGTCGCCGCTTCCCGATCGTGCCCGGCATGGTCGCGACCGCCGACATCCACACCGGCAGCAAGACGGTGTTCCAATACCTGGTGAAGCCGTTCAACCGAGGGCGGGAGGCCTTGCGGGAGCGGTGAGCGTGTTCGGGCATTGGATCCCGGCGGCGACCTTGTTCCTGTCGCTCCCGGCGGAGACCCCGATGCCACCACGGCTGATGCCCAACGAAGTCCAGCGTCCGGCCGCCCTGCGCATCCCGCGCGGTCGCCAGACCTTCGACGCGCGTGAGGCGCTGAACGGTGCGACCGCCACCCGGCGGCGCTGCACCGAAGTGCCCGACGCCTATTGGGTGCCGATCCCGGGCGGCGGCGCGTGCATTCGCACCTATCCGGCGGCGAACCGGAGCGGCGGGGGCACGATGCTGGTGTACCTGCCGGGCGATGTGCTGCTGCGCGGGCGCGGCGGGGTTCGGCTGATCGCCGGCAGCTACGCACGCCGATCGCCCGCCGACATCCGCCAGGAGATGACCGGCTGGTCTCGCAACGGCGGCGTGCCGGCGATCTTCATTGCCCGCCCGGGGCTATACGGATCTTCGGGCAACCACGGCGCGCGCCGGCGGATCGACGAAGTCCGCCTGGTCGATGGCGCACTCGACCGGATCAAGGCACGCTATCGCGTGTCGCGCTTCATCCTCGCGGGCCAGTCGGGAGGGGGGCATCTGGTCGCGGCACTCGTGAACCGCCGCCGCGACATCGCCGCAGCCTTCATCGGTTCGGGCCTGGTGTCGGCGGTGGAGGTGATGCGAGCCTATCAGGCCCGACGACGGCGCGATGCCGGACCGGTCGAGGATCCGAACGCCGTCTACGACCCGATCGGTCATGTGGGGGAAATCGCCGGGCCGGGCCCTGATATCTTCGTGCTGTCGGACCCCGGCGACCGGATCGTGCCCTTCCTCAGCCAGCGCCATTATGTCGAGCGGCTGCGCAGCGCCGGACGGCACCCCACGCATATCCTGCTGCGGGGGGAGGGGCGCAGCAGGCACCTTCTGGCCGAGCCGATGAAGGCCGGCGCCGCGCTGTACGCGCGCGGCGAGGATGCCGCGGCGATCAGCGCGGCGCTGCGCGCGATGGCGCCGCTTCCGTCCCCGCCGGAGGAAGCGCAGCACTGAGCAGTTCGCGCGCGGCGGCGTCGCGCGCCGCACGGGTGGGCGCCCCCAGTACGGCCGCAATCCAGTGCCTGCCCCACGGGTCGGTGGCCGACAGCAGCAGATGATGCGCCCGCGCGCCGACGCTGCCCGTGCGAAGCCCGTTCACTCCCGCGAGCGTGCCGATCAGCCGGTTGGTGTTGGGGTAGGTCGCGCCCTTCCATTCAAACCACGGTCTTGCGGAAAGCCTATGCACCTCCGGCGCATGCTTCAGCACGTGGATGCCCAGCCGGATGGCGTCGGCCCCGGTGATCGCCTGATCCGTGCCCAAGCCACTCGGCGATGCGAAGCGGCTGGACGTCATCCCGATCGCCTGCGCTCGCTCGTTCATGTGCCGCGTGAAAGCCTCCGCCGAGCCGCTGTGCCATTCGGCGAGCGCATGCGCCGCCTCGTTGGCGCCGACGATGGCGGTTGCTGCCATCAGATCGGACACGGAAACTCGATCCCCGGCGTTGAGCCGCCAGCGGCTGTCGAGCGCTGCCGCGGCCGGCGAGAGGGTAACCAGTTCCTCGCCCCCGGTGCCAAGCTGCCGGCGGCGCTCGTCGACCAGGCAGAGGGTGAGGAGCTTCGCGAGGGCGGCGGGATGATGCGCCCCTTCCTCCTGCTCGGAGATCACCATCCGTTCGCCCTCGCAGTCGAAGAGCAGCCGACTCTGCGGCGCTGCCGGCCGGGGTGCACGCGTCTGCAGCAGGGATGCCGGTGGAGCGGCGCCGTTCGCTTCGGCCTTCAGCCAGTCCACGATCTGGTGGATGCCCTTGCTGTTCGAGCCTTTGAACAGGATCACGTCGCCGTCGCGCAGCTCCGCCCGTACGACCGCGCGCAAGGCCGGGAGCGTCTGGGCGTGGCAGCCACGCTGCGGGGCGGGCAGATCCTCCCAGAATTCGCTCCACAAGGGCCCGAGCAGGTGTAGGCGATCGATCCGCGGGTCCACGGCACCCGCCAGTTGCCGGTGGAGCGCCTGCTCGGCTTCGCCAAGCTCCGCCATCTCGCCGAGTACCGCTACGCGTCGTGTGCCCGGACGCTCCGCGAGGTCGGCGAGGGCTGCGACCATGGAGGCAGGATTGGCATTGTAGGCGTCGTCGATCAGCGTCACCCGCTTGCCGTCGATCGTCAGCGGCAGCGTCTCGCCACGGCCCGGCAGCGAGCGGAAACCGGCCAGCGCCGCGATCGCGGGTTCGATCGGGTGGCCGAGCGCCGTCACGGCCGCAAGGGTGGCGAGCGCGTTCAGCGCCATGTGCTCGCCCGAGGCGCCCAGGACGAAGCGGATCTGCCGGCCGAACACCACCGCGTCGACCGTTCGGGTCCTTCCGTCGTAGGAGAGGAGGCGAACCTCGCAATCGTCGCTCCGGCCATAGTGGAGGATCCTCAGCTGCCGAGCCTGGGCGGCGGCATGGACGATGTCCCACTGGTCCATGTCGCGGTTGAGGATGGCGGTTCCACCCGGCGCCATGCCGAGGAAGATCGCGCTTTTGGTGCGGGCGACATCGGCCACGCTACTGCCGTTGGTGAGGTGTGCCGGTGCGATGGTGGTGAAGATGGCGACGTCCGGACGTGCCAGCCGCGCGCTTTGCGCCATCCGGCCGACCGCCAGTTCGAGCACGACATGCTTGGCCTGGGGGGGCATGGACGCCAGGTTCCAGGCAACCCCGTGCGGCAGGTTCGCGTTGTGGGCGCTGCGCCCGACGGGGCCGAACGGCTCCAGCGCATGGGCGAGCATCGCGACGGCAGTCGTCTTGCCCGCGCTTCCCGTGACGGCAAGCACGGGCGCCGTCATCTGGCGCCGCGCCGCTCGCCCGAGTTCGAGGACGGCCTCGCTGGTGTCGGCGACCCGCAGCAACGGCATCTCGGGCGGCACGTCCTCCAGGTCCCCGTCGGTGATGACTGCCGCCGGAGGCGGGGACAGCCGGGCAAGTGCCGCGGGACGCATGCCGCGCCCGGTATCGCTCGACCGGACCACTGCCAGCTGGCCCGGACGATAGGTCGGCGGGTGAATGCACACGCCGCGCGCGGACCAAGCGGCCGGCGGCGGCACCAGCCAGCTCCCCCCCGTTGCTGTCAGCAGCCTTTCCCTATCCCAGAGGCCGGACGCGCCCTCCACCGGCGGCGCGGGGCGCAGCGGCTGACTCTGGGTACGATAGTGGTGATAGGCGACGAGGCCGGAGAGGTAATGCTCCACGTCGTCGATGCGCACACGAAAGCCCTGGTGGCGGATGAAGAAGCTGCCGAGAATGCGGTCGGGGCGCGCGAAGTCCATCGCCAGCTCGGGCCAGAAATGCCCGTTGAGCAGGTGTCTCGCACGTGCCTCCAGCGCCTCGTTGAAGCGCGCAATATCCACTTCGGCGAGCAGGTGGCGGTGCTCCGGGAGCTCGGCGATGCGCGACAGCATCGCATGCGCGGCCATCATCAGTTCGAGCAGCGTGGGGAAAGTGGTGATCCGGTCCCGCACAAAATCGAGATAGCCGGCGACGTTGCGGATGCCGAAGCGGAAATAGCGCTCCTCCGGCCGCACCAGCGTCAGCTCGTTGGTGCAATAGCCGAGCCAATGGTCGTGGTGCCGCCAATGCTCGGCCGCGATGAAATGGTCGTAGGCGCGCTCGACGACCGCCAGCCAGCGCGGATCGCCGGTCAGCTGGTGGAGGCGCATCAGCGCGAACGCGGCTTCGCCTTCATAGTAGATCGTGCGGAACGGCTGGACGACCGCTAGGTCGGGATAGTGCAGCACATGCGCGAAGGCGCCGGTCGCCGGATCCTGCGTGGAGCGGATGCCGAGCGCCAGCTGCTCCATCAGCGCCAGGTGATCGCGGCAGCCGGTCGCCTGGGCATGGCGGGCCAGCGCCAGGATCGCGACAGCGCTGCCGCCCAGCTTGATCTCGTCCCCCACGTCCACCAGGAACGCGGCCTCGCTGCCGTCCGCGAGCGTCGCTGGTCGGATCAGCTCGCGTACCAGATGCCCCAGCGCGCGTTCGATCGCGGCGGCGAGCTGCGGGTCGCGCAGCATCTCCCAGGCCTCGATCATCGAATAGGTGGAGCTGGCGTGGCGCAGGGCGTTGTAGGCGTCGATCTTCCGGTCGAAGCAGGGATGGTAGCCGTAGACGAAGCGGCCGTCGTCGCCGACCTGGCGCGCAAGGTGGCCGGCACCGCTGCGCACCAGGGCCTCGATCGTCTCGGGCGTCAGCGGATCAAGCTGCCGCCGCCCGCGTTCGAGGCCGCTGTCGTGCAGGATCGCGCAGCTACCGTCCGCATCAGCGAACACCGCCTGGGTCGTGAACAGAAAAACCGGCTGTTCGTCGCTGAAGTCGATCTGCGTAGCGGCTCCGTATTTCCGGCGCGCGTAGATGGTGAAGTTGCCCTCGTTCACCACCGCATGAGCGATGGCATTGCCGCCATAGAGCATGGCGTTGGCGTTGAGCTCCTGCTCCAGGAAGGCGCGTTCGAACTGCGCGTCGAGCGCGATGCCGTAGCGGAAATAGTTGCGCTTGGTCTGGCGCAGGCTGGCCTTGAGCTTCGTCCAACTGGTGGGTTCGACCTGATCGACCCTCTCGACGCGCAGCCAGCGGGGTGGGGCCCCGGCAGTTGCCGTCTCGATCTCTGTGGCGAGCCGGCTCCAGGCCGCGTCCAGGCTCTCCCCGCGCGCAGTCAGGACCCGAGCTCGGCGGGTCCCCGAGCCGAAGGCACCGAACAGCGTGACCGGTGACAGGGAGGCCTCGGCCGCCGGCACCATCGTGCTCATGAGCCAGTAGAGGCTCTCCATCATTTCCGCGCTCGACATGCCAACATCCTGCAATTCAAAACGGAATTTGGCGAGCGCAGGTTTACGCAATGCTAAGATGGGGACGCAGGGCTGGTCCTCGTTCGATGGAAGCGCCGGGCTGCGCGACGAGCGGCGGGCAGACGGCAACGCTTGCTTTGGCCGGCGGATAGAATTTCGGAGTTTGACGCGCAGCGCTTCGTTGCCATCCAACTCCCGCAGCGATGAAGCTGACGCTTGCAGGAGGCGAGAGCGTGCCAAAACAGACCTACCGTCCCGAGACCCTTGCGCTGCATGCCGGCTGGCGTTCCGATCCGGCGACAGGCGCGGTGGCTCCCCCGATCTATCAGACGACTTCCTACCAGTTCCGCGATGCGGACCATGCAGCGAACCTCTTCGCGCTGAAGGAACTCGGCAACATCTACACCCGCCTCGGCAATCCGACGACCGCCGTGCTGGAGCAGCGGCTGGCCGCGCTGGAGGGCGGGGCCGCAGCGCTCGCCGTCGCCTCCGGGCAGGCCGCCTCGACCTATGCGGTGCAGAATCTCGCACGGGCCGGCGACAACATCGTGAGCGGCACCGACCTTTATGGCGGTACCTATAATCTGTTTGCCAATACGCTGCGCGACATGGGCATCGAGACCCGGTTCGTGGATCCGGGCGACCCTGAGGCGTTCGCCCGCGCCAGCGACGAGCGGACCCGCGCCTGGTACCTCGAGACCCTCCCGAACCCGAAGCTGGTCGTGCCGCCCATGGCGGAGATCGCAGCCGCCGGCCGCGCGCTGGGCGTTCCGCTGATCGTGGACAACACGGCGGCGCCGCTGCTGGCGCGTCCGCTCGATCATGGGGCGGCGGTCGTGGTGTATTCGACCACCAAGTTCATCGGCGGCCATGGGACCTCGATCGGCGGCATGATCGTCGATGCCGGTACCTTCGACTGGGCTGCCTTTCCGGAGCGCCAGCCGCTGCTCAATACGCCCGACCCGAGCTATCACGGCGCCGTCTGGTCGGAGGCAGCACGCCCGCTCGGCCCGATCGCCTATGCCTTGCGAGCGCGCGTCGTGCTGCTTCGCGATCTGGGAGCAGCGCTTTCCCCGTTCAACGCGTTTCAGATCCTGCAGGGCCTGGAGACGCTGCCGCTGCGCATCGAGCGGCATTGCGAGAATGCAGCAAAGGTCGCGGCTTTCCTCGCGCAGCGTGCCGAAGTCACCCGCGTCATCCATCCCTCGCTCCAGCAGGGAGCAGAGCGCGAACGTGCGGATCGCTATCTGCAGGGGCGGTTCGGCGGACTGGTGGGCTTCGAACTGGCCGGGGGGCGTGAGGCCGGCCGGCGGTTCATCGATGCGCTGCAACTGTTCTATCACGTCGCCAACATCGGCGACGCGCGCAGCCTGGCCATCCATCCGGCCTCTACCACCCACTCGCAGCTCTCCGCCGAGGAGCAACTCGCGACCGGTGTCTCGGAGGGCTATATCCGGTTGTCCGTCGGCATCGAGCATATCGACGATATCCTGGCCGACCTGGAGCAGGCGCTGGCCGGCTGAACCCATGGCCTGCTCTCAGCCCCGGCTTCTGCAAGGGCTGGGAGCGCGGTCATCAGGAAACCGTCGCCTCCTGCGCGACGTTCACGATCACCAGCTTGCGCTCGCGCGCGGCGGGAGCGTCCGGCGATCAGGCCCCACCGGGCGAGTTGCATCGCGGGCATACTGCCCTACCTTGCCCCCAGGACCCTCGTAGGCGGCAGTTTCTCTCGGCAGATCCTGCAAGAGAGGGGTGCGGCCCGATACGCGCCCGTGAAAGGGTTCTGGGGGGCGGCTGGTTGACGGTAGCCGTCGTCGGCCGAAGAGAGAGAGAAGAAAAAGGGAGAATGTTGATCGCGACGTCGAGCGTCACCTTGTGGTTTGTCCTGCTGCTGCCGTTTCTGGGAAGCCTCGTGGTGGCCGGGCTGCCGACCCGAAGCCGAGACGCCGCAGCGCTGCTCGCGGGCGCCGTCGCGTTCGCGGGCACGGTGTTCATGGCGGCGCTCTATCCGCGTGTCGCGGATGGCACGATCCTGCAGGCCGGCGTTTCTTGGCTGCCCTCGCTGGGGCTCAATATCGTTCTGCGGCTGGACGGCCTCACCTGGATCTTCGCGATGCTGGTTCTGGCGATCGGCTTCCTCGTGGTGGTCTACGCCCGCTACTACATGTCTCCTCGCGACCCGGTTCCGCGCTTCTTTTCGTTCCTGCTCGCCTTCATGGGCTCCATGCTCGCGCTGGTCTTGTCGGGCAACCTCGTGCAGATGGCCTTCTTCTGGGAACTGACCAGCCTCACCTCGTTCCTCCTCATCGGCTACTGGCACCAGAACGAAAGCGCGCGAAGCGCGGCCCGCATGGCGCTGATCGTGACGGCAGCGGGCGGGCTTTGCCTGCTGGTCGGTGTCCTCCTGATCGGAAAGATCGTCGGGAGCTATGATCTCGACACGGTGCTCGCCTCCGGGGACCGGATCCGGGCGAGCAGCCTTTACCTGCCGGCGCTGATCCTCATCCTGATCGGGGCGTTCACCAAGAGCGCCCAGTTCCCCTTTCACTTCTGGCTGCCCCACGCGATGGCGGCGCCCACCCCGGTTTCGGCCTATCTCCACTCGGCGACGATGGTGAAGGCGGGCGTGTTCCTGCTGATCCGGCTGTGGCCCGTGCTGGCGGGGAGCGACGCCTGGTACCTAATCGTCACCAGCGTCGGCCTCATCACGCTGATCCTGGGAGCCTGGGCTGCGATCTTCCAGCAGGATCTCAAAGGGCTGCTTGCCTATTCGACGATCAGCCATCTGGGCATCATCACGCTGCTGCTGGGTATCGGCAGCCCGCTTGCTGCCGTGGCCGCCATCTTCCACACGGTCAACCACGCGACGTTCAAGGCGTCGCTGTTCATGGCGGCCGGCATCATCGATCACGAAGCCGGCACACGCGACCTGCGCAAGCTGAGCGGGCTTTACCGGTTCATGCCGGTGACCGCGACGTTGGCGATGGTCGCTGCGGCAGCGATGGCGGGCGTACCGCTGCTCAACGGCTTCCTTTCCAAGGAGATGCTGCTCGCAGAGGCACTGGAGGACACCAACGAGACCTTCCTGGACCAGGCGTTGCCGTATCTCGTCACCGTCGGCCTGATTTTCAGCGTCCTCTATTCGGTGCGCTTCATCCACCAGAGCTTTTTCGGTCCGCCGGCGACCAAACTGGAGCGGCGCCCGCACGAGGCACCCCATTGGATGCGTCTGCCGATCGAGATTCTGGTGCTCGCCTGTGTCGTCATCGGGATCTTCCCCGCCGTGACCATCGGGCCGTTCCTCGACGTCGCGGTCCGCGCGGCATTGGGCGGAGGGGCGCCGGAATATAGTCTCGCGATCTGGCACGGATTCAGCAAACCGCTGCTGCTGAGCGTCATCGCGCTTGTGCTCGGCACGGCCGCCTATCTGGTTTTCGCGCGAAGCTTGAACGCCGCCGATGCCGTTCCCCTTCTCGGTCGGCTGAGGGGGCGGCGCATGTTCGATGCGGTCCTTTCCGTGCTCGTCTCGGGGACGCGCTGGCTGGAGGACTGGCTGGGAACGCGCCGACTGCAGCCGCAGCTTCGCCTGATGGTTCTGGTCGCCTGTGCCGTGGCGCTGCTGCCCTTCCTTCGGCATGGCTACGCGCCGGGAACGGCGCCGCGAACCCTGATCGATCCCGGCTTCGCACTGATCTGGCTGATCGGCAGCGCCTGCGCCGTCGCCGGCGCCTGGCAGGCGAAGTACCACCGGCTCGCCGCAGTGGTGCTGGTGTCGGGGACGGGGCTTGCCAGTTGCATCGGCTTCGTCTGGCTCTCGGCTCCCGATCTCGCACTCACCCAGCTGCTCGTGGAGACGGTAACCACGGTGCTCCTGCTCCTGGGGCTGCGATGGCTCCCCAAACGACTGCCGGACAACTGGCCTGGCAAGCGCACGCCTGCGAGCGTCGTGCTGCGCCGGGGAAGCGACCTCGCGATCGCCGTCGCTGCCGGCGGGGGCGTCGCGGCTCTGGCCTATGCGATGATGACCCGCCCGCTTCCCGACGCCATCTCCCGCTTCTTCCTCGAACGCTCCTATGCGGAAGGCGGCGGTCGCAACGTCGTCAACGTCATTCTGGTGGACTTCCGGGCATTCGACACGCTCGGGGAGATCACCGTGCTGGCGATCGTCGCGCTGACGGTCTTCTCGTTGCTGCGCCGGTTCCGCCCCGCCCGGGAGAGCGTCCGTGATCCCGAGCAGCAGCGCCTGCAGGACGCCTTCGACGAAGCGCATGCGGGTCGGGCGCCGGGGGATACGGTGTCGGATTACCTGGTCGTCCCGCGGGTCATCCTCGAATGGGTGTTCCCGTTCATCGTCGTGATCGCGCTGTATCTCTTCCTGCGCGGGCACGACCTTCCCGGCGGCGGGTTCGCGGCCGGCGTCGCCATGTCGATCGCGCTGATCCTCCAGTACATGGCTGCGGGGACGCGCAGCGTAGAGGCGCGCCTGCGCGTTCGCCCGACCGACTGGATCGCGGGCGGCCTGTTGATCGCAGCTGCCACCGGCGCTGGGGCGCTGCTCTTCGACCACCCGTTTCTCACGTCCTGGTTCCGGTATCTCGAAGTGCCCTTGGTCGGAAAAACCCCCTTGGCTACCGCGCTTCTGTTCGACCTCGGCGTGTTCCTGCTCGTGGTGGGGGCCACGGCGCTGATCCTGATCGCCATCGCCCACCAGTCGATCCGAAGGCCGGTCCGGCCGTTGCGGGGCGGCGACGAGACGGGGGTGGAAAAGCGCTGATGGAACTGGTCCTTGCCCTCGGCATCGGAATCCTCACGGCATCGGGCGTATGGCTGATCCTGCGTCCGCGAACCTTCCAGGTGATCCTCGGCCTCTCGCTGATCTCCTATGCGGTGAACATGTTCATCTATGCGATGGGGCGGCTCAAGGTGGATGCGCCGCCCATTGTGGGGTCAGGCGCGGTGGAGGCGTCGCGGTACGATGATCCGCTTCCGCAGGCGCTGGTGCTGACGGCCATCGTGATCTCCTTCGCGATGACCGCCTTGCTGCTGGTCGTGTTGCTCGCCTCTCGCGGCATCACCGGCACCGATCATGTCGACGGGGACGACGGCGAATGAGCGCGGGTTGGGCTGGGCACCTGATCATCGTCCCCATCTTGTTGCCGCTGGTCGCCGGCGCGGTCTTGCTGCTGCTCCGGGAGCAGAGGCGCACGGCGAAGCGGGTGATCGCGCTGGGGACCACCGCGACCCTCGTGCTCGTCTCGGCCCTGCTGCTCACCGGCGTGGCGTGCACGGGGTTTGCCGGGGATCCGGCGACACTAGTCTATCGCATCGGCAACTGGCCGGCGCCCTTCGGCATCGTGCTGGTGCTCGATTGGCTCTCGGCGCTGATGCTGGTGCTCACGAGCGTCGTGGGATTGGCGACCCTGATCTATGCAGCGACCCGCTGGGACCAGGCGGGGCCTCGGTTCCACACCCTGCTCCTGTTCCAGCTGATGGGGCTCAACGGCGCTTTCCTGACAGGCGACCTGTTCAACCTGTTCGTCTTCTTCGAGGTGCTGTTGGCGGCTTCCTTCGGGTTGCTGCTGCACGGGTCGAGCAAGGCGCGGATCAAGGCAGCGCTGCATTATGTCGCGCTCAACGTCGCGACGTCGCTGCTTTTCCTCATCGGTGCCGCGCTCATCTATGGGGTGACGGGCACGCTCAACATGGCGCATCTGGTCTTGCAGGTCGCTAGCGTGAGCGACCAGGACCTGCCCATGCTGCAGGCCGGCATGGCGATCCTCACCATCGCGTTCCTGGTCAAGGCGGGGATGTGGCCGCTCGGCTTCTGGCTGCCGCGCACCTATGCCACGGCGGCACCGCCCGTCGCCGCGCTTTTCACCATCCTGAGCAAGGTCGGCGTCTATGCGGTGCTTCGAGTTCCGTTGCTCCTCTTCGTCGGGGAGATCAGCCGGACCGCGGGTGCTGCCCAGCAATGGCTGTTCTTCGGCGGCGTGTGCACGATCGCATTCGGCATCATCGGCGTTCTCGCCGCACGCCGATTGTCGCGCATCGCCGGCTACTCGCTCACGATCTCGGCCGGAACGCTGCTGGCGGCGGTGGGCGCGGGGGAGGGCTCCGTCCTTGCCGGTGCACTGTTCTACCTCGTCAGTTCGACCCTCGCGGTGGCCGCCTTCTACCTGCTGATCGAGCTGGTCGAGCGCCGGGATGCCGCGACGGCGTTAGGCGGCGAGCCTGTTTTCGACGACGAGTATGTCGGCCTGATGCCGATGGAGCAGGAGAGCGAGATCGGCGTCGTCATCCCGGCATCGGTGGCGATCCTCGGCGGGGGCTTCGCCTTTTGCGTGCTGCTGATCGCGGGGCTGCCGCCGCTCTCCGGCTTCCTCGCGAAATTCGCCATGATCAACGGTCTGCTGGATCTGCGGGATACGGTCGGCGCGCCCGTGTGGTGGCTCGTGGGCCTGATCGTCGGCTCGGGCCTCGCAACGTTGATCGCGACGACCCGTGCCGGCATCGACCTCATCTGGGCACCTTCCGAGAGCCCCCAGCCGGCCTTGCAGCTGACCGAAATCCTGCCCGTAGGGCTGCTGCTCGCCATCTGCCTCGCGCTCACGATCTTCGCCGGACCGGTGATGCGGTACATGGAGCGGACGAGCCAGTCGCTGGGGGACCGCCACGGCTATGTCGAGGCGGTGCTCGGGCCGCAGGCGGCCGGCCGATGAGACGGTGGCTTCCCTATCCGGGGCTCGCCCTTGCGTTGCTGCTGGTGTGGCTGCTGCTCTCGCAGTCCGTTTCGGTCGGCCAGTTGTTGCTTGGTTCCGGCGCGGCGCTGGTCGGTACCCGCACCATGGCGGTGCTGCGTCCGCCGCGCAGCCGGCGGGTTCGTCTGGCGCCGCTGATGAAGCTGGCGGGCCTGGTCGCCGTCGACGTGGTGCGCTCCAACCTGGCAGTGGCGGCGATTATCCTGTTCCCCCGGAAGGGCCGGGTCTCCGGCTTCGTCCGCATCCCGCTGGAGCTGACCGAGCGGGGCGGGCTGGCGCTGCTCGGGCTGATCCTGACTGCCACCCCGGGAACCCTCTGGGTCGAGTACGACCAGCGGCGGCGCACGCTGCTGCTCCACGTGCTGGATCTGATCGACGAAGAGGAATGGGCGAACTTGATCAAGTCTCGCTACGAAACCCTTCTGCTCCAGGCGTTCGAGCAATGACGACCCTGGCGCTCGCGTTCGCCATCACCGCCGCGCAGATCCTGCTCGGGCTGGCGGTATCGTGTGCCGTCTTGCGCATGGTGTGGGGCCCCCGTGCGCAGGATCGCGTACTCGGGCTCGACACCTTCTATACCAGCGCGATGCTTCTGCTGCTGACCTTCGGCATCCAGACCGGGCGGACACTCTATCTGGAGGCTGCGGTGATCATCGCGCTGCTCGGGTTCGTGGGGACAGTCGCCCTCGCCAAGTTCCTGATGCGCGGCGAGGTGATCGAATGATCCAGGCACCCGATCTTCCCCAATGGGCGGCCCTGATCGTCGCCGTGCTGGTCCTCTCGGGCGCCGCGGTGACCCTGGTGGGCTCGCTCGGTCTGCTGCGGCTCAGGAGTTTCTACGAGCGGGTCCATGCGCCGACGCTTGGCAGCACCCTTGGAATGACACTGATCGTGGCCGCCTCCATCGTCTGCTTCTCGGTCCTGCGCGGCCGGTTGTCGGTCCACGAAATCGTCATCGCGCTGTTCCTGACCTGCACGGCCCCGGTCGGGTTCATCCTGCTCGCCCGTTCGGCCCTGTACCGGGACCGGGCGGAGAGGCGCTTGAGCCTCCCGTGGGACGAAGAGGAAGAAGCGGGCGAGATGCCGGGAAAGGACTAGCCTGCGGGGGCGGGCGTCGGCGAACCGACGCCCGCCCCCGCTCAATGCAGCAGTTGCGCGATCGCTCCTGCCGTGACGGGATGATAGCCCGCGCGCGCCTGCTCGAAGATCCGACGCGCAACCGGCACCCCCCACTCGCCCTGCGCCTTCAGTGCGCGATATACGGGGGTAATCAGCAGGTTGCGGCCGACGCTTGGCAGGAATTGTTCGGCCGACGCGACTGCCGGCTGGTAGCGGTTGCCGATCGCGAGCACGAGCCAGGCAGAGCGGATGTAGGCGTTGGTGGACGTCGAGAGCCGGAACGCCTGGTCCAGCTCGGCCAGGCGCGTTGCGCTCTGCTGGCGGGGCAGGCCGTTCAGGAAACGAAGCCACTCCTGCGTCGACCAGCGGCCCGCATCGACCGAAGCGATCGGCGCGCCGCCGTTCACGCGCTCCAGGATCTGGTCGATCTTCGCGAGCGTCGCCGACTTCACATGTACCGCATTGGACGGCAGCCCCGGCTGGTACACCCACGCGTCCAGCTGCAGCCTCTCCTCGAGCGCGCGATCGCCCCGGATCAGGTTGGCGCGCAGATCCTTTAGGAAGTTGGCGCTGGTCTGCGGCTGGAAGGCATGCCGGTCGAAATAGGCGCGCAGATAGGCGTCCCAGCGCGCACGCCCGACAGCATATTCGATCGTCCGCAGGAAGGTCGACCCCTTGGTATAATCGAGCTGCCCATAGGTCCCCTCGGGATCGCCGTGCAGCCGGGTCTGTTCGGGCTTCGCCTCCTTCAGGTCGCGCTGGAGATCGTCCCAAGACAGGTCGGCGAGCGTTGCTGCACGCTCCTTGCCGTAGAGCGCCTCGTCGATGCGGTTCTCGAAATAGGTGGTGAAACCTTCATTGAGCCAGCTGTCGGACCAGGTCGCGTTGGTGACGAGATTGCCCGACCAGCTGTGCGCCAGTTCATGCGCGATCACGTCGACGTTGGACTTGTCGCCGGTGATGATCGTCGGGGTGGCGAAGGTGAGGGTGGGGTTCTCCATGCCGCCGAACGGGAAGGAGGGTGGCAGGACAAGCACGTCGAAGCGTCCCCAGCGATAGGCGCCGTAGAGCGCCTCCGCGGTGGTCACCATCTTGCCCGTGTCCGAGAGTTCGGTCGCTACCCGATCGAGCTGGCCCGGCTCGGTGAAGACACCGGTGCGGCCGTCGACGGCGCGGAAGCCGATGTCACCGACGGCGAGTGCGATCAGATAGGGCGGCACGTTCCGATCCATGCGGAAGCGGAAGCGGTGGAGGCCCTCGCCGGCAGCCTCGCCCTCAGGCGTCAGCCGCTCGCCGCTCATCACCGCGACCAGATCGTCGGGAACGGTGATCGACGCGCTCCAGCTCTGGCGAATGCCGGGGCTGTCCTGGGTCGGGATCCAGCTGCGGTTGTTGATCGCCTGCCCCTGGCTGAACAGGTAGGGCTTGCGCTTGCCGGCGGTGAGCTCGGGCGGCAGCCAGCCCAGCGCCCGCGCGTCGGGGCGCGAGCTATAGGTGATGACGATCCGGCGGGCCTTGCCGATCGCCACGGTCAGCGGCGCGCCCTTGTACGGGTCCTCCGCGCCGACCGTCCATTTGAGGGGCTTGCCCGCGCCATCGGTGATGCGGGCGATGACCAGCCCCTTGTCGTCCAGCACAATCTCACGCGCGTCCGGGCGCGCCAGGATGTCGAGGGTCGCGGTGCCCCGCATCGTGCGGCTCGCAAAGTCGGCGGCGAGGTTGAGGTCGACATGCGTCACCCGCGCAATCTCCGGACGCGCATAGGTGAGCACGTCGCGCGCATCCAGTGTCGTCAGGATGGGTGAGGGTGCGTCCGGCGCAGCCATGGCGGGCGCGGCGAGCAGGGCGGAAACAAGGAGGAAGCGGCGCATGGGGATCCACTGTTCTGGTGAAGCCGCACGTGTCGCCGCTGGTCGCTGCGCGCGCAAGGGCCCGCGGTCAAATCGAGCGGCCGCGTTCGTTCGCGGGCACGCTACGCAGCCCCGACCAGTTTCGGCGCAACGTCACGCCGCCGGAGCCTCCTCCTCAACCCCGCTTTGGGTCCCGGTGTGCAGCTAGAATGGTGACAGCCAGCAAGCCGCCGATGATGCCGACATGCTCGACGGCGGTATGGAAGGCGATGGTTCGGAACGGTTCCTCGGTCATGGTCCAGAAGTGATGCACCAGGATCACCGTTAGCCCCGTGAAAACCGCGAGCGCGCCCGCGCCTAGCCATGCGAGGCGGTTCGCGATGATCAGGAGTGAGCCGCCGAGTTGCACGACGATTGTCGCCAGGTTGAAAGCGACCGCGGGCTCCAGCCCGAAATGCGCCATCTCTGCAACGCCGGCATCGAAGTTGATCAGCTTCGAGAGGCCGCTGCCCCAGAAGGGAAAGGTGAGGGCGAACCTGGCTACGAAGGCAAGTACCGGACGACGCAGCAAGCGATCAATCTTCTCGTTCATGAAGAAGCTCCCGAAATCTGGAGGTGGCGCGGCCCGCGCTGCAATGATCGCTGGGCTTGAACGTGTACCATCCCGTCAGTTCGCTCGCCCGTGAGCTCCCGAGAAAAGGCTTAGCGGCACCGCTTCTCCCATCTTTCGATAGCCCGCTTCGGACGGGTGGAGGTGATCGCCGGAGTCGAGCGCCGGGGCGAGCCGATCCGGGTGGGCCGGGTCGCGCATCACCTTGTCGAAGTCGATAACTGCGTCGAACGTGCCGGAGGTGCGGATGAAGCGGTTGATTTCCTGTCGCGCCGCTTCGAGTTCCGGGCCTGGGTGATAGTAGCTGTTGCCGCCGAACGGCATCACCGTTCCGCCGATCAGCTTGATGCCATGGGCGTGCGCGCGGTCGGCGAGCTGGCGGTAGGCGGCGGTGATCTGCCGCACCAGGGCGCGATGCTGCTCCGGGGTCGCCGGTGCATCTCGGGTGAGGGTGCCGAGATCGTTGATCCCCTCCAGCACGATCGCCCAGCGGACGCCGCTGCGGGCGATCACGTCGCGGTCGAAGCGGGCCATCAGATTGGGGCCGAGCCCATCGAGGAGGATGCGGTTGCCGCCGATCCCGGTATTGACCACGCCGATGCCGCGCGTCGCGGCCTGGCTCCGCAATCGCTGCGCGAACACGTCGGTCCAGCGGCTGTTCCGTTCCGGCTGGACGCCATAGCCGTCGGTGATGGAGTCGCCGATCGCCACCACGGTGCCGCCGTTCGATGCGGCCGCGACCTCCACGTCGGCGATCAGGTACCAGCGGGTGGTGGGCCGTGCGCCGGGCAGGTCCGCGTCCGCGACATGCTGGCCGGTCAGGAGGAAGCTGGTGGCACGCGCGCCCGGATGGCCCGTCTGCGGTTCGGGCGCTTCGGGCAGGTAGAGGCTGATGGCGAGATCCGCGCCAGGGGCGAGTTCCAGCGATATCGGATCCGAATAGATTTCCGCCCCGGCAGGAATCACTGCATCGGCATGACCCGAGAAGGTCAGCGCCACGCCGCCTTCGACCCGCGGCGTCCCCGGCCGTGCCGCGCGGCCGACATGCGCTGCGCCGATCGGCAGCGGACGCGTGCCGAAGCGGTTGGAGAACCGCACGCGGATCTCGCCCCCGCCCGCAGACAGGCGGACCACTTGCCGCAGGGTGATGGCGGCCGACGCATCCGCCGGCAGTGCATTCTCGCCCTCGGGGATCATCTGTGCCGAGCCCCAGGTCGCGATCCAGCGTGTCGCCGTGGTGCGCGCGTCGGCGACTCCGGCCACGCCGCTCGCCAGAAGGAGGGCGGCGGCCGCAATCGTCGTCTTCCAAGGTGCTGCCATCGGTGGTTCCTCAATGCCGGGGGTGGTGACGGATCAATGCGGATTGCCCGGCGCGTGGGGGTAGCTCTGTGCCTTGTACCAGGCGAGGTCGTGCTCGGGCGGGGCTGCCCCGGCCGGGAGCGGCAGCCCGTTCACCGACTGCCAGTAGGAGAGGCTCGCGTCGCGCCACCAGCGTGCCTCGCGCTCCTGGATGGCGAGGAAAGCAGCCGTTTTCTCCCAGCGTTCCGTATCCACCAGCGCGCGCAGTCCGTCCCATTCGCGGCGCATCGCCGCCACCGTGGCGACACCCCGGTCGTACCGGCGCACCATGCCGTCCCACAACGTCTCGCCACTTTTCAGGCGATAGTCCCAGGGGAGGTGGTGGAACCACAGCAGTTCGCTTTCGGGTGTGGTGCGCGGACTGGCATAGAGCTTCGCCACCGCCGGCGCATATTGCGCGACCGCGTTGCTGCCCGTCCGGGTGCGGTCGAAGCCGATCCCCTGGCGGTCGGCGCGATGATAGTAGACGGGGTTCCACTCGGGCCGCTGCAGTTCGCTCACCCACGGCCCCGGCCCATAATGGTGTCCGGTCGCCATCAGGTGCGCGAGCCCGAAGGGGCCGGTATAGTCCACCACCGCCTCTCGCGAGCGCATCATCATGTCCACGACGGGGCCGATGACGCGCGGATCGGTGCCGAACGTCTGCTGCGCCCATTCGCGCGCGATGGCTGCCGAGTCGAGCGACGGATCCCATGCCAGCCGTCCGAATGCGTACCAGTTCGCCTGGTTGAACGTGCCTCCGGTCCAGTCGCGATCGTCGCCGATGTTCGCGACGCCGGCCATGCCGGTCAGCTGGTGGTTCTCGCTCTCGCCGTCGACGACGCTCGCCACCGTCTCCTGCCCGCGCCCGGTCTTCGCCTCCAGGACCTCGGTGAAGAGCGGTCCCAGGTAGGCGAGGTGGGTCGCCTGCCCGAGATACTCCTTGGTGATCTGGAACTCCATCATCAGCGGCGTCTTGGGCATGGCGCCGAACAGCGGATGGAAGGGCTCACGCGGCTGGAAGTCGATGGCGCCGTTCTTCACCTGCACCAGCACATTGTCGGCGAACTTGCCGTCCAATGGCTTGAACTCGGTATAGGCCTGCTTGGCGCGGTCCTCGGGATCGGTGTCCGCATAGACAAAGGCGCGCCACATCACGATGCCGCCATGGGGCTTCACCGCCGCCGCGAGCATGTTGGCCCCGTCGGCGTGGCTCGCGCCGTAGTCGCGCGGGCCCGGCTGCCCCTCGCTGTTGGCCTTTACCAGGAAGCCCCCGAAGTCGGGGATCGCCCGGTAGATCTCGTCCGCCTTGGCCTTCCACCAGGCAGCAACGGCAGGGTCCCGCGGATCTGCGGTCTTGAGGCCGCCGATCTCGATCGGTGCCGAGAAACGCGCCGAAAGATAGACGCGGATGCCCCAGGGGCGGAACACGTCGGCCAGCGCCGCCGCCTTGGCGATATACGGTGCGGTGAGGCTGTCGGCCTTGGCATTGACGTTGTTCAGCACCGTGCCATTGACGCCGATCGAGGCATTGGCGCGCGCATAGTCCGTGTAACGCGGGTCGCGATAGTCCGGCAGCTTCCACCAATCCCACAACGACTCGCCGGAATAGCCCCGCTCCACGGTGCCATCGAGATTATCCCAATGGTTGAGAACGCGCAGCTTCACCTTGGGCGCCGAGCGAAGCGTCGCGTTCGCGACCTGCCCGCCGCTGGCGACATGGCGGATCAGGGCAAAGGCGCCGTACAGCACGCCTCGATCGGTGTTGCCCGTGATCAACAGCACCTGCCGGCCGCCGATCGACGAGGGGCGGACCAGATAGCCTTCATTCCCCAGTTCTGCGACCGGTAGCCGAAGCGCCGAGACCGCTGGATCGCTTGCCAGCGCTACCACGACCGGGAGGTTCGCGGCCGCGGGCAGATCGCGACGAAGCTCGGCTTCGGCCAGCCGAAGAGTGGGCGTGTCGCCGAGGCGAGAGATCGCGATCGGCCCCTCGGCTGGCGCGTCAGAGCGGAGCCAGAGCCTGTAGCCGTCCTCCGCCGCGGCGGGTGCTGTCAGCAGCGCCGCGGTGACCGCCATGGCGCTGGCGCGCACCAGCGTCCTCATTGCCTTCATTGATCTCTCCCGGTGCGCGGCGGTTGACAGCCCGGCGCGTCGCTGGTCATGGTAACGGTATCAGTTGAACAGGCAACCCGCGCAAGACGGAGGCTGCAACGGGGAGCGGATCGTGACGCGCGCAGGATGGAAGATCGACCGGCGAAGCCTGATGCGCTGGAGCATGGGCGCCTCGCTCCTGGCCTTTGTTCCGGCTGCCGCCCGCGCGGCGTCACCGCTCTACCTCGATGCCCGGGCGCCGGTGGACCTGAGGGTGCGCGACCTCATGGCACGCATGACGCTGGACGAGAAGACGGCCCAGCTCATCACCCTTTCCACCACCAAGCGGGACGTGATGGACGCCGCCCGCGGTTTCGATCCCGCCAGGGCGAGTGCCGCCTATCCGCACGGGATCGGCCAGGTCGCACGCCCGTCCGATCACGGCGGGGCTGCCACCGCGCATGACACCGGTGCCGAAGTCACCGGACGGTGGCGGAGGCCTGCGGATACGATCGCCTTCGTGAACGCGGCGCAGCGGTGGTCGCGTAAGGACACGCGGCTCGGCATCCCGGTGCTCTTCCACGAGGAGACCCTCCACGGGTACATGGCGCCGGGAGCAACCAGCTTCCCACAGGCGATCGCCCTCGCCGGAAGCTTCGATCCTGAGCTCATGCGCCGTGTGCAGTCGGTGATCGCTCGCGAGGTACGGGCACATGGTTCCGTCCTTGCCCTGTCGCCCGTCGTGGACATCGCCCGTGATCCCCGCTGGGGACGGATTGAGGAGACGTTCGGGGAGGATCCGTATCTCTGCGGGGAGATGGGCGTGGCCGCGGTGCTCGGCCTCCAAGGGGAAGGGCGGGAGCTTGGCCCAGGCAAGGTCTTCGCCACGCTCAAGCACATGACCGGCCACGGCCAGCCGCAGGCCGGCAACAACGTGGCGCCCGCGCAACTGGGCGAGCGGGAATTGCGCGAAAGCTATTTCCCGCCGTTCCGGGCGGTGGTCGAGCGGACCGGCATCGGCGCGGTCATGCCTTCCTACAACGAGATCGACGGGGTTCCCTCCCACGCCAGCCGGTGGCTGCTGACGGAGGTGCTGCGCGGCGAATGGGGCTTCGATGGCGCAGTGGTGAGCGACTATGCCGCCATTCCCGAGCTCGAATACTTCCACCATGTCGCCGCCAGCAAGGGTGATGCCGCGCGGCAGGCGCTGGAGGCAGGCGTCGACTGCGACCTTCCCGACGGCGTCGCCTATCGCACCCTCGCGGACGAGGTGCGCGCGGGGCGGGTATCGCTAGCGGCGGTGGATGCCGCCTGCCGCCGGATGCTGACGCTCAAGTTCCGCGCCGGATTGTTCGAGGAAACGCCGGCGGATGCTCGTGCGGCGGCTCGGCTCACGGCCAATGCGGAAGCGCTGGCACTTGCCCGCGAGGCTGCCGCCCGATCCATCGCGCTGCTCATTAACGACGGCACGCTTCCGCTCTCGACCGACACGGTTCGACGGGTGGCGGTGATCGGCCCCAACGCGGCCGTTCCCCGGCTCGGTGGATACTCCTCCATTCCGGCCGACCCGGTCTCGCTGCTGGACGGCGTGCGGGCCCGGCTGCGCGGCAAGGCGGAGGTGCTGCACGCCCAGGGCGTGTTCATCACCCAGAGCGAGGATCGATCGGCGAACGCGGTCATCCTCGCCGATCCCGCTCGCAACCGCCAGCTGATCGCCGAGGCGGTCGCGGTGGCGAAGACGGCCGACGTGATCCTGCTGGCGATCGGCGACACCGAACAGACCAGCCGCGAGGGCTATGCCAAGTCCCATCTGGGCGACCGCACCAGCCTGGACCTGCTGGGCGAGCAGAACGAGCTGTTCCTGGCCATGAAAGCGACGGGCAAGCCCGTGGTGGTAGTCGCGATCAACGGCAGGCCGCCGTCTTGGCCGACCGTGGCGGGTGCTACGAACGCACTGGTCGAGTGCTGGTACGTCGGCCAGCAGGGCGGCCACGCCATCGCGGACGTGCTGTTCGGGGACGTGAACCCGGGCGCCAAGCTGCCGGTGACGGTCGTTCGGGACGTGGGGCAGGTGCCCTTCTACTATAATCACCAGCCTTCGGCGCGCCGCGGTTACCTGTTCGACGACGACGAGCCCTTGTTCCCGTTCGGCTTCGGGCTGAGCTACACCAGCTTCCGTCTGTCGGCGCCGCGCCTGTCGGCTGCGACCATCGGCGCCGGTGGGAGCGTGACCGTGGAGGTCGATGTGACGAATACGGGCAGCCGGGAGGGCGACGAGGTCGTCCAGCTGTACGTCCGCGACCAGGTCTCCTCGGTCGCCCGTCCGGTGAAGGCGCTGCGAGGCTTCCGGCGCGTCACCCTGAAGCCGGGGGAGACCCGGACCGTCCGGCTGCCCCTCGGCCCCGACGCATTCCGACTGTGGAACGCGGAGATGCGCGAGGTCGTCGAACCGGGGCGGTTCGACATCTTGACCGGCCCGAACAGCCGCGACCTCCAGTCCGTCGTGCTCGAAATCGCCTGAGGAAACCCATGCCCAAGATCGTCCATGCCCGCGTCATCGTCACCAGTCCGGGACGCAACTTCGTCACCCTCAAGATCGAGTGCGACGACGGCACGACCGGCGTGGGCGATGCCACGCTCAACGGCCGGGAACTCGCGGTCGCCAGCTACCTCGCCGAGCATGTGGTGCCCTGCCTGATCGGGCGGGAGGCGCACCAGATCGAGGACATCTGGCAATACCTCTACAAGGGTGCCTATTGGCGGCGCGGCCCCGTGACCATGACCGCGATCGCAGCGGTCGACATGGCGCTGTGGGACATCAAGGGCAAGATCGCCGGGCTTCCCGTCTACCAGCTGCTCGGCGGTGCGGCCCGCGAGGGGTGCATGGTCTATGCCCATGCCAACGGAACGACGATCGACGATACGATCGCGGCAGCCAAGGCGGCAATGGACGAGGGGTATCTGGCCGTGCGCCTGCAATGCGGCGTGCCGGGGCTACCCTCCACCTACGGGGTCGCCAAGCACGGCGAGCGCTATGAGCCCGCCGACGCGGACCTGCCGAGCGAAAGCGTCTGGTCGACGTCCAAATATTTGCGCGTCGTGCCGGAGCTGTTCCGGGTCGCGCGGGAGGAGCTCGGCTGGGACGTCCACCTGCTGCACGACATCCACCACCGCCTCACGCCGATCGAGGCGGGGCGGCTCGGCCGGGACCTGGAGCCCTATCGCCCCTTCTGGCTGGAGGATGCGACCCCGGCCGAAAACCAGGACGCCTTCCGCCTGATCCGCCAGCACACCACGGCGCCGCTCGCCGTGGGGGAGATCTTCAACTCGGTCTGGGACTGCAAGGCGCTGATCGAGAACCAGCTGATCGACTATGTCCGGGCGACGGTGGTCCATGCCGGCGGCATCACCCACATGCGCCGGATCGCGGCGCTCGCAGATCTGTATCAGGTCCGCACCGGCAGCCATGGCGCAACCGACCTTAGCCCCATCTGCATGGCAGCGGCGCTGCATTTCGGCCTCTCGATCCCGAACTTCGGTATCCAAGAGCACATGCCGCACACGGAGGAAACGGACCGCGTGTTCCCGCACGCCTATTCCTTCGCCGACGGGCTGATGCACCCCGGCGACGAGCCCGGCCTGGGCGTGGACATCGACGAGGAACTGGCCAGCACCCACGCCTACAAGCGCGCCTTCCTCCCGGTAAACCGGCTGGAGGACGGCACCTTGTGGAGCTGGTGAAGTGAGCGAGTTCAGCGAGGCCGCCGCACAGGCGCCGGAAACCGCCGCGCACGCAGTGCGGCCGCCGCGCGGGCGCATCCGCTGGGTGATCTGCGGACTGCTGTTTACCGCGGTGGTGCTCAGCTACATCGACCGCCTGGTGCTGGGCGTGCTGAAGCCGCAGTTGGAGGGCCTCTACGGCTGGACCAACTCCGGCTATGCCGACATCACCGGCTACTTCCAGGTTTTCTACGGCGTCGGCTTCCTGCTGTTCGGCTGGCTGATCGACCGGGTGGGGCCGCGGTGGGGCTATCTGCTGGCGATGGGCAGTTGGACGGTCGGCCATTTCGCGCAGACGCTGGTCACCTCCACCGCCGGCTTCGTCGTCGCTCGGATCCCGCTCGCCTTCGGTGAGGCGGGGACCTATCCGTCGGCGCTCGCCGCCGCCTCGCAGTGGTTCCCCAAAAAGGAACGCGCGCTCGCGATCGGCATCTTCAACGCCGGCGCCAACGTGGGTGCGGTGGTCACACCGCTGCTCGTCGGCTTCATCGTCGCCGACCTGATCCTCGACTGGCGCTGGGCATTCATCGTGACCGGCCTCTTCAACATCGTCTGGCTCTTCGCCTGGTGGCGCCTCTACCATCCGCCGGGCCGCCATCCGCGCGTCACGACCGAGGAGCGCGCCTGGATCGAGGCGGAGCCCGCCGACGACAGCGGCCGCGCAGGCTTCCTGTCCGTGCTGCGCCATCGGGAAGCCTGGGCCTATATGGCCGGCCGCTTCCTGATCGATCCGGTGTGGTGGACGTTTCTCTTCTGGCTGCCGGACTTCTTCCACACCCGCTACGGTTACGACCTCAAGAGCTTCGGCCCGCCGCTGGTCGCGATCTACATCCTGGCGGACCTGGGCGCGGTCGCCGGCGGCTGGTACTCGTCGCGCCAGCTGAAGCGGGGGGCCTCCGCAGGCAGCGCCCGCAAGCGCGCGATGTTCGTATGCGCGCTGTTCGCCCTGCCGGTGATGTTTGCGGCACAGGCGAGCAGCATCTGGATCGCCGTCGCACTGATCGGCCTCGCCTGCGCGGCGCATCAGGGCTTCTCGACCAATTTGTTCGCGCTGCCGGGGGACCAGTTCCCCCGCTACGCCCAGGGCACATTGATCGGCCTTGGCGGCTTCGCGGGCGCGGTCGGCGGCTTCCTGGCGTCCAAGACCCTGGGTGCGCTGCTCGACAAGGTCGGCAGCTATGGTCCGTTCTTCGTCGCGTGCGGTGTCGCGTACCTGGTCGCGCTGCTGGTCTTCCACCTCCTCAACCCGCGCTACCGCAACGTGAAGATCGCGCAATGAGCCTCCTCCGCCGCGGCCGACCGAACAAGGGAACCGATGTGAAGCATATCGCCGCAAGCCTGGCCGCAACGCTCCTCATCGCCACACCCGCCTTCGCCCAGATGCCGCGGCTCGAGCGGCAGGGCGAGGCGACGCAGCTTGTCGTCGGCGGCAAGCCGATGCTCCTGATCGCCGGGGAACTGAGCAACTCAGCAGCCTCCAGCGCGACCTACATGGCACCGCACTGGGCCAAGCTGCGCGCGATGAACCTCAACACGGTGCTGGCGCCGGTGTCCTGGGAGTTGATCGAGCCCATCGAGGGGCGGTTCGACTGGTCCAGCCTCGATTCCATGATCCGAGAAGCGCGTGCGAACGACCTGAAGCTCGTCCTGCTCTGGTTCGGCGCCTACAAGAACTCCATGTCCACCTATGTGCCTGGGTGGGTGAAGCGCGATCAGGCGCGCTTCCCGCGGGCAGGGCTGCCCAACGGCCAGTCGGTCGAGATCCTGTCAACGTTCGGGGAGGAGATGATCCGTGCGGATGCGCGTGCCTATGCGGCGATGCTGGCGCATCTCAAGGCGATCGACGGGGACCGGAACACCGTCGTGATGGTGCAGGTGGAGAACGAGATCGGCATGCTCCCGGTGGCGCGGGACTATTCGCCCGCTGCCAATGCAGCCTTCGCGCAGCCGGTGCCCGCAGAGCTCACCAGCTATCTGGTCCAGCACCGCGACGCGCTGGTGCCGGAGATGAAGGCGATGTGGCTGGAGCGGGGCGCCCGCACGCAAGGCAGCTGGACGGAGCTGTTCGGCGACGGCGATGCCGCGGCGGAGGTATTCACCGCGTGGCACTATGCCCGCTTCGCCGATGCGCTCGCCCGTGCGGGCAAGGCCGCTTATGCGCTGCCCATGTACGTGAACGTGGCGCTCAACCGTCCGGGACGCGCCCCCGGACAATATCCGAGCGGCGGCCCGTTGCCGCACCTGATCGACGTGTGGAAGGCAGGGGCGCCTTCGATCGACCTGCTCGCGCCCGACATCTACTTCTCGAACTTCACCCAGATCGTCGATCGCTATCATCGGCCCGACAATCCGCTGTTCGTGCCCGAGGCGCACAACGCCGACAATCCGGTCGTGCCGGCGAACGCCTTTTACGCCTTTGGCGAGCGGGACGCGATCGGCTTCGGGCCGTTCTCGATCGACTCCGTGGACGATGCGCCGGGGCAACTCGGGGCGGCATATGGCGTGCTTCGCCAGCTCCAGCCACACATCCTGCAGGCGCAGGGTAGCGACCGGATCGCCGGCTTCAAGCCGCGGCAGCGCTACGACGACTCGCTCGACTACGAGCCGCAGGTCCGGCGGATGGGCAACTACCGCTTCACCGTGGCATTCGCCGACATCGAGCGCCCCGCCATGACGCCGGAGACCGCCGGCTATGGGGGGATGGTGATCCAGACCGGGGCGGACGAATATCTGATCGCGGGGCAGGGGATCACGGTGACCTTCGCGGGTGCGGGTGAGGGGCCGTCGCTCGCCGGGATCGAGCGCGCAGAGGAAGGCACGTTTGCATCCGACGGCCGCTGGGTGGCCGGACGCCTGCTGAACGGCGATCAGACGCATCAGGGGCGCCATATCCGCTTGCCTGCCGGCGAGTGGGGCATTCAGAAGGTGCGATTGTACCGCTACCGGTAGCTTCTGGGCGCCGCGGAAAATGGTCGCTGGCGTGGCGCTAAGGTCACACTGATCTACAATGCGAACATCGGTAGCATAGCTTGGATAATCGCGCTTGCGCTGGTTAGCGCTACCAGTAAAGCAGGGCATATCCAGAAACGAGGGCGGTTCACGCCCCGGCTTCATTGGGAGAGGAACGCATGGGCACGTCATCGATTCGCCGCACGGGCGGCTTCGCCGCTCTTTTGCTCACCACCGTCGCATGGCCGGCAATGGCCCAGACGCAAGGTGAGCCCACCGCATCTTCGTCGAGCAGCGCCACCATCGAGGCAGGTGCGCCGACCCAGGACGGCGCCGGACAGACGCAGCCTACTGCCATCGACGATGCGGCGCAGGCGCCTGCAGATCCGTCGGCGACCGGCAACGAAGACATCGTCGTCACCGGCTATCGCGCGTCGCTTCAGAGCCAGACCAACGCCAAGCGCAATTCGATCGGCTTCACCGACACGATCTTCGCCGAGGACATCGGCAAGTTCCCGGACACCAACATTGCGGAGTCGGTGAACCGCATTCCTGGCGTCACCATCAGCCGCGAAGTCACTGGCGAAGGCGCCAACGTCGCGATCCGCGGTCTGGGCACCAACTTCACCCGCGTGCTGCTGAACGGCGCACCGGTCGCCATCGCGTCGGTGCGGTTCGATGCGCAGAGCACCAACCGCGAGGTCGATCTCGACCTGATCCCGACGGAGCTGTTCACGCAGCTGACCGTCAGCAAGTCGCCCACCGCCAGCCAGATCGAGGGTGGCGCGGCCGGGACCGTGAACCTGCGCTCGGCTCGGCCCTTCGACAATCCGAAGCCCTATGTCAGCTACGGTCTGCAGGGCTCCAAGGTGAGCTCGGCCGACAAGTGGGGCTATCGCGGGCACGTCCTGGCGAGCGCGACGTTCGGCGACTTCGGCATCCTGGTCGGCGGTGCGGCGGTCAAGAACCGCTTTCGCGTCGACGGCTTCGAGACGATCGGCTGGACCAACCCGAACCTGACTGCGGCCCAGAGCAGCAGCCCGACGCGCAACAACACCGGCGGCGGCAACTGGACCATCCCGGGCACCGTCCCGGTCAATGCGGGCAACGGCCTGACGGCTGGTACGGTGATCGACCAGGCATTCCTCCTCGCCAATAATCCAGGCGCCACGATCGAGCAAATCGACAACGGCCTGCTGCCGCGCCTCGGCCGCCCGCGTACCGAGATCGGCGAACGCACCCGCTACAATGGCCTGGTGTCGGTGGAATGGCGGCCGAGCGATGCGCTGCACTTCTATGTCGACGGCATGTACGCCAAGCGGGACACCGACTTCCAGCGCTCGGCAATGAACTGGGCGGTGCGCAATGGCGCCGCCATCCCGCTCAACACCACCTATGACAAGTCCGACTGTTCCGACGGCTGCACCGTCACCAGCGGGACCTACGCCAATTCGCAGTTCTTCCTCGAGTTCCGCCCATACAAGGACCGGCAGGATTACTGGGGCGTCAACCCCGGTATGGAGTTCGTCGTCAACGACTTCATCAAGGGCGACCTGCAGGCGAACTACACGAAGAGCAACTTTCGTCGGGAAAGCCCGACCGTTCTCGTCATCACGCCCCCTAACAGCGGCGTTACGGTGGACTACACCAACGACGGCGGCATCCCGGACATCTCGACCAACATCGATTTGAACGATCCGAGCCGCTTCGGCTGGGCTGGCGGCGGCCGCCTGAACCTCAACGGCGAAGAGCGCGAGACCGAGACCAAGGGCGTCCGCGGCAGCCTGTTGTTCGGCGATGAGTCGCGCTTCAGCGTCCGGGTCGGCGCGGCCTATGACGACACCAGCCGGCGGATCACGCCGTTCGACAACACCAACCCGTGGCAGGCGGCGGTTTGCGGCAACAATCCCAATGTCGTCCTGCCCGGCCCGAACCGTCAGCCGGTCTGCGACGGTGCCAACCTGCCCGGCACGGCGACGCCTCCGGGCTATCCGCCCTATCTGGGCTATGGCACCGGCTTCTCGGCCGGATTGCCGCCGCTCAGCTATGGCGGTTCGGTCGTCCCGACTGCGGCGGTCCCCGGCTTCCTGATGCCCACGGGCGCCGGCTTCGTCACGGTGGACTGGGAAAGGTTCAAGGACGCGACCGGCTATGAAGAGTTGCTCGCCGGCGCGACGGAGACCGGTTCGGGCAGCAGCGGCGCGAACGGCGGCCTGATCCGGGAGAAGGTCACCGGTACCTTTGCCGAGATGAACGGCGTCTTCGACGTGCGGGATGGCGACACGCTTCGCGTGAACGGCGGCATCCGCTACGTTCGCACCGACCAGCGCGTGGGCGGCCGGACGACCCTGCCGAACCCGTTGAACGTTCGCGACGGCGTGACCTGCCCGGGTGAGAGCCCGACGTTCGTGCTCGACGGTTCGTGTTACCCCACGATCGTGAACTTCGCGCGGACGCAGCGCGTCTATTCGAACTTCCTGCCGTCGGCGAGCCTCGCCTACAGCTTTGGCAACAAAGCGGTGGCGCGTGCCTCGATCTCCCGCACGATGACCCGTCCCGATCCCAACCAGCTGTTGCCCGGCGCGAGCTTCACCTCGCCGTCGGCGGACGTCGGTACGCTCGGGAACAACGCGCTCAACCCGTATATCTCGGACAACATCGATCTGGGGTTCGAGTATTACACGGGCGGGGAAGGCGTGATCGCGTTTGCGGCGTTCCGCAAGTCGATCACCGGTTTCACGGTCAACGGCCTCACCACGGTGCCGTTCTCGACGCTGGCACCGTTTGGGATCACCTTCGCGTCGCTCACGGCTGCGCAGCAGCAGGCCCTGATCGATCGCGCCGGCCCGGCAGGTATCCGGCCTGAAGAGGTTCCGATCCAGATCCAGCAGCAGGTGAACGCGGACGGGAAGCTCAAGGTCAACGGCCTCGAGTTCCAGGTCACCCAGCCGCTCGACTTCGTCACGCGCCTGGTTGGCGTCGAGGGCTTCGGCGTGCAGGGCAATCTGACCCTGATCGATCAGCGCGGCGAAGGAACAGTCGCGCCGGTCGCTCTGGGCGTCTCGCCGACCACCTACACGCTGACCGGCTATTATGAAGGAAACGGCCTGTCGGCGCGCCTGACCTATACCTACAACGAAGGTTCGGTGAACTCGGGCTTGAACCAGAACAGTATCCCGGATGCGGCGATCATCGGTCGCAACTACGGCCAGCTCGACTTCTCGGGGAACATCGATCTCGGCAAGATCCTCGGCAACGACTATCTGCCGACGGTCGTGGTGAACGTGATCAACATCAACAAGGAAGCACAGAGCTCGTACTTCCAGTTCCCGAACGCGACGTTCAACGAATATAATCCGGGCCGAACCGTCCTGGTGGGTGTGCGCGGACGCTTCTAAGGCGCCAAAGCACAAGCAGGAACGCGCAACGCCGCCCTTCGGGGCGGCGTTGTCGTTTGTGGCGAAGGTCCGGAACGCATCCTCGGCCACGCACATCATCGATCGAAGCCGCGCACAAGGAATCGCCGGCCGCAGTGCGGCCGACGCTATGAAGCCGTTGTTCGGATGGACCCCGCGCTGTGCCAGAGGCGGCGCGGGCCCGTAGCGCTAGGCGATCACGCCCGGCCGTCGAGGCGGATCGTCCGTCCTTCCCGCGCGGAGCGATAGATGGCCTCGACGATGCGCATGTCGCGCAGGCCTTCCTCGCCCGACACGATCGGCTCCCGGCCGGTGCGAACGCACTGGACGAGATGATCGAGCTGCCCCGCGAACTGCGTCTTGCCCGGCCCGGGGGGCGCGGTCACCTCGCGCTCGCGGCCGTCGCGGCCCAGCCACATGCGGTTGCCCTCGTATCGGGTCGCCGGCTCCAGCTCGATCCGGCCCTTGTCGCCCATCAGCAGGATGTGGTTCTGGTTGGCACTGTACATCGACTGGCAGCTGGCGATCGCCCCCGAAGGGAATTCGAGCGTCCAGTCGATGATGTCCTCGACCTCGGTAAAGCGCGGATCGCTGCGGTCGGTCGATTCCCGCGCGGTGACCGCCACGGGTTCCTCGCCCGTCATGTAGCGCGCCGCCTGCAGGCTGTAGACGCCCATGTCCATCAGTGAGCCGCCGCCCGACAGGCTCTTCTTCAGGCGCCACGCGGACGGGTCGCCCTGCACGAAGCCGTGCTCGGACCGTACGTAGCGGATCTTCCCCGCCTCGCCGGCGCGCGCCAGTCGCATCGCTTCCAGGTTGAACGGCTCGAAGTGGGACCGATAGCCGATCATCAGCTTGCGGTCCGCGGCCTTGCAGGCAGCGATCATCGCTTCGCATTCGGCGACGGATGTCGCCATCGGCTTTTCGCACATCACGTGCTTGCCCGCCTTGGCGGCGCGGATCGTATATTCGGCGTGCAGGGAATTGGGCAGGCAGACATAGACGATGTCCACGTCGGGATTGTCGCGGATGGTGTCGAAGTTCGCGTAGGAGTAGATGGAGCGCGCGGGCAGGCCGTGTTCGGCCGCGACGCGCTTCGCCTTGGCGGGGTCGCCGCTCACGACGGCCGCCAGGCGGCTGTGCTGGCAATTGGCGAACTGCGGGATGATGATCTGCTGGCCGTAATAGCCGAGCCCGACGATGGCGTAGCCGAGCGGGCGGTTCGGGCGATCTGCCGCGAAGGCACGGGGGCTCAGTGCGAGTGCGGCGGCCGAAAGGATAAGATCGCGTCGTGCAACGTCCATAGCAGGCTCCCTGGCGTTCGGGTCGATCGATCGGGAAGGCGTACGCACGAGCGCAAAGCTATCTGGACAATCAGGTGTCGCGTCGCGGCGTGTCCTTGGGCATCAGGCTTCGGGATGAAGCTAGCAGCATTGCGGCCGCACGGAAGAGGGGCGTGCCGGTCCGGCACGAATGTGGGTCGGCCCTGCGAACCGAGCGGGGCCCGGCTCGCAGGGGGCCGTGTCAGATGAAGCGGTTGATGAGGTTCTCGATCCGCTCCTGGCGGCCCGAGCGCGGCTGCGGGTCGATCGACTGCTCGACGGCCAGGTCCGCGATGGCGGCCAGGTCGAGACCGGCGATCTTTTCGCCGAACGCACCAGTCCAGCCGGCGTAGCGTTCCGCCTTGATCGCATCCAGGCGGCCGTCCTCGATCAGGGCTGCGGCATTCAGCAGGCCCTTGGCCACCACGTCGATCCCGCCGATATGCCCGTAGAAGAGATCGGCGGCGTCCATCGACTGACGGCGAACCTTGGCGTCGAAGTTGAAGCCGCCGGTGGTGAAGCCTCCGGCGCGCAGGATCTCCAGCATCGCCAGCGTCATTTCCTCGACCGAGTTCGGGAATTGATCCGTGTCCCAGCCGTTCTGCGGATCGCCGCGGTTGGCGTCGATCGAGCCGAAGATGCCGAGCGCACCGGCCGTCGCGATCTCGTGCTCGAAGGTGTGACCGGACAGCGTGGCGTGGTTCGCCTCGATGTTGACGCGGACCTCGTTCTCCAGGCCGTAGCGCTTCAGGAACCCGTACACCGTCGCCGTGTCGAAGTCGTACTGGTGCTTGGTCGGCTCATGCGGCTTCGGCTCGATCAGGATCGTGCCGGTGAAGCCGATCTTGTGCTTGTGCTCGACCACCAGGTTGAGGAAGCGGCCGAGGTTGTCGAGCTCGCGCTTCAGGTCGGTGTTGAGCAGCGTTTCATAGCCCTCGCGGCCGCCCCACAGCACATAGTTGGTGCCGCCCAGCCGGTGCGTCGCTTCCAGCGCGTCGCGGACCTGCATCGCGCCGAACGCGAACACTTCCGGATCCGGGTTGGTCGCGCCGCCGGCTGCATAGCGGGGGTGGCTGAACAGGTTGGCGGTGCCCCAGAGCAGCTTGCGGCCCGAGGACGCCTGCAGCTTCTCGAGGTGGTCGACGGCTTCGGCGAAATAGCGGCGGTGCTCGGCAACGTTGCCGGCGTCCGCCATCACGTCGACGTCGTGGAAGCAGTAGAAGGGAACGTCGAGCTTCTGGAAGAAGTCGAACGCCACCTCGCGCTTCTGCGCCGCTGCGTTGCTGTCGTTCGCGCCGCGATGCCAGGGGCGATTGAAGGTGCCGCCACCGAACACGTCGCTGCCGGGCCAGCAGAAGGTGTGCCAGAAGCAGGCGGCGAAGCGCAGATGCTCCTCCATCGTCTTGCCGAGCACGACGCGGTTTTTGTCATAGAAGCGATAGGCGAGTTCGTTCTCGCTATCGGGACCCTCGTAGCGGATCTGGGGAATGTCGGCGAAGAACTCGGCCATCACAGGTTCCTTATGCGGGGATAGGCGTCGCGGAAGGTGGCGCGCTTGGGGGCCAGGCGCTCGACGAGCGCTGGATCGGGTTCGATGACGTGGGACACCGGGGGCGGCTGGCAGATGTCGGATGCCGAGCCGCCGTCCACCGCGAGCTGCGCCAGTCGCGCGGCGCCAAGCGCCGGGCCGACCTCGCCGCCTTGCAGGTAGACGAGCGTCACGTCCATGGCTGCCGCAAGCGTCTCGCCCCAGTAGCGGGAGCGGGCGCCGCCTCCGATCACCGACAGGCGATCGATGGTGGTGCCGGCCTCGCGCAGGACGCGGACGCCGTCGGCGAGCGCAAAGCCGACGCCTTCCAGCACCGCCTGCGACAGCCGTTCCGGGCTGGTGTCATGGTCGAGCCGCAGGAACGCACCGCGCACCTGCGCATCGTTGTGCGGCGTCCGCTCACCGGAGAGATAGGGGAGGAAGATCTCCGGTCCGGACGCCGGCCCGGCGCGTTCGGCGCGGGCGAACAGGTCGGCGGCACCGGCGGCGCCGGTCAGACGCGCCACCCAGTCGATGCAGGCCGCCGCCGACAGGTGTACGGCCATCTGGTGCCACATGCCGGGCACACAGTGGCAGAAGGCATGCACCGCACCGGCGACATTGGGCCGGAAGGCGTCCGTCGCCACGAAGATGACGCCCGACGTGCCAAGCGAGAGCAGGGCGTCGCCGTCGCGCACGGCGCCGACACCCGCGGCACCCGCGGCATTGTCTCCGCCGCCGCCGGCGACCGGTACCTCGGCCATGCCCCACAGGGACGCGATCTCCGGCAGCAGCCGGCCGGCGATGTCGCTCCCCTCGACCAGCTGCGGCATCTGCGCCTCGGTAAGGCCGGTCGCCGCCAGCAGCGCGTCGCTCCACCGGCGCCCGGCGACGTCGAGCCACAAGGTGCCGGCGGAATCCGACATGTCGGACGCCTTTTCGCCGGTCATCTTCAGCCGGACATAGTCCTTGGGCAGCAGCACCGTCGCGATGCGGTCGAACACTGCGGGCTCATGGTGGCGGAGCCACTGGAGCTTGGGTGCCGTGAAACCGGGCATCGCCAGATTGCCGGCGATCGCATGCAGATCCGCAACCGCTGCCTCAAGCTCGCCGCACTCGGCATGCGACCGGCCGTCGTTCCAGAGGATCGCCGGTCGCAGCGGCGTGTCGTCCGCGCCGAGGACCGTCGCGCCGTGCATCTGCCCGGCAAGGCCGATGCCCCGCACCGCGCGCCGCACCGCCGGGTCGATCGCCTGCACCGCGGCCGTGGTGGCATGCCACCAGGCGTCGGGGTCCTGCTCCGACCAGAGCGGCTGGGGCCGCTGGACGCTGAGCGCGGCGGTACCCTGACCGGCCACCGCGCCGTGCTCGTCCAGCACCACGGCCTTTACGCCGGAGGTGCCGATATCGATGCCTAGAAACATGGGCCGGTCAGTCCTTGAACGGGTCGATCAGCTGGATCGTGCCGTCCGGATTGAAGGTCAACTCGGTCACCTTGGTCGAACGGAGGTGGTTCTTATCCGACAGCTGGGTGTCGTGGTAGAACAGCCACCAGCGGCCCTGGAATTCGACGATCGAGTGGTGCGACGTCCAGCCCTGCACCGGCTTCAGGATATGGCCGGTGTAGCGGAACGGGCCGTAGGGCGAGTCGCCGATCGCGTAGTTCAGGAAGTGCGTGTCGCCGGTGGAGTAGGTGAAGTAGTATTTGCCACTGCGCTTGAACGTCCATGCGGCCTCGAAGAAGCGACGGTCGTGGTCGCCGCCCAGGACGGGCTTGCCGGCCTCGTCCAAGATGACGACGTCACGCGGGGTTTCGGCGAACTGTTTCATGTCGGCGGACATGCGGGCGATCTTGGGTGCGATCGCGGGCTTGTCGTCCTGCTTCAGGTCGGTGTCACCACCGTTCGGATCATAGCGTCCCGTCGTCCAGCGCTGGAGCTGGCCGCCCCAGATGCCCCCGAAGTACATGTAGCTTGCGCCGTCCGTGTCGGTGAAGACGGCCGGGTCGATGGAGTAGCTGCCGCGGATCGGCTCCTTCTCGGCCTTGAACGGCCCGGTCGGAGACTTGGACGTCGCGACGCCGATGCGGAAGACGCCTTGTTTGTCGCGCGCCGGCATGTAGAGATAATAGGTGCCGTTCTTGTATGCAGCGTCCGGCGCCCAGGTCTGCTTAGAGGCCCAGGGAATGTCCTTCACGTCGATCGCGACCGGATGCACCGTCACCGGGCCGCCGACGCGATCCATGCTCAGCACGTGATAGTCGTGCATGGCATATTGGTTGCCCAGGTCGTCGTTGGGGATCCCCGCATCGACGTCGTGGCTGGGATAGACGTAGAGCTTGCCGTTGAAGACGTGCGCCGAAGGATCGGCGAAGAACTTGTCGGTTACCAGCGGCTGCGCCAAGTAGCGCCGACCCTCCGGGCTGCGAGCCTCGGCCTGCGCCGTGTGCTGGGCGGGGGTGTGCGATTGCGCGGCGGCAAGCGTGGCCGTGGCAGCGATGGCCGCGGTCGCGAGACAGAGTTGTAGGCGCAGGCGCATTCAGGCTCTCCTTCCTCTTTTCGGACCTTCTTGCGAGGCCTCGGGCCGGTTCTCGGCCTAGATAGCGCTACCATATTGCGGGAATCCGCGGCCTGCAAGGACATTGCGCATGCGTGTGGGTCTTGCCGATCCTGCGGCTTGCGTTCATGCCTGCGCTTTCCCGAACCTGGAATGCGCCAACCGCCCCATGGACTCCATAGCCGCCGCACCGACACGTTCCTCCCGCCGCGCAGGGTCGGCCCCGACGATCAGCGACGTCGCCAAACGCGCCGGGGTTTCTCCCATGACCGTTTCGCGCGTCATCAACGGCGAGGCTAACGTCCGGCCGGCGACCCGGGATGCCGTCAATGCGGCCATTTCCGCGCTCAACTATGCGCCCAACCGGGCCGCCCGCAGCCTGGCCGGGGCAGGGCAGGTCCGGATCGGCCTCTTGTACAGCAATCCCAGCGCGGGCTTCCTCAGCGAGTTCCTGCTCGGCAGTCTGGACCAGGCAAGCCGCAGCGACGTGCAGATCGTGGTGGAGCGGTGCGAACTCGGCGAACACGAGCTCGAAGTCGCGCAGCATCTGGTGCGCGGCGGTATCGACGGCATCATCCTTCCGCCTCCCTTGTGCGAGGCGCCGGCGCTGCTCTCGCTGCTACGCTCGGCGCGGATCCCGACGGTCGCCGTCGCGACCGGGGTTCCTGCCGAGAACCAGCTGGCGATCCGCATCGACGATCGCGAGGCTGCGGCGATGATGACGCGGCACATCATGGAGCTTGGGCATCGCCGCATCGGCTTCATTGCCGGCAATCCCAACCTTTCCGCCAGTGCCCAGCGGCTCGAGGGATTCCGGGAAGCGCTGGCCGCGGCAGGCATGGCCGAGGACCCGGCGCTGATCGTCGACGGCCTGTTCACCTATCGCTCCGGCCTGGATGCGGCCGAGCAACTGCTGGACCTGGCGGAGCCGCCGACCGCAATCTTCTCGTCCAACGACGACATGGCGGCAGCAACGGTGGCGATCGCCCATCGCCGCGGCCTCGACGTGCCCGGCGACCTTACCGTCTGCGGATTCGACGACACCACGCTTGCGACCGCCATCTGGCCGGAGCTGACCACCATCCACCAGCCGATCGCCGACATGGCGCGCGCAGCTGTGGAACTGCTGGTCGCCACCCTCCGCCAGCAGAAGCACCTCGATGGTGCCGCCGAGCAGCAGGTTCTCGATTTCACGCTGATCCGCCGCCAATCGGATGCACCGCCGCGCCGCCGTCCGCGCGCGCTCGGCGCTTGACGGCGGGCTGCAAGTTGATAGCGATAACACGGTAAGGCGGACAGGCATATGCGCCAACTCGCGGTCATGGCCGCGAGGAGCAGAAGCCGCCGACAGCATCAATCCGGCGTGGGCCGGGCGAGGAGAGACGATGACCGACAGCGTAAGGGGACCGGGGCCGGGAGGGGCGGGCATCGCCACCAACCACGGCTTTATTGCCGCAATCGTCGCGGTGGCGACGATCGGCGGCTTCATGTTCGGCTATGATTCGGGCGTGATCAACGGAACGCAGAAGGGGCTTGAGTCGGCGTTCGACCTCGGCCGCCTGGGCATCGGCGTGAACGTCGGCGCCATCCTTGTGGGTTCCGCCATCGGCGCTTTCGGCGCGGGACGGCTGGCCGACGCGATCGGTCGCCGCAACGTCATGATGCTGTCGGCGGTGCTGTTCCTAGTGAGCGCCGTGCTTGCAGGGGCGGCCAACGGCTCGGTCGTGTTCATCCTGGCCCGCATCGTCGGTGGCCTGGGCGTCGGTGCCGCCAGCGTCATCTCACCGGTCTATATTTCGGAAGTCACGCCCGCTTCGATCCGTGGCCGGCTTTCGAGCGTGCAGCAGGTGATGATCATCACGGGCCTGACGGGCGCGTTCGTCGCCAACTTCGTGCTGGCGCGCTATGCCGGTGGGTCGACGTCCGAGTTCTGGCTCGGCTTCCCGGCCTGGCGCTGGATGTTCTGGCTGCAGGCCATCCCGGCGGCCATCTATCTGCTGGCGCTGCTCGTCATTCCGGAAAGCCCGCGCTTTCTGGTAGCCAAGGGGCGTGATGCGGATGCGCATGCGGTGCTCACCCGCCTGTTCGGCAGTGCCGAGGCCGATCGCAAGGTGGTCGAGATCCGCAACTCGCTCGCGGCCGACCATCACAAGCCTAAGCTGTCGGACCTCCGCGACAAGGCGACCGGCAAGATCCGTCCCATCCTGTGGGCGGGTATCGGCCTTGCGGTCTTCCAGCAGCTCGTCGGCATCAACGTCGTCTTCTACTACGGCGCCGTGCTGTGGGAGGCGGTCGGCTTCACCGAGGACAACGCGCTCCAGATCAACATCCTGTCGGGCGTGCTGTCGATCGCAGCCTGCCTGTTCACGATTGCGACGGTGGATCGCATCGGGCGCAAGCCGCTGCTGCTCGTCGGCTCGGCCGGCATGGCCGTCACGCTCGCGATCGTGGCCTACGCCTTTTCGACCGCGGTCACCGATGCGTCCGGCGCCGTTTCGCTGCCGGGCCACAACGGCCTGATCGCGCTGGTCGCGGCGAACCTCTACGTGATCTTCTTCAATGCCAGCTGGGGCCCCGTGATGTGGGTGATGCTGGGTGAGATGTTCCCGAACCAGATCCGCGGTTCCGGCCTGGCGGTCTCGGGCTTTGCGCAGTGGATCGCCAATGCGGCGATCTCGGTGAGCTTCCCGGCGCTTGCCGTCTCGCCGGGCCTGGCCGTCACCTACTTCGGCTATGCGTTCTTTGCGGCAGTGTCGTTCTTCTTCGTGAAGGCGATGGTGAACGAGACCCGTGGCCGCGAGCTGGAGGACATGGCGGGCTAAGCCCCCGTTCGCCAGAAGACGCATAAAAGGCGGGAGTACCACACCGGTACTCCCGCCTTTCTCATATCAGGCGCCTGGAGTGGTTTACTTCGTCCAGGCGTACGGGCCGATCAGCGTTCCGACGAAGCCGGTTGCGACCTTGGTGCTGAGGAAGCGCGTGTCCACGTCGGCGGCCAGCGTCTTCCTGCCAGCCGTGCCCTCATAGTCGAACGCCATCGTTGGCCCATCGGCCCGGATCGTCAGCGTCACCGGCTTCCCGGGCGATATCGGAGCCGAGGCGACCAGCCGTTCCTGGCCCTTGTCGGCCGTGTAGAGCGCCACGACCGGCTTGCCGGCGATCCGCGTCACGCCGAAGAACAGGTAGTTCCGGTCGCTCTGCATCGCCGCAAGCCCGCCGCGCTCGCCATCTGCCTCTGGATTGAAGCGCACCGTCGTGCTCACCGTGGCGACATGGTGCTGCTGCCGCCGGCCGACGAAGGCGGGGACGCCTGACAGGTCGCCGATGGGCGTGCCGCGGTCGAGCACCAGGTCCCCGGCCGCGAGGTGGTAGAAGGGGCGCTTGGGCGTGCGGACGCCGGCCCACTGCATCGCCAGCTTGTCGCCGTCGAACTCGTCGACATAGCGGAAGTCGCCGGTCGTGGGCAGGGGCCCCGGCGCCTGGGCCGGAAGCTTGGGTGCCGTGCTCGCAAAGGGGATGGCCTCGCCCTTGGGCAGGATGATCGGCCAGCCGTCCTTCCAGGTCACGGGCAGCAGGAAGGTTTCGCGCCCGATGTTGTAGAAGTCGCCTTCGTAGGGGCGCACGGCCAGAAAGGTCGCAAACCACTCCCCGTTCTGCGTCTCGACCAGCTTGGCGTGTCCCGCCGACGTGATCGGGTTCGGACGTGCCGGATCGAGATCCCGCTGCGTCAGGATCGGATTGTTGGGATAGGGTAGGAAGGGGCCGCGCAGGTTTTTCGATCGCAGCACCACCTGGGAATGGTTGACGCTGGTCCCGCCCTCGGCAGCGGTCAGGTAATACCAGCCGTCCTTCTTCAGGATGTGCGGCCCTTCGATCCAGACCGGCTTCTTGGAAATGTCGACGCCGCCGTTTACCAGCTGGGTGCTTTCGCCGACCATCTTGCCGGCGCGCCAGTCATACTCCTGGATCCAGATCGCGCGATGGCCGTCGTAGCGCGGCGGTTCGGCGGGTGCCCGGTTGTTGACGATATAGGCGCGGTCGCCTTCCCAGTAGATCGAAGGATCGATCCCCTCGAACGGCAACCAGATCGGCTTCGACCAGGGGCCGGCCGGATCCTTTGCCGTGATGACGAAGTTGCCGCCGCACTCCACGCAAGTGTTCGCGATGTAGAAGGTGCCCTGGTGGTAGGAGATGTCGGGCGCGAACACCGCCTGAGAGGTCCGCATGCCGGTGAAGTCGAGCTGCTCCGGCCGATCGATCGCGTTGCCGATCTGCGTCCAGTTCACCAGGTCCTTCGAACGGAAGATCGGCAGCCCCGGATAGTGCGCGAAGGAGGAGAGGACGAGATAATAGTCGTCGCCCACGCGCGTGACCGACGGATCGGGATAGTAGCCGGAGAGGATGGGGTTGCGGTGCTGCCCCGCACGCACGGCCACGCGTTCCTGCGCACGGCCCTCATAGGTGAAGCGGCTGAACCGCGCCGGCTCCGTCGCCAGGGCTGCGGAGCCGGCGGCGAGACCCGCCAGCGCCAAAGCAAGCGTGCGAATGTGCATGTTGATCCTCTCTGTTGTTCTGCGGGCGCGAACTCGCCGTTAGTGCCTGCTCGGGTCCGCCTTGGCCGCACCGGCCTGGGTGGCGAGCTCGTGCGCTGCATGGGCCAGCTCGATCCACATCGCCCCCTCCGGGATCACATATTCGTTCTCGCCCCAGAAGAAGGGCCAGTCCTCATGGTTCTCGGGGAAGTCGGGCTTGATGATCAGCACGCCGGGGACGACGCCGCCCGCAATGAAGGAGAAGTCGGCGCGGTTGTTGCCATAGGCCACTTCCTTGGAGACGGTGCCGACCCCGGAAACGAACGAAATGTCGGAGCCCGGGTGATGGCCGAGCAGGAACTCGATCCCGCGGAACACCGGATCGGCCGGCATGATCTCCGGGAACGCCTTGTGCAGGGCATAGGCGTTGAGTGCCGATCCCAGCACGGCCCCGCTGCCCGCCCAGCCACCGGTGGTGATCGGCACGCCGAACGGATTGGCGGCTGCCCCCGCGCGCGTGGCCTCGGCATAGGCCCGGACCGCCGAAATCATGCCGTCGCGATAGCTCGCGGGCATGAAGGGCAGCGCCGCGACGGCGTCCCGCAGGTTGAACGCGAAGGTCTTCTCGATCGCCGGCCACGCCGACTGGACGGCGGCAACGTAGCGCTGGTCCCTTGTCGCGCGTAGCAGTTCCACCGCGGCCGAGAAGCGTTCTGCCTCCAGCGGACCTCCGGTGGTGTTGCCATATTGGTAGAGATCGGGGGCATGGGACTGCTCCTCCGCCCAGGTGCGGGTGGCGATCGCCAGCGCCTTTCTCGAGAGTTCCGGGTCGACCTCGGCCAGCGCCCGGGATGCTGCTGCCAGCCCGGCGATCGAACCATAGTTGAGCGCCGAAGCCTTGGTCGTGAAGGCCCAACGATCGTCGGGCGTGCCGCTGCGCCCGTTTCGCTCCTCGCCCGGCTTCATCCTCGGGTCGTAGATCAGCCCGTCGGTCTTGGTCGATGCGTCGCCCAGATGGGTATATTGCGCGACGTCGGGCTCCACGATGCCATGGATGGCGTGGCCGACGGCGTCGAACTGCGCGACCAGTTGCAGCGTGCCGTGGCGGATCTGCTGGAGCAGGTCCGGGGTGCCGTCGGGGACATGCATCTCCGTCCGGCGGCGGCTCCAATCCACCGCGGTCGTGTCGCGCGTCGGCCGCCAGCGTTCCCAGCTGTCCACCAAGGAGCGGATCACCTGATATTGCGACTGGGTGCGGATATCGAAGTCGCCCGCGTCGAACCAGCCGCCGACCGCCAGGCCGGGAATGTGCTCGCCCGGCTTGTAGCGGGTGTCGGTGGTCGGCCCCTGCGCATAGAGGTCGATGTGCTCATGGTTGACCGGCGCCTGGCGCGCGTCGTCCCGGTGCGCCTCGCCGTGCCAGACGCGATAGCCTTCGTTGACGAACATATGGTCCATCGCGACCGGGAAATAGACGTCGAGCGTTGGGTGCCAGGCACCCGCATACGCATCCGCGGCGATGCGGAAGGGGGCAGTGCGGACATCGCCATATTCCAGCACGTAAAGGCCCGGCTGGCGCACGCGGCTGAAGTCGAGCTGCAGATAGCTATATCGAAGATAGTCCCCCCAGCGCTTCGGCGCCCCGGTTTCGACCGGCGTCATGCCGCCATCTTCGCCGACGCGCAGCAGCCGTGCGGGCAGGTTGCGGCGGTCGTTGCGGTCGAGCTCGATCGTCGCGACCTTGCGCGCATTCGGCGTGTAGCCGAGTTGCGAATGGGCGATGACGGGCGGGCGGAGCCAGCCGGGGACGCTGTTCGGCTGGATTGTCCATTCGACCACGGTACCCGTGCGTCCTGCTGGCAGCAGCGAGCGGAACACGAACCAGCCATTCTGCGCCTGGTTGCGGCCGTCGAACAGCTGCACCTCGACGTTCGACTGGATCGACACGCGTCGCGCCGGATCTTCCGGCGCAAGCACGAAGCGGTTGCCGCTGGCCATCGCCGTCGGTTCGGCGCCCGGGCCCTCGGCGCGTCCACTCGCCGGATTGCGTTCGGCCGTCCGCGTCATGGCGTCGGCGGGGTAGAGCGGGAAGCCACCGGTGCGTCCGTCGACCATGTAGCTGTGGTGGAAATAGGCGGAGGGCAGGAATTCCAGGTTGAAGCCTGCCTTGCCGGCGAGTGCAGCCGGCACCGGCTGGTCCAGGATGACCGATACGGCCACCGCCGCGCCGCGCTTCTCGGAGCGGATCCGGTAGCGCCATTGGTGTTCGGGATATTCCAGCGTCACCGTGATCGCACCGGTCGCGGCGTCGACTTTCCGGTCCACCAACCGCCCGATCGCGTCCCATTGACCGGGAGTGGAGGACAGGCGGACGTCGCCATTGGTGGCGATCCGCTTGCCCTGCTGGATGATCTCGACGCCGCTGATCTTCGAATCGGCGAACAGGCCGTCATACCAGTTGGAGAAGACCAGCACGTTGACTGCCGGGGCCTCGTAATAGCCGGCGTCGCCCAACCTCAGCTCGGGGGCGGGGGCTGGCACGGTGGTCTGCGCCGCCACCGGGGACGCGCTCGCGAGCAGTGCCGCGACGAAACAGAGCACGGGTTTTCCCGCCATGGTCATCCTCTCCTGATCCAGTTTGCGGCACTCTGCGGTGCTCGTTCTGCTCGACTATAGCGCTAACAAGTCGTGGCGCCAGCCGTCAAAGCGGCTGGGCAAGTACCGCAGTCCGACAAAGCCGCCCCGCCCACCTTTCGGTTTGTAGAAGCGGCCTCTCGACAGGTTAGCGGTAACAGCATAGTTTGTGGATGAAACCGTTACGCATCGGCACGGATTGAGAACGGCGTCGCACGCGCGCCGGGCGAGTACTGCTGAATGAATGCGCTGCGGATCAAGTGGCCGCGGCCTTCCGGCAAGTAGCTGTGCGCGCGGCGATAGTTCGCGCTGGCTGAATCGTAGTTCAAAGGCTGGAAGGCCGGTAGATGTTGCTAATCCCGTCGCGGATCTGCTTCCATAACTGGGGAAGTTGGTGCTTGACGGGTACTTCTAGCCGTTCATAATACTCCAACAACAAAGGTCGTAGACTTAGGAGGGTCGATGGAATCGGTCCCGGGTCGACGGATAGACCAGCGGTGGAGAGGGTAAGGGGATGGTGAATCGTCGCCGGGCTATGCTCGGATCGATGTGCGCGGGTGCCGGCCTGCTGCTGCCGCGTCGTGGCAGCGCGGGTGCCGCGACGACGGCAGCCGCCGGAGCGCGCTGCTCTACGCCTCGGGACGCGGTCGCCAGCACGCAATACGGGCCGGTCCGCGGCTACGTCGAAGACGGCGTCTATATCTTCAAAGGCGTGCCCTACGGCGCCGACACCGGGGGCGAGAACCGGTGGCTGCCGGCGAAGGCGCCTGCTCGTTGGACGGATCCCTATCCTGCGCTCGCCTATGGCGCGAACAGCCCGCAAACGCTCCACGACTTCAGGGCCAGGGAGCATACTTTTCTTCAACAATGGACGGATGGCTTCCTCGGCGAGGACATGCTGAAGCTGAACATCTGGACGCCCGCGCTTTCCGGCAATCGGCCGGTCATGGTGTATTTCCACGGCGGCGGTTTCAGCTTCGGCTCTTCCTATGAACTCGCATCGCACGACGGCGCCCAGATGGCGCGGCACCACGATGTGGTGCAGGTGTCGATCAACCATCGATTGAACGTGCTGGGCTTCCTGGACCTGACGGAGGTCGGCGGCTCCGCCTATGCGGAGTCGGTCAACGTCAGCATGACCGACTGCATCGCCGCCTTGCGCTGGGTGCAGGAGAATATCGCTCGCTTCGGTGGCAATCCGGACAAGGTGATGATCTACGGCCAGTCGGGCGGCGGATCGAAGGTGACGACCCTGCTGGGGATGCCGAGCGGGAAGGGGATGATCCACCGCGCGGCGGTCCAGTCGGGCGGCGGCGGTGCGCTTCCCAGCGCCGAGCAGTCGCGGGAGTTTGGGCGTCGCGTGGTGCGGGAACTCGGGATCGGCCCGCGCGACATCGCGGCCCTCCAGCGCATGGAGTGGAAACCGCTGTTCGAGGCCGGAAACAAGGTCGCCGACGCGATGAACGGTCCGCGCCCGGCAATGGGACCAGCGCTCACGCCGCGCGTCGGCTGGAATCCCACGCTCGACGGGGAGGTGATCACCGTCGCCTCCTTCTCCGCGGTGGCGCCGGAGGTTTCCCGCAACGTTCCGCTGCTAATCGGCAACACCAGCGAGGAAGGGATGCGCTGGGGCTATGATCCGTCGGAAGCGCGGTGGCGTGCCGATCTCTCCGCCCAGATGGGCAGCGCGAAGGCCGATCGCCTGATCGCGGCGATGAAGAAGGCGCACCCGGAAAAGGCTACGCGTACCCTGGCCTATGGGGTTCAGGGGCTGATGAACCGAAACCGCGTTCAGGACATGGTGCGCCTGAAGCACGCGCAGGGCGGGGCGCCGGTCTATCAATACCTCTTCCAGTGGCAGTCGCCGCAGCTGGGCGGCGTGGCCGGTGCCTGGCATACCGCAGAGCTCGCCTTCTGCTTCGACAACACGGCCCTGTGCGCGCAGGGCACCGGGAACACGCCCGGGGCGCAGCGGCTCGCCCGGACCATGGCGACCGCCTGGGCAACGTTCGCCAGGACCGGCAATCCGAGCCATTCCGGGCTCGCCTGGGCGGCGACCGATCCCCATCGCTGTCAGACGATGGTCTTCGACGAGACCTGTCGGATGGTCGACGATCCGGAAGGCGAGGCGCGCCGGATCCTGCTGAGCTGAAATCAAGAGACACGAAAGAAACGGGGGCGACGATGCGCTGGATCAGGGGAGTTGGCGGTCTGATCGCCGCAAGTGCGGCTGCAGCGACGATGCCGGCATCGGCGCAGGATGCCCGCATGACGACGATGGAGGCGCCTGCCGAGCCGAACGCGGTTCCGTTGCGGACCGGGCCGGTGAAGGGCCAGGCCGCGCCGGAAGCCTGGTTCAAACAATATGGCGTCGCGATGACGCGCAACGTTTCCTCCGCGACGCTTACGCCATTCCTGCCGGATCCGGCGACCGCGACCGGCGCGGCGGCGATCGTGGCGCCGGGTGGCGGCTTCCTGATGCTTTCCATGGAGAACGAAGGTTGGCGGGTCGCCAAGGCGCTCGCCGACCGCGGCGTCGCCGCATTCGTCCTCAAATACCGGCTGAAGCCCACTCCTGCGGACATGAACGCGTTCGAGCAGGCGGTGACGGCCATGTTCGCGAGCGTGGGGAAGCCGCAGTCGCGGCTCAGCCCGGACGCTGCGATCGCGGGGCTCTCGGATCAGATCGCAGATGGGCGCGCGGCGGTCGCGCTGGTGCGTTCCCGCGCGGCTGAATGGGGTGTGGACCCGCAGCGTATCGGCATGATCGGTTTCTCGGCAGGGGCGATGACCACCATGGCGACGGCGCTTGCGGCGCCCGAAACCCGGCTTGCCTTCGTTGCGCCGATCTACGGATCGATGGAGGCGGTGAAGGTGCCCGCGGATGCGCCGCCCTTGTTTGGCGTCCTGGCCGCAGACGATCCGCTGTTCGCGCGAAAGGGCTTTGGGTTGATCGATGCCTGGCAGCAGGCGGGCCGACCTGTCGAGTTCCACCTCTACCAGGCGGGGGGCCATGGCTTTGGCCTGGGCAAGCACGGGACGACGAGCACGGGCTGGTTCGACAGTTTCCTGCACTGGCTCGACACGAACGGTCTGCTCAAGCGCAGGTGAAATGCCGGCGTGAGAACGGCAGAGCGGGGGCGTCGATGCGGTCTGTCAGCCGGGCCGAGACGGGAAACTTCGTGATTGAAGGAGAGGAATATGATCGGCAACCGGAAGATTGGGTGCCTGAGTATCCGGCGCCCGCTGCTGCTGCTTGGGGCCGGCGCGGTTGCGGTGGCATCGTCAGGCGCCTTTGCAGACCAAGGGGCGACAAGGCCCGCCATGGCTGCGTATTTCCAGCCGGCCACGACCGCGGCCGCTACGCCGGACCAGGATGGCTTCCTGCGTCGCTGGCTGTTGCTGGAACCGATCAGCAAGCCCAATTCGACGAATGCCGGCTTTACTGGCTCCTATGTGCGCCAGGCGCTGACGCAGCAGTACTTCCCTGGGCAGTTCACGGTCGTTCCCCGGAACGGACAGGTGGTGAAGGCAGCCGAGCCGCTGCGCTGGCACGCGCTCGATTCCACCCAGTTCGACGTCAAGCTGTTCAACTTCGCGCAATCGCTCGGAAAGCCCACCTATGGCGTCATCTTCTGGGCGGTGACCGTTGTGGACAGCCCGCGGGAGGTCCGCAACGTTCGTATGGCGGTGGGCTCCAATTCTGCGTCGATGTGGTGGCTGAACGGCGAAGAGGCGGTCGGCCTGTTCAACGATCGCCGGATGGTGATGGACGATGTCGTTTCCGACCGGCTCACGCTGCGCAAGGGCCGCAACGTCATCCGCGGTGCCGTCATCAACGGACCCGGGCTCAGCGATTTCTGCGTCCGCTTCCTCGACGAGGAGGGGCAGCCGATCCGGGAGCTCGAGACCACGCTAAAATAGCATCGGCCACGCTATCGCGCCCGATCCAGCAGATCCACGGAGATCGTATGAAGCGACTTGCTACGGCCGCGATCGGCCTTTGTCTGTGCCTTGGTTTCCACGCATCTCCCGCCGCCGCGCAACTGGAGGGAGAGCCCTTTATCCACGATCCGTCGACGATCGTCCTCTCTGACGGCAGATACTACACCTTCGGCACCCGCGGCGGCGGGCTGGTTTCGGAGGATGGGTGGACCTGGCACGGCGGCCCCGAGCGTCCAGGCGGCGGTGTGGCACCCGACGTCGTCAAGATTGGCGATCGCTACTACATGTCCTACGCCATTGGTGGCGGCGGTATGTCGGGCGGCCATGCCAGTCAGGTCCGGATGATGTGGACCCGCTCGCTGGATCCCAAGTCCCCCGACTTCGGCTTTCACGACATCGGGGTGGTCGCGTCCAGCGACGGTGTCGAGATGGCGGATGCGATCGATCCCGCCTTCCTCTATGTCGAAGGGCGCCTGTGGCTGACCTACGGCACCTACTTCGGTCCGATCCGGATCATCGAACTCGATCCCTCCACCGGCCAGCGGGTCGCGCGCAACCAGCCGGTGGATGTCGCGATCGACATGGAAGCCACCGCGATGATGTATCGCGACGGCTGGTACTATCTGCTGGGCACGCATGGCACGTGCTGTGATGGGCCGAATTCGACCTACCACATTCGGGTCGGGCGTTCGCGCAGCCCGCTCGGCCCGTACGTCGATCACATGGGCGTTCCGCTGCTCCGCGGAGGCGGGAAGCTGGTCGTCAACGCGCGCGGTCGCAACATCGGCCCTGGGCACTTCGGCTTGATCGAACTCGACGGCGGCGTGGAGAAGTTCTCCATGCACTACGAGGCGGACATGAACCGCAGCGGCCGTAGTGTTCTGGGCATCGAGCCGCTTCTCTGGAAAGACGGCTGGCCCGTCGCGGGCGAGAACGTGCGGCCCGGCACGTACGAGATCCAGTCGGAGCGCAGCGGCTATGCGCTTGGGCTGGCGACCGACTTCGTTCGCATCGCCTTCGACGTCCGCCGCAGCTTCATGGCGAAGCCCGGCGAGCCCGTCAGCCCGATCCCGGATCAGACGCTCGCCGAAGACTCTGCGGTCTGGCCGCAGGAGCGGATCCGCGTGGACCTAGCCGATTATATGGTCCGCCCGCACCAACTCTGGACCCTCGAGCCCGTGCCGGGTGCCGGGGGCTATTTTGGCTCGCCCTATTACAAGATCGTCATTGCCGGCACCGGCCGTGCGCTGGCGGCCACTCCTTCGGACACCGTGGAGACGGTCCCCGCCTTTACCGGCGCAGCAGAACAGCTGTGGCGCATCGACCAGCTGACGGACGGCACCTACCGGATAGCGCCCAAATCCGCCACGGGCGCCAAGAAGGATCTGGCGCTGGTAGCGATTGGCGCGAGTACGCCGACGCTCGCCTCGTTCGACCCGAAGAGCCCGGCTGGCCGGTGGAGCTTCCGCCAACCCTGAGCCGGCTTTTGTTGGAGCGTACCGATTGACGGCCGATCCTCAGCCTGCATAACCATGGTAACGATAACAGACTGACTTGATCAGCTGAAAGGGAGAGCATGGACCTGATGACTATCAGTGCGCGTACGGCATCCGCTCACACCTCCTCGCGAGAGGCGGTCCACCGTTCGTCGAGTGCACGGCTGCGTTGCCTGCTTGCGCCTTTGATGCTGGCCTCGGTGGCCATGGCGCTCCCGGCCCACGCGCAGGAAGCCGCTCCCGACAGCGTCACCGCAACCCTGCGTGCGGACCAGCCGGGCCCGCAGATCCACCCGGACGTCTTCGGCCAGTTCGCGGAGCACCTCGGCACCGGCATCTACGAAGGCATCTGGGTGGGCACGAAGTCCAAGATCCCGAACGACGGCGGCTATCGCCGGGACGTCCTGGAGGCGCTGCGTGCGATCAAGGTGCCGATGGTCCGGTGGCCCGGCGGCTGCTTCGCCGACGAATACCACTGGCGCGACGGCATCGGCCCGAGCAAGGCCCGCCCGGCGAAGGTCAACACCAACTGGGGCGGGGTCAACGACGACAACAGCTTCGGAACCCATGAATATATGGGTCTGATGGATCGGCTTGGCGCCAGGACCTATGTGTCGGCGAACGTCGGGAGCGCCCCGCCGGCAGAGACCGCGCAGTGGGTCGAGTATATGACCGCTCCCAAGGACAGCACGATGCTGGCGAAGGAGCGTGCCCGCAACGGCCATGCCGAGCCCTGGAAGGTCCAGTACCTCGGCATCGGCAACGAGCTGTGGGGCTGCGGCGGCAACATGCGCGCGGAATATGCCGCCGATCTCACCAACCGCTATGCGCAGTTCGCCAAGTCCGCGAACGGGCCGATGCTCAAGATCGCCAGCGGCCCGAGCGACTCCGACTACGCCTGGACCGAGACGCTGATGCGCATCTCGGGCAAGCACATCGACGGCCTGGCGCTCCACTACTACACCCGTCCGCGCAACAAGGACTGGAACGACAAGGGTCCCGCACTGGGCTTTCCGGAGCGCGAGTGGGCAACCACCATGGCCCACACGCTGGAGATGGAGGAGTTCATCACCAAGCACTCCGCGATCATGGACAAATATGATCCGGAGAAGCGCGTGATGCTTGCCGTGGACGAGTGGGGCACCTGGTACGATCCGGCGCCCGGCAGCAATCCCGGCTTCCTGCAGCAGCAGAACTCGCTGCGCGACGCCATCGTGGCCGGTCTCAACCTCAACATCTTCGCCCATCATGCGGACCGGGTGCGCATGGCCGCCATCGCGCAGATGGTGAACGTGCTGCAGGCGATGTTGCTGACGGACGGGCCGCGGATGGTAAAGACGCCGACCTATTGGGTCTTCGATCTGTACCAGCCGTGGCAGGGTGCAACCGCATTGCCGATCGAGGTGAAGTCGCCCTGGTATCACAAGGACGAGGTCGCGATTCCGGCGGTCAGCGCCTCGGCCGTACGCGACACCGCAGGGCAGGTTCACGTCGCGCTGGTCAACCTCGATCCCAACCGCACGCTGCCGGTGACGGTTTCGCTCGCCGGGGTCCAGGCGGGGGCGGTGACCGGACGCATCGTCACGGGTGCGGCGATGGATGCCCACAACAGCTTCGAGCAGCCGGACACGGTGAGGCCCCAGGCATTCACCGGCGCGCAAGCGAGCGGCGGCACGCTGACGGTCACCCTGCCGGCGAAATCGGTCGTCGTCCTCGACCTGCGCTGACGCGGGATGGCGGGTTTGTTCCACCCCTCCCGCCGCGGCTTTCTTGGCGGGAGTGCGGCGACTGCGGCCGTCGCCTCCCTGCCGATGCCGGCGCCTGCCGAGGCGGCTGCGCCGGCAGGGGCGCAGCGCCTGTGGTACCGGCAGCCCGCAGCGACCTGGACGGAAGCGCTTCCGGTCGGAAACGGGCGGCTCGGGGCGATGGTCTTCGGCGGCACTGCCAAGGAACGCCTCCAGCTCAACGAGGACACGCTCTGGTCCGGCGGGCCATATGATCCCGTGAATCCGGCGGCGCATGCGGCATTGCCCCAGGTGCGCCGCCTGATCGAGGAGGAGCGGTTTGGGGAGGCGCAGGCGCTTGCCAATGCCAAGCTGATGGGCACGCCCAAGACGCAGATGGCCTATCAGCCGCTCGGCGACCTTTGGCTCGAATTGCCCGAAGCGGCGGGGACTGCCAGCGGCTACGTTCGTGAGCTCGATCTGGATGCTGCGGTCGCGACGACCAGCTTCACGTTCAACGATACTCGCTATCGGCGGGAGGTGTTCGCCTCGCCGGACGATCGGGTGATCGTGGTTCACCTGACCGCGAGCCGCCCGATCCACCTGGAGGTCGGGTTCTCCTCGCCGTTGCCCGACGCCGCTGTCGAGGCGGCGGGGAACATGCTGACGCTCACCGGCCGCAACAGCGCCCGAGCCGGCGTCGCGGGCGCGTTGCGGTTCGCCGGCCGCGCGCACGTCTCCGCCACGGGTGGCTCCGTCACGGCGGAAGGGAAGCGGGTGCAGGTTCGCAGCGCGCGTGCCGTCACGATCTTTGTCGCCATGGGCACGAGCTATCGCAGCTTCGATGACGTCGGGGGCGATCCCGCTGCGGAAACGCTTGCCGTCCTGGAGCGGGCAAGCGCCAGGGGTGTGACAAGGATCCGGGCCGACGCCACGTCTGCGCACCGCGCGCTGTTTCGCCGGGTGTCGCTGGACCTTGGCCGGACTGCCGCTGCCGAGCGGCCGACCGACGAGCGGATTCGCGCGAACAGGGCCTCGGAGGATCCCGCACTCGCGGCACTCTACTTCGATTACGGCCGCTATCTTCTGATTGCCGCATCCCGCCCAGGCAGCCAGCCTGCCAATCTGCAGGGCATCTGGAACGAAGCGGTCGATCCTCCGTGGCAGTCGAAGTACACCGTCAACATCAATACCGAGATGAACTATTGGCCCGCCGAGGTTACGGGCCTGCCCGAATGCGTCGCGCCGCTGGTGCAGATGGTGCGCGAACTGGCGGAGACGGGTGCGCGCACCGCACGGCAGATGTACGGTGCGCCCGGCTGGGTCTGCCACCACAACACCGATCTGTGGCGCGCGACCGCGCCCATCGACGGGGCGGAGTGGGGGCTCTGGCCCACGGGCGGTGCCTGGCTCTGCACCCATCTCTGGGAGCATTACGACTACGGCCGCGACCTCGGGTATCTGCGATCCGTCTATCCGCTGATGCGGGGTGCGGCGCAGTTCTTCCTCGACACGCTCCAGACCGATCCCGAGACCGGCTTGCTGGTGACCAGTCCCTCTTTGTCACCCGAAAATGCCCACCCGCACGGGGCCTCGATCTGTGCGGGGCCCGCGATGGATCAGCAGATCCTTCGCGATCTGTTCGACCAGGTCGGGAAGGCGGCAGGGCTACTCGGCACGGACGCTCCCTTCGCCGCAGAGGTCGCGGCTGCGCGTGCGCGGCTGGCGCCGGATCGCATCGGCGGCGGCGGTCAGCTTCAGGAGTGGCAGCAGGACTGGGACGGGGCCGCGCCCGAGCCCAACCATCGCCATGTGTCGCATCTCTATGCCCTGTTCCCCAGCGACCAGATCGATCCCGATCGCACGCCCGAACTGGCGAACGCCGCACGGCGATCGTTGGAGCTGCGCGGCGACGAGTCGACCGGCTGGGCGACGGCTTGGCGCGCGAACCTCTGGGCGCGGCTGCGGGACGGCGAACACGCGCATCATATCCTCGCTTTCCTGCTCGGACCCGAGCGGACCTACCCCAATCTGTTCGACGCGCACCCGCCCTTCCAGATCGACGGAAATTTCGGCGGTACCCGAGCCATTGCGGAAATGCTGATGCAGAGCCGGGGTGATGAAATCCTGCTGTTGCCGGCACTGCCGCGCGCGTGGCCGAGCGGATCCGTGACGGGCCTGCGCGCGCGCGGTCGCTGCACGGTGGACCTCCGGTGGGGCGGCGGGCAGCTTGTCGAGGTGGTACTGAGGTCGGATGTCGCCAACCGCTACCGCGTGCGCCTGGGATCTCGCACTGCCGACGTTTCGCTCGTGCCGGGCCGCGCGACGGCGTTGCGCGGCGCTGAGTTGCGCCCCGCCTGAAACCACGGGCGGCGACCGCCCTTTGCCATTCGATGGAGACAAGCCGATGCCCGTAACCAAGTTCCTCGCAGCCGCGCTGGCACTCGGCACCGCGATGACCATAGCCGGTCCGGCAGAGGCCCAGGTCACGACGCCGGCGCCGCCCGTCGTGCCGGGTGCCAAGCCCGTGACGATCGAGCGCATCACCGTGCACGCGCCCGCGATCGAGGGTAATCTGGAGGGGGAGAGCGCGGATCGCACGGTGCTGGTCGTGCTGCCGCCCAGCTATCGATCCAGTCCGCAGCGGCGCTACCCGGTGGTGTACGCGCTGCACGGATACTCGATCGGCGCTGAGCAGTGGGTCGGTGAGATCCATGTGCCCCAGACTATCGAGGGAGCCTTTGCCAAGGGCGCGCGCGAGATGATCGTCGTGCTGCCCGACAGCAAGACCGCGCACAACGGCTCCTTTTACTCGAGCTCGGTGACCGTCGGCGACTTCGAGAAGTTCGTCGCCAGGGATCTGGTCGCCTACATCGACAGCCACTACCGGACCATCGCGGACCGGCGGAGCCGGGGCCTGGCCGGGCATTCGATGGGCGGCTACGGCACCGCGCGTATCGGCATGAAGCATGCCGACGTCTTCGGCGCGCTGTACATGATGAGCCCCTGTTGCCTGTCCACGGCGGCGCTCGGCAAGCCGGACGCTTCGGCTGAAAAGACGCTGCGGGCACTTCGATCCCCGGCGGAAAGCGCGTCCCTTCCCTGGGGCCTGCGCGCGCAGCTGGCGACGGCCGCGGCCTGGTCGCCGAACCCGGCTGCCCCGCCGCTGTTCCTGGATTTGCCGATCAAGGATGGCGAGCCGCAGCCGGACGTGCTCGCACGCTGGGCGGCAAACGCGCCGCTTTCCATGCTCGACCAGTATGTCGGCAATCTGCGCCGCTACGCCGCGATCGGCATCGACGTGGGCGACAAGGATGGGCTGAAGGAGGATGCGGTGAAGTTTCATGCCGCGCTGGACCGCTACGGCATCGCCAACGGGTTCGAGATCTACCCCGGTGATCATACCAGCGGCGTTGCGACTCGCGTTCAGGAGAAGATGATCCCCTTCTTCTCGAGCAACCTGGCGTTCAGCCGATGAGGGGCGCGCGCCTCGCCGCGGCGGCGATGCTGGTTGCCGCGGGCGCAGCGCCCGCGCAGGTGTGGCGATCGGATCAGGGAGACGGCACCTTCCGCAACCCGGTGCTGTTTGCCGACTACCCGGACCCGGACGTGATCCGCGTGGGCGAGGTTTATTACTTCGTCTCCACCACCTTCGCCAACGTACCCGGGGTGACCATCCTGGAGAGCCGCGACCTGGTGAACTGGACGATCGTGTCCCACCTCGCCGAGCGGCTGGAGGGTCGACCGCAATATGATCTCATAGGCGGCAACGCCTATCGCAAGGGCCTGTACGCCTCCAGCCTGCGCTATCATGCGGGAACCTTCTATCTCGCGACCACGCCCGTCGGGCAGAAGACTCGCCTCTACTATGCGAAGGACGTGCGCGGCCCCTGGCAGCACCATGAGCTGGACCGCGAGGCGTTCGATCCCGGCCTGTTCATCGAACCCGACGGGCGCGCCTATCTCGCGACGGCCTCGACGGCGGACGGTACCATCACGCTGTTGACGCTGGACCGCGATCTCGCGCGCGTCACCGACAGCCGCAAGATCCACTACATCAAGGGCGCGGAAGGCTCGAAGATCCTGCGTCGCGGCGACTACTACTATCTGTTCAATGCGCTGCCGCCGCGGATGGCGCTCACCGTATCGCGTTCCCGGAGCCTGTTCGGCCCGTGGACCACGCGGGATCAGATCGACGACCGGACGGGCGGGCACCAGGGGGCGCTTGTCGATCTGCCGGACGGCCGCTGGTTCGGCTTCGTGATGGAGGATAGCGGCGCCGTCGGACGCATGACCAACTTCAGCCCCGTCTTCTGGCAGGACGACTGGCCCGTCTGGGGGACGCCAGAGGCGCCAGGCCGCGTACCCTTTCGCGCGAAGAAGCCGATCCCCGGCTACCCGTTTGCCGAGCCGGCCACTTCCGACGACTTTTCCCAGGCCCGGCTGGGGCTGCAATGGCAGTGGAACCACAATCCCGATCCCGCGCGCTGGTCGCTGACCGAGCGCCCGGGTTGGCTGCGGCTCCGGCCCACCCTTGCGGACCGCTTCTGGTCGGCTCGGAACACGCTCACGCAAAAGGGGCAGGGGCCTGCCAGCCGCGCAGAGATCAAGCTCGACATCCGCGCGCTCGCCACGGGGAACCGCTGCGGTTTCGGCACGCTGGGCCAGTTCAGTGCCAATCTGACGGCAACGCGCGGAGCGGACGGCAGGGCCGCCCTCGAGATGGAAGTGACCGAGGACACGGTGGAGGGCCCGCGCACCCAGACTCGCGCCACTGCCACGCTCCCGCGTGCCGGAGCGCTGTGGCTGCGCACCGACCTCGACTTCACCAGCGATCTCGGGCGGCTCGCCTACAGCCTCGACGGGCGGCGCTGGACCGACCTCGGCGGGGACTTCCCGCTCGCCTTCGCCTGGCGCACCGGCACCTTCCAGGGGCCGCAGTTCGCGATCTTCTGCTACGGCACCGGGACGAGCAACGGCTGGGTGGACGTGGACCGCTTCACCCTTTCGCCGCTCCCCCCGGCAAGGCCGCAGGCGATCCGCTAGACCAGATCGGGCCGCTCGTCGCCCGGGCGGGGCGGCATGGCGATGCGGGTGTCGGTCAGCGCCAGTTCGACCAGCAGCCGCATCGCGGCGCTGGCGCCGGCGACATCCTTTGCCACGATCGCATCGTAGACCCGGGCGTGATCGGGAATGGGGTCGCGGATCAGCGCGCGGGTACGCTGCTTGAACTGGGTGGTCCAGGCGACTGCAGCGCCGATCGAGGAGCCGAGCACGATCATCGCATCGTTCGCGGTCGCGTGCAGCAGCGCGTCGTGGAAGTCGCGATCGGCCGCGACCCCGATCGGCGTCGCCAGCGAGTGGCGACGCATTCCCTTGAGCGCGTCGCCCATCCGCTTGAGGTCGGCGCGGGTGCGTCGCTCCGCTGCAAACCCCGCTGCGGCAGGCTCGATCACCAGCCGCATTTCGAAAAGGCTGCGGACCAGCCGAGCGTCGGGCTCGCCGGTGAACGCCCAGGCGAGCACGTCGGGATCCAGCAGGTTCCAGCGCTCGCGCGGGAGGACCTGCGTGCCGGTCTTGGCGCGGCTTTCCACCAAACCCTTTGCGGTCAGGACCTGGACGGCCTCGCGATAGGCGCCGCGGGAGACGTCGAGCGCCTCGGCAGCGGCGATTTCACCCGTCAGGATGTCGCCGGGCTTATATTCTCCGGAAAGAATGGCGATGCCGAGCTTGTGCGCGACCGCGCCTCGAAGGCGGCGTCCAGGCCGCCGGGTGGATTGTTGCTGCGGCGCTGCGGGCTCTTCGCCCTCGGACATGTCCCTCTTGGGCAAGTCCCAGCCGTCGGGAAGTGTCGACGTATGTTCCATCCTGTCCCCGTCGTTGTTCATCGCAGGAGCGCCGCGTCGGCCCAGACGGCCGGTTGCACGGCCGACGTTCCAGACGATGCAGCATCCCCCCGCGCCACCAGTTCCAGGATAGTGGCACGCGAGACCTGGGCCTCCAAGGGGGCGGCGGGTTCCCCGAAGGCCATTGGTTTGGATTTGGCGAGGAGACGACCGTCGGCCCACAACTCGAAGACGATCTTTCCCGCCTGTCGGGAGCCGGAGTCGTTCACGCCGACCTTCGCTGTGAACCGCGAGAAGCCTTGATTGCGTACCTCCAGGCGGGAGTTCGCGAGCACTCCCAAGCCGGTGTCGAAGGGCGTGCCTGCCACGCGCAGCAGTTTGGCGAAGGGCGCGCGATCGGCCTCCGCGCCACCCCATCCGCCATATTGCGGATGCTCCCCCGGCCCACGCGTGTTCGTCCACGGAGTGATGGAGTGGTGGATGGTCGGATCGGGCTCGGGCATCGGCACGCCGTCCGCTGCCGGGTTCACTCGGCCCGTCTGCTCAGAAAGGTATAGGCCGTTCGGCAACCGCCGGGTGCCAGTCGCTCGAAAAACCAGCGTCTGGTGAGCACCAAGCTGCAACGGCAACTCGCCTCGGAAGCGCTGCTCCTGCTTGCTCCAGAGGTCGCGCAGGCGGACATCTGCGGTGCCCACCATCTTCAACTGGTCGGCCGTGAGGATCGCCTTTGCCGGCTGCGCGGTGCGGTTGAACACGGCGACTCCCTTGCTGCCGTCGGCCAGCGTCTTGACGAAGATCTGGACCTCGTCGGAGTCGTAGGCGAGCACCGCCTGGTTGCCGGCCGGGTCCTGGTTGAGCGCGACGATGTCCGCATTGCCGAAGATCGAGAGCAGTTCCGGCGTCAGCTTGCGCAGGTCGTAGCCGATGATCAGCGGCGCGTTGAGCATCGCCCACAGTGCAAAATGCGAGCGCGCTTCCACCAGATGCGACGTGTCGAAGTCGCCGGTGCCGACGAAGAGCATGTCGGGGTCGTTCCATGATCCCGGATGGGCATAGAGCGCGCGGTGGGTCACCGTGTCGAGGTTGGTGAGCATCCGCGCCCACACCGGCTGGATGTCGTCGCTGGTCCGCGAGGAATTACCGACGTCCTTGCCCCAGGCGCGCACGTCGCCCGCGCCCCACAGGCACAGCGAATAGACATAGGGGCGATCGCCCGCATGGGTGCGGATGGCGGTGCCCACCTGTTCGTACAGGCGGCGGACGGCGGCCACGTCGGACCCGCCGAGCGACTGCATGTCGACCAGCGGCGTCAACGCGCGGTAGAGGCCGGAGCGGACGCGCGGCGCATCGGCCGGCAAGCCGCGAATGCCGCATGCGTCGACCTTGATGAAGTCGAATCCCCATTCGGCGAAGAACAGGCGGATGTCCTGGTCGACATGGCCGTAGAGGCCGACCTCGCGCTCGGCGACGCTGCCCTCTGGCTGGTTCTTGAAATCGGGCGTGTAGATCTGCCCGCAGCTGTTGCGGCCGATGTCGGAGTAGATGCCGGCCTTCAGCCCCATGGCGTGGAGCTTGTCAGTGAGCGGCCGGAAGCTGGGGTCCTTGCCGGTCGCCGCCGAGGGGAAGTGGCTGGTGCGGATCATCAGCCGCCCGTCGGGCTGGCGGCGCTTCAGCCACCAGCCGTCGTCGATGTTGACGTAGCGGTAGCCGAGCGTCGCCAGCTTGGTGTCGAGAAGCGCCTGGGCGGAGGCGAGCACCTTCTCCTCGTCCACGTCGCTGTTGAACGCGTTCCACGAGTTCCAGCCCATCGGAGGCACGGGCGCGTGCCCGTCGGTGTTGGCACTCCAGCGTCCGGTGGGGGCGAGCGGGTCTGCCGCAGCGGCGGTTCCGCCGAGCGCGAGCAGGGCGGCGCCCGGCAGCGCCAGGCGGCGGATATGTGCCGGCCGAACCATCTTGTGTCCTTTCATTATTTCGGAAGCACCGGCGACTGGCGCGCGGTGAAGGTCGCGGTCTGGCCCGGCGCGCCGGTTCCCGGCTGGCCCCCGCCGACGGTCACGCGATAGCTGCCCGGCGCCACCGAGCGGGTGCCGTCGACCGCGACCGAGCTGAGGTCGCGCGGCGACAGGTCGAAGGTGACGCTGCGGCTCTCGCCCGGGCGCAGGGCCACGCGCTGGAACCCGCGCAGGGCGACCCGCGGGGCGCCCGGGCGGCCGGGGAAGTTGAGGTAGAGCTGGGCCACTTCCTCGCCGGGACGATCGCCGGTGTTGGTGATCCGGGTCGTCACACGCAGCCCGTTCTCGGCACCGCCGCGCGTCGGTGCGACCGTCAGCGGGCCATAGCCGAAGCGCGTGTAGCTGAGGCCGTGGCCGAATGGATAGACCGGGGTTCCCGTGAAGTAGCGATAGGTGCGCCCCTCCATCGCATAGTCGCCGAACGGCGGCAGGTCCGCGACGCTGCGATAGAAGGTGAGCGGCAGGCGGCCCGACGGGTTGGTGCGGCCGGTTAGGATGTTCGCCGCGGCAAGGCCGCCGACTTCGCCGGGGTACCATGCCTCCAGAATGGCGCCGGTGTTCTCCTTCGCCCAGGCGAGGTTGATCGGGCTGCCGTTCATCGCGACGAGGACGATCGGCTTGCCGGTCGCGCGCGCCTGATCGAGCATGGCGAGCTGATCGGCGGGAAGGTCGAGCGTGGTCTTGTCGCCGCCTGAGAAGCCGGGGACCGTCACGCCGGTCTCCTCCGCCTCCAGGTCCGAGGTGAGGCCGACCACGGCGACCAGCACGTCGGCGCGGCCGCGGCGCGCTTGAGTTCGGCCGCCGGGGCTTCCGACACCCGTTTCCAGACGAGGTCGACGCCCTTGCCCTCGATGCGGAAGGGATAGCGCTTGCCGCCGATGAGCTTGAGCGTCGTCATCCCGGGCAGGTCGTTCCAACGCGCCTTGCGCCGGTCGGAAATCCGGGTGCCGTCGAGTTCGAGCGTGGCGCCCGTCCCGGCGAGGCCGACGCGATAGGTGCCGGTTTCGGGCGGGACGAGGAAGCCCGTCCACACGGTCCGATGCACGTCGGCGACTTTGGCAAGCTCTAGATTGCGGTCGCCCACGTCCGGCTCGATGCGGGTGACGACCGGTTCCGACTGTATTTGACCGTCGCCAGCACCTTCTCGCGGGTGCCCGGCGCGAACTTCGCGGGAACCGGTGAGGCCGGATTATAGTACCGCGCCAGCACGCCCGGCTTGCCGTCCGGCGTCTGCAGGGCGGAGGTGGGAACCCGGTCGCCGTCCGTCATCGATTCCCCGAACGGGACCAGCGTCACCTGGCCGGCGCCGAGCGTCGAGCGCAGGCCGTCGACGACTGAGATCGGAGGCCCCGACAGGGTGGCGGAATAATTGCCGCGCAACACGCGGGTCGCGTCCCCCAGCGGGCCGATCACGGCCACCTTCGCGCCGGCGCGCAGCGGAAGGATGCCGTCGTTCTTCAGGAGCACCATCGAGCGTTCGGCCGACGCCAGTGCCAGGCGACGATGCTCCGGCGCGCCCACGGCACTGGTCGGGATTCGGCTCGGCGCGCCCGCCAGGCCCGGCAGGTCGCCGGTGCGATAGCGCGCGGCAAAGAGGCGGATCAGGCTGCGGTCGACATCCGCCTCGGTGATGAGGTTGCGCTGCAACGCCTCCCGGTAGCGATTCTCCAGGCCGGCGGTGTCGTTGATGGTCGAGTTGTTGCACTCGCTGTCCACCCCGGCGCGCATCGCCGCGGCAACCGCCGCCGCGCTGTCGGGTGCGTATTTGTGGTGGTCGGCGATGTCCTTCACCGCGTCGCAATCCGACACGACATAGCCGCTGAACCGCCATGCGCCGCGCAGATGCTCCTTCAGCAGCAGGTCGCTGGCGCAGGCGGGCTGCCCGTCGATGCGGTTGTACGCGCACATCACCGATCCTGCGCGTCCCTCGACGATCGCGGCGCGGAAGGCGGGGAGGTAGGTGTCCTCCAGGTCATGCGCCGACACGAAGACATTGGCCTCGTGGCGGGTACCTTCCGGACCGCTGTGCACGGCGAAGTGCTTGGGAGTGGCGATGACAAAGGGGCGATCGGGATTGGGTCCCTGCATGCCGCGCACGAAGGCGACGCCCATGCCGGCGGCGAGGAACGGATCCTCGCCATAGGTTTCCTGGCCGCGGCCCCAGCGCGGATCGCGGAAGATGTTGATGTTGGGCGACCAGGTGTCGAGCCCCGTGCCCATGCGCCCGTTGCGACCGGTCTCCCGGCCCAGGGTGTGCAGTGCGCGTACTTCGGTGCTGATCGCGCCGGCGACGTCCTGGACCAGCGGCGCGTCGAATGTCGCGGCAAGCCCGATCGGCTCCGGGAAGTTCGTCTGGGAAAGCGGGCCGAGGGCGCCGTGCAGCGACTCCGTCCACCAGTTGTAGGCGGGAATGCCCAGTCGCGGGATGGCGGGTGCGACGTTCAGAAGCTGCGGAAGCTTCTCTTCCAGTGTCATGCGGGCAACCAGTTGCCCTGCCAGGCGTGTTGCCTGGTCTGCGTCCGCCTGTTGCCGCGGTTCAGCCGGCTCGGGCTTCCGCGCGAGCGCCGGCGTCAGCGCGATGGCGAGGCCCACGGTCGCGAGCGCCGCCAGCTTGATCTGCAACCCCATGTCGGATCCCCCTGTTTCGCGATGCGCCTCGGCAGTCGCGCGGTTGTTATTGCTCGCTGGAAACCGGCACCTCAAACGTGCCGACGGGCAGTGGCGCCTCGTCGACGAGGTTGGTCGCGGGCGCCTCCGTCCAGGCGTAGCGGATGCGGGTGACCGGTCGCCCGTCGCTCGGAAGCGTGACTTCGCTGCGCGCCACCGTTCCGGATGCGTAACGGCAGGTGCCGGGTGCCGCATCGCACAGCTCGAAGCCGATCGCCTGGTTCGATCCGCGGGCGTGCAGCGCGACCGTGACCCCCTGGAAGCGCAAGATGATGCTTCCATCGGGCGCGCGGCGCGCGTCGGCAATGGCGGGGCCGGCCGGCGCAACCGGCTCTCCGTACAACGCCGCCCGCATCACGCGGGCCAGTCGCTGGCCAACCTCGTGCTTCTCGCCCGGATGGATGTCGAGCGCGTCCCCGATGTCGAGGGTGACTGCCAGGCCAGCATGGGGATCAGCGGCAGCGACGCGACGTTGGGCGTCGCGCAGATAGCCCCAGCCGCTTTCGGAAGGCGCGAAGCTCGGCGCGCCGTAGGAGGAGAGCTGGACAATGCCGAACGCGGTCTCCGGGGTGCCGAAGCGCTGGCGCCAGTCGGCGATAAGCGCCGTGAGCCGCTGCTCGTACCCGGGGATGCCGGTATCCGACTCCCCCTGGTACCACGCAATGCCGGCCAGCCGGGTGGTCCCGAGCGGCGCGATCATCGCGTTGAACAAGGTCCCGGCGCCGTTGATGTCGTCCCAGGGCACGCGCGGGGCCGCGCCCGCCAGCCGCTTCGCGACCGCGTAGCGCCAGCCGGTGCCAAGCGGCATGCTGGTGCCGTCGGCGAAGCTCAGCCGCATGGCCTCGGCAGGGCCGGTCATGCCGCCATTGGCGTAGACGTCGTCGTCGTTCACGGTGATGACGTTGCGACCGGGCTTCAGCGTTCCCTCCGGAAGCGCATAGACGCGCGACTGCCCGGCCAGGCTGCTCCCGCCGACGCCTTTGCCATTGACCCAGGTGCGGTCCGCGTCGTCCACCGCCCCAAGCACCAGCGTGGCGGGGCCGCGGGCCTGTTCTGCCGTGATCTCGATTTCACGCTGGTACCACAGCATGCCGTTGTAGTTGGCGAGTTCGGGCACCCCCCAGGTCTCGAAGTTCGTCATCGCCGGCACCGGCTGCCAGGCGAGTTGCGCGTCCGGCTGCCACGGCTCCTGGCCCAAGCGGTCGCCGGAGCCGGTGCGCCACCAGTCCTCCCAGATCGACGACGCGCGCCGATTGGCGGCGGCCGGGTCCCGCGCATAGAGGGCGAGGAGGTCTGCCTGTTCGGCTCCTCCAGCACGTCGCAGCGCGGCATCGCTCATCCAGGCGCTGATCCGCGATCCGCCCCAGCTGGAATGAATGGCGCCGATCGGCACGCCCGCGGTGCGCCGCAGCGCCTGTGCCATGTAGAAGCAGGCGGCGGAGAAGGAGGGGGCACTGTCCGGGCTCGCCACTTCCCAGCGAGGCTGCTCGGCAAACCGGGCGAGGGGCGCCGCGGCCGACACCTTGGCAATGGTGAGCAGCCGGAGTTGCTCGTCTGCGGGCGCATGCGCGTCCGGGATCAGGTCCTGCGCGTCCCGGACCGCCAGTTCCATGTTGCTCTGGCCGGAACAGAGGAACACGTCGCCGACCAAGATGTCGCGCACCACGGCCGCGCCGCTGGCGGCGGCGATCGTCAGATCATAGGGGCCACCGGCGGGCAGCGCGGGCAACCGCACTTCGAAACGGCCCGCGCGATCGGCCTTCACGGTCGCCGAACGTCCGGCAAGCGTCACCATCACGGTTTCCGCGGGAGCCGCTTCGCCGGCCAGGACGATCGGCTGCCCGCGCTGGAGCACGGCATGATCACTCAATACCCCGTCCAGTCGGGGAGCGGCCATCGCAGGGGCGTACGCCGTGGTCGCAAGAAGAGCGCCTAACATCAGGCGCGCTGAGATGGTCCGCATTGGCTGGTGCTCCCTGTTCGGCTCAGATCGGCTGGAGGCCGTGCCGCACTATTCGGTCGATGAGGTCCCGATGCGCAGGCAGACTGCTCACCAGGCGCTGGGTCTGGATCTGGTTCTCACGTCGGGCGCGTCGGGCGAACTCCACATCCTCATCGATCGTGCCGGGGAGAACGGCGGTTCGCGCCCCCATGCCATACAGGACATATTGGTAGCTCGCGGACGGGAAGACCTCCTCCGCCCGGTCAAACTCGTCGTGCATCCAGGGCGACTGGTATCGCCAGAGCTCCATCAGCCCTTGCAGGCGATCGGGGATCGTCTCCGGCCGCAGATTGTCGCGCCAGAACTCCGTGTCGGTCCGCTGGGTCAGCGAATAGTGGAGCTTCAGGAAGTCGATGATCCGGCCCCAGCGGTAGGTCGTCGTCTCGTTGAACCGCCGGGCCACCACGTCCATGACTTCGCGGCAGGCAGGCAACTGCTCGGCGATCATCTTGGCCGAGAGCTCGATCAGCACGATGGCCGATGCCTCCAGCGGCTCCAGGAAGCCCGCGGCCAGACCCACGGCGACGCAGTTGCGCACCCAGAACTGCTCGCGATGCCCCGAGCGGATGGAGATCTGGCGGATCGGAAGGTCGTGCCCCGCTGGTCCCAGGTAGGCGCGCAGTTCCTGCTCCGCCGCATCGGCGCTGACATGGCTGCTCGAGAACACATGGCCCACGCCCCGGCGGGTCGGCAGGCCGATGTCCCAGATCCATCCGGCCGACTGGGCCGTCGAGATCGTGTGGGTCGCGATCGGCTGGTCCGGCCGGTCGTAGGGAACCTGCACCGCAAGCGCGGTGTCGCAGAACAGCGTATCGCTGCAACTGCGGAACGGCACGCCCAGCGCCTTCCCGATCAACAGCGCGGCAAAGCCGGTGCAGTCGATGAACAGGTCGCCGGCGATCGTCTGCCCCTGCGCGGTGTCGAGCGACCGGATGTCCCCCGTCTCCGCCAGCTTGACCTCCGTCACGTCCGCAAGGACGTGACGCACCCCAAGCACATTGCAGCAATGCCGCTGGAGAAACTGGGCGAATTTGCCGGCGTCGAGATGGTAGGCGTAATTCGCGAGCGCCTCATATTCAGGCGTGGCGATGGTCTTCGGGCCGAGCCCTTCGTCGCAGAGCCGACCTTGCGGCGTGACCGTGTCGCAGAAGCTCTCGTCGCCACCCTCCGCCAGCCAGTGCGGCGCGAGATTCACCTTGCCGAACTGCTGGGGAAGCATCAGCGGATGGTAATAACCGTCGTCCGCAGCGCCGGTGGTCCAGCGATTGAACCGCGCGCCCTGCTTGAAGGCGGCATCGCACTGCCGGAAGAACTCGGATTCCGAGATGCCCATGCGACGCAGCGTCGTGCGAAGCGTCGGCCAGGTGCCTTCCCCGACACCGATCGTGGGCACGTTCGGTGACTCCACCAGCGTCACGGTGAAGCCATGGGGCCGCTGCCCCTGGTGCTTCGCTGCGATCACCCCCGCAGTCAGCCATCCTGCGGTGCCCCCGCCGACGACCACGATGTTCTGTATCTGCTGCATAGCACTGCGTGTTCGAAAAATCGGCGGAGCACAACCGGGTTGCGCTCCGCCGAGTGGGGAGAAACATCAGAAGCGGTAGCGAGCACCCAAAGTGTAGCGCCGGCCGTAATCGAACACGTCGAGCAGCTGGTTGCTGTAGCGACCATGCGTGCTTTGCTGGTTGTTGTTGACGTTCAGCGCCTCAGCAAAGACGCTGAAGTTGCGGTTGATGTCGTAGCTCGCCGTCAGATCGATCTGGAAGCTCTCGTTGACGAAGGTCGGCTCTGCGCCGAACGAACCGGTGTTCTGGTTCTGCCCGAACTGCAGGAGATACTTGTCGCGCCAATTGAAGGCGGCGCGGAACTGTGCGCCGTTCTTGTCGTAGAAGCCGACGAAGTTTGCCGAATTGGCAAGGCCGGTGACGGCAAAGCCGGTCTGCGAGATGTCCGTCTCGTCATAGGGTCGATTGGTATCGACGAAGGTGGCGTTCGCCTGGAAGCCGAACCCGCTGTCGCCGAACACCTGCTGCCACGCGAGCTCGACACCGCGGACGGTCGCGTCGGGCCCGTTGACCTGCTGGGTCACCGCGAAGCTCGCAAGCGCGCCGGTCGTCGGGTCGATCAGGCCGTTGATGGCCTGACGGGTGACGCCGCCAACGATGAAGTTGCTGACGTTCTTGATGAAGAAGTCGACCGCCAGGTAGGAGTTGCGGCGGTAGTACCATTCGGCTGCGAAGTCGAAGTTGTCCGCCAGGTACGGCCGCAGATTGGGATTGCCGCCGCTTGCCGACAGGGCGCCGACGCGCTGGCCGTTGCCGACGTTCAGAACCGGGTTGAGCAGGTTCAGACCGGGCCGGGTAAGCGTTCGCGACGCGTCGAAGCGCAGCACCAGGTTGTCGGTCAGCTCCAGCTTCGCGTCGATGCTCGGCAGCAGATAGGAATAGGAGCTGTTGCTCGTGGCCGGCTGGATGTCGGTATAGGTCGGGATGCTGAGCAGCGTCGGGTCTGCCTCGCTGCGCACGATGGACGTGGGCAGACGACCCTGGCCCGTCGCCTTGAGGTTGGTATGCTCGTTGCGGACGCCTGCCGTGAACGAGAAGGGCAGGCCGCCCACTTCCGTCTGGAAGCTCGCGCTCAGGTACAGCGACCAGGTCTTCTCCTTCACCCGCAGGACGCTGCCGGGATCGACCGCCTCGTCGAACGTGCCGGTGAACCCCGACACGCCGTCGTAGTTGAAGCCGGGGATGTTCTGGGCCTGCGGATTGCCAAGGCCGGTCAGGAAGTTCTGGTACGCGACCGGATCGAACATGAACACCGATGGCGGCAGCGATCCGTTGAAGCCCGGGATGAACTTGTTGAGGCTGATCGAGCCCTGGTAGAGGTCGGCGGGCAAGGGTGCGATACCCGTGGCGCGTCCCGAAGGCGCACCGTAGCCGGCATAGGCCTGCCAGAAGTTGTTGGTGAACGTGCTCTGGTTGCGGAATTTGAACGTATCTTCGTAATATTGGCCGCCGGCCTTGATCGTCAGGTCGTCCTGCTTCCAGGTCGCATTCCCGCGGAATTGCAGCAGTTCGTCCGTGTTCTTCTGCGTCTGGTTGACGGTGACGTGCGAGCCGATCAGCGACTGGTCCGCCCAGCCGGCCGCATTGCCGCGGGGGCCGAAGTTGCTGATCGACGGGAAGGAGTCCTTGCTGTCGCCGTCGATGGTGAAGCGCAGCGTGTTGGACAGATCGCCGCCATAGCCGATGTTGCCGTTCTGGCTGCCGATCACGTCGCCCGGGTTCAGCCAGCTCTTGGCATAGGCGACATCGCCCTCCAGCGTCAGGTTCTCGGTCGCGTCGTACTTGACGTTGAGGCCGGTCTGGTTGGTGCGCAGGATCTGCGTGTTGAGGGCGGCGGTGAAGTCGGTCGGCGTACCCGCCTGGGTGAAGTCGACCGCCGTGCCGTTTTCATCCAGCGTGACGTTGCGCAGGTCGCCCTGGTTGAACCAGACGCCGAACGCATAGTTGTTCTGGGTGATCTCCTGGCGCGAGAAGTTGTTGTCCAGCGTCACCATCAGGTCGTCGGTCGGGTGGTACTGGAGCGAGATGCGCGCATCGACGCGCTCGTCCTCGACGCGCTGCTGCTCGGCGCCGTACTGCTGCGGGAACCAGCCCGGCAGGTTCTGGCGGTTCGAAGGGGTGGCGTACGCAGGCGCTTCCGGGTTGCTGGTCGGCGCGCAGGTCGTCGGTCCCCCGGCCAGCTGGCACGGCGCGTAGAGTCCGCCCGGCCAACCCGACACATAGACGCGGTTGGTGTCGGTATTCCGCTTCGTGTAGATCACGTCCGCCAGCACGCCGATGGTGTCGTCGGCAAAGGTGTTGCTCAGCAGCAAGCCGGCAGTGGGCGTCACCTTGTCCGCACGGTCCTGGAGCGAGCCCGATGCAGAGGCGGCGAGGCGGAAGCCTGGATGGTCGAAGGCGTTCGGGAACTGGATGTTCACCGTGGCGCCGATCGAACTGGAGGTGAGGGAGACGTCCGGCGTCTTGAGCACGGCAAGCTGGCCGATGAAGTCGACGCCCACCGTGCTGAAGTCGATCTGGCGTCCGCCGGTTGCGGTCGAGATGCGCCGCCCGTCGTACAACGTCGTGTTGAAGTCGCCGCCGAAGCCGCGAACGGTGATGCCGGTAGGTTCGCCGCGCGAGCCCGAGCGCTGGATCGACACGCCCGGCAGGCGCTGCAGCGAGGCCGCGACGTTCGAGTCCGGGAACTTGCCGATGTCCTCGGCAGAGATGACGTCGACCACGCCCGAAGACGTGCGCTTGATGTCGAGGTTGCGCTGGAGCGAACCGCGCAGACCGGTGACGACGATTTCCCCGCCATCGACCGAATTGCCCTGCGTGGTCGCTGGATCGGTAGCGGTGTCCTGGGGCTGGCCCGCCTGCTGTGCGGAGGTCGTGTTAGCGGTAGCTGGAACAGCCGGCTGCGGCGCAGATGGAGTTGTCGTGGTGCTGTTCTGCAGGCTGCCCTGATCCTGAGCGGCGGCGGGGAGCCCCCAGCTCAGTGCCGCAGCACTGGTTGCGCAGGCGAGCAGGCGGGCACGACGAGAACGCGCGCGAGTCGGGCGGGTATCGGAGTCCATTTCAACATCCCCTCTTTCAACGCAGCGCCGCCCCTTCTTGTGCGGGGAGTGCGCCACAACAGCCTGCCGGCGGCCGAATCAGGGTGACAGGCACCCATGGTCGTCAGGAAGCGTTAGCGCTCACAATACGCACGTTCCTTGCTATTGCAAGTCTGCTCGGAGTTAAGTCGCCTTGGCTTTGCGCTGAGAACTTCCCGTGCGATCTTAGGCAAAGAACAAAACATGATGTGGGAGGCCGGATGCCTATCTGGGAATTGTTGGACCAATCGCGGCACGCAGACCTGCGGGTCACGCGAGCAGGCGACTCGACGCGCCACTTTGCGCAGATCGTGGCGGACGAGTTTCTGCAAGCCGCGCCCTATTATCCGATCCTGTTCACCAAGCATCCCGAAACCGGAGCGTTCTACGCCGGGGTGGTGATGGGCGTGGAGCCTGGGCGGAATCTGCTGACGACGGACGGGCTGTTGCCCGACTATCGTCCGGCGGACCTCGAGCGTCAGGGGTTCTTCGTCGGGGACGACGGCATCGTCGTGGATCGGGAGCATCCCGCCTTTGCGCAAACCGGGGGCCAGGCGCTGTTCGAGAGCGACGGCACTCCCAGTGTGGCGCTCAAGCGGGTTCAGCATGCGCTTCAGCGGCTCCAGGCGGGCATCCCGGCTACGGACGCGGTGATCCAGCGCTTCCTGGCGCACCGGTTGCTGGAGCCGATCGACGTCACCCTCAACTTCGACGATGGCAAGCCTTTGCGCCTCGAGGGGCTCTACACGGTGAGCCTGGACGCGCTGCACGCGCTGCCGGATGCTGCGGCGCTCGAATTGTTCCGGAACGGGGACCTGCAGCTCGCCTATGCGCAGGCGGGTTCGGTACGCCATCTCCGAACGCTTGCGAGGATCCGCAACAGCAGGCTTGCGGAGGCAGGCGCGTGATCGAGAAGCCGGCCGAGGGGGCGCTGGAGGATCCGGAGCGTTTCCGGACGCTGGTGATGGAGCGATGCGTGCCTGTCGTGCTCCGCGGCGCGGCCCGGCACTGGCCGATGCTGGCCGGAGGTGACCTGCAAGGCGTCGTCGATCACCTCCTTCGCTTCGAGGCCGGGCGGGCGGCCGAGGTGTTCGTCGGCGCACCGGAGATCGGCGCACGCTATCATTATGACGAGGCGCTGACGGGCTTCAATTTCACGCGCGAGACCATGTTGTTCCGCGACGGCCTTGCCCAAATCCTTGCGACCGCTGGAGCGCGGGACAAGCCGACCAGGTACATGGGGTCCCTTACCGCCGAGACCTATTTCCCCGGGATCGAGCAGACGGTGCGGCTGCCGTTCGTTCCCACCGCCGTGCGGCCGCGCTTCTGGATCGGGCATCCTTCGACCGTCGCCTGCCACTATGACACAATGGACAACGTTGCCTGCGTGGCGGCGGGCCGCCGTCGTTTCACGCTGTTCCCGCCCGACGCCATCGGGGACCTCTACGTCGGGCCGATCGACCACACGCTTGCCGGCCAGCCGGTCAGCCTTGCGGCCGGAAGTCCGCCCGGTGACCCCCGGTTCCCGCGGTTCGAGCGCGCGAGGGAGCGTGCGCTGATCGTAGACCTGGATCCAGGGGACGCGCTCTACCTTCCCAAGCTCTGGTGGCACCAGGTCGAGGCGACGGGCGAGGTGAATGTCCTCGTCAATTTCTGGTGGGACGGTTTCGCCACGGGGCCGGACCAGCCGTATACCGCGATGATGCTGGCCCTCGTCGCCATCGCAGAGCGTCCGGCTGCCGAGCGGGCGGGGTGGCGCGCGTGGTTCGATCACTATGTCTTCCGACCAGAAGGGCACCCGCTCGGTTTTTTGCCCCCGGAGCACCACGGCGTGCTTGGAGCGGAAAAGGAGAACCAGGGGCGGATTCGCGCGCTGGTGATGCGCATGCTGCGGGGTGGTTGATTTGCGGCCGGGCGCGCCAGCGAGGGTGTTTGTCGCGCGAGGATCGTGGGTCGGTCATCCCTGAAGTTCCGCCGAGGAGCGCTTCCACGCCGATCGGTCTCTTCAAGCCGGGCGTCCAACGTTCTGAAACGCCAGAAGAAAAGTCGTGCGCGGTGCGGGGTTTCCAAACGGCGGCGCTGCACCCGGCCATGATCTGAACGCAGGATCGAGCGCATCAAACTTCGTTGTCCGAGTATTGACAACGCACGCGCAACAGTTGAACTGTGAATGGTAACGTTACCGTAGATGGCCTTCGGGGCTGCGGGCGAACGGTTCGCGCCGACTCCTGTCGAAGTGTGACCGACGACCCAGCGGATGCGTGAACGAGGAGAGGATGATCGTTACGGCGTACAGGCACGTCTGAGACATCGCCATGCTGTTGAAAGGCCGCCTGATCTGCGGCTGCGCATGACGCTCACCCGGCGTTCCTGGCCAACAATCCTCCGAACTGAAGAACTTGGGTTCACTCCGGGTGGAGCGGCCGCTGGGGGCACGCGCCCGTGCTGGACCGAACGGTGAAGGCAAAAGGGAGAGCAGGGATGCGGAAAAAGGGATCGGCAGGGAGCGACGCGTACATCCGGCACGGGGTCGCCGGCATGGCGATAGCGATCGCGTGCATGGCGGCCGCGCCGGCTTGGGCGCAGGATACGGGCTCCGCCCAACCGGAGGTATCCCAGCCGCAGGCCGCCGAACAGGACGATGCACAAGCGGCACTCACCTCCACACCCGCCGCCGGTGAAGCAGAGAGCGGCGCGGCGCAGGACATCGTCGTCACCGGATCGCGCATCACCACGAGCGGCTTCAACGCGCCGACCCCGACCACGATGATCGACGCGGGCGCGATCGCCGCCAATGCGCAGCCCAACGTCTTCACCACCATCGCGCAGCTGCCGTCGCTCCAGGGCTCGACCGGCACCAGCACCGGCACGTTTAGCACCTCGAGCGGACAGCAGGGGCTCAGCTCCTTCTCGCTGCGCGGCGTCGGCGCGATCCGCACCCTGACCCTGCTCGACGGCCAGCGCGTCGTCGGTGCGAACGTTACCGGCGTTCCGGACATCAGCCTTTTTCCGCAGCTGCTGATCAAGCGCGTCGACGTGGTCAACGGCGGTGCCTCCGCCTCCTACGGCTCGGACGCGGTCGGCGGTGTCGTCAACTTCATCACTGACACTCGCTTCGAAGGCTTCAAGGGCAACGTCCAGGGCGGCATCACCACCTATGGCGACAACGAGCAGGGGCTGATCCAGCTCGCCGCGGGCAAGAGCTTCCTGGGCGACCGCCTGCATGTCGTCGCCAGCGGCGAATTCGCAAAGGAAGCGGGCGTCAGCGGCGACGGCTTCGGTACCGATCTTGCCGGCGGGCGTGACTGGTTCCGCCAATCGACGCTCATCAACCGCAACGTCTTCAACGACGGCTCACCGCAATATGTCTACCTCGATTACGCCCAGCCCTATAACTACACCAAGTACGGCCTGATCACTGCCGGCCCGCTTCAGGGCATCGCCTTCGACCAGTCCGGCAGCCCGTTCGAGTTCCAATACGGCTCCAACGGCGTGCCCGGGCGCGACGCGGCCGGCACCGTCGCCGGCTGCTATCCCGGCTTCTGCATCGGCGGGGACCTTTCGGGGAACGTCGATGCCGGCCGCTCGCTCCAGTCGGGCATCCAGCGCTTGGGCGGCTATGGACGCGTCGGTTTCGACTTCTCGCCCAACAACGAGATTTACGTTTCCGCCAACATTGCGCAGGTCAAGACGAACAACGTGCCGGTCGCCGGTGCAAACCGCCCGAACCTGACGATCGAATGCGCCAATCCGTTCGTGCCCGTGTCGATCCGCTCGGCATGCGCTGCGGCAGGGATCACCAACTTTCAGTTCGGCACCAGCAACGCAGCGGTCGGCGACGCAAAGGTGCATACCGATCGCCGCCAGTATCGCTTCGTCGTGGGTGCAAAGGGACGCCAGTCGGTGCTCGGCTCGGATTGGAGCTATGACGCCTACTACGAGCACGGCCGCAACTACACCGACATCGACGTCAGCAATGTGCTGCTGTCGCGCCGTTTCAACCAGGCGATCAACGCAACGACCCTGAACGGGGCGATCGTCTGCGCCGATCCGATCGCACGCGCGAACGGCTGCCAGCCGTTCAATGTCTTCGGCGGCAATCCGTCGCAGGCGGCGCTGGACTATGTGCTGCCCGAAAACGGCCCGTTCCAGCGTACGCGCCAGACTCAGGATGTCGTCAGCCTCAACTTCTCGGGCTCGCCGTTCAGCCTGTGGGCGGGGCCAGTGTCGTTCGCGTTCGGCGGCGAATATCGCCACGAGTTCTACAAGGTGCGCGCGGACGCCTATGGTGCGGGCATCGAGAACACGCCGAACGATGCTGCCTATCCGGTCGACCCCGTGCTACTGCCGGGTGGCAACAACTGGTATGCCGGCAACTACAAGAACGGCAAAGGCGCCTATAGCGTCAAGGAAGCATTCGTCGAAGTCGACGTGCCGATCCTCGATTCGGAAACGCTTGGCCGCGCCAACATCAACGGCGCCGGCCGCGTCACCGACTATAGCACCTCGGGCACAGTCTGGGCGTGGAAGCTCGGCGGCACGTGGGATCTGCCGGTCGACGGCTTCCGCCTGCGCGGCGTGACGTCGCGCGACGTGCGCGCACCGAACCTGTCGGAGCTGTTCGCAGCCCCCGTCACGACGACGCTGCCGAACTTCTTCGATCCGTTCAACAACCAGAACGTGCTGGTCATCCAGAACACCATCGGCAACACCAACCTGACGCCGGAAATCGCGCGCAACACGACGGCGGGCATCGCCTTTGCGAACTCGTCGTGGCTGCCGGGGCTGAGCGTCTCGGTCGATTACTACCACATCAAGATCACCGACGTGATCTCGAGCCTGGGCGCGCAGGACATCGTCAACCTGTGCTTCCTTGGGGTTCGTCCGGAAACCTGCGGCGTGTTCGACCTGAACAACCCCAACGGGCCGAATTATGTCAACGTGCAGGCGTTCAACCTCGCCTCGATCGTGACCGAAGGCGTCGACATCGAGGCGAGCTACCGCTGGCAGCAGCCGCTCGGTCTGCCGGGCAGCTTCACCGCGCGCGTGCTGGCGACCAACATCCGCAAGTTCGTGACGGACACCGGGCTGCCCAATACGATCCCGAACGACAGCGCGGGCGTGAACATCGGCAGCACCCCGGACTGGAAGTGGCTGGCGCAGCAGACCTATGAAACCGACCGCTTCTCGATCCTGCTTCAGGAGCGTTGGTTCAGCGACGGCGTGCTCGGCAACCAGTATATCGCCTGCACGCCCGGCAGCTGCCCGACGTCGACCAACAACCGGCCGACGATCGACAAGAACTTCGTACCCGGTTCCTTCTACATGGACGTGGGTGGTACCTATAACGTGACGGATGCGGTGACGGCCTATTTCAAGGTCGACAACCTGTTCAACAAGGACCCGGAGCCCTCGCCGTACTTCGTGAACCCGGCCCTGTACGATGTGCTTGGCCGTACGTTCCGGGCGGGCGTACGCTTCCAGTTCTGACGCATCGGTCCGGGGGTGCAGGCCCCCGGACCTTGTGCCGCCGGCGGATGTCGGTGCGACCGAGGAGATTTGACGTGAGGCTTTCCCAACTGGCTATCGCCTTGTTGCTGACGACAACTTCGATGGGCGCAGCAGTTGCGGCAGGACCCGAGCGGCCGGTCGGCGCAAACCCGATCATCCGCGACAAGTTCACCGCCGACCCTGCGCCGATGGTCGATGGCGACCGGCTGTACCTGTACGTCGGGCACGACGAGGCGCAGCGGGACGAGATGTTCAACATGAAGGAATGGCTCGTCTATTCCACGACCGACATGAAGCACTGGCAGGACCATGGTCCGATCATGAAGGTCAGCGACTTCAAGTGGGCGAAGAAGGACGCCTGGGCTTCGCAGACCATCAAGAAGAACGGCAAATACTGGTTCTATGCCGCGGTCGAGCACGACAATACCCACCCCGGCAAGGCGATCGCGGTCGCGGTGTCCAACAGCCCGACCGGCCCGTTCGTCGATGCCAAGGGGTCGGCGCTCGTCACCAACCAGATGACGCCCAAGGGCACGCACAGCTGGGAGGACATCGACCCCACCGTCTTCACCGACGACGACGGCTCGACCTGGATCGCGTGGGGCAATCGGCAGGCTTATATCGCCAAGCTCAAGCCGAACATGATCGAGATCGACGGCGAGATCACCGAGATCACGCCGCCCCATTTCGAGGAAGGACCGTGGCTGCACAAGCGCGGCGGCATGTATTATCTCACCTACGCGTCGCTGGACCGCAGCACCCATCGCGACGAGCGCGTTTCCTATTCGACGGCGCCTGCGATCACGGGCCCTTGGACCTATCGCGGGGAACTCACCGGATCGGGCAAGTACAGCTTCACGATCCATCCCGGCATTGCGGAGTTCAAGGGCAGGTCATACCTGTTCCTGCACAACGCCGCGCTGGAGATCGGCGACTTGAACGGTGCGATCGGCCGCCGCGCCGTGACCGTCGAACACCTGCGGTACAATCCGGACGGGACGATGGTCCCCGTGATCCAGACGGACGCCGGAGTGACGGCACCACCCCCGGCGAAGTGACGCTCCGCGACGGGCCCATGGCGAGAGCCCGTCATCGGCCTGCGTCTCCAGACCGGGTTCTTTCTGCTTAGCCGGATTCTGCGGGCGGGGCCGTCGACTCCCGCTCGACGAGGACGTGCTTCAGCACGCGGGAGCGTCGCGCGCCCTTTGCCGGGGCGGGACCCGCTCGCATCTCCCGTATCAGGAGCTGCAGGGCTTCTGCCGCGAGCTCCAGCACCGGTTGCCGGATGGTCGTGAGCGGCGGCCAGAGCGTCACTGCCGCCGTGGTGTCGTCGAAGCCGGCGACGGTAAGATCGGCAGGGACGTCGAGGTGCCGGCGGTGCGCGACGGAGACGACGGCTGCTGCCATGTCGTCGTTGCTGGCGAAAATTGCGGTGGGCGGGGTGCGCGCATCCAGCAGCTGCTCGCCCGCGACCAGCCCCGACGCATAGCTGAAGTCGCCTTGGACGACCTGTGTCTCGACCGTGCCGGCCTCCCGCACCGCGGCGTGGAACCCGCTCAACCGCTCCGCGCTCGCGGACTGGTCCGGATTGCCGATGATGAAGCCCAGGCGCCGGTGCCCGAGGTCGATCAGGTGGCGGGTCATGTCGTAGGAGGCCCGGCGGTTGTCGATGCGGACCGAAATCGCATCCCGCGCCGCACCGCCCACCACGGCAACCGGCAGGTTCGCCTCCCGAAGCAGCTGCCGGATGAGCGGCACCTCGCCCAGCGGCGGTGCCAGGACGACGCCGCCGACGCCGGAGGCGATCAGCCCCTCGATGGCGTCGCGCGTCGGCGGCTTGCCGTCCTTGCCCTTCAAAAGGATCAGCTGTGCCGCCCGGTCGGAAGCCTCCTCGAACACGCCGCCCAGAAAATCGCTCATGAACGCGGCGCTCGGATTGGAGTAGATGACGCCAATCCGGATTTCCCGGGACGTCACCAGGCTGCGCGCCATCATATTGGGCTTGTAGTTGAGCTCGCGGATAGCCTCGTTCACGCGCTCCCGGGTCTGGTCCCGGACGCCGGCATCCGCGTTGATGACGCGGGAAACGGTCATCGGCGACACGCCCGCGTGCTTGGCAACATCGATGATGGTGACGCCGCGCGTCCGTCGGGCGGTTTGGGCCAAGCTCTTCTCTGCGTTCCCGCTGGCGGAATTCGCCTGCGACCGTCGGCTGCCGACGTGCATCCCAACAAGCGACTTCGTCAATGCCGATGTGGTACGACTTAGGTCGCGGGTCGAGAAATCGCCGGAGGCCGCGGACTGCCGGATGCTGGAAGGATATCACGTGAAGACGCCGATTCTGCCCTCCAGCGGCTTGCATTCGATCGCTTCGGGCGCGTACCACCCGCATGGTAACGTTACCGGCTAGGGGCGGGCGGTTGAGGCGATTTCCGTACATTCGTTGGACCATCATCGGCCTGTTCGTGGGCGCCATGGTCATCAACTATCTCACCCGCAGCATTCTTGGGGTCGCTGCACCGGCGATCATGGCCGAGCAGCACATCTCGTCCGCGCAATATTCTTGGATCACGGGCGCGTTCCAGCTCGGCATCATGTTCCAGCCGGTCGCAGGCTATCTGCTCGACCTGATCGGCCTGAAGGTCGGCTTCACCTTGTTCGTCGCCGTGTGGTCGTTGATCACCATGGGGCACGGCTTGGCGACCGGGTGGATGGGCTTCGCGGGCCTGCGCGGCGCACTGGGACTGGTCGAGGGCTCTGCCCAGCCGGCTGGGATGAAGCTGGTCGCCGAGTGGTTTCCGGCGCGGGAGCGCGGCGTCGCCGGAGGCATCTACCAGATCGGGGCGTCCTTCGGCGCGGTGTTCGCGCCGCCGCTGGTCGCCTGGGCGGTGCTCAATCACAGCTGGCGTGCGGCGTTCTTCGTCGCTGGCGGGCTCGGCCTCCTGTGGGTGATCGCCTGGCTGCTCTGGTACGCGCCGCCCGGGCGACATCGCGCCCTGTCGGAGAGGGAGCGGACGCTTATCGTCGAAGGCCAGGAGGCAGCGCTTGCGAAGCGGCGGCGTCGGCCACCGCTTCGGGAGCTGCTTGGCCAGCGGAACCTCTGGGCCATCGCCGGCGCGCGCTTTTTGGCCGATCCGGTCTGGGGCATGCTGTCGCTGTGGATGCCGCTGTACCTCGTCCAGGCGCGCCACTTCGATCTCACCCAGATCGCGATGTTCGCCTGGCTGCCCTTTCTTGCGGCGGACCTCGGCTGCCTGTTCGGTCCTGCGGTGGTGGCTTGGCTCCAGCGGCGCGGCATTTCGCTGGTGGATGCGCGTCGCGGCGCCTTCACGGTGGGTGCGGTGCTGATGACGGGCATGATGTTCGTGGGCACGGTGACCAGCCCGATCGCGGCGGTCGCGCTCCTCTGCCTCGGTGGCTTCGCGCACCAGACGCTGTCGGTGACGGTGATCACCATGTCGTCGGACCTGTTTCCGCAGGATCAGGTGGCGACCGCCACCGGCGTGTCGGGCACGGCTGCAAACCTTGGCGTGCTGATCTTCACGCTGGTGCTGGGTTCAATGGTCGACCAAGTCGGCTATCAACCCTTCTTCATTCTTCTCGGCTTGCTCGACCTCGTCGGCGCGGCGCTGCTCTGGACCCTGGTTCGAAAAACCGCATGACCATCCGCAATCCCATCCTCAGGGGCTTCAACCCCGATCCGTCGATCGTGCGCGTGGGCGACGATTACTACGTCGCCACGTCCACCTTTGAATGGTTTCCCGGCGTTCAGATCCATCACTCGCGCGACCTCGCGAACTGGCGCCTCGTCGCACGGCCGCTCCGCCGCCCCAGCCAGCTCGATATGCGCGGCAACCCCGACTCCTGCGGCGTCTGGGCGCCCGACCTGAGCTATGCCGACGGGCGGTTCCACCTGATCTTCACCGACGTGAAGCGCTACGGCCGCACGACCGTGGACGGCGCCCGGGGGGCGTCGCTGCGCGACTTCCACAATTATTGGGTCTGGTGCGATCGGGTCGATGGCGACTGGTCCGATCCCGTCCACCTCAACAGCAGCGGCTTCGATCCGGCGCTGTTCCACGACGACGACGGGCGCAGCTGGCTCCTCAACATGCTGTGGGATCACCGTCCGGGTCCGCGCCGCTTCGCCGGCATCGTCGCGCAGGAGATGGATCTCCGCAGCGGCCGCCTGCTCGGAGAGCGCCGCGTGATCTTCGAGGGAACGTCGCTCGGCTTCACCGAGGGGCCGCACCTCTACAAGCGGGAGGGTTGGTATCATCTCCTTGTCGCGGAAGGTGGGACCGAGCGGAACCATGCCGTCGTCATGGCCCGCTCGCGTTCGCTGTTCGGTCCCTATGAGGTGCATCCCGACGGCCCCGTGCTTACGGCTCGCGGCCGGCCCGAGGCTCCCCTGCAGCGCGCCGGTCACGGCGACCTCGTCGAGACCCCTCTGGGCGAAACGTGGATGACCTATCTCTGCGGCCGTCCCCTGCCGGCAAGCGACCGATGCGTGCTGGGGCGCGAAAGCGCGATCCAGCCGATGCGCTGGGGTGCCGACGGATGGCTCCGCACGCTCGACTCCACCGGCGCGCCGATGGCGGAAGTACCGGTGGAGGTGCAGGCCGACGTCGCCCCGGTGCAGGAGGAGACCGAGTTCACCGGCTCAACCCTGCCGGAGCCGTTCCAGTGGCTTCGCACGCCCTATCCGGAGCAGTTGTTCAGCCTCGATGCTCGTCCTGGCTACCTGCGCCTCTACGGGCGCGAAACGATCGGCAGCCACTTCACCCAGTCGCTGGTCGCGCGGCGGCAACAGGCGTTCCGCTACCATGCGCAGACCTGCGTCGAGTTCGAGCCCCGGCATTTCCAGCAGGCGGCCGGCCTGATCTGCTATTACAACAGCACCAAGTTCTACTTCCTCCACCTGACCGCCGACGATTGCGGCGAGCGTCAGATCCAGGTCCTCGCCGTCACGCCCCAGGGGGAGGGGAGCAGTCTCCTCACGCCGCCGGTCCCGATCGGCGCGGGCGCCGTCGAGCTGCGTGTGGAGGTGGACCATGAGGCGCTTCGCTTCGGCTATCGTCTTGCAGGCGCCCTGGAGTGGTGCTGGCTCCCGGAACGGTTCGACGCGAGCCTGTTGTCGGATGAGGCGACGCTGCCGGGCCTGCCGAACTTCACTGGCACCTTCGTCGGCATGGCGTGCCAGGACATGGCCGGCACCGGCCTTCCGGCCGACTTCCGCTATTTCCACTATGTCGAGCAACCAGCTGCGGACGCGCTGCGGGAAGCGGCATCGGAACGGGCGGAGGTTTTGGGCTAGGCGCGCTCCCGGGGCAGGGGATGCGCGGGCCCGAACCATGCCGCGCGGTGCCACCCCTCGCCGTCGTGGCTCCCGGCTCAGCGTCGGCGCGCGGGCTCTGCCCTGGCTTTCGGGACCAGGATCAGCGTTCGTCCCTCCACCCGCCACGACGCCAGGTCGGAGAGGAAGTTCATCCCCAGCACGTTCATGTCGCCGAGCGCCGGCGAGATCGCGACCTTGAGATCGCGCGCCGTGATCGATCCCAGCTCGAGCCGCTTCACCGATCCGGTACGCGCCTGGGCCAGGCCGTTCGCCGTCTGAAGCACCACCGGAACCAGGCTGGTCCCGGAACCCACGGAGGCCGCCCGTGCCGTGTCCTCGGAGATCGCCGTGATCGTCGCACCGCTGTCGACCAGCATGCGGCGCTCCACCCCGTTGATGGTCGCGCGTGCCCAGAAATGCCCGTCCGGCGACATCCGGATGCGAACCTCTCCGCCCGACACTTCCTGGCTGTTGACGCCGAGGCGCTCGGCGATGCGCGCGAGCGAAGGTTCGTAGGGAGCTTGCTGGAACAGGATGAACAGGCACAGCGCGAGCAACCCGATCGAGAAAGCGAAGCGCACGATCGGCCCGATGAACGGAATGCGCTGGACAAGCGCAAGCGCCAGTGCGGCAAGCACCGCATAGATCGCGATCTGCTGCCATTCGGTGCTGATGGTCATACGCTGTAGCCCTTCCTCCCGATCACGAACCCGAAGCCCCGGTTTTCGATCCGCAGCGTCTTTCCGGAACGATCAGAGCGGGCTGTCGATGGATGCGGGTGGCTTGCTGAACCAGCGCGGCCCCGTCGGAGTCATGTAGAAGCAATCCTCCAGCCGGACGCCGAACTTGCCTGGCAGGTAGAGGCCCGGCTCGTTGGAGAAGCACATGCCGGAGGCCAGCGGCGTGGTTTCTCCGTGCACAAGGTTGACCGGTTCGTGTCCATCCATGCCGATGCCGTGGCCGGTGCGGTGGGAGAGGCCCGGCAGGCGGTAGCGCGGGCCATAGCCCTGCGCCTCGTAGAAGGCGCGCACCGCGTCGTCGATGGTGCCCGCAGCGACGCCGATGCGGGCTGCTTCCAGCGCCACCTGCTGCCCTTTGGCGACGGTCTCCCATACCCGGCGAACTTCCGGGCGCACGCTCCGGTAGGAAAAGGTACGCGACACGTCGGACTCATAGCCATGCACCGCGCAGCCGCAGTCCATCAGCAGCACTTCGCCCGGCGCGATCCGGTGCACCTGTCGGCTGCCGTGCGGATAGGCGGAGGCCTCGCCCACAAGCGCCATCGAGAACTCCGGCTCGCCGCCGAGCTTGCGGGTTGCGGCGCTCATCAGCGCGGATACGTCACGGCCGGTCATGCCCGCTTCGACCCGCGCCCACGTCCAGCGATAGGCGGCAAGGGTGACGTCGGTCGCCAGCTGCATCAGTGCGATTTCGGCTGGCGACTTGATCATGCGGAGGCCGCGGACGACCGGGTCGGCCGATACCGGCCGCATGCCCGGCAACCGCGAACCGAGCCCGTCTGCCACGAAGAAGCGGGCGGTCTCCTCGATCCCCAGCCGCCCCTTGGCCAGGCCGCGCTCCTTCAGCCAGCCAGCGATCAGTGCCAGTGGACTTTCATCCTCCTGCCACACGCGCACCTCCGCCGCGACGTCGAGGGTCTCGCGGACGGAGGGCTCCTCGAAGAAGGGCGTGACCACCAGCGCCTCGCCTTCGCGCGGAAGGACGGCGGCGGTGACGCGCTCGCTCCGGCCCCACTGGACCCCGGTGAAGTAGGTGAGCGACGCTCCCGGTTCGATGACCACCGCGGCGATGTCGTGGCGGCGCATCAGTGCCTGGGCGCGCCCGATCCGTGCCAGCCGTTCGGCCGCATCGATCGGCTTTGCGCCCGTGGTGAGGTCACGGAGTTCCGACAGATCCGGCTCCGCGGCGCGCAGGAGCGCGCTTGAGGCCAGGGCCGGAACGGTGAGGGCTGAGCCGACGAAGCTGCGGCGGGAGAGGAGTGAATGCATCACGGCTGGATAGGGTGCATTGCAGGGACGCTGCAATGCACCCGCGTAAGCCGGCGTCGATTTACCGCCGTCGCCGCCAGAGCCATGCACCGAGGGCTGCCGCGCCGAGTGCCGTCGCTCCGGCCGCGGCCGCTGCGGCACGGCGCTGCTCGGGGCGACGCTGACCGCCCTCGATCCCGCTGGGCTCGCTGGGCGGATCGAAGAGCGTGCCGCTGCCGTCCTCGCCCCGCTCGGCCTCGCGCGACCAGCGCTCCATGAAGCCGTTCATCATCGCCGCGCTCAGGTTCGGCACCGCGAACTGTCCGAGCTTCAGGGCAAGTGCGGGCGCGCCGAGCACCGTCGTGTTGCGGGGATGCCGCGCGAGCCGCACAACGGCCTTCGCGACGGTCTCCGGCGCCAGCGATCCGGGCGGCATCGAGAGCCGCGCGCCCGTATAGTTCCCCGCGTGACCGATTGCGGGCGTGTCGACGAAGGTCGGATACACGTCGCAGATGTGGATGCGCGGGTTCTTCGAAAGCTCGCCGCGAAGCGCCTGGCTGAAGCCGCGCAGCCCGAACTTGCTCGCGGAATAAGCGGCGGCGAACGACGTCGCGAAGAAGCCGCCGATCGAGATCATGTTGACCCAGGTGCCCCGATCCTGCGCCAGGAAGATCGGAAGGACCGCATGCGCCTCGTTCATGTGGCTGAGCAGGTTCGCCTCGATCACGCGTTGATGGTCGGCGAGCGGGACGTCCTGGTATTTGCCGAGCACGCCCACGCCCACGCAACTGAACCATAGGTCGATGCCGCCCAGCCGCGCCCGCGCGTCCGCCGCGAAGTCCGCGACTGCGCGCGGATCGGTCACGTCTACGGGAACGGCATCGGCCGTCCCACCTGCACCGCGGCAGCGCAAGGCGATGTCGTCCAGCCCGGCCGTGCCCCGCGCGCCGAGCACCAGTCGAGCGCCCTGACGGGCGAAGGCGACCGCGGTCGCAGCGCCGATGCCGCTCGACGCACCGGTGATGACGACGCGAAGGGGCGCGCGGCTCATCGGCCGACCGCCTCCTTGACCTTCTCGGCCGCCTTCGCGAGCAGCCCCTTCTCGGCCTCTTCGGCCTCTTCCTTGGTCTTGAAGGCGGCACCTTCGGGCTCGGCCGGCGGCGCATAGACCGAGAAGAGCTTCAGGTCGCCGGACCCCTTGTTGATGATGTTGTGCTCCGATCCCTTGGGCACCACCACCATGTGGTTCTTGCCCGCCTTGGTCGAATGGCCGTCGACAACGACCTGCGCCTCGCCGGAGACGATGAAGGTCGTCTGGTCGGCGGGATGGGTCTCGGTTCCGATCTCCTCCCCGGCGGGAATGCTCATCAGCACGATCTGCACCTTGCGGTCCCGATAGACCTCCTTCTGCCAGAAGCTGTTCTTGGTCGCGAGATCCACCATGTCCTTGTTGAAGATCGCCATTCGCCTGCTCCTGTTGATTTCCGTTCGGGGAAGGGGACGAACGAAGGCCCCGGAGCGTTCCGTGGGCAAGGGGATCGGCCGGCGGGATCAGGCGTTCGGGCGGCGCAGGAATGTCCGGGAGACCAGATGGTAACGCTTTTCCCCCAAGCGCACGTCAGCGACGCCGAGCGCGAGCACGGCCTCCGCCTGCTGGTGCGCGAAGCGGCCTTGTCCGGCGGTACCGCCGCGCTTACCACCGGGGTCATCCTCACCGCCTTCGCGCTGCACCTGGGTGCTTCCAACACGATGGTGGGCGTGCTCGCGAGTGCGCCCTTCCTCGCGCAACTCCTGCAGCTTCCCGCCATCCTGCTGGTGGAGCGCCTGCGCACGCGCAAGCGGATCGCGGTCGTCACGAGCCTGGTCGGCCGCGCGATGCTGGCGGTGATGGCGGTCACCGCCTTCTTCAGCGGAACGGTGCCGCTGCTGTTGTTCCTCGCGGCGCAACTGGTCGTATGCGGGCTGGGTGCGATCGGGACCTGCGCCTGGAACGCCTGGCTCCGCGACCTCGCGCCGGAGGACCGGCTCGGGCGGGTGTTCGCGAAGCGCACGGCCTGGCTTACGGCGATCAGCCTGGTTCTCGGCCTCGCTGCGGCGCTCGCGCTGCATCTCACGCCCGCCGGATCGCTGTCGCGCGACCTGGTGTTCGCCGGGATGTTCGCGATCGGGTGCGTGACCGGGCTGATCAGCGCACGCGTGGTCGCGGCCATGCCGGAGCCTGAGATGCCCGCCACCGACGGACCGGTCCAACTCAAGCGCCTGCTCACGCAGCCCTTCCGCGACCGCAACTTCGCCCGGCTGCTGGGCTTCGTCGCCAGCTGGCAGTTCGCGATCAACCTCGCCACGCCCTTCTTCACCGTCTTCATCGTTCGCCAGCTCCGCTTCGAAGTCAGCTTCGTCATGGTGCTGAGCGTGGTGAGCCAGGTAGCGAACCTGCTGGCGCTGCGATCCTGGGGCGTGCTCAGCGATCGCTTTGCCAACAAGTCGGTGATGGCGGTGTGCGCCCCCGCCTATATCTTCGCCATCGTCGCCATGATCGGCGCGTCGCAGTTCGAGAACCGCACGCTGGTCGCCGCGTGGCTGTTGGCGCTGCACATGCTGATGGGCGCCGCCATCGCCGGCGTGACGCTCACCTCGACCAACATCGCCCTCAAGCTGTCGCCCAAGGGGAGCGCCACCGCCTATGTCGCAGCAAATGCGATGGTGACCGCAGTCGCGGCCGGCCTCGCGCCCATCCTCGGCGGTCTTCTCGCGGACTTCTTCGCGCGGCGGGAACTCGAACTGCTGCTCCGCTGGAGCGGCCCCAGCGGGACGCTCAGCCTGCCGCTCGTCCTCACCAATTGGGACTTTTACTTCCTGATCGCGGGTCTGCTGGGCCTCTACGCCATCCATCGGCTCTCGCTGGTGGCGGAACATGGCGAGATCGAACGGCGCGAGATGGTGAACCAACTGCTGTCGGAGACCCGGCGCGGCATCCGCAACATCTCCAGCGTCGCCGGGTTGCGGGCAGCAACCGACCTGCCCGCGTCGCTGCTGCGCGACGCGCGATTGCGACGGCGGCTCCGCCGCGCCCGCGCCCGGCGCGACGAGGCGCGAGACAAAGAGGGGCGGCATTGAAGGCACCGTTCGGCCCGCATCCGAGCCGGCGGACTGATCCACGTTACTCCCGACCGTCGTCGAATCGGTTTTTTGGCGCGCGGCGGGAACAGCGCCTTGCCTTCGGGGCTTGAGAGGCTGAACCGAGCGCCGGCAAGGGTGCCGCCTCGACCTCAAGGAAGAGGGAAGAGAATGGCAAGCATGCAGGACGTCCGGCAACCTCCGCGCGAACCCCTCGCCAATCGCTTCCCCCTTGCTGCGCCCGGGTGCTGAGCACCATGGCCTATGTCCGCTACGCGCCCGAAGTCGAAGCGATCCCGCCAGACGAGGGAGAGACGATCGACGCGATCATCGCGGCGATGGGGAAGGGCGGGGAGGTGACCTGCCGCCGCTACGGCCGCTACGTCCGTGTCTCCCACGCGAAATCGCATGCGCTGTTGCGCGGCGAGCTGCATGTCCGGGACGATCTGCCCCCGGAGCTCGCGCAGGGTCTGTTCGCGAAGCCGGGGCGCTATTCCGTGGTGGTACGCATGGCGCAGGTGCCCGGCGAACTTCTGGACGATCGTCGCGTCTCCACACCACGGGGCTTGGCGATCAAGGTCCTGGGGGTGGAGGGCGAGAAGCTGGCCGGACATGATGCCGACACGCAGGATTTCGTGCTCGACACCGGCACCGTCTTCAACGCGCCCAGCGCCCGCGCCTTTCTCGCCGCCATCAGCGCCACCGAGACCGCGACTGCGTTGCCGCAGGCGGTCAAGGCCGCCGTGTCCACTGCAGCCCGCGTCACGAACCGCGCGCTGAATGCGGTCGGGCTCAACAGCGCAAACCTCGACTTTTACGGCCATCCGCGGCTGCACCCGCTCGCCGAAGCCTATTTCAGCCAATGCGCTCTGCGGTACGGCGACCATGTCGCCAAGCTAGGCTTCTTCCCCGACAGCGAAACGCTTGCGGCCGTGCGGGCAAAGGGCATCGACTTCCACGATCCCGACGCGCTTCGGACGGCGATGGTGGTCTGGTTCACCGAACATGCGGCAGAGTTCGACGTCCGCGTGCAGCTGTGCACCGATCTGGAGCGGATGCCGGTGGAGGACGCCAGCGTCGACTGGCCGCAGGAGGAAAGCCCCTATCGTTCGGTCGCCCGTCTCGTGCTGCCGCCGCAGCCCGCCTGGAACGCGGTGCGACGCGCCTTTGTCGACGAGCAACTGCTGTTTTGTCCGTCCCACAGCCTGGCCGCGCATCGGCCGCTCGGCAGCATCATGCGCGCGCGGCTGGGTGCCTATGAAGTACTCGGCAACCGGCGCCGCGCCACCAACGGCTGTCCACTAGAGGAGCCCAAAGATCTGATGGCCATGCCCCAGGAAATCCCGAGCGCCGCTGCGCTCGCGTCTTCGGCCCGCAAGGGCTCACCGGTTCCCGCATCCTCCGGGGTCCTCGTGGTTGGCGCGCTGGCAGCGCTGGTCGGGGCTGTCTGGTTCCGCAGCCGCAAGGATGAGGCAGCGCTTCGCGAGCGGACCGCCGAACGTCTACGCACTCCAACCGAGGTGAACTGAACCCATGCGCATCCATCACCTCAATTGCGGTACCTGCTGCCCAGTCGGAGGGCGGCTCTTCGACGGCAAGAGCGACAGCCCTTTCGGCCATCTCGTCTGCCACTGCCTGCTAATCGAGACGGACTCGGGTCTGGTCCTCGTCGACACCGGCTTCGGGACACGAGACGTCGCGCATCCGCTGCGGCGCCTGTCGCCGTTCTTCCTGACGCTCAACAACATCCAGCTGCGTCGCGAGGAGACGGCCTTGGCCCAGGTGCGCCGGCTGGGGTTCGATCCCGCCGACGTCCGTCACATCATCGTCACCCACCTCGACTTCGATCATGCCGGCGGGCTCGAGGACTTCCCCAACGCTGCCGTCCATGTGACGGCGCGCGAGAAGGAGGTCGCGGATGAGCGGGCAGGGGGCGCCTTTGTGGGTACCCGCCGCTATCGTCCGCAGCAATGGGACGAAATGCAGGACTGGCGCCTCTATCCGCTAGGCGGCGGCGAGCGCTGGTTCGGCTTCGATGCCGTGCGGGATCTCCAGGGTCTGCCGCCGGAGATCCTGCTCGTGCCGCTCGCCGGCCACACTTGGGGGCACACCGGGGTGGCGATCCGCGAGGACGGCGGCCGCTGGCTGCTCCACGCGGCCGACGCCTATTTCTACCGGGGCGAGATCGGGTCGGAGCGCTATTCCTGCACGCCGGCACTGCGCGGCTACCAGCGGATGATGGAGGTAGATCGCGCCGCGCGCCTTCACAACCAGCAGCGCCTGCGCCGCCTGTCCCTGGATCACGGGGACGAGGTCCGCATCTTCTGCGCCCACGACCCCGTCGAGTTCGAACTGCTCGCGTCCGGGCAGCAATAGCCGGACCGCGGCGCCCCAGGCGGGGCGCCGCGACCCGCTTAGCTGGTCGCAGCCGGCACCGGAGCATCGGTGGGGATCAGCGCTTCCTCTCGCAACGCCTCCCAGACCGCCGCGGGCACGGTCGCGGCCATCAGCCGCGCATTCTCGCGCACCTTGTCCGGCCGCTTGGCTCCTGGAATGATCGCGGCGACGACCGGATGCGCGGCGCAGAACTGCAGCGCGGCGGAGCGGATGTCGGCACCGTGCCGTTCGCAGATGGCGGCGATCCGATCCCGCTTCGCGATCATGTCGGCCGGTGCTTCCTGATATTCGAAGTTCCGCCCGCCGGCGAGCAGGCCGCTGTTGTAGGGGCCGCCCACCACCACATGCACGCCGCGTTCGGCGCAGAGCGGAAAGAGTCGATCGAGCGCCGGCTGGTTGAGCAGGCTGTAGCGGCCGGCGAGCAGGAACACGTCGGGATCGGCCTGCTCGATGGTGCGCACGCACGGTTCGGTACGGTTCACCCCCAGGCCCCAGCCCTTGATCACGCGTTGATCGCGCAGTTCATCGAGCGCCCGGAACGCGCCCGTGCGGGCGATCTCGAACTGCTCCTCCCACGCATCTCCCAAGTGGTCGGCAGCGAGGTCGTGCACGAAGGCGATGTCGATCTGTGCGAGGCCCAGCCGCTGGTAGCTGTCCTCGATCGATCGCATGACCCCATCATAGGAATAGTCGAGTTCGACCCGGAACGGCAGGCCGTCCTTGAACGGCGGGTTCTCGGGGCGGCTTGCGTCTGGACGCAGCCGCCGCCCCACCTTGGTCGAAAGCACGAACTGCTCGCGCGGGTAGCGGCGAAGGACCGCGCCGAACCGGTGCTCGGAAAGTCCGCTGCCGTAATGGGGCGCCGTGTCGAAATAGCGGACACCGCTATCCCAGGCGGCCATCAGTGCCGCCTCGGCTGTCGCCTCGTCCACGACGTCGAACATGTTGCCGAGCGGCGCGCCGCCGAAGCCGAGCGGGCCGGGGGGAGCGAAATGGGGCATGCAGATCCTCGGAAAGCTGAAGGTGGTTCCATCAAAGCGCCACGGGCGGCGAGGCGTTCCCGTGAATACGCGCAATCGCCTCGATCAGGGCGCGCGAACGTCAGCGGTAGCGCGCCCCATCCGGCTGCCCTGTCCGGCCCCACGGCGGCGGCGGGCGCTTGGTTGCCGGGGCTCTACCCCAGCGGCGAGGTTGGCGAGACAAGGGGGTGTTTCGCTCGCCTGACGCCGGAGCGGGCTGGCGGCGGATCGAAGATGATGCGCATAGTGCGGCCTGCGCCTGTCAGCGGCGACCCGCGAAAATCCGCCCGCGTCCATGTGGCGACGGATCGGCGGGGATCGTGTACGGCGATCCGCAAGAGGGGGGAGGGGAGTGAACGCTTTCAAACTGGGCACGGCGCTGATCGCGCTCGCCACCGCCACCACCACGGCCATCACCGCAGCCGCGCAAACCGGCCCCGCCACCGAACTGCCGCGGCTGGAGACGCGCAACGGTCGCCACGCCTTCATCGTCGATGGCGCGCCCTATCTGATGCTCGCCGCGCAGGCGAATAATTCGAGCAACTACCCCGCGATGCTCGATCAGGTCTGGCCTACGCTCGACCGCATCCATGCCAACACGCTCGAGATGCCGATCGCCTGGCAACAGGTCGAGCCCACCGAGGGCAAGTTCGACTTCTCGTTCCTCCAGGTGCTGCTCGATCAGGCGCGCGCGCATGACAAGCGCGTGATCCTGTTGTGGTTTGGCACGTGGAAGAACACGAGCTACGCCTACACGCCCGATTGGGTGAAGCTGAACCCCGGCCGCTTTCCGCGCATGAAGACGCGCGACGGCAAGGATCATGATGTGCTCAGCGCCCACGGCGAACAGACGCTCGCCGCCGACACCCGTGCCTTCGTGAAGGTCATGGAATATCTGCGGGATCACGACCCCCAGAACACCGTGATCCTGGTGCAGCCACAGAACGAGACGGGCAGCTACCGCAATCCGCGCGACTTCAGCGCCACCGGTAACCGCCTGTTTGCGGAAGCGATCCCGCAGCCGCTCGCCCGCAAGCTGGGCAAGTCCGGGACCTGGGCGCAGGCGTTCGGCGCCCAGGCCGATCGCGCCTTCAACACCTGGTATGTCGCCTCCTACGTCAACGCGATGGCGGTTGCCGGCAAGAAGGTGAAGCCGCTGCCCATGTACGTGAACGCCGCGCTCGCCGGCCCGTCGAACGTCCCTGATCCGGAGGGCGTGGCCAGCGGCGGGCCGCAGCAGGACGTGCTCGACATCTGGAAGACGGCCGCTCCAGCGATCGATTTCCAGGCGCCCGACATCTACGATCGCAAGAGCGAGAACGTTGTCCAGTATCTCGACAAATATGCGCGCCCCGACAATCCGCTGATGGTGCCGGAGATCGGCAACGGCAGGGAATTCGCGCGCTTCTTCTACCCGACCATCGGCCGCGGCGGGATCGGCTTCGCGCCGTTCGGCATGGACGACACCGGATACTTCAACTACCCGCTCGGCTCCGACCGGCTCGACAGGGATACACTCGACGCCTTCGCCTTGCCGTACAAGGCGGTCGCTTCGATCCTGCGCGACTGGGCCCGGATCGCCGCCTCCCGTTCGACCTGGGGCGCGGCCAAGCCCGACGACGGCGCCGCCGTCTCCACCGTATTGGGCGGCTGGAAGATCACCGGCACCTGGGGCGAATGGCAATTCGGCACCAAGGACTGGACTTGGCTGAAGGCCGAGCCTCCACCATGGGCGTCGCAGCCGATCGGTGGGCTCGCCGTCGCGCACATGTTCGAGAACGAATTCCTGCTCGTAGGCGATCATGTTCGCGTCCGTTTCGAGCCGGAGACACCGGGCGCCATGATCCTGCGCATCGAGGAGGGCACGTTCTCCGACGGCAAATGGGTGATGAAGCGGGTGTGGAACGGCGACCAGACCGATTACGGGATCAACCTGATCGATCGGCCACAGGTGTTGAGGATCACGACGGGCCGCGCGCGCTGACGCGCAGCTGGAGGGGATGCACGGGGGTATGATCATGCACAGGGTTTTCGTCTCGGCGCTTCTCGTCGGAAGCGCGATTGCATCTCCTGCGCTGGCGCAGAGTGGCACGTTCCAGAAGATCGCCGGCGGGGTTGCGGTGACGCCTGCGTCGGGGCCCTCCTCCCGCGTCGAGGTGACGGTGCATGGCGACGGGATCATCCACGTCGTTGCCGTGCCGCGCGACATGGCAAGCGGTCGGCTCGCCCCCAGCCTGATGGCGCCCGACCCGCCCGCGCCGGGCAAGTTTACCATCGAGGAGCAGGGCGGCTACGTCACCCTTGCGGCCGCGAAGTCGACGGCACAGATTGCCCTGGCGAGCGGCGAGATCCGCTTCCTCGACGCGGCCGGCAAGCTGCTGTTGAACGAGGCGGGCGCCACCACCTTCGCCCGCGTCACCATCGACGGCAGGCCGTTCGTCACCGTCTCGCAGCAGTTCAACCGCGGCACCGACGAGGCTGTCTACGGGCTCGGCCAGCATCAGAATGCGACCATGGACAATCTGGGCGAGGACGTCGAACTCGCCCAGCACAACATGGACATCGGCGTGCCGTTCCTGGTTTCCACCAGGGGCTACGGCCTCTTGTGGGACAACAACTCGATCACCCGCTTCGGCAATCCCAAGCCCTACAAGCTGGTGGGCGAGGAACTGAAGGTCACCTCCGGCGGTAAGCCTGGTTGGAAGGCCGAGTATTTCCTGGATGGCAAGCCGGTGGTCACCCGCCAGGAAGCGTCGATCAACTACCAGTACATCAAGGATCAGGCGAACTGGCCGGAGGCGGCCAAGGCCAGGACGGAGGCGGCGACCGGCGGCCAGAACACCGCCGGCAATGCGGTGCAGAAGCAGACGGTCATCTGGACCGGCGACGTGATGCCGACCAGCACCGGCGTGCATCGCTTCCAGCTCTATGGATCGAGCTATTTCAAGGTCTTTGTCGACGGCAAGGAAGTGCTGAACCGCTGGCGGCAGAACTGGAGCCCCTGGTACGCCAACTTCGACGTTCCGATGACCGCCGGCAGGGCCGCCAACGTCCGCATCGAATGGGAGCCGAACGCCGGCTACATGGCGCTGCTGCACAGCGATCCGCTTCCGGCCGAGGACCGCAATTCGATCTGGTTCACCAGCGAAGTGGGTCAGGCCAAGAACTATTGGTTTGTCCCCGGCGGCAGCATCGACGGCGCGATCGCCGGGTATCGCCAGCTGACCGGCAAGTCCGAGATGATGCCCAAATGGGCGTACGGCTTCTGGCAATCCCGCCAGCGCTACGACACGCAGGACGAGGTGACTGGCGTCGTCGCGAAGTATCGCGAGCTCAAGATCCCGCTCGATACCATCGTGCTCGACTGGCGCTATTGGCGCGACGACGATTGGGGCAGCCACCGCTTCGATGCGACGCGCTTCCGGGATCCCAAGAAGATGATCGAGACGGTGCACGCGGCAAACGCGCGCTTCATGATCTCGGTCTGGCCGAAATTCTATCCGACCACCGATACGTACAAGGAGCTCGAGGCCGCCGGCGCGGTGTACAAGGGCAACCTGGAGATGGGGAACAAGGACTGGGTCGGCCCGGGCTACGCCAGCACCTTCTACGATCCCTATTCGCCGCAGGGTCGCCGCATCTTCTGGAAGCAGGTCGAGGAACGGCTGGCGAAGCTCGGCACCGACGCCTGGTGGGCGGATGCCAGCGAGCCCGACATGCACTCCAACCTCTCGATCGAGGAACGCATCAGGACGATGGGGCCGACCGCGATCGGGCCGGCCGAGCAGTATTTCAACAGCTTCCCGCTCATGAACGCAAAGGCGTTCTACGACGGCTGGACCTCGTTCAAGCCCGACGTTCGCCCATTCCTGCTCACCCGTTCGGGTTTCGGCGGTTTGCAGCGCTACAGCTCGGCGATCTGGTCGGGCGATATCGCCAGCCGCTGGTTCGACCTCAAGGCGCAGATCTCGGCCGGCGTGAACGCGTCCATGTCGGGCATCCCGAACTGGACGCACGACATCGGCGGCTTCGCGCTGGAGGACCGCTACTCGACCAAGACGCCCAAGGCGGCGGACCTGGACGAGTGGCGCGAGCTCAACCTGCGCTGGTTCCAGTTCGGCGCGTTCAGCCCGCTGTTCCGCAGCCACGGCGAGTTCCCGTACCGCGAGGTCTACGAGATCAGCCCCGAAGGATCACCCATGCGCCAGTCAATGGTGTGGTACGACGAGCTGCGCTACCGCCTGATGCCGTACATCTACACGATCGGTGCCGACACCTACATGAAGGACGGCAGCATCATGCGCGCGCTCGCCGCCGATTTCCCGCAGGACAAGACGGCGCGGGAGCTGACCGATGAATACCTGTTCGGCGACGCGTTCCTGGTCGCGCCGGTGGTCGAGTACAAGGCGCGCAGCCGGCAGGTGTATTTCCCCGGAACCGGCACCTGGTACGACTTCTCGAACGGCCGGACCTATCCCGGCGGCCAGACCGCCACGGTCGCAGCGCCGGCCGAGCGCATGCCGCTGTTCGTCCGCGCGGGCGCGATCGTGCCGATGGGGCCGGTGATGCAATACACCGACCAAGATCGCGGCGCTCCGCTGACCCTTGCGGTCTACACCGGTGCCGACGGGCAGTTCTCCCTCTATGAGGACGACGGCGCCAGCACCGCGTACAAGCAGGGTGCGTTCAGCCGCATCCCGATCCGCTACGACGATCGTACCGGCGCCGTGACGCTGGGCGCGCGCGAGGGCAAGGGCTGGAACGGCATGCCGACCCGCCGCGCCATCCGCGTGCGCTGGGTCCGCGAGGGCAAGCCGGTGACGGACGCCAACGGCTATGATGCGGAGGCGACCTACGACGGCGGCGCCCTGACGATCGTGCGCAAGTAAGGCCGCCCAGGATCCGCCCTCCCGATCGCGACCAAGCCCGCTTCCTTGCGGCCATCGCGAGGAGCGGGCAGGGGGGCTCCGGGTCGCTTGTTTATACGGGCTCGATAAGGGTCGAGATTGGTCGGGACCAGCGGTGCAGATGGCTGAGCTTGGGCCGGCAGGAGACCGTCTGGTCTGCGTTGGCCGAAAGCGGAAAGCTGCCGCCAGGAAGAGCCGAGAGCCACTGCCGCTGGTCGCAAGGTGCCGAACCATTCAGTCCTGAATGGCCGTCCATCGCAGGATGCAGCTTTTCCTCCTTAGTGGCCGCGAACCCTCAGGCGGAACCGTTCAGGCGCCCGATGAGATCAGCCTGGTTTGGAAAACCCAAGCAAGAGTGTTGTAGCGACCCGTTCCGCGCTGCTAGCAAGTTCATCGTTCGCCAGCTCTCCCGCGGTCCAAAAGGACAGCACCCCGCGAAAGCCGAACGCGAGCTGCCGCGGTAAGATGGCCAACGCTTCCTTCCGACGTACCTCGTCGAGACCATTGCCATCGCCAAGAGCGAGCCGCCACAACGAGGCCGACAGCGTTAAAGCCCTCCCCGGCACCGGTCCCGCCGTCCCGATCCACCCCATCACCGCCCGATTGACGACCGGCTCCTCCAGCATTCCGGCGGCGGCAATGGAAACCGCGAGCAGCACCCGCTCGGCCGCGTTCGGCAATGGAGGCTGCTTCACATAGCGATCCGTCATCATGCCGATGCGCCGCTCGGCCAGTGCGTGCATGATCGCTGCCTTGCTTCCGAACTGGTTGAATGGCGTGGCAAAGCTGACACCGGCTTCCGCCGCCAAGTCGCGCATCGAGTACTCCGCCTTGCCGTGGCGCAGGAGCCGTTCGGCGGCGTCGATCACGCGCTGCCGCACCGCTTCGCCCCTGTTCGCCGCGGGCACACTCCGCCCCTTGCTCTCGACCATCGCACCATCTATATCATGATATAGTTCACACTCTCGTTGGAGTTAGACCATGGTGCCAGGCTTTCCCAGGATTTTCCTGATTTCTGGCGTCAGCTCCGGCCTTGGGCGGGCCTTCGCCTACGCGGCGCTCAGCGCTGGGCATCAGGTCATCGGCACCGTGCGGCGCGTCCAAGACGCCGACCAGTTCGCCGCACTCGCACCGGGGAGGGCACACCCGCTTGTGCTCGATGTTACCGACTACGAGGCCGTCCCCTCGACAGTCGCCTCCGCCGAACAGCGGGTTGGTGCGATCGACGTGCTCGTGAACAATGCCGGCTATGGGCACGAAGGCGCGCTCGAGGAGTCGTCGATGGACGATCTTCAGCGCCAGTTCGCCGCAAATGTGTTCGGCCCCGTTGCGATGATCAAGGCGGTGCTTCCCGGCATGCGTGCGCGACGTCGCGGCCACATCGTCAACGTTACGTCGATGGGCGGATTCATTACCATGCCGGGGATCAGCTTTTACTGCGGCAGCAAATTCGCGCTCGAAGGCATCTCCGAAGCGCTCGGCAAGGAAGTCGCGCAGTTCGGGATACGCGTCACTGCGCTCGCCCCCGGCCAGTTCCGCACCGACTGGGCAGGACGGTCGATGCAGCGCACGCCCCGCAGCATCGCGGACTATGACGCGGTAATGGATCCAATCCGCGCCGCACGACACGCCAAGAGTGGAAATCAGCCCGGCGATCCAGCTAGGGCGGCGCAGGCGCTGCTCACCCTGATTGATGCACCGTCCCCGCCGATGCGCCTATTCCTCGGCACTGATGCGCTGAGCCTTGTGGAACAGAAGCTCGCCGCGCTGAGCGCCGAGATGGCCGAGTGGGACAGGCTCTCTCGCTCGACCGACTTCGCCTCCGCATAAGCGCCCCGCCACCAACATGCTGTGAGCCCGTCCGCGTTGCGCCTGGCACCAGCTTGGTGGCGCGGTCGAACGCGCGCGCTCGATGCCACACCAAGTGGAAATTATTATGGCCGCTCCTGTCCTAGGCAAGATTCGCATCCAGGCTCTCGATGTTATTCGAGGGTTGGCCATTCTGGGCATTCTGGCGGTCAACGCTGATGGCTTTGCCGCTCCCCAGTCGGCTTCCCTCAGGCCTACGATGTGGCTTTATCCGAACGAAGGATGGACCGCCGTTTCGTACTGGATCATGGACACATTATTCCACGAAAAGTTCCTGATCATCTTCTCGATGTTGTTTGGCGTGTCCCTGTTCCTCGTGGGCGGCGACGGGACGGACCAACGCAAGGGCAGGTTGCTCGCACGGCGGCTGGGTATTCTCTTCCTTTTCGGGATGCTCCATGGCTTCGGGATCTGGTGGGGCGACATCCTTTCGCTATACGCCGTCACCGGCTTCCTGATGTTCTTCTGCCGCGGTTGGCAGCCGAAGGTCCTGATGGGCGTTGGCGCCGCCCTATATGCGGCGATGGCGCTTTCGGCCATTCCGACGGCAGCGTATCCGAACGCCTCGCCATCCGTGCGGACGGCAGCCGAAGCGGCGCGAATTCCTGATCCGGTGGCCGTGATGGAGCGCAAGGCAATGACACGGGAGCGGCTAGTCGAAGCGAAAGGCTCGTGGGCCGGAGCTTATCGACTAAACACCAGAGAATATCTGAACGTGCTCTCCGGATACCCGTCGCTTATTCCTCAAACTCTCGCCCTGATGATGATTGGACTGTCCCTGTTCAAAAGCGGTTTCCTGGCTGGCGAGTCCAGCAACCGACGCTATGTCACGGTGATCGCAATCGGATACACAGCTCTCCTTCTCGCCGCCTGGCTTGCGTGGAAGGTCGATGTTCGGGAGCGTCTTGTACTGGGTGAGGAGGGGGTCAACCTTCTTCTTTCGCCGCTGATTTCGCTGGCCTATGTCGCCAGCTTGGTCCTCCTTCTCAGAGCCGGCGCAGGCAAGCTGCTGACACCAATGGCCGCGACCGGGCGGATGGCCTTTACAAACTACATCACGCAGTCGCTGCTGATGACCTCGATCTTCTATGGTGGTCGGGGAGCGCTGATGGGCGAAGTCGATCGACCAGGACTGTGGGCGATCACCCTCGCAATCTGGATCTTGCAATTGTTCTGGTCCCCATGGTGGCTCGCGCGCTTTGAAATGGGCCCATTGGAGTGGGTATGGCGCTGCTTGACCTTGGGTCGATTGATCCCCCTGCGAAAGCCCGCCTAGCGTCAGGCAGGGTCAGCTGTCGTCTCCCGAACCTAAACCCCGCATGGTACATTAGACGGGCCGGCGAACCTTCCGACCGAAAGAGGTTCATAGCAAATGACCGACAAGAAATGCGGCGTAGCAGTGCCGGACCGGATTGTCCCATTCCCCACGTCGATCAGCGAAGAGGCGCGGGCTGCGCTTGAGCGCCTCGTCGGCCCGGACCGAATGCCCGTCAACGCATCATATGTGATGCCCTCGCATGACGACGTCGATGCCTGGATGAACCTCAAGGCCACAGCGGACGCGCGCTATGCCGCAAGCCTTGCGGAAAGAGCAGGCCGCCCACTCTCGACCGTGGAGACGATCGACGTTAAGGGCGCAGTGATCCATGTGGCGGAGCCGGATAACCGGGCTCCCGCTGAAGCCGCCTATATCGACCTTCATGGGGGTGCCCTTGTCATGGGCGGCGGAGCGGCCTGCTCCGCCGGGGCACAGATGCAGGCCGATCTGCACCAGGTACGGTGCTATGCCGTTGATTACCGAACGCCTCCAGAGCATCCATACCCCGCCGCCCTTGACGATTGCGTGACTGGGTACCGTCACGTCCTCAAGACTCATGCGCCCTCAAATATCATCATCGGCGGTCGGTCGGCGGGGGGTAACCTCGCGGCGGCAATGCTCCTGAGAGCGAGGGAAGAAAGTCTGCCGATGCCGGCGGCGCTGGTCCTTCTTTCGCCGCAAGTGGACCTCACCGAGAGCGGCGACAGCTTTGAAGTGAACCAGCTCGTGGACGTGGTGCTGCCCGGCTCGCTCAGGTCTAGCAATCTACTCTACGCAAACGGCAGCGACCTGACAGACCCGCATCTCTCACCGCTGTTTGGGGAGCTTAGTGGTTTTCCTCCCACATTCCTTCACACAGGCACCCGGGACCTCTTCTTGTCGAACACAGTACGCATGCACCGCGCATTGCGGCGAGCTGGCGTGCAGGCCGAGCTTCACGTCTTCGAAGCCATGCCGCACGGGGGCTTCACCGGTCATACCGCGGAAGATCGAGATCTCTCCAACGAAGTCGCTCGTTTTGTTCGCAGGCACTGGGGAGCACCGAGCCCCGTCAACTGAAGGAGACCGTGTGATGTCGCTTGATCGCCAGTGGGCGATGATCCTCAGCGGCGCTCAGTCCGGCCTCGCTGGCGCGCACATGCTCAACAAGGCGGCCGGCGCCGCGCCCGTCAGCATCGCCGACATCGCGCCCTACGCGGCGTTCGGCGCCTTCTACTTCCTCATCTCGGCGGTCTCGCTGACGATCAGCAATGCACGGCGCCGTCCGAGGGCGGTTGCAGCCTGAGCAAGTCCTCCACCCACCCGCCGCAGGAGGTGCGACGCCACAAGAAAGGAAATGAACATGTCCGTTGATGTCAAATATCGCACCACTGCTGCCGCCACCGGAGGCCGTGACGGCCGCGCCCGTACCGAGGATGGCAAGCTCGACCTGCAATTGTCCACGCCAAAGGAACTCGGTGGAGCCGGCGGTGAGGGAACCAACCCCGAGCAGTTGTTCGCATCGGGATATTCGGCGTGCTTCCTCGGTGCGCTGAAGTTCGCCGCTCACCTGCTCAAGCTTCAGGTGCCCGCGGATGCAACGGCTGTGGCGACGGTAGGGATTGGCATGCGGTCCGAAGGTGGCTTCGGCCTCGAGGTGGAGCTCGCGGTGACGCTCCCCGGGTTGGACCGCGAAGATGCGCAGCGGCTGGTCCAGGCGGCGCACCAGACCTGCCCCTACTCGAACGCGACCCACGGCAACATCGACGTGCGCCTCAGCGTCGTCTGACCGGACCGGGTCTGCCGCGTGCAGGCCCGGCACCTTTCAGGCCTAGCCTCACGCCGCTGGCAGAAGATCAAGGTAGCCTTCCATGCACAGCTTCGACGCGAACATCGGTGCCGGCCACACGAGCCCAGCGCTCGGCCGACTGCACGACGTTCGCCAATCGGCGGCCATCGTCCATCGAAGCCTGATGGGTGTTGCGTGCGTCAACATAGGCTGCAGGCCGTCGAAGGCGCTCCGGGCGAGCGCCCACGCTGACCATGCCGCACAACGCGGCGGGGATTATCCGATCGTTTCGGCATCATGACGGATGCGCCACCCCCCTATGCTCGTTGCCGAGCTGCAAGTCCTTCAATCTACTGGGGCGTACTGATCGTCCTGTCGGTGATCTTTGCATATGTGCTGAACTTGATCGACATCCCCGCGGCGCTCCTACTCGGCCCGCTGATCGCTGGAATTGTAGTCGCCTTCCAAGGAGCAAAGCTGGAAGTCCCATGGCTGGGCTTCGGCATCGCTCAGGGCGTTCTAGGTTGCATGATCGCCAAGACAATCCCGCACGCTGTGGTTGGCGGAGCCTTGGTCAACTAGCCCTGTTCTCGGCGGGCGTCCTGGCGGTCGTTGCCGCAAGCGCAGGTCTCGGCTGGCTGCTTGCTCGCCACCGTGTGCTTCCCGGCACAACCATCATCTGGGGCCTGAGCCCAGGTGCCGCGACGGCCATGACGTTGATGGCTGAAAATGCCGGCGCGGACGCGCAACTCGTTGCCTTCATGCAATACACACGCGTCATCGTCGTGGCGGCTATCGCTTCGGTAATCACGAAGCTTGTCGGGGGCTCTGCAGCTCATGCGATGCCTGCTCCGCCTTCGCTGCTGCCGAACGACTGGCTGTACTTCGCCGAAACGCTCGTGCTTGCCATCATGGCCCCACTGCTTGCTCGCCGCCTCGGTTTTCGCTCTGGAGCGTTTCTGATTCCGCTCACCCTCGGCATCCTTCTCCAACATCAAGGTCTGCTGACGATCGACCTGCCGCGCTGGCTTCTGGCTATCGCCTACGCCTTCATCGGGTGGCGCATCGGTCTCCGGTTCAACCGCCCGTTACTCTCGCACGCAGTTCGGAAAATGCCGGCGATCATCGGCAGCACCTTGCTTCTGGTCGCCGTATGCGGGGGCCTTGCAGCGGGATTGGTGCTGATTGCGGGGATCGATCCACTCACCGCCTATCTCGCCACCAGTCCTGGCGGTGCGGATTCGGTTGCGATCATTGCCGCCTCAACCCAGGTAGACATATCATTTGTTATGACCATGCAGATGGCGCGGTTCGTGGTTGTTCTCATCCTCGGCCCGGCAATGGCGCGTTCTATTTCCAGCCGAATTGACCCTGACAAATGAAGTCATCCATTTCCAGACTCAGACCCGAAGGTGTTGCATGCACATTACTCTGTTCTTTTCCGGCGCTCTACTCTGCAATTCGATACCGCATCTGGCGGCAGGCCTGCGCGGTGAAATCTTTCCGACACCCTTTGCGAAGCCGCGCGGAAAGGGCCCGTCCTCGCCCTTAGTGAACTTCCTGTGGGGTGCAGTTAATCTCGCTGGAGGCCTGTTTCTGCTTGCGAGCCACCCGGTTCAGGTCAGTCCCAACGCGGATCTCGCCACGATCGCAGTCGGAGCGCTCACAATCGGCGCGTATCTCGCGATCCACTTTGGCAAAGCTCGCGCTGCCGGAACGTGGAATGCCGGCCCAGCCAAGTCCGCGCCCTCGGAAGCCGCCGTCTAGATTGCAGGATTGCAATTCTCGCATCGAACCTGAGGCGGCGGGATAGAGGAGCAAATATGAAACGGCGGCTTTCGGGCGCCGAGAGAGCCAGTTCGAACGGCAACAAATCGGGCGCACTGCTGCCAGACGGCTTCGCACTCCGTGAATGGCCTGTTCTGGCGGAACCTGCCGGTCAAAGCCCGATCGGCGAACGACGCATTTTGGGTCGTAACCTGCCATACGGTGCGATCGGCGGGGAACGCCAGCTATGCCGACTCGAGCGCCGGTAAGTTGCCAGTCCGCAAGCGGCCAACTTCAAGTCGTACTTTTGGCGTTCTCAATCACCCGAGCCCATTCGACGTCTGGATAGCCGATCTTCTCGTTGGCGTCACGAAGGACCACCATGTCGGCACCTCGTCCGTATTGCGTGCTGACTGATCCATCTGCGTGGCCGAACAGGAGATCGACGATTTCCTTGTTGGCCTTGCCGCGAATCGCCCCTTTCCCGGCGTGCCGAAACGAATAGAAGACAAGTTCCGGATCCATAAGCCAATCTGGTCGAGAAAATCATTCATTACGCGGGAAAGGCGCTGCGTCCGACTGCCATATTTGTTTGTATCTAGTTCCGGAAAAGCCATTCTGCTCCTTCGTCACGTCGCTTAGCGACCATGTCGAGGAAGCCAGCTTCTATAAGGATCGAGTGCAGCGGGATGTCGCGCCTGCCGCTTGCAGTCTTCACCCGTTTGGCAGGGCCTTCCTGTTCCTCACGGAGGCGAATGCGGTCAGGTTCTATGGCGATGTAGGGAATGCTGTCATAGGTTTTGATGTTTCCCGGGCGCAACTTGCCCAGGTCGTCAAGTCTGCACCCCGTGAAGGGGGCAAGAAGCAAGGTCCAGTAAAGCGTACTCGACGATACCCCGCCTTTCCTCGGTAGAGGGGCGCTGAAGATCTTGACCAGATTTTGTGGTTCAAACGGGAGGCGCGAATCTTCGATTTCGCTCTTGGGCAGCGACGTGACCGTCTTTGCGACATTGCCGCTGATGACGTGAAGTTCCTCGACGGCATGCTCGAGCGTCACGCGACCGCGGACAGTGCTTTGTTGACCGTCGCGGGTGACAGCGTCGTTAGGCGTCGCGCCTTGGCGAGTTCGACCTGATCGAGGAGCGGCAGGGCGGTGATCTCCTTGCCTGCGCGGGCCGGCAGCCCAGCGCAGGTGCGCCGGTAGGCGCGGACCATTGATGCCGTGATGGTGTCCACAGGTGGATCATCGTGCAAACGAGCGAACCGCCCGATAGCCGTGCGCCACTCGTCGACCACCTTGGGTTCCCGGGGCTGGAAAACAGCCCCGTCCTCGAAGACTTGCGTGATGGTCGGGGCTCTCTCGTTCGAGATTTCGGGCGGCGGCGTCGTCGCCGAGATCTCGATCCCGGGGATCAAGATCGGTGATGGCAGGATTCGGGTTCGTGCCGGATCGATCTTCAGTGCACAGGCTGCGCAGAGTCTGTCCAGAAAGGCTCGCCCAATCGCCTCGTAAAGAGTTGGCTCGATCGGCTGAACAATACCGTTGTCGAACGCGATCATGACAATGGCCCAGTCGATGGGATCAAGACTGGGCAGCGCGGCAACACGCTGCAGCGTCTCCAGCCATGGCAGGGGCCTGAAGTCGGGAATGGCCTCCAGCATCGCCTTGCGGTCGCCGTGATCACGGAGATCGTCGGGCGTGGAAGGAGTGCCGAAGTCGTAACGCCCGCCCGGATCATGGTCCGTTAAGCCATGCGCGTACGTGAACGCTCCAAGTTCGAGCAAGGCAAGCTTCTGGGCGATACCTTGTAGCTGCTGCTCGCTCGTGTCCACGAGATAAGCCTCAAGCATCGCTCGTGCTGAGTGGAGCTGCTTGGTGGTCAGAGCACGTCGTGCGGCGGCTAGCTTCTGTTCGAAGATCACCGCGTGCGGGTGATTGCGTTGGCGCGCTTCGTCGGGATCGCGGGTGTCGAGTGTCCGCTTATACCCGCTCGACACGCCATCGAAGAGCGGCCGGAGCGCGACGGGGATCACCCGTCGAAAGTAAAAAATGCCCGTGCGAGGATCTTTGAAGGGAGAGGCCATTCGGATCACTTTGTACGCATCCTTTGTACACAAGGATGGCAAAGCGTCCGTGACCGCCACAAAAACCGCGCTGGCCTGCCATTTCTGGCAGCCGCTGGTGACCCCTACGGGACTCGAACCCGTGTTTCAGCCGTGAAAGGGCCGCGTCCTAACCACTAGACGAAGGGGCCGTTGCCGGTTGCGGCGAACTAGGGAAATGCTGCCGGGCGGTCAAGCGGGTGTTTGCGATTTTTGTTTCGGGTGCATCAATCGGCCCAGGCTGCGTCCTCCACGTGGAGTTCGGCGGCGGGGCGGCTGCCCCAGTCGTCGATCTTGGCACGCCCGGCGAGCCAGAGCCGGCGGTGGGGCGGGGCGCCGAGCAGCGCCATGCCGAGCGGCGTATCCGCCTGGCGGAACGCCACCGCCTTCAGGCTGCGCCCGTCGTCTCCAGCGACGGTCAGGCGAACATGGCCGTTGCCGACCGTATCCGCGCGGATCACGCGCACGGGGCCCGCCGCCACGCGCGGCGCGGGCCAGCCCACGCCGTAGGGGCCACCCACTTCCAGAGCCTCCACCAGCATCGGGTTCACCCCGCCGGGGGCAAGCACCGCGTCGAACAGCAGCGCGCGTTCGCCGCGCGCGCGTTCCACGGCCTCGGCCAGGTTCTCGTGCAGGAAGTCGGCAAGGGCGGGGATGGTGTCTTCGGACACGGTGACGCCCGCCGCCATGGCATGGCCGCCGCCCGCGTGAAGGAGGCCGCTGTCTTTCGCCGAGAGGATCGCCGCGCCCAGATCGACGCCCGCGATCGACCGGCCCGAGCCCTTGCCGACCCCGTTCTCGTCCACGGCGATCACCAGGACGGGGCGGCCGAGCTTCTCCTTCAGGCGCCCTGCGACGATCCCGATCACCCCGGCGTGCCACCCCCGCCCGGCAACCACGGCCACGCCGCGGTCCTGCTGCTGGATGCAGCGCTCTTCTGCCTCCGCCTGCACCACCGCCTCGATGGCCCGGCGTTCCTCGTTCAGCCGATCCAGTTCCTCCGCGATGGCACGGGCTTCGTCACGGTCCCGTGTGGTGAGCAGCCGGACGCCCAGGTCCGATCGCCCGACGCGCCCGCCCGCATTGATCCGGGGTCCTAGCGCGAAGCCCAGGTCCGAGCAGGTCGGCGCCCGTGTCAGCCTGGACGCCTCGATCAAGGCGGCGAGCCCGAGATTGCGGCGCTGCGCCATCACCTTGAGCCCCTGGGCGACGAAGGCGCGGTTCAGCCCGCGCAACTGCGCGACGTCGGCAACGGTACCCAGCGCGACGAGGTCCAGCAGCTCGATCAGCTTGGGCTCCGGACGGCTGGCGAACCAGCCCCGCGTCCTGAGCGTGCGCAACAGCGCCGCACCCAGCAGGAAGGCGACGCCGACGGCTGCCAGGTGCCCGTGCTCGGCACCTTCGCGCTCGTCCATGCGATTGGGGTTCACCAGAGCGTGCGCATAGGGGAGGGCGGCTGCGCACTTGTGATGGTCGACGACCACCACGTCCACGTTGGCCGCGCGCGCTGCGTCCAGCGCCTCGAAGGCCTGGGCGCCGCAGTCGACCGTGACGATGAGGCTCGCGCCTTCTTCCTTCAGCCGCAGCAGCGCGGGGGCCGAGGGGCCATAGCCCTCCGTCATCCGATCGGGGATGTAGGCACGCGGCTCGATGCCGAGCTGGCGGAGCAGCAGGATCAGGAGCGCCGCCGAGGTCGCACCATCGACGTCATAGTCCCCGAAGATCGCGACCTGCTCGCCTGCCTGCACGGCGTCGGCGAGCCGGTCGGCGGCCTTGTCCATGTCACGGAAGATCGAGGGATCGGGCATGAAGCCGCGGATGCTGGGACTGCGATGTGCCTCCAGCGCCTCGCGCGCGCAGCCGCGGGCGAGCAGCAATTGAGTAACGAGGTCGTCGGGCGCGAAGCTCGCGTCGCACGGGTCGGCGGCAAGGCCGCGCCAGCGCCAGGGTTGCCCGAGGATCGAGCGATGGATGTTCAGTACGGGACGCATGGGCAGCGCTTACGCCAACCGGGGGAGGATGGAAATCGCTGTCGTTTCCATCACTTGACCCAGGGACGCTCGCGAAACCACTTGGTGATGATGTATTTCGTGCCGCGCACCACCGCCATGCCTTCGTGCAGGGTCAGCTTGTTGGGGCTGCCGTCCGGGTTCATGTTGTTCCAGGCGACCAGTTGGCCGGCATTGGGCTTGAAGCGGACGCCCGCCTGCGGGAACCAGGTCGCGCCACCCTGCTCGACGGTGTTGAGGAACACCATCGCCGTCCAGGTCCGCTGCCCGCCTTGCTGCTCCATGTCCGCCCAGTAGCGCTCCCCCTCGTGGAAATAGTCGTGGTGGGCGCGGAATTGCTGGCCGGGCGCATAGCGCTGCCCCTGCATCGTCTCGCCGAACGGCGGCTCGATGCCGAGCAGGTCCGCGATCCGCTCGTCCAGAGGCTGGATTTCCGGTGACCAGCGGTCGAGGTCGCAGCTGTCGCTGGTGCGGAAATTGGGGTCGTTCGACTCGGTGAGCAGCGTCGAGCGGCGGCTGCCCGCGTCGATGGTGCGCATCAGCATCGCGCATTCGTCCGGGCTCAGGAAATCCGGATGGACGAACATCTGGGCCGCCTCCGTCTTGGCGGGGCGGACGTTCGGACTGGCCTTCAGCCGCTCGGCGACGCGGGTCCCGAACTCCGCCCGAACCGGGGACGGGGAGCCATGCGGACGGGTCGATTGCACCTTCATGGCACCGTTCCTTCGAACAAGGTGCCGGCGAACGCAAGAGGGCCCGGCAGTCGCCTGCCGGACCCGCTCGCATCGATCCCGTTACCAGAACAGGTCGTAGACGGTGTCGACCACTTCGCCGGTCTCCAGATCCACCAGCAGCGCGTCGTTATAGTAGCGGACCCAGCGGTAGGGGCCGTACGCCGGCGGCAGGCGATAGTAGAACGGGTCGTTGATCCAATAGCTCGACCCATAGAGCATCGAGCCGAGCGTCAGCCCCACCGAGAAGCGGCGATAGCCGTAATGGTAGCCGGACGGCGGGTAGTAGCGCGGAAGGCGATAGACGTTGCGGTTCGCCTGGCGATACCGGTCCCAGTCGTACCGGCGGTCGTCGCGCCAGCCGCGGCTCCACCCATGGCGATCGTTCCAGTCCTGCCGGTCCCGGGCTTGATTGCGCCACCCGTCGTTCCGGTCATATCCGCGGACGGGACGCCGGTCGTTGCGATCGAACCGGTCGCCGGGGCGTCGGTCGCGGCCTTCCCAATTGCCGCCGGGGCGGCCGGGCTGGGTCCCCGGACGATCGGGGCGCCCATCGTTGCCGCGGACGTCCGGTCGGTTGCCCGGGCGAGGGTTGCGGCGATCGAGGCGGCCGTCCGGTCGCCGGTCGCCACCTTGCCACCGCTGCTGTCCATCACCGCGGGGACGCTCGAAACCGCCCGGGCGTTCCGGGCGCTGAGTCCACTCCTCGCGCCGTTGCGGCCGCTCCCGCTGGAAGTCGCGCTGCGGCATCTGCGGACGCGCCTGCTGCGGGCGCTGGTTCTGATAATCCCGCTGCGGCATCTGCGGGCGGGGCTGTTGCGCCCGCTCGTTCTGGAAGTTGCGCTGGGGCTGCGGGCGCTCGCGCGGGGCCTCGCGCTGGATGCGCTGCGGTGCAGGGCGGCCCGCCTCACGCGCTTCGCGCCGGGGGCGATCGCCCCGATCCTGCGCCAATGCCGACGCAGGCACCAGCGCGGTGGCTGCCATCAACCCCATCAACAAGAACTTGGTCACTGCGGCTCTCCCAACCGGACCCGCCGGTTACGTTGGTCCGCAGATAAGCCTTGCGCGATGAGCCGTGGCTGAACTCGGGTGACAGCCGCCTGAAAGGATCAGCGCGGGCTGAGCGCCGGCACCGCGCGTGCTGCCTCGTCATGGTCGGTGCCGGGCTTGGGTGCCGGCTCCAGTGTCTCGTCGCCCCGGGCAAGCCGCGCCGCCCGCCGGACGGCCTCCGTCAGGCGCGGCTGGATGCCACAACGGCAGAGGTTCGTCAGCGCCTCGGCGATTGCCGCATCCGAAGGATCGCGGTTCGTCCGCAGCAACGCGGCTGTCGCCATGACCAGCCCGGGGATGCAATAGCCGCACTGGCCCAGGTTGGAGGCGAGGAACGCGGCCTGCACCGGGTGGCTGCGATCGCGCGACAGCCCCTCGATGGTGGTAACGAAGGTCCCTTCCAGGGCGCCGATCGCGACCTGGCAGGAACGCACCGCCTCCCCGTCGACATCCACGGTGCAGGCGCCGCACTCTCCCACACCGCATCCGTATTTCGTGCCGGTGAGGTTCGACGCATCGCGCAGCGCCCACAGGAGCGGCGTCTGCGGATCCAGTTGATATTCGACGGGCTGGTTGTTCACGGTGAAGCGGGTCATGAGCCTGCAGCCTAGCCGAGCGGCGGGGTTCGCGAAACGGCGCGTTTGCGCCACTGAGCGGTTCCACCTGCTGCTTCGGCTGAGCCGACGCGTCTGGAGGGCGAATGCTGCAACTCCGCGGGGTGCCGGCCGTTGATCGGGTTCCGCAGGAGGAGAGCGATCATGGCCAAGGACGATATCCGCATGCACGGCCACAACACGCCCGGCATGGACACCAAGCGCGGGCACGAGCGGTACGAAGATCCCGTGGCTCCCGGCGACGCGATCGGCACCGGTCCAGAGGGCCCTCGGGAGGGCGATCAGCGCGAGGCCGATGACGCCGGCAGCACTGCCGACCGGGAGCAGGACAGCGCCCTCGGCGGCCACACGGCCACCCGCTCCTCGGGCGAGTGACGTGACTGGTGGCGGGGATCGACCCGCCACCGATTTCGGGTGCAGGCGATCGGAGGGGAGTGCTCATGGCAGAAGCGCGGCCGTGGTGGGAAGCGGCCACCATCTACCAGATCTATCCCAGGTCCTTTCAGGACAGTGACGGCGACGGGATCGGGGATCTCAGAGGGATAACCGATCGGCTGGACTATCTTGTCGATCTCGGCGTCGACGCCGTCTGGATTTCGCCGATCTTCCCGTCGCCCATGGCGGATTTCGGCTATGACGTGGCCGATTACTGCGAAATCGACCCGCGGTTCGGGACGCTGGCGGACTTCGACGCGCTGCTTGCAGCCGCGCACGCCCGCGGGCTGCGGGTCCTGCTCGATTTCGTGCCCAACCATAGCTCGGACCGGCACCCCTGGTTCGTGGAGAGCCGCCAATCGCGGACTTCGTCGAAGCGGGACTGGTACATCTGGCGCGATCCGGCGCCCGATGGTGGTCCGCCCAATAACTGGATCAGCGATTTCGGCGGCCCCGCCTGGGAATGGGACGCGGCGACCGGGCAGTATTACTCTCACGCCTTTCTGAAGGAGCAGCCGGACCTCAACTGGCGCAATCCGCAGCTGCGTGCCGCGATGCTCGACGTCCTGCGCTTCTGGTTCGCGCGCGGGGTCGACGGCTTCCGCATCGACGTGCTCTGGCACATGATCAAGCACGCCGACTTCCCCGACAATCCGGTCAACCCGGACTATCTGCCCGGCTCGGGCGAGAAGAACCGGGTGCTGCAGCTTCACTCGACCGACCAGCCGGAAGTTCACGACATCGCCGCCGACATGCGCGCCGTCGCCGACGGGTTCGCCGCGAACGGGCAGGAGCGCGTGCTGATCGGCGAGATCTATCTGCCCGTCGAACGGCTGGTGGCCTATTACGGGGATGCCCGCCCGGGCGTGCACCTTCCTTTCAACTTCCAACTGATCGAAGCGCACTGGGACGCGGCCGAACTGGCGCAGCGGATCGCGGAATATGAGGCCGCCCTCCCACCCGGCGGCTGGCCGAACTGGGTGCTGGGCAATCATGATCGCGCCCGCATCGCGACGCGTGTCGGGGAAGCGCAGGCACGTGTTGCGGCCATGCTGCTGCTGACCCTGCGGGGTACGCCCACGCTCTATTACGGCGACGAACTCGCGCTTGCGGACGTGACGATCCCGCCGGGCCGGGCAGTCGACCCCCAGGAACTGCGCGAGCCCGGCCGCGGTCGCGATCCGGTGCGCACCCCCATGCCCTGGGACGACAGTGCCGGAGCGGGGTTCACCACCGGAGACCCGTGGCTGCCGCTCAACCCGGACTATTCGACCCGCAACGTTGCGGCCCAGCGAGACGACCCGGCCTCGATGTGGACGCTGACGCGCGCGCTCCTGATGCTGCGCAAGAACACCGCCGCATTGTCGGTGGGCAGCTGGCATTCCGTGGGGGGCGAGGGACCGGTGCTCGCCTATGAGCGGCGCGAGGGTGATACGCGGTTGTTGGTGGCGCTGAACCTCGGCGCGATCCCGGTGGAAATGCACGTGCCGCAGTGGGCGGCAGGGTATCGCCCGTTGCTGTCCACCTTGGCCGATGCGAAGGGGCCGGTCGACGGATTGCTGCGCTTGAGGGGGAATGAAGGAATGATCCTGGGGACTACCGCTTGATGCGGATCGCGATGCTGGCGCCGATCGCATGGCGCACGCCGCCACGGCACTATGGTCCCTGGGAACTGGTCACCAGCCTGCTCACCGAGGCGCTGGTCGCGCGCGGCATCGACGTGACGCTGTTCGCAACCCTGGACTCGATCACGTCCGCGACTCTCGCGGGCGTCGTGCCTGCTCCCTATTCGGAAGATCCCGCGATCGATGCAAAGGTGTGGGAGTTCCGCCATCTCGCCCATGTGTTCGAGCGTGCGGGCGAGTTCGACCTGATCCACAACCAGGCGGACTTTCCGGCACATGCCTTCTCCGGCCTGGTATCGACGCCCATGGTCACCACGATCCACGGCTTCTCCTCCGACCGGATCCTGCCCATGTACGCGCCCTACCAGCATCGGGTGCAGTACGTGGCGATCAGCGACGCGGATCGGCATCCTGCGCTGCGCTACGCGGCCACCATTCATCATGGCATTCCGATCGACGACTTTCCCTTCGATGCGGCGGGGAGCGAGGATCTGCTGTTCTTCGGCCGCATGCACTCCGACAAGGGGCCGCGGGAGGCGATCGACGTCGCTCGGACTACCGGCCGGCGATTGCACATGGCCGGGATCGTCCAGGACGAGCGCTATTGGCGCGAGGAGGTCGAGCCGGGGGTCGACGGCGTCCGCATCCTCCATCACGGTGCCGTCGGCGGCGCGAAGCGGACGGCAATGCTGGGACAGGCACGGGCGCTGCTCCACCTGATCGGCTTCGACGAGCCGTTCGGCCTCTCGGTGGTGGAGGCGATGGCCTGCGGCACGCCGGTGATCGCCTACCGGCGCGGCTCCATGCCGGAACTAATCGAGGACGGGGTCACCGGCTTCCTGGTGGACGACCTGGATGGGGCGATCGACGCCGTGGCACGGGTCGACGAGATCGATCGCGCCGCATGCCGCGCGAGAGTGGCGGCGCACTTTTCTGTCGAGCGCATGGCCGAGCGCTACGAGGCGCTCTACCGCCGCATCCTCGGATAGTCCGCCGCGCCTCCAGAAAAACTTTGTCACAGAGGCAAATCTGCTCTTGTGACGTTGTATCATTGCCCGCTAGGGGAGGCCGTCCGCTTGTGGGAGGGTCTTGATGTCGTTTGCTCGTCTTCTTCTTGGTAGTGCTGCGCTCGCCTGTGCACTTCCGGCGTATGCGCGCCCGGATGCTGCCCCGGCAGAGACCGACGGCGTTCCGGCGGACGCGGCCGCGCAGGCAGGGCAGGGCACCACCACCGACCCCAACCACCAGGAGATCGGCGCCAACATCGTCGTCACGGCGTCGCTGGACCGCCCGAAGGCGGACCTGCTCGGCGGCACCACCGTGCTTTCGGGGGAGGCGCTGACCCGCTCGTTGCGCCCCACCCTGGGCGACACCCTGGCACGGCAGCCCGGCGTGAGCTCCAGCAGCTTCGGGCCCGGCGCCTCGCGGCCCATCCTTCGCGGCCTGCAGGGGGATCGCGCACGGGTGCTGACCGAGGGGATCGGCAGCTTCGACGTGTCGACCACCAGCGTCGATCATGCGGTCGCCATCAACCCGCTGATCGCCGACCGGATCGAGGTGCTCCGCGGTCCCGCGGCGCTGCTGTTCGGTCCGTCGGCGATCGGCGGCGTGGTTAATGTGATCGACAGCCGCATCCCGCGCACGCTTCCGGAGGAGCCGGTCCATCTCGACGGCATCGTCGGCTATGGATCGGCCGCGGACGAGCGTACCGCCTCGGGCAGCATCGACGTGCCGGTCGGCGGCAAGGTCGTCCTCCATGCCGATGGCAGCTACACCAAGTCCGACGACCTGGAGACCGGGGGCCACATCCTGGCCGGGCCGCAGCGTCGGGCCGCGGCTGCAAGCAGCGATCCGGACATCGCCGATCTGGCAAACCTCAGCGGAACGCTTCCCAACAGCTCGGCCGAGACCTGGCAGGTCGCCGGCGGTGCGGCCGTGGTCGCCGACGGGGGCAACCTCGGCTTTTCCGTGTCGCACTACGACACCAACTATGGCGTGCCCGTGCGCTATGCGATCGAGCCCGGCGAGGAAGCGGAGGAGGTCCGCATCGCCATGCGTCAGACGCGCCTCGACATGCGCGGCGAGGTGGAGACCGGAGGCTTCATCGACCGGCTGCGCTTCCGCGGTGCGATCGCGGACTATCGCCACCAGGAACTCGAGGACACGGGCGAGGTCGGCACGACCTTCTACAGCCAGGGGCTCGAAGCGCGCGTGGAAGCACAGCAGGCGGTTCGCGGAGGTTGGCGCGGGACGACCGGCGCGCAGATGCTGATCCGCACGCTCAACGTCATCGGCGAGGAGAAATTCCTGCCGCGCAACGAAACGCAGCAATACAGTGTCTTCACCCTGCAAAGCGCGGATTTCGGCACGGTGCGGGGCGAACTGTCCGGCCGGTACGAGCGCACCGAGGCGGTGGCGCAGCCCGACGCAGACCTCGGCAACGGCCGGCTGGAGCGCAGCTTCAATGCCTTCTCGGCCGCCGGTGGTGCGAGCATAGGGCTGGGCAGCAGCGGGATCCGGTTCGGCGTGTCGCTGTCGCACAGCGAGCGGGCGCCGACCGCGGAGGAACTCTTCGCCAACGGCCCACATGCCGGCACCCAGGCGTTCGAGATCGGCGACGTGAACCTCGGGGTCGAGCGCAGCAACGGCGTCGAGGCGACGCTGAAGGGTGGCGGGGACGGCTTCGACTTCAGCCTTGCGGCCTATCACAACTGGTATGACGGCTTCATCTACGAACAGCCGACAGGCGAGCTCGAGGACGGCCTGCCGGTCTACCAGTACAACCAGGTCGATGCGCGCTTCTACGGCCTCGAGGCGGAAGCATCGGCACGGCTGGCGCAGATCGGCAGCACCGCCGTGGTGGTGGATGGCGTCGCGGACTATACCCACGCGACGATCAAGAACGGTGGGCCGGTGCCGCGCATCCCGCCGCTCCGCTTGCTTGGCGGCATTGAGGCACAGGGCGCGCTCGCGCAGGGTCGCCTGGAGGTCGAGCATGTCACCAAGCAGGATCGGGTCGCCGCCAACGAGACCGAGACGGGCGCCTACACGCTTGTGAACGCCTCGCTGACGCTGAAGCCCTGGGGACGCAACAACCCGACGAGCCTGCTCCTGTCCGCGAACAACCTGTTCGACGTGGTCGCGCGCCGCCACGCGAGCTACCTGAAGGACTATGCGCCGCTCGCCGGGCGGGACTTGCGGGTCACCGCGCGCTTCGCCCTGTAAGGGGCCGAAGCGGGTCGCCCGCTTCGGCTCCGCCCGACCCGAATAAAAAAACGCGGCCGCTTCCGATCGGGAAGCGGCCGCGTCTCATTTCGGCTCTGCCGGCTGCTGTTACTTCAGCTCGGGTTCGAGCAGGCGGTGCAGCGGGACCACCACGTACTTCATCTCGGCGTCGTCGACGGTGCGCTGCGCAGCGGCGCGCCACGCCTTCTCGGCGCTTTCATAGTCGGGGAACAATCCGACCAGATCGACTTCCTTCAGATCGACGAAGTCCAGGGTTTGGGGGTCGCTCACGCGACCACCGAAAACGAGGTGCATCTTGCTCATGCCGGCTCCTGATATGTGCTGCGTTGCGGCATAGCGATTGGAGCCGCGCACTCAAGGGTGCACGGGCGTTCAGGCGTTCGTGTTACCGGTGGCAGCCGTTTTTCCGCCGTCCTTCGCTGCTTCGACGACGTTGCCGAACGCCTTCTTCAGCGACTCTTTGGCAGCATCCTTGTCGGGGATCGCGTTGGTCAGCTGTTCCTTCCCGGCGTCGCGAGCGGCGGTCGCGGCAGCGGCAGCCGTCTCGGACAGGCGCTTGCCCAGCGGGCCCAGCACCTTCTGCTCGCTCTCCGACTTCGGGAGCAGCGCACCAAGGATGGCGCCGAGCGCGACGCCGCCCGCGAGCACGGCGAGCGGGTTCGCCTCGATGCCTTCGCTCGCCCGCGCCGCCGCCGTCGCGGCGCTCTCGCGCGTGGTCTCATAGGCGTGGCTGGCGCTCTCGCGCAGGTGGCCGAGGGTGCCTGCGTCGGTCTGGGTGTCCGCCGACGCGTTGGTCGAAGCCGTGGTGTTGTTGCCGTTCGTGGTCATTCCACTTGTCCTTGCTAGGGGCCGGTGAGGGCCCAGTGATGGTGTCAGGATCCTGCGGGGGGCGGTGCTGGCGGCTCCGGGCTGGCGACGGTGGCGGGTACCTTTGCGCGCGCCCGCTTCTGCTTGCAGCGCCGGCGAAGGCTGCGGATCAGCTTCGGCGTGATGAACAAGGCGAACAGCCCGGCTGCACCCGCCGCCACGGCGCGGGGCTCGCGCTGGACGACGGCGACGCCTTGCTCGACCGCGGCCGATGCCCGTTCCTTGACCCGGCCCGCCATGTCTTCCGCGACGGATCCCGGGTTCAGCCGGGCCTTGATCGCGTCGACGGTGCCCAGCATCCTGGACTTGGCCTGCTGCGCGTTGGCACGGGCCGCTGCAACGCCCTGGGGTTCGGTCATAGCCCGTCTCCCGAAAAGGCGCGGCCCAGCCGCGTCGCCGCCATCTTGCCGAGGATGCCGGCGATCGCGAGCGCGACGAGGACGACCACGGCGGTCGCGCCGCCGTCGCCCAAGGGTTCGCGAAGCACCAGGATCAGCCCGACGAGCAGGGCGCCGATCGCTGCAAAGGTGAGCACCAGCGCCCCAACGCCGAGGGCGACGCCCAGGATCGCGTCGTTCTTGCGGGAGGCGGCGACCGCCTTCCACACGGACAACTCGGCCTGGATCCAGGTCCGCCCATCCGAGACGAGCCGCTGGATCAGTTCGCCGATACTGGCGTCGCTCCTGCTATCGCGCATCGCGTCCACTCGCTCGCGGTCAGGCCGTCAGGGTCGTGTCGGTGGCGTCCGCGGCGCCGTCCACGCCCGCCTTCACCACGCGCGCCAGGACGAAGCCCAGGGCGGCCGCGGTGCCGATCGCGACTGCCGGGCTCTTACGCACGAACCCGCGCACGTCCTCGATCAGCTCATCGACATCCTTGTCGCGCAGCGAGTCGGAGAAGCCCGACAGCGCCTGCGCGGCGGAGCGGGCGTATTGGCCGTACTGCTCGCCCAGCTTGTCGTCGACCGTGCCGGCGGCATCTTCCATCATCTTCGAAAATTCGTCGAGTGCGCCGGTCGCGCGCAGCTTGCCCTCGTCGGCAAGGCCGCGTGCCTTGTCCGTCGCTTGGCGACCGAGCTTGTTGGCCTCGTCCTTCAACGTCTGTGCCGCACCCTTGGCCTTGTCGGTCGCGGTGTCGGTGGTGCTCCCGCCCTCGCCGGCCACGCCTGCGGTCTCGAATACGGACTTGTCGCTGCCGGCTGGCTCGAAGCTGACGTCCGCGCCACCGGCGGTGCTGGAAGAGGGCGTGAACTCGACGTTGGTGTCGCTAGGGCCCGTGCTCGAAAGCGGGTCGGTCCGGTTGGTGTCGCTCATCGTGCGTTTCCCTTCGTGGTTCGCCTGGAGAACCAAAGCCGGCGACAGCGGTTCCCGATCCGGCACGAATTGCCCCGCGAGGGCCGAGCGGATAGGGCTGCGCGCGATCGCCGGCAGCGTCCGGCCGCGAAGGTAGGGAGATCGTTACGTGACCGCAATCATCGACATCCACGCACGCCAGATCCTGGACAGCCGTGGGAACCCCACCGTCGAGGTCGACGTGATGCTGGAAGACGGCAGCACGGGCCGCGCGGCCGTGCCCTCGGGCGCCTCGACCGGTGCGCACGAAGCCGTCGAAAAGCGCGACGGCGACAAGTCCCGCTGGATGGGCAAGGGGGTCCAGGCCGCGGTCGACGCGGTCAACGCCGACATCGCCGAGGCGGTGCTGGGCCTCGATGCCGAGGATCAGGCCGACGTCGACCGGGCGATGATCGAGCTCGACGGCACGCCCAACAAGGGCCGGCTCGGCGCCAACGCCATCCTGGGCGTGAGCCTTGCGGTCGCCAAGGCGGCGGCGGATGCGCGCGGCCTGCCGCTGTATCGCTATGTCGGCGGCGTTTCGGCGCACCTGTTGCCGGTGCCGATGATGAACATCATCAACGGTGGCGAGCATGCCGACAACCCGATCGACTTCCAGGAATTCATGGTGATGCCCGTCGGCGCGCCGAGCCTGGCCGAGGCGGTGCGGTGCGGCTCGGAAATCTTCCACACGCTGAAGAAGGGCCTGCACGACAAGGGCCTGGCGACCTCGGTCGGCGACGAGGGCGGGTTCGCGCCGAACCTGTCGTCCACCACCGACGCGCTCGACTTCATCATGACCAGCATCGAGAAGGCCGGCTACACGCCCGGCGACGACGTGATGCTGGCGCTCGACTGCGCCGCGACCGAGTTCTTCAAGAACGGCAAGTACGAGATGGTCGGCGAGGGCAAGTCGCTCACCCCGGTCGAGATGGCCGACTATCTGGCAGACCTCGCCGCCCGCTACCCGATCTTCTCGATCGAGGACGGCATGGGCGAGGACGACTTCGAGGGCTGGAAGGCGCTCACCGACAAGATCGGCGACAAGGTCCAGCTGGTCGGCGACGACCTGTTCGTGACCAACCCGGAGCGCCTGGCGATGGGCATCGGCAAGGGCCTCGCCAACTCGCTCTTGGTGAAGGTCAACCAGATCGGCACGCTGACCGAGACGCTGGAGGCGGTGAGCCTGGCCCAGCGCTCGTCCTACACCGCCGTCATGTCCCACCGCTCGGGCGAGACCGAGGACGCGACCATCGCGGATCTCGCGGTCGCCACCAACTGCGGCCAGATCAAGACCGGCAGCCTCGCGCGCTCGGACCGGCTCGCCAAGTACAACCAGCTGATCCGCATCGAGGAAGAGCTGGGCGACGCCGCACGCTACGCGGGCCGCTCGATCCTGCGCGTCTGAGCGGGGCAGGGGGAGGCGCGGGCGACCCGCTTCCCCCGATGTCCCATGAACCTAGAGCGCAAACGCATCCGTCATCCCGGCGAGGGCTGGGATCAACCGGACCGCACGCGCAAGCGGTGGCATGTGCCGTCTTCGCCTGGGGTGACGTAGGGGGGGGCGCTAAACGCGGTTGCGGACGTTACAAGAATACCTTCGGTCCGGGAACATTCGCAGGTGTCGCACTATGTTAGCAGCGTTGTTCGGCCTACTTGTTTTCGTAGGTCAGATTGTCCTTGCTGTCGGCGCCTGGCGGAGCCTGCGAACGGGCTACCTTGAGCCATACAGCGAGTGGATGGCATCTGTGGGCAAGCCTCCGATCTCACGTGCGAAGGCACCTGGCAAGTTCTGGCCGTTGTGGGCGGCGCAGGTCTTCGTAGGATGGCTACCTTTGGCGGGCCTGGCCATTGCCTTAGGATATGCAGCCCTGGCACTGGCAGGCGACAGCTAAGCACCACCTGAAGCAGGGAGGCTTAGGTAGTCAGAGCCCCTTAAAACAACCGCCCGCCATCCGGCACCTTCCGATCCGGCGCGAACAGCACGACGGCGCCGTTTGCGTCCGGAAAGCCGAGCGTCAGCACTTCGGACAGGAACTTGCCGATCTGGCGTGGCGGGAAGTTCACCACCGCCGCCACCTGTCGCCCGATCAGCGCCTCGGGCGTGTAATGCTCGGTAATCTGCGCGCTCGACCGGCGGATCCCGATTGTCGGGCCGAAGTCGATCCGCAGCTTGATCGCCGGTTTGCGCGCCTCTGGGAACTCTTCGGCAGCGACGATCGTTCCGACGCGGACGTCGACCGCGAGAAATGCATCGAAGTCGATCGGCTCGGCAGCGGGGCTGGCGGGGTCGTGGCGTAGATGCATCAGCTTCGAATCTCTTGATGTTTTCGACTCAGGCGACCTTGCGCACGCCCGCGGCTTGCGCAAATATCGGGGCATGCCGCGCTCCTCGCCGCTTCACCCGATACTCCGTCGTGCAGGATTTCCCGCGTTCGCGATCCTGTTCATGGGGTTCTTCGGCTATTATGCGGTGCTCGGGCCCAACGGCATTCTCGCCTACCGCGATTATTCCCGCAAGCTGGCCCAGCGCCAGGCCTATTACGCGTGCCTGGACAAGGCGCGGTCGGAGCTGCGCAACCGCGTCGCGCTGCTCGATCCCCGCCACGCCGATCCCGACATGGTCGACGAACTGGTGCGCAAGCAGCTGAACGTCGCGCACCCGGACGAGTTCATCATGCCGCTCGGCACCGGTACCGGCAACGCGGATCGCTGCGCAGGGACGGTCGACGGCTAGGCCGAGTTGCGCTAGCAGGTGGCCAGCGCGGTCGCCCAGCCGCTCCGGCCGGGTGATTGCAGTTGGGAGAGAAACCGGCCTATAGGCTCGGCTCCTTTCCCCTTTCCCAGGCATGAGGGTACCTACATCGTGGCAAAGGCACCGGCGCAGAGCGCCAAGAGCGAACCTGCCGTTCCGAACCGTGAGCGTCCCAACGAACCGACGCGCTACGAGGCCTCGAAGGAGGAACTGCTCGACTTCTACAAGCAGATGCTGCTGATCCGCCGCTTCGAGGAGAAGGCGGGCCAGCTCTACGGCCTCGGCTTCATCGGCGGCTTCTGCCATCTCTATATCGGCCAGGAGGCGGTCGCAGTCGGCCTGCAGTCCGCGCTGGACGGCGAGAAGGACTCGGTAATCACCGGCTATCGCGACCATGGCCACATGCTGGCCTATGGCATCGATCCCAAGGTCATCATGGCCGAGCTGACCGGACGTGCCGCAGGCATCAGCCGCGGCAAGGGCGGCTCGATGCACATGTTCTCGACCGAGAAGAAGTTCTACGGCGGGCACGGCATTGTCGGCGCGCAGGTGTCGCTCGGCACCGGCCTGGCGTTCGGGCACAAGTACAACGAGGATGGCGGCGTCGCGATGGCCTATTTCGGCGATGGCGCGGCCAACCAGGGCCAGGTGTACGAGAGCTTCAACATGGCCGAGCTCTGGAAGCTCCCGATCATCTACGTGATCGAGAACAACCAGTACGCCATGGGCACCAGCGTCAACCGCTCGTCGGCGGAAGACCAGCTCTACAAGCGCGGCGAGAGCTTCCGCATCCCGGGCATCCAGGTCGATGGCATGGACGTGCTCGCCTGCCGCGGTGCCGCCGAAGAGGCGCTGGCGTGGGTGCGTGCGGGCAAGGGACCGATCATCCTCGAGATGAAGACCTATCGCTATCGCGGCCACTCGATGTCGGATCCGGCCAAGTACCGCTCGCGCGAGGAAGTGCAGGCGATGCGCGACAATTCCGACCCGATCGAAGCCGCCAAGCGCGAGCTGGAGAAGCTGGGCGTCGGCGAGGCCGATCTGAAGTCGATCGAGCAGGAAATCCGCAAGGTGGTGAACGAGGCCGCCGACTTCGCCGAGAGCACGCCGGAGCCCGATCCGGCCGAGCTCTATACGGACGTGCTGGTGGAGAACTACTGAGATGGCGATCGAACTGAAGATGCCGGCGCTGTCGCCCACGATGGAAGAGGGCACGCTGGCGAAGTGGCTGGTCAAGGAAGGGGATGTCGTCAAGTCCGGCGACATCATGGCCGAGATCGAGACCGACAAGGCGACCATGGAGTTCGAGGCCGTCGACGAAGGCACGATCGCCAAGATCCTGGTGACCGAGGGCACCGACAATGTGAAGGTCGGCACCGTGATCGCGCTGATCGCGGGTGAGGGCGAGGACGTGGCGGAAGCCGCCAACGCGTCGCAGACCTCGACCGGCGCAGCCGCAGGCTCCAAGCCGGCCGACGGCGAGGGTGGCGTGCAGACCCCTTCCGACCAGCGCACCGAAGCCGTTTCGGACGCGCCCAAGGATCAGGAGACGGGCACCACCCAGCTCGTCCATGCTGTCGAGAACACCTCGACCGACCCCGAAGTGCCGGAAGGCACCGAGATGGTGAAGGTCACCGTCCGCGAAGCGCTGCGCGACGCGATGGCCGAGGAGATGCGCGCCGACGGCCGCGTGTTCGTGATGGGTGAGGAAGTCGCCGAGTACCAGGGCGCCTACAAGGTGACCCAGGGCCTGCTCGAGGAATTCGGCCCCAAGCGCGTGATCGACACGCCGATCACCGAATACGGCTTCGCCGGCGTCGGCACCGGCGCTGCGATGGGCGGCCTGAAGCCGATCGTCGAGTTCATGACGTTCAACTTCGCCATGCAGGCGATCGACCACATCATCAACTCGGCTGCCAAGACCAACTACATGTCCGGCGGTCAGATGCGCTGCCCGATCGTGTTCCGCGGTCCCAACGGCGCCGCGAGCCGCGTGGGCGCGCAGCACTCGCAGAACTATGGCCCGTGGTACGCCAGCGTCCCCGGCCTTGTCGTCATCGCGCCCTATGACGCGGCGGATGCCAAGGGCCTGCTCAAGGCCGCGATCCGCTCGGAAGACCCGGTCGTGTTCCTCGAGAACGAGCTGATGTACGGCCGCACCTTCGAGGTGCCCAAGCTCGACGACTATGTCCTGCCGATCGGCAAGGCGCGCATCATGCGCCCGGGCAAGGATGTCACGATCGTGTCCTACTCGATCGGCGTGGGCGTGGCGCTGGAGGCGGCGGAAAAGCTTGCAGGCGAGGGCATCGAGGCGGAGGTCGTCGACCTTCGCACGCTGCGTCCCCTCGACACCAAGACGGTGCTCGCAAGCCTGAAGAAGACCAACCGCCTGGTGGTGGTCGAGGAAGGCTGGCCGGTCTGCTCGATCGCGAGCGAGATCGCGGCCGTCGTGATGGAGCAGGGCTTCGACGACCTCGACGCACCGGTGCTGCGCGTCACCAACGAGGACGTGCCGCTCCCCTATGCGGCAAACCTGGAGAAGCTCGCCCTCGTCACCGCCGACCGCGTGGTCGAGACGGTGAAGAAGGTGACCTACAAGGGCTGATCGAGGGGATCCTCGAAGCGGCTCGAGGGCCGGCGGGAAACCGCCGGCCCTTTTTGCGTCAGCAGTTCGAGATGGCGGCCTTCTCGACGTTGTAGATGATGCTCAGGTCCCGCCGGTCGCGCACCATCATCGACGCGACTTCGGTGATCGTCGAGGAGGGCGCCAACGACAACCGCACCAGCGGTCGGTACGTGTAGATGACTTGCACGAACATCGTCGCACCGCCGTCCGGCGCAAAGGCCTGGCGCCCCGCGGGCCCCATGCCGCTCAGGCCCGTGTCGCCGGCTTTCCCGTACGACGAGCTTCCCGGGCCGCTGCCACGGCATCGCTGCCAGACGATCTTGTATCGGGACGTGGTGTTCGGGTTTGCGACCGGCTCGAGATCCGAAACGATGACCCGCCCGTTCGCGTAGAGGTCGAGCCCGCCGGCTTGCAGCCCGGCGCCGGTCAGCAGGTCGTTGATGTCCGTCTCGCTGATGGTCTTGGCGGAAAGAAGGCTGCCGCTGCCCATGCGCGCGGCATTGTCGGCAAGCTGCAGGGCGACCTGGCTGATCCGCATCCGCGTGATGATGAAGTTCGTCAGTTCCGCGCCCGTCAGGGTGAGCAACAGGAACACCGGAAGCCCGATGGCGAACTCGGTCAGCGCCAGCGCCCGGCGCTCACGGGCGAGCCGGCGGAGGAGCGGGAACCCGGGAACCATCATGCGCAGTTCCGGACCACCGCGGCGCCATAGCTGCCCTGGTCGCCATAGGGCTGGTTGCGCAGCACGGTCGTCGCGCTCACCCGTGCCCTCGGGCTTCCGCCCACGAGGGGCCAGAACGGGAACAGCCGGGTGTAGCTGACGGTGGCGGTATAAACGGTCGCGTCCTTGGCACCCCCTTGGCCCGCGTTGCCGCCGTCGGGGTCCCAGGTGCCATTGAGGTTCGCGTCCTCATATGGCTCCCCCTTGTCGCAGGTGCCGTTCTTGTTCGTGTCGGTGAAGTTTTCGGCCTTCTTTGCCGCCGCTGCGGCATAGTTGCGGTAGAAGCGCCGGGAAATGGAGACCTGCGCATTCCTGGCGAGCACCCGCACCTGATCGGCTACCTGCTTGTCGAGCGCGGCCGCCGTCGCGGTGCTGGTGCCGCCCTCCAGCGCCGAGTCGCGCGCGGTCTTCTGGACGATCCCCTGAAGGGCTGCGTTGACATAGAGGCCGTGGCCGATGTCGAACGCGCCCATCAGGAGCACCGCCAGCACGGGGGCGACCAGGGCGAATTCGACGATCGTCGCACCCTGGCGATCGTGCGCCAGCCGCCTCGCTAGGGTGCGACAGGTCGGATCGCCCGCCATCACTTGGTAAGCCGCAGCTGCGAGATCTGGTCGGCGATCGACTTGAACGTCGCCTGCAAGGCTGCCGCATCGTTCGCGCTGAAGTAGCGGCCCGACGTCGCGCAGGTCTGAAGGCGGTTCCGCGTGTCCGTCGTGATCGAACCGAAGGAGATCACCCAAAGCGTGATGTTCTTGTTCTTGACCGCGGTGCAGAGTGCCGCGAAGCGCGCATTGATCTGCGCCTCCAGCATCGTGTCCGTGGGAGTGACGGTGTCGGGCGTCTGACGGCGGTCGAACCACGGAATGCCGTAAGCGTTATAGTCGCTCACTGCCGCCTGTGTGTCGCCGTCCGTCATGAAGATCAGGTGCCGTTCGATCTCGCCGCCTTTGGGTGTGTAGGCGTTCTCGGACGAAAAGATGCCGGTGGGCGAGAGCAACCGCGCACCCCAAAGGATCCCGATGTCGTGATAGGTATTCCCTTCCGGCGTGAGGCTGTCGACATAGCTACTGAACGCCGCCGCATTGTTCCAGGTCCGCAGTTTCTCGGCGGGGGTCGGACACGCCGCATAGGACGAATTGGTGTAGGTCTTCATGTCCCTGACAACCGCGCGGTTCCACCCTGCGGTGCCGCTGTTGCTCGTGCTCTGGCGCGTGTAGATCAGGTCCGGCAGCCACGGTTTCCATTGCGTGTCCGCGTTGCTGGTCGGCACCATGTCGATGTTCAGGTCGTTCATGTCGCTGGTGATCGACGTGAACGTACTCGTGGGGACCGTCTTCCGCTCCTCGATGCACCCGGGCCAGTTGATCGTCTTTGCCGAGGCGCCATCGCCGATCGGCCGGATGAAGCTCGCATTCCAGCCGGTGCCGTTCTTCAGTCCGCTTACGTCCTGTTCGATCGGAGCATATTCCCAGGTGACCGGGGTCATGCTGCGTGTCCGCTGCTGGACCCTGCAGAAAATCAGGAAGCTGCCTGTCACCTGATACTGCTGGGTTTCCGTGTCGGCGGGAACGGAACTGCAGAGGATCAATCCATAATCAGAGTATGCGCTCCATGGACCGTAGGTTCCGCCCGAATAGACCCTCCGGCTCTGGTAGGTCCATCGGTCGGCCATCCATTCCGGTTTCAGCAGCCGCCCGACATTGACGTTCACGGCATAGGGTACGAACCCGAACCGGATCTGAACCTGATCGCCGGTGCCACCGCTTGGATTGCCGGTGGTGCAGTTCGCATCCGTGTCGAGCCGCGCGACGATTTCGTAGAAGCACTTCACCGCTACCTTCAGCGCATCGATTTTCGAAACGTTGTCGCTACCCGCGGTCTGCGCCATCGACCCGGTGGTATCGAGCACGAACATCACGTCCGTGTTGGGCAGCCGCATTTCGGCATCGCAGCTGACTGCAATCGTCTGCGTCCTGAAGCCGAACACCCGCATGAGGGTCATCGCCAGGGTCGCGGATGCCCTCCCCGTGACCTTGCCGGCATTTTCGGAAAAGGTGCGGTTGATCGTCGTCGCGCCATAGGCCGAAGACGAGATGTTGGCGTCGAAGAACTTCTCGGCGGCCGTGCGCGGGTAATAGCTGGATTGTGCCCAGGTGCCGCCGCCCATCGCCTTGCGGCCCGCGAGCGCGCCGGCGTCACACGCATGTTGCAGCCGCGTCTTGACGATGTACATGCGCGACAGGTCGATGCCGCCGCCGATCATGCCGATCAGCGGAATCATCGCCGCGGCCATGATTGCGAGGGTGTTTGCGCGAACGTCGCCAAGCAGACGCGAGAGCAGGCCCGCCGGCCTCATTGCTGGGCGCCCCATCAAAGTCGGTGCCTTAGGTTACACGAGAAAATCCAGCGCTTCGAATGGCCTGGAAGCGATAAAGACGGGCTGAAGCATCATGGTTAACCAGGATACGGGAATGGAAAGCGCGCAGCCGGCGGGGCAGCAGCAAGAGGGACAGGCGGAACGCCACCTGGCGCTCACCTATGTGCCGGCGCGTCATCGACCGGCCATCGTCGCGCTGTTCGCACTCGACGATGCGCTGGCGGACATCGTGCGCACCACCAGCGAGCCGGCTATCGGACAGATGCGCCTGGTCTGGTGGCATGATGCGCTGGTCAAGCTCGACACCGCTCCGCCACCGGCCCAGCCGGTGCTTCAGGCCATCGCACGCGACCTGCTGCCCTCCGGCGCGCGCGGCAGCGATGCCGCTGCGATGATCGACGGCTGGGACGTGCTGATCGAGGAACCTGAACTCGATCGCGCTACGCTGCAGCGCTTCGGGGCCGGTCGTGGCGGTACGCTCTTTGGGCTCGCTGCCCGGGCCCTTGACCCCGCGGCACCTCTCGAGGCGGTGCGTGCCGCAGGCAGCGGGTGGGCGCTGGCAGACCTCGCAGGCGGATTGTCGAGTCCCCAAGAGGCAGAGGCGGCACGGGCTCTCGCGCTGGAACAGTTGCGGGGGGCGCTGGAGCAGCGATGGCCACGCGCTCTCCGGCCCCTTGGGATGCTCGCCCACTTCGCCCGGCTGGACATCGAACAGGTGCCGGCCGGCTCGCCTAAGCGGCTCGCGCGCGTCCTGTGGCATCGGTTAACCGGTCGTTAGGGCTGTTCGCGGCCTTCCTCGTACGATAGCCTCCCCGCCGAGACGTCAGGGCGGGGGCTGGTATGTGGCGGTACGGGGCAGGGGTCTTGTCGGCGTTGCTGCTGGCTGCGGGAGGCGTGGTGCTGTTCCGCGGCGCCGCCCAGACGGAGGCGCCGTTGCCGCAGCCGAAGCCGGCGCCTGCCGGCATGGCACCGCTGCCCCCCGCGCCTGTGGCAGTCCCCAGCGCCACGGCACGTACCCGCGAGGAGAAGCGGTTCGACCGGTATGACAAGGACCGCGACGGTCGCGTCACCCGCGAGGAATATCTCGCCAGCCGCCGCAAGGCCTTTGCCAAGCTCGACGTGAACCGGGACGGGCAGCTCTCGTTCGACGAATGGGCGGTCGCCACCACCACCAAGTTCGCCAAGGCGGATGCCGATCGCTCGGCGACGCTCGACGCGGCCGAGTTCGCGACCACCGCAATCCCGCGCAAACCCGCCGCCCGCTGCGCCTGTCCCGCGCCGCGAGCGGAAGCAGAGGATTAGGCCGGCATCCATTCCGCAAGCGCAGCACGCGCACGCGTGGTGTACATCTTCTTGCGATCGGCCTTCTTGGTCCGGCCTTCGATCGGCGGGAACAGGCCGAAATTGACGTTCATCGGCTGATAGGTCTCTGCCTCGGCGCCGCCGGTGATGTGGCCGAGCAGCGCGCCCAGCGCCGTCTCGGGCGGGGGCGGGGGAAGATCTTTGCCGGCCAGCTCGGCCGCCGCGAAGCGCCCCGCCATCAGGCCGATCGCGGCGCTCTCGACATAGCCCTCGCAGCCCGTGATCTGCCCGGCGAAGCGCAGGTGGGGATGGGCCTTCAGCCGCAGCGTCGGATCGAGCAACTCGGGCGAGCGGATGAAGGTGTTGCGGTGCAGCCCGCCCAACCGCGCGAACTCGGCGTTCTCCAGACCGGGAATGGTGCGAAACAGGCGTACCTGCTCCGCGTGCTTGAGCTTGGTCTGGAAGCCGACGATGTTCCACAGCGTGCCCTGGGCATTGTCCTGGCGCAGCTGCACGACCGCATAGGGCCAGCGACCGGTGCGCGGATTGTCCAGCCCGACCGGCTTCATCGGCCCATAGCGCAGCGTGTCGACGCCGCGTTCGGCCATCACCTCGATCGGCATGCACCCTTCGAAATAAGGGACGTTCTCCCACTCGCGGTACTCGGTCTTCTCGCCGGCGAGCAGTGCCGCATGGAAGGCCAGATACTGGTCCTTGTCCATCGGGCAGTTGATATAGTCCTTGCCGCCCTTGTCCCAGCGCGCGGCCATCCAGGCGACGTCCATGTCGACGCTGTCGAAGTGGACGATCGGCGCGATCGCGTCGAAGAAGGCGAGGGCCTCGCTGCCGGTGGCGCCGCCGATGCTCTCGGCCAGGCCCGGCGCGGTCAGCGGACCGGTGGCGACGATCGTCGGCCCGTCTGCGGGCAGCGTGTCGATCCGCTCGCGCACGATCGTGATGTTGGGGTGTGCTTCCAGCGCAGCCGTCACGCCGGCGGAGAAGCCGTCCCGGTCCACTGCGAGCGCGGAGCCGGCGGGCACGCGGTGTTCGTCGCCCTTGCCCATGATGAGTGATCCCAGCGCCCGCATTTCCGCGTGCAGCAGTCCCACCGCGTTGCTCTCCGCATCGTCGGAGCGGAAGCTGTTCGAGCAGACCAGCTCGGCCAGCCCGTCGCTCTGGTGCGCGGGCGTGCAGTCACCACTGCCGCGCATCTCCGAAAGGCGCACCCGGAAGCCGGCCTGTGCCAGCTGCCAGGCGGCCTCGGATCCGGCCAGACCGCCGCCGATGATGTGGATCTGATGCGATTGGGTCACGAACGTCTCGAAAGCTGCTAGGAAAGGGGAGGCGGCCGGCGCCGCGATTGGCGGCTGCCTAGCCGATCCGCGCGCAGCTGGACAGCCGCAACGAGGGACCGGCATGCCAGACGCAGCGCAGACGATCTACACCATCGGCTATGAGGGAACGACCATGGCCGAGTTCCTGGCCGCACTGCAGGCCGCAGGCGTCCGCCGGGTGATCGACGTGCGCGCGCTGCCGCTCTCCAGGCGCCCCGGCTTTTCCAAGTCTTCGCTCGCCCCCCATCTGGCGGAAGTCGGCATCGACTATCGCCACCTGAAGGCACTCGGCACGCCCAAGCGCGGGCGCGACGCCGCGAAGAAGGGCGACGTCGCCACCCTGCGGGAGGTGTACCACCATCAGCTGGAGCTGCCGGAGGCGCAGGCGCAGGCGGCGATGATGCTGGCGCTGACGGCGGAGCTTCCATCGGCGCTGCTCTGCTACGAGCGCGATCCCGGCCACTGTCACCGTACCCTCCTGCTTCGAGCGGAGGCCGGCGACGCACGGGTCGTCGATTTGGTTCCGTGATGCCGGAACCAAGCGGCGGATTGGCCGTTGCTCGGCTCGTGGGGGAAGTGTCTCGCCCTTTTTGGCAGGAACGAACGCCGCGCAGGAAGTGCGCAGGCGGAGGGTTCGCCGCATGCGGAGACCGGCAGCGATGGCGTCCTATTCCATTTTGACGATCCGCGTCCCGAGAGTACCAGGCAAGCGAGATAGAAACGAACCGGCTCGAACCGGCTTCGAAGGATAGGATCGGGGCACCGAAAGGTGCTCCCGAAGGGCACGATGAACGACGTCGAAGACAACGAGTATTTCTACGAACGCGCCGAAGCGGAACTGAAGCTGGCGCAGAATGCCGAGCATCCCGCCGTGGTGAAGGCGCACTACCTGCTGGCCGGCTATTATCTGGACCGCGTGTACGGCCCCGGCGACGCCCAGCACACGCCAGCGGTGCCGCTGCCTCCGTCGGGAGAGCCGCTGGCCACCCCCGAGGCTCCATAGGCGCCGCTATGCGGCCGGGTAGGTCCCGGCGGTGGCACCCGCCGGGGAACGCTCAGCCGGTAACAGGCAGCCGCACGCTGCCGTCCTGCTCGCGTTCGAGCGGTGAGTAGGCAACCACCGTGTCGAGCGTCAGCTTGCCATAGAGGTGCGGGAAATCCTCGCCACCGCGCGACGGCTCCCAGCGGACCGAGTCGCCCAACGCCTCGAGATCCACCTCGGCGACCCACAGCCCGGTCTGCCCGGCGAAGTGCTTGTCCACCGTCTCCGTCAGCTGCGCTGCGGTGGACAGGTGGATATAGCCGTCCAGCTGATCGATGGGAGCGCCGGCAAAGCTGCCCGCCTCCAGCGTCGCCATCTGCTCGGCCGTCAGCACCTTGAACGCTGCCGTGGGTCTCGTCATTCCTCGCCGCTCCCGTCGTCTTCCTCGATCCGCTCGGGCAGGGTGTCCGGACCGGTGCCATCGTCGAGCTGGATCGCCTCTTCGGGCGAACCCGTCGGCACGGTCGCACGCTCCTCGGCCACGATCGCCTCGGCCTCGTTCTCCGGCTCTTCCTCCTCGTCGATGCGGGCGGCGGAGACGACATGCTCCTGCGCTGCGACATGGAACAGGCGGACGCCCTGGCTGGCGCGGCCGGTCACGCGGGTATCGCCCACCGACATGCGGATCAGCTTGGCCTGATCGGTCACCAGCATCAGCTGCTCGCCCGAGCTCGCCGGGAAGCTCGCGACGACAGGACCGTTGCGATCGGAGGTGACGATGTTGGTGATGCCCTGGCCGCCGCGGTTGGTGCGGCGATATTCGTACGCCGAGGTGCGCTTGCCATAGCCGTTGGCGGTGACGGTCAGGATGAACTGCTCCGCCGCCTCGAACTCGGCCATGCGCTCGGGAGAGAGGGTGACCTCGCGATCGCCTTCCTTCCACGGTGCCGCCTTGAGATAGGCGTCGCGCTCCTCGGTGGTGGCGTGGAAGCCGCCCAGGATCGACAGCGAGATCACCTCGTCGTCCTTGGCCAGGCTGACGCCGCGCACGCCGGTGGAGGTGCGGCTCTGGAATTCGCGCACGTCGGTGGCGGCGAAGCGGATCGCCTTGCCGCACTTGGTCGCCAGCAGCACGTCGTCGGTCTCGGTGAGCAGCGCCACGCCGATCAGACGGTCGTTGCTTTCCTCGTCGAAGCGCATCGCGATCTTGCCGGCGGTGGGCACGTTGGTGAACGCGTCCATCGAGTTGCGGCGCACCGTGCCGTTGGCGGTCGCGAACATGACGTGCAGGTCGGACCAGCTGTCCTCGTCCTCCGGCAGCGGCAGCACGGTGGAGATGGTCTCGCCCGCCGCCAGCGGCAGCAGGTTGATCATCGGCCGGCCGCGGGTGGCGGGGCCGCCCTCCGGCAGGCGCCACACCTTCATCCGATAGACCTTGCCGGCGGTCGAGAAGAACAGCACCGGCGTGTGGGTGGAGGTGACGAACAGCGAGGTGACCGCATCCTCGTCCTTGGTCGCCATGCCGGCGCGGCCCTTGCCGCCGCGCTTCTGCGCGCGGAAGGTATCGAGCGGCGTGCGCTTGATATAGCCCTGCATGGTCACGGTGACGACCATGTCCTCGCGCTCGATCAGGTCCTCGTCGTCGATGCCGTCGACGGCGTTGGCGATCTCGGTCCGGCGCGGCGTGGCGAACTCGGCACGCACCTGCACCAGCTCGCCGCGCATCACCGCATAGAGCTTGGCGCGGTTGCCCAGGATCTCGAGCAGCTCGGCGATCGAGTCCGCCAGCTTCGACAGTTCGTCGCCAATCTCGTCGCGGCCGAGCGCAGTCAGGCGATGGAGGCGCAGGTCGAGGATCGCGCGAACCTGTGCGTCCGACAGGCGATAGGTGTCGCCGGTGACCTCTGCCTCCACCGCCTCGACCAGGCGGATATAGGGCGCGATCTCGGCGATCGGCCATTCGCGCGCCAGCAGCGAGGCGCGCGCGGCGGCCGGGTTGGCGGCGCCGCGGATGATGCGCACCACCTCGTCGAGGTTGGTGACCGCGATCACCAGGCCCAGCAACAGGTGAGCACGGTCGCGCGCCTTTGCAAGTTCATACTTCGACCGGCGGGTGATCACCTCCTCGCGGAAGGAGATGAACGCGTCGATGATGTCCTTGAGGTTGAGCAGTTCCGGGCGGCCGCCGCGGATCGCCAGCATGTTGGCGGCGAAGCTCGACTGCGCAGGCGTGTGCCGCCACAGCTGGTTGAGCACCACGTCGGGGGTCGCGTCGCGCTTCAGGTCGATGACGATGCGGACGCCCTCGCGGTTCGATTCGTCGCGAATGTCGCTGACGCCCTCGATCCGCTTGTCCTTGGCCGCCTCGGCGATCTTCTCGACCAGCCCGCTCTTGCCGACCTGGAACGGAATCTCGGTGAGCACGATCGAGCGGCGTTCGCCGCGCGCTTCGGTCGTGTAGCGCGAGCGCAGGATGATCGAGCCACGGCCCCCGGCATAGGCGGCACGGGCACCGGCGCGGCCCAGCATCAGCGCACCGGTCGGGAAGTCCGGGCCCGGCACGATCTCGGACAGCTCCTCGACCGTCACCGGCTCGCCGCCCTCGACTGCGCGGTCGATGGTGAGCAGGCAGGCGTCGATCACCTCGCCAAGATTGTGCGGCGGAATGTTGGTCGCCATGCCGACGGCGATACCGCCCGCGCCGTTGACCAGCAGGTTGGGGAAGCGCGCCGGCAGCACCGACGGCTCGCGCTCCGACCCGTCATAGTTGGGGACGAAGTCGACCGTGTCCTTGTCGAGGTCGTCGAGCAGGAAGGCGGCGGCGCGGTGGAGGCGCGCCTCGGTGTAGCGCATCGCCGCGGGCGGATCCGGGTCCATCGAGCCGAAGTTGCCCTGACCGTCGATCAGCGGCACCCGCATCGACCAATCCTGGGTCATGCGCGCCAAGGCGTCGTAAATCGCCGTGTCGCCGTGCGGGTGGTATTTACCGATCACATCACCGACGATGCGCGCCGATTTGCGATAGGGGCGGTTGTAGTGGAAGCCGCTCTCGTTGGCCGAAAACAGGATGCGCCGGTGCACCGGCTTCAGGCCGTCGCGCACGTCGGGAAGCGCGCGAGAGACGATCACGCTCATCGCATAGTCGAGATAGCTCGACCGCATCTCGTCGACGATGGAGACGGGGGAAATGTCGGAAGGGTCCGCGAGGCGAATCTCGTCGGTCAAGGCGTCCTGCTTTCGGGAAGATTGAAATCCGGTGCCCTGACTAGCGGGCAGAGGCTCCTATGCCAAGCCGCGCGCACGCGTGCGCGTACGCGAGGGCGAAGATCAGAACGGAATTTCGGCGCCGTCCCACGCGAAGAATTTGCCGTTGTCCTTCGGCTTCAGCTCTTCGATGACGTCGAGCAGCTGCAGCGCGGCGCGATCGGGTGCGAACAGGCTGCCGCGTGCGACATTGCCTTGGAACGGCTTCGACAGCGCACTGTCCACCGTGCCGGGGTGGAGCCCGACGACGATCGCGCGCGGGCTCTGCCGCTTCGCCTCGATCGCGGCGTTGCGCAGGAGCATGTTGAGCGCCGCCTTGGCCGCGCGATACCCGTGCCAACCGCCCAGGCCATTGTCTCCGATCGAGCCGACGCGCGCGGAGAGCGCAGCGACCACAGGCTCGCCGGTTTTCGGGAGCAGCGGGAGGAAATGCTTAAGCACCAGCGCCGGCCCGATCGCGTTGATCGCAAAGCTGCGCGCCAGCCATTCGGCGTCGAGTTCCTTGAAGCCGCGCTCGGGCATGCGGTCGCCCTCGTGCAGCAGGCCGGTGGCGATCAGGATCAGCGTGGGGGCAGGGCCGGCGGCGACCCGTGCGGCCGCCGCCGCGATGCTCGCCTCGTCCAGGACGTCGAGATGATCGGCGCCGGGACGCGAGCGGCCGAAGCCCCACACCTTGTCGTACGCCGCTTCCTCGACCAGCGCACGCTCCAGCGCGCCGCCGATTGCGCCGGAGGCACCGATCACGACTGCCGCGCCGCTCATGCGCGGGTAAACCGCCAGCGGGTGTCGGTGCTTTCGGCCGCGTCGAAGCGGTAGCCGTCGCTGTCGAAGCCGCGCATCGCGTCCACTTCGGTGATCCGGTGCTCGCACATCCAGCGCGCCACCATGCCCCGCGCCCGCTTCGCGTGGAAGCTCAGGAAGCGGGGGCCGTCCGGTCCCGGCTCGCGGAAATCGACGTCGATCACGCGGATCGTCTCCGGCAGCTTGCCCGCCACCGCTTTCCAATATTCCTGGCTGGCGAGGTTCAGGATCACGTCCGATCCCTCTGCCGCAACATCTTCTGCGAGCAGATCGGCGATCCGATCCTTCCACCAGTCGTACAGCGTCTTGGCCGAGCCCGGGGCCCAGCGCGTGCCCATCTCGAGCCGATAGGGCCGCATGGCGTCGAGCGGGCGCAGCAGGCCGTAGAGGCCCGACAGGATCCGCAGGTGATCCTGCGCGAAGTCGATCGCGGCCGCATCCAGTGTCGTCACTTCGAAGCCGGTGTAGACATCGCCGGCAAAGGCATGGATCGCCGGCCGCTCCGGCGCTTCCGCAAAGTCGCGGAAGCGTGCAGCATTCAACTCCGCGAGCTTGGGCGAGATGTGCATCAGGGCGCCGAGCCGTTCGGCGCCAAGCGACCTGGCCCCCTTCGCAAGCGTCTGCGCCTCCCTTGCCAGACGGGGCACGCTGGGCGCGCTGCTCGCGGGAACGGGGCTGTCGTAGTCGAGCGATTTTGCGGGAGAAATAACGGCGATCATTGGCCGGCTGCCTAGCCGCCATCCGCAAGCGGGTCAAAAAATCTCGGCAGAGCGCAGGCCCCGGGATCGCCTCCGTTCAATCCGCGTTCACCCGCGGAAGGGCATCCGTCCGGATGGCCGCTGCGACTTGTCTGGCGTATCTGCGCAACTTACAGACGGTCCGAGGCGCGTGCGCACAGCATCAGGAGAGTTCCGAATGGGTTTCGTTTCGAAGTCGGCGCTTGCCGCGGTTCTTGCTCTGGGAGCGGCAGCGCTGACGGCGGCCCCTGCCGAGGCCCAAAAGAAGAAGAAGGAAGAGGCTGCGAAGGTCCAGATCAACGAGGCGTTCCGCACCGCAGCCGTCGCGGGCGAGACGGCGGCGAAGGCAGGCGACATTGCGACCGCAAAGGCGCGCCTGGCCGAGGCGGATGCAGCCGCAACCTCCGACATCGAGAAATTCTATGCAGCCAACCTGCGCCTGCAGGTGGCCCAGGCGGCCAAGGACAATGCGCTGCTCGCGACCGCGATCGATCAGATGATCGCAAACCCGAACACGCCGGCCGAGCAGCAGGCGACGCTGAACTACAACCGCGGCATCCTGGCGCTGAACGCGAAGGACAAGGCGGCGGCGCGCCAGTATTTCCAGCGCGCCAAGCAGCTCGGCTACAACGACCCCGAATATGACTTGCGCATGGCGAGCCTCGAGCTCGACGGCGGCAGTGTCGACCAGGGTATCGCCGCGCTCGACAAGGCCGTTCAGGCGAAGGTGGCAGCCGGGCAGCCGGTGCCGAACGACTGGTACAACCTGGCGATCTCGCAGCTCTACAAGGCGAACAAGCCGGCAGAGACCGCGGCCTGGATGCGCCGTCAGCTCAAGGATTATCCGACCGCGACCAACTGGCGCAAGGCGCTGATCCTGTTCCGCGACCGTGCGGACCAGGGCCGCGCGCTCGGTGGTTCGGCACGCCTCGACACCTTCCGCCTGATGCGGGAGGCCGGTGCGCTGACCGACCAGGCCGAGTTCGGCGAATATGCGCAGCTCGCCCAGGACCTCGGTCTGCCGTACGAGACCGTGGCGGTGATCGACCAGGGCCGCGCCGCCGGCAAGATCCCGGCATCGGCCACCCAGTACAACGCGCTGAAGACGGAGGCGCAGGCCGGCATCCGTGCCGAGGGCTCGCTGTCGTCGCTCGACGCCAAGTCGCGCTCGGCTGCCAACGGCAAGCTCGCCGCCGGCACCGCCAACGCATACCTCGCCAACGGCGATGCGGCCAAGGCGGCGGAGTTCTTCCAGCTCGCCCTGCAGAAGGGCGGCGTCGACCAGGACGAGGTCAACACCCGTCTCGGCATCGCGCTCGCCAAGAGCGGTCGTCGCGACGAAGCCAAGGCGGCCTTCGCCAAGGTGACCGGCGCGCCGCGCAACGAGCTCGCGGCCTTCTGGACGCTGTGGCTGGACTCGCCCAAGACCGCGGGCTGAACGAACACGGGCGGCAGGTTATCCTGCCGCCCGTTTTGTCCGGAATGGAAGAAGGGCCGTGCGACTGTGTCGCGCGGCCCTATTCCGTTGGCACCGGGATCCCGGGCAGCTGCTTGGACGTGCGGATCGTCAGCGACGTCTTGACGCTGCTGACATTGTGGGCGGTCGTCAGCCGCGTGGTGAGGATGTCCTGGAACGCCTTGAGGTCGGTCGCGACGATCTTCAGGATGAAGTCGATCTCGCCGTTGAGCATGTGGCATTCGCGCACCTCGGGGATGCCGGCGACATGTGCCTCGAACGCCGCCAGGTCACTCTCGGCCTGGCTGCGCAGGCTTACCAGTGCGAACACCGTGATGGTGTAGCCCAGCTGTGCCGGGTTCAGCGCCGCGTGATAGCCGCCGATCGTTCCCGACTCTTCCAAGGCGCGGACGCGGCGCAGGCAGGGCGGTGCCGTCAGGCCGACACGTTCTGCGAGTTCGACGTTGGTCATCCGGCCGTCCTCCTGAAGCAGCGACAGGATTTGACGGTCGATACGGTCGAGAACCATGGAAGGGGCAACTCCGGGAATCTGATACAAGGAAAAAGGATTCGGTGCGCCTCCTATAAGATAATTACACGCCAAAGCAATTGTCCCACAATGTTACGGACGCAAAATGTCTGTACCCGAACGGCTTTTCCCGGCGTAAGGAGATGCGGCAGGCGCGAACGGCGCCGGGGATCAGGTGGCGCGTGCGGTTCGACGATACTCTTCAAACGGTGCTCACCACGGACCTCAGCCATCCGCAGGCCCGTCAGTCGGCGTGGCGGCAGCTCGTCGACCTGATCGGCCGACGCCGCGCCTCCGCCGATCCGCGAGCGATCGCATTGCTTGCCGACATTCGCGACGCGGTGCCGCAGGCGGTGCGCGCGGCGAGCGCACGGGCCCTCGTCTTCGCGAACCCGCCGGCGACGCTGGTCCGGCTGCTCGCCGAAGATACGCTCACCGTCGCCGCTCCCGTGCTCGCGAGCGCCCGTCTGGAGGCTGCGGAATGGGTGGCGCTGCTTCCCGATCTTACCCCTTCCACCCGCTCGGTGCTCCGCAACCGCCGCGACCTGCCCGCCGAAGTGGAGCGGGCGCTGGCAAGCTTCGGACCAGCCGACATGGTGTTGACCGACCAGAGCGCCGTGGAGGTCAGCACCGCGCAGGCAACGGCCGCACCCGAAGCGCCGGCACAGCTTGCGGAGGCGGCGCTGACGCCCGCGCGGAATGCCGAGCCGGTTGAAGCCGTTTTGGCTCCCGTGCCAGAGGCAGAGGCCGAGGCCCCGGCGGCAGTACCGGAAGGACCGTTCCGCATCGCCGACGTGGTGGCGCGGATCAACGCCTACCAGCGCCAGGCCGATAGCAAGCCCCGCCGTCCGGCCGCAACTCCTGGGGTTGTCACCAGCTTCCGGTTCGAAACCGACAGCCGCGGCGTGCTCTCCCGTGTCGATGGCGTCGAGCGGGGGCCGCTGCTCGGCCTCTCGCTCGCCCGCGCCGGCGAAACCGGATTGGCGCAGATCGACGGGGTGCCCGGCGGTGCCCTTCGCCGTCGTGCAGCCTTTTCGAACGCGCGACTGCAAATTGGCGGCAGCAGCGATGCCGCGGGCGACTGGCGCATTTCGGGCGTGCCGAGCTTCGATCCTGCATCGGGGCGATTCATCGGCTACCGGGGCTCGGCACGGCGCCCTCGTGCCGACGAACGGGCGGAGCCTGCACCCGCGGCTGCGCCTTCAACCGCCGATTCGCTCCGGCAGCTGGTGCACGAACTGCGCACCCCGGCCGGAGCGATCTCCAGCTTTGCCGAGATGATCGAGGCACAGATGCTCGGCCCGGTCCCGTCGGTCTATCGCGGGCAGGCCGGCGTGATCCGGCAGCAGGCGCGGGATCTCCTAGGCGTCATCGACGATCTCGATCTCGCCGCTCGCATCGAGGAGGACGCGCTCGATCTGCGCCCGGGCACGGTGCCGCTTGCGCCGCTGCTCGCGGAAATCGCCGGCGAGCTGGCGCCGCTCGCGGACCTGCGCGGCGCCTCTGTGTCTGTGGAGGGTGTCTACGCCGTGGTGCGCGGGGACCGCCGCGCGGTGGAGCGGCTGCTTTCCCGCTTGCTGGCGACCTTGGTCTCGGCCGCCCAAGCCGGTGAGACGGTGCGCGTGGAGGCGCTTGCCGAAGCACGCGAGGCACCGTTGCTCGCTTTCGCCCGACCCGCTTCCTTGGATGCCTATCCGGGGGATGCGCTGCTCGCGATCGACGACGAGGGCGAGGATACGGCGCTGCTGGGCACCGGTTTCGCGATGCGCCTGGCGCGCAATCTCGCCAAGGAACTCGGCGGTGCGCTGCTGTTCGAACGCGAGCGACTGATCCTGCGGCTGCCCTCTGCGGAGAACGTCCCCCTGGGGCAGGCGCACGGCGGCTGATCGTGGCGGTGCCGACGGTCTTCCATCCGCCGGCGCCCGCTCCCGAGGCGTTGGTCCGGTGGCCGGATGCCTTCGGGACGCGCTTCACGCTCTTCGTCGATACCGAGGAGGAGTTCGACTGGTCCGCCGGATTTCGCCGGGACGGCTTCACCACCAGCGCCATGGCCGCGGTGCCCGAAGCGCACCGGCGCTTTTCCGAGCGCGGCATCGGTCTCGTCTACCTAGTCGACTACCCCATCGCGCGCGATCCAGCGGCAGTCGCGTTCCTGCAAGAGCCGCTGGCCGACGGCCGGTCCGAGGTCGGCGCGCAGCTCCACCCCTGGGTGACACCTCCGTTCGAGGAGAGGGTGAGCGTTTCCAACAGCTTCGCAGGTAATCTTACCGAAGCGGTGGAAGCTGCAAAGCTCGACCGGCTGGGCCATGCGATCGACCGCGCGTTCGGCCGCCCCCCTCGGGCTTATCGCGCCGGGCGCTATGGTCTGGGACCGCATACGCTCCGTCTCCTCGCCGCCCGCGGCTACCGCGTGGACACGTCGATGCGCGCGACGTTCGATTATTCCCGGGAAGGCGGCCCCGACTACAGCGGTATCGGCAACGCGGCGTTCCGCACTGGCCCGCACCAGACGCTTCTGGAACTGCCGTTCACCACCATCTTCACGGGCCGCCTGAGGCGACGGGGTGGCGTCTTGCACAAGCGGCTCGCGCGGCTACCCCGCGGCACAGCCATCGCTGCCAGGCTGGGCCTGTTGAACCGGGTTCCGTTGACGCCCGAGGGTGTATCCCGATCGGAGGCGCTGGAGGCCATCCGCGTTTCGGTTGGAGAGGGGCTGCGGCTGCTGAACTTTGCCTTCCACTCGCCGTCGCTGGTGCCCGGACACACCCCCTATGTCCGGGACGCGGCCGATCTGCGGCGCTTCTGGGCGTGGTGGGAAGGCGTCCTCGACCTGCTCGATCGCCTGAACGTTCGCCCGGCCACCGTCGACGAGGTGCTGCAGGCGGCATAGCCCGCTTGCAGGAAGGCCCAGCCCTCCGCTATCGCAGCCGTGCTGTGGGCCTGTAGCTCAATGGTTAGAGCTGGCCGCTCATAACGGCTAGGTTGCGGGTTCGAGTCCTGCCGGGCCCACCAGCGTCCCTTATCATGTCTTCCATATGTTCTCACCTCACGATAGAGGTGGGACATGGAAGACGGCGGGCGTTTCTCATTCGTTCTCATGCCTTCTCACCCCTCGGCGGTGAGTTTGGGGGTATCGATGGGGGTATCCAGCCGGGAGGGGGTATCGGATACCCCCAGAGAGGGCGTTCCATGCCGCTGACGGCCGTCGAGGTCCGCAACGCGAAGCCCGATCCCACGCGCGACTACAAGCTGACAGATGGGGGCGGGCTCTACCTGTTCGTGACCCGCAAGGGCGCGCGTTCCTGGCGCCTGAAATACAGGTTTGGGGGGAAGGAGAAGGTCGCGACCTTCGGGCTTTATCCGGAGGTGTCGCTGGCCGACGCACGAGAGCGGCGCGAGGCGGCGCGGCGCATGCTGCGCGAGAACAAGGATCCGGTGGCCGAGGCGGAGCGCCAGCGCCAGGAGGCGATCGCGGCGGCTGGCGCTACCTTCCAGGCCGCAGCGCTCGCCTGGCACGAGGACGAGAAGGCCCGGTGGTCGCCTGCGCAGGCGCTGCTGGTGATGCGCGCGCTGAAGCGCGACGTGCTGCCGGAGCTCGGCAAGCGGCCGGTCAGCGAAATCACGCCGCCCGAGGTTTTGAAGACGCTGCGCAAGATCGAGAAGCGCGGCGCGATCGAGACCGCCAAGCGCGTGCTCGGCTACATGTCGGGCGTGTTCGAGCGCGCGATCGGCGAGCACCTGATCGAGGTGAACCCGGCTGCCAAAGTCGGAAAGGCTCTCAAGCCCACGCCCAAGGGCTCGAAGCAGCCGGCGATCACCGACCTCGCGGAACTTATCAAGCTACAGCAGGTGGTTGATCGCTCAACCTCAAGCGCCGTGACGAAGATCGCGTCGCGGCTGGTCGCGCTGACTGCGGTGCGCATCGGCGTGCTGCGAACCGCGACGTGGGACGAGTTCCACGGCATCGACTGGGATCAGCCCGACGCACCCGCGCCTGACGCGACCTGGCGAATCTCCGCGGAGCGAATGAAGCTCGACCTTGAGGACAAGGGCGACGAGGCGTTCGATCACGATGTGCCGCTGCCGGCCGCCGCCGTCGATAACCTCCGCGCGCTGCGCGTGATCACTGGCCGCTGCCGGCTGTTGTTTCCGGGCGGGCACTCCTCGCGCACACCCATGAGCGACAGCGCCGTCAGCTCGCTCTACAAGCGCAAGGGCTATCAAGGGCGCCACGTCCCGCACGGCTGGCGCGCGGCATATTCCACGCTGATGAACGAGTGGGCGCATGAACACGGCCGCGAGGGTGACCGGCTGGTGATTGATCTTATGCTCGCGCACCGGCCAAACGGCATGTCGGGATCGGAGTTCGCGTACAATCGGGCGAAGTTCACCCGTCGGCGGCGCGAGTTGGCGGAGGTTTGGGCAACTATGATCACCGCCGATCTGCCGTCTGCCTTCACGCTTGTCGAAGGGCGGCGTCCTTCTGGATCGTAGACAAATGAACAAGCTGTCCAGAATGGGCAGAGTAGGGGATGGATGGTATATCAGCTAGATCCCGGCCAACTGCTTGGCGACGCGCCGCTTCAGGCGGATGCACCCGATGCGGTCGGTCTGCGCGAGGTCGCAGCGAGCATCGCCACGGCGTTGGCGAACCTGCGCACGGACGCCAGCTTGGTAATCGGCATTGAAGGTCGCTGGGGATCGGGCAAGTCAAGCCTTCTTGCGGAGGTCGAACGCGCGCTTGTTGGGGCGCCGGCAGCGCGCCCGCACAGCTTAGTGCATTTCCGACCATGGCTGGTCGGGAACAGGGATGCGCTGCTTGAGCAACTGTTCGCCCATCTCGAGGACGCCGTAGCCGGGATTGAGGCGGCACGTGGCGATACCACGCGACAGACGCTTGTGCAGGCTAAACAAGTCGGCAAGGCGCTACGCGGTTTCGCTGCCGGTGTGAAGCGGGCCGGCAGCGCCGTTGAACTCGCCGGTGATGCAGCCGCGTTCGCACCGTTGAAATGGGCCGGCAAGGGAGTTGCTTGGTTCGGCGAGTGGCTCGGGCGTGAGCCTGCGGCAAAATCGCTTGAGACGTTGCGCGCCCGGCTAGAGGCCGCGCTGAAGGCGCTCGATCACCGCATCATAGTCACGATTGACGATATCGACCGTCTCGAGCCCGCCGAAATGCTCGAGCTGCTTCGACTTGTCCGTTCTGTCGGCGACTTGCCCAACATCCTCTATCTGCTGTGCTATGATAGCGCGATCTTAGCACATGGCGTGAGCCAAGCGGCGCAGGTCGAGGACGGTCAAGCCTACCTCGAGAAGATCGTCCAGCTCACCGTCCCAGTGCCGCTGCCAGAGGCGTTCCAGCTACGCCACTGGTTCGAGGTCACGCTCGCCAGCTTTGCCGCGCCGCGCGACGAAGATGGTGCGAGCCGTCTTCGGACGGTGATCGATTTAGAAGGTGGGCGCCGCTTGACCACACCGCGCGCGGTGGTCCGGGTGCTAGATGCGTTGCGGTTCCTGTGGCCGACCCTCGAGAAGGCCGGCGCTGATCTCGCCGACTTGGTATGGCTGCAGCTCATCAAGGAGGGAAATCCTGCGCTGTATCGTTGGATTGAGGAATACTGCGCCGCTGCCGCCGAGCTTTCGCTGGGCACCGGGCGTGTCGGTGAGGAAGAGCGAGCGGCCTCACTCGACCTGCTGGTTGCGCGGGCCGGCAAGGACTGGTTCGGTTCGCTCCATTATGCCCATCACTTCGCCGAGCAATTGCCAGGGCTCGAACTCAACTATGACAAAGAGGGAGCACGTTTCAGGCTGCACGGGACGGTCGCCGAGCGCGAACGAGATCGGGCGCTCGCCGGCAGACGATTGGCGAGCCCCGATCATTATCGGCTCTATTTCGCGCTGGCAGCGCCAACGCACGCATTGAAGCTCGCGGACTTTGATGCCTTCTGGGCAGCGTCGCGCGAAGGAGCGGCGGCGGTGTCGCAACTGCTCATAGCAATGCAGGTCCGTCCATCGGGGCGGTCGCTCAGTCAAATCGACATGTTGCTTGAACGTATTCGCGGGAGCGATTTGACTGTGATCGACCCGTCGCAAGCCGCCAACATCCTGCTCGGTTTCGCCGATGGCCTGGACTTGGTGTATTGGGCGCGGCCGTTCGAGCGTTTTTGGGTCACTGGACCTTGGGATCGCGCTGAGCGGCTAGTCGTCCCATTAGTTGAGCGGCTTGATGATGGCCTACGGGCTGCCACTGTTGATGCGATGTTCAAGGGTGCGGCACTATCCTGGCTTACCAATCTCTTTCGTCACGAGACCTTCGCGCATGGCCGCTTCGGCGATCGCCCTAAGCCCCCAAGCGAGCACTACTTCAGCGCGAGTGAATTGGATCGGATCACCGCAACTATGCGCGCACGCTACCGCGCCTTGTCGTTAGATGCGATACTGGAAGCCGTTTCGCCGATCGACATCCTGTATGCATGGATACAAGGCGCGGACGCGGAAGAGGTCGAGCATACCAGGGCATTTATCGCCGCTGAAACCGTCGACGACTCCCAGTTTTTACGTTTACTCGACGCGCTGCGGTCTGCCGTCACGACCAGCGATGGACAATTCAAGACGTTGAAGGTGGAGAACCTCGCACCGTTTCTTGACGCCGATACAGCTCTGGCGCGCTTGCGTGAGCTTGCTGTCGACATCAACCGACCGGAGCTAGCCCGCCGCGCGGGTAGTCTGATCGAGGCCGCTAAGGCCGCGCGTGAGTTTTAATCAGAGGCTGTGCGACGTTTGAGTAATGCCTGCCGCTGAGCCGAAGCCCATCTGCTAAGCAGTACCGGAACCGATGCTTGGAGCTGCTGCCGGGCAGTGCGGCGCGAGGGGCCAATGGTAGCAAACCGCAGACGCTGTCGTTGATCAATCGTCTAGCAGTCCCTACGCCGCCTCCGCAGAGACCGGCGCACGATATCCAGCAGGATCAGCCACGAAGTTGCCCACGTCGCTTTCGTACCAGCCGACGCAGTTCCCGCCCAGCGGGCGGCGGGGCGGGAAGGTGCCTTTTGCCTCACGTCGGTAGATGGTTGCCGTGGACAGTCCGGTCCGATCCCGCACCTCGGCGATCCGGAGCAGGCGATCCCGGCGGCGGTCCGCTTGTTCGCTGCCGTTGGTCACGTTCTGTTCTCCACCTTGCATTAGCCCGTTCCAAGGACAAAGGGCGGACTTCATACGCTAGGCCCCGGCAAGGGCGAGTGCTTCGGCTTGGCCGCGTGCTTTGCCCGGATAGCTTCGACGTTCGTCCAAATGCGAGCGAGCTCCACCTCGGCGGCCTCGTGCATGTCCATGCCGTTCGCGAGGCACAGCGCGGCGAGCGTGACCATGACGCCGCCCACCTCCTGCGGCGGATCTCCGACGTCGCGGCCGAAGACATAGTCGACCAACTGGTGTGCCTCGCTCGCGGTGCAGCCGGTCGCCTGGACGAGTTCCAGCGCCTCTTCAAGGAAGCGGTGGTTCCGCTCCTCGCGATCGCCCGCGATCGTCTCGCCGAAGCACTCGAGCAGCCACGGCTGGACCCGATCCTGAAACGTTTGCTCGCTCACTGCTGCACCCTTCCTTCCTGCCAGCACTGCTCGCGTACCTCGAAGGGCGGGCGGTGCGACTTCTCGACCATAACGAAGCCCGGACGCTGCGCGGCCTTGCGCGAGCGGCGGACGGTGACGCGGTTGCCGGGCGCCACCTGGATCTCGCGGTATTCGGACGGCATCAGTTGGGCGCCCCGTCGTGCAGGCGGTCCATCGACCCGATCCCTGGATTGCGGATGCGACGCCCTGGCTGCAACCGGTCTCGAAGGGCCAAGCAAGGAGATGACTCGTGTCGGACAATGAAGCGTTCGAGCGCGCGCAGCTGCGGTTTGCCGTCGACGGAGTGGTCGCTATCGCGGCGTCGCTTCATCGGTTCAGCCCCGGCGCGCATGAAGAATTGGCGGGAACCATCCGCCGGCTGCTTGCGGACCTGAGGAAGCAGGCGCCCGAGTGGGATACGCGGGAACGCATCGATCGCCTGGATCGCCTCCTTATGTAAGTGCACGGCGCTTCCTCCCATCCCGGCAGAAGCCGCAGCGACCGTGGACCAGCCGCGGCATGTCCTCGCCGCACTCGCCGCATTCGCCGGCCACACCGGCTGGTATCGGGGCGCGGGCGGCCGCGATGCTGCGCGCGAGGTGGGCCTCGAGAAGCAGCTGCGCGTCGTCGGCGGCGTCAGCCATGGCTAACGCCTCCCGGCTGGCCCTGCCCGCGACGGCTGGTGCGCGCGGCGAGCATTCGGGCCGCGTAGGGCCAGCCGAAGACCAGAACGCCAAGGGTGAACACGGCGAACGCTCGCCAGTCGCTGGCGCCCGCGGCACCGGCGGATCCGAAGATCATGCAGGCCAGTACCACCGGCAGCCATGCCGGATTGCTCGGGTAGGGGCGGCGGCTCATAGCGGCGCCCCCAGCAAGAGGGAGGCCGCGGCGAAGATCGCCACGACGGCGACGCCGAACGGCATCACCCTCTCGATCAGCCACCGGTCGCGATCGGCGTCGACGGGGTGGGTCGGCTCAGCCATGCAGGCTCTCCCACAGCGCGTTGCAGGCGATCGCGAGGATCAGCAGGCCCAGTCCGGCGGAGCCCGCCAGAGCGCGCACGACGACTTGACTGCGCGGCTGGTCGGACCGGCGATCGACTTCCGGCGCGTTCATGCCGCGAGCCCCTGCAGGCCGTAGGCCTTCGCCCGCTGGATCATCGTCACGTGATGCTCCAGCGCGGCCTTCTCCTCCGCCATCGCCGCCTGCTTCGCGGCGCGGGCGTCCTCGATGCGCTGGAGGGACCGCGCGATGTCGTCCTTGAGGGTGAGGGGCGTCACGCGGGTCGGCGTCGGACGGCCGCGGCGCGCCTTGGCGTTGAGATCGTCCAGCACGAGCTGGAGCAACGTCTCCGGTGTGAGTGCCAGCTTTTCGGCACGCATCCGGATTCGGGCGTTCAGGTCGCCGATCGCGCGGCGCTCCTGCTGGTAGCCCCGCTGGCGCTCATCCATCTGGCTGAGGCGGGCGCTACGGCAGCGCAGCTCCGTCACCGCGCCGCGCAGGTCCTCTATGGCCTGGCGCGTGTCGGGGCACTCGATCGTGGGGGTGTCGGACACGTTTGATTCCTCGCCACCGTCTGTCGCAGCGCGAGGTGCGCCGGCTCAGGTGATGAGGGCAATGTGCGGCACACGCACTATGCCGTCAAGGCTCAAAGTGCGTTATTCGCACACTGCGTCAATCGTCGTACACCGGATCGGGCCAGAACCCGCTGTCGTCCTCGACTGCTGAAGGAGGCTTAGCTTCGGGGAGGAGCGGTCGTTCTCCGTCAAACGCGACGCGGGCCACCGCCCCGAATTTGGTGACTTCTTGGAAGATGGCCTCGATCTCGCGCCCGCTCCGGAGCATGGCACCAATCCATGGGGCCCTTTCCGCCGTCAGATAGCCGATCTGCACTCCGCGCGCGCTGAACACGCCGACTGCCTGGGGGTCCGCCGGATTGCCGGGCTCTGGAACCAACTCGACCGGCTCGCCGGGCGTGCATAGGGCGAGCTCAAACCGGCGACTGGGACCGCGCTTGTTCGGGTGTTGTGCGCCAACGATGGCGAGCGAAAGTGTACGAGCCACGCTAGCCCAGAAGGCGAGGCCCATAGTTGATGGCGGCGACAACTAGGCTCACGACACCGCCAACGATAGCAACAGTTCGCTGAACTCGAGCCGCGGCTTTGTCGACCGCTGCCTCGATATCGGTCTTCACCTCCACTCGGGTGGGCACATGCGAAATCCGCTCTTTAACGGTCGCGAGGTCGACCGGCACGCCGGTAAGTCTACCAAGGTCGCTGTGGATAGCCGCAACCTGCGCTTCGAGCTTGGCGATACGCGGTTCCATATCCGGAGACATGCCACCTCCACCTCCCACGTTCAAGGGCGGGACGGGAGGGGGCGCTGTGCCCCCAGTGCCTGCTTGCTCCAGCAGCCGCTGCAGGGCTGCGAGGGCTCCGCTGTTATCCATCAGCTTGCCCGATCAATTTAAGGAGTAGCTTACGATTTGCAGCCATCGCGGCGTACAGCTGATCGGCGGCGGCTTCTGTAGACTCATCTCCTTTTTGAGCTGCCGCCACAACCGCTGCTGCCGACAGCGCGAAGCGCTGCAGAGCCTGGAAGCAATCCACGAACTCAGCTCGGGTGATCGGTTTCTCAGCGAGCTCTCGCGGCACCTGAAGGACTGTTTCCCCCAAGGGGATGCCATGCTTGCGCGCAAGCTTCTCGGTATCGATCACAAGTCTCTCGCAAACCAGATTACGCGACCCTCGATCCTTAGGTCAGCGGCATCGACCTCAAAGTCAGGCACATTGGGATTGTCCGACATCACCATGATCTTGCCGCGGCCGGCAGCACGTAGGCGTTTGATGCCGTGCGTCCCCAGATGATCGATCCAGTAGACGCCGTGGCTGCGCGACAGCTGCTTCTCGTTGATGTCGATCATCACGCGATCGCCGGCGCGGAGCGTGGGCTCCATGCTGTCACCGATGCCCTTCACGAGCCGCAGGCGGTCGGATGGTGTGCGGGTGATCGCCTGCACGAAGCCTACGCTCATCCGGATCGGCTCAGCCTCTGCAAACTCCTCGATTAGAGTGCCTGGCCCCATCGAGAGCGACAGATCGAGCGCAATGATCTCTACAGTGTCGTCGCCCGCGGCGGGCCGGATCGGCTGGTGCTCGGACCTAGGTGCGGCAAGGGGCGGCGGGAGTGCTTCCGTGGTTGCCCTCTCTGGGATCGAAATGCCGACGCGGCGGAGAAGCTCGTCGGATGACACCTGAAGGGCATCAGCGAAGGGTTGCAAGAAGGCCAAGTCAAACCTGATCCCGCCGTTGATGACCTTCGTCACCGTCGTGCGGTCTCGTCCGATTGCCTCCGCGAGAACTTGGTCGTTGATCCCTAGCTCACGCTTTCGCGCTTTGAACCATGCTGTGTCCACGGCAGGTGAGTGCACCACGCGCACGCGCCCGTCCCGTGCGTATTTGTCACCATGAGGGATTGACGTACGTGCGTATAACGCACATTCTCTGTTCATGAGCACCGCCCTTGCAGACTACATGGCCCGCCAGCGCATCACTGACGCGGAGTTCGCGTCGCTGATCGGCAAGGATCGTTCCTTGGTGAACCGGATGCGGCGGGGTGAAGCGCGTCCCACGTTGGAGGTCGCCGCGCAGATCGAGGTCTCCACAAACGGTGAAGTCCCGATGCAAGCATGGATCGCAAAACGTGGTGAGCAGGTGGCGGCATGACGCAGTCCCGCTGCTCTACCTGCGGCGCGCATGCCCAGCACCCGGAGGCGCGCTCCTGCCCATTCGAGCGCTGCCCGCTGAAGCGCGGTCCGGCCGCTGCTGTTTTCACCCCCGTTCATGCCGATCGGAATGCCCGATGACCGCACCGCACATCCACACCCCATACCGCACCGTTCCCGCATCGTTGATGCTCAAGACGCTCGGCGAGAGCCTGGAAGCCATCAAGCACGAGGATGGGGCCACGGACGCTGACCTGGGCGCGGTGCTGGGCAAGAGCGAGGACACGGCCGCGCGCTACCGCACCGGCCTGGCCGAAATGCCCGTCGTCTCCTTCCTGCGCGGGTGCCGCGAGTGGGACGGCCGCTTCGCCAACGCCGCGCTTGCCCTGGTGGGCATGAAGCTGGCGCCGATGAACGCAGCTGATGGCTGCGACCGCAAGGGCTTCAGCGCCCTTTGCGCGCTGCTCGCCGAGATGGCGGAGGCTGTCGAGGACGACGGGAAGATCGACGACGTCGAGCTGCTGGCGATGCGCCCGGAGCTCGAGGCTGCCGCCAAGCACATCGACCGGCTGCGCGACAGGCTCCGCCTGCGCGCGGTCACCACCGGCTGAGGACCTGAGCGCCGGCACCACCGGCTGAGGAGTAGAACGATGGACGCGAAGAACAGCGCGGGGGCGGCGAGGGCCGCTTCCGCGGGCAAGAACGGCTGCGCCCTGGACACGACGTCCGCGAAGGTGCTGGCCGCGATCACGAAGGCTGCCGAAGCGGGCGAGCAGTGCCCGACGAATCAGGCGCTGACGGAGCTGATCGGAGCGAAGACCGAGTCCGGCGGGGCGAGCGCGATCGCCCGCCTGCGTCGGCTCGGCCGGATCACGATCCAGCGGGACGGGGCAGGGCGGGTCGTCACAGTGGTGGCGACCGGCAAGTCCACCGCCTCTCGCGCCGTGACGGAGAGTTCGCCCACGGTCACCGGCCCGTGGAGTGCAGAGGAAGATGCGGTGCTGGAGCGCGAACTCGCCGCCGGCAAAGGCCCGGTCGAGATCGCCAAGCTGCTGGGTCGCGCAAAGAGCAGCGTATGGCACCGGGCGAACCCGACGCGACGCGCCGCGCGGGCCGCGGAGGCGAACCCGGCGCAGGCCGCGCCGACGATCGCCGCTCAGGCCATGTGCCACAATTGCGGCTCACGCATTGCGCCTGACGTCACGTTCGCCTGCTGGGCCTGCCGTGACCTTCGGAAGGCAGCGGCATGAGCCAGAACCGATCCACGGCCGTGATGCAGCGGCGTGTCGAAGCTCACGACAGCCTCGACGACTTTCCCACTCCGCCATGGGCGACCCGAGCGTTGTGCGAGTTCCTCGATGACCACCTCGGCGAGCCGCTGAGCCAGCTGACGTGCCGAGAGCCCGCTGCGAACCGCGGGCACATGGTGCGGCCGCTCCGCGAGTCCTTCCGGCATGTGCAGGCTGGTGACGTGCACGATTATGGCGCGGGCTTCGCGGTCGAGGACTATCTGTTCGGGCTGCTCCCAGTTCCAGTAGACTGGACGATCACGAACCCGCCGTTCCGACTGGCGGAGCAGTTCATCCATCGAGCGGCCGCATCCAGCCGCCGCGGCGTCGCGATGATCGTGCGTTCCGCCTTCCTGGAGAGCGTTGGCCGGTACGAGCGCCTGTTCGCCGATCGCCCGCCAGCTTTCGTGCTGCAGTTCACTGAGCGGGTGGTGATGCACAAGGGACGGCTGGCTCCAGAAGGTAGCACGGCCACTTCCTACAGCTGGCTGGTGTGGTGGGGCTTCGAGGCCGCACCGCGCGCCGATCGCGCCACCCGTTTCCGCTGGGTTCCGCCGTGCCGCAAGCGGCTGGAGCGAGCGGCCGATTATGTCGCCACCGCCTCACCGGAGAGCGCCGCGAGCGCGGCACAACCGGCATCCTGATCGGGATTTGGAGCGGGGAAGTGGCGCGCGCCCCGTCCCGAAGACCTGAACGCGCGCCGGAGTGAACAGTATGGATCATAACCCCGAAACGGGCGAAATCATAGAGGAGCGCGCTGCGGACGGCGGCCAGCGCTACCCCGCGGCTTCGACCCTCTCCGACCTAATCCTGATGCTCAAGGACGGCCAGTTCAACGCCGATAGCAGCGCGCCGCTCCAGGAGTTCGCGCAAAAGCTGGAAGCGCTGGGGATCGACACTGGGAAGAAGGCGAAGGGCAAGATCACCCTCTCCATCGAGGTCGAGTTTGACCACGACCGGGAGTTCTCGGTGCTCACGCCCAGCCTGGCATTCAAGCTGCCGGTGGAGAAGCACGGCGCCACCGTAGCGTGGTTCACCAGCGACGGCCGCCTGAGCCCCAACAAGCCGAACCAGGGCAACCTCTTCGGCACCATCCGCGAAATCACCACTGAACCGCGCGTCGTTCGCGGCTGATCGAGGACGAACCCATGACCGAGACCGATTCCCACACTGTCGCCGACCGCACCGGAGAGCTGATGGAAACCGCCTTCAACGTGGCGGGCGAGCATCTGCGTGCCAACGTCGAGACGCTCACCGATCCTCGCGACGGTAGCGAAGCGCCATTCGTCCTGACGCGTGACGGGGCCACAGTGGTGCGTTCGGATGCGTTCGACGCCTACCGGGACTTCCCGCTGCACCGCACCGGCACCGCCTCGCTGACGCAGCTCCCTTCCTTCATCGCGCTGGTGAACCGGTTCAAGCTCTCGCACTCGGCGATCTTCGCCAGCGACGACTTCAGCAGCCCGTCGCTGACGGCAATCTTTGATTATCACCCGGACAACTCGGCTGTCGACGCGGCGGCCTTCGTCCAATCGATGCGTCACCGCGCTAGTTATGCCTTCCCGCTGTCGAAAGAATGGCAGGCGTGGATCGGCAAGGACGCGAAGCCGATGGGCATGGGCGATTTCGCCCGGTTCATCGAAGACCACATCGTCGACATCTCGGCCGACCCTGCCGATCAGTTCGCCAAGTCGTCGCAGGACTTCGTTCAGGCAAACCGCGGGACCCTCGCCACGCCGTCCAAGTTGGTCGAGATCTCGCGCGGCCTTCAGGTCTACGAGCGCGCGGTCATCAAGGAGGCCAAGAATCTCTCCACCGGCGAGGCGCAGTTCACCTTCGACAGCGAGCACACGGATGGCGATGGCAAGCCGCTCACGCTGCCGACGATGTTCTCGATCACCATCCCGGTGTTCGCGCGATCGGCCGATGCCTTCCGGTTGATCGCGCGGTTCCGGTATCGGAAAACCGGGGAAGGGCTCGTGTTCTGGTATGAGCTGTGGCGTCCCGATCTGACGTTCGAGACCGCCTTCAATGAGGCTCTCGACAAGGTCTCGGCCGAAACCGGCTTGCCGATCTACACCGGCGCGCCCGAGCAGGTCCGAGCCTGACCCATGTTCGGGTGGCTCAACCGCAAACGCGCAGCTGAGCCGGTCGCCCCCGGCGCTGCTCTGTCCAAGATCGGACACGACCAGCGCCGGGCGCTGATCCGTGCCAAGGCGGACGAGATGCGCGCGAGCATGGGTTTGCCCGCCGCCGCGTGGCCGCCATTGTGAGGGCAGCAGCGTGAAGCGCCGGACTCATAAATACGCCGCCAAGCAGGCGGACTGCTGCTTCGGGCACGTGCACCCGTCGAAGCGGGAGGCGCGACGGTGCGCCGACCTGCACCTGCTGCTGCGCGCGGGCGAGATCAGCGAGCTGGTCAACGAGCCGAAGTACTATTTCGAGGTGAACGGCCGCGCGCTGGTGCACGACAATGGCCGCCGCGCCGTGTTCACGCCCGACTTCCGGTACCGCCGCAAGCGCGACGGGCGGCTGGTGGTCGAGGACACCAAGGGCATGAGCGTGCGCGACTGGCCGCTGCGCAAGGCGCTGTTCCGCGCCTGCTATCCCGACATCGAACTGATCGAGTCATGAGCGGCGACCTGCTCGCACGCCTGATCACGGCTGGCACGCCGGCCGACCTCGTCGCCGAGGTGGCGATGGCGCTCGCCCAGGCGGATGCACAGGCGCGGGCAGGGGCGGAGGGCCTGGAGCGTCGCCGCCAGCGGGACGCCGATCGGCAGCAGGCACGGCGCGATCGCGTGCGCGCGGAGGCCGAGGCGCAGGCGTCACGCTCCGTCACGCCCAATCACGTGACGTCACGTGACGTCACGGTTTCGGCCGCCCCCTCTCCCTCTCCCCTTTCTTCCCCCCAGACCCCCCAACAAACCCCACACCCACACCCCCACCCGGAGGGTTATCACGTGCACGCACGAGGGCTGCTCGCTCGGATCGTGCTGGGCGTGATCATCGACGGCTGTCGGGCCGCAGCGGAGGGCGCAGCCGCCGCCAGCAAGCGCCGCTGGCCCAAGGACATGCCCCCACCGGCTGGCGTCGCCGATGACCAGTGGGCCGGGTTCATCGACCACCGCAAGGCGAAGCGGAACGCGCTGACGCCCCGAGCCTACCAGCTGCTGGTCGCCAAGCTGGCGGAGCACGCCAGCGACGAATGGCCGCCCGGGCGCCTGGTCGACCTGATCGTCGAGCGTGGCTGGCTCACGTTCGAACCCTCCTGGATCCTCAACTCGACTGGACCGCGCAATGCCCAACGACCTTACTACGACCGACCGAGCGGAGCGATCGAAAGCCGTCGCCGCTTTCGCGAGCAGCACGACGTGGAACCTGCCGCAAGCTATCTCGATGGCTGAAGGCGTCGACCTGATCGCGCTGGAGGCGCTGTACCGCCAGCCGCCGAAGCCGCTGCGCGAGACGGAGCCTGGGGGCATGTCGCTGCGCAACCCGGCGATGGCGGGGGCGCTCACGGCAGGGCTGGGAGACGACCTGGCGATGATCTGGACGAAGATCGCGCCGACCGCGAGCGCCGACCAGGCGGATGCCTGGATCAAGACGATGCAGGTCGCGCTGGACGATCTGCCGGGCAAGGTGGCGCGTGAAGCGGCGCAGATGGTGCTGCGCCAGCCGATCCGGTTTGCTGGCGACGTCGATGGCGCGATCCGCGAGGCCGCGCGGGACGTTCTCGCCCGCCGGTCGCGAGCCCGGTACCGGATCCGCGAACTGCGCGAGGCGATCGAAGCGCGCCAGGCGGGGCGGGCGATCGAGGGCGACACTGTCGCGCCGCTCAGCCCCGAGAAGATCCGGGCGCTGACGGCCGAGCTGCGCGCCGTCGGGCTGAGCATCGGCGCAATCACTCAGGACCAGGTGGATGCAGCGCTCGCGTTGGAGGCGGCGTGAAGGGGGAGGGTATGACGGACGAACCTATGGCAGGGAAGGGCGCCGCTGGCGCCCGCTGGTGTATCCTGCGCACCCATGGCGGCCGAACGCTGCCGCTGGCCCGCTCGCTCGCCGATGCGGGCATTTGCGCATGGACGCCCGTGGAGCATATCCGGCGCCGCATCCCCCGATCCAAGGAGAAGGAGCGGGAGTTCCGGCCCGTGCCATACCTGCCGACCTATGTGTTCGCCCCGGCCGCAGACCTGGGCGAACTTCGTCGTTTGGAGGCGGCCGAGGAGAGCGGCCATCCGGCGTTCTCGGTCTTCCGTCACTGCGGCGCCTCGGTGCTGGTGCCTGACGCGGAGGTCGCGGCCTTGCGGCAGCGTGAGGCCGAGAGCGCCCGGCGGATGGAGCAAAGCGTTGCGGCGCAGGAGCGCCAGGGTCGCCGGCAGCGTGAGCGTGCCGAGCCATACGTGCAGGGGGCACCGGTGGCGGTGGAGCAGGGAGCGTTCGCTGGGCTGTCGGGCATCGTGGAGGAGAGCGACGGACGCCACACGCTGGTGCTGTTCGGCACGTCTTTGCGCGTGACGATTGAGACTTCCACATTGCGAGGCAATGCTGTAGCAGAGGCGTTATCTGCTGACTGATCAGCCCCAGACGAGCGATGCGCCGGCGTAAGCGCCACTGCCCTCGTCAACATGAGAGACCGGTGAGGGGCCCATTTGGTGCTTCGCCGGGAGTCCGGCAGGTTACCTGAAATTCAAGATGCGAGCCGGTTAAGCGGCTCATCTGCGCAGCGCGGTCTAGAGGTGCGGATGTCGAGCACGTCCCTCACCCCAGCCGACCGGCTGCGCCGGACCTTGGCCGACGTGACCGAGCGTCCCTCGGGCGACCGCGTGCGCCGAGTTGCTGCCTGCCGAGTGAGAGGCGTATTGTATAGGCGCCGGCCGGTCAGCGACCTACAACTCCACGGGCCGGCGCGAGGCAATCTGAGCTGGAAGAGTGAAAAGGTACTTGAGAACCGTATCAATGAAAGCCTTCGCGTCGAGCAGGTCGCCTTGGCTTACTCCCTCAAGATCATGTGCTCCGTCGTTTCCGATCAGGCGTACCTCATGAGCCCAGTCCCCGATCGCCTCGGGTAGCCGCTTCTCCCGGACCAACTTCTTCAGCTTGGCATCCAGCATGCCGTTCTCTTGAGGGAATGCCTCCTTGAGCGCTAGGTCCAGGCTGCGGCGGTACATTGTGGCCGCTGCTTCCTGGCAGTCTGGGCTGAGCCGGTTGCGCTCTGCTTGCATGAAAGCCCGCTCTACAGTTCTGGGCAAGCTGGCGGGCGCTTCAGGGGCCGGCGGGCTTGGCCAGGAATCAGCCAGTTCAAAGCCTAGCGCTTCCAGGTTGGTGTCCGGCCTATTTAGGCCCTGCACTCGACTGGCGAAGGTGCTGTCGGAGGAGCTTTGTACAAGCGTGTATCTCAAGGTAGCCGAGACGGGCATGTCGCAGCGACCGCACGAGGCTCCTGCAAGTGTGGGATCGGTCTTCCACTTGGATGCCGCGGGCGGTTTGTAGCCGAATATTTGGAAGCTCATCTGGTCTGCGCCGCAGTGCGGGCACATGGTAATGAACACTGCCATCCGTCACCTTTCTCAAGTTGGCGCTCGCAACCGCGGGTGGGCGTCTCGTCCCGCGTCGCCCCACGCGATCTCCGTGTCGCCGCATCCTGAAGTTGCCGCCGTGCCTGCACGGAAGATCTGAACGGGCAGAGGTTAGCGGAGAGCTTGAAGGTGTCTAGCCCCACCCCCTTCGGGTCCTTCCGTGGCCGCAGAGTAATACGGGGGGCAAAGGCGCAACTTCCGTCTAGCCACAGGAAATCGCCTTACTTCTTCCTCCCTCCGGCGCCGCGAAACGGCCGTTTTCCGCCATTTTCGGCGGCTTTAGTAGGGAAGTACGACCCCTCTGGGAGGGAAGTGAGTGGAAATCGACATCGAGGAGCCGACCCGGCCCCAGCTTGCTGCGGTGTTCGGCGTTTCCAGCCGCTGGATCGGTGAGCTGCGCTCGAAAGGCGATCTGCCCGAGGACGGCGCCTCCTTGCTCGAAAACATCGAGGCTTGGGCGCAGGCGAAGTACGGCCTCGACGGCGCGCAGGACGCGCTAGACCTCGATGCCGAAAGCGCCCGGCTGAAGAAGGAGCAGGCCGACTCCAAGGCGATGGATAATGCCGAGCGCCGTCGCGAGTTGGCGTCGCTGCCGGACATGTCCGGTGCCGTGATCGCAGTGATCGCCATGGCGGTCTCGCGGTTGAGCCAAGTCGGCATGATCGTCGCCAAGGGCGATCATAAACTCAGGGCGCGCATCGAGAAGGCGGTGAACGACGCCCTCAAGGAGCTGAGCGTCGCCAAGGTCGAGAAGGCCAGAGGCGGAGGCCTAGATGCCGAAGAGGCCGCCGAAGAAGACTGAGCCGCAGGCCCTCCAGATCCGCGGCGACGATGCGGTCCTGGCAGCCGTTCGCGAATGGCTCGCGATGTTTGCCCCTCGGCCAAAGCCGAAGCTGTCCGAGTTCATGCTGGAGCATGCCTGTGACGACACGGGCGCCAGTATCACGCCATTCCCCTTCCAGTTGGAGATGGCGGACGCGTTCACGGATCCGGAGACGGCGCAGCTGAGTTGCCGGAAGAGCAGCCGCATCGGTTACTCGACCATCCTGCAGTCGTTCATGGCCTATCGCATCCGGTACGATCCGGCGCGCTCGCTGATCTACCAGCCGACGATCGACGACGCGGAGAAGTACAGCCGCGACGATCTGGAGCCGGTCCTGCAATGGGACATTGTCCGGGAGGTCGCGACCTTCAAGCCGAGGCACGCGGACAACCAGATCCGGGCCAAGCGCTACAAGGGCGGCTGGATCCAGATCAAGGGCGCCAATAGCCCCAAGGAGTTCCGGCGCGTCACCGCGGACGATGTGTTCCTCGAGGAGTGCGACGGCTATCCGTGGGCTACGAAGGAAGAGGGCGATCCCGCCCGCCTGGCCTATAAGCGCAACCTGACGTCGCCGCGGCGGTTCAGTGCCGCCGGCTCGACACCGAAGGTGAAGGGCTTCAGCCGGATCGACCTGCTTTTCGAGCAGGGCAGCCAGGAATTCCGGTACGTTCCTTGCCCCCACTGCGGCGAGATGCAGCAGTTGGTGTTCGGCGATGGTACCGGCGCGGGCATCCGATGGGAGCCGAAGGAGAACCCAACCCGCGCCTGGTACCGGTGCGTCAACGGCTGCGACATCGACGAAGCCGACAAGGCGGCGATGGACGAGGCTGGCGAATGGCGAGCGCACAACCCCGCCGCGTTCCCGCGCCACCGCTCGTTCCACATCTGGGCGGCGTACAGCCAGCATCCCGGCGCCGCGTGGCTGGAGATCGCGCGCGAGTTCATGGAGGTCCGCAAGGATCCCAACCTCCTTCGCACCTTTGTGAACCAGGTGCTGGGCGAGGCATGGGCCGAGCGCGGTGAGGCTCCGGAGTGGCAGCGCCTCTATGATCGCCGGGAGAAGGCGATGCGGCTGGGAACGCCTTCGGCCAAGGCTGGGCTTCTTGTCGGTGCCGCGGACGTTCAGCGCGGTGGCGGCGGCCGCATCGATCTCGACATCTGGGCTTTCGGCCAGAACGGCCGGCGCGAGTTCGTCGAGCGCATCGAGGTCTTCGGCTCGATCTCCGACAAGGCGACCTGGGCCAAGCTGGACGCGGAAGTCTCTCGCACCTGGACCAGCGAAGACGGTCGCATCATGCGGCTGGCTCGGGTGGCGATCGATTCCGGCGACGGCGAGAATACCATGGAGGTGTACGCCTGGGCCCGCCGCCACCCCGGCTTCGTGATGGCGGTGAAGGGCCGGCACATGATCACGGCGAACCAGCCGATCGGCTCGCCGACCTGGCAGGACGTCACCGTGAACGGGCGCAAGATGAAGCGCGGCGTCCGGCTTTGGAACATCGGCACGTCGATGCTCAAGCTGGAGCTGTTCGGCGACCTGGAGAAGGAAAAGCCGGTCGACGGCGAGGAATACCCGGACGGCTACGTCTATCTGCCCGACGGCACCACCGACGAGTGGATCAAGCAGCTGGTCGCCGAGGAGTTGCGGATCATCCGGCAGCGCAACGGCGGTTTCCGGCGTGAATGGCACAAGAACCGGGACCGTAACGAGGCGCTGGACAACGCCGTCTACGCTCGCGCCGTCGCATTCTCCCTTGGTGTTGATCGGTGGACGCCGGCGCAATGGGCGCTGCTGCTGGAGAAGCCGGCGGAGGAACGGGTTGCGAAACCGGCCGGCAAGAAGGCGGCTCCCGCAAAACTAGCACCGGTCGCCCCGAAGAAGCCGCCACCGCCGAAGCCGCCGAGCAACTGGATGAACCGCAGGAGGCGCTGATGCGCATCAAGATCGCAGACACGTGGCACGAGGTGAAGCTCGGCACGCCCATCATGATCGAGCTGTCTCAGGCGGATCGGCGGAACATCGCGAACATGGCGCCAACGGCCACGAAATACGCCTGCTTTGCCGATGGCGAGCCCATGAGCGTCGATCAGAAGCGCGACTGGATGGACGGCTGATGGCCTATACCCAGAGCGACCTGGACGCGCTCAGCAAGGCGATCACCGCCGGCATCAAGAGCGTCACCTATGCCGACGGCCGCCGTGTCGAATACCAGACGCTGGCCGATATGCGGGCGCTCCGTGCCGACATGAAGGAGGAGATTGCAGCCGGCGGGCGCTTGAGCCAGCCGCGCACGACCGTCGGCAGGGTGATCCGCCGATGAACGTCATGGATCGGGCCATCCAGGCCGTCTCGCCCGTTTGGGGCGCCAAGCGTGCCGCTGCGCGCCGCGCTCTCGGCTATCTCAACAAGCCGACCCAGCGGTACGTCGGCAAGCCGGGTGACTGGGACCGGAATACGGGAAACCCCGACGATGCCCGACCTGCGCGCATGGTCGATCGCAAGCGCGTGATCGACCTCGTCGCTTCCGATCCGTTCGCTCGCAAGGCGCTGTCAGCGCTCGTCAACAACACCGTCGGGTGGGGCATCACCGGGGCTCCAAAGAAGTCTCCAGCGACGTTCCGCAAGCTGTGGAACGATTGGCTGAAGGTCTGCGACTGGTACGGCCGGCTCGGCTTCTACGGCCTGCAGGAGCTGGCGGTCCGGACGATGTTTCGCGAGGGCGAGGCCTTTATCGTCTTCCAGACGCTTTCTCTGGCGGAGGCGAACGGCACGATCCCGCTGCGCTTGCAGCTGCTCGACGCGGGCATGGTGGCGACCACCATCTACAGCCACGGCGGCAACGACGTAGTGGACGGTCTCGAATACGACGCCCGCGGCCGCGTCGTTGCCTATCACTTCTATGAGGGCCGGCCGAGCCAACGCTGGGCGTCATACCGGACCGTTCGGGTTCCCGCAGAGGACGTGATCCACCTCTTCGTGCAGGAATATGTCGGCCAGCGTCGCGGGCAGAGCGTCTTCAACACGATCGTGAAGCGGCTGGGCGACATCGACGAGAGCGTCGAGGCGGAGCTGGTGCGCAAGAACGTAGAGGCGTGCTTCGCCGCGTTCATCACCCAGGGCGTCGACGACAATGGGGTCGTATTCGGCGAACTGCAGGGCGACGCTGAGGCCAGCCCGATCGGCGTGCAGTCGGAGGGGCTAACGCCCGGAATGATCAGCCGCTTGGGCCCGGGCGAGAGCGTGAAGTTCGGCGATCCTAAGGCGTCCGGGGGGCTGAACGACATCCTGCGTCTCGCCCTGCTGTCGGCGGCGGCTGGTGCCGGCATCACCTACGAGCACTTCGGCGACCTCTCGAACGTGAACTTCTCCAGCTACAAGGCTGGCAACCTGGAGTTCCAGCGATCGACCGGCCGGATCCAGTTCAACACGCTGATCCCCGTCTTCCTCGATCGGGTCGCCTCCCGCTTTCAGGAAGCGGCCTTCCTCGCCGGCATGATGCCGAACCGGTCCTATGAGATGACCTGGTCACCTCCGCCCTTCGAGAGCATCGACCGCAAGGGCGACGCCGAGGCCGACATCCTGGAGATGGCAGCGGGTCTCGAAAGCCGCCCGAACCTCGTTGTCGCGCGGGGCTACGACCCCGACCAGCTGCGGGCCGAGATCGCAGAAGATCGCAAGCAGAACGGCGCCGCAAAGCTCGTGTTCGCGGGCGATGCGCCCCCGACCCAGTTTGCGGCAGCCGCCGCAACGCCAGCCGCCGCATAGGAGCCTGCCCATGACTAAGCCGAAGCCGGCGCCCAGCGGCGTCGACGAGCCCCCGCGCGCGGTTGGCGAGACCGCCGACGGTCCGCTGCCGCCGCGCCGCAAAACGTCGGTTCTCGCGCTTGCCCTGGTGGCGGGCGCCGGCATTGCCGGCATGCTGACGCGGGACGCCCCGGGCCAACGCCCGGGTGCCGATCCGGAAGAGCGCCGCCAGCCGCAGGCAGGTGGACGGGGCACGCGCAGCCTCGCCCTCGCTCCGGACAGCTACGATGCCGAGGCGCACACCGTGGAGGCGGTCCTCTCCACCGGCGCGGCCGTCCAGCGCTATTACTTCGTCGAAGAGCTGGAGATCTCGACGGAGGCGATCGACCTCGGCCGTGTAGCCGGCGGCGTCTGCCCCTTCCTCGACACACACATCCAGTCGCAAGTCGGCGCTCAGATTGGTCGCGTCACGCAGGCGCGTGTCGAAGGCGGTCAGCTGATCGGCACGCTGCAGTTCGACCAGACTGCTGCCGGGCAGGAGATCGAGGCGCGCGTCGCCCGCGGCGAACTTCGCGCGATCTCCATCGGCTACCGCGTCACCCGCTGGCAGATCACCGCCACCGACGAAAACGACAACGAGACCTGGCGCGCTGTCGCCTGGGAGTTGCTGGAAGCCAGCCTCGTGCCCGTTCCCGCTGATCCGAACGCCGTGGTTCGGTCTGCACCCGGGACCCCCGCCCACGGAACCCAAGAGGAAGAAGATATGCGACGGAACCTTCCGGGCGGCGGTGTCGCCCACCCGAATGCCAACCGCGGCGCCGCTGCCCCCGCGCAGACTGCCGCCGACACGACCGTTGTCGCCGAACCGAACGGTGGCACCCGCACGGACCCGAACACTCCCACGGGCGCGGGCTCGGGCGCGGCCCCGGTCGGTGACACCCGCACCGCGGGCGGCGTGTCGGCGTCGCGGATCCTCGACCTGTGCGGCCGCTCGGCCTCGCTCGGCAGCGAATTTGCCGCGGAGCTGATCCGCGCGAACGAGACGACGCCGCTGACCGAAGCGGACCTGCTCGGCCGAGTGAACGAGCGCCTGATCGCCGATCGTCCGACGATCGACGCGCGTGCCGGAGCCACCGGTACCGAGAGCGAGAGCTATCGCCAGGCTATCGAGGACGCGGTGATGCTCCGCGCAAACCCCGACACGCAGCTGCCGGACGAGCCGGGCCGTACCCGTGCACAGCGCCTGGAAGCCGCGCGCGAGTTCCGCGGCATGACGCTGATGGAGCTGGCACGCGACTATCTCGGCCGGACCGGCATCAACACCCGCGGCATGGGGCGCCTGGACGTTGCCGGCGCCGCGCTGGGCATGCGCTATGGCGCGCTGACCACCAGCGACTTCGCGAACGCGCTCGGCTCCGTCACCAGCCGCCGGATTCGCGGTGCATTCGATGCGGCACCTCAGACGTTCCGCCCGATCGTCTCGACCGGCACGCTGCCCGACTTCAAGCCGGCGCAGATCATCGGCCTCGGCGATGCTCCGGCTCTGCTGAACGTGCCCGAGAACGGCGAGTTCAAGCGCGGTGCGATCACCGACACCGGTATGACCTATCGGCTGTACACCTATGGTCGCATCATCCCCATCTCGCGGCAGGCGATCGTCAACGACGACCAGAACCTGTTCGGCCGTATCCCGACCATGTTCGGCCGCAAGGCGGCGGACCTGGAGAGCGATCTCGTCTGGGGTATCCTCCTGTCGAACCCCGCGATGGCGGACGGCGCACCGCTGTTCCATGCGAGCCATGGCAACCTCGCGGCGTCGGGCGGCCCGATCAACGTCGAGAATGTCGGCAAGGGCCGCCAGGCGATGCGCCAGCAGAAGAGCAACGAGGGTGGCTTCCTCAACATCGGCGCCACCTACCTGATCGTGGGCCCGGCCCAGGAAACGGCCGCCGACCAGTTCGTCACCGCGATCACCGCCAACACGAACAGCGCGGTGAACCCGTTCGCAGGGCGCCTCCAGGTGATCGTGGAGCCGCGCATCACGGACAACAGCTGGATGCTGTCGGCGGATCCCAACGCCTTCGACACCATCGAGCTGGATCACCTGCTCGGCCAGGAGGAGCTGTTCACCGACACCCGCGTCGGGTTCGACGTCGACGGCGTCGAGAACAAGGCGCGCCTCGATGTCGGCGCGGCCGCGCTCGACCACCGCGGCTTCTACAAGTCGCCGGCCTACTAAGCCGCCAGTCCACTGCATTGGCGGCGGGCAAGGCTCCCGCCGCCGGGAGAACCCACATGAAGACCATCAGCTTGCGGCAGCCCCTGCCGATCGGCGGGCCTGTCCACCATCCGTCGGAAGGCCCGGTGACCGTGGATGACGCTCTCGCCGAGCACCTCGTCAGCAGCGGCCTCGCCGACGAAGGCGACGGCGAAGAGGACGACGAGGAGTTCGACGAAGAGGACGAGGCCGACGGCCTTGAGGACCTCACCGTCGCCGACCTCGGCATCCTGGTCACCAAGGAGGGCGTGCCGCTCCATGGCGCGACCAAGAAGGACGACATCATCAAGGCGATCCGCGCTCACCGCGCCGCCGAGTAAGGAGCAGCATCGATGAAGAACCATATCCAGCCGGGGGTGAACCTCACCCTCACGGCTCCGCGCGACCTGGCGAGCGGCGAAGGCTTCCTGGTCGGGTCGATCTTTGCCGTCGCATCGACGGCGGCCAAGGCCGGCGAGCAGGTGGTCGGCGTCACCGAACAGGTGTTCGATCTGCCGAAGGCGACCGGTGCGGTGACGCAGGGCGCGAAGGCGTATTGGGACGATGCCGCCCATAACGTCACGACCGTCGCCGGGGGCGTGCTGATCGGCGCGTTCGTCGACCCGGCAGCGAGCGCGGCAGCGACGGCACGCGTGAAGCTCACCGGCCAGATCGCCGCCTGAGCGATGGATCCGTTCGCCTCGGCGCTCGACGCCCTGTTCCACGGGCCGGGCTCCGAGGCGGCGGATTTCGTGTCGGAAAGCGGCGTGCAGGAGGGTGTCCGCATCATCCGCTCCCGTCCGACTGCCGATGCCCCGTTCGGAGACAGCCGGATCCGGCAGGACACGACCGAGATCGATGTGCGCCGCTCGGAGGTGCCCGAGCCGGCACCCGGTGACCGCTTCGTGATCCGCGAGATCGATCCGGCCACTCAGGCGGAGGTCGAGACCGTCTGCATCATCGCCGGAGATCCGGCGCTCGATGTTGAGGGCATGAACTGGACCTGCTCGGCGCCGCCGGCATGAACGTCGAGATCGGCATCCCCGACTTCGCCAAGGTGATGCGGGAGGCCCAGGGCGGCGTCGCGCGAGCCGCGACCGTCGCGATGCGCGCCACCACCGGTGATGCGCTGCGCGAGCTGCGCGGGCAGGTCACGTCGGCCGGGCTCGGCCAGCGCATGGCGAATACCTGGCGGGGCAACGTCTATCCGAAGTCGCGCAACGGCATGAACCCGGCCGGCTACATCTACAGCCGCGCGCCGGACATCATCGACAGTTTCGTGCGAGGCGCGACGATCGTGCCGGTCAACGGCACCCGCTTCCTCGCCATCCCGACCGACAATGTGCCCCGGGCGCTCGGCCGGCGCGGATCCTCGCGCCGCATGACGCCGGCGCAGGTCGAGCACACGTTCAACCAGGACCTGTTCTACCAGCGCGGCAAGAACGGCCGGGTCCTCGCCTTCATCAACGCGGTTGGCGCGCGGCGCGGCCGTGGCATCCGCCAGGGTACGAAGCGCCGGCTGGCCCAGGGTCGGGCGCTCAAGCGCGTGCTGATGTTCACGCTCGTGCCGGCGGCGCGCATGCCCAAGCTACTCGACCTTGAAGGTCCGGCCGCCCGCTGGAGCGCCGCCTACATCGACGCCTTCACGCGCGGGCTGGAGAAAGACTGGTGAGCAAGCGCCTTGAGGTCCTCGCCGCGGTGAAGGCGCTGGTGCAGTCCGCCCTGCCGCACGTGAAGGTCATCGGCCTCGATGGCGAGGATGCGGCGCCGATGCGCGTACCCCCGACGGGAATGGTGGTTGTCCGAAGCGGCGACCCTGGCGAGCCAGAGGTCGACCTCTGTCCGCCCGTCTACCACTACACGCACCGCATTCCGATCGAAGTCAGCGCCTACGAGACGACGGCCGAAAGCGGCGAAGAGATCGTCGACCGGATGATGGGTCTGATCGGTGGCGCGGTCGAAGCGAACCGCACCCTCGGCGGACTTTGCGACTGGCTGGAGCCCACCGGCCCGAACACCGACGACATCTACACCGAGGCCGCGACCCCGGCTCGCGGCGGCGATTTCGACCTGGTCGCCTCCTACTCGACCACTTCCCCTCTCAACTGAGCCCGAAGGAACCCACCATGGCCGTTCAGCCTATCCGTCGGCGCGCGCTCGGCATCAATGCCGTGCAGGCGGCCGTGTTCGAGACGTCCTATGGGCAGACGCCCACGACCGGCTTCAAGCGCCTGCCGTTCGTCAGCAATGCGCTCGGCGAAGAGCGCCCGTTGATCGAGGACGATCAGCTCGGATTCGGCCGCGAGGGTCTGGACCCGGAATACGACGTCGCGACCAACGACGGCGATGTCGTGGTGCCGATGGACACCCGCGCGTTCGGCTGGTGGCTCAAGCTGCTGCTGGGCGATCCGGTGTCCGCCACCGCGGAGGGTGTCACCACGCACACCTTCACCTCCGGCAAGGACCTGCTGCCGTCCGCCTCGATCGAACTCGGCAACCCGGAGATCCCCAGCTACTCGGTCAACTTCGGCGCGCTCGCCAACCAGCTGCGCGTCTCGATGGCGCGATCGGGCATGCTGAACGCCACGATCGGCGTGATCGCGCAGGGCGAGACCCGCAAGCAGGCGCTCAGCGTCGCCGGCGCCCCCGAACTCTTCCACGGCGATCGCTTCCAGCAGGCGACCGGCTCGATCAAGCGCGGTGGCGAGGTGCTGGGCAGCGTCACCGCCGCCGGCTTCACCTATTCCAACAACTTCGAGAAGGTGGAGGCGATCCGCGAGGACGGCCGGATCGACGGCGCGGATCCTCTCAAGGCGATGATGACCGGCGAGCTGACGATGCGGTTCGACCGGCTCGATCTCTACGACGCCTCGGTCGACGGCACGCCGATCGACCTCGAGTTCGGCTGGAAGCGCGGCGCCACCTCCAGCCTGATCTTCACCGTGCCGCGCGTGTTCCTGCCGCGCGTGAAGCGACCCATCAGCGGGCCCGGCGGCATCCAGGCGACGTCGAACTGGCAGGCGTCCGGCGCTGGCGGCCACACGCTGACCGCCGTGCTGACGAACGACGTCGCCAGCTACTGATCCCCCAGCGGAGAACGCCCGTGAAGAAGGAAGACACCGCCGCGGAGGCGGCGAAGGAAACGCCCGTGCCGCTGCCGACCCACGTCGCCGCCGGCGTGAGCCCCGAGTTTGCGAAGCTTCGCGTCCTGGACGCAGAAACGGGCAAGCGCATCGCGCATGTGCTGGAGGCGGACACGGAGAAGGGGTTCGTCCGCCGCTATGCCGTGGAGGGCGGCAACTTCGTGCGCGAGGGCAGCGACCTGAAGGTCATCGAGGAGGAGCGCAAGGTCCGCCTCGAGTGGATCGGGGACGCCGCCTGATGCTCGTCGTCAGCAAGCGGGCCGAGGGCCCGGCCTGGCTGCCCGTTATGGGCGCGCAGGTGCTGTTCGCCCCCATCGACCGCAAGATGATGCGCGCCGCGCGTCGTGCGGCGGTGAAGGCTCTCCGCGGCGAAGATGCTGCGGAGGCGGACGAGGCTGGCGATGCGCCGGCCAGCGAGCAGCTGGAGGAGTTGGGGGATGCCCTCAGCGTCGCCCTGATCCTCGCCGGAGCGCTCGACTGGAAAGACGTTTGCCGGATGGCCGACGGCGAGGACACCAGCGCCGGTGAACCGCTGCCGTTCAGCCGGGAGAACCTGGAGCACGCGCTCTCCGACCCGCTGATCTTCGACGCGTTTGACCGGGCGTATGTCATGCCGTTCGTCATGCGGGAGCGGACAAAAAACGTCTCCGCCGCCTCTCAGAATGGCACTGGGGAGGCGGCGATGCAGGCGGACGCTATTGCCAGCTTACCTGCCAAGCCGGGGAAAGCGGCCGGTGCAAAGCGTGCCCGTACCGGATCGAAGAGCCCGACACCGCGGAAGCGGAAGGTGTCTGGGAGGTCCTGACCTCCTGCGATCGGCAGCTGCGGGTCGGGGGTGGCATGGCAGGCAAGCCGTTCGCCTTGGATTACGCGGCGGTGATGGCGGTCGGCGCCGCTCTGGATGCCGACATGGAGATGCTGGCGGACGTGCTGCCGGCAGCGGAAGCCGCGATCGTCGCGCAGTTCGCCGGCGACGGCGAGGATTGAGGAGGGCGCGTGGAAAAGTCCGTCTCGATCCGCATGGGAACCACCGGCAAGGCCGACGTCACCCGCACCTTTGACGAGATCGCCGCTTCTGGCGATGCATCGGCGAAGCGCTGGAGCAAGGCCTATGAGCGCGCCGGCGAGGACGTCGAAGCCGCCCTGCAGCGCCAAGCCGCCGCCGCCGCCAAGATCGCTGCCATCGCGCCGCAGTCTTCCGTGCAGATGCGGATCGAGGATGCGAACGGTACCGGCTTTGGGCAGTGGGAGGGCTCTGCCCGCCAATCCGCCGCAGCCTTCAAGGAGCTGATTGCCGCCGAAGAGCAGCTGGACGCGCGCACCCGCGCATTGGTGAGCGCCATCGATCCGGCGTTCGCGGCGCAGCAGCGCTACAATGCCGAGATGCGTGAGGCCGCGGCGCTGCATGATGCCGGGCGGATCACGCTCGACCAGTTCATTGCTGCCGAGCAGCAGGCTGCGGCCGTGCTCGACAAGGTGGCTGGCACCACGCGCACCACGGCGCAGGAAACTGCTGAGCTCACCGCCATGCAGGCGCGGGTGGAGGCGGCTGCTGGGACCGGCTTTGGGCAGTGGGAGGGCTCGGCCAAGCGCTCTGCGCTGGCGATGGGCGAACTGCTCGATGCCGAGGAGAGGCTGGAGCAGCGTACGCGCGCGCTGATCGCCGCCATCGACCCGGCCGCAGCCGCGCAGATGCGCTTCGACGCGGAGATGGCGAACGCAAGGGAGCTCGTCAGCCGCGGCGCGATCTCGCTGGACCAGTATGTCGCCAAGCTCCGGTTGGAACAGGACGCGCTCGACGACGCCACCGCCGCGCAGATGCGCGCAAACGTTTCCCAGGGACAGCTTCGTGCCGGCGGCCAGCAGCTCGCCTACCAGATCGGAGACATCACCCAGCAGTGGGCGCTGAACACGCCGTTGATGGTGATCTTCGCCCAGCAGGGTGGGCAGGTGGTGCAGGCGCTCGACCTGATGACGGGCGGCGCCAACCGCTTCATCTCCTTCATGGCCGGTACGTGGGGCGCTGTCCTCCTGGGTGCCGTCATGATCGTTGGGCAGTTGATCAGCCGATCGGGCGACGCGAGCACCGCAGCCGACGAGCTGGCAAAGCATCAGGAAAGCCTGTCCGGGATCATCGACAAGACGACCGGCCGGATCAAGGAACAGAACCAGGCGCTGTTGCAGAACGCGATTCTCGCCGCGCGCAAGGACGTGAACGACACGCGCGCTGCCTACGTCGACGCGCGCAGCAGCTTCGTGAACACGGCCGTGCCGATCCCAGGTCTGGCGCAGCTGCAGCAGCAGTTCGCTCGCGGCGAAAAGAGCGCAGCGCAAGTCTCGTCCGAACTGGCCGCTCTGACCCGCGAGTTCAAATATGGGACCACCGGCTATAAGCAGGTGGAGCACCTGCAGGGTCTGCTGAAGAACATCGTGGATACGGCGCGGACGGGTGTCAGCGCGCAGGCACAGGCAAGGCTGCTGAATGGCGCCGGCCGGCCGGGCGATGCGGCGATCGCGTTTGGAGACTTCAGCGGGGGCCGGAATGACCCTGCGAACACCGCCATCCTTGATGCTCAGGCGCGCTTGCAGGCAGGGAACCTGAGCAAGCTGCAAGAGGCGCAGGAAAAGCTCACCATCGCGCGCGAGAAGGCGAAGGAGGAACTGGAAAAGGGCATCATCACCCAGGACCAGTATACCGCCCGTCTGGCGCCACTCGAGGCGGCTGTGAACGCCGCCCGGGAGAAGACCGACCGACATGGCCAGTCCCTCGCGCGGCAGGCCGCGGCGATGGACGTAAATGCGCAGGCTTCCCTCGATCTAGCGCGCGCCTATCTGGTCGGTGGTGACGCCGCACTCCGCGCCGAGGCGGCCCGCAAGGGCCTGACCGACGCGACCCGCCGGGGCATCGACACCGACGCGCAGGTGCAGCGCCAGCTGCAGGTGATGGTCGGCGAGCAGGTGGCGAACGGCGCGAAGTCGGTCGCCCAGCTGCGCGAGGAGACAGAGGCCCGAGCGGCTGTGCGCGCCCAGGTCCTCGCCGGCACGCTGCCGGTCGAGGGGATGGCGCAGGCGCTGTCGGACGAGGCGGCGCTGCGCCCGCTGCTCAAGCTCCAGACGGTCGCGCAGGGCGAGGCGCTGGAGCAGCTGACGAAGGTGATCGAAGCCTATCGCGCGGCGCTGGCGGAGATGCACGCGGAGGAGGCGAAGGGCGCAGCGGCCGTCGAGACCAAAGCGTCCAAGGATCGCTTTGCGGAGACGATCGAGAGCATCCGCGACCTGGGCAAGGATCCGCTAACTGCCGCGCTTGATGCCGCGCGGCGTGCTGCGGAGCGGGACGCGGACGCCAAGAAGCTGAAAGGCGACGATCGAAGCGGGTTCGTGGAGGCGCGTGTTAATGAGGCGCGCGGCAACGAAGCATATCGCCGGGCGCAGTTCTACATGGGCACCGCTGCTGATCAGCGGGATTCGCTGGAGATGGCGAAGCTGGACCTCTCCCTCGCCGCGGCTGGCAACGACGAGCGCGATCGCGCGATGGCGAAGCTGGAATTCATCCTCCGCATGAAGCGCGAGGGTATCACTGCCGATAGCGAGGAAGGCCGGAAGCTGCTGGAGAACCAGGAGCTCCTTGACGGCGTCGCTGCCAAGGCGAAGCTCGCGGCCGCCGGCTTCCAGGAGATGCGCGACTTCGGCAACGACTTGGTGGACACGGTCCTGTCGGAGGATACCTGGTCCAGCTGGGGCAATGCCGGAAAGACCGTCCTCAACATGCTGAAAAGCGAGTTCGTGAAGCTCGCGCTGCTCAACCCGCTCAAGAACCTGATCAACGGCGACAAGGCCCTGCCGACGCTGAGCGGGATGCTCGGCAAGCTGGGCAGCCTGTTTGGCGGCAAGCCCGGCAACAACGCGGCTGGCACGGAATGGTGGTCCGGCGGCGCGACGTGGCTGGCGGAGAATGGGCCTGAGATCGTCAACCTGCCGCGCGGGTCGAAGGTCACCCCCGCTGGTGAGACGCGCCGGCTTCTCGGCGGTGGCGGGGCGCTGGGCGGCGAGCTTAGGCTGAAGCTCGACCTGACCCCGTCGGCCTACTTCGACGCCCGCGTGTCCTCAGTGGCCGGCCCGCTGGTGGTTGAAGGAGCGCAGGTGGCGGCAGCTGGCGGCGCAGCGATGGCGGAGGCGAACGACATGGCGGCAGGTACGCGCAGGCTCGGCCGGTGGCGGGGCTGATGCCGGTCGAGATCCCGCACCTGCGGATCAAGTCGTTCGCCCTGCGCCCGCGCCTGTTCAGCGGGGAGCAGGAGGGGGCGCTTGGCGGGCCGGACCTGCCGATCCCGCGGCCGGGCGACCGCTTTGCTGTCGACGTGGTGACCACGCAGTTCCGCAACGATGCCGAGGGGCGGATGATGACCGCGGCGCTGTTCCAGGCGAGCAACAGCAGTGCGATCATGCGGATCGTCCAGCCGAACCGCGCCCGGCGATCGGCAGGGTTCACGGCGGTGGTCGACGGCGGCGACCAAGGCGGCATGACTTTGTCCCTGCGCGGTTTGCAGCCGGGCGGTGCGCTTACCCGCGGCAACTTCTTCAGCATCGTGCACAACGGCCGCCGCTACGTGCACATGATCGCCTGCGCCGGCCAGATGATCGTGCCAGCGGACGGGCGGGTTGCCCTGCCGATCTGGCCGATGCTGCGATTTCTGACGGTCGACGGCGAGCCGGTCGAGTTCGTGGCGCCGATGATCGAGGGCAAGCTCCTCGGCTTCGACAAGGGCGCCAGCTTCGTGCGTGCGAAAACCGAGCCGCTGTCGTTCAGCATCCAGGAGCGGGCATGACCTTTCGCCTCACGCCACAGATGTCGGCGGCGCTGCGCACGGGACAGTATCCGTTCGCCCCGCTCGTGCGGGTGCAACTGCCGGACTATACGCTGTGCCATCTCGTCGGGTCGGCGGAGGTCCCGTTCAACGGCGAGCGCTTTGTGGGGGAGGATCCTCGCTTTGGCATCCTGGTCGCCGCGAGCAACCTTAAGGATGGCGTGGTCGACGAGGCGCCGGACTGGTCCCTGACCTTTGTTGCTCCGCAGGGGGCGGCAGTTTCGGAGTTGGTCGCGGCGACAGCCCAAGGGGGCGAAGTCGGGGGTTGGTTGGGATTGATCAACCCCGCTGACGGGCGGCTACTCCCGGAGCCGATCCAGCTGTTCGCCGGCGAGCTGGACGTGCCACGGGTCCGTGTGGGTCGGGGCACCCTAGCCCTGGAGTGGCGCTGCGCCTCCGCGCTCGAACCGTTCCACGACGAAGAGAAGGGCGCGCGCCTGTCCGACAGCTGGCACCGGCTCGTGTGGCCGAACGAAACCGGTCTCGCGAACATGACGGGGACCGACAAGACATCGATGTGGGGCGTCGAGAAGCCGCCCTCCACCGTGCGCGTTACCGGCGGCAGCGCCACCGCATCCTTCCTGGGGAACATCGGGCTATGAGCGCGCCTCTCCGCCGCCAGCAGGCGGCACAGGCGGCCGTCGACCGGTTCAAGGGCCAGCCGCTCGCATACGGGAAGAACGACTGCGTCCGGCTGGCGGCCTTCGTCCTGCGCAAGATGGGGCACCGGCCACAGCTGGCGAGGGCAGGGACCTACAGCAACGCCTTGGGCGCGGCGCGCGCATTGCAGCGCGCCGGGTTCGAGGATCTCGCGGCGGCGGTCGACGCGCTCGGGCTGCCTCGGATCGCACCTGCCGCTGCATGGGTGGCGGACCTGGTGCTGCTGCCAGCCGACGGGCCGTTCGGCGGTGCCCTCAGCGTCGCGGTGGGGAACGGCCGTGTGCTCGGCTATCACGAAGACGTGGAGGGGGCGGACATCCTCCAGCCGGTGAAGTACCTCGCGGCTTGGCGCGTCTAGCTTGCCGGCCGCATAGGCGCACATGCCAACGCCTGTTTCGCCGGCATCCAGGAGCGAACGTGCGTACCAGCCGGAGTGACCGATAGGTCTATCCGAGCCGCTGCCTTCCCTGCGCCGACGCCCCCGGCGATCCACACCAACGTCACCCGATCTGGCCGGTCCGGCTGGCGGTACACGTTGGGCGCGAGCCAGCCGTCCATATCGATCAGGCACCGCTCGACATCACCGATCGAAGCAGGCGTGTCGTAATCAGCGACGGGTTCCTTCTCGTCGAACTTCGACAACGGCCCAGACAGGGCGGGGGCGCTGAGCAGCAGTAGCGCCGCGGCAATCATCTTCATCAGATCCCTCCCTCAGGAGCACGCATGGCCAAGGCTCTCCGTACGGCAGCCTTTGTTGTAGGCGCAGTAGCGCTCGCCGCAACCGGTGTCGGCGCGGCCGTGTCCCTTGGCGCGGTTGCGGCAAGTGCTGCCACCGCCACCGTGGCGACGGTAGCCACCGTGGCCCAGGTTGGCGCCGCCGCGCTCTCCATCGCCGCCTCGATCGCGCAGCCGAAGGGTTCGCTCGGCGGCAACCCGACCGAGTTCACGATCGATAAGGAGTCCGGCATCCCGTATGCGATCGGCCGGACCTATTCGGCCGGCAAGGTCGTGCACCGCCAGTACTACGGCTCGAAGAACAGCCTGGAGAGCTGGGTTGCGGTCCATAGCCTCGGCCCGATCAAGAGCCTCGGACCGTTTCAGGTGTCGAAGGCCACCGTCCCATTCCAGAACGGCGCCGCGATCGGGACCTATGCGGGCTATATGTGGCTGGACCAGCAGCTGGGCGCCTGCCCGGAAGCCCGCGCGCTACAGGGCCCGCAGGGGCCGTTCCCCGGCTGGGACCCGACGTCGAAGCTGTCCGGCCTCGCCGCGGATCTCTGGACGCTCAAGTTCGACACCAAGGGCAAGAAGTACCCGAACGGCGTCCCCGAGCGCGGGCGGATCCTGGAGGGCGTGTTCGTCTACGATCCGCGCCTCGACAGCACCTATCCGGGCGGCTCCGGGCCGTGCCGGCTGGGGCAGGAGGCAACCTACGTCTACAGCGAGAGCCCGGCGCTGCATGCCATCACCTGGGCCTATGGCCGGGTGCAGAACGGCACGCTGGTAGCCGGCGGCGGGATGAAGGTCGTGGGGATCGACCTGGCGCCCTTCGTCGAGTGGGCCAACGTCTGCGATGCCAACGGCTGGAAGGCGGGCGGGATCGTCTACACCAGCGCCGACAACGACTGGGACATCTTGAAGATGATCTGCCAGGCGGGCGGTGCGGAGCCGATGCCGGTCGGCGGGCAGTTGTCGGTGACCTTCAACGCGCCGCGCGTCTCGATCGGCACGATCACGAGCGCAGACATTATCGGCGACGTCGACGTGCCGGGTACCGCCAGCCGCCGCGCCCGCCGCAACACCGTCATTCCTCGGGTGCGGCTGGAGAGCCACGGCTGGGAGGTCGTGCCGTTGAACGCGATCGCGATCCCCGACTATGTGGCGGTCGACGGCGGCAGCCGGCCGAAGGAGATCACCTTCCCGCTGGTGCAGCAGGTCGACCAGGGCGCGCAGCTGGGGCTCTACGAGATCCTGAACGGCCGCGAGCTCGACGGCATTCTTCTTCCCTGCAAGGCGACGATGATCGGCTACCGGCCGGGCGACTGCCTGACGGTGGACATTCCCGAAGCGGCGATGGTCGGCCGGGACGTCGTAGTCCGCAACCGCGAGATCGACATGGCGACTGTGGGCGTGACGTTCACCTGCCGGTCGGAGACGGCCTCCAAGCACAGCTTCGCGCTCGGGCACGGCGGCACGGCGCCGCCCACGCCCGACCTCTCGATCCCGGAACTGGACCTGAGCGCACCGGATGCCGGCGATTGGACGGCCAATGGCGCCGTGCTGAGCGCCAACGGCGTGTCCTTCCCGGCGGTGATCGTCACCGGCTCGGCCGACGATCGCCCGCTGGCGGGCGTGCTGTTCGAGTATCGGCCGTACATCCCCGATGCGGATTCGGACGCCGGCTGGAGCGGCGGCGGTCTCGACGGGCCGGGGATCACGCGCAAGGAGATCACCAGCGTCACCTCCGACACCCAGTACGAGGTCGCGGTGCGCTACATGGTGGGCGGGACCTATAGCGACCGGCTGGTGCTGGGACCTGTCACGGCTGGCGTGTTCAGCGCCTCCGGCGGTGCGCAGGCGGCGATCGCGACCTCCTTCCCGATCGGGCTGACGATGTCGGCCGCCGACACCGGAGCGGTGGCGATCAGCGCGCACACGCGTCGCTACACGGACGGGCACGTCGACGTCGCCGTCAACGGCGCGACGATCAACACCGGCCTGGAGCCCGGCGCCTTCCGCGCGATCGGGTATGACGACGAAGACCGGGAAGGCGGCGCGGTCGCCTATCAGCTGTTCGAGGACGACATCGACGCCCGCGCGTCTCCGGACCATCCTGGGCGCCACTACCTCGGCTACGTCATCATCCCCACCGCCGGCAGCCCGCCGTCGGGCGGGGGCGGGGCGGCCCCGCCGGGCGGGTACTGCGTGACTACGGACACGCCGATCCTGATGGCGGATGGCAGCGAGAAGCCGGCTGGTGAGATCGTGGTGGGCGATTGCGTCCGGACCCGCCACGAACTGCGGCTGAACGATGTCGCAGGAGGCTGGGGCATCTTCCCGGTCGAGGCGGTGGAGATCGCGGAGAGCGAGGACGTCTGGGAGGCCGAGGTGGGCGGCCGGATGCTCCGCGCGACCGGCGAACACCTCGTCTACACCGGCAGCTGGCGGCCGATGCGGGAGATCGGTGCCCAGCTCGCCGGCACGCACACCATCGTGAAGATGACCGTGACCGACGCCCACACCTACGTCTCGAACGGCGTCCTCTCGCACAACATCAAGATGAACACGCCCGAGATGCCGAACCAAGCCTGAGGCGCGCGCCTCCACGACACGCTTCCAATCAGGGGAACCGCAAATGGCGACTGATGCCCGCTGGGACATGGCGTTCCGGCGCAACAATGTGCGCACGTTCACGATCCGGCTGAAGGGCGTGGATCTCACCGGCAAGACGATGCGCCAGCAGGTGCGCCTGGCGCCGGACACTCCCGGTGCGCCGGTGATCGCGCTGGAGACGGTGACCTCTGCGACGGCGGAAGGCCTGCGCCTGGCGGCCGTCGAGGTGGTCGACGGCGCGCCGGTGAGCACGATCATCGGTCGCTACAATCTCACCACCATGCGCGACAAGCTGCCCTACGGCGGCGAGGTCGGCGACGACTATCCCATGGTCCACGAGATCGAGATCGACGGAAAGACCCGCTTCTACGGTCGCTGGGTTGCCCGCGCGACGGTGCTGGATAGCGAAGCTGCGCCGTTGCAGCGGGAGCCGCTGGCTGGCGTCCAGCGCGGCCTCGTGTCGGCGGACACGGTAGAGATCTCTGCCACCATTTCCGCGGACGAGGCGATCGAGGTCACGCTGGATGGTGCTGGCGATCTGGGCCCGCTGCTCGGCAGCGCGCAAACTGCAGCGGCGGCCGCTCAGCAGGCTCTCGCCATGGTGCAGCATGCAACGAAGACGCTGTACTCCGACGCTGTCCTCGGCCGTATGCAGGCGCCGGTCGCGGGATTGAAGGCGGCGAACAACACCTTCCTGATCGGCCCGATCCCGGCCGCCGACTTCGTCCGCAGCGTCGAGTTCGCTTCAAACGGTGCGGGCACCTTCCAACTTGCCCGATATACGCTCGCCGACGGGATCTACACGCGGCAGGCGGCAAGCGCGGTCGTCACGATCAACGACGCCGGTGCGAAGACGCTGACCTCTGCCGATTACGGGGAGTTTCCCGTCCAGGCGGGCGACTACATCGGCTTTTACGGCAACGGGCCGCTAAGCTATACGGCATCCACCGCGACAGACACCTTCGCATGGAAGCAGATGGCGGCCGGACTGCCGGCAAGCGGCGCCGCGACGGACGGGAACATCGCTTCGCGCATCGAGGTCCGCATCACCGTGTCGAAGCAGGTGGTGTCCGCGTCGGGGTTTAGCGCCCTTCAGGCTGCCGCGGCGGCTCTCCAGAGCACGGTCTCCGCAGATTCCCTGATCGTGGCCGGGCTGAGCCGCACCGGCGTGACGCAGACGATCGGCCGCACGTCGGAGCCCGTCACCGGCAGTTCTGCGAACTCTGCGACCGTGATCTTCGCGACGCCGATCGCCAAGGACGGCAGGCTGAAGGTGGAAACCTTCGCTGGCGAGCCGAGCACGATGAAGGTCGGACGCTACACGTTGTCCGGAACGACCGTCACGCTGGTCGCGTCCTACACCTACACGCTGGCCGCAGGCGGGTTGCAGACGGTGGCAACCGACATCCCGGTGAAGGCCGGTGAGCTGATCGCCGTGCAGGGCGCGGCGAGCTTCACTTACACGGGCACGAATGACGCTGGCGGCTACTACACGACCGCGGCAGGGATGCCCGCCAGCGGCACCGTTCAGAGCGCCAAGCTCACTACCAACAGCTTCCAGGTCCGGCTATCCGTCACCACGACGACGCCGATCGTGACCGCGGACAGCTTTCAGGCGCTGCAAGAGGCAGTCGCCGCGGGCGGCGGCAGCGGCAGCAGCCCTGCAAGCGGGCCCATTCTCCCGTTGTCGCAGCCCAATAGAATCCCGTTGCCAACACCGGACGGTTGGAGCGGGCTGCTCTCCTATGGGCAGTCGCTTTCCTCGGCATGGCTGTCCGTGCCGCCGATCTCGACCGCGCAGCCCTATAGCAACCTCACGTTCGGCAGCGGGCCGAAGTCGGGGAAGGCTGGAAACACCTACAATGCCGGCAACACCTCCCCGGGGACGTCCACCTCGAAGCCGTTGGTGGAGGATACCGCCGCCGCGGACGGCGCCGGCTCGGCAGGCGAGACACCGTGCTCCGGCGCGGCGAACACGTTCGTGGAGCTTGCCTTCATCAACAACGGCGTCGACCCGGCGGCGAACGTGGTGTTCGCGAGCGCGCCTGGTCACGGCTCCTATCGGATTACGCAGCTCGGCAAGAGCTCGGCTTGGTACGCCAATTTTCTCGACCATGTGCGCGATGCCCGGGCGCTCGCCGTCGCGGCAGGAAAGACCTACCGTGTCGACGCGGTGTCGTGGATGCAGGGGGAGGCCAATACCACTGCGTCGGACACGGTTGCGACGTACCAGTCCCTCCTGCTGCAGCTTCAGACCGACATCGACGCGGACGTGCGGGCGATCACCGGGCAGGCGGAGCCGGTGCACCTGTTCGTTTACCAGACGGCTACCACGGCCAGCACCTCGCGCACCAACCTCGATGTGCCCACTCTGGGGCAGTTTGGGGCGGTCAACGCGCGCCCGGAGCTGATCCACTTCGTTGCCCCGGTTGTCCACCTGCCGCCCGCGACCGACAACGTGCACCTCTCCGCGGTCGCGGAGCTTTGGTACGGCCGGATGCTGGGGCGCGCAATCTATCAGGCGGTGTACGAGGCTCGGCAGCCGGACTGCGTTTGGCCCCTTCGAGCCTACGCCAAGGGGAACGTCCTCAGCGTCAAGTTCCGCGCGCCACGGCTGCCGCTCGTGCTGGACCCGGCGACCTTCGGTGCCGTGACGGACATGGGCTTCAAGGTCTCGGACGATACGGGCGCGCTGACGCTGTCGAGCATCGCCATCGGCAGCGACGGTGCGAGCGTCACCATGACGCTCAACCGCGCGCTGGGCGCGAACCCGATCATTCGGCACGGGCTCGATTACACGTCCGCTGCCAACACCTTTCAGATGTCGAAGAACGGGTGCCTTCGGGACAGCACCCCGGAGAAGACGACCATTGGCGGTATCGCCCGGCCGCTCTGGCACGTCGCGCCGGCTTTCCAGCTGCCAATCCGGGTGTTGGCTGCGGAAAGCTGAGCCCGCTGCCACCTACCGGCCTCTAGGCGACGCCCGGCGCTTCCCGGGCAGGGAGACCTCCCATGAACCCACTTTGGGGAATGTTCGCGGTGCTGGTTGGCACCTTCCTGCCCCTGTCGCTCACGCTCAGGGCGGCGGCGCAGGTGTGCCACGATTACCAGCTCGGCCTGTGGCACCCAGTTAACGTCTACCGCTGGATCAAAATCGCACTGATCGTGCCCATGCTCGTGATCGTCGCACCCGCCGGCGTCTTTCTGATGTTCGGGATCGGCGATCGAGCCATGGCGGAGCGGATCGTGACCTTCCTCGCCTCCGCCCGCGGCGTGATCCTGGTTGTGGGGTTGCTGGTCGCCGCCTTCATCGTCGACAAGGAGCGCGCGCGGATGAACGACCAACTGACGCGCCGGCCGACCTCGGAGGAGCACCGAACCAAGGTGCAGTTCCGCCACGACACGATGATTGTCCTGATTCTGTTCACGCTGGCGCTCGCCTGGGCGGTGGCGGCTTAGTGGCCGGGCAGAACATGGTCGCGGCCGCAGTGGGGCCAGCCGCGATCGCGTTCCTGGGCCTCAACGTGGCGATCATGCCGGCGCTGTTCGGCGTCTCCGGTGTAGTGCTCGGCCGGTACATCGCCCAGTCCGTGCGCCGCGAGGGGGAGGAGCGTGTCACCAGCCGCACCAGCATGGCGCTGACGGCCCTGTTCGGCATGGGGATGATCGCGATCTCCGCCGACATGGAACTGACGCCCTTCCGCGCCCTGGGCGTCGGCGCTGCTGCCGGCTTCATCGGACTGGGCCTGCTCGAGTTCCTCGCGGAGCAGTTCTCGGAGCGCCTGCGCGGCGCGATCGACGGCTTCTTCAACCCGCGCAAGTAGTGCGGCGCCGGCGCGGCCGGCCCTCCTGAAAGGACCAACAATGGCAAAGACGGCGAGCCAGCTGGTCGACGGCGTGATCGCGCGCGAGGGTGGCTATAGCAACCACCCGGCCGACCGGGGCGGCCCCACGAACTGGGGCATCACCGAGCAGGTGGCGCGCGCCTATGGCTACAAGGGCGACATGCGCGTCCTGCCGCGGCAGACCGCAGTCGAGATCTACCTCAAGCGCTATTGGACCGCGCCCGGTTTCGACAAGGTGGCACAGCGTGACGCGGCGATTGCAGCCGAACTGTTCGACGCTGGCGTGAACATGGGCCCGGCCTGGGCGGGCAAGTTCCTGCAGCGCGCGCTGAACCTTCTGAACAGCGAGGCGAAGCACTATCCGGACATCGCAGTTGACGGCGGTGTCGGCGCAATGACGCTGGCGTCGCTCGACGGCTACCTGAGGCAGCGGAACAACGGCGAGGGTAGGGCGGTGCTCCTGTGGCTCGTGCGCGCCTTCCGGACCGGGCGCTATGCGGACATCGCTGAGGCCAACCGAACGCAGGAGGTGTTCCTGTACGGCTGGGTCGCGCGCCAGGTGCGAGAAGCGGAATGACCGCGCTCGCACTGCTGCGCCGCTTCTGGTGGGCGCTGCCGATGATGGTGCTTGGCGCCGCGCTACTCGCCACACGGGCGACCCTGGCCGACCGCACGGCCACGCTGCGCGCCGAGCGGTCCGCCTGGACCTCGGCGCTCGACGATGTGGAGAAGGCGCGGCTGGCGGCAGAGCGGCGTTTCGCCACCAACCTCGCGCAGGCGGCGACCAACTACGCCGATGGCTTGGCGGCGCGCCAACCGATCATTGTTCGATCCACCAACACCGTGAGGGAATATGCGCAAACTGATGCTGGGCGCGTGCTGTGCCGCGATGCTGACCGGGTGCGCGCGATCGACGCCCTCGATGCCGAACTCGCCGAGGCTGCCGGATCCGCCGGCGGCGGCGCTGGTCCCGTGCGAGCCGACACCGCAGCGGCGGCAGGCGGACGGTAGCGCGACAGCGGCCGATGAGGATGGGACGATCCGCGATGGGCGGTTCGACCTCGCCGCGTGCGAGGCGAAGCGACGGCTGCTGTTGGAGGCTTGGCCTACGCAGCAGAAGCGGTGAAGCAGCTAAAAAAGGCCCCGCCTGCACGAGCGGGGCTGGTTCAGGCGGGAAACTACTCAAACCGGTTGCGCGCGATCATCAACGGGTGGGTCTGGTGCGAAGTTCCGCGCCTGCGCCCACATCAAACGCTCGCTGGCCATGGAAAAAAGGCCGCTCGGGCGCGATCAACGGTCGGGCGTGCGGCGCTCGATCTCGCCCCTCAACGCTTCGATAGCGGGATCACCAACGTCGCCGATGGTCTGTTGGTAGGCCTTCAATAGGTCGTCATCATCCCGCGGCAGGAATGCTTTCCTACCGTCGCCGATGACGTACAGATGGTAGACGTAATTCGGGCCCTTCCCGATCTCGCCCGGTACGTCACGGCAGACTGCTGGTGCCGTTACTCGCCGGTAGGCGTAGACCACGGCGGCTTCTTGGGTGTTCTGTCCATTTAGAGGGCCGCCATAAATCGGGTAACTAGCCAACTTTTGATTATCCTGCCTCATGCGCTACCTCGGCGGGATGCGAGAAATGCCTGCACCTCAGCGGCGCTAAACATCGGCACCGTCGATATATTTCTGGTCTGGTGCAGCCGCCGCAGCAGGATATCGATATCAGTGACGGTCAGCCCGCTCGACGCGTCAATCACCGTGTTGTTATCGGCGTATCGCTTTCGGAAAGACTCTAGCCGCTGGAAGGCTGCGTCAAGTGCTGCGAAGTCGGTCATGTGCTCACTCCTCGAAGTCGCGCGCTCATCCCGACATCCTCTCGATCCTTGTCTAAACTGCGCTCCGGGCACATGAGGCGCAAGGTCGCACTGGGCTTGTATCCGCTCGTCAGCTTCCCTGCTCGGGCTCACCAGGGCTCTGGGCTTCTGCGGCGTCTATAGCTTTCAGAAGGTGATCGAAGCAGGATACATTCTCCACCGGATACGCACGTTTGAACCCAGCGCCGAGAACTTCGAGGTCTCGCTGGCAGAGCAGCCCGACGGCCACGATACGATTCGACCGTTCCATTGCCACGATCCTGTTAGTCGAAGCTTACTTGCGCTGGCATTAGCCGGAGGCGCAGGCGCCACATCATGGAGGAGATCTCCTCGGGATTGCGGTGTAGCCGGTTGGCGATTTCCGCGACGGGGTGGCCTTGCTGAAGCTGGTTCCGAAGCCCGGTGATGTCGGTCTGAGTCCATCGACGTTGCGGGTTCATCGCTCACCCCCGCCTTGAAGCACGGGCGAGCTGCGCCCGGGTTCCCGCCCGGTCAGATTACGCATTGCATCTTGGCGATCCGAGGCGTTCTCAGGCGAAGCCCCGATCGGGGTTCTCACTCATCAACCGGTCTTGTTCGGTTCGTAGGTTCATTGCCCGTTGCTGCAGCGCCGCACTCCTCAGTTTCCGAGCATCGGAGCGCTCCGCGGTGTCAGCTTCCTTGGCCCATGCCACAGCCGCAACCGCGGCAACTCGCCGGCTGTTCTCCAAGGGAGCGGACGTTGCGAGTGCTAGCTGGCGGGCTTCTTGAGCCCGACAGAACGTGACCGATAGCGTCATGGGAGTTCCTTGATCACATCGTGCCAAGGGCAGCGCGACGCTTCATGAACTGAACGGCTGGGAATCCAGTTCGGGCCCGCTCCCCCGGATATTTGTAAATAGCTAGACTCATTTCCCTTGCCGCTGCAGCTTCGGTGAGGGGAAGAATCACATGCGATACCTGCTGCTGGCCGTAATCCTCGCCGTTGGCCCTGCCAACGTGAACCCATGCAATGCTGCGTCCGGGGCATCAGTCGCTTGTTGCAAGACGTGCTCCAAGGGAAAAGCGTGCGGGAATAGCTGCATCGCACGTGACAAGACCTGCCATCGGCCGCGGGGGTGCGCCTGCGATGGCTGATAGGGACGACTCAATGTCTCAAGACCGGAACGACATCTTTGGAATTTTGACGCGGATTGCCGTGGCTTGGCTCAATAATCCAAGGCACCAGCTCGCGGTAGATGAAGTTCCAATACTCATCGAGCGGATCCACGAGGGTCTAGCAGGTGTTCAGGCTGGTGTTCGGCGAGCGAGCGACAATCCGCAGGGGACGGCGTCAGGACACACCCCGGCGGTAACTGTCAGTGAGTCGCTAGCGTCTAAGGACCACATCCTTTCGATGATCGACGGAAAGCCGTACAAGTCGCTGCGTCTGCATCTAGCGGCGTACGGCCTCACTCCGGAAGAATACCGGACACGCTATCATTTGAAGCCCACCTACCCAATGGTTGCGGAAAACTACTCTGCCGCTCGGCGGCAGATCGCCATACGGATGGGCCTGTCCGAGTTGCGCAAGAAGGTCTGATCTGCTGCCTGGGCTACATCAGCGTCTGCACTGATGCCGCTTCCAGTACCGAGACCAGCGGAGAACCGTCCCGGTGGCAACCATCGCGCAGGAAACATCGCCTGCGGACGGTGAAACGCACCAGGCGCCCGTCCTGCTGCCAACCGCTGGCCCGGTCGAGGTGCAGCGCAGCGCCGGCCCCCGGACCAGCAACTGAAGGGCGCCGTCCGCGCCGCGAAGAAGAACCCGGAGATGCGTTGGGTGTGGTCGGTCTGGTCGCGCCGAAGCTGGTGCGGAAGATCGCGCCTATCGTCGTGGCGGCGGCGGTAAAAGAAACCCCGCCAGCGGGGGGCAGGCGGGGCTAGTTCCCTGGGGGTACAGGGCGGGACCGTAAAGCTGAGCAACAGAGGATGAAGTCAGCCCGGCCCCTCTGGCGCTCGACTGTGACATGTTGATGAAAGAGCCAGGCCGCCGTGTCACCCCTTCCCGTGCCGCCTTCAGCACCGGTGCCCCTTCCAGTACCGCGACCACCGCAGCACCGTCCCGCCGCGCACCATCGCGCAGGAGATGTCGCCCTCGGTCGGCGACACGCACCAAGCGCCCGTCCTGCTGCCCACGGCCTGCCCGGTCGACGTGCACCGAAGCGTCGGCCCGCGCACCAAGACGTGGCCCTGTTTGCTCTTGCCGGTGGCCGTCCCCAGCAGTCGCACCAGGGCCTGCCGCGCTTCCTCGGCCGAAGCCCGCGGGCAAGGCTGGTTGCTCCGGCAGCTACCATCGGACTCGCGCGCGGCGATCCCGGCAAGTCGGATGCGTGGACCTTCCTTGCACCAAACCGGTCCATCTCCGTCCCAAACACGGGTTGGAGTGCAGGTAAAAGATTGGCCGGCGGGGATCACCACGGCGGCAAGCGCAGCAAGGAGGAGCATCAAAGGGCTGCTACGCGCGTGGCGTCTCGCCGTCCATGCAGGTCTGGGCGGATAGAGGCGGGAACCGTCGTGCGATCTGCAGGGCACCTATTGCTATGCGGCTGGGGGTATCCGTGGGGGTATCCAGCCGCGCCCGGCTTGCCGGAATGGCGGTTTTCCGACGCTGATGGTGCTTAGTTCGATGGGTGCCGGGCCCACCAGCGCCTCTCCTTCGATGGCTGCGTGCTCGATCGACGGGCGAAGCTTCGGGGCTATCCCAATCCGTGGCGAACCTGCGGTGGTGGGCGGAACGGTGCGCTTCGGCCGCCGTTTCAAGGGCGAGGAGATCGCCCATGAACGACACCGGACCTTTCGACCGGGATCACCCGCAGGTGGATCCGCAACGGACCGAGCCCAAGAACGCCTTTGATCGGAGCGACGGCACCTCGGGTCAGGAATATACGCCCGAGCGCGCGCTCGAGGAATATGGCGACAGTTCCGTTGCGCCTGTCCATGAAAGCGGCCTCCCGCGAGGCGGCGCGGAGGCAGCCGAGGGGCAGGACCTTCCGCCCGACAATGGCAGCCGGGCATGGATCAACCAGAAGACCGGCGAGGTCCATGGCAGCGGCGCGGGCGCGGGCGGCGGCAATCCGGGAGAGGACTATGACAGCGACCGTCAGGGCGGCTCCGGCTATCCGCTGACCGGATCCGAGCAGGACGGGAAGGGGCAGGCTCCGGACTGAGTCAGCTCCCCGACCGGCAAGATCGAGGAACAGCCCGCGCGCGGGGTCGCCCAACAGCGCAGCGTTGGTCGGGGAGACAGGATTCCTGACCTATTTTCTTCGCCAGCTAAGTGCTTGATTTCACGTCACCGCGCAGCCCGTCTGTCGGCGAGTTGCGCAGCAAGGGGTACAAGAAGGGGTACAGCGAGGCAATCGGATTTGCACCCCGGTGACGGACGGGCTCGGGTCGCCTATCGTTGGAGCTGAACCCTCCCGCCGCGGCGGGACTCCCGCTGGATAGTTGCGCCTGATGAATGCCGTAGAGATCGAAGAAGCCGTTTCCGACCTGGTCCTGCAGCCGTTCGACGCCGCCGAGTTTCCGTTCCAGTTCATCACGGCGTTCGGAGCCAAGAAGGCGACTGTCGATCGGCTGCGCGCGTCGAAGAACGGCACCAACCAATCGATGTCGGCGGCGTCCTGCAGCGGAACAACATCCACGTCGGCATAGCGCCCGCAGGCGAGGTCGGCGCAATGCTGGCGACCCTGCGCACAACCCCCAAGACCGCCGGCGCCAAGGCGAAGTTCATCCTCGCAACCGATGGTGAGACGGTGGAGCCGAGAATCTGGTCGGTGGCGACGTGGTTGCCTGCGCCTATGCCGACCTGCCGCGCCACTTTGCGACCTTCCTGCCGCTGGCGGGCATCTCGACGGTCAGGAGCGGATCATCGCCGGTTTCGAAGATATCGTGAGGTTCCGGGACGAGCACGGCCGCGGACCCAAGCACGGCGAGGGGAGGGACATATTCGAGCGCCTCTATGCCGTGCGGCTAGACCGTCTGCGGGTTCTGCCCGAAGCTCGCGAATTGCTGGGTGGCATCGACAGTCATGGCCTGCTTGACGGTAGCGACACTGCGGCCGGTCCCGCGCCCGATGCGCTGGACGACGGTGCCCTCCTGGCCGAGCTGGGGATCGACGTCCCGGCGCCCGACGACATCACACAGTTGCGGAATGTCCGTCCGAACAGCGAGCGCAAAGCCGCCGAGGACATTGCCGACGCGAAGCGCTGCGAGGATTTCGCCACCTTCAAGCCGCTGTTCGCCCAAGTTCGGGCTGACCTGGAGGCGGGCGTGCGCGCGACCCGCCCGTTCGTGCGCGACCTAGGCATGTCCAAGGCCGATATTCAGCCCGGCGAGTTCTTCATTCTGGGCGGGCAGACCGCTTATGTTGCCGAGGTGGGCGACCCTATCAAGGCGCCCAATGGCCAGACCGACGCGCGGCTTCGCGTCATCTACTCCAATGGCACCGAAAGCGATCTGCTGCTCCGCTCGCTCCAGCGCGCGTTGTACAAGGATGAAGGCGGGCGGCGGATCAGCGAGCCGACAGCCGGCCCGCTGTTCGGGCAGGCCGACCCGATTCAGGCTGAACCCGAACAGCTGGCAACGGGGACGCTCTATGTCCTGCGCAGCCGTTCGAGCCACCCGACGATTGCAGCCAATCGTGAGCTTATACACAAGATCGGGATCACGGGCGGATCGGTCGAAGCGCGCATCTCCGGCGCTGCCGATGACGCCACCTACCTTCTGGCGGACGTCGATCTGGTCGCGACGTATAAGCTCTACGACGTCAATCGACCGCGCCTGGAAGCGCTAATCCATCGGGTCCTCCGCCGGGTACGCTTCGACGTCGCAATTGCCGACCGCTTCGGCAAACCGGTCCGGCCGCGCGAATGGTTCTTGGTGCCGCTGCACGTCGTCAACGAGATCGTCGAACGGATCGGCGACGGCACATTGGCGGGCATGGTGTACGATCCCGAGGCGGCCGGCTTGGCTCCAAGTACGACTTGAATTGGGCCGGTAGCCGCCCGTCTGCTTTTGGCGTGAGAGACGCGATAGCTGCCGCCCGGCGCTCCCTAAGGCTTCATAACCGCTGACGCCCCTACTCGCAGACGCGGAACGCTGCCAGGAAGGTACGAAGGTGATGGGGACGGCCGGTGCCGTGGATCACGATGCCTTTTCGTCCATCAGGACCAGCAATCGGCCTTGTACCACCCGGATGAAAGTCACCGCCCAAAGACAGGCGCTCGCGCGAAATCCTCCTTGCCGAACGGGCGATCGTTGAAGAGGTAAGCGTAATAGAAATCGCGCAAGCGGCGGTGGAAGTCGCGGATTCGGTCCTGATAGGCGAGCTGTGCGGTCAGATCCGTCGCGGCCAGTCGGGTGAGCAGCGCCTGCACGCCAACGGACGGCAGCACCCAGCCAAGCGCGCGCGCCGCAGCGTCGCGCCGCTCCAGCCCCGCGCGATAGGCGCGCACCTGGCCCGCCACGCTCTCGTCGCCGTTCTGATGGAACGCGAGATACCATTTGTAGTGGAACTCCGGACCCAGTGGGGCCGAGGCCGCCCAGCGTGGGTGATTGGCGTAGAAGCGCCGCATCGTTTCCTCGCGCGGGATATCCCAGGCGTGGTTCACGCGCTCGCGTTGCGCCAGGGCGATCTCGGCCCCCTGATCAACCGGAACCGCGCGGTTGATCGCGACATGCGCCAGAGTCGGGACGATCAGCACCAAAACCAGCCAGCAGGCGGCAAGCGTCGCGGCGTTGGCGACCGAGCTCCAGCGCAAGCGGCCGATCAGCGCCGCCAGTCCAATCCAGAACGACAGATACGCCGCGATCACCGCGAGGATCAGCAGGATCGCGCCGATGCCGACGCCGGACACAATAGCGGCGAAAGTGAACGGCACCGCCAGCACCGCCCAGAGCAACGCCAGCCGCACCAAGGTCCGGCGGCGCATCAGCCCCGAGCCGCCGCGCGGAAGCGCCGTCAGCGTGCGCAGCCGCCCCGCCTCGCGCTCGCCCGAAACCTGATCGTGAAACAGCGCGATCACGAACAAGGGCGCAAGGAACACCAGCACGAAGGCGAAGTCGAAGCGCCCGGGAAGCGCGAGCTCGGGATTGAAGGTGTCACCATCGTAGATCTGCGCTTCCAGCCCCAGCGCACGGACGCGCAGGATGTAGGGCGACACGTCGCGCATCCCGAGCGCCGCGAAGGCGAGCGGAGATGGCGCGTCCCACGTCGGGTGGAAGCTGTAATAGGCCGCGCTGCCGGCATCCTTGGTCCGGTCCACATAGTCCGCGACGGCGGCGATGTCCTCCGCCTGCGCCGCGGGGATCGCGGCGATTGCGGCGCGTTGGCGCGACACTTCTGCCATGCCCGCGGCCAAGGCGGCTACCGAAAGAACCGCCAGCAGCGCCAATGCCACGGTGCTGAGGCGCCCGCGCAGCAGCAGCCGCAATTCATGCTTCCAAAGCGTCATCGGCGTTCTCCCAGGCGGCGGGAGGCGCGGACGAGCAGCAGGCCAGCGACGGCCAGCCAGCCAAGCACGATCACGAGTCCGGGCAGCGCGCCCGCTGCCAGTGCGGCGCCGCTCGGCGCCCGATAGGTGAAGTCCGGCATCTGTCCCCAATTGTCCGCCGCCACGCGCTTGCGCCGGTCGGCATCGGCGTCGGTGGCGGTATCGTCGCTGTAGCTGACTGCCTCGGCCTGCATCCGGTTGAGCCGCTGGACGAGCGCGTAGCGATACGCTTCCGCCTGCTCGAGGAAGCGGCGGTGTCCTGCAAAGTCGGTGCCGGCGGCAGCCATCGACAGCGAGCGAAGCGCGATCGCCGGGCTCAGCACGCCTACTCCCTCCACCAGCGCATTCTGCCGGTCCTGCGCGGCGTAGCTCTTGCCGGCATAGCGATCGAACAGTTCGGAGGTGAGCCGTTCGCCCTCGAGCGCCAGAAGGCCCTTGTAGTTGACCGGCAGATCCTCGACCTGCTTCACACCGTAGCGCTTCAGCACCGATTGTTTGAAGGCGGCGAAGTGCGGATCGTCTGGATTGTGGCTGTCGCCCATCCGTCGCAGGTCGCGCGCGATGGCGACATCGGTCTGAAGCCGGTTCTGCAGCGGCACCGCGGCACTCGCCAGATCGGGCGCGACACGCGGCAGCAGCACGACGGCGACGGCCCACAATGCGACGAGCGCCAGCAACGCATCGCGGCTGCGGCGGACCGAAGCGGAAACCAGCAGGATCAGCACAACCCAGAGCGCGAGATAGGCGGCATAGCCGATCGCGATAATCGCCATGGGCAAGGCCAGCGCGCCGGGCTGGCCGGCGATTGCGACGAAGCCGATCATCGCCGGCAGCCCCGCGAGCAGCGCCACCCCGCCCAGCGCCAGCAGCTTGCCGCGCACCACCTGGCCGCGCGACGCGCCTTGCAGCATCAGCAGGCGCATCGTGCCGCGTTCAGTCTCCCGCGCAAGCGCACCATAGCCCAGGAATATCAACAACAATGGCGCGACGACCTGAAGGACGAAGGCGGGAGTTAGCTGGCCGAAGCGGACCAGCAGCGAGCTTTGCCGCACGTCGCCGAAATTGGCGGTGTTCTGGCGGTGCCCCTCGAGGAACATGCTGCTGCCCGTGAACGCGTCGACGCCGGGATCGAAGGCGGCGAGCCGTCCCAGCGGCCGGAAGATGAAGTGGCCATAGTGGACCACCCGGTGCGGATGACGATCGGGCTGTGCATCGAAGGCGTGCTCCGCGACATGCTGGTGCCGGGCACGGAGCTCCGCGTTGCCGCGCTGGTGCGCCCAGGAACTGAGCACCGCCACCAGCGTCAGCAGCACCAGAAGTGTGAAAGCGATCACCGCGACACGATTGCGGACCATCAGCCGCAGCTCGTCGCGAGCGATAAGGCGAGTAGCGCTCATGCCGCGAGCCGCTCCGCCGCCACCGCGAAACGGGCGTGGAGCGCGCGCACGTCGAACCGTTCCGGCCCGCTCGCCGCGACTTCCTCGACAATGCGGCCGGCCTCGAGGAATCCGATCCGGTCGGCGACATCGGCGGCGGAGAGCAGGTCGTGCGTCACCATCAGCACCGCGGTGCCGCGATCGCGCACCGCGGCGACCAGCGCATTGAAATCGACGGTAGCACGCGGGTCGAGCCCGGAGGTCGGCTCATCGAGCAGCAGCACGGGCACTTCACGCAGCAACGCGACCGCGATCGCCACCTTCTGCCGCATCCCCTTGGAGAAGCCGCCAAGCCGCTGGTCCCAGGCGCGTTCCTGAAGCCCCGCCGCGGCAAAGGCATCGGTGATGATCCGCCGTTCCTTGCGTTCCTCGGACAGCGCCAGCAGATAATCGGCATTCTCGGCGGCGGTCAGGTGCTCGTAGAGCGCCACATTCTCCGGCAGATAGGCGATGCGCCGGCGCGCGGCGTCCGGATCCATGCCCGGGTCGACGCCTGCCACCAGGACCGTCCCCGATTGCGCGCGCACGAAGCCGAGCAGCGCCGCCAGCGTCGTCGACTTGCCCGCGCCGTTGCCGCCGAGCAGTGCCGTGATACTGCCTGCGGGCACCTGCAAGGAAAGCCCATCGAGGACGCGATGCTGGCCGTACGCGAGCACCAGATTGTCGATCAGGATCGGTGCGGGAGTGTCTTTGGTCATCGGCTGATCCTCAGATGTCGAAGCGGAGGGAGGCACGCACGGTGCGCGGTGCACCGGGGTAGATCCACAAGGCGCTGTAGGAGCTGGCCGCGTACCGCTCGTCGAACAGATTGTCCGCCTCCAGCCGGAAGCGGAGGTTCTCGGTGAGGGGCGCTTCTATCGCCGCCTTCGCCTTGACATAGCCCGGCAGCAGCACCGGCGTCGCCGCCACCGACCCGGCCCGGTCGCCGACATAAGCAACGCCGCCGCTCAACTGCCAGTCGCCGCGTCCTGTCGGAATGCGGTGCACCACCAGCAGCGTGCCGGAATGCTCCGGCACGTTCAGTACCTCGGGCGTCGGAAAGGCCGCATCGTCCGCCTTCGCATCGAGCCAGGCATAGTTGGCGACGATCTGCCAGCGCTGCCCGAGCCGTGCCGATGCGTCGAGTTCGATCCCGCGGCTGACCAGGCTGCCGACCGGAGCGAGATAGTTCGGATCGACCGGATCAGTGGTGAGGATGTCCTGCTTGCGGATGTCGAACCAGGTCGCCGCCACGTCGATCCCCGGCAGATTGGCGGCAATGCCCAGCTCATAGCCCCGGCCGGTTTCCGGTCCGAAGCCTGCGCCGTTGCGATCCGTTCCTGTGTTGAGCGAGAAGTTCTCGCCCCAATTGGCATGCACCGCGATCGCGTCGCTCAAGCGATAACGGCCGCCGAGGCGGAAGCTCACCGGCTCGTCGATGTTGCGGCCGGTGCCGCCTGTGTTGTTGTTGACGATCTTCTGCCGATAGGGGTCGATCCGCGCGCCGCCGACGAGCGTCAGCCGATCGGTGATCTCCCACATGTCCTGCAGGTAGAAGGTACCCGCCCAGCGGCTCTCGTCATTGTTGGTGAACGGCCGCAGCGGCGCCGCCACCGAGCCATAGACCGGATCGAACAGGTCGATCGCGTAAGGCGCGGTCGCCGACGGATTGATGCGCATCCAGCGCTCGCCATACAGGAAGCGGTACCCTTTCAGCCCGACGCTGAGGCGATGCCGCCCGAGCTGGCCGGCGAGCTCCAGCCGTGCCGACAGATCATCGACGCTGAAGTCGCGCGACCGGCGCTGGCGCCATAGCGACGTGCCGACGATGCGCGACTGGTCCGCCGACAGACCCTTCAGCGTCCCCGTGCGCCAGACGATGCCGCCATTCAGCGTCCAGCCATCCCCGAGATCCGCAAGTCCAGTCAGCTGGTGCTGGTCGTTGCGCGATCTGGTGAGGCCGTTCGAGGGTTCCCCATAATAGTTGGAGCGCGGCAGCGCATTGGCGTCTCCGTCGATCGCCGGAATACCGCGGTCGAACGGGGTATCGAACTGGCTGAACTCGCCCGAATAGGTCAGCCGTACCGCCTCGCTCGGGCGCCAGGTGAGCGACGGCGACACGACGCGACGCCGGATCGACACCGTGTCGCGCCACCCGTCGCTGTCTTCGGCCGCGACCACGATCCGTGCCGCCAGCCTATCACTGAGCGGCCCGGTCGCATCCACTTCCACCCGGCGCGTGTCGAAGGAGCCGTAGCTGATCATGGCGTTGGCGTGGGGCGTGAAGCGTGGCACCTTCGTCACGATGTTGACCCGCCCGCCCGGATCGACATCGCCGAACAGCGCGCCAGCCGGCCCTTTCAGCACTTCGATCCGTTCGGTGGTCGCCGGATCGCGCGGCGGCGCCATGCCGCGGTTCGCCATGAAGCCATTCAGATAATATTCCGCACCCCCATCAGGGGTGCCGAGAAATCCGCGGACGGCAAAGTTGTCGATCACGCCGCCACGATTGTTCTGCTGGCTGAAACCGCTCACCAGTTCGAGTGCGTCGCTCAGGCGGTAAGTGCCTGCCGCGTCCAGTATGTCCCGCTCGATCGACCGGCTCGGGTGCGACATGCGTTCGGTTACGCGATCGGAGGAAAGCGTGCGATCCACGGTGTCGCGCGATCCGAGTACGACGATGTCGTACTGCTCGGCATCTTGCAGAGGCTGGTCGGCTCTGTCCTGGGCCTGCGCGTTGGAGGTCATCGCCCCGGCAGAGAGCGCAAGCCAGAGGGCAGACGAGCGCAGACGCGTAAAGGGCTCAACAGGCACAATCGATATTCTCACGACATGGTATGTTGCATCATCTCATAGGGAATTCCCGTTGCGATGCAACAGAGCCTGTGGGCTTGCCTGTCGCAATGCCGCGCACCGATGCCTGCACCTGGCCCAAGGCTGCTGCACGGCGAGGCCCCGCCGGCATGCGTCGACTGACTCGTGGTGAACTTGCGAGGGAATGCCAAACGCACTTGAAGCCGACCAACATCGGTAACATATGAAGTTGCATGAGAAGAGACAGCCGACTCTCGGGCGTGCTCCACGTCCTGCTCCACATGGCGGAACAGCCGGCTCCGGTCACATCGGAGGCATTGGCGCGTGCGATGGGCACGAACCCCGTGGTGATCCGCAGGATCATGGCGGGCTTGCGCGATCGGGGCTATGTCCGCTCCGGTAAGGGCCATGGCGGCGGCTGGACGATCGCATGCGATCTCGCGACGGTGACGCTCCGCGACGTCTACGAAGCGCTTGGCCGCCCCGAACTCCTGGCGATGGGCAACCGGACCGAGGCGCCAGGCTGCCTTGTCGAGCAGGCGGTGAACGCTGCGCTCGGCGAGGCCTTCGATGAAGCCGAAGCACTGCTGCTCCGTCGGTTCGGCGAAGTCTCGCTTGCTGCACTCAGCGCCGATTTTCACACGCGCCTCGCCGAACTCGGCGGGTCGCTCGCCCTGGAGACCAACCATGCAGCATGATGTCGTCATCGTCGGCGGCGCTTTCGCCGGGCTCGCCGCCGCCACCTATCTCGCCCGTGCGCGGCGGCGCGTCTGCATCATCGACGCGCGCCGGCCGCGCAATCGCTTCGCCGACGCCTCGCACGGCTTTCTCGGCTTCGACGGCGCGGATCCGCAATCGATCCTTACCAAGGCGCGCGGGCAAGTGGCCGGCTATCCAGGCGTGACGATGATCGAAGCGGAGGCGACGCAAGCGCGCACGTATCCTGATGGCTTCGCAGTATCGCTTGCGAGCGGCGAGGAGGTCTCGGCACGCAAGGCTATTCTGGCCTTCGGGCTGCGCGACACGCTGGAGCCGATCCCTGGCCTGCAGGAGCGCTGGGGCAAGACCGTGCTCCACTGTCCCTATTGCCATGGCTTCGAGTTCGCCGACCGGCCCTTGGGCGTGCTGTTCCGAACGGCAATGTCAGCACACCAGGCCTGCCTGATCGCCGAATGGGGGCCGACGACTCTGTTCCTGAACGGCGCGCAGCTCGATTCCGAGAGCGCCGAAAGGCTCGCGAAGCACGGCGTTGCGGTCGAGGCAGGCAAGCTGAAGCGGCTGGTCGGGGAGAATGCCGGCCTGTCTGCCGTGGAGTTCGAGGACGGGCGGACAAGGCCGGTCGAGGCGCTTTATGTGGCCCCACAATCCTGCATGGCGAGTCCGATTGCCGAGCAGCTTGGCGCCGCGATCGACGAAGGTCCGATGGGGCCGGTGATCCGGACCGATGCCGACAAGATGACCACCGTACCCGGCCTCTATGCCGCCGGCGACATCGCACGCGCTCCGCATACGGTCAGCTGGGCGGTTGCCGATGGCGTCACGGCGGGGACCGCTGCTCACCGTGCGCTCGTGTTCGGCTGAACGGCGGCTCCCATGCAACCCTTCACCGACCCCGCGATGGTCGCGACCTATGCGCAGAGCACGCCGCGCAAGGTGCCGGGCTTCGCCGATCTTCATCGCATGGCGACGTTGCTGCTGGCGGAGCGTGCGCCGGCCGCGGCGGACATTCTGGTGGTAGGCGCAGGCGGCGGCCTCGAGCTCAAGGCGTTCGCCGAGGCGCAACCCGGATGGCGTTTCGTCGGCGTGGACCCCTCGGCCGAGATGCTCGACCTCGCGCGCCATGTGTTGGGGCCGCTGGGGGCGTCGGTCGAGCTGCAGCAAGGCTATGTCGACGCTGCCCCCTCGGGTCCGTTCGACGGCGCGACCTGTCTCCTCACGCTCCACTTCCTCAAGCGGGACGAGCGGCTGCACATCCTGCGGGAAATCCATGAACGCCTCAAGCCCGGCGCTGCGCTCGTCGTCGCCCATCACAGCATCCCCGAGACCGGCGATATGGCCCGCTGGCTCGCGCGATCGGTAGCGTTCGCCGGAGGTTCGACGGCCGATCTCGCGCGGGCATCCGCATCGGCCGCGACGATGGCGGAGCGTTTGCCCGTGCTGCCGACAGGTGAGGAGGAGGCAATCCTGACCGAGGCCGGCTTTCGCGAGGTCGCGCTCTTCTATGCCGCCTTCTCCTTCAGGGGCTGGGTCGCATGGGCTTGAGGCAGGCGCCCTGTTCAGGGACGTGCTCGGTGACCCTGCCGGCAGGGCGCCAGAACAGTGCCGGCGGGCGTAGCGACGGAGCTGGTGGCGTCGCCGGACCCGCTATCTGGCTCCCAGGCCGTCCGGTTGCCTGCAGAGGTCCATGTTCGATCGCTCGCGTTCCTGCGAGCATGCCCATGGCGCGTCGCCTCCCGGGTGGAGGATGCAATTGGAAGCGCCGGCGTGCAGATGCACGCCGGCGCCGAAACTCAAAACGAGTGCCGCATGCCGATCGCAAGGCTGCGACCGCGTAGCGGTGACTGGTCCTTCACGAATGAAGTGTGCGCAAAAGCCAGCTCGTTGAGCAGGTTGGTGCCGCGCACATATAGTTCCACCCCTTTGGTCTGCCCAAGGTCGAGGCGGTAGCTGAGCGTGGCATTGAGCATGTCATAACCCGGCGTGCGCGTCTCGTAGGCAGCCAGCTTATCCTGCGCGAAGGTGCGATAGTATTCCACGTCGCCCGACACAGCGCCTGTCGAAACGTCATAACGCGCGCCGAGACGCCCGGGCGGGATGCGCGGCAGATTGTCGTCCTGGCGCTTGAGGTCGGCGTCGACATAGTCGCCGAACAGCGTGAGGCGCGACGATGGGTCGAAGGCGTAGCTCACTTGGCCGTCGATCCCGGCGAAACGCGCATCCGCCGCGGTGTAGATGAGGAAATTGTGCGGTATGCCGGTCTCGGTTTCCGTCTCCTGCAAGCGTGCAAACACATAATCATCCACGCTCTGGTAGAAGAGACCGACCTCGAATTCGAGCGGGCCACCCGCTCTGCGGAACGTCAGGTTGATGGCATCGGTTTTCTCCAGGACATCTTCTGCGGAGAGGCCGGCCTCTCCCAGGATCGGATTGCCGACGGCGAGCCCCAGTTCGTAGCTGTTGGTGGCCAGATTGTTGCCGCGCGCGTAGAGTTCGCGCACGCTTGGGGCACGTTCGGTATGCCCGAGAGAAAGCGCCAGCGCATAACCTTGCCCCACATTCCAGGTAGCGCCCAGCGACGCCGAGAACGGATTGTGCCGCACAGTTGGATTCCGCGCCCGGAACGCGTCGACGTCCTCGCCTTCAAGGATGTTCTTCCACTCGGTTCCATACCATTCGACGAACAGGGCCTCGACCTCCGGGCTCAGCGTGGAGCGCCAAGTCGGCACCGTCACGTCGATCCTGCGCCAGTCCTTGCGCACGGCTGCCTCGATATCGAGCGCGCCGAACGAGCGGCGCTCGGTGAAGAAGATTCCCACATTCTCGGTCAGGAAGTCGGGGTTCCCGTCGAAGCCATAGGCACCCTCAGGGAAGGGCTTGTGGAGGTCGTTGACGTTGATCCCGCCGAACCTGCCGTCGGTATATTGCACGCCAAGCGTGCCGGTGAAGCCAAGAACCGGCTTGTGGGTCAGCTCCAGGCGCCCGTCCCAGACCTCATTCGTGAAGCGCGTGAACAGGAGATCGCCATCGATCTCGTCATGCGCATAATCGGTATAGGAAAGACGCAGCCGGGCGTCGGAGAACCCCGGCAGCAGGTCCGTATAATCTGCACGGACATCCACCCGGTCGCTGCGCAGCCTGATCGCGGCGGTGTGATCGTCCGGCCCGCCGAACGGGTCTTCAAAGCTGCCATGCGCTGCGCAATGGAGGTCGAGGCCATGGGTGTGGCAGACAGCGTTTCGATGGCTGTGGCCGGGAAGCCCATATTCGCTTTCCATTCGCGAATAGGCAGCGCCGATATAGCCCTTCGATGTGACCCAAGAAGCGCCGACGGCATAGCTGGTGCTCTCGGCAAAGGAGTCACGCAATCGGTCCGACCCATAGGCGTCCGGCACGTCGTAATCCTCTGCCGCGCGGCGCGCACCTTCGGCATGAAGCGCGAACTGGCCGACACCCGCGGTTATGCGGCCGACCACCGTCTTTTCCTCGTCGCCGGTGCCGTAGCGAACCTCGGTTGCCCCGCTGACGCCGCCGACCGGAACCGACTTGGGCACCTTGCTGTCGATCAGGTTGATCGCGCCGTTGGTGGCGTTGCCGCCATAGCGGATGGCGGAGGGACCGCGCTGGATTTCGATCGCGTCGAGCAGCAACGGATCGGTGGTGATCGCGTGGTCGGGTGAGACCGAAGACACGTCGAACAGATTGGCGCCGTCGCTCAGCACTTCGATGCGTGGCAAGGTTTGGCCGCGGATCACCGGACGCGAGGCGCCGCCGCCGAAATTATCGAGGTGAATGCCGGGAAGGCCGGCGAGCGTCTCGCCCAGACCGCCCTGCCGCCGGTGGACGAGCGCATCGCCTTCAAGCACTTGAACCGGCAGGGCGCCCTCTTCGGTCTTGAGCGAGCGCCCGGTGACCACGATGTCACTCGAACCGTCCCGCCCGCGCCGTTGCCGATCGTCCTCATCTTGCGCGCCGGACTCTGACTGGCCCCAAGCCACTGACGGCGCAAGCACCAAAGCGGCTGTGGCCAGCAGCGCCGCTGCGCCGCGGTTAGTGGGAAAACGCATAGTCTTGTACTCCGCCCTCATTCGCAGCGGCGAGTACGAAATGATATACCATATCGTCAACGTGCAAAGTCTGGAATGGGGCGGAACGTTGATGTGTCGCGGACCTGGTTGGTCGGCTCGGCCCACATGCCCAAGCACAGGCGTTGCAGCGGAGCTGCGCGTAGGACGCCCGGATGTTCACCTTCCAGGATCGCGTAGCCCAATGCCAGCGTGACAGCTTCCAGGCAGCAACTCGACGCTGCCGAATGACCGGGATGAAGGCGCATTTCTGCCCGGCAGCTCCATCCGGAAACGGCCCAGCGGCTTCTGGGCTGGTCGCGGACTGTCGGCTCTTGGAGCAGCATGTAGCGATAGCGGCCCTCCAAGATGGTGTGCGGACGTAAGTGTTCCGCGACGGGTCAGCTCGCCTACGGATGGATGTAGCGTCACACATTCGCCATATCCCATGCGCAATGCTTCCGCCGTAGAAGCGATAACCCGCGCGTCTTTGAAGCTCATCCCGCCGATCGGTAACGCCAGCGTTAATCGCATGCCCGCGACCGTCAATTTCTTCCGCCACCAGTAGCTGCTGCCGCGCAACGCCACGTTCGAAAAGCCCATTCCGCCACCCTATGGGGTACAGCGAGCGGTACAGTCGGGGGTGCGACCGTCCCTGATCGCCGTCGTTAAGAAGCGAAATCAGAGACTTAGATGCGAATGGTCGGGGAGACAGGATTCGAACCTGCGACATCCTGCTCCCAAAGCAGGCGCGCTACCAGACTGCGCCACTCCCCGACGCGGCCTTGCCCTTAGGCTGACCCCCTGCACCGGGGCAAGCGGCAATATCGCCCGCGGCAATATAAGGCAGAAGGCGGCAGGCACGCACGCGACGGCTCCCGAAACGGCCTCGGACGGTGTCGTGGGATCGCGGAGGCTTCGCCGGCCCGTGCGTCCGAGCGGTGAAGCGTCAGAGCGCGAAAGGAATGGGCGGCGGATCGGTGGTACGCGCAACCTCTCCCCCGCGCAGGCAAAAGAAAAGGGCGCCCCGTTGCCGGGACGCCCCTTCTAACCGGTCCGTCCGGATGAACCGGACGGGCGTCGGATCACATGGCGTTGGTTGCGCCCGCGTCCTCGACGTTGTCGGCTGCCTCGTGCAGGTTGTCAGCCTGGTTCTCGAGAGCGGCTTCCGAACCCTCGGTGGTGGCGTTGTCGGCCATGTCTTCCATGTTGTCGGCCATCATCTCGAGGTTGTCCGCCTGCGCGTCAGCCGCGTTTTCAGCCGGAGTGTTCGAACCGCAGGCCGTGAGCGACAGCAGGCCGGCGGCAGCAGCGACAAGAACGATCTTCTTCATTCGGGTGCTCCCAAGCAATCCAAAGTTCGCGGCCGGCCCGTCGCCGTCGCGAGGCTGCCGCAATAACGTTCGCGTCTGCGGCGTCAATCCCGCAAATTCATCCGCGTGTCATCATCGCGGCATTGTTGTGGCAATCAGTGGCCCGCAGCAGGGCGGGGAACGGCCCCGATCTCCTCCGGCGCGTCGGCCACTACCGCCAGCATCGCCGTCCAGGCAGCGACATTCTGCTGCAACTGCGCACGATCGATCTTGTCCAGCGTGTCGTCCGGCGTGTGGTGGTAGTCGAAGTAGCGGGTGCCGTCCTGCGTCAGGTCTACCGCGGCGACACCCAGGGCGAGCGTCGGTGCGATATCGGTGCCGTCGCCCGCCACCGCATTTCCGCGGGTGATGCCGAGCGGTGCGAGTGCCGTCTGCAGCCGGTCGGCGATCGCGGCTGCGCTGGCGGGAAGGGCGGTGTCGAACTTCCACACCCGATCGGCGCCGAAATCCGATTCGGCCGCCAGCGCGTGCCGCTCGCCCGCGTGCGCCTTGGCATAGGCGGTGCCGCCGAAGCCGCCGACCTCCTCGGCACCGAACCACACGACGCGGATGGTGCGCCGCGGCCGGCCGGCTGCCATGATGCGCTTGGCGGCCGCAGCGGTGATCGCAACGCCGCTCGCATCGTCGATCGCGCCGGTGCCCTGGTCCCAGCTGTCGAGATGGCCGCCGATCAGCACGACGCCCGCCTTGGGATCGCGACCGGGAACTTCGGCAATGACGTTGCCGGACTCGCGCGTGCCGATCTGCCGCGGGGTGAGCAGCAGCTTCACGCGGACGGGCTTGCCGCGTTCGAGCACGCGCTCCAGCTGTTCGGCGTCGGGGAGCGAAAGCGCGGCCGCCGGGATCGGCGCCACGCCTTCGGGGAAGGTGGTCACGCCGGTGTGCGCGTTGCGATGATAGTCGGTGCCGATCGAGCGGATCAGGATCGCGGCCGCGCCCTTGCGCGAGGCGATCGCCGGGCCGGCGCGGCGGACCTGGCCGAACGGGCCGTAGCTCGACCCGTCCTGCGCCGCGTGCATCGCATGGCTGACAAAGGCGATCTTGCCCGCGACGCGTGCGGCGGGTGCTGCTTCCAGGTCGGCGAGGGTCGGGAAGTAGACCACTTCCGCTTCCAGGCCTTCCGCCGAGGTCGCGCCGGAATTGCCGAGCGCGGCGAGTTGGAGCTGCTGGGGGAAGGGGGCGATGATCGACGCCTTCTCCTCGCCGCGCACCCAGACCGGCATCTGATAGGGTTCGACGCGCACGTTGCTGAAGCCCAGCGCCTTGAGCTTGGCCACGGCCCAGGTGCGCGCCCTGGCCTCGTCATCGGTGCCTGCGAGGCGCGGCCCGATCTCGGTGGTGAGTCCCTCGGTGATGTCCCAGGCGATCTCGTCCTTCAGCGCGGCATCGCGGAGCTTCGCGACCTGGGCGGGGGACATCTGCGCCATCGCAGGCAATGGCAGGGTAAGGGCGGCGAGCAGAAGGGCAGGCTTGAGCGGCATGGGCGTTCCGTCATGGGAGTGGCATGGGGAGCCCGACGCCCCCCAATTGCGCATGATGCGGTGCAGTACCGTCGGGCGCAAGCCGCCGGGCCCCGCGTTGCCAATCGCGCCTCGGATCGCTATGTCCCGGTGCGAAAATCCCAGACCTGTAGACCCGCTTTCTTGGAGACCCCTGTGGCCGCCCAATACGCCTTCGTCATGAAGGACATGACGAAAACCTTCCCCGGCGCGCAGAAGCCGGTGCTGTCCAATATCAACCTGCAGTTCTACCAGGGTGCCAAGATCGGCATCGTCGGCCCGAACGGCGCCGGCAAGTCGACCCTGATGAAGATCATGGCCGGCGTCGACAAGGACTTCACCGGCGAAGCCTGGCCGGGCGAGAACATCACCGTCGGCTATCTGGAGCAGGAGCCGCAGCTCGACACCTCCAAGACGGTGCTGGAGAACGTCAAGGATGGCGCGCGCGAGGTGGCCGACATGGTCGATCGCTTCAACGCGATCTCGGCCGAGATGGGCGACCCGAAGGACGACACCGACTTCGACGCCCTGATGGAAGAGATGGGCACGCTCCAGGAAAAGATCGACGCGGTCGATGGCTGGACGCTCGACAACCAGCTCGAGGTGGCGATGGAGGCCCTGCGCTGCCCGCCGTCCGACTGGCCGGTCGAGAACCTGTCCGGCGGTGAGAAGCGCCGCATCGCGCTCACCCGCCTGCTGATCCAGAAGCCGTCGATCCTGCTGCTCGACGAGCCGACCAACCACCTCGATGCCGAAAGCGTGAAGTGGCTGGAAAACCACCTGAAGGAATATGCGGGGGCGGTCCTGATGATCACCCACGATCGCTACTTCCTGGACAATGTGGTGGGTTGGATCCTCGAGATCGACCGCGGCAAGTACTTCCCGTACGAGGGCAACTATTCGACCTATCTGGAAAAGAAGGCGAAGCGCCTGGAGCAGGAGGACCGCGAGGCTTCCGGCCGCCAGAAGGCAATCAAGGACGAGCTGGAGTGGATCCGGCAGGGCGCCAAGGCCCGCCAGACCAAATCCAAGGCTCGTATCGCCAAGTTCGAGCAGCTGGTCGCCTCGCAGGACACCCGCAAGCCGAGCGGCGCGCAGATCGTCATCCAGGTGCCCGAGCGGCTGGGCGGCAAGGTCATCGAGGCCAAGGGCCTGACCAAGTCCTATGGCGACAAGCTGCTGTTCGAGAACCTGGACTTCTCGCTTCCTCCCGGCGGCATCGTCGGCGTGATCGGCCCGAACGGTGCCGGCAAGTCGACGCTGTTCAAGCTGCTGACCGGTCAGGAACAGCCGGATTCGGGCGAGATCGACATCGGCACCACCGTGCGCCTCGGCTATGTCGACCAGAGCCGCGATCACCTCGACCAGAAGAAGAACGTCTGGGAGGAGATCTCCGACGGGCTCGACTATGTGAAGGTCAACGGCCACGACATGTCGACCCGCGCCTATGTCGGCGCGTTCAACTTCAAGGGCCAGGACCAGCAGAAGAACGTCGGCAAGCTGTCGGGCGGTGAGCGCAACCGCGTCCACATCGCCAAGATGCTCAAGAAGGGCGGCAACGTGCTGCTGCTCGACGAACCGACCAACGACCTCGACGTGGAAACGCTGGGCGCGCTGGAAGAGGCGATCGAGAATTTCGCGGGCTGCGCCGTGGTCATCAGCCACGATCGCTTCTTTCTCGACCGTCTCGCGACCCATATCCTGGCATTCGAGGGCAACAGCCACGTCGAATGGTTCGAGGGCAACTTCGAAGCCTATGAGGAAGACAAGCGCCGTCGCCTGGGCGACGCCGCCGATCGTCCGACGAGCCTTGCGTACAAGAAGCTGACGCGCTGATCGCGTCTTTTTCGAACATCCGGGAGGGGCGGGGGCCAGGTGCCGCCCGCCCCTTTCTATTGCCTTCACGGCGCGGTCAGCGGGTCCCAAACCCGGCGATCAGGCGTTAGGGAGGCCTATGCGTTCGATTCTTGGCCTCGCTTTCGCCGCTCCGCTGCTCTTCCTCGCCACCCCAGCACTGCCACAGGCGACGCCGGCGCCCGGTACCGTGCGCGTGCGCCTGGTCACTTCGGCCGGGCCTATCGTTCTGGCGCTGGACGGGAAACGCGCTCCGAAGACCACCGCGAATTTCCTGAAATACGTCGACGACGGCCGGCTCGACGGAACGAAATTCTATCGTTCCGCGCCGCGGAAGGGCAATCCGAAGCAGGGGTTCATCCAAGGCGGCGTCGGGACGGACGCGCGCCGGACCTTGAGCCCTGTCGTGCTGGAGGCCACCGACAAGACCGGCATCCGCCACCTCGATGGCGTCGTTTCGATGGCGCACGCCGCCAACCCGGATTCGGCCACGGGCAATTTCTCGATCATGGTGGGGCCGAACCCGTCGCTGGACGCGCGCGGCAGCTATCGCGGCTACGCAGCCTTCGGGCGTGTGGTGAGCGGAATGGACATCGTCCGCAAGATCCTGGCGCTGCCGACCTGCTGCGGACGCGAGGCGATGAAGGGACAGATGATCGTCAAGCCCGTGCAGATCCTGCGGGCGCAGCGACTAGACGGGGTTCCCCGGCCGACGGGGTTGAGCAAGCCCTGGCTGCTGAACGTCCGCCGCTAGAGCCGATCAGGCGAAGCCCAGCCGGAGCCCCCTGCGCGGAAGCGTCGGGAACCGGTTGTGGGGGATGCTCAGGTCCTGCGGCGGGAGGCGGTGTTCGGTGGCGAGCAGGAGCGGCACCAATCGCCGCAGCAGCGCAAGGGTGATCCACTCGCCGGGGCAGCGGTGATCGTCCGCATGGGCTCCGGCGCCTTGCGGAACCAGGGCGAAAGCGCCGGGCTCCCGATCGAGGAAGCGTTCCGGGCGGAACGCTTCCGGTGCCTCCCATAGTCGCGGATCGTGGTTGGTGGCGTGCAGCCCCAGCAACACCCAGTCGCCCCGGCCGAACGCGTGGCCGCGGAACCGGAAGGGCGTCCGGACGCGGCCACCAATGACCGGAAAGAACGGGTAGAAGCGCCGCACCTCCTGCGCGAAGGCCTGTAGCCGCGCGGGTTCGCGATCCTTCACAAAGGCTGCAGCGCCCCGCTGCCGGTGGAGCGCGAGCGTGGCGAAGCACAGGAAGCGGGAAACGGCGACCGTCGGCCGCACGATGTTGAGCAGTTCCACGCCCGCGGTGCGCAGGTCCAGCAGTTCGCCGTCGAGGTCGCGGAAGCCGGCGAGGCGCGCGATCGGCGTGTCCTTCCTGACCGCCAGCGTCCCGTCGCGTACATGCCTCACCACCTCGCGGGCCCAGTGCTCGGCACCCCGGCGCAGTGCCAGGCCCCGCCAGGCGCGGGGGCCGACGCTGCCGGCGCCACCGATCATCGCCAGCATCTCGCGGGTACGGCGGCGCAGCGCATCGTTCTCCACCGGAACGCCCAGCCAATCGCAGGCGGCGCCGCACAGCAATCGCCCGAACGCCTCGTGCATCCGCACCTCCGCGCGTCCTTGCCAGCGAGGCAAGTCGGCATGCCAGCGGCGCTCGAAGGCGTCCGCCAGGGCCTCGGCCGGATCGCCGACCATCATCGACAGAAACAGCTGCTTGCGATGGCGGTGCGCTGCGCCGTCCAGGGCCTGCACGCTGCCCTTGTCCTGCAACTGGCGAAGCGTCGTCTGCGGCATGGCGCCGGCGCGGGTGAAGCTATCCCCATCGTAGAAGCGGCGCGCCGCCTCTTCGCCCATCATGCACACGACCGGCCGGAGCAGGATGCGGGCGCGGAACACGTCGCTTCCGAGTGCCCGGCAGCGGTTGCCGATCCAGTCATATCCTTCGGAAAAGAAGGCGCGTGTGCTGTCGAGTGCGGGATCCCGGGGAAGCTCCATCCCGACAGAAGCGCCGGAGCCGCCGGAGCGTTCCCCGATCAGCGCACCCGCTTCACGAACACCCCGTTGTCCCGCCGCTCGACCTGGAAGTTCGGCACCTGCTCGATCAGGTCGGAAAGACGCGCAAAGCCGTAGTTGCGGGTATCGAAGCTTGAGCGGTTTCCGGCGCGCTGCCCCACTTCCGATAGGCTGGCGAACTTCTGCGCGTCTTGGCGGGACTGCGCATAGGCGTCCACCAGCAGCTTCACGAGGGCAGCATCGACCTTGCGCTTCTGGTTGGCGGCCGCGGATTCCACCGGCGCGGGCTTTCCTGCCGGCGCCGTCGTGCTGGCCGGAGCGGGCTTGGCCGCTTCGCGCGTCCGGCCGATCGCAGGCGGCAGAACCAGTTCCGGCTCCGGTTCCGCCTCGCTCTGCAACGCGCGGGCGCGCGAGACGTCGATGAAGCGGCTGCAGGATTCGCGGAAGCCCTCGGGCGTGCGGTCGGTGCCGAAGCCATAGACCGGTACCCCCTCCTGCCGGATGCGCTGGGCCAGCGGCATGAAGTCGCTGTCGGAGGACATGATGCCAAAGCCCGTGATTCGCCCGCGGAACAGCAGGTCCATCGCGTCGATCGTCATCTTCATGTCGGTGGCGTTCTTGCCCTTGGTGACGTCGAACTGCTGGAACGGCTCGATGCCATAGCGCAGCGTCAGGTCGGCCCAGCCTTTCAGCGCGGGCTTGCGCCAGTTGCCGTAGATGCGCCGGACGTTGACCGTGCCTAGCTCCGCCAGGACCGTGAGCACATAGTCCAGCGACGCGTGAGACGCGTTGTCGGCGTCGATCAGCAGCGCGACGTTGCCCGTGGGGGCGGTCGGGTGGGGGGAGGGGCGATCCATGGCGTTTCCCTAGAGCAGCCGGCGACCGTTGGCGATGCGGGCAGAACCGAAAACGGGCCCCCGCTGGTGGCGAGGGCCCGTCCGCGCGACGAACTCGCGAAGGCTGTCGCCTTCGATGCTCAGGCGTCGGGCGCACGCTGATTGCGGCGCGCCTGGTCGTTGTGGATCGCGTCGTCCTTCTTGGGGCGGGTGAGCGCTTCGGGATCGAGCGCCTGCGCCACCTCGTTCTGGCTGGCCACGTCACGCTGCAGGTTCCCGCCCGCGCTGCTTGCGGTGGCGGGCGCATCCTCGGCCGCGTCGATCACGGCGCGGTCGTCGTGGATGCGGGCACTTTCGGTGCGCGGATTTTCCATGGTTGCTCTCCTTCGCCGCTATCAATCGACGAAGGGGCAGGGGCGTTCCGTCAGCCGGCCGGATAGGTGATGGCGATCACCTCATATTCGCGCTCGCCCGCCGGCAGCATCACGCGGCGCAGATCGCCCACGGCGGCGCCGCGCAGGGCCCGGGCGAGGGGGGCGTTCCAGCCGATCCGCCCGCTCGCGGCCTCCGCCTCGTCGTCGCCGACCAAGGTCAGCACGCGCTGGTTGTCGTCCTCGTCCGCGATGGTGAGGGTGGCGCCGAACCAGGCGCGGCTGCGGTCCGGCTGCTGCGCGGGATCGACGACCTTGGCCGCCCTCATCCGCTTGGCGAGCCAGCCGAGCCGCCGGTCGATCTCGCGCAGCCGCTTGCGACCGTAGATATAGTCGCCGTTCTCCGAACGATCGCCGTTGCCGGCGGCCCAGGAGATGGTCTCCACCAGCTTCGGCCGCTCGGTCGCGAACAGCGCGTCATATTCCGCCTTCAACGCCGAATAGCCGGCCGGCGTGATGTAGTTCGGGCGATCCATGGGCAAGGAACTCAGCCGGGCCGGTTCTTGCCCAGGTACCACGACAGGTTCGCCGGCCCGCGCGAGCGGGCGTGCTGCGGGTTTAGCAGGTCATAGACGACCGCATTCTCCAGCACGCGCTGCACGTAATTGCGGGTCTCGGTATAGGGGATCGATTCCACCCAATCGAGCGTGTCCACGGCACCCGTACGAGGATCGCCGAAGGCGCCGAGCCACTTGTTCACATTGCCCGGCCCGGCGTTGTACGCCGCCACCGCCAGCGGGTAGCTGCCGCCGTAATAGTCGAGCATCCGCTGGAAATAGCTCGATCCCAGCTGGATGTTGTAGCCGGTGTCGCTGGTGAGCGAATCGCTGCTGTAGCTCAGCCCCAGCTTGGTCGCCGCCTCGCGCGCGGTGCCGGGCATCAACTGCATCAACCCGCGCGCGCCGGCATGGCTTACCGCGGCGCGATCGAACTGGCTTTCCTGCCGCGCGATCGCGTGGATCATGGTGAAGTTGCTCTGCTGCGTCGCAGGCACCGGCACCGAGGGATACCCCGCGACCGTATAGTCGCTGTGGCCGTTCATCAGCGCGCTGCGCCCGACCATCACCCCCAGGTCGGGTCGGCCGATCCTCTTGGAGAGCTCGGCAGCGAGCGCATGATCGGTGTCGCTGGTAGCGGCATTGGCGATCTGGCGCACGAACAGCGTCTGGTCCTGGTAGGCGCCGGTGCGGCCGAGATACTGCACCGCCTGCACCACTTCGCGGCCATAGAATGCCTGCCGCGTCGCCGGATCCGGCACCACCGCTGCCGTGGCCGAGGGTGCCCGCAGCGGGCGGCCAAGCCGCTCCAGCGCGAGCTGGCCATAGTAGACGTCGGACAGCGCCGCCGCGCTTTCGTACCAGCGGTTCGCGGTCACCGTGTCGCCGGCGGCCTCGGCTGCGCGTGCCGCCCAGTAGAAGCCTTTGGCGCGAGTGGTCGGCGTACGCGATCCGTTGCCGTAGCGGCTGAACATGCCGACGGCGTCTGCCGGGCGGCCGAGGTTCTTGAGCGCGATACGCCCGGCGAGCCAGGCCAGGCTCGTATAGTCGTCCCGCTCGCCATAGGGCTTGTCCGAAACGTCGGTGCCGGCGGGATAGGCGTCGTCGATCTGGCGGGCGATGTCGAACGCCATCGCATATTGCCGGTCGTTCGCGGCGCCGCTCGCGTTCGCGAGCAGCACTTCGTACCATTTCTCCACATTGCCCGGCAGCGCCGAGAGCGTACGCGGCTGTGCGAGATAGGCGCGTGCGGCGGGGCTCTGCCCGGAATTGCGCAGCCAGGTGGCGCGATCCGCGATGAAGCCCGGATCGTTGCGATCGGCCCCTGTCACCATGCCGGCCAGCATCGACGCGTCGGGCGCATTGGTGCGGAAGGCGAGCCGAGCGCGGAACAGCGCCTGCTTGGCGGGCGAGACATAGGGAAGTTCGCGCGCGGCCGCAGTGGTCGAGTTCGCCCATAGCAGCCGGTCGAGCCGCGCTTCGCGATCCGCCGGGGTCAGTGCGCTGGAGAAGCCGCTGGTCAGCCGCGCCTCGTCGGACGCGCGGAGCACGCCGCTTCGCCAGGCGGCGCGGGCCGCCTCCCGCGCTGCATCCACGCGGCCCGTCGCCATCAGCGCCTCGGCATGGCGGAGGCGTCCGGCTGCGGTCAGCGGTGGGAAACGCTCGAAGAAACGGGTCGTCAGCGACGGATCGCCCGCACCCGGCGCCGTCTCCGCTGCTGCGCGGCGGCTTGTCTCGCCCGGCCAGCCCGGATGGGCGAGCAGGAAGCGAGCATAGTCGGTGAAGGGCAGGTTGTCCGACTGCTGCAGCCGCTTCCACTCGGCGAGCGGCGCGGCGATCGGATCGCTCGGCACCACTGGCTGCATGACCGGCTGCACCATCTGCTGGCTCGCGGGATACTGGCCGGGAAGCTGCTGGGGCAGGGGCAGGGCCTGGCCGTAGAGGAACGACGCGGCGCGGTGCTGGATGGGGCCGGAGGCGACCGACGCGCCGGTCACTCCCGCCGCGATCAGCCCGCCCTTCAAGATGTGCGAAAGCAAGGGGGTGAGCATGCTGGACATGATATGGAAGGCGGCCCTATGTCGCCAGCCAATTCTTCCTCATCTGTTGCTTGGAGCCTCCCCGCCCATGTTCTCCGGCTCGATCCCGGCCCTGGTCACCCCGTTCACGGACGGTGCGTTCGACGAGGCAGCCTTCCGCGCGCACATCGACTGGCAGATCGAAAGCGGCTCCACCGCCCTGGTGCCCTGCGGCACCACCGGCGAAGCGGCGACGATGACCATTGCCGAGCACAATCACGTGGTCCGCGTCTGCATCGACCAGGCAGCGGGGCGCGTGCCGGTGATCGCCGGTTGCGGGTCGAACGACACGGCGGTGGCGCTGGAGCATGTGCGCGCGGCGAAGGGTGCCGGCGCCGCGGCGGCGCTGCTCGTGCCGCCCTATTACAACCGCCCGAACCAGGAGGGCGTGTTCCGCCACTTCGAGGTGCTGGCGCGCGACGGCGGGCTGCCGATCGTCCTCTACAATGTGCCGGGCCGCACCGTGACCGACATTGCGGTCGAGACGATGGCGCGGATCGTGACCGCGTTCCCCGAAGTCGTCGTGGGCCTCAAGGATGCGACCGGCGCCATCCAGCGCGTCTCCGCCCAGCGTGCCGCCTGCGGACCGGACTTCTGCCAGCTGTCGGGCAACGACGACATGGCGCTCGCCTTCATGGCGATGGGCGGGCGTGGGTGCATCTCGGTCACCGCGAACGTGGCGCCGGCGCTCTGCGCGGAATTCCAGGACGCGTGCCTGGCAGGGGACTATGGCCGTGCGCTCACCCTTCAGGACCAGCTCTATCCGCTGCACGCGGCGCTGTTCAGCGATGCATCGCCCGGCCCGGTCAAGTACGCGCTCAACCGCCTGCGGCCCGGCTTTTCCGCCGAGATGCGCCTGCCGATGACGCCCCCGTCCGAGGCCAGCCGCAAGGCCGTGGATGCGGCCTTGGCCCACGCGGGGCTCATCCAGTAACGATCGGGCGCACGACCCGCTTTCAGACGGGGCACTTCCAAGCTACTGTTCCGGGCGGAGAAAGGCGGCATGACGCCGTCTTCTCCTGGAGCCCGCAGGGATGTCCAGATTGCAGCGCGCGACGGCCTATGCATGCCGTATTGAGGCGGGGGCATTCTTCGACACGCTCGACGAGTGCGAAGACGCGGTCCTGATCACCGAGGCGGCGCTTGCAGTGCCGGGTCCGCGTATCGTCTACGTCAATGCCGCGCTGGAGCGGCTATGCGGCTATTCGCGCGCGGAGCTGATCGGAAACACGCCCCGCCTGCTGCAGGGCTATGACACGGACCGGGAGGAACTGGAGCGGCTCCGGCGCGAACTGGAGAGCCAGGGCTGCTTCGAAGGCGAGGTCATGAACTACGACAAACGCCGCCAGGAATATGTGCTCGGATGGACCGTCGTACCCATCCGCGACACCGCCGGCGCGGTGCGCAATTGGCTTTCGCTTCAAATCGACGTGCTTCGGGAGAGTGCGGGCATGCGGGCGCAACCACCCGCCGCCTGAGCGGGCAGCCTATTCCGCCGCCTCGTCCACCCGCGGCGGCACCACCTCGATGCGGTCACGGCCCAGCCGCTTGGCGCGGAACAGAGCCCGGTCGGCTTCTCCGATAAGCGTGTCCGTCGAGCGCTCATCGGCAGCATTCCAGACGTCGACGCCGAACGACATGGTCACGGGCCCGAGCCGCTGACCCCGGAATTCGATCGTCATCTCGCGCACTGCGCGACGAAGCTCGTCCACCCGGCGGCAGATCAGCTCCAGCGACGCACCTGGGGCGATCACCGTGAACTCCTCACCGCCATAGCGGCACACAATGTCGCCATGCCGGAAGTGCGACTGGATCTGGCCGGCCACCTCGCGCAGCAGCGCGTCGCCGGCCTCGTGTCCATGCGTGTCGTTGAAGCGCTTGAAATGGTCGACGTCCGCCATGACGACGGCCAGCGGCGCGCCCGTCCGCTGCGCGCGCGCGGCCTCGATCTGCATGGCTTCTTCGAGGTACCGCCGGTTGAAGAGGCGGGTGAGGGGATCGCGGATCGACTGTTCGCGGAGGCGGGCGCGCAGGTTCTCGTTCACCAGCGCGAGCGCCACATTCTCCATCAGCAGTTCGAGCCGGAAGCGGTCCTCCGGGCTCGACAGGCCCTCTACGTAGATCAGGCCCAGGACCTCACCGCCCGCGATCACCGGCTCGCACAGGCGTTCGACCGGGACACTTCCACCGGCGTGCACGCAGACGATGTCGGCTCCCGGCCGCACGACCTCGTGCGACTGGCCGCGCCGCAGCGCCCAACATTGGTCGGGCAGGAACGTCTCCGGATTGGCGTAGGGCTCGCCCCAGCGCGAAATGCGAACGAGCAGGTTGTGCGAGTGGTTGAGCACGTAGAGCGCGCCGGCCACGTCCGGCAGCACCTGCGGCAGGAAACAGTCCAGCACGGTCGTGAGCTCGCCCTCGTCGCGGATCGCCTGCAGCCTCCGCGCCATCCCGCTCAGAAGCTCGATCGACTTCTGCCTGGTCTCCAGGGCCCGGCTGCGCTGGACCAGTTCGGCGTTGGCGCGGGCGAGCTGCGCCTCCGCCATGTTGGACTGCTCGATGGCGGTTGCCAGCTGCTCCGCCATGACGTTGTGCGCGTGGGCGAGTTCGCGGAATTCGACGCCGCCCGCCACCCGCGCGCGGGCATCCCGGTCCCCTGCACCGAAGCGATTCACGGCTTCGAGTAGGTTCTCGAGCGGCCGGGTCATTCCCGTGCGGATCTGCCAGGCGAGCAGCGTGATCAACAATGCGAGCAGAGGGCAGCCCACGAACAGGAGGACGCGCACCACTTCGTAGCTCTGATTCGCTGCCTCGGTCCGGTGGAGGAGGAGACGGCGTTCGTCGTCCCGCATCGCCACGGTGATGGCGTTGATCTGCTCCATCAGCGATCGGCCGCGCTCCCGCGCGACCGGATTTGTCGCCTGGATTGCCCCCACCTTCCGGCCACGCTGCACCGCCCGGGTCATGACCAGCGCCTTGTCGGAGGCGAGCGTCCGGAGCGCCTCGGCTCGTCGCAACTGCTGCGGATTGTCCTGCACGAGCTCGATCACCGCTTCGCGAAGCGCGGCCGCACGGGCGATGTTGTCGTCGAAGTTTGCCAAGTAAGAGGCATCGTCGGTCATCAGGTAACCGCGAAGCCCGGACTCGGCTTGGCCGAGATTGGCTTGCAGCGAGTTCAGGCTGATGATGACTCGTTGCGAGTGGCCGACCCAATTGAACGCGGCGCGGGACTCGTAGCTGCTGTGAAGGAGCAAGCCGCCGAGCGACAGGGTGGCGACGGCGCAGAGCGCCATGACTGCATAGATGCGGGCGCTCAGGGAGGCGAGGAGCTTCATGCGCGCACCTCGCTGGACCGGGGCGACGCTTGGTGCCGCATCCAATCCTCGAATTGCGAGGCCGGCATGGGCCGACCGAACAGATATCCCTGGCCGCTCCGGCAGCCGCTGGTACGGACCAACTCCCACTGCGCCTCGTCTTCAATCCCTTCTGCGAGCACATCCAGGCCGAGCCCCGCCCCGAGGGTCGCGATCGCAGCCACGATCAGGGCATCGGGGCCATCATTCTTGATGTCCTGTACGAAGCTGCGATCCACCTTCAGCCGGTTCAGCGGGCAGGCCTTGAGCATGCTCAACGCCGCATAGCCGGTGCCGAAATCATCGAACGCGACGCGGACTCCCTGAGCATGCAGCGACACCAATGCCTCAAGCGTGGCGGCATCGTTCCGAAGCATGATCTTTTCGGTGACCTCCAGTTCCAGCCCGGCCGGGCTGAGGCCGGTGCGGTCCAGGATCGCCCGGACCTCGCCTGCCAGGTCGCGGCCGCGAAACTGTGCCTCGAACAGGTTCACGCCCATCCGGAACCGCGGCTCGCGCCGGCGCCATCCGACGGCCTGGGAGCAGGCAGTCTCCAGCACCCAGGTGCCGACATCCACCGCCAGCGGCCCGTGCTCGATCTGGTCGAGGAACTCGCCCGGGATCAGCAGGCCGCGTTCCGGGTGGTTCCAGCGGATCAACGCTTCGGCACCGATCAGGCTTCCGTCCACCAGATCCACCTGCGGCTGGTAGAACAGCTCGAACTCCCCCCGGGCGAGCGCCTGGGCCAGCGTCTCGCCGGACTCCCCTTCCTCCAGGGGCTCGTGCTTCAGGGTTTCCCCATAGACCCGGCGGGTCCGTCGTCCCTCGCGGCGGGCATCCTGCAGCGCAACGCCGGCGGCGGCCATCAGTGCGTCGGTAGTGTCGGCATGCTTGGGAAAGCAGGCGATGCCCACCTGGGCGCGGAGACGCAGCCGCTGCTTGCCGATTTCGACAGGAGCAATCAGCGACCCCAGGATACGATCCGCCACCACCAATGCCGCGGAGCGAGGCTCCCCGGCTTCCGCCGGACGCAGGATCGCGAACTCGTCCTCGTCCAGTCGCGTCACCGTGTCGGCCGGCGAGACGCTTTCGACGAGCCGGCGCGCGACCTTCTGCAGCGCGAGGTCGCGACTTCCGGGCGATGCCGCCGGGTCCAGGTGATGAAGCCCCTCCAGGCCTACGTGCAGCAGATGGATCTGCTCGCCCCGCGCAAGATGTTCGGTGATCCGTTCCATCAGCACGACCCGGTTGGGCAGGCCCGTCAGCGTGTCGCGATTGGCGGCGTGGAAGGCCAGATCGTCGCTCCGCCGCCGGGATTCGATGCTGCGCACCACGACGTCCTGCCCGCTGGGGCTGGCATGGAGCAGCACCTCCACCGGGAACAGCGATCCATCTCGCCCTCGCGCATCCCCGTCCACCCGCTCGTCGGGCCGCGCGGACGTATCCGGCTGGTTCCGGAGCGAAGGAAGAAATTCGACCAGGTCGCGCCCCATCGCCTCGGAAGCGGGGACGCCGAACAGGCGCACCGCCGCCTCGTTCCAGAAGGCGACCTGCCCCTTCGCATTGGTAGAGGCGACGGCGTCGGGAGAAGCGCCCGCAGCCTGGCGGAAGCGGTGCGGGCCACCGGCCCGCGCGTGCGCCAGCCGCAGTTCCTCCAGCCTCTGCGCGGCCTGTACGCCCAGGGCCCGCAGCGCCTGCCGATCGCGCGCCGAGAATCCGCTGCGGGGCCGCCGGTCGATCACGCACAGGGTGCCGACGACATGGCCGGATGGGGAACGGAGAGGCGCGCCCGCGTAGAAGCGCACATGGGGCGGACCGAGAACGAGCGGGTTGCCCGAGAAGCGCGGGTCCAGCGTGGCGTCCGGCACGATGAGCAGGTCGTCGCTGTCCAGCGCATGCGAGCAGAAGGAGATATCGCGGGGGGTGCCGCTTTCCTGGAGGCCCAGGACGGCCACGAACATCTGGTCGGTCTCGCGCACGAGGGTGACCAGTGCGACGGGGGCTTCGAACCTGCGCGCTGCCAGGCCGGCGATTTCCTGCAGACGCGCATCCGTCTTGGGGTCGCTCAGGCCGTATTCCGCAACCGCAGCCAGCCGCGCCCCTTCGTCTACACTAATCTTCGCTCGTCTCACACGCACACCCCAACAAGGTGCCCCATCGGTACGCGGGAATAGTTAAGAACTGAGTACACCGCTCTGAAATGGGTCGGATGGCACAGGGTTCCTGACGGGCCAACTCTGCACGACCCGCGCCGCAACGAAGAAATCGGTGTGCTCCGTGGCAAAACCCTGGCAGGGCCGCTAAGAAATATTCTTCGTTAACTATCTTGCCGTAGGTGCCGAGCTGAACAAGGGGACAGCCATGCGGCAGGACGCGAAAACGCTGCTCGATCGACTGGATCGGCATTATCTCGAATATCAGGACTTCACGGCCGTCGCCGAGGAAATCGAGCTGTGGCCGCTGTTTCAGACGCTGCTTCGTGATCCCCGAATCGTCGGGAACCGCGACCAGTCCGAGCCGGTGCAGGCCGCTGCCGACCGCGCGCAGCCCGAAGCCCAGGAAGCCGCGCCCGCCGCCTTGCGCACTCCTTCCGCCGAGGCCGAGGCCCGTCCGACCGCCGGCCTGTTCGGTCGATATGGCCGTGCAGCGGCACCGGCCCCGAAGCCGCCGGAACCGCCCCGCGAGCCCGACCTCCGCAACTTCCTCCATGAGCTCGGGAAAGGCCGCGCATGACCATGATCCTGATGCGCTCGCCCAAGGGCGGTGTGGGCACCACGTTCTTGACGGCCCGGCTGGCGATCGCCCTGGCGGGGCGGGGGCATGATGTTTCGGCCGTGGACTGCACCACCCAGGAGGCGCTGAAGCTCTATTTCGGCCTGTCGCCTGCGCAGACGCTGGAAATGCTGGACGCCGACGCGACACCGGATGCCATCGCCGGCGTCGAGCTGTTCCAGGCATATCCTGAGCAGGACGTGGAACACGTGGCTGACCAGCTGCTCGCCCGTTGCGCGAAGGGGAAGGTCTGCCTCGTCGACCTCGGCACGGCGGGCGCGCAGCTGCGCGACCGCCTGCTGCCGCATGCCGCATTGGAGATCTGCACGTTGGCGCCGTCGCCGCTGGCGCTGGCCTCGCTGACCAAGGTCGATGCCTTGACCTCGGTCCTGTCGCTCACGCGCACCGCCTTTGTCCTCAATCAGATGGACGATCGCCGCCGCCTGTCGAATGACATCCACAAGCTGGTTCGCACGCTGCTGGGGGATCAGCTGCTCGGCACGGTGCGTCGCGACGAGGCGGTGATGGAGGCGCTGGCTGCCATGAAGCCGCTCGCCACCTTCGCGCCGGCCAGTGCGGCCCTCACGGATGTCGAGAAGCTGACGGAGACGGTGATCGCGCGCTGCGGCCTCACGCCCGGCGGGCGCTTGCAGGACGCCGCTGCATGAGCCAAGGGGCGGCGATGACGGAGCCCGCCTCGCGGATGTCGCGCGTGGCGCGTGTGCTGATTGCCGTTCCCGTTCTGGTGGCGGTGATCGGGGTGCTTCTGATTCCGCTCGACTTCCGCACGCAATGGATCTTCGCCGGCACCACCATCATCGGGGCGCTGCTGATCGGGCGCAACAAGTCGCGGCGGGGCACGCTTGCGATTGCGGCGCTCTCGTTGCTGATGTCGACGCGCTACCTGATCTGGCGGACGACGACGACGCTGGAGTTCGACTCGATTCCGGAGATGCTGCTGGGCACCGGGCTCTACCTGGCCGAGGTCTATGCCTGGGTGATCCTGGTGCTCGGCTTCCTCCAGACCAGCTGGCCGCTCGATCGGCCGGTGATCGAGATCGAGGGGACGCCCGACACCTGGCCGATGGTCGACCTCTACATCCCGACCTACAACGAGAGCCTCGAGATCGTCCGCAACACCGCCTATGCGGCGATGGACATGGACTATCCGCGGGACCGCTTCCGGGTGTTCATCCTGGACGATGGTCGCCGGCCGGAGTTCCGGGCGATGGCCCGGCAGGTCGGCTGCGGCTATCTGACCCGCACCGACAATCTCCACGCCAAGGCGGGCAACATGAACGCCGCGCTCCGCAAGACGGAGGGCGAGCTGATCGCGATCTTCGACTGCGACCACGTGCCGACCCGCGCCTTCCTGCAGCTGACGGTCGGCTGGTTCCAGAAGGATGCCAAGCTCGCGCTGTTGCAGACGCCGCACCACTTCTATTCGCCCGACCCCGTGCAGCGAAACCTGGCCGGCGCCGCCGACATGCCGGGGGAGGGGGACCTCTTCTACGGCGCGGTGCAGCGCGGCAACGATCTGTGGAACGCGACCTTCTTCTGCGGCTCGTGCGCGATCATCCGCCGCGAGGCACTGATGCAGACCAATGGCTTCGCCGGCGAGACGGTGACCGAGGACGCGCACACCGCGCTCAAGCTGCAGCGCATGGGCTGGAACACCGCCTACATCGGCGCGCGCCTGTCGGCCGGCCTCGCGACCGAGCGGCTGGTCCTCCACATCGGCCAGCGCATCCGCTGGGCGCGCGGCATGACGCAGATCATGCGCATCGACAATCCGTTGTTCGGCCCCGGCCTGAAGTGGCAGCAGCGGCTTTGCTACATCAACGCGATGCTGCATTTCCAGTTTCCGTTGCCGCGGATCGTGTTCCTGACCTCGCCGCTGGCCTATCTGCTTGCCGGCGCGAACATCATCCACGCCTCGGCCGGGCTGATCTTTGCCTATGCCGCGCCGCACCTGTTCCTGGCGATGCAGTCCAGCGAGCGCATCCAGGGCGGCGAGCGCCGTCCGTTCTGGGGCGAGATCTACGAGACCCTGCTTGCCTTCCACCTCGTCAAGCCGACGGTCTACACGCTGTTCCGCCCGCACGAGGGCAAGTTCAACGTGACGGACAAGGGCAGCCTGCTCGACCGCACCTATTTCGATTTCGCCACGGTCAAGCCGCACCTGATCACTATCGGCCTGCTGCTCTTCGGCATCGCCTTCGGCTTCGCGCGGCGGCTGCTGTTCCCGGGCGAGTTCGACGTGCAGCTGGACACGCTGTTCCTCAACACCGCCTGGGCGCTGTTCAGCGTGGTCATTCTGCTTGCGGCCGTGTCGGTCGCGCGCGAGCGGCGCCAGACGCGCCAGCACATCCGGCTACCGGTGAAGCTGCCGGTGACTGTGTACCTCGACGATGGCTACGTACTCGACGGGACAACCAATGACGTGTCGCTGGGCGGTCTGTCGCTCACGCTTCCTGAAGGCGTATCGCTGACAGGGCGAACGGTGACTGACGTTGCCCTGCCGATGGGAGACGACATGCTGACACTGCCGGTGGAGACGATGCGAACCCGTGGATCGAATGCGTTTCTTCGTTTTCCCGAGCTGTCGCCCGACCGGGTCCGCCTGCTGGTGCGTTCGGTGATGGGCCGCGCGGATGCCTGGCAGCCCGAGGGGCCGCACCCGACCGTCTCCGGCTTCCGTTCGCTCGCGCATATCACCGCGATCGGCGTCGGCACGCTGGGCAACATCTTCCGGCGGGAGCCCAAGAACATGGCGGCCGGTACCCCGGCGCCGATCAAGGCTGCTGCCGCGTTGGCGCTTGCCGTGGTCGGTGCGGCGATGCTGCCTCCGGAAGTTGCCCGGGCACAGGTGGCGCCGGAGACCGCCGAGGCGGCTGTCGCTCCCGCTGCCGACGGCACGGCGCGCCAGATCCGCCTGACGCTGCGCGACCTGCAGCAGCGCCAGCCGATCCGTCTGGGGAGCACCCATGGCGAGATCGGCATTCCGTTCGGCGTGCGCTCCGACGCGGTCGTCACCGCAGCGACGATGACACTGACTTTCGCCTATTCGCCCGCGCTGCTCGGCGACCTCAGCCAGATGGTGGTGCTGGTCAACGGTGAGACGGTCCGCACCATTCCGCTGGTGCGCGAGGCTGCAGGCGGGACCCAGCTGACGTTCGCGGTGGATCCGGCGCTTTTCCTGCCGGGGGAGAACCGCCTCAACCTGCGGTTCCTGGGCCATTACGCCCGCGACTGCGAGGACCCGTTCCACAGCTCGCTGTGGGCGAACATCAGCAACACGCGCACCTATCTGGATCTCTCCGTCCAGCCGCTGCCGCTCAACCCCAATCTCTCGCGCTGGCCGGCGCCGTTCGTCGATCGCGCCGATCCCCGTGCGCTCAACCTGCCGTTCGTGTTCCTGAGCACGCCGACGGCCGGTGAACTGGAGGCGGCCTCTGCGCTCGCTTCCTGGTTCGGCAGCCTTGCCAGCTACCGCGGCTTTTCCTTCCCGCCACGGTACAATCAGCTGCCGCGCGGCAATGCCGTGCTGTTCCTGACCAACACGCGCCGGATGGGCAACTTCGGCGGCAACATCCAGGGGCCCTCGGCCTCCGTGGTCCGCAACCCGGCCGATCCATCTGGCACCCTGCTGCTGGTGATGGGACGCGACGACCGCGAACTGAAGCAGGCGGCTGCGGCCCTGGCGCTCAGCCGTGGGCTGGCCGGCGGAACGACCGCATCCTTTGCCGGCGTGCGCATCCCGTCGATGCCGCGCTACAGCGCGCCGCGCTGGCTGCGGACCGATCGCCCGGTGGAACTCGGCGAGTTCACTCAGGCCTATGCGCTTCAGGGGCAGGGACTGCCGCCGGGGCCGCTTACGACGTCCTTCCGCGTCGCGCCGGATCTGTTCTTCTGGCCGCGTCAGGGCGGCGACCTGCGGCTGCACTATCGCTACCCGGGGGCGCCGTGGCTCGACCGCCGCGCCTCGCGGCTCGATATCTCGATCAACAACCAGTATCTCGGTACGGAGCCGCTGCGCGGCGCCTCCTGGTGGCGGCGCCTGACGGGTGATGATGCGGCGGAATCCTACACGTCGACCGCCGACATCGTGCTGCCCGACTACAACCTGTTCGGGCAGAACCAGCTGATCCTCGACTACAACCTGATCGTCGCCGACAAGAAGCGCTGCGAAGGCACGCTTCCGGACAACGTCCGGGTCAGCATCCTGCCGGAAAGCACGATCGATCTCGGTCACGCCTATCACGCCATCCGCATGCCGGACCTCGCGACCTTTGCCGGTGCGGGCTATCCCTTCACCATTCGCCCGGACCTGGGCGAGACGGTGGTGATGGTCGGCGCCAATCCGGCCCCGGCGACGGTCGAGGCGCTGCTGGCGGTGATGGGGCGCCTCGGGGACTCTACCGGCGCCGCCGCCACGCAGGTGACGGTGATCACCGACGGCGCGGCTGACCGCGCGACCGGCAAGAACGTGCTCGTGGTCGGTGACATGAAGCTCGCCAGCGGCTCGCTCTTCGCGGACGCGCCGGTCCAGTATCAGAACGGCCGCCTGCAAGTGCGCAAGCGGAACGCGATCATGCGCGCGGTCCAGTTCGTCTCCCCCGATAGCCGTGACGCCGAGGAGTCGGTGGGGGAGGCGCTCTACAGCACCGACAACTTCAGCGGGATCGTGAGCTTCCAGTCGCCGTTCGACAGCGATCGCACCGTGGTGGCGCTGCTGGCGAACGATCCGTTGAACCTGCCCCAGATGGTTGCAGGCCTGGCCGACGTGAAGATCAACGCGGCGGTCCAGGGCGATCTCTCGATCTTCACGGGCGACGACATGGCCAGCTTCGCGGTCGGTGATCGCTACTGGGTCGGCGCGCTGCCCTTCTGGATGAAGGCGGCCTATTGGACCAGCCAGCGTCCCTGGCTGCTGGCGTTTGCCGGCATCCTGGCCGCGATCCTGTTGTCCTGGCCTGCCTATTTCCTGCTCAAGCGACAGGAGCGCAAGCGGCTCCAAGCGGTGGAAAAGTGATGCGAACCCGATCCTTGCAGTGGCTGCTGAGCGGCGCCGTCCTCGTCACGATGGCGCCCCCCGTGGCGGTCCAGGCGCAGGCGGATGCCGTGCCGGCACTGCTTCGCCAGGCGAAGTATTGGGAGGGTCGCGGTCGCCGCGACCTTGCCCTCCAGGCATATCGCCGCGTCCTCGCGATCGACCCCAACAATGCCACGGCGAAGCGCGGCGTGGCAGGTCCTGCGGCCTCCCCCGCACCGGCGCCTGCGCCTGCACCGGCCAAACCCCCCGCAGCACGTCCGCAGCCCAAGCCGCAGCAGCCTGCGGCGCGGCCCGCGCCGGCCGCTCCGGTTCCCGCCGCACCCGCCGCCCCGCGTCGTCCGGCAGCGCCCCCGCCATCCCGCGATGCCGGCGGCGATGCGCGCGCAGCCGGATTCGTCGCGCTCGACAACGGGAATCTCGATCGCGCGGAGACACTGTTCCGCAGCGCCCTCAAGCGTTCGCCGAACGACGGCGACGCGCTGGGCGGCCTCGGCCTCGTCGAACTGCGGCGCGAACGCTTTGCGGAAGCCCGCGATCTGCTTCAGCGCGCCTCGCGCCGCGGCAACGGCAGCCGCTGGGCGGAGGCGCTCCAGTCGGCGAGCTTCTTTGCGGATCTCCGCGCGGCACAGGCCGACTTCGACGCGGGGCGCGTCGCGGAGGCGCAGGCGACGGCCGAGCGCCTGTCGCGCAGCGACAATCCCGCCGCGCAGACCGCAACCGAGCTGCTTGCACGGATCTACCAGCAGCAGGGCCGCTATGCGGACGCCGCCAATCTCTACACCCAGGCCGCACGCGCGAGCGGGGGCGCCCAGGTAGGCGCACTGCGGGTAAGCGCGATCCGCGCCCAGGCACAGGCGGAGGTGGCCGCCGGCCGTCCAGGCCAGGCACAGCAGCTCTACGACCGGGCCATCTCGCTCGATCCGAACGATCCCTGGCTGCGCTACGACTATGCCCGGTTCCTGCGCGACCAGCGCCGGCCGATGGACGCGACCACGATCATCGGCCCGCTCGCCCAATCGGCGGCTCCGGAGTCGCTCTACGCCGCGGCGCTGTTCGCCCAGCAGTCCGGTCAACTGGGTGCGGCCGAGACGCTGATGGCGCGCATTCCGGAAGGGTCGCGCAGCGAGGAGATGAACGGCTTCGTGCTTGGCCTGCGCGCCGAGGCCGCGGTCACCCGCGCCCGCGCGCTGGGTGCGCAGGGGCAGCAGCAGACCGCCCTCCAGTCGCTCCGCCAGATCGCCGATATGCCCGGCCTCCCGGCGGCGCAGACGGCCACCATCGCGACTGCCCTCTTCGAATTGGGCGACACCCAGACCGCCTCGATGCTCGCGCAGCGCGCTGCGGGCATGCCCGTGGCGTCTGCCGAGGCCTATGACCCGATCGTTCGCGTCCTTGCGGCGACCGGCCAGGACATGGCGGCCGAGGAAGCGCTGTCGCGCGCGACCCAGCTCGCCGGCGGGACCGCGCAGGGGATGCAGACGGTGGCGACCCTGCGCTCTGCGATGGCCGTCGCGCGGGCCGACCGGCTGCGGCTGGCCGGCCAGTACGCGCCCGCCTTCGACGTGCTGCAGCAGGCCTGGGCATCGACGCCCGGCGACACGGACGTGCTCGCCTCGCTCGGCCGGCTCTACCAGACCGGCGGGCTGAACGCGCAGGCGGCGCAGACCTATCGCATGATCCTGGCCAAGGACCCGAACAATCGGGATGCGCTGATCGGCTTTGCCGAGACGGCGTCTTCGGCCGGCGAGCACGGCGCAGCGCGCGAGGCGGCCCGGCAGGCGATCCGCGCCGCGCCCGGCGACTATCGCACCTATCTTGCCGCGGCACGCGTCGAGCAGGCGCGCGGGGACGATGGTGCTGCGCGCAAATATCTCCAGCAGGCGCGCACCCTCTATGTGGGGCAGGCGGGTGCCGGCGGTGCCAACCCGTTTGCCGGCAACCCGTTCGCGCAGATGGCGCAGCCAACGGTCGCGACCAATCCCTTCGCTCCGGTCGCTTCGGGCAGCAATCCGTTCGCCTTCGGCTCGGGCGGTGTACAGACCGCGTCTGCGGCGCCGGTGGCCCTCGCCCCGGTCGGTGGCGCGCCCGGGTCGCCCTTCGCCACTTCGCCACGGTCCGACGGCTATGCCGCCCCCTACGCGGCGGGTGGCGCTGCGGCGGTACCACAGGGCTGGATGCCCGGCGCTCCCGGCTCGCCCGGCCCGGCACCCCAGATGGCCGCACAAGGCGGCGATCCGGTGCTCCAGGGCATCGAGGCCGACATGCGCCGGCTCGCCGCGAGCAGCGCACCTCGTGCGGAAGTCACCACCGGCTATCGGGATCGCTCGGGCGAAACCGGGCTCAGCTCGCTCAAGGAGCTGAGCGGCACTGCAAAGGTTTCGACCGGCTTTGCCGGCGGCCGCCTCGGCGTGCAGGCGCAGGCGGTCGTGCTCGACTCGGGCCGTCCAACTGGCTCCGGCCTTGCCCGCTTCGGGCGCAACGGCACCGCCGAAGCGCAAGGGATCGTCGCCCAGCAGCCGTCGCAGCTGACGCAGGCGGCTACCCAGCACGACGCCGGGGTCGCGGTGGCCGCCACCTACGAGGGCGATCTCGTCCAGGCGGACGTGGGCACCACGCCGCTGGGCTTCGCCAAGCGCCATGCTGCGGGCGGTGTCGCACTGACCCCGCGCTTCTCGCCGCAGGCGAGCGGGCGGATCTGGGCCGAGCGCCGGCCGGTGACGGACAGCATCGTCTCCTATGCCGGTACGATCGATCCGGTGACGGGGGATTTCTGGGGCTCGGTGATGCGGACCGGCGGCGGCGCTTCGCTGTCGTGGGATCGTGACGGCACCGGCGCCTATGTGGATGGCGCCTGGCACCATTATGACGGCACCGGCGTGCGCGACAACCACTCCATGCAGTTCAACGCCGGCGGCTACACGCGCGCCTACCGGGATACGCGTTCTTCGCTGACCGTCGGGATCAATGCGAACTACCAGACGTTCGGGAACAATCAGAACTACTTCAGCTACGGGCACGGCGGGTACTTCAGCCCGCAGAGCTTCTTCAGCGTGAGCTTCCCGGTGCGCTTCGCCATGAACACCGACCGTTTCGAGATCAGCGCCAACGCGGCGCCCGGCTACCAGAGCTACGACCAGGACGAGGCGCCGCTCTATCCGACCGATCCGGGCGCGCAGACGGTTCTGGAGCAGCTAAAGGCCCGGAATACCGACGTGCGGGCGCGCTATGACAGTCTCAGCGACACCGGCTTCGGCCTCGCCGCAGGTGCATCCGTCTACTACGGGCTCGCCGGCAGCACCCGCGTGGGTGGTGACATCAATGTTAACACTTTTGGCCAATACAACGAAGTTCGTACCTCGGTAGGTATCAAACAGACGTTGGGAGGCGACAAGTGAGCAAGCCGATGCTGATGCCTTGGCGGCTTGATGCGTCAGAAGCCGGGCTTCAGCCCCCGGTCATGCTCGCGTGCCACATGGTCGACGAGGCGTGGGAGGTGGCGGAGCCGGTGCAGGCGCAGGCCTTCTTCCGTGCCATTGGCGCCCGGATCGCGCGCGCCTATCCACTCAGCGAGGCGCATTCCAACGACGAGATCTTCGCCGCGATGAACGCCTTCTGGGCCGAAAGCGGTTGGGGCAGGGCGGTGCTGCGCTTCGCACGAGGAGGGCTGCAGATCGAGCATTCCGACTTGCCGCTGGCACCCTCCGGCATGGACGAGGGCCGCTGGCACGAGACGACGGTAGCGGTGCTCTCCGGCATCTACGATCACTGGCTCGGCCAACTCGGCGGCGGTGCGAGCATCCGCACGCGTGTCATCGGTTCAAGCGAACGGAGCGTGGAATTCTTCTATGGTGCTTGATCGACGTGCGCTGCTGCTCGGTGCCGGCAGCAGCTTCGTTGTCGCATGCTCGGGGCGCGCGGCGGACAATGGCCACGACACCGCCGGCAATGCAGCGGCACCGCGCAAGACGCCCTCGGTGACCGGCGGCAACCCCGCCCTGATCCCGTCGCTCTGGACCGGCTTCAAGGGCAGCTTCGTGCAGCCGGACGGCCGGGTGATCGACACCGGCAACAACGGCGTCAGCCACACGGAAGGGCAGGGGTATGCGCTCGTCCTTTCCGCCACGGCAGGCGACCGCGACGCCTTTGATCGCATCCTCGCCTGGACCGAGAAGACCCTGACGCGCAGCAGCGACCCGCTCTATTCCTGGCGCTACGATCCCAATGCCGCCCAGCCTGTCGGCGATCCGAACAACGCCACCGACGGCGACATGCTGATCGCCTGGGGGCTGATGATCGGTGCGGACCGTTGGCGCGAGCGCTTCCTGGCCGAGCGGGCCGCGGCCATCCGCAACGCGTTGCACGACACCATGCTGCGGCAGGTCGGCAACGACCTCTTCCTGGTTCCCGGCGGCACCGGCTTCGAGCAGCAGGGCCGGCTCACGCTCAACCCTTCCTATTACGTCTGGCCCGCGCTTGAACGCTTCCGGGCGGCGGACGGCGACAAGAAATGGGGCGCCGTCATCAAGGGGGGTGAGGCGCTGATCGCCCGCGCGCGGTTCGGCCAGCATGGGCTGCCCACCGACTGGGTGGACGTGGCGCCGGACGGCAGCATGTCGCCGACGCCGGGCCGCGACCCGCGGTTCGGCTTCGACGCGGTGCGCGTGCCGCTCTATCTTGCGATGGCCGGTCGCGGCGCCAAGGCGGACACGATCGCGCGCTTCTGGCGCGGTTTCGGTGCGGGGCCAATTCCCGCCTGGGTCGACGTCCGCACGGGGCAGACCGCGCCCTTCGCCCTCTCCAGCGGGGCAATGGTGGGCGTACGTCGCCTGCTGGGGCAGCCGCTGCCGGCGCCAACCCCGCAGGCCGATTACTACGCCAGCGTGCTGCAGGCGCTCGCCTATCTCTAGGCGGTAGCACCCGCGGTCGTTCGGGACTGCGGCGCGAGCTGCCGCGGTGCGCTGCTGCTCGCGATCGATCCGATCCTGGACATGGGAGGCCCTGCGATCGACGTCGCCGGGCAGGGGCTGGTGCGACCGTCATCGCCCGGCGCGCGGGCATGCTCGACCCGGTGCGCTACCACGCCGGCGACGCCGCGCACCCCTCCCGCGCCGGCGGCGTTTCCGCCTGACGGGCATAGCATTGGCCGCACGGCAAGGCCGTTCGGGCGCAGCTTGATTGTCCAGCTGCATAGTAGGATTATCTTCGAACCGGCTGGCAGGCGTGATAGTGAAAGGGTTCTTCTCGGAACCAGGAGAAGCGCGATGGCGAGTTCCTCTTCGAACGAAGCACTGCATCCGACCGTCCTGACGGTGCCGGGCCTGAACGGGTCCGGTCCCTCCCATTGGCAGACGCTGTGGGAGCAGAGCCGCCCGGATACGGTGCGGGTCGATCTCGGCATGTGGCACACCCCTCACCGCAACAGCTGGGTGACCAAGCTCGACCAGGCGATCCGCCGGGCGGAGGCGCCGGTGGTGCTGGTGGCGCACAGCCTGGGCTGCATCGCCGTCGCCTGGTGGGCGGAGCTTTCGCCGCAGCTGCCGGACGGGCCGGTGGTCGGCGCGCTGCTGGTCGCACCGGCGGACGTCGATCGGCCGGAGGCGCCCGCGGAGGTAAAGGGCTTTGCCTCGACGCCGCGCCTGCGGCTGCCGTTTCCCTCGATCGTGGTCGCGTCCCGGAACGACCCGTGGATCACGCTCGAGCGTGCGCGCGGTTTCGCCGCCGACTGGGGCAGCGAGTTCATCGATGCGGGCGCGCGCGGCCATCTGAACGCCGACAGCGGCCTCGGCGAGTGGCGCGCGGGACAGGAACTGCTCGACGGTGTCCTGCTTGAAAGCTTCGAGGCGGGGGGACATGGCACCGCCCCGGTGGAAGCACGCAGCCTTGTCGCGCGCGAGGTGCGGCGCCGCGCGGACTTCGGCGGCTTCGAAGCACGTCCGGCGTGAGGCCGGCATAGGGAAACAGGAAGGCGGCACGCGCAGGGGACCGCAGGCCGTCGCACGAAACAGGAAAGGGAGCTGCCTATGACCAGTCTGGCGACGTGGCGAGAGGATCTCTCCGTCATCACGCTTTCGGATCCGCAGGACCCGCTGCCTGCCTGGCAGAAGCTCGGGTGGCCCGCCGAAGGCGCGCGGCATCTGACTGGAGGCTTCGCGACGCGGTCCGATCGGGCGCGCTGGGCGGCCAAGCTCGACCGGGCAGTCACCGAGTCGGACCGGTCGGTGCTGCTGATCGCCAGCGGCCTCAGCTGCTTTGCCGTCGGCTGGTGGGCGAAACTCTCGCCCGCCAACTATGCCGCGCGGGTCGCGGGCGCGCTGCTGTTCGCGCCGGGCGAAGCGCGGGAGGATCTGCGGGGCCGCTTCGCTGCGCCCCGGATCGCGATGCCGTTTTCCTCGCTGGTGATCGGCGATGCGATCGACGAGAAGGATGCGGAGTTGCAGCGCATCGCTTCCGACTGGAGCAGCGGCCTCGTGCGCACCCGCGAGCGGACCGCGCCCGTCGGCGGCTCCTGGCGGCAAGCACAGCGCCTGTTCCGGCGCTTCACCACTGCGGTGGTCGAGCACGACGTGCAACGCGCGCGGGCACTTCGCGGGCTCGGCGCGAGCGAGTAGACGGCCGGCATCCGCTTCCCAGTCTCGCCGGTACCGCCTAGGATCTGCGTATCCGGCGGTTGGAGACCGGAGAAGCGGAGGAGATGCCGATGCAATGGATGCTGCTCGCGGTTCAGGCGGCGACGCTGGGGGCCACCAACTATGCCGTGGACGCGCCAATGGCGCCGCCCGCCGCCCCGGCCAGTTTCGCGGACGAATTCGCGGGCAAGAAAGTCGACCAAAGCATCTGGCGGTACGACACCTCCCGCAACGCCGCCGGCTGGTACAACAACGAGAAGCAATATTACGCGGCCGACCGGCCGGAAAATACCCGCGTCGAAGACGGCGTGCTCGTGATCGAGGCGCGGCGGGAGCCGCTCTCCAAGGCGAAGTTCCCCGATTGGGGAGGACAGGTCTATAGCTCCGCCAAGCTCGTGACCCGCCAGACGCTCGGCTATGGCTTCTACGAGGTGCGCGCGAAGCTCCCCTGCGGCCGCGGCGCCTGGCCCGCGATCTGGATGGTTCCGGAGGACGCCTCCTGGCCCGCCGGCGGCGAGATCGACATCATGGAGATGGTCGGCTGGGACCCCAACGTCATCCACGCGACCCTGCACAGCGGCGCCTTCAACCATCGGCTCGGCACGCAGCGCGGCGCCCAGAAGCAAGTGGCGACGGCCTGCACCGCCTTTCACAACTACCAGCTGGATTGGAGGCCGGATTCGATCACCATCGGCGTCGACGGCCGCGCCTATATGCGGGTCGCGAACGATCAGCCGGGTGGCAAGGCGGCATGGCCGTTCACACGACCCTATCCGCTGATCCTGAACCTGGCGGTGGGCGGCGACTGGGGTGGCGCAAAGGGGATCGACGACGCCAGTCTCCCGCAGCGGATGTCGGTCGACTACGTCCGCTATTGGAAGCACGGCGACTGATCGCATCGCGGCTGGACAGCGGCGCGCCGCCGCCGCTATCCGCCCGCGATGCCCATCATTGCTACGATCATGAACACCACCACCGGTCAGCCCATCCAGCGCATGACCTTCGGCCGCATGCCCAAGCCCTGGGCCTCGTTCAACCTGGAGAGCGGCGAGCTCGTCACCGCCGACCGCGTCGAGGTCGGCAAGCCCGCGCCGGGCAAGGTGGTGGTGCCGGTGTCGGTGTGGGTCACGCCGAAGAAGTCCGACTGAACGAAGACGAGCCACCGCGGGGTTCGCCCTTCTCTGTACCCCGGCGCAGGCCGGGGCGTAGTTGGGAAAGCCTCCGAAGCGTGCGCGACGTCGCCGAATCCGTCGTCGCTGGGCCCCGGCCTGCGCCGGAGTACGAGGAAGAGGGAAGGGCGCTTACTCCGCCGCGTGGCGGTCGGTCGCGCGGATCAGCTGGTCCAGGATTCCCGGCTCGCTCCACGCGTGGCCCGCACCCTCGACCAGCCGGAAGTCCGCCTCCGGCCATGCCTTGTGCAGCGCCCAGGCAGTGCGTGGCGGGCAGACGATATCGTAGCGCCCGTGTACGATCGTGCCCGGGATGCTGCGCAGGCGATGCGCGTCGCGGATCAGCTGGTCCGGCTCCAGCCAGCCATGGTGCATGAAATAGTGGTTCTCGATCCGCGCGAAGGCGAGCGCGAAGTGCGGGTCCTCGAAACCGGCGCTTAGTTTCGGATCAGGTAGCAGCGCGATCGTGCGTCCCTCCCACAGGCTCCACGCCTTGGCCGCTTCGATCTGCGCCTCTGCATCGTCACCCACCAGCCGTCGGCGGTACGCGCCCCGCATGTTCCCGCGCTCGGCTTCCGGGATCGGCGCCTGGAATGCTTCCCAATAGTCCGGGAACACCTCGGAAGCGCCGAACTCATAGTACCAGTGCAGTTCGCGCTCGGTCAGCGTGAAGATGCCGCGGAGCACCAACTCACTCACCCGCTCCGGATGCGTCTCGGCGTAGGCGAGCGCGAGCGTCGAGCCCCAGGAGCCGCCGAACACCAGCCAGCGGTCCACGCCAACCTGGCGGCGCAGCCGCTCGATGTCGGCGACCAGATGCCAGGTGGTGTTCGCCTCCAGCGAAGCGTGCGGGGTCGAGCGCCCGCAGCCCCGCTGGTCGAACAGCAGCACGTCATAGCGCGCCGGGTCGAACAGCCGGCGGACGTCGGCGGAAATGCCGCCGCCCGGGCCACCGTGCAGGAACACCGCGGGCTTGGCGCCCGGCGTGCCGCACCGTTCGTAATAGACGCGGTGGCCGTCACCGACGTCGAGCATGCCGCTCTCATAGGGTTCGATCGGCGGGTAGAGGCTGCGCAGCGGTTCGGTCATGCCCCGTTCTTGCAGTCGCCTGGCCGCGCCGTCCAGCGGCGTGCACATCGCACCGTCGAGTACCTTTCCCTGCGCGACGCGAGCGCCTATGTCCGGCCTCCCATGGCCCGACCCAGACCCGCCACCTTCGACAAGCGCAAGACCGTCGCCGAGAACCGGCGCGCACGCTTCGACTATTTCATCGAGACCACCTACGAGGCGGGCATCGCGCTCACCGGTACCGAGGTGAAGTCGCTGCGCTTCGGTGAGGGCTCGATTGCCGAGAGCTATGCCGAGGTGAAGGACGAGGAGGTGTGGCTGGTCAACGCCAACATCCCCGAGTTCAGCCACGGCAACCGCTACAATCACGAGCCCAAGCGCCCGCGCAAGCTGCTGCTCAACATGCGCGAGATCAACAAGATGCACGGCGCCGTCGCGCGCGAGGGCATGACGCTGGTTCCGCTGTCGATCTACTTCAACAGCCGCGGCCGCGCGAAGGTCGAGCTCGCGCTCGCCAAGGGCAAGAAGGCGCACGACAAGCGCGACACCATCAAGGAACGCGACTGGAAGCGCGAGCAGCAGCGGCTGCTGCGCGATCGCGGCTGACGCGCTTGCGCGACAAGCAGCTCGGCGTCCGCATCCTGCGGTGGGCGGCGGCGAACATGCCGACGCGCGAAAGCATGGGGGAGAACCGCTGGCTTCGCCCGGTGGCGCATCGCGTGCTTGCTCCCGAGCTTTGGCGCTTCACGCGGCGCTCGGTCCCGCGCGGCGTCGCGCTTGGCATGGTGACGGGCATTCTGATCCCGATGGGCCAGATCCCGGCCTCCGCCGTGCTGGCGCTGCCGCTTCGGGCAAACATCCCGGCCGCGGCGCTCACCACCTTCTTCACCAATCCGATCACCACGCCGCCGCTATGGGTCGCAGCCTATTGGGTCGGCGCCTGGCTGCTGCGGTTCGACGCGCAGGTGCCCGGCCGTCCGCTTGCCACCCACGCGCAGGTCGATGTCGGCTGGCTCGACTGGCTGCTGGTCGATGCGGGCCCCGCGACGCTCGTCGGGCTGCTGTTCTTCTCCCTGGTGGGGGCGCTGCTCGGCTATTTCGGCAGCGCGTTCGGGTGGCGTTTGTGGATCGGGCGCAAATGGCGTCGCCGGCATCGCCGTTCCGCACAGCATGAGGATACGTCTTTGAATTGACGGGTGATCCCCGCCCACTAAGACAGCCGCATTCCACCCAGTGTGAAGGACTCACCATGCGGCGTTCGCTTCTGTTATCCTCTCTGCTCGCCGGCTCTGCGCTGCTCGGTGCGTGCGCCACCACCGGCGCCGCCGACCCCGCTGCCGTCGCCGAGCAGACCCAGGCCGTCGGTCAGGCCGCTACCGGCCCGGTCAACGCCGCGGGCACTGCCAAGCCGCAGATCGGGACCTTCGGCTTCGATGAAGCGGGCATGGACCGTGCGATCGCGCCTGGCGACGACTTCTATGGCTTTGCGAACGGCACCTGGGAGAAGACCACGCCGATCCCGGCCGACAAGTCCAACTTCGGCATGTTCACGGTGCTGGAGGATCTGTCCCGCAGCCGCACCCGCGAGATACTGGACGGCGTGCGCGCCGACGCAAACTCCAAGATCGGCGTCGCCTATGCGACCTATCTCGACCAGGCTTCGATCGATGCCAAGGGTCTCGCCCCGATCCAGCCCTGGCTCGGCAAGATCAAGGCGCTGTCCGGCAAGGCCGGCTATGCCGCGCTTGCGGCGGAGGCTTCGGTCAACGGCATCGAGGGTCCGTTCGGCGGCTATGTCGGCCCGGACGACAAGCACCCGGACGTTTATGCGCTGAACCTCAGCCAGTCGGGCTTGGGCCTTCCGGACCGCGACTATTACCTCTCCACCGGCGCCAAGATGGTCGAGACGCGCAACGCCTATGTCGCGCACGTCGCCAAGATGTTCACCCTGGCCGGCGAGCCCAATGCGCAAGCGCGCGCGGCCGCGATCCTTGCCTACGAGACCAGCATCGCGAAGGCGCACTGGACCCGGGTCGAAAGCCGCAACGCCGACAAGACCTACAACAAGCTGACGCTGGCGCAGCTTCAGAAGCAGGCGCCCGGATTCGACTTCCCGACCTATTTCAAGGGCATGGGCGCGACTGTTGACACGGTGATCGTGGCGCAGCCGAGCGCGGTGGCAGGCATCGCCAAGGCGATTGCGGCAGCTCCGGTGTCAGTCCTCAAGGACCAGATGCTGGTCCGCTCGCTCGACCAGTATGCTGGCGTCCTGCCGAAGGCCTTCGACCAGGAGAGCTTCGCCTTTTACGGCACGACGCTCTCGGGGACCCCGGAGCAGCAGCAGCGCTGGGAACGCGCGGTCGACTTCACCAGCGACGCCCTCGGGGACGAGGTCAGCCAGGTCTACGTCGCCAAGTATTTCCCGCCCGAGACCAAGGCCGCGGCCGATGCGCTGGTGCGCAACGTCACTGAGGCGATGGGCCGCCGGATCGACCAGCTCGAATGGATGGCGCCCGAGACGAAGCAGAAGGCGCGCGCCAAGCTCGCGGCCTTCACGCCCAAGATCGGCTATCCGGACAAGTGGAAGGATTATTCCAACCTCCAGATCCGCGCCGGCGATGCGCTGGGCAATGCGGTCCGTGCCGCCAACTGGGCACATGCCGACAACTTCTCCAAGCTGGGTCGCCCGATCCAGAAGTGGGAGTGGTACATGACCCCGATGACGGTGAACGCCTATGCGAACCCCGTCATGAACGAGATCGTGTTCCCGGCCGCGATCCTGCAGCCGCCGTTCTTCGATCCCAACGCCGATCCGGCGGTGAACTATGGCGGCATCGGCGCCGTCATCGGTCACGAAATCAGCCACCACTTCGACGACCAGGGCCGCAAGTACGACGCGAACGGCAGCCTCACCGACTGGTGGACGCCGGAAGACGTGAAGCGGTTCGACGAGCGCACCGCCGCGCTGGTCCGTCAGTATGACGCCTATGAGCCGCTGCCCGGCCTGCACGTAAAGGGCGCGCTGACGCTGGGCGAGAACATCGCCGACCTCGCCGGCCTCACCGTCGCCTGGGACGCCTATCAGCATGCGCTCGGCGGCAAGCCTGCCGGCGTGGTGGACGGCTATACCGGCGAGCAGCGCTTCTACCTTGGCTGGGCGCAGGTGTGGCGGCGCAGCTACCGCGAGGCGAACCTTCGCCAGCGGCTGCTGACCGATCCGCACTCGCCCTCGCAGCAGCGCGCCTGGGTGGTGCGCAACCTCGACCCCTGGTACGAAGGCTTCAAGCCGGCGCCCGGCAGCAAGCTGTACCTGGCACCGGACGCGCGCGTCCGCATCTGGTGATCCCGCCCCGGCGCGCGCCACGCCACCCGTGGCGCGCGCCGGCCTGCGGCCGGCCCGCTTGACGGTGCCCGGCAGGGCGCCCAACACGCGGCGATGGCACGCGTCTCCACCGCCACCGACGGCCCGGCCAAGGTCGACCGTCTCCCGTTCCTCGTCGCGCTCGGCATCGGCCTCGTCGCGGCGCTTCTCGTCCTCAAGATGGTCGGGGAGCCCGTGCTTGCGGCCGGCTTCCTGGCGGCGGCGCTGATCGCTCCTGCGGCGCTATTCGCCTGGTACCGGTTTTCCAGCGTACCGCCGGTCGAGGCACCGCCTGCGGACTGGGCGCTCGCCCACGCCCTTGCCGAAGCGAGCGAGGAAGCGCTCGCCGTCACCGATCGCGCAGGACAGTTGGTTTGCGCGAACGGGCGCTTCGCCGAGCGGTTCGGCGGCTATCCGACCCCGCCGGGGCTGCCGCTCGAGGAGGAAGGCGCGGCGCAGCTTGCGGCCGCGGGCCGCGTCGCCTGGCGCGACGGCCGCGCCTCCGCCTGGATCCGGGCCGACGGCACCGTGCTGGAAGCAGCGATCGAGCGCGTAGGCGACGGGACGCTGGTGTGGCGCTTCTTCGGCGGCGGCCGCGCCACGGCCTCGGTGGAGGCGGAGCAATGGCTGTCTGGCCCGCCTGGTGATCGCCTGGGCGGCGCGGGCATCATGGCCGCGCTGCTCGGCTCCGATGGCCGTATCCGCGCGGCCAACCGCGTGCTGCGTGCCCGAGCCCTGGGCCATGAGGAGGGCTCAATCGTCGGCCGCGACTTCGCGCGCTTCCTCACCACCGACGGCGAGGGCCGCATCCGTTTCGAGCGCGAGGGTGTGGCCGGTAATCCGTTGCGGCTGCTCCAGGTGCCGTTTCTGCCCGATGAAGGGGCGCCGATACTCGTCGTGCTGCTCGACGAGGACGCGGCCGAGGCGGCCGCGCCGATCTCCGGCGGGGCCGCGGGGCACGTCCGCGCGCTGGTCTCGCTGCTCCCGGTCGGCATGGCGCTGGTCGACCGCGACGGTCGCTTCCTGCACATGAACCACGCCTTCGCACGCGCGACCGGCGTCAACACCAACGCGCCGCCGCTCTATCCGGGCGATCTCGTGGTGCGGGAGGACAAGGGGGCGCTTGCAGACGCGATCCGTCGTTTCGCGGGCGGGGCGCAGCACGCCTCGGACATGGCGGTGCGGCTGATCCACCATCCGGACGAGCCGATCGCGCTCACCATCGGCGGTGGGCGTGGCCTGGGCGACGCCGCGGTGCTGCTGACCCTCAAGGACACCGGCGAAGAATCGCGCCTGAAACGCCAGGTCGCGCAGGCGACCAAGATGCAGGCCGTGGGCCAGCTGGCCGGCGGCGTCGCTCACGATTTCAACAACATACTGACCGCTATTATCGGTCATTGTGATCTGATGCTGATGCGCCATACGCCCGGCGACAGCGACTATGACGACATCCAGCAGATCCGCGCCAACTCCAACCGCGCGGCGAGCCTCACCCGCCAGCTGCTCGCCTTTTCGCGCCAGCAGACGCTTCGGCCGCAGGTACTGCAGCTGCCCGACGTGATTTCCGAAGTCTCGAACCTGTTGAAGCGCCTGCTCGGGGAGGCGGTCGAACTGGTGGTGCGGCACGGCCGCAACCTCGGGCCCGTCCGCGCCGATCCGGGCCAGCTCGAGCAGGTGGTGGTGAACCTGGCGGTCAACGCGCGCGACGCCATGGTCGCCAAGAACCCCAACGGCCGCGGCCGCCTCGTGATCGAGACGCTGTCGATCGGCGCGGCCGAGGTGCGGGCGATGGAGAACGAGGTGCTTCCGGTCGGCGACTATACCGCGGTGCGCATCACCGATACCGGAACCGGCATCTCGCCGGAGGTGCTGCCCAAGATCTTCGAGCCGTTCTTCACCACCAAGGAAGTGGGCAAGGGCACGGGCCTCGGCCTCTCGACGGTCTACGGCATCATCAAGCAATCGGGCGGATACATCTTTGCCGAGTCGGAGGTGGGGCAGGGGACCTCCTTCACCATCTATCTTCCGGTTCATGCGGCGCCGGCGATCGCCGCTCCGCCCGCGCCCGTGCAGCCACGGCGCGAGCGGCCCAGCGACATCTGGGGCACCGGCACGATCCTGCTGGTGGAGGACGAGGACATGGTCCGCTCGGTCGCCGAGCGCGCGCTGACGCGCCAGGGCTACAAGGTGATGACGGCCGAGAACGGCGAGGCCGCGCTCGAGCTCCTTGCCGACCGCCCGCAGATCGACCTGCTCGTGTCCGACGTGGTGATGCCGGCGATGGACGGGCCGACCATGGCCCGGCACGTGCGGCGCATCTATCCCGACCTGCCGATCCTCTTCATGTCGGGCTATGCCGAGGAGCAGCTTCGCCGCTCGATCGATCTCGGCAACGTCGCCTTTCTGCCGAAACCCTTCTCCGTTCAGCAGCTTGGCGAGGCTGCCCGTGACGTTCTGGCAACGAAATGAGGCTTGGCGTTCGCGCTGCCATCTGCTTAGACGCACGGGCATGACAGCTCCCCAGCGTATCCTCATCGTGGAGGACGAGCCCCTGATCGCGATGATGCTCGAGGATTTCCTCGACATCCTCGGCAAGTCCGTCGCCGGCACCGCCGATTGCGTCAGCGATGCGCTGTCCCGGATCGAGGAGGGCGGCATCGATGCCGCGATCCTCGACGTCAATCTGCGTGGCGGTGAGAAGAGCTGGCCGATCGGGGACGCGCTTGCGGCTGCCGGCATTCCCTTCGTGCTCGCCACCGGCGGCTCGGGCGACGCGGTGGAGCCCGCGCATCGCAGCCGCCCGGTGTTGGCCAAGCCGTTCACGATGGACGGCGTGGAAACGGCGCTCGCCGAGCTCGGCTGAGCCCCCCCTCTTTTCGGATCATCCCTGGAGGAGATCGCCCCTGCGGGCGTGATCTCGCGCGCCTTCGCGGGCCTCAGTTCGCCTCTTGTTCTTGCAGAACAAATGGAATACATCGCCAACAACGCGTTGAACGGCTCGCGCGGTTGCTCTAGCGATGGAGGCCACGAATGGCGGCAAACCTCAAGGTGATCGACAGCAAGATGGCAGCGACCAACGACAAGGCTGCGGGCGAGCGGCAGAAGGCGCTCGACGCGGCGCTCGCGCAGATCGACCGGGCGTTCGGCAAGGGTTCGGCGATGAAGCTGGGCCAGAAGGAAGCGATGCAGGTCGAAGCGATCTCGACCGGTTCGCTCGGCCTGGACATCGCGCTCGGCGTCGGCGGCCTGCCGCGCGGCCGCGTGATCGAAGTTTATGGCCCGGAAAGCTCGGGCAAGACCACGCTCGCGCTCCACGTCATCGCAGAGGCACAGAAGAACGGCGGCACCGCCGCCTTCGTCGACGCCGAACATGCGCTCGATCCCGTCTATGCCAAGAAGCTGGGCGTCAACATCGACGAACTGATCGTCTCGCAGCCCGACACCGGCGAGCAGGCGCTGGAAATCACCGACACGCTGGTGCGCTCCAACGCCATCGACGTGCTGGTGGTGGACTCGGTGGCAGCACTGGTACCGCGGGCGGAGATCGAGGGCGAGATGGGCGACAGCCACGTCGGCCTCCAGGCCCGCCTGATGTCGCAATCCTTGCGCAAGCTCACCGGCTCGATCAGCCGCTCGCGCTGCATGGTGATCTTCATCAACCAGCTGCGCATGAAGATCGGTGTGATGTACGGCAATCCGGAGACGACGACGGGCGGCAACGCGCTCAAGTTCTACGCCTCCGTCCGCCTCGACATCCGCCGCACCGGCCAGATCAAGGATCGCGAGGACATCATCGGCAACTCGACGCGGGTGAAGGTCGTCAAGAACAAGGTCGCTCCGCCGTTCAAGCAGGTCGAGTTCGACATCATGTACGGCGAGGGCATCTCCAAGATCGGCGAGATCCTCGACCTCGGCGTAAAGGCCGGACTGGTGGAGAAGGCAGGCGCCTGGTTCAGCTACGACTCGGTCCGAATCGGCCAGGGACGCGAGAACGCCAAGACCTTCCTCAAGGAGAATGACGAACTCCGCGAGCGGCTGGAACGCGCGATCCGTGCGCGTACGGAAAAGGTCGCCGAGGAAATGATGACCGGCTCCGATGCGGAGGACGGCGACGACGATCTCTGATCGCCCGCTGTTGCGCTAAAAAAAGGCGCGCTGGCTACCGCCGGCGGGCCTTTTTCATGGCGACACCCGCGGCAGGCAGGACCTTCTGCCGGATGCTGGAGGCGCTTTCCTGACAGCGTGCCGTCAACGCAGCCTGCGGGATAGGTTGGTTGCGGAGGGTCAGCGTAGCCCTCCACCTCATGCTCCCGATGGTGGGCGCCACTCAGCGATGCATGCAGCGAACCAAGGCCGCGGCGACCGATGCTCTGTCCGTCAGAGGCCAGATCTCCGCGCAAGCAGGCGGCTCGGCTGAGCAGGGGCGCTCCCCCCGTCAGTCGCTCATCTTCACAGGCTGGATCAGCCCGGAAGCGTCATAGCGGATCTGCTGGATCGCCACCCGCCGTTCCCCGTCATAAGGACCGTCACCGGTCTGCCCTTCCCACCGGTGGTAGACGATCAGCCACGCACCGGTTTTCGGATCGCGGACGAAACTGTGATGCCCCGGCCCCTTGTACTTGGCATCGGCCTGCAGGATGGCGCCTCGATACTGCCAGGGCCCGGTCGGCGAGGAGGCGGTCGCATAATGGACGGAATAGTCCGAGCGGTTCCAGCGCCCATGGCTGTACGAAAGATAGTAGATGCCGTTGCGCTCATGGACGAACGCGCCCTCGGTGAAGTGCGGCGGTTGCTCGACCGGAACCTCGCGTGCGATCGTCACCATGTTCGGGGCGAGCTCGAACACCCGCAGCTTCGCGCCGGCGCTGCCCCCCGCATAGAGCAGTCGGCGTCCGGATCTGGGATCGATGAACACGGTGGGGTCGATCGCCTCGAAGCCGTCGCCGCCCGTCAGCAGCGGCTTGCCGCTGTCCGTACACGGGCCGGCAGGGCTGGAGCAGATGGCCACGCCCAGCCGGCTCGGCGTCGGATTCTGCGGGCCGATCGAATAGTAGAAATAGTAGCGGCCCCGGTCGAGGACCATGTCCGGCGCCCAGAGATAGTGCACCGGCGCCCCGTCCGCCTTGGTCCAGCGAATGTCCTTCAGCCGCAGCAGCGCGTGCTTCGTCCAATGTCGCCGGTCGGCCGTGGACCAGGCCTGAAGGCCATCCCCGCCGGTCGGATAGATCCACATCTTGCCCTCCGCCACCATCGCGGAAGGGTCGGCACCGGCGAAGACCGAGGGCACCTCCTGGGCCACCCCGGCCGCGGCGGAGAGGAGCAGGGGGGCCGCCGCGCCTGCAAGCGTGCTACGGCGGCGGTAAGAGAGAAAATTGTACGTCATCCCGCCAATGTGCCGGTGCAGCCGCTCGCAGCGCAAGGGTGTTCGAGACGACTTCTTGGTTGGACCTTCCGCGGAAATGCGAAGCCGTCTGCGCCAGTGTGAGGCTGCGGACTGTGTCCATCGCTTCGACGTACCAGCCCGCAGCGTCGACTATCCTCGGCGCGTTGCCGCTGCTCGGTCAGGAAATCGACTGCTGGAGTCAGGAGGGCGCCGATCTAACCCGCCAGTGCGTCCCGATCGGCGGCCAGGTGGGCGAGGAACTGGTCGGTGCACGCCGACCATCCGTAGCGCTGGCCTTCCGCTGCGCAGGCGTCGCGGTCTGCCGTAAGCGCGACGCGGATCGCGCTTGCCAGGTCCTGGTCCACAGCGCCGATTCGTCGACTGCGAAGGCCTTTTCCTTCGGGGCCCAGGATGTCGATCGGGCCTTCGACCGGAAAGGCTGCGACCGGCGTACCGCAGGCCAGCGCCTCGATCATCACGAGGCCGAAGGTGTCGGTACGGCTGGGGAAGACCAGCACATCGGCTGCGCGATAGGCGTCCGCAAGCGCCGACCCGTGCAGCGTGCCCAGGAATCGCGCCTTCGGATAGCGCGTCGCCAGCATCTGCCGTGCCGGCCCATCGCCGACCACCAGCTTGGTCCCGGGCACGTCCAGCGCGAGGAACGCCTCCAGATTCTTCTCCACCGCCACGCGACCGACATGGAGCAGCAGGGGGCCCGACGAATTTGGTGCGCTCGACCGCGCAGCGCGGGGATGGAAGATCGACGGATCCACCCCGCGTGACCACAAGCGCGTTTGAAGGATTCCCTGCGCCGCAAGCCGCGCGGATACGGAGGCAGTTGCGGCCAGCACGGCGCTGGAGGGCTGGTGGAACCGCCGGAATGCGGGCCAGAAGCAACGCGCCGGCAGATGCGTCCGCAGCGCCAGATAGTCGGGGAAGTTGGTGTGGAACGAGGTGGTGAAGCGCTGGCCGCGATCGAGGCACCAGCGCCGCGCCGCCCAGCCGAGCGGCCCCTCGGTGGCGATATGCACCGCCTGCGGACGGAACCGCTCCAGCCGGTGCGCCACTGCCCAGGATTGGCCGAACGCCAAGCGGATCTCGCGATAGCCCGGGCATGCCCAGGTGACGAACCCGTCCGGGGTCACGGTCTCCACCGCATGCCCCCGTCGGCGCAACTCGTTGATTGTGGCGGCGAGCGTGCGGACGACGCCGTTCACCTGCGGCGCCCAGGCGTCGCTGACGATCGCGATCCTCATGCCGGGATCGCCCTATCAGCGCGCCCTGCCGCAGCGATGGCGGTTTCGGCATGCCAGTCGATCAAAGCCATGCGGCCGTCGGCGTGCTCCACGAGGGCGGTGCAGCTCTCCACCCAATCGCCGTCGTTGTAATAGGTCACGTCGCCGATCCGGCGGATCTCGGCGGTATGGATGTGGCCGCAGACGACCCCGTCGACGCCGCGTTCGGCGGCGGCATGGGCGACCGTCTCCTCGAAGCGGGAGATGAAGCTGACCGCGTTCTTGACCCGGTTCTTGGCGTAGGCGGAGAGCGACCAATAGGGCAGGCCCATGCGCCGCCGGCCCGCGTTCCACAGCCGGTTCGCCTTCAGCAGCAGCGTGTAGGCATGGTCGCCCAGGAAGGCGAGCCAGCGCGCGTAGAGCACCACGCCGTCGAACTGGTCGCCGTGCAGCACCAGCAGGCGGCGACCATCCGCGGTGGTGTGGATGTCCTCGTCCAGCAGCTCGACGCCGCCGAACTCCAGCCCGACATAGTCGCGAAAGGCTTCGTCGTGGTTGCCGGGCAGGTAGACGACGCGCGTGCCGCGCCGCGCGAACTTCAGGATGGTGCGAACCACGTCGTTGTGGCTGGCCGGCCAGTACCAGCCTTTGCGGATCTGCCAGCCGTCGATGATGTCGCCGACCAAGTAGAGCGTCTCGCATTCGACGCAGCGCAGGAACTCCACCAGCGCGCGGGCGCTGCTGCCGGGCGTGCCCAGGTGGACGTCGGACACGAACACCGTCCGATACGCCCGCCGCGGCGCGCCGGGCGTGTAGGATTCCGGTTCGGCGATCCAGTCGGGAAGGGTCTTGAAGGCGGGGGCGAGTGCGGTGCGCGGCATGTGCGAACTCCCATCGTCGAGCCGACGGGAGCTTTAGGAACGACAGGCTACGGGAGCGTTGCAATCGGGTGACGCCGCCGTCATCGCGCGGTCACCCCCGTGTCACGGGAGGCGATCAGCGCACGTGCCGCCGCGACTGGATGCGAAAGCCGAGGTGCAGCACCGAAGCGACTGCGCCGAGGGTGCAGGCACCCAGCCAGACGACCAGGCCATAGCTCCAGCCGAACGCCTGCATCGCCAGTGCGGTGCCGAGCGCGATCCCCGTCCACCCGGCGATCCGCAGCCGCCGACTCGCCTGCCGCGGCAGCATGCGATGCAGCAGGGGCCCCTGATGCCGTGGCAGGCCGTGCATCAGGGCGCTGAAGCTCAGCGCCGCTACCAGGAAGAGCAGCAGGTGGATCATGCGAGTGCGAGCTCCTTTGCACGCGGCGTGCGAAGGCCGCTTGCCTTGACTGCGCTGCGGTGAACCTTGCGCGCGCTCCAGCCGAGCGCCGCCGCGATGGCCAGCATCACCAGGTCGAAGCTCGGGAACAGCCAGTCGCCAGCGGCGATGCTCGCGATCGGATTGCGCGACGTGGTGACGGCGTTGACCACCGGGATGGCGGCGTAGAGCATCGCGCCGACCGTCAGCACCTCTACCCAGGCGCGGCGGGCCGGACGGGCGATCGCCCACACGAGCGAGGCGCCCCAGACGATGAACATGCAGTGGATTTCCCAATCCGCGCGGCCATCCATCTGCACCGGCAGCAGGCGGTTCGCGAGGAAATAGGAGGCCATGCCTGCCATCAGCCCGCCGATCGCCGCGATGTTGAGGCGTTCCACCAGGCGAAAGCCGAAGTGCGGCCGGGCCGGGTCGGGCAGCTTTGCCCGCCGCTTCACCGTCCACAGCACCAGGCCGCTGCCGACCATGATCGTGCCGCCCACGCCGGAGAGGAAGTAGAACCAGCGAAGGCCGATGTCGGCGAACCGCCCGGCATGAAGGCCGACCATCACGCTCTCGGTCGCGGCCGCGCCGCCCTGCGCCGGGCTCGCCGACGTGAGCGTGCCGGTGGCGCCCGAAAAGGTGACGGAGGGCCCGCGGGTGCCGATGCCGCTCCCCATCGCGCGGACGAGCGTCACGGTCGCGGTGCTGTCCCCCGGGTTGGCGACGGTGACCACGCCCACGTCGGCACCATTCCAGCGCCGCTGCGCCTCTGCCATCATCGGCGCGATCGGCGCCATGGGGGCGGCGACGCCGGATCGTTCGACCGGCGGCGCCTCACCCCGCAGCTGCTGGTAGTAGCCGGTCGGCTCCGCATAGTTCGCGGCGATGCCCCAGGGCATGTACAGCGCCGCCAGCGTCACCAGCCCGGTGTAGGTGATCATCAGGTGGAACGGCAGCGCCGTCACCGCGGTCACGTTGTGCGCATCGAGCCAGCTGCGCTGCCCCTTGCCGAACCGCAGCAGGAAGAAATCGACGAAAATCTTCTTGTGGGTGATGATGCCCGAAAGAATGGCGACCAGCATGAACATCGCGGCGATGCCCACGAGATAGCGAGCCCACAACACCGGCATGTAGTGAAGGTCGAAGTGGAACCGGTAGAGGAAGAACCCGCCCCGCGTCTCGCGCGCCGCGACCTTGTTTCCCTCTCCGTCGAGCACCGCCTGCGTGTCTCCGCGGCCGCGTCCGCGGCGCTTGGCGGGGGCGCCCGCCTTTTCGCCCGGCACCCAGAACACCATGGTCTCCGCACCGCGCGCGCTCGGCAGCGTGATGTACCAGCTGCGCGCATCCCCGGCATGTTCGCCCAGCCAGCGCACCGCGCCCTCGGCGGACTGGACGGTGGAGGGATGGCCGCTCACCTCCGGCCGCATCCAGCGCGTGATCTCGTCCTGGAAATACGCCGCCGTCCCCGTGGCGAACACGGCGAACAGCAGCCATCCGAACAGAAGCCCGGTCCAGGTGTGCAGCCACGCCATGCACTGGCGGAACCCGTCCTTCACAGCCGGCCTCCCGACGCGAGCGAGAGCCAGAGTCCGCCTCCCAGCAGGACGGCGGCGGCGATCAGCCCCACCCAAAGCTTCCATGGTGACCGTACGGCAAAGGCGGTGAGCGCGATCACCGGGAAGATCACGAACGCCAGCAGCGTGGAGGCCATCGTCGCCTGCGCCGGCGCGATCGGCCAGGTGCGGGCGAGCAGCCCCGTGGCCAGCGAGGTCACGACATAATTGCTCAACGTCGCCGCCACGATGCGGGCGCTGAGCGCCAGCGAGGTGCGGCGACCGCTGTTGTGCCGGGCAGCAGCCGCGCTCACCGGCCGCGGCCCTCGCAAAGCACGCTAGGGAATGCTGCCGCGAACGGGACAGGGCGCCCAGCCCAAAGGCAGCCGAAGGACACGATCACGGTTATTCCCCACTCCGCTATTGCGTGTGGTTCTCAATAAAGCGCCTGTCACAACTGTAAAGGCTTCGTGCGAGCCATTCGCAAGAATCCTTCGATCGCGAGTGCCACCAGCATGGTGATCCCCGTCAACGGAAACAGGACGCCGGCGACCGTCATCATCGCGAGGAGCGCCCGGGCAGCGCGGCGGTCAGGGTGGCGGGGCGGGGCGGCAACCGTTCCCGGGGCTCGCCGCTTCCACCACATGACGGCGCCGGTGATCGATAGCAGCACCACGGCGATGCATCCGAACAGCATCAGCAGCCGGTTCGGCTCGCCATATTCCTCTCCCTTGTGCGTGGCGATGCCCCATTCGACGATCTTTGCGCCTGCGCCGAAGCCGGGGAAGCGCGCGTCCTGCAGCACGCGGCCGCTGCCTGCATCCAGGTAAAGCGCGCGCCCGTCCTCTGCCCGGCGGATCGTCCTGGAGAAGAGATAGGGGGCGCCCGGCCCCGCAGGCAGGCTCAGCACCCAGGGCGCCGTCATGCCATGGCGGGCCGCTAGCGCCGCCGCCCGGTCGATGCCGATGTCGCCATGCGTGCCATGCGGCATCGGCGCGTCCTGCAGCGACCACGGCAGGGCCTCGGCCACATCATGGCCGGCATGGGCGCCGTGGCCCGGCATCGCGCTTGCCTGAGGCGGATCGGGACGGCCGAGCCCCTGGCTGGCGATCGTGCCGCGCAGCGCATTGCCCCAAGTGCCGGTCCACGGCATGCCGGTCACGGCCAGGAACAGCACTACCGCGCCGGCGACGATCCCGATCGCGGCGTGGAGATCGCGCCAGAACAGGCGTCCTGCCGGTGTCCCGCGCACGCGCAAGGCGGGGCTGGCGCCGCGGGGCCACCACAGGTACACGCCCGTCACCACCAGCAGGATCGCCCAGCCACCCACCGCTTCGATCAGCGCGTTGCCGACGGGGCCGGTGAGGATCAGGCTGTGAAGATCGCGCACCGTCTGCAACGCGCCGCCCTTGCGCGTCAGCCCCAGCACGGTTCCGCGATAGGGATCCACCCACGCGGTCCGCTGCGTCCCCTCGGGCGTGGTGACCAGCATCCGCCAGCTTTCGTCCGCATGGGCGGGCCGATCCACCTCGACGATCACGCTCCCGGTTTCGCGGCGTACCCGCTCCACGATGGCACCGAGCGGGAGCGGTGCGGCCATGGGCTGCACCGTCACCAGATCGGGGTAGATCAGCCGCTCCAGCTCGGGCTTGTAGAGGTACAAGGCCCCGGTGATCGCGAGCCAGCTGAGGAAGGGCAGCACCAGCAGCCCGGCATAGAAATGCCAGCGCCACACTGCGCGATAGAGGCCGCCGGTCGCGGCTGCGGACATCGCCACGCGTGCCTCCCTCAGAACCGCAGCCGCACCGCGCCGTACAGCGCGCGCGGGTCCGCCGGGGCGTGGAGCAGCTGGGTGCCGTCCCACCACACATATTCGTATCGCTCGTTGCCCAGGTTCTTCACCTGCGCCGAAAGCTCCACCTGCGGCGTCACTTCGAACGCAACCTCGCCCGTCAGGACCACATAGGCGCCGAAGCGGCCGCGATCGTTGCTGGCGGTAAGCTCGTACGAAGACTGGCCATTGCCCCACAGCGAAAGGCGCCAGCGTGCCGCCGGAACCAGGTCCAGTCCGCCGGAAAAGAGGTTTTGCGGAACGTGGTCGATCCAGTTCCCGGCCTGGGCAGGGGTTGCCGGATCGGGCGTCCGGATGCGGGCGTGCTGGTAGGAATAGGCACCCCACAGGCTCACCCCGGCCAGCGGGGTCAGGTTCAGCTGCACGTCGATTCCCTGGCGGCGGGTTTCGCCCAGATTGTCGAAGTCGCCGTTGGGATCGTTCAGCCGGCGCTTGATCTCGCCGGTCGCGGTCTGCCGCCACAGTGCGATGCGCCCTTCCAGCCAGTCGCCGTGGGTATATTTCACTCCCGCCTCCCAGCCGGTGTTGATCGAAGGGGCCAGATCGGTCGTCCGCGGCGGCACCTTGTACGCGCCCGAACCCGCGCCCATCTGGAAGGTGCGGCCATAGTTGGCATAGGCGGTCAGTCCCGCCAGCGGCGTCACGGCCAGGCTGAGCTTGGGCTGACTGATCGTGCCATAGTCGTTGACCGCGTAGCGCGTGCCAGCAAGGCCGTCCTCAAGCTCGCCCGACACCCGATCCACCCGCCAGCCGGGGGTGATCTTCAGCCACTCGGTCGGCTCGATCACCGCCTGGACATAGCCGCCGTAGACGGTGAGGTCGAAAGCCTGGTCGCGGGTCTGCCGCGTCGCGACGCGCCGCTCGGTCAGCCAGCGACGGCTTTCGTTGTCCTGCACCTGTACGTCCGCCCCCGCTTCGATCCCGAGCCGGTGCAGGAACGCCACCTCGGGACGATAGTGCAGCGTGAGCAGCCCGCCATATTGCGTCTCCTCCGTCAGCCGCCGCTGCTGCGGCACGCTGGCGGAGAAACGCACATAGCGGTCGTCGAACTGGGTGGTGACATAGGCCTTGGCGGTTAGGCTCAGCTCGGACGCGACGTCGGCGTCGAGGTGCAGGCTGTACTCCCCCAGCCGCCGCTTGCCGCCGTCCGTCTCCGAAATCGCGTAGGAGGTGGAGCGGTCTTCCGCATTGTCCCGGCTTGTCAAATAGCCGGGTTCCTGCGCCTTGGCGGTCGAATAGCGTGCTATCGCGCCGATCCGCGCGTTGCCCAGGTCATAGAACCACTTGCCTGCGAGGTTAGCGCGGCGCAGGTCGGCATGCTCGCGAAAGCCGTCTGTGTCGCGGTATCCGACGAAATAGTTCTGGCTGAAGCCGCCGCGCTCGAGGCCGGCGGAGACCTGCCCCTCATAGGTTCCGAACGCTCCCGCCAGCGCCCGCGCGTCCAGGTAGGTGCCGCCGATCCGCGTCAGGATGTTGGCGTTGCCGGCGATGTTGTGGAGCCCATAGCGTGGATCCGCGGTGCCGCGGACCAGTTCCACCGCCGCGATGTCGAGCGGCATCACCATGTCGATGAACACCATCCCGCCGTCGTTGGCGTTGCTCGGGACGCCGTCGATCAGCAGCTTGACCGCGTTGATCTCCCCCTCGCCATTGAAGCCGCGGATCGAGAAACGGCCGGAGGTATTGCCCTGGCTGAAGTCGGTAAGCGTCACGCCGGGCAGGCGCGCGAACAGCTCCCATGTATTGTCCACGCTCTGGCGCTGGGCGAGGTCGCCGCCCAGCACGTCGACGGAGGTGAGCACATCGTCCCCGGATCGGGGCACGCGCGTGCCGGTGACGACGACCGAACCCACGGTCAGGCTGGTGTCGGTGGCGGGGGTGACGGAGCGCTCCCGCCCGACGTCACGGTCGCTCGGTTGCGCCGCCGCGGGACAGGCCGCAACGACGAACGCCGCGCATGCGGCGGTTCGAAACAAGGTCATGCAGAAAATCCTGATCCGGCGCCCGCTTTGGGGCGCCCTTGAAGTGATGAGCGGATCAGGCGGTTGCGGGCGGCCCTCGAAGCGGCGGACGCAGGAACGGGCTCGCCGCAACCGGCGCCCGCACGGGCAGCCGGAACCCGGCCGCCAGGATGAAGAACAGCGCGATCGCCAGCAGCAGCGGATCGGTCGCGGCGAGGGCTGCCGTAGCGAGCCCCGCGAACGCGCAAGGGGGCTGCTCCTTGGCCTCGTGCTGCTGGCCTTGGTGTTCCCCGCCGCCCTTGGTCGCGTGGCTCTCATGGGCACCGTGGCCGGCGCCATGCGTGGCTGCCGCAGGGAGGATGGGGCCATAGCCCGAGCACATGGCAAAGGTCGGGATGCCTGCGGGTGACGCCACCAGCATGTAGCCGGTCGGGATCAGCATCCGCATCAACAGCGCCGCCGCGATCAGCCAGGCGGCCGATCGGCGATGGGCCAGGAAATGGCGGCGGAGCGCGGTCACGGACCCGCTGTACTGGCAGGGCGCAGGCAAGTCACGCGCGGCGCTCTGGACCGGGATCGACGTCGCGGCATTGACCTGTCCCAAGCGTTGCGCGACGAGCGCCTGCAAATTCGTGCCACAGAAGGATCATGCGTGCTCGGTAACGACACAGCCGGCGGGGAAGTTCATTCGCCCGGAGCGCGGGCCGGTGACCGCGGCTGGGTGGCGGACGCCATCGCGCGCCTCATGGCGGAGCAGCGGCGTTCCGCCGACACGCACCTGATCGAGGTGCCGCTCTCGGCCGCGGCGGGCGGCGTGCGCCTGTACCTGAAAGACGAATCGAGCCATCCGACCGGCAGCCTCAAGCACCGCCTCGCCCGCTCGCTGTTCCTGCACGCCTTGTGCAACGGCTGGATCGAAGCCGCCACCACCGTGGTGGAGGCATCCTCCGGCTCGACGGCGGTGTCGGAGGCCTATTTCGCCCGACTGCTCGGGCTGCCGTTCGTGGCCGTGCTGCCGCGGTCGACCTCGCCCGAGAAGATCGCCGCGATCGAGCATCTCGGCGGCCGCTGCCACAAAGTTGCCGACCCGCGCACCGTCTATGCCGAGGCAGAGCGGATCGCGGCCGGAACCGGTGGCCACTACCTCGACCAGTTCACCTATGCCGAGCGTGCGACCGACTGGCGCGGGAACAACAACATCGCGGAGTCGATCTTCGCGCAGATGGCGCTGGAGGCGCATCCGATCCCGACCTGGATCGTGTGCGGAGCCGGCACCGGCGGCACCTCCGCCACCATCGGCCGCTACCTGCGCTACCGCGGCCACGCCACCCGGCTGTGCGTCGCCGATCCGGAGGGATCCGTCTTCCACCGCTACTTTGCCGATCGCAGCGTCACCGCCTGGGACGGGCCGATGACGCTGGTCGAGGGGATCGGCCGCCCGCGTGTAGAGCCGTCTTTCGTGCCGAACGTCATCGACCGGATGATCGCCGTGCCCGACGCCGCGAGCTTCGGCGCCGCCCGGCAGCTCTCGGCCGTGCTCGGCCGCCGCTGCGGTCCATCCACCGGCACCAATCTCGTCGCCTGCCTGACGCTGATCGAGGAAATGGCCGCGCGGCGTGAGCAGGGTTCCATCGTCACGCTGCTGTGCGATCCCGGCGAGCGCTACGCCTCCACCTGCTTCTCGGACGCCTGGATGGCGAGTCGCGGCCTCGTCTGTCCCGAGCAGGCGGCACGGATCGAGCGCATGGTCGGGCAGGGGGAACGACAGGCCGGCGCCTGAGGTCACAGAGCGAAGCGAAATCAACGCTTTAGGTCCGGCTCTTCCACGCTCCTGCGAAGGCAGGAGCCGCGGCACGGAACGCCGGTTCGTTGTTCTGCTTGGCCCCGGATTCTTGCCTGCACGGTTCACCGGATGCCGCCGCCGGCTTCCAGCTTTCGCTGAAGGCGGCGGCCCCTTCACCCGGTCGGCGAACTCACTTCCCCAGCGTTCGCTGGATCGCCTCCAGCGCCACCGGTCGCATTGCCGCATAGCCGGCCGGCGTCGGGTGCACCCCGTCGTTCGCGAATCCCGGCTTCATAGCGCCCTCGGCGGTTGCGAGTACCGGGTGATAATCGACGTAGGTGAAGCCTTCCGCTGCCGCATAGCGCTTTAGCCAGGCATTCATTTCCGCGATCTGCGGTGCCGGACGCTTGTCGGGGCTCCATGGAAAGGCGGCAGCCGGCGGGATCGAGGCCAGGATCACCTTGATCCCATTGGCCCGCGCCAGTTCGGCCATGCTCTGGATGTTGCCCTGGACCATCGCCATGGTCGCAGCCCCGGTGTTGCCGGCGATGTCGTTGGTGCCCGCCATGATGTGCACGGCCTTGGGCTTAAGCGCGATCACATCCTCGCGAAAGCGTAGCAGCATCTGCGGCGTGGTCTGCCCCCCGATGCCGCGATCGATGCGCCCCTCCTTGAAGAAGTCGGGATCGCCCTTGATCCAGCCGTCGGTAATGCTGTCGCCCATGAAGACGACGCTGACCGGCTGCCCCCGAACCGCAGCATTGTCGCGGTGGTAGCGGCACAGCTGCGCCCAGTCCCGTGTCACCTGGTGCAGCTTGCGCATGTCGCGCCCCGCAGGATCGGTCTCTTCGGCACGGCTGGGGCAGGGGTCCGCGACGATGCCCACCGGATCGCTCGCATGGGGGTCGCCCGGGAGTTTTACCTGGGCAGAGGCAGGTGCCGCCAGGAGGAGCGGCACCAGGAACAGACGGACAGCAGATAGCATCACGGGTCTCCGCAAAGATCAGTTCGGGCAGACGGCGCCGGCGGGATCGGTCACCAGCCGTAGGTCGGCGACCGCAAAGCGCAGCGGCGCGCTGCCGGTGACGGAGAATACTTCGCCCACCTTGGCCACGTCGGCTCCCTTGTCGCGGAAGCATTTGAGCGGCACCCGCACCGTCCGCCACTCGGCGCCTGCCGCGCTGAACAGGCTCCGTGCGTCGATGCGGCCGGCGCCGAAGCCCAGCGTCACCGGCCCCGTCGCCGGGGCGCCGACGCGGTAGGTCACCTGCAGCAGCAGGTCGGCGTTGGTCTCCCGCGTCAGGTCGAGTTCCGGCCCGGTGATCCGCACGGTTCCTGCGTTGGCCCAGCTGAACTGGCGCGCGCCTTCCTGGGTCTGCGGGCCGTCGACGGCTGCGACGGTGACGCCTGCGTCGGCTGCCAGCTTGAACGGCGCCGGCACCTGGCCGCGCGCGAAATACAGGCTGGTGTTGCCCAGGCTCGCGTCCACGCCCGCGACCTCGGCCAGCCGGGGTACCGTTCCGCCGCGCGCGTAGGAGAGGCCGTAGCCGAACGGGAACAGCGGGTCATAGCCGGGGGCACCCTTGTTGAGGGTGAACTGCCCTGCGGTCTTCGGCCAGCTGAAGGCGAGCTTGCCCGCAAAATCGCGGCGCGGCCGCCCGTTGCGGTCGCCGATCAGCACGTCGGCCACGCCCGCGCCCTCGGAACCCGGGAACCAGGCGGCGACGAACGCATCCGACTGGTTGATCTCCGGATTGACCCACATCGGCCGGCCGGAGAGGAACACCGACACGGTGGGCACGCCGGCGCCTTTGAGCTTCTTCAGCAGGTCCAGCGCCTGCTTGTCGCCCGGCTGGAACTCCAGCGTGCGAACGTCGCCCCGCATCTCTGCGTACGGCATTTCGCCAAACACCACGATCGCGACGTCCGGCTTCTTCGTGAAGCTGCCGTCCGCGCTCAGCGTCGCGACGCCGCCGCCCGCCTTCACCGCCTGGGCGATGCCGGCATAGATCGACTGGCCGTTCGGAAAGTCGGCGTTGGTGTTGCCGTCGCCCTGCCAGCTCAGCGTCCAACCGCCGGACTGGCGGCCGATGTCGTCGGCGGCGTCGCCTGCGACCAGGATGTTCGCGCTCGCCTTGATCGGCAGCACGCCGGTGTTCTTCAGCAGCACCAGGCTCTTGGCCACGGCTTCGCGTGCAACCGCGCGGTGCTCGGCCGATCCGAACACGTCCGCCCGTTTTTCATAGGGACGTGCAGGGTCGAACAGACCCAGCTTCGCCTTCACGCGCAGGATGCGGCGGACCGCGTCGTCGATGCGCGCCATCGGGATGCGACCGTCCTTCGCCGCCGCGACGGTGGTCTCAAACAAGCCCTTCCAGCTGTCCGGCGCCATCGCCATGTCGAGCCCGGCGTTGAAGGTCGCGGGACAGTCGGCGTTGGTGCAGCCCGGGATCTGGCCGTGGCCGTTCCAGTCACCGACCACGAAGCCGTCGAAGCCCATCCGACCCTTCAGTACCTCCGTCAGCAGCGACTTGTTGCCGTGCATCTTGGCGCCGTTCCAGCTGCTGAACGAGGCCATCACCGTCATCGTGCCGGCGTTCACCGCGGCCGGATAGCCGGCGTTGTGGATCCGGATCAGCGTCTCCTCGTCGACCTGCGTGTCGCCTTGGTCGATGCCGTTGGCCGTGCCGCCGTCCCCCAGGAAGTGCTTCACGCTCGCCGAAACATGGCCCTGCTGGATCGGCCCCTTGCCACCGCCCATGGCCTTGCTGCGCCCTTGCAGTCCCTCCACCATCGCGCCGGCATAGGAGCGAACCAGCGCGGGATCCTCCGAATAGCCTTCGAACGCACGGCCCCAGCGATCGTCCTGCGGCACCGCCAGCGTCGGTCCGAACGCCCAGTCGAATCCGGACGCCGCCGTCTCGGCCGCCGTCGCCGCACCGATCCTCCGGATCAGCTCGGGATCGCGCATCGCGCCCAGCGCGCTGTTGTGGGGGAAGATGGTCGCACCCACGACGTTGTTGTTGCCGTGCACCGCATCGATGCCGAACATCAGCGGGATCGGCACGTGGCCGGGGCGCTTCTCCAGCGCGACCTTGTTGAACGCCTGGCTGGTCGCGACCCAGGGCGCTGCCGGGGAGCGATCCGGGGCGCCCAGCGGCGGTGAACTGCCGCCGGCCAGGATGCTTCCCAGCGGGTATCGGCGCAGGTCCTCTGGCGTGATCGCGCTGGTGTCGGCCTGGATCATCTGGCCGACCTTCTCCTCCAGCGACATTGCCGCCATCAGGCGGGTGACGAACGCTTCGGTGGCGGGATCGACGAGGTCGGGACTCTTGGCGGCGGGCCAGCGATCGGGATGCGCAATGCTCGCCTCCGGCCCGGGAGCAGGCTGGGTCGCCTGCTGTGCCGCCACTGGAGTCGCGAAGATCGCCACACCGGCGAGCAGTCCACGCAGCGTCGAGACCCTGTTCATCTACCTCTCCCTCCCTGTTGTCGTGATCGGCTGATCGGCGCAGCGAGTCCCGTTATTTGGACTTCGCGTGCGCCATTTGAAATTATTTCGCTCGCGGCCCTTTGCGGGCTTGGCGGCGGCTGCCGCAAATGCTTCATCAGCCGCAATATGCGAGAGAGCAACAGGAAACCCAGGGCGCGGAGCGCTCGCCAGAGCGGCGCGCCGACGATCTCGGACGTCGCGGCGCGTGCCGGGGTTTCCACCATGACGGTTTCGCGCGTCATCAACGGCGAAGGAAGTGTCCGGGACGCCACTCGGGAAACGGTGCTTCAGGTGATCTCGGACCTCAACTACGCGCCCAACCGGGCGGCGCGTAGCCTGGCGGGGGCCGCGCAGCTTCGGATGGCGCTGCTCTACAGCAACCCCAGCTCGGCCTATCTCAGCGAGTTCCTGGTCGGGAGCCTCGACCAGGCCGGGCGCAGCGACATCCAGCTGGTGGTCGAGAAATGCGAAGGCGACGGCGACGAGCGCCGGGTCGTTCAGCGGCTCGTCGCCGGAATCGACGGCATCATTCTGCCTCCTCCGCTGTGCGATTCGCGCGCGGTGCTGGACTATCTGGCGGAAGAGGGCGTTCCGACCGTGGTGGTGGCGACCGGGAAACCGCCGGGGGACGCCACGGCGGTCTCGATCGACGACCGCGCCGCCGCCCAGGCGATGACGCGGCACCTGCTGTCGCTCGGCCATGCCCGCATAGGCTTCATCATCGGCAATCCGAATCAGACCGCCAGCGCGCTGCGGCTGGAGGGGTATCGCGCCGCCCTGGCCGAAGCGGGCATCCCGCACGATCCGGCGCTCGAGGTGGCGGCGCTCTTCACCTACCGGTCTGGCCTCGACGCGGCCGAGACCCTGCTCGACCTGCCGATGAAGCCGACGGCGATCTTCGCGAGCAACGACGACATGGCCGCAGCCACGGTTGCGGTGGCGCACCGCCGCGGGCTGGACGTGCCGGGCGACCTGACGGTCTGCGGGTTCGACGACAGCGCGCTTGCGACCACCATCTGGCCGGAACTCACCACGATCCATCAGCCGATCGCCGACATGTCGCGTGCCGCAGTGGACCTGCTTGCCGAACGGATCCGGGCTCGCCGCGCCGGAAACGAGGAGCCGGCTCGCCGGCTCGTCCTCGACTACACTCTGATCCGGCGCCAGTCCGACGCCTCGCCGCGGAAGCGTCCCCGCGTGGTGGTTGGCGCCGAGCGATAAAAAAAGGGGCCCGGGCGCTTCGCATCCAGGCCCCTCCCGTACCATCCGCTCGATCGCGCTTCAGCGCCAGCCGGCGTCGATGAAATAGTCGTGGCCCGTGCACATCCGGGCATCGTCGGACGCCAGGAACAGCACCAGGGCTGCGACGTCCGTCGGCTGGATGCGGCCGTTCAGGCACTGGCCGGCGATGATCTCTGCCTCGCCCTCGGGCGTGTACCAGCGCTCCTGCCGGGGCGTCTGGACGTTGCCGGGGACGATGGTGTTCACGCGGATGTTCTCGCGACCCAGGTCGCGGGCCAGGCTGCGCGTCAGCCCCTCGATCGCCGCCTTGGAGGTCTGGTAGAGTACCAGTTCGGGCAGCGCGAGGTGCCAGCTGATCGAACCGAAGTTCAGGATCACGCCGCCGCCGTTCTGCTTCATCGCCGGAGCCACCGCCTGCGCGGCGAAGAACTGGTGGCGCAGGTTCACCGCCAGCCGCTCGTCCCAATATTCCGGGGTGACCTGTTCCACCGTATGACGATCGTCATTGCCGGCATTGTTGATCAGGATGTCGACGCCGCCGAGTTCCGCTTCCATCTCCGCAAAGCAGGCGCGCAGCGCCGCGATGTCGGTCAGGTCGCAGCCGAAGAAGCGCGGGGCATGCGCCGCGTCCTGGGAAAGGCGCGCGACCAGCTGCTGGCTCGCTTCCTGGGCGATGTCGACGAAGGCGACGCGCGCACCCTGGGCCACGAAGGCCTCGGTCAGCCCTTCGCCGATCCCCGAGCCGCCTCCGGTGACGATCACCCGCTTGTCCTTCAGGCTCGGGTAGATCGCCCGCCGTTCGGCCGTACTCGTTTGCTGCAACACGCGAATCCTTTTCGACTGATGTTCTGCCGGCGCTCAGCGGGCGAGCAGGCCGCGCTGCGCCAAATTCTGCATCAGGGCACCGATGCCCTGGCTCCAGGGCGCTGCCGCCTTGGAGGTGGTGACCGTGTTCACCAGCGTGCCCAGCCGGGCGCTCGCGATCGTCACCCGATCGCCCACCTTGTGCGTGAAGCCACGGCCCGGCGCGTCGCGGTCCTGGGTCGGCGCGAACAGCGTGCCCAGGAACAGGACCAGCCCGTCCGGATACTGGTGCTCGCTCATCGCCTGGGCGAGCAGTGTCTCGGGGTCGCGGCTGATCTCGCGCATCGTGCTGTAGCCGTCGAGCGTGTAGCCGTCGGCGCCCTCGATTCGCAGCGTCACTTCGGCCGCACGCACGTCGTCGATGCCGAAGCCGTCGTCGAACAGCCGGACGAACGGCCCGAGCGAGCAGGACGCGTTGTTGTCCTTGGCCTTGCCGAGCAGCAGCGCCGAGCGACCCTCGAAATCGCGCAGGTTGACGTCGTTGCCCAGCGTCGCGCCGACCGCACGGCCGTTCGCGTCGGCCAGCAGCACGACCTCGGGCTCGGGATTGTTCCAGGTCGAATCGGATCGGACACCGACCTCGGCGCCCCAGCCCACGGTGGATAGCACCGGTGCCTTGGTGAAGATCTCGGCGTCCGGCCCGATCGCGACCTCCAGATACTGAGACCAGAGGCCGTCGGCGATCAACGCCTCCTTGAGCGCCGCAGCCTCGTCAGACCCCGGCACCACCGAGCGGATGTTGCCCCCCAGTGCACTTTCCAGGCGCGTGCGAACTTCGGCGGCGCGCGCATGGTCGCCCCGCGCGCCTTCCTCGATCACCCGCTCCAGCGCAGAGACGGCGAAGGTCACGCCCGCTGCCTTCACGCACTGCAAGTCGATGGGGCTCAGCAGTCGCACGGCCGCATCGGCAGCGGGGGAAAGGCCGATCGTCTCGAGCTCGCCGATCGCTTCGCCGCCAGCCTGGTCCGTCACGCCCTGTGCGACGAGTGCCGACACGGTCGGTGCTACGCGCGCCATGTCATGGACGATGCCGTCCTTGACCAGGACGGGGGAGGGGCCGTCGCCGCGATCGATGCGGCCGAGCAAGGTGGCACTGCGCCAGTCAGCCGGCAGCGCGCCCAAAATGGATGATTGCGTTTCGGTCATTTCCTCTCCGTCCCTTGTTAGCGGTATCGTCCAACGGCCTGCGCGCCGTCAAGTGACCGTCGGCGATCGGAGACGATCCCCCGGTTCCGGCGCGGCCGCACGCCGGCAGCCGAGGCTCTTGCGGTGCGTGCGCGAACGGCCCAGCTTGCCGCCATGAGAGTGAAGCGTCTGTTGTCGTTGCTCCAGGGCGAGTTGGTCTATCCCGGGCGTGTCTCTCATCTGGTCGAGGCGCCGGATGCAAGACGGGAAACGGTTCGGATCGGCTCCGGTGCCTTGTCCGGCGTCGCGGCGGCGCACGGCAGGGCGTTCCTGGGCATTCCCTATGCCGCGCCCCCCGTCGGGTCGCTCCGCTGGCGGGCACCCCGACCCGCACAGCCATGGCAGGGCGAGCGCGACGCCACGCGCACCGGCTCGCCTGCGGTCCAGAGCGTCGGCTACGGGCGCTTGGCCCCGGTCGCCGGGAGCGAGGACTGCCTGTATCTCAACGTCTACACCCCGCCGGGCGGTGCGCCGATCGGCGGCTGGCCGGTGATGGTCTTTCTCCACGGCGGCGCCTTTTCGATCGGTGCCGCGGACAACTACGATCCCAGCCTGCTGGCGACCGAGCAGGAGGTGGTGGTGGTCGCACCCAATTACCGGATGGGGGCGTTCGGCTTCCTCGCCCATCCCGAACTTGCTGCCGAGCAACCCGATGGCGGCTCGGGCAATTTCGGTCTTCTCGATCAGCAGGCGGCACTCCGCTGGGTGCGCGACAATGTCGCGGCCTTCGGTGGCAACCCAGGAGAGGTGACGTTGTTCGGCGAGTCCGCGGGGGCGTGGAGCACCTCCTACCAGATGCTCTCCCCCGGCGCCGCGGGGCTGTTCCACCGTGCGATCCTCCAGAGCGGCGCGGCGGTGGACCCGCTCTCCGTCGTGGCAGCCGCAGAGGCGGAGGCCGACGGACGCGCGCGGACCCTACGCGCTCGAACGCCTGCGCGCGCTCTCCGCGGCCGAAATCGCGCGCGCCGCGCCTATGCGGCGCGGGATCCTAGGCCCGGAAAGCTGGGGCCCCGTGTGGGGCGGGTCGGTGATCCCGCATGAGCCGGCGCGTGCCTTTGCGGACGGGCGGTATCAGCAGGTCCCTGCGATCGTGGGCACCAACAGCGACGAAGGGCGGTTGTTCGGGCTCGCCATCCGCAGCCGCGCCGATTTCGCGGCGCGCGTGCGGGCGGACTGGGGCAGCGATGCCGATGCAGTGCTCGCCCGCTATCCGGCAGAAACGCGTCTCGAGGCGCAGCTTGCCTTCGCCGCGATCCTCACCGACGCACGGTTCGCGCATCCTGCGGATCGCATGCGGCGCCTGCTTGCCGGCCGCTCCCCGGTATATGGCTATCGCTTCGACGACGCCGGCGCGCCTTTCACCATCCCGCATCCCTGGGCGCCGATGCCGCTGCGCGCCTATCATGCGGGGGAACTCGCCTATGTGTTCGGCACCCGCTGGGTGCTCGCCAACCCGGCGCGATTTACCCCTGCGCAGGCTGCGCTCGCGCGACGGATTCGCGATGCCTGGGGCGCCTTTGCGCGAGGCGAGGCGATGGAGGACTGGCCGCAGTTCACCCGGACGTCGCCGATCGTGCGCGTGTTCGCCCCCGAAGGCGACCGTGCCGAGACCGACTTCGCCGAACGCTACGGCTGCGACTTCTGGGAGGCGCGCCTAGGCTGACGCGGGCGCCATCACCCGGATCACGCCTGCGGCGATGCGGGCCGTGACCGGCGTTTTGGCCAGCACCTCGCCGTCGATCGAGATCGGCAAGGGTGGATGGGTTGCGATCCGCAGTTCGCGGGCATGGAAGGTGACGGTGTCGTCGCGGCGGGAGTCGAGCCCCAGCACGGTCGCGCCCCAGTTGCGGAGCAGCCCGCGGCGACCGTTACGCGCCACCGCCTGGACGATGATCTCCCCGCTGTCGAGCCGCGCCTCCTCGATCAGTTCGACCCCGCCGTGAAACCGGCCGTTGGAGATGCGGACCTCCGTCGCCGACAGCCGCTTGGCGTCCGCACCTTCGCCGATCACCAGCTCGAACGGGCGAAAGCGGACGAATTGCAGCGTCGCCCAGGCGAGATAGCCGGCCCGCCCCAGCCAGCGCTTGAGCTTGTGCGGGATGGTGCTCGCGATCTGGGGCGAGATCCCTATCGCCGCGCAATTGGCGAAATAGTCGCCATCGATCATTCCCAAGTCGATTTGCCGCGGCGTGCCGCTTCGCAGCACCTCGACCGCGCCTTCGATCTCCAGCGGGATGCCCAGGGTGCGGGCGAAGCTGTTGGCCGTGCCGAGCGGCAGCACGCCCAGGATCGTGTCCCTGCCGACCAGATGGTCCACCAGGCTGCTGATCGTGCCGTCGCCGCCGCCCACGATCAGCAGGTCCGGCCTCGCGGCCATCGCCCGCTCCACCGTCTCCTGCAACCGCTTCGGATCCTCGACGGGATGCGGCGCCACGTCAAAGGGCAGGCTGGACAGCGCGGCACACGCCTGGTCGAATTGATCCTGCCCGGTGCGGGACTGCGTGTTGACGACCAGCGCGGCCGAGCGGATCTTGTCCATGCACCCTCAACGCGCAAAAGGGGCCGCCGGATGCACGCGGGGTTGCGTGGCCTGCGCTTGCGCACCGCCGGAGCTTGGCCCACACAGCGGGGCATGTCTATCGCTGCGTATCCCGCCCTTCGCCTTCGCCGTGCCCGTGCCGCCGACTGGAGCCGCCGGCTGCATGCCGAAACGGTGCTGACCCCTGCGGACCTCATCTGGCCGCTGTTCATCACGGAAGGGGAAGGGGAGGAACCCGTCGCCGCGCTGCCCGGCGTGTCGCGATGGTCGATGTCCGGCCTGGTCGAACGCGCCCGCGAGGCGCGAGATCTCGGCATCCCGTGCCTCGCGCTGTTTCCGAACACGCCCTCGCAGCTGCGGACGGATCTTGGGGAGGAATCGTACAACCCCGACAATCTGATGTGCCGCGCGATCGCGACCATCAAGGATGCGGTCCCCGAAGTCGGGCTGCTGACCGACGTCGCGCTCGACCCCTACACGACCCACGGCCATGACGGGCTGGTGGACGATCGCGGCTATGTGATGAACGATGCGACGGCGGAGCAGCTGGTCCGCCAGGCACTGGCGCAGGCACGCGCCGGGGCCGACATCATCGCACCTTCGGACATGATGGACGGCCGGGTCGGTCTGATCCGGAACGCGCTCGAGGGCGACGGCCACCACAACGTCCAGATCATGGCCTATGCCGCCAAATATGCGAGCGGCTTCTACGGGCCGTTCCGCGATGCGGTCGGCTCGCGCGGGCTGCTGAAGGGGGACAAGAAGACCTACCAGATGGACCCCGCCAATGCCGAAGAGGCGCTGCGGGAGGTGTCGCTGGATCTTTCCGAAGGCGCCGACAGCGTGATGGTGAAGCCGGGGCTGCCGTATCTCGATATCATCGTTCGCGTGAAGAGCACCTTCGAAGTGCCTGTTTTCGCGTACCAAGTCTCGGGTGAATACGCGATGATCGAGGCAGCGGCCGCAGTCGGCGCGGGCGACCGCGACGCACTGGTGCTGGAAACGCTGATGGCGTTCAAGCGCGCCGGCTGCACTGGTGTTCTCACCTATCACGCGGCGCACGCCGCCCGATTGCTCGGCGCGTGATCTGAACCGCGTGCGTCTGCGTACCCGAAGCGCCGGCCGGGGCACCGGAATCGACCTGTTGCCCGGGGCACGGCGGTGACTCAGCCGGCGTTTCCGCGGCCCGGTCCTGCGCGCGCGCTCTTCGCGCTGACGATCCTGACGGGATCGTTCTTGCTGTTCCTGGTGCAGCCGATGGTCGCGCGCATGGCGTTGCCGCGGCTGGGTGGCGCCCCCGCCGTCTGGAACTCGGCGATGCTGGTCTACCAGGCGCTGCTGCTCGGCGGCTACGCCTACGCGCATTGGCTCGCCCATCGCCGACCCCGTACGCAGGCGCTGACGCACCTCGGGGTGCTGGCGGTCGCCGCCCTCTGGCTCCCGATCGGCCTGTCGGCGATGCGCCTGCCGGCCGGCGCGGAGCCGGGGCTGTGGGTTCCCTGGCTGCTCGGCGCGTCGATCGGGCCGCTGTTCTTCGCCGTCTCGGCCCAGGCGCCGTTGATGCAGCGCTGGTACTCGGCGGCGACCGGCGGGCGGGATCCCTATGCGCTCTACGCCGCTTCCAACGTCGGCAGCTTCGCCGGGCTGCTCGCCTATCCGCTGCTGGTCGAGCCCAAGCTCGCGCTGGCGGGTCAAAGCCGGCTCTGGACGGCTGGCTACCTTTTCCTGGTCCTGCTGGTGCTCGCCTGCGCGCTGCTGCTGCCGCGCAGCGGCCCCGCTGCTCGCCGTGCGCCGCTGACCAGTCCGGCCCCGACGCGAGGCCGCCTGTGGTGGTGGATCGCGCTCGCGTTCGTGCCTTCGGGACTGATGATCGAGACGTCGAGCTATCTGACCACCGATATCGTCGCCGTGCCGCTGCTCTGGGTGCTCCCGCTCGGCCTCTATCTCCTGAGCTTCACCGTAGCCTTCGCCGCGCGGCGGGGGCTCGCCAATTTTCTTACCCGCTATGCCCCGGTGGCAGTGCTGGTGTTCGGTAGCGTGGTGATTGCCGGCCACCATGGAAACCCGGTGCTCAATGCCGCAATGGCGCTGCTGCTGCTGTTCGTGGTGTCGGTTGCCCTCCACAGCTGCATGTACGAGAACCGTCCTGCGCCGGAGCGGCTCACCGGCTTCTATCTGGCGATGTCGGTGGGTGGCGCGCTGGGCGGCGCGTTCGCCGGCCTTCTGGCGCCGGTGCTGTTCGATTGGACCTATGAGTTCCCGCTGCTGATCCTCGCCGCCGGGGTGCTGGCGCCCCAGCATTTCCTGCTCCCGATCACCGCCCGGCTTTGGCAGGGCGGGCGTATGCGGCGCCGGATCATCGCGGTGGCGATGCTGGCTGCGGCCGCCGCCGCCGTCTGGCTGGGGCTGGACCATCACGCCACGGTGGTGACCGGCGGGACCCGCCAGGGCATCGTGTTTGTGGCGCTCGCGCTGCTCGGGCTGTTCGCGATCGGAGTGCGGCCGGTGTTTGCCGGCGTCCTGGCAGGCGCTCTTTTCCTGTTCGGCGTGTACGATGCGCTGCGCCTGTCGGCGATTCCGGGGGCGCGTACGCGCAGCTACTTCGGGGTCTACACCATCACCGACCGACCGGGTGCGCGCGACCTCGCCCATGGCACGACGCTCCACGGCGTCCAGATGCTCGGCAGCGAGGCGCGGCTGCGACAGCCGACCACCTATTACGTCCCGGGCTCGGGCGTCGGCCAGGCGATGCGCGCGCTTCCCGCGCTGTTCGGAAGCCACGCCCGCGTGGGCGTGGTCGGCCTCGGGACCGGTACGCTCGCCTGCTACGCCCGTCCGGGCCAGCGTTGGCGCTTCTACGAGATTGACCCGGCCGTGGTGCGCATCGCGAGCGACCCCCGCCGCTTCAGCTTCCTCGATCGCTGCCTGCCTGGCGCCGACATCAAGCTCGGCGACGCGCGGCTTTCGCTCGGCGACGAGCGGAGCGGCGATCTGGACCTGCTGGTGCTCGACGCCTTCACGTCCGACGCGGTGCCGCTGCACCTCATGACGCGCGAGGCGTTCGAGACCTATGCGCGCGTGCTCGCCCCCGAAGGGCTGCTGCTGCTGCACACCTCCAACCGCTATCTGGCGATGGAACAGGTGGTTGCCGCGACCATCGTCGGTACCGGCTGGAAGGCCGCCGCCTTCAACTACTTCCCGACCGAGGAAGAGGCGGGGCAGGAGGCGACCGCGTCGGAGTGGATCGTGCTGGGTCGCGGCGAGAGCTTCGGCCGCCTCGTCGGCTCGGACGCCGGGTGGCGGTCCCTCCGTCGCGAGCCGGGTCTTGCGCCCTGGACCGACGACTATGCGTCGATCGTACCGGTTCTGCGCGGCGTCACGATCGACGCCGACTAGCCCCGGTCAGGCGAGCAGCGCCTCGATCGTCCGGACCCGCTGCACCTGCGCGTCGCCGCGCTCGCGCCCGCTCTTCAACGCCGCGTCGAGGGCAGGGTAGGTGGGCTCGCCCGCGGTTGCCCGGTCGATCGCCAGCCGCTCCAGTTCCGCGATCGGCTGCTGGATCTCACTGCGAGCGACGTCCACTTCCGCCAGCGCCGTCTGCGCGTCGAGCCAGCGCTCGCTGCCCTGTGCCGCGCCGCGGGCGGCGCGTGCCAGCTGCTCGGCGCGATCGGCCGCCTTGCGGAAGCCGGCGTCCGCCGCATCGACTGCGGAACTCAGCTTCGCGATCTGTGCGTCCAGCGCGGGATCGGCGGTCGCGACCGGCACGGGGCGCTCCGGCTCGGCGTCGCTCCGCTGCTCGATCGCCCGAGGCAGCAACGAGGGGAAATCCCCACGCTGCTCGGCACAGCCGGATGCGAGAAGAAGGACGACGAGCGGTAGAACGGGGCTGCGCATGCGGCGGGTCTAGGTCGTGCAGAAAAACTGCGCAACGGGCTTGCGTCCCCCAAAAGCCGCGCCTATTAGGCCACCTCCACCGGGCGCCCGTAGCTCAGCTGGATAGAGCATCAGACTACGAATCTGAGGGTCGGACGTTCGAATCGTTCCGGGCGCGCCATCGAAAGCCCTGCCAGGCATCAGCCCGGCAGGGCTTTTGTGTCTCTGGCCGGAAGCGTCAGCGCTACGCCAGGGTCTTGAGCGGCGTACCCGTATCGGCGAGGCTCGCGGGGGCCACCACTGCTGCCGCCATCACCAGCGCACGGCCCTGCACATAGTCGCGCGTCGCGTTGACGCAGTCGAGCGCCACCACCCGGCATTCGCGCAAGTAGACCAGCGAAAAGCTGCGCGACGCCGGATCGCCGCGCAGGACCGCCGCGTCGTGACCGGCCGACAGTCCCACCGTCTGCAGCTTGAGATCGAACTGGTTCGACCAGAACCAGGGAACGGCATGATAGGGCGCGGGATCGTCGAGGATGGCGCGCACGGCGGTCGTGGCCATGTCGTGCGCATTCTGCACGGACTCCAGCCGGATCGGCAGCCCGTCGGCAAAGGGGTTGGCGTGGAGCGCGCAGTCGCCGATCGCATGGACATGCGGCAACGAGGTGCGGCAGTGCGCGTCCACCGCCACGCCGTTGCCGCCGCGGGCGCCCGCCGCCATCAGCGGCTCGACCGCCGGCACGATGCCGATGCCGACGATGACCATGTCGGCCGGCAGTATCTCTCCGTCCGCGAGCCGCACGCCGGCTGCCCGGCCGTCCCGTTCCTCGATGCAGGCGACCCGCACGCCCAGCCGGACGTCCACGCCATGGGCGCGATGCTCCGCCTCGTAGAAGCGCGACAGCGGCTCACCGGCGACGCGTGCGAGAACCCGATCCTGCGCCTCCAGCACCGTTACCCGCTTGCCGAGCTTCGACAGCACCGCCGCCGCTTCCAGCCCGATGTAGCCGCCACCGACCACCACCACCTTCGCGGTTCTCGGCAGTTCGTCGATCAGCCGGTCCACGTCCGCACGGCTGCGTACCGAGTGCACGCCGGCGAGGTCGTGACCGGTGCAACTCAGTCGCCGGGCATGGCCGCCCGCCGCCCAGATGAGCGTGCCATAGCCGATGGTGGTGCCATCCTCGCACGCGACGCTGCGGGCGTCCGGATCGACCGCTACGACGCGCCGTCCGATCCGCATCGTCACCGCCCGCTCTTCCCAGAAGGCAGGCGGACGGATCAGCAGCCGCTCGAACGGCTTTTCGCCGGCGAGATACTCCTTCGAAAGCGGCGGCCGCTCATAGGGCAGCTCCGGCTCCTCGCCCAGGATAGCGATGGTGCCTGCGAACTTGCGCTGGCGCAGCGCGATCGCCGCCTGTGCCCCTCCGTGTCCGGCCCCCACGATCAGGATGTCGAAGCGGTCGTTCACGATGGGGGTCTCCGGCCGGGTGAGAAGGCTGCCCTATAGCCCGGCCGACGAACTTTGGGAGAGGGCGGGCGCCTGCCGTCAGCCGGCAGTCGCCGCCACCGCGATCGCGCCCAGCGGACCCGCCAGCGCACCCAGCGCCGGCGCCACGATGTACGGCCCGTCGGACGGGAGCGGCATGTAGCCGCCCAAGCTCTCCAGCAGCGCGGCCTCGATGCGGGCATGGAGGTGGGGCTGGCCGGACAGCACGCCGCCGCCGATCGCGATGCGCAACGGGCCCGTCGTGCAGACGAGGTCGTGGCACATGATCGCAAGCGCGGAGACGATCGGTTCCCAGACCGGGTCGTCGTTCGCCACCTCGGCCACCGACCGGCCGCCCAGTCGCGCGACCAGTGCGGTGCCCGAAGCCAGCCCCTCGATGCAGTCCGGATGATACCGGCAGACGCTCTTCAGCGTGTCCGACGGCAACCGCGGCACGCGCAGGTGGCCGATCTCGCTGTGGCTGATGCCGCGCGTCGACCGGCCATGCACCACCAGGCCGACGCCGACGCCGGTCCCGACCGTCACATAGGCGAAGTCGTCGAGACCCTGGGCGCACCCCCAGCGGATCTCTGCAAGCGCGGCGCCATTCACGTCCGTGTCGAACGCGACCGGCACGTCGAACGGGGCGGACAGCGTGCCGAGCACATCCGCACCCGGCCAGGCGGCCTTGTTGGTCGCCAGCACCTGCCCATAGGTCGGCGACTGCGGGTTGATGTCGATCGGCCCGAACGAGGCGATGCCGATCGCGCGGAATCCGTGCGTTCCATGCCACTCGGTGAGGATGTCGAGGATCGCGGGCAGCGTCTCCGTAGGCACGGTCGTCGGGACCGTGCGCTGGTCGAGGATCGCGTCGGGTCCGTGCGCGATCGTGCAGATGCACTTGGTGCCGCCAAGCTCGATCCCGACCAGCGGAAGCGCGGAGGTGCCGGAGGTTTCGGCCGTCACGCGCGGGCTTTCCATGGCAACGCCGCCGCGGGAGAAGATGGCTGGCTCACCGCCGCCACCAAGGTCAGCCGAAACATGAATGATCTCTCCCTTTGCTGACGCCGTTCCCTCGGACGTCACGCCGTTCGCACCGCGCACGGCTGAATTAATACATCAATTTTCGTAACTCAACGGTCAAGCGCGAAGCGGACAATGCAGCCGTCCCCTGCCTTTGTCGCGTCAAAGCTTGTATCCCGCGCCGGCTGCTGCATTAATGCGGTGTTACCGATCACAGCCGGTGAACCGGCGAACAGGAGAGGCAGATGCGCCCAGCGACGATCCGGTGCCGGCATGCGTGGCCACCTCGTGATTTCGACGGGTGCCGTTTCGCATGATGAACGGCTCTTCTGGTGCGCGACTTTCCGGAACCAATCTCGAGCGGGCTGCCGATCACAACCAGCGGGTGACGCTGCACGCGATCCGGGTGGGCGGCTCCCTCACGCGCGTCGAGCTTGCGGGGATCACGGGGCTCACGCCGCCGGCGATCGCCAACATCACGCGGCGCCTGCTCCAGGACGGGCTGATCGAGGAGGCGGGGCAGCGCCGTGGCGGGCGCGGGCAGCCCCCGACGAAGCTCGTGGTGCGGCGCAACGCCTGCTACGCGATCGGCGTCAACATCGACCGCGACCACATCACCATCGTGCTCGTCGACTTCTCCGGCCGGATCCTGGCCAGGGTGTCGGAAGAAGTGGCCTTTGCGCTCCCCGACCACGTCCGTTCCCTCTACGTCCGTTCGGTCGAGCGCATGCTGCGGTCCGCCGAGGTCCCGCCGTCCAAGCTCGTCGGCATCGGCGTGGCAGTGCCGGACGATCTGGAGCTGGTCGACCTTCCGGGGCGGCCTCCGGAATATGCCGCCTGGAACGGGATCGACATGGCGTCGCTGTTCGCGGAGCCCTTCGATCTGCCCGTTTTCGTCGAGAACGATGCGGCGGCCGCGGCGAGCGGAGAGATGCAGCTGGGCCTCGGCCAGAAGTACAACAGCTTCTTCTACGTGCTGCTCTCGTCAGGCCTTGGCGGTGGCTTCGTGGTGGACGGAGCCTATGTCCGCGGGGCCAACGGGCGGAGCGGCGAGCTGGGCTTCATGCTGGCGCCCGATGGCAATGGCGGGCGCGAGACGGTGCAGACCCTGGTCTCCCTCTCGGGTCTTTCGCGGCATCTGGAGGCCGCCGGTTTCAGCCTCACGGACGTCATGCACGGGGCCGAGCTTGCGCCGGAAGTGGCCGCGTGCGTCGGCGCGTGGATCGAGGCGGCGGCGCGGCGGCTGTGCACGCCGATGGCGGCGATCTCGTGCCTGATCAATCCGGCGACGGTGCTGGTCGGGGGTCGGCTCCCCACCGTCTTCGTGGAGCAGCTTGCAGAGCGGGTGAACGTCCTGATGCAGGACCAGGCCGACGTGCTCCCGGCGATCGCGCCGGTCGCGCGCGCCGCCCTTTCCGAAGACGCGCCCGCGGTCGGGGCGGCGGTGCTGCCGTTCAGCCACTTCCTGCTGCCCAAGCCCGGCGCCTTGTGGAAGACGCCGGTCTCGGTCACCAGGGAAGTGGTGACGGCGCTTTAGCCGCCGGTCGCCGCCGGCACGTAGATCAGCGACGGCGCCTCGGCCACGAACCGATCGAGCACGCCGTCGGCGACCTTGATACTGCCTTGCGGCCGGGTGGTGCCGGGGATGGTCTGCAATTTCTCCGCCTGGGCGGCGAGCGCCTGTGCCTGGGCGAAGAAGCCGGACGCGCGCGGGCTGCCCTGGTTCGCGGCCGAAAGCCCTCTCGCGGTCGCCTGGAGCGAACGCCCCCACAGCTGGAGCGCATCGAGCCAGGGCTGGCTCTGCGCGAGAAGGCCCTTGTCCGCCACTCCGGCGCGGATCGTGTCGGAGGCGGTGGCAAGTGCGTCCGCGGTCGTCTTCAGCCGCTCCAGGGCCGCCTCACGCGCCGCTGCATCGCCGCTGGTGAGCGCATCGACCACCCCGTCCAGCGTCGCCTTCAACCGGGGCGCGGAGGGTTGCCAGGGCTGGCTGCCGAAAGTCGGCGCCAGGTGCTGCGCGTCGAAGAACACCATCAGCGCCTCGGTGGTCGCGGCATCGCCCGACGCCAGCATCCGTGCCGCCGCCTTCCACGCCCGGTCCGCATCATAGCCGCGGTCGTTCCAGGCGAATGCGGCGCTTCCGAACACCGCGACGCGGCTCGGCGCCTCCTGGTTCATCGGGTTCGCGAGGATCCCGCTCAATTCGCCCGAAAGCCCCGCCTCGCGCCGCGCATAGGGCGCCATCAACAGGCGGCCGGTGGACTCGCCGTAGTCGTTGACCGGATAATTGTCCCACAGCAGCGTCTTGCGGCCGAATGCCTTGGTCGCCGCCTTGGCGTCGCCGATCGAGATCGCCGGTGGCACCACGTCGGTGCCCGTCCACTGCACGAACACTGCAGGATCGACCTGCCGGAGCGCCGCCTTGTAGGGGGATTCGGTCGTGTTGAAATACTCCGTCGGCACGATCATCAGTTCGGCGTCGGCGCCGTCCTTCGTCTTCAGCCAGCGGTAGATGGTGTTCGACAGCGTCGCCTGCGCGAGGCCCGCCGCGCGCTCGCCCGGCTCGCCCAGTGCCGCGCGATCCTCGTCGCAGTTCCACTTGGTATATTCAATGTCGTCGAACGCGATGTAGAAGGACCGCACGCCCATCGCGCGGAAGACGTCGAACTTGCGCTGGAGCGCCTGCACGTCGGACGGCCGCGAGTAGCAGATCGAGGGACCCGGCGAGATGGCATAGGTGAAGCGGACGTGGTGGCGTCGCGCCTGGTCGACGAGCCCCTTCAGGGCGTCGAGCGTCGCCTGCGGATAGTCCTCGCGCCACTTGTCGCGCGCGAATGGATCGTCCTTGGGGCTGTAGATGTAGGTGTTCGCCTTGACGCTGCCGAGGAAGTCGAGGTGGCGGGCGCGGTCCTCCATTGACCATGGGGCACCATAGAAGCCCTCGATGGTGCCGCGGATCGCCATCGCCGGACGGTCGGCGATCGAGACCGCGGGCATGGTCCCGCGCGCGGTCAGCTGCCGCAGCGTCTGCGCCGCATAGTACAGTCCGTCTGCGTCCTTGCCCGCGAGCACGACCAGCGCGCCGTCGCCATTGGCGCCGCTCAGGAGCGCATAGCCCTCACGCTGATCCGGCAAGGCGCCGCCGAGCCGTGCGACCGCGCTGCGAACCGGTGCCGAACGGCTCGTTCCGATCACCACCACGGTGCCGCGGGACTTGGCAGGGAGCGCGCGAGCCGTCGTGATCGTCTCCACCCCGGCCGCTGCCAGCGCGCCGCGGACCAGCGCCAGCGTTTCGGCGTCCGCCGCTTCCGCATTGACGATCGTCGCTTCGTCGCCGAGCGCCAGCGCTGCGCCCGTGAGGCGCATCGACACCGGCTGCGGAAAAACCGCGGGAAGCGTGTCTGCGGCCGCGGCCGATGCGGCGGCGGGGAGCAGCGACGCGGCTGCGGTGGCAAGGAAGAGCGATCGCGTGAAGCTGGTCTGAGGCACTTTGGTCTCCGAATGGTACCCAAAAGGTCTCAAATCGCGCGCCGCCTGTCTAGAGGGCGGATGCTTTCTGCTCGTCCGGTCGTGGAGGATCTTCTTGCCGGCGGTCCTGTGCCCGCAGCTTCGCGGCGACGGCGCTCCGTACCAGCACCGCCGTCGAGAGCAGGATGGAGGAGACCAGCCCGCCGATCGCGAGCAATCCCGCCGGGGTCACCTCCAGCGTGGCGCTCAGGCCGCGGCGGCGCCCGAGCTTCAGGAAGACGGCCGCGCGCTGGCGGCCTTCCTTCAATGGCTCCAGCGTGCCTGTCTGGCCGGCTTCCCCGATCATGACTCTGCGCTCTCCTTGAAGTCGAACAGCGCTCGGTACTGGCGTGGCTGCGACCGGAGATACTGGTTCGCGGCGCGCACCTTTGCTCCCAGATGGGCGGCGGCATGCCACGGCCAGCGCGGATCATAGAGGATGGTGCGCGCAAGGCCGACATAGTCCGCGTCGCCCGTACCGACGATCGCCTCGGCCTGTTCGAAATCGGTGATCAGCCCGACCGCCACGACCTGGAGGCCCGTTGCCTGCTTCACCGCTCGGGCAAGCGGCACCTGGTAGTTCGGTCCCACGGGGATCTGCTGGCGCGGATCGAGGCCACCGCTCGACACATGGATCAGCCCGCAGCCGCGTGCTTGCAGCGCCTTGGCAAAGGCGATGGTCTGGTCGACGTCCCAGCCGGCCTCGACCCAGTCGGTGCCCGACACGCGCACGGTCACCGGCTTGTCCGCCGGGAAGGCGGCGCGCACCGCGTCATACACCTCCAGCGGGAAACGCATGCGGTTCTCCAGGCTGCCGCCATAGTCGTCGTCGCGCTGGTTCGAGAGCGGCGAGAGGAACTGGTGGAGCAGATAGCCGTGCGCCGCGTGGATCTGGATCGCGTCGATGCCGAGCCGGTCGGCGCGCCGCGCCGCATCGGCAAAGGCGTCGCGCACCCGGTCCATGCCGGCCCGGTCGAGCGCGGTCGGCGCATTCTCCTGCGCCTCGAACGGCAGCGCGGAGGCGGAAACCGTCTGCCAGCCATTGGCATCGTCCGGTGGCAGCTGGGCGCCGCCCTTCCACGGCACCTCGGTGGATGCCTTACGACCCGCGTGCGCCAGCTGGATCGCGATCGGCATCGGCGAGTGGCGGCGGATACTCTCCAGCGTACGCGCCATCGCCGCCTCGGTCGCGTCGTCCCACAGGCCGACGTCGCCATAGGTGATGCGCCCTTCCGGGACGACGGCGGTCGCCTCGATCGTCAGCAGCCCGGCGCCGGACAGTGCCAGCTGCCCCAGGTGGATCTGGTGCCAGTCGGTCATGCAGCCGTCGACCGCGGAATATTGGCACATCGGCGCGATGACGATGCGGTTGTCCATCTTCAGCGAGCCGATGCTCGCGGGGGCGAAAAGCGCTGGGGTGGCCATGGGTACTCCGTCAGGCGTCGGGAAAGTCGGTGGCGAGGCTGATGTCGCGATAGCGCTCGATCTCGGCGAGGCGTTCCTTGAGCCGCGCAACCACGGCGTCATGGCCGAAGCGGCCGAGCACCAGGTGACGCGGCGGATCGGGTTGTTCGGAAAGCGCGATCATCGCGTCGGCGGCGCGTGCCGGATCGCCGGCCTGGGTGCCGCTCACGCCGCGGGTGTCGTCCATCCGCTTGCCCGCGGTCTCCGCATAGTCGGCGATGCGGTTCGGCGTCTGGCGGAGCGACCGGCCCGCCCAGTCGGTGCGGAACGGTCCCGGCTCGATGCAGGTGACGTGGATGCCGAGCGGTGCGGCTTCGGCCCGCAGCGTATCCGACCAACCCTCCACCGCATGCTTCGATGCGGCATAGTAGCCCGAGGCGGGAAAGCCTGCGAGGCCTGCTACCGAGGTGATGTTGAGGATGCGCCCGCTGCGCTGCCCGCGCAGGATCGGCAGAACGGCGCGCGTCAGGGCGAACAGGCCAAAGACGTTCGCGTCGAATTGGGCGCGGATTTCCGGCTCCTCGCCCTCCTCGATGCTGCTCTGATAGCCATAGCCCGCGTTGTTCACGAGCACGTCGATGCGCCCGAACTTGTCCCGCGCGGCTGCCACCGCACTGGCGATCTGGGCATGATCCGTGACGTCCAGGGCGACGGCCAGTGCGCGATCCTCGCGCCCTTCGACCAGGTCGGCCACGCTGTCGCGGTTGCGAGCCGTCACCACCCCGCGCCAGCCGCGATCGAGCACGCGGGTCGCGAGTTCGCGCCCGAAGCCGGTGGAACAGCCGGTGATGAACCAGACGGGGGAGGATGGGGGCATGGGGACGTCCGCGTCGGGGAGGGGACCCGCTAGGTAGGCACCGCCTCCCGCTCCGCAACCCGCGACCCGTCTGGCGCATGCGCAAAAAAAAGGGCCCATGCTCGCGAGAGCATGGGCCCAGTTCATGGGAACTTGGATGTCCGAAGGGACGGGATCAGAAGTTGATCGTCGCGCCGACGGCGATCTGACGGCCGAGGATGTCGTACCGCGAGGAGATCGTGTTGTTGCGGAAGAGGCCCGTCACGTCGCGCGAGTTCGGGAACACCGGCGGCGACTTGTCGAGGAGGTTGTTCGCGGCCAGTCGCCACGAAAACTGCTCGTTCACGCGGAAGGCGAGCGCCAGGTCGAAGTAGCTGACGGCCTTGACCTTGTAGAAGGTCTCGCGCGTCGCGTCCGGCGTCCAGCCGAGGTTGGTGTCGCCCGAGTTGGACACGTTGGTCAGCGGGCCCAGGTAGCGCCAGTTGAGCGACGCGGTGAACACGCCATCGTCGGTGGTGTAGGTGCCGCGCAGGTTGTGCGTCCACTTCGGGATGAACTGGCCGCAGCCGGCCCCGCCGTAATAGCCGACGCAGTTGCGCTTGTTGAGCGTCGGCGCGTCCTGCGCACCCAGCAGCGTGGTCAGCGAACCCGAGAAGTCGAAGTCGAGCTTGCCGGCCGAACCCATGCGCAGCGCATATTGTGCCTGGAAATCCCAGCCGTAAGACTTGCTCTTGTAGTAGTTGGTCGTGCCGCTGCGGACGTAGCCGCTTTCCGCATTGGTGTTGGTCGGGCTGTACAGCGTGCCGTCCGCATTGCGCACGAACATCGAGCAGAAGAACTCGTCGCCGCTCGACAGGCAGCCATCGCGGAAGAAGTCGTAGTTGTTGTAGCCGATCGAGTCGTTCAGATCGATCAGGTAGCGATCGACCGACACGGTCAGGCCCGGCAGGAACCGCGGCTTCAGCACGATGCCGAAGGTCTTGGTGTAGGCCGTTTCCGGGTCGACCGTGAAGCCGCCGCTGCGCGTGGTGCAGCCGACATCGGTCGGGCAGAGCAGGGTCTCGCTGCCGTACAGGCTGTCGGCCAGACCGGTGGCGGCGCAGACCTCACGCGACGCCTGCGGGGCACCGAATACGGGTACCTGCTGGCCCGCGCCGTTGGTCTCGTAGCGCAGGATCGTCGGTGCGCAGAAGTCGTTGAACGAATTCGGGTCGATGCGATCGTAGCTGCTGTTGCTCGCCTGGAACGCCTCGACGACCGTGGGTGCGCGCTGGGCGCGGTTCATCGACGCGCGGAAGGTGATGTCCGGGATCGGTGCCCAGATTGCCTCGGCCTTCCAGGTCGAGAAGGTCTTCGGGTTGCTGCTGTACTTGGACAGGCGATAGGCGCCGTTCACCTGCAGCAGGTCCGCGAACGGCTTGTTCTCCACGATCGGCACCTGAAGCTCGACGTTGCCTTCCCAGACGTGCTGCGAAAGGTCCTGGTCCGAGCCGCCGAACTGCGTGCGCCAGACCGAGTCCGCGGTCGATTCCAGCTGATCTTCGCGGAACTCGGCGCCGAACGCGACCGCGACGCCCTGTTCGGCCCAGGGGCTGGTGATGCCGTGCTCGCCCAGGTCGCCCTGGACCGTGACGATGGCATTGTAGAGCGTGTTGACGGTCTTCTGGGTGCCGTAGCCGCCGACCATCAGATAGTCGAACAGCGCCTGGTTGTTGGTCGGCGAGTTCGCCTGGAACGGGTTGAACGGCAGGCAGCCGTCGCTTGCGTCGCGGCAGGTGACGGTGCCATTGCTGCTGACGACGTCGAGCGCGTTGTTGACGCGATCGAAGTTGGGCATGCCCCAGGTCATGTCCATCTGGTTGCGGGCGTAGACGCCACCGACGTCATAGCTCCAGCCCTGGGCGATCTCGCCGCGGACGCCGCCGGTGATGCGAAGACCCTTGTTCACATAGCTGTCGTTGATCGGGGCCACGCCATTGGCGCGGTAGCGCAGATCGACCGGGGTCGTGGCCGAGGTGCCCGCGGCGGTGCCGCAGATCACCTGCGCCTGTTCCGCCGACATGTACGGGTTGTCGCAGCGGACCGTGTATTTGAGGGAGGCGCCCGTCGCGTCGGACCCGTAGTTCGACGGCGCCAGGATGCGCGCAGGGAAGGGGTTGCTCGACTTGTCGCGGAACCACATCGCGCTCGCATAGACTTCGGCTGCGGGCGAGATCTCGAACGAGGCGAAGCCGCCGGCATTCCACCGTTCGTTGGAACGCTGGAGCGCCGTGCCGTCGTACAGGTTGGCGGCATATTCTTCCGAATAGGGCAGCAGCGCACCCGAACCGTTCGGAGCGTTGACGTAGGTGTTGCCCGCGTTCGGGCCGCTGCCCGGCGAGATATAGCCCAGGGGCGTATAGGCGGAGGTGGCGCAGCCCAGCGCGCCGTCCTTGACCGGCTGCGTGAGTTCGCAAGCCGCAAACTCGCGGTCGTTCATCGCGACCAGGTCGGCCTGCCGATAGTTCACGTAGCCCGAGATGTGGAAGCGGTCGTCGAACAGCTTCTTGCCGGCCGTGATCGAAAGGTCGGTGCGGCCGCCGTCGAACGCATTGCCGCGTGCCGGCTGCGCGAAATTGTAGCCGTTGGCGACATCGGTCGCGAGGCCCGACTTGTTGTGGTGCGCGTAGAAGTTGTAGTTGCCGTTGATCTGCACGCCCTCGAAATCGTCGTCGAGGACGAAGTTCACGACGCCCGCGATCGCGTCCGAACCATAGACCGCCGAAGCGCCCCCGGTCAGCACGTCGACGCGCTTGATCAGCGAGGTCGGGATCATGTTGGCGTCCAGGCCGTTCACCGTGCCCAGGCGCTTGCCGTCGACCAGGACGAGCGTGCGCTCGAAGCCCAGGTTGCGCAGCTTGATGCGCTGGCGGCCGTCGGAGTCCGCGTAGTTCTGCTGGCTGTCGGGGGCGACCTGCGGGATGCGGTTGAGCACTTCTTCGATGTTCACCGCCGCCTGCGCGCGGATGGACTCGGAAGTGACCGAAGTGATCGGTGCTGCTGCGGTGGCGTTCGGGCGGCTGATGCGCGATCCGGTGACGACGATGGCGCCGCCGGCGTCGGCCGGGGCATCTTCATTCGCCTGGGGAGCTTCCAGGGCGGAGTCCGTCGCAATCGGACCGCCGGTGACATTGGCCTCCTGGGCCATCGCCGGCATCGCGGCAACGCCGGCGATGCAGGTGGACGCCAGCAACAAACGCGTCATCGTCTTCATCAATCGTCCCTTTAGTTCTTTGCGCCCGCCGGCCCTTTGAGGCTTTGTGCGGCGTGGATGCTGGTCCTGCCGGTCGTGTCGGTGACCGCGTAGGTGAAGCCGGGCAGGTGCGCGAAGGCACCAACCCGGCCCTTGGCGTCGATCGCCAGGAACGCGACCTGCGCGTCCCGGACGGCCTCGCCGCGAAGCTTGGCGATATGCTGCACGGCCTCTCGGCAGGCGGCCTGAGGGTCCATGCCCATACGCATCGAACTGGTGATCCGGGCGGCGCCGGCGATGCGGGTGACTTCTTCGCCGACGCCGGTCGCGGTCGCCGCGCCGACCCCCGGCTCGACCATCAGCCCGCAGCCCGCCTGCGGGGAGTCGCCGACGCGCCCCCGCAGCTTGAACGCCATGCCCGAGGTCGTGCACGCGCCCGCCAGCCGACCGTCCGGGCCGCAGGCGAGGATGCCGATCGTGTCGTGGTCGAGTGCGGAGCCGCGCTGGTTCTCGATATTGGCGACCGGCTGGTACTTGGCGGTCTTCAGCCAGTCCCGCCACGCCGCCTCGGCCTCCGGCGTCAGCAGCTTGGTGCGTTCGAAACCTTCGGCAACCGCGAACTGGCGGGCACCTTCGCCCACCAGCATCGTGTGCGGAGTCTTTTCCATGACGCGGCGCGCGACGGAGATCGGGTGGAGCACGTCCTCCAGCGCCGCAACCGCGCCGACATGGCCCTGGTCGTCCATGATGATCGCGTCGAGCGTCACATGGCCATCGCGATCCGGATAGCCGCCAAAGCCTACGGAATGGTTGGTCACATCGGCCTCGGGCACCTGTGCCCCGGCTTCGACCGCGTCGATCAGCGTGCCGCCCGCCTTGAAGCGGGCGAAGGCGGCGGCGTTTGCCGCGGCGCCGAAATCCCAGGTGGAGACGATCAGCGCGCGGCTGGCGGGGGCTGCCCGCGCGACCGATGCGGACGCGATGCCGGCGAGGCCGATAGCAAGCGTATCTCGGCGCGAAACGATCACGATATGGCCTCCCCGATGCCCCGGCCCGCCGTGTGGCGTGGACCGGCCCATATGAGCGCTACCATCTTTGGTACCGCTGATCTGAAACAAACCTGTCACAGGAGCCAGATCAATACAATACCAAAAACGTTAAAGGTTTTCTCCTTGAACGGCGGTGGAGCTGCCGCGCTCGCAGGCGAGCCGGGCACGCGCAAAAGGCCGCGAACGCGATGTCCGCGGCCTTCGGCGACCCATCGATGGAAGCGCTACCGCTGCGCGGTGAACCCGCCGATCCCGGCCACGGCCAGGCGCGGTGTGGGCAGTGCCGTCTCCGCGAAGCGCAACCGCAAGAAGCGAGCGTTGCGCGGCGCGTCGAAGGTGATGCGCTGGGTGGAGAGTGCATAGGCGATGTTGCTGAACTCGCCGGTGGCCGCGGCCTGCCAGTTCCTCCCGTCGACGCTGGTCTCCGCGACATAGCCCTTCGGCGGCGCTGCATTGGTCATCACCTGGCGCGACGGGGTCAGGCTGAAGCCCGCGAGCAGTACCGCCTCGGGCAACGCCACCGTCACCCCGGCGGGCTTTCCGGCAGCCGGTGCCGGCTGTGCCCAGATGGTGCCGGCGTCATTGTCGAGCAGCTTCTCCGCCCCGGGCGCGCTTGCCTCGACGATCTTCCAGCCTGCCGTGTCGAGCACGGTGGGGTCGGAAGAGATGATCGCCGGCACGTCCACGGGTGCGACCGAGCGGAACAGCGCGAACTCGCTGATCGCCGGGCTCACCGGCGCCTCCAGGATGCGCAGCCGAACGCGCCGTGCGGTGATCGGCTTTTCCAGGCGGACGATCCGCTGGGCGGAGATGCACGCGTGCTCGCCCAAGGCCTGCCAGCGACCATCCACTTCCGCGTCGATCGCGAAGCGCGTCACCCGCACTCCCAAGGGCAGATATTCGCGCAGCCGGATCACGTCGAAGCTGTGGCCCGGCGGCAGGTCCAGCGTCAGGCTGGGCGTGGTGACGCCGTCGGGCGTGGACCAATAGCTTTCGCGATCCCCATCGAGCACCCGCGCCGGCTCGAACCCGCGTCCGCGGCTGTGACTGGCGCTCGCCACCGCCCCCGTGGCGAGATCCCGGGCGAAGGTCGCGCGGATCGCGTCGCCGAACGACGTCAGGATCTTCATGTCCTGGTCGGCGATGCGCCCACGTCGATCGGGCGGGATGTTGAGGTTCAGATTGGTCCCACGCCCTACGGATTCGTCGTACAGCCGCACCAGCCGCTCCGGACTCTTCACCTTGGCGTCTTCGTCCGCGTGATAGAACCAGCCGGGCCGGATCGAAACGTCGGTCTCCGCCGGCCACCACAGCTCGGCGCCGCGCACGCCGCTGTTGCCGTCCTTCTGGTCGTACGGTTCGTTCGGCATGGTCGGCCAGCAGGGATCGCCCGCGACGCCATCCTCATTGCCCACCCAACGGATGTCGGCGCCCAATGGATCGAAGGTGCAGGCGTTGGGCTGCAGCTTATGGACCAGCGCGATGATCGAGGGCCAGTTGTAGTAACGCGGCGCATCAATCTTCCGCGCCTCCCGCGCGCCGCCATAATAGCCGTCGCCGCCGTTGGCGCCGTCGAACCACACCTCGAACAGCTCGCCATAGCGGGTGCACAGCTCGGTCAGCTGTGCGCGGTAATAGGTGATGTACTCCGGCCGGCCGTATTCCGCATGATTCCGGTCCCACGGCGACAGGTAGAGGCCGAACGGCAGCTTGGCACGGCGGCAGGCGTCGGCCATCTCGCGCACGATGTCGCCCTTGCCGTCCTTGTAGGGGCTGTTGCGGATGCAGTGCTCGGTGAGGGTCGTCGGCCACAGGCAGAAGCCGTCGTGGTGCTTGGCCGTCAGGATCAGCCCGCGCAGCCCGCCGGCCTTGGCCGCGGCGACGATCTGGTCCGCATCGAAGTCGGTCGGGTTGAACAGCTTCGGGCTCTCGTCGCCGAACCCCCATTCCTTGTCCGTGTAGGTGTTGATCGAGAAATGGACAAAGGCATAGGCCTCCCGCCCGTGCCAGCGCCACTGGCGCGGCGAGGGGACGGCGCCCCAGGGCTTGGGTGCCCGCGCGCGGGTTGCCGCGTGCGCGTTACCGGCGGGAAGGGCGCTCGCCACCAGGCTGGTGGCGATCAGCGTGCGCCGGGACAACTCGGTCATGGGATACTCCGAAGGAACGGGATCAGGCCGGCGTGCTGCCGTACGAAGGCGGGCGATCGGCAAGCGCGCGTCCGAACTCGCGGTTGGGCGTGGCGCTCATGGTGAAGCGCAGGGTGCCGCCCTTCGCCAGCTCGCGGTGCCCGATCCAGCTGCGTGTCCACGGCCGGCCGTCCCAGTGTACCGCCGCCACATAGGGCGTGTCCGCGCGGTTGCCCGGCGCTTCGACCACGAGCTTGGCGGCACCGCCCAGCTTCACCTCGGCGCGTTCGAACAGCGGCGACCCCAGCACATAGGCCGCCTCGACCGGATCGACCGGATAGAAGCCGAGCGCGCTCATCACGAACCAGGCGCTCATCTGCCCGCAGTCGTCGTTGCCGATCACGCCGTCCGGATCCGCCTTGTACATCTCGGTCAGCAGCCGCCGGACCATCGCCTGGGTCTTCCAGGGCGCGCCCGTATAGGCATAGAGGTACGCGACGTGATGGCTCGGCTCGTTGCCGTGCGCATACTGGCCGACCAGCCCCGAGATGTCGGGCGGCGCATTGTCCGGCAGCGTCGAGGGCGCCGAGAACAGCGCGTCGAGCTTCGCCTCGAACGCCGCATCGCCGCCGAAGTGCGCGATCTGCCCGTAGATGTCGTGCTGGTTCAGGAAGGTCGCCTGCCAGCCGTTCGCCTCGGTATAGTCGCGATACTCCTCGACCTTGTGGCCGATCTGGATCGGATCGTAGGGCGTGATCCAGCTGCCGTTCGCCAGCCGTGCCCGCGCGAAGCGGATCTTCGGATCGAGCACGTTGCGATAGTTCAGGCTGCGCTTGCGCAGGGCCGCGGCGTCCTCGTGCGCGCCCGCCGCCTCGGCCAGATGCGCCATCGCCCAGTCGTCATAGGCATATTCCTGGGTGCGGCTGACGGACTCGTCCACGCGGTCGGCAGGCAGATAGCCGAGCTTCGCATAGTCCCCGCGTGCGCGGGTGCTCGCGACGTCCGGTGTGGTCGGGTCGAACGCGCGCTTGCGGATCGCCGGCCAGGCGGCGGCATAGTCGGCCGGGATGCCCTTGGCGCGCGCCTCCGCCAGCACCGCGACCGCGTGCCAGCCGATCATCGTGCCGGTCTCGACGCCCTGGAGCGGCCACACCGGCGGCCCGAAGGGGCTCTCGATGCTCTGGCGCAGCAGGTCGTGGGTGAACGCGACCGCCTGTTCGGGCGCGATCAGGGTGAGCAGCGGGTGCAGCGTGCGATAGGTGTCCCACAGCGAATAGGTGCTGTAGGCGCGCTCCCTGGCGGCAAGCTGGTGGACCTTCTGGTCCAGCCCCATGTAGCGGCCGTCGACGTCCGAGAAGAGCGTCGGCGCGAGCTGCGCATGATAGATGGCGCTCGAGAGGATCGTGCGCTGTTCCGGGGTGCCGCCGGACACGCGCACCGTGCCGAGCGCCTTGTCCCACGCCTTGGTAGCCGCGCGGCGATGCGCGTCGAAGTTCCAGCCGCGGCCCTCGGCCTCCAGGTTCGCGCGTGCGCCCGCCACGTCCACGCCCGACAGGCCGCACTTGGTCAGGATCGGCGCGGCACCGGCATCGTCATAGTGGAGCACCAGCTTGAGCTTGTCGCCCGACACGGTGCGCGTGCCCTCCGGCTGCGCCTTGTCATCGACATAGAAGGTCACCCGGTCCGGCGTCCGCGACAGCTTCAGCGCGAAGTGGATCTTGCGACCCTTCGCCCAGCGGTACACCGATCGGCTGCCGGTGATGGTGTCGTCGTCGCCAATGGTCAGCGTGGCGTCTCGCACCAGCCGATAGGTCGGCGGTTGCACGGGCGGCATGTGCCAGAAGTCGAGCAGCACATGCCCCGGGCCCTGTGGGAAGCGATGGCGCTGCCAGCCGGTCCGCTCGGTGGCGGTCAGCTCGGACACCACGCCGCTTTCCAGCCGAACGCGGTAGTAGCCGGGCTGGGCATGTTCTTCGGAGAAGCGCTGGCGATAGCCCTTGTCCGGGTCCTCGCGCGGGCCGGGGACGAGTTCCACGGGGCCGCGGGTCGGCACCACCAGCACGTCCATCAGGTCGCCGATGCCAGTGCCGGAGAGATGGGTGTGCGAGAAGCCCATGATCGAGGTGTCGGTGCGATGATAGCCCGAGCATCCCTCCCACCGCGTGTTGTCGGTATCAGGTCCGACCTGAACCATCCCGAACGGCATCGTGGGTCCCGGATAGGTGTGGCCATCGCCACCCGTTCCGATGAACAGGTTCGGCGGCGTCTGCTCGACCCGGCGCGCGAAGGCGGAGCCGGGCAGGCCGGCAGCGGCGGCGGCGATGCCGGAAGTGGCGAGCAGGGTACGGCGGGTGATCGCGGTCATGTCAGAACGCCTCGGCAAGCAGGTTCGGGCGACGGTCGGCCAGGGTAACGAGCAACTCGCCAAACAGCCCGTTTGCCCAGGCGAACCAGTCGCGCGTGAACTTCGTCGGATCGTCTTGGTCGAAGGCCTCGTGGATGAAGCCGGTGCCACCGTCGGTGTCGCGCAACATCTTGAGGCAACTGCGGATGGTCGCATCGTCCTGGGCGACGAACGCGCGCTGGATCAGCGACATCGGCCAGATCTGGCCGAGGCCCACATGCGGTCCACCGATCCCCTCGGCAGCGCGCCCGCGCGACCAATAGGGGTTCACGTCGCTCCATGCGGCCTCGGCGGTGCGGCGGAACAGCGGATCGCTCGCCGGCATGCAGCCGAGATAGGCGAGGCTGGAGAGCGACGGCACGTTGGCGTCGTCCATGAAGATCGCGTTGCCATAGCCGTCGACCTCGAACGCCCAGACCTCACGTCCGTCGCGCAGCCGCATCTTGCCATTTTCGTGGAGCGCCGCCTCGACCTCGGCCGCAAGCGACGTCGCGTCCTGCGCGAGCGCCGTGTCGCGCCGCGCCTCGTTCGCGACCACTGCCAGTTCGCGCAGCGCCGTCACCGCGAACCAGTTGGCCGGGATCAGGAAGGGATAGACGCAGGCGTCGTCCGAGGGGCGGAAACCGCAGTGGATCAGGCCCACCGACCTGGACGGCGGACCCCAGCCGTCGAGCATCATCGTCTCGGTGGTGCGGTTGCTGACCCGCTGGAAGCGATAGGGGCCGCGATCGTCCTTGCGCTGCTGCTCGCGGAAGGTGCGGATGCTCAGCCGTGCGGCTTCCGCCCACTGCGCGTCGAAGGGCGTCGTGTCGCGGGTCGCCTGCCAATAGCCGTGTGCCAGCCGCATGGCGTAGCACAGCGAGTCGATCTCCCATTTCCGCTCGGCGACGCCCGGCTTCATCTCGGTCTGGTCGGTCAGCGCCCAGCTGAGCTCGGTCTTGCCGTTCGGGTCCTCCAGGAAGGCGTTGGCGTAGGGATCGATCAGGATGCAGCGCGCCTGGCGGTGGATCAGCCCCTGGAACAGCGTGCGCAGCTTGGGATCCTGCTTCACCAGATGCAGGTACGGCTTCACCTGTGCGGCGGAGTCCCGCAGCCACAGCGCGTCGATGTCGCCGGTGATGACGAAGCTGTCCGGCTTGCCGTCGACGGTGCCCATCTTCACGGTCGTGTCGAGCGTGTTGGGATAGCAGTTGCCGAACATCCAGCGCAGCTTGGGATCGCTGATTTTCGCCGACACCCGCGCGATCTCGCGCTCCACCGCCTTGCTGGTGAAGCGGCGCTCGGCAAGCGCCGGCCGCTTGCTGGCGAGCGTCGGCGCGGCGCGCGCAAGGGCGGGCGTGGCGGCGAGCGCGACGCCTGCGCCCAGAACGGTACGACGATCGATCATTTCGCAAGCTCCCGGGCGTCGCCCGTCACGGTGAAGTCGGTCCAGGCGCCGACGCCGTCGCCCGGCTGGCCCCCGCCGACATAGAGGCGATAGGCGCCCGGCTGGACGGTACGCGTGCCGTCGCGGGCAACCGTGCTGAGGCTGCGCGGATCGAGCTCGAACCGCACCGTCTCCGTCTTGCCCGCCTTCAGCGAGACGCGCTGGAAGGCGACCAGCTGGCGCTGGAGCACCGGGGTGGTGAGCCCGCTGCCTTTGCCGGCTGCCGGCGGCACCAGATAGGCCTGCACCACCTCGTCACCGGCCCGCTTGCCGTCGTTGCGCACCTGCACGCTGACGGAGACGTTGGCGTTGGTGTCGCCCGCCTTCGCCACCGGCGCGCCATAGCCGAAGCGCGTGTAGCTCAACCCGTGGCCGAAGCCCCACAGCGGCTTGCCCGTGAAGAAGCGGTAGGTGCGCTCCTTCATGCCATAGTCGGTGAACGCCGGCAGGTCGCTGGTCTGGCGGTAGAAGGTGACCGGCAGGCGACCCGACGGATTGTTGAGCCCCGCCAGCGTCTCCGCGATCGCGGTGCCGCCGGACTCGCCCGGATACCAGGCGGTGAGGATCGCGTCGGCCATGTCGGGGTCGACCGACACCGCGCTGCCGCTCGTCAGCACCAGCACGACCGGCTTGCCGGTCTCGCGCAGCGCCTCCAGCAGCTTTTGCTGGGCGAGCGGAAGCGCGATGTCGGTGCGGTCGCCGCCGACGAAGCCGGGGACGCTCACCTGCAGCGCTTCGCCCTCCAGGTCTGCCGAAAGACCGAGCACGGCGACGATCACGTCCGCGTCCTTCGTCGTCTCCACCGCTTCGGCGAGCAACGGCTCGGCCGGGGGCAGCCACAGCAGGCGAATGCCCTCGTCCTCACCCTGGTGATCGAGTTCCAGGCGGATGTCGACGGGACGGCCGTCGCTCGCGAACGGCACCTCGACGCGGCCCTTGGTGATCTCGCCGGTCATCAACGGCTTGCCGTCGACCCACAGCCGCACCGAGTCATGCGACTTGCAGTATTTCCAGCAGACCGGCGTATCGATCGCCAGCCGGTACTTGCCCGGTCCGGGCGGCACCAGCTGCCCGGTCCAGCGCACCGCAAAGCCTTCGGGCGACAGCTGGGGCAGGGGCGCCGCGCGGTTGTAGTCGAAGTCGACGCGCCGGTCCTGCCGGACTGCCACCGGCGTGCCCGTCACCGTCCGGCTCGCGAAATACTCGCCGCGCAGGCCCGGCTTGCCATCGGCGCGCAGTGCCGTCTCGGGGATCACCACCGGCGCACCGTCGGCGAGCACCGAGCCTTGCGCATAGCGGACGTTAGCCGCGCCGAACTGCTTGCGGATGCCATCGAGCGGCGTCACCGGCGCACCGGCCGTGCCGTGGTAGTTCGCCTGCAGCACGCCCAGGTCGTCGGCGTTGGTGCCGATGACCGCGATGCGGCTGCCGGCCTTGAGCGGCAGGCGATCGGCATCGTTCTTCAACAGCACGATCGACTTGCGCGCAGCCTCCAGCGCCAGCTTGTGGTGCGCAGGCGCGCCAAGCTGGTCGGGCTTGATCTTCGACCAAGGGCTGCTCGCGCCGAACGCGATGCCGAGTGCGCGCCGGGCCTCCAGCGAGCGGATCAGCGCAGTGTCGACTTCCGCCTCGGTCACCAGGCCCTTCGCCACCGCTTCCGGCAATGCGCCGAAGGTCGTTCCGCAATTCAGGTCGGTGCCGCCCTTGATCGCCGCCGCCGAAGCGGATGCCGCGTCCAGGCGATAGTGGTGGAACAGGTGGATGTTCGCCGCCGCGTCGCAATCGGTGACGGTGAAGCCCTTGAAGCCCCAGTCGTTGCGCAGGCGCTCGTTCATCAGCGACGGCAGCGCACAGGCAGGCGTCCCATGGATTGAGTTGTACGCGCACATCAGCGACTGCGCGTTGCCATCGACAATCGCACTGCGGAACGCCGGCAGATAGGTGGACTCCAGGTCCTGCGGGCTCACGTTCACGTTGAAGCTGTCGCGCCCGCCCTCCGGGCCGCTGTGCACGGCGAAGTGCTTGGGCGTGCCGATCACCTTGGGGTGCGCAGGGTCGGGTCCCTGAAGACCCTGGATGAAGGCGACGCCGAGCTCGCCCGTCAGATGGGGGTCCTCGCCGTACGTTTCCTGCCCGCGGCCCCAGCGCGGATCGCGGAAGATGTTGATGTTGGGCGACCAGATCGTCAGCCCCTCGTAGATCAGCCGATCGGCGTCGACGGGCTTGCGATTGTACATCGCGCGCGCCTCGGTCGAGACCACGTCGCCGATGTCGTGCAGCAGTTGCACGTCCCAGGTCGCGGCCATGCCGATCGCCTGTGGGAACACGGTGGCGACGCCGTTGCGCGCCAGCCCGTGCAACCCCTCGTTCCACCAGTCATAGGCGGGCAGATCGGCCTTGGGATCGGCGGGCGCGCTGCTCTGGAGCTGCGCCGCCTTCTCCTCGATCGACATCTGCGACACCGTCGCCACGACCGGATCGGCCGGCGCCTCGACGCCGGCGAGAAGCAGGGGGAGGAAGATCATGGCTGGGTGCTCAGGGTACGAAGGGTAAGGGCGCGCGCGAGCGCGCTTGCGGAGGCGTCCGAAGCGACGTCGATCGTCACGCTCTCGCCCGGCAGCAGGTCGAATCCGTCATCGCTCGGCTGCGCGGCCACCGCGCCGAAGTCGAGCATCACCGCGCGGGCAAGGTTCTTGGCGGTGATCGTCACGCGCTTGCCCTCCCAGCGGGCGGTCAGGCCCGGCGCCGGATAGGCCATGTCCTTGGGCAGCATGCGCTCGAACACCTGCCGCGACGCGGTCTTGCCGTCGATCACCAGCTCGGCGACCGCAAAGCTGGCGTTGGGCGCGGCACTGCCGAACAGTTCCGCGTCGGTGAAGCTCGCGACGTCGGCGGAGGACAGCGGCGCGAGGGTGGTGGTGCCGCCCTTGTCGCCCAGCGGCTGCCCGGCCATGTCGAAGCTGCGCACGCGCCACTCTGCCGCCATCGGCTGCACTGCGTCGGAGACCAGTGCGATCCGCGTCTTGCCGCCGCGGTTCTCCGCAACGATCGCCTGCGGTGCGAAGAAGCGGCGTGCGGCGTAGTTCAGCAGCTTCCACCGGCCATGATAGTCGATGCTCGCCCAGGAGATCGCGGGCCAGGTGTCGTTCATCTGCCAGTAGAGCGAGCCCATGTTGGTCGGGCGGCAGGCACGATGGTGGCGCGCGGCCATGTCGATCGCCTGCGCCTGGTTGACCTGGGTCAGGTACACCGTGTCGGCGAAGTCCTTGGCCGGGCGCAGCCGCTGGTCGAGGTACATCTTCAGCCGCTCGTTACCTTTGCCGGCCAGGAACTTCTGGTGGCCCTTCAGCACCGGGCTGTCGAGCGCGAGCGGGCCGTTGCCGGCGAATTCGCGGATCGTCGCCACGTCCGGCATCGCCTGGAAGCCATATTCGGACATGAAGCGCGTGCAGCTGTCGAGGTAGTTCTCGACCGGCTTGGAGCCGGACCACACATCCCAGAAGTGGCGGTCGCCCGCCGCGTCGGTATCGACCGGACCCTCATAGTTAGTCGAGGGCGAACCCGGCCAATAGGGCGTGCCCGGCGAGCGGGTGAGCACTGCGTCGCGCAGCACCTGGTTGAACAGCACGGCCATGCCCGCGCCGATCCGCTCCTGCTCGTCGGCGCCGATGCGCTTCTTGAACGCCTTGCGGTCGGACCAGTTTTCCCAACCCGACAGCACCTCGTTGCCGCCCGACCAGGCGATGACGGAGGGGTGCGCCTGGAGCCGCGCGACCTGCTGCTCGGCCTCGACACGGACGTTCTCGCGGAACTCGGCATCCGGGGGCGTCACCGACCCGCCGAACATGAAGTCCTGCCAGACCATGATGCCCATCTCGTCCGCCATCGCGTAGAAGGCGTGGTCGAGATAATAGCCGCCGCCCCAGATGCGCAGCATGTTCATGTTGGCGTCGACCGCGCCCTGCAGGATGTGGCGCATCTGTGCGGCCGGCACCCGGCTTGGGAAGTTGTCGAACGGGATCACGTTCGCGCCCTTGGCGAAGATCGGAATGCCGTTGACCTGGAAGCCGAAGCCGCCGTCCTTGGTCAGCAGCTCGACCGTGCGCAGGCCGATGCGCCGCTCGGTTCGATCCGTCTCGGCGCCTCCTTCGACCAGCGCCGCCTGCACGCGGTACATGGGCTGGGCGCCATAGCCGACCGGCTGCCAGCGCTGCGGATTGGCGATGGTGAGCGGCACCGTAATCCGGTTTTCGCCGGCCGCGACCTGCACCGTCCGCTCGACCGGCTGCGTCTGCCCGTTCGGACCCACGACGCTGGTGCGCAGCGTCACGCTGCCGGCGGTATCCGCCACCAGCGTATAGCGCGCCGTCAGCTGCGCCTCGGCATCGTTGATCGCTTCCTGGTCGACCTGGAGCGTCTCGATCCGCACATCGTCCCACGCTTCCAGCCGCACCGGACGCCATAGGCCGATGTTGATGATGCGGGGGCCCCAGTCCCAGCTATAGTGGTACTTGGGCTTTCGGATGTAGGGCGAGGTCTGCTTGCCCTTGGGCTCGTCGCCATAGGCGGAGTCATATTCGCCCGGAAGCGGGTTCGCCTCCTTGAGCACCATCGGCTGCAGCGTGCGCACCGGCGAGGCGATCGACACCAGCAGTTCGTTGCGCCCGACCTTCAGCGCCGGCTTGGCGTCGACGCGCCACTGACGGTGCGCGTTGGCGGTGGTGAGCAGCTGCTGCCCGTTCACCGAGACCGTCGCAAAGGTATCCAGCCCGTCGAACACCAGGTCCAGGTGATCGCGCCGAAGCATTTCCGGCGTCACGTCGATGATGCGGCGGAACTGCCAGTTGGTGAGCCCCGCCCACTGGATCTTGTCCTCGTTCAGCCCCTGGAACGGGTCCGGTACGCGCTTGGCCGCGATCAGGTCCTGCTGGACGCTGCCGGGCACCTGCGCGCGGAACCACTTCGCCTCGCGCGGGTGCTGTCCGGCGGAAGTCGCGTCGGTCGGGTCGATGCGGACCTGCCACGCACCATCCAGCGAGACGCTGGTGCGCGGCGCGCCCCAGGCCGGCAATGCCGCGAACAACAGGGGCAGGGCGAACCAACGCTTCATCGTGCGGTCTCCGTAAGCGTCGCCCGTTCGACGGCATAAAGGGGATCGGAAATCGGGGAGGTGAACTGGAAGCAGAGGTCGCGATCGCCCTCCAGCTTGGGAAGCGTGCCCGTGACGCGGAAGCGCGCAGGCGCGGTGGCGGGGTCGGGCAGCGGGAAGGTGCCGAGCGGCGTCGGCTTGGCCGCCTTGTCGTCGCCGCTCACCGGGCAGCCCGCCGTCACGATCAGCTCGCCGTGCGGGGTGACGTTGTAGTGGCGGCGGACCTTGCCCGTGTCATGCGCCAGGCCGAAGTTGCGCGGCAGCCGCGCGACTTCGATCGTGAAGCCGCTCGCGACGTCGACCGGCGCCGCCGGATAGACGCTGCACGTGTCGAAGACGTTGACGTTGTAGGCCGGGCCGTTGGCCGTCGCATCGGCGGTGAGCGGCAGTCGCAGCCACAGCGCCCCGCTCGGGCACCCGGTGAGCTCCGAGGCGGTGCGGGTGAGCAGTGCCGCCCGGCCGGTGTCGAAGCTGCGAACCGCCGCCAGCGCATTGCCGGCGCGGTCGAATGCTGCGGCCCGGACGGTGACGCCGGGCACCAGGCTCAGCGGCCCCTTGTACGCCTTCGATCGAGCGGTCGGCTCCTTGCCGTCGAGCGTGTAGCGGATCGTTCCATGGGGCGCCTGCGTGCTCAGCGCGATCAGCGCCTTGTTCGCCCGCAGCGCGTCGCCGCGGCTGCCCTGCACCTTGAAGTCGACGGCAAAGGCGCTGTCGGCTACCTCCAGGCCCGAACGCTTCCAGCGCTCGATCTGCGGCCCGACGCGCTCCAGGAAGCCGCCGAAGTCGCGCTTGTCCTTGGGCGACCAGTTGATCTCGGCCAGTGCCGCCGCGCGCGGAAACATCGCGTGCTGCACCTGATAGGGGGTCACCAGATACTCGCTCCAGGCATTGGCCTGCGCGCCCAGCACATGCTTCGCCTTGTCGCCGGCAATCCCGGCCGGCATCGGATCGTAGCGGTACACGCTCTCGAGCGACTGGATGATGATGCGACCCGGCGGCTCGTCGCCCCGATCGCTCTGCAGGCTGTCGAGATAGAGGGTGGGCGCCGGCGAGAGCACCACGTCATGGCCGAGGTTCGCCGCCTCGATCGCGCCCTTCTCGCCGCGCCACGACATCACCGAGGCCGAGGCTGGCACGCCGCCTTCCAGGATCTCGTCCCAGCCGATCAGTCGCCGGCCCTTGCTCGCTAGATAATTCCCGAACTGCTCGATCAGCCAGCTCTGCAACTGGTTCTCGTTCTTCAGGCCCAACGCCTTGATCTGCGCCTGCACCTCGGGCGAGCGTTCCCACTGGTCCTTGACCGCCTCGTCCCCGCCTAGGTGGATGTAGGTGCCCGGGAAGACCGCCGTCAGCTCGTCCAGCACGTTCTTCACGAACTCGACGCCCTTGGGACCGGGGTTCAGCAGATAGGGATTGATGCCCCAGTCCGGCGACACTTCGGGCCGGTCGCCGAGCACGCCGAGCTCGGGGTAGGCCGCAACCAGCGCCTGCGCATGGCCCGGAAGGTCGACTTCCGGCACGATGGTGATGCCGCGCTCTGCCGCATAGGCGACCAGCTGCTTGAGTTCGTCCTGGGTATAGAAGCCTCCGACCCTTGCCCCGGGCGTGCCGCCGGAGGAGGGCGGGGTGCGCCACGCGCCGACGTCGGTCAGCTTGGGATAGCGCTTCACCTCGAAGCGCCATCCCTGGTCGTCCGTCAGGTGGAGGTGCAGCGTGTTGAGCTTCACCGACGCCATCTGGTCGACGATGGTGCGGATGGCCTCCAGCGTGATGAAGTGCCGCGTGGTGTCGATCATCAACCCGCGCCAGGCAAAGCGGGGCGCGTCCTCGATGGTGACGGCGTCGACCTTCACCGGCTTGCCGAACGCGCGGTCGGGGCTAAGCAGCTGCGCGAGCGTCATCGCGCCATAGAGAAGGCCGCGGTCGCCCGACGCAGCGATGCGGATGCCGGTGGCGGTCACCGTCAGCCGATACGCCTCGTCTCCTGCGATCGCGGCGTCGCGTACGAGCGTGATCGGGGCGGCGCCGCTTGTCTGCGAAAGCGCCAGGCCGCGTTCGGTGCGGACATGGGTGATCAGGATCCGGGCCGCGGCCTCGGCTGCGGCGTCGCCGTGGGCCGTGGCGATGGCAGTGCCGTCGCGAACGGTGAAGCTGGCGCTGCCGGCAACGACCGATGCCGGCGCCGGCACGAGTGGCAGCGGACCCGCCAGGGCCGGCGCTGCGGCGCCGAGAAGCAGAAGCGCCGTAAGGACCCGCCGCCCATCCCGGGCGATACATGCTGCCATTGGATTCTCCCCCTGGTGATCGAACGTTCCGCGCCCTGGTCTTGTAACTGTGTAACCAATATAAGTCCTGAGGCGCAACAGTGCTGTTCTGCCGGCCGGGCGGGCGGCTCGAGGCAGAGGCCCTGCGGACTGTTCCCAGGGCAATACCATTGCAGGACCGGGCCCGGTTGCCCATGGCTTCCGCTTACGATAGCTCTCTGCCGTCGCGGCGCGAACGGGTGCCGCCGGGGGGAGCGTGAGAATGGCCTTTTCGGATCAGGTTGGACGTTTTCGGGACGACAATCCGTCGCCGTTGTACCTTCAGCTCCAGCAATTGATCCGCGACGGCATCAGCAAGCAACTGCTCGCCCAGGGCGACGCCATCCCGCCGGAACGCGACCTCGCGACCGAATACAACGTGTCCCGCATCACCGTCCGCAAGGCGATCGAGGGGCTGGTCGAAGAAGGGCTGCTCACCCGCCGTCGCGGCGCCGGCACCTTTGTCGCCGGCCGCGTGGAAAAGAGCTTTTCGAAGCTCTCCTCCTTTTCGGAAGACATGGCCGCGCGCGGCCGCACCGCCAGCAGCAGCTGGATCTCGCGCGCCGCCGGCATCGTCAATCCAGAGGAGGCGATGGCGCTCGGCCTCTCGCCCGGCGCGCCGGTGCTCCGCTTCAACCGCCTGCGGTTCGCCGACGAGGTGCCGATGGCGTTGGAATACTCCACCATCGCGGGATATTGCCTGCCGGCGGTCGAGGCGGTGGGCGACTCCCTCTATGTCGCGCTGGACGCCGCCGGCAACCGGCCCGTGCGCGCCCTCCAGCGGCTGCGCGCCGTTCCCTTCGGCGCGGAGCAGGCGCGGATGCTCGGGGTGGATGCCGGAGCGCCCGGGCTGCTGATCGAGCGCCACGGCTTCCTGCGCGACGGCCGCGCGGCGGAGTTCACCCGTTCCTACTATCGCGGCGACGCCTATGATTTCGTGGCGGAACTGAGCGACCTCTGACGGTCGTCCGCCGTTCGTGACCCGTGCGGCGCCCGCGCCGCCATCTGGAGGACTTTGCATGCACCGACGCCAGCTTCTGGCGGGGGGCGCGGGGCTCGGCGCCCTGATCGCCACCAATCCGCAGCGCGCCCTAGCGGCGCCCGCCAAGCGGCTCGGCCACGACGGCTTCCCGATGCCGCAGCCCGCGCGCACGCTGCCGCAGCCGCTCCTGGTGCAGGATCCCTCGCGCACCTTGCTCGAACGCGGCTGGCGCTTCCACGAGGGCGACGTGGTGCCGCCGATGCCGGACACCCACAACGCCACCTATCTGAGCGTGAAGGCGGGCAACGCGCTCGGCGCCGCCGCCGTGGCCTTCGACGACTCCGACTGGCACGAGGTACGGCTGCCCCACGACTGGGCGGCGGCCCAGCCGTTCGTCGAGACGGCCAACGTGTCGCAGGGCTACCGCCCTCGCGGCATCGCCTGGTACCGCCGCACGCTCCAGCTCGATCCGGCGGACCGCGGCAAGACCATCGAGCTCCACTTCGACGGCATCGCCACCAACGCGACCGTCTGGGTCAACGGCAGCACGGTCGCGCACAACTGGTCGGGGTACAACAGCGTTCACATCGACCTGACGCCCTTCGCCCGCTTCGGCGACGAGGCCAACGTCATCGCGATCCGCGTCGATGCGAACGCGATGGAAGGCTGGTGGTACGAGGGCGCCGGCCTCTATCGCCACGCCTGGCTGGTGCGTCGCGCCCCGGTGGCGATCGTCACCGACGGCGTCCACTGCGATCCCCGCAGGGGGGACGACGGCCGCTGGCATGTTCCCGTTGCGGCTACGCTCGCGAACACGGGCCGCGAGCCGGCGACCGTCACCGTCGAGGCGCTGCTGCTCGATGGCGAGGGGAAGACCGCGGCCAGCGGGTGCACCGAGGCAATCGTGCCGGTGCTCCAGCAGGCCGAAGCGGCGCTCAAGCTGGACGCCGGCAACCCCGCGCTCTGGTCGGTGGAGACGCCGGCGCTCTACACGGTCGTCACCCGCGTGCTGCGCGACGGCGCTCCCGTGGACGAGCGCCGCACGCCGATCGGCTTTCGCACCATCCGCTTCGATGCAGATCGCGGCTTCTTCCTCAACGATCGGCCGGTGAAGCTGAAGGGCGTCTGCCTGCACCAGGATCATGCCGGCGTCGGCGTCGCCGTTCCCGATGCGCTGATCGCCTGGCGCCTCGAACGACTGAAGGCGATGGGCTGCAACGCCATCCGGTGCACCCACAACGCCCCCAATGCCGAGCTGCTCGACCTGTGCGACCGCATGGGCTTCCTCGTCATGGACGAGAACCGCCACTTCAATCCCGCGCCCGATTACATGGATCAGCTCGAATGGCTGGTCCGGCGCGACCGCAACCATCCGAGCGTGATCCTCTGGTCGGTCTTCAACGAGGAACCGATGCAGGGCACCGAAGCGGGCGTGGAAATGGTGCGCCGCATGGCCGCGACGGTCCATCGCCTCGACGGCGCGCGGCCCGTCACCGCCGCGATGAACGGCTCCTTCTACGATCCGGTCAACGTCTCGACCGTCGTCGATGTAATGGGCTTCAACTATTACCAGGCGGACTATGACCGCTTCCACCAGCTGAACCCCACCAAGCCGATCACCAGCTCGGAAGACACCAGCGCGTTCGAGACGCGCGGCGCCTATGAGAGCATTCCCGCCGGCCACGTCATCACGTCCTATGACAAGGAGGCTGCGAGCTGGGGCGGCACCCATCGCGATACCTGGCGGGAGATCGCGAAGCGCCCGTTCGTGGCCGGCGGGTTCGTCTGGACCGGCTTCGACTATCATGGCGAGCCGACGCCTTATGACTGGCCGACCATCGCCAGCTTCTTCGGAATTCTCGACCTATGCGGCTTCCCGAAGACGGCCTTCGACATCCACCGCGCCCACTGGATCGACGACGCGGCGGTGGTCGGCATCGCGCCGCACTGGACCTGGCCGGGCAGGGAGGGCCAGACCATCCCAGTCTTCGTCAGCAGCAACGCCGAGACGGTGCTCTTGCGCCTGAACGGCCGAGACCTGGGCGTGCAGAAGGTCGATCGCATCATGGGCAACGAGTGGCAGGTCCCATACCAGCCCGGCCGCATCGAGGCGCTGGCGATGCGCGGCGGCAAGGTGGTGGCCACCGCGGTCCACGAGACCGCCGGCGCACCCGTCGCCCTGCGGCTGACGCCCGCGCGCACCGTCATGGCGGGGGACGGTGAGGATGTGCAGCCGATCACCGTCGATGCAGTGGACGCGCGCGGCCGCCACGTGCCGACCGTCAACCGGATGACGCAGTTCACCGTGGAGGGTGCCGAGATCATCGGCGTCGGCAACGGCGATCCCAACAGCCACGAGCCGGAGCAGGGCGACCGCCGCTCGCTGTTCAACGGCCTCGCGCAGCTGATCGTCCGTGCGGCGCCCGGGAAGGGCAGCATCACCCTTCGCGCCACCGCGGACGGGCTCGCGCCGGCGCGCCTGACGATCCGTCGCCTTGCAACCCAGGTGCCGCCGCAGGTGCCGGTCACCCCGCCGACGATGACGATCGCGGAGTGGCGCCGCTCGCCCGCCATGGCCGAGCGACCCGACCCCTCGATCGCACCGCCGGATGGCGACAACAACAGCTGGGCCTTCCTGCGCAGCGGGACGCCAACGCGGCCCGAGCCGAGCGCCGGCTGGCGCGTCTACCGCGCCGCCTTCCGCCCGTGGAAGCGGGTGGGGGCAGAGGGCGGCACGATCCGGTTCGACAGCATCGGCGGGACCGCGGAGCTGTGGCTGGACGGCCGGAAGCTCGCCACGAAGGAAGCCGCCGCGCCGGGCCCGCTGACGGCGGACATCCCCGCCGGCACCGGGCCACGCCGCATCGCCCTGCTGGTCTCCGCTCCCGCCGACGCCCCCTCGGGCATTCTCGGCAGGGTCTCCGTCACCACCCGCTAGTCGGGCGCCCACCGCATCCGTTGCACCGCATTCCGGTCAAGTCCGGGATGCGGGGGCGCACGGGGGCGGCGACGGGCGCCCGACGCCCGCGGACGCAAAAAAAAGGGCGGCCCCGCGATCGCGGCGCCGCCCCCTCGACCGGTCTCGCGAAGCTCAGCGCGCGAGCAGCACGTCCAGCTTGCCTGGCGCGACGACCAGATGGGCGACACCCTCGGCCGGCAGCGCGACCGCACGCACGCCCAGGGCCGCCAGCGCCGCCTGCTCCGCGCCGCCGTTCTCGGCCAGTTCCACCCGGATGCGGTTGCCGTGCACGCTGACCGCGCAGAGGTTGCTCGCGCCGCCCAGCGCGGCGATGAGCGCCGGCGCCAGCCGGGTCTCGCCGTTCTCGGCGCCTGCCGTCTCGGTGGGTGCGAGCGCGATCGGCATCGCCAGCGCGTCGCGGATCTCGACCGCGACCACGTCGGCGATCGGCCCCAGCACGACCTGCACCGCCTTGTCCGACGGCCGGATCACGCCACGCGCGCCCAGCGCCTTCAGAGCGGGCTCGTCGACCTTGCTCTGGTCGGCGACGATCAGCCGCAGCCGCGTGGTGCATGCGCCGACCTCGCGGAGATTGGCGGCACCGCCCAGCGCCTGCGCGAACACGGCACCACGTCCGCCCGCCGCGACCGGCGCGACCGCTGCCGCGCCCGGCACCTCGGGCTCGCGGCCGGGAGTCTTCAGGTCGAACCGGCGGATGACGAAGCTGAAGATGCCGTAATAGAGTGCGAAATAGACCAGCCCCACCGGGATCAGCATCAGCGGCCGGGTCGATTTGCCGTAGTTCAGCGCATAGTCGAAGAAGCCGGCCGAAAAGCCGAAGCCGAGCTTCACGCCCAGCACGTCCATCAGCGCCATCGACAGGCCGGTCAGCACCGCGTGCACCGCGTAGAGCACCGGCGCCAGGAACATGAAGCTGAACTCGATCGGCTCGGTCACCCCCGTCAGCATCGAGGTGAGCGCCAGGCTGAACAACATGCCGCCAACCGCTTTGCGCCGCTCTGGCAACGCCGTGCGGTACATGGCGAGGCACGCCGCCGGCAGACCGAACATCATGACCGGGAAGAAGCCGGCCATGAAGCTGCCCGCAGTGGGGTCGCCGGCAAAGAAGCGCCGCAGGTCGCCGTTCGCGCCGTCGAAGTCGCCCAGCACGAACCAGAAGACGTTGTTCAGGATGTGGTGCAGCCCGGTCACCAGCAGCAGCCGGTTGAACAGGCCGAAGAGGAACAGGCCGACGCCGCCGGCATTGGCGATGCCATGGCCCATCGTGTCGATGCCGCTGCTCAGTGCCTGGAAGCTCGTGCCGACGATCACCGCCAGCACCAGTCCCGCAACCCCGCTCACGATTGGAACGAACCGCCGCCCGCCGAAAAAGGCGAGATATTCGGGCAGCTTGATCCCGGAAAAGCGATTGTAGAAAATCCCGCCGACCAGGCCCGAGAGGATGCCGATCGGCACGTCCAGCCGCGCGATCGCCTTTGCCTTCCACGCCGCGGTCGCGATCTCGGCCGTGGCGGCGTCCAGGCCCTGGGTCACGTCGCCCGGCACGATCAGCAGCACCTTGGCCGCCTCGGTAGCCACCAGGAAGCACACGATGCCGGCCAGGCACGCCGCGCCGTTGCCGTCTCGGGCATAGCCGGTGGCGACCCCGATCGCGAACAGCAGCCCCAGGTGCGAGAACAGCGCATCGCCCGCGGCGCTCAGGAACGCGATGTCGAGCAGGTCGGGCTGGCCCAGGCGGAGCAGCAGCCCCGCCACCGGCAGCACCGCGATCGGCAGCATCAGCGCGCGGCCGAGCGGTTGCAGCGCTTCCAGGATCGACTTCATGCGCGGAACTCCCGGGCCAGGATGCGGACTTCGGCCGCCGATCCGCACTGGAGCGCGGCGGCGGCATGGGCGCGGCACGCGTCCATGGAAAGGGTGGCGACCAGCGCCTTGATCTCGGGCACCAGCGCCGCGGTCGCGGAAAGCTCGGTGACGCCCAGGCCCACCAGGATCGGTACGGCGCGCAGGTCCGAGGCAAGGCCCCCGCACACGCCCGTCCAGCGGTCATGGCGTGCGGCCCCGCGGCAGGTCTCGGCGATCATCCGCAGCACGGCAGGATGCAGGCCGTCGATCGCGCCTGCCACCGCTGGATTCCCGCGATCCATCGCCAGCGCATATTGGGTGAGGTCGTTGGTGCCGACCGACAGGAAATCGGCCTCGCGCGCGAGCAGGTCGGCGGTGACCGCGGCGGCCGGCGTCTCAATCATCACGCCGACGCTGACGGGCTCGCCGACGCCCAATTCGGCGCGCACCCGGTCGACCACCTCGCGCACCCGGCGCAGCTCGTCGATCGACGCGATCATCGGCACCATGATGCGGCACTGGCCGATCGGCTGCACGCGCAGGATCGCGCGGATCTGATCTTCCAGCAGCTGCGGATGGGCAAAGCCGACGCGGATGCCGCGCAGGCCCAGCGCCGGGTTCTCCTCCGCCGGGATCGGCAGATAGGGCGCTGGCTTGTCGCCGCCGACGTCGAGCAGCCGCACGATCAGGGACCGCCCGCCCAGCGCGTCGGCGATCGCCTGATACTCCGCCGTCTGCTCGGCAAGCGACGGTGCCGTCTCGCGCTCCAGGAACAGGAATTCGGTACGCAGCAGGCCGCAGCCCTCGGCACCGTTCGCCACCGCCACTTCGGCGTCGGCGCGCGAGCCCAGGTTCGCGAACACCTCGATGCGCTCCCCGCCCGCCATGTGGCAGGGGGCGGCGGCGTTCGCCTGTGCGTCCAGGCGCCGCGCGTGCCGTTCGGCGACCAGCGCGTGCGCCTTCGCCAGCGTCCGCGCGTCCGGTCCGATCTGGAGCGAGGCGGCATCGGCGTCGAGGATCAGCATCGATCCTTCCGCGATCTCGTGCAACGCCGGTCCCATGGCGACCAGCGCGGGCAACCCCATGCTCGCTGCCAGGATCGCGACGTGCGAGGTCGGCCCGCCTTTTTCGACGCAGAAGCCCAGGACGTTCGCCGGATCGAGCGCCATCAGCTGCGACGGCAGCAGGTCCTCGGCCAGCAGGATCGTGTCGGGTGGGAAGGCGATGGGCGCGTCCTCGACGCCCATCAGCAGCGACAGGACGCGCCGCTCCAGGTCGCGCATGTCGTCCGCGCGCTCCGCCAGATGCGCATCACCGGTGGCGCGCAGCGCTTCCGCCTGCGGCCGGATCGCCGTGCGCCATGCCTGGCCGGCGCTGGCGCCCGTCGCGATCGCAGCGGCTGCGGCATCGCGCAGGCCCTCGTCCTCCAGCATGGCGCGATGCGCGGCGAGGATCGATCGCCGTGCGCCGGAAGCGGTAACGGCCTCGGCGTCCAGCCGCCGCCCGAGTGTGCGCAGCGCCTGGTCGAGCCGCGCCTGCTCCTCCTCGGCGCCGACACCGACCGGGTCGATCTCGATCTCGGCGAGGTGGAGCGTGCGGGCATGGCCGATCGCGAGCCCCGGCGAGGCCGTCACGCCGGCGAGCTTGCCGTCGCTGGAGATGGTCGACGCGGGGGCAGGGGCCGCCGCGATCGGCTCCGGCGGTGTCGCCGACGCCTGCTGCGGGTCGGCGGCTTCGCCCATGCCGCTTGCGATCAGGTCCGCGATCGCGTCCACCGCTGCCTGTGCGTCGGCACCGTGCGCTTCGATCCGGATGACGTCGCCCAGTCGCGCGCCGAGCGTCAGCAGCGCCACGGGGCTGCGCGCATTAGCGCTGCGCTCGCCCTTGCTCAGCGAGATTTCTGCCGAAAAGCGCACCGCAGTCTCGCGGATGCGCGCCGCCGGCCGTGCGTGGATGCCATGTGCCAGCGGCAGCTGCAGTTCGCGCGCCACCACCTCACCATCGGGCGCAACCGGCGCTTCCTCTGGCGCGGCGTGCTGCGGGACGAGCGCGAAGATCGGATCCCCGACCGCAATCGGCCCGTCTGCTTCCCCGAGCGGCGACACAGCGTATCGATCGCTGTCGAGCAGCAACACCGGCGTGATCACCGATGGCGCTCCGCGGACCAGCAGGTCTAGGTCGAAACGGATCAGCGGGTCGCCCCGGCGCACGCGGTCTCCGGCGGCAACCAGCGGCTTGAAGCCACGGCCATCGAGCGCCACCGTGTCGACGCCGACATGGATCAGCACCTCGGCGCCCTCGGCCGCCGCGATCGTCACGGCATGGCCGGCCGGCTGCAACGCGCGGATGATCCCGTCGCAGGGAGCATGCACGGTATCGCCGGTGGGATCGATTCCCACGCCCGCGCCCAGCATGCCTTGCGCAAACACGGGGTCCGGTATTTCCGCCAGCGCGCAGCGCCAGCCCTGCATCGGCGCGTGAAGGACGATGGAGCCCCCGGCCTTTTCGTCGATCATCTCGGTCGGCGTGGTCGTGCTCAGGGCATCCTCCAAGGGGTCAGGCGATTGGTGCGCCGGCGATCCAGGTGCCTGCCGGCTGCAGGTCGTGGGTGAGGCAGACCCAGTCCGCGCGCAGCCCGGGCGCGAGCGCGCCGCGATCGTGCGAAAGGCCCAGGAACGCCGCAGGGTTGGTCGCGGCCATCGCCGCGGCTTCCTCCGGCGTCACCCCCACGCGATTTACGGCGTGGCGGAACGCTCCCGCCATGTCCAGCGCCGAGCCGGCCAGTGTCCCGTCCGCACCCAGGCAGCAGCCGTTCTCGACACGGATGGTCTGGCCGTGCAGCACGAAGCTGTCGACGTTCGCGCCGACACACGACATGGCATCGGTCACCAGCAGGAAACGATCCCGCGGATGCGCGCGCATGGCGATGCGCAGCGCCGCGTCGTGCACGTGGAAGCCGTCCGCGATGATGCCGCAATAGACGGTCTGATCGTCCAGCGCCGCACCCACGACGCCGGGCTCGCGATGCTTGAGCGGCGACATCGCATTGTAGAGGTGGGTGACGCCGGTCATGCCGGCGGCGAAGGCCGCGGCGACCGTGTCATGGTCGGCATCGCTGTGGCCGACGCTCAGGATCACGCCCGCCGCTGCCAGGCGCCGGATGTCCTCGTGCGACACCATCTCGGGCGCCAGCGTCAGCAGCACCTTGCCCTTGCGGGGGCGGGTCAGCAGTTCGACCAGCGAATCGTCCAGCCGCCGGAACTTGTCCGGGTCGTGGATGCCCTTGCGGGCGGGGTTGATGATCGGTCCTTCGATGTGGACGCCCACGCACCCCGGCACGCCGGCCGCGATCGCCTCCTCGGTGGCATCCAGAGCGCGGGCGATCGCCTCCGGCACGTCGCTGATCAGGGTCGGCAGGAAGCCGGTGGTGCCGAACGGCGCATGGCCGCGACCGATCGCGTCGATACCCTCCACGGTCAGCGCGTCGTTGAAAAGCACCCCGCCGCCGCCATTCACCTGCACGTCGATGAAGCCCGGCACAAGCCAGCCGCCTGCCAGGTCGATCTCGCGCTCCGCCGCCGGCGATCCGGCGTCGATCCCGACGATCCGGCCCTCTGCCAGGGTGAAGGTCGCGCCCTCCAGCGTCCCGGCCGCAGTCACGACGCGGCCATTGGCGAAGCGGATCGTGCTCATCGCGTTTCCGTTACCTTGCGCAGGTGCTGTGGCCGGTCGGGGTCGAAGCCGCGTGCCACCGCGAGCGCGTTCGTCATGAGGTAGAAGCTCTGCACCATCAGGATCGGCTCCACCGCCGGATGTCCCGCGATCGTGGGAAGCGTCGCCGCTTCTCCCGCCCGGGCATCGGCCAGGCAAACGCGCGCGTCCCGGCCGGCGAACTCGACCGCCGCCTCGCGCACGCTGTCGCCTGCCGCATCGGAGGTCGCGAAGCCGAGCACCGGGAAGCCCTCGCCGACGATCGCCATGGGCCCGTGCCGTACCTCTGCGGCGCTGAACGCCTCCGCATGAAGGCCGCAGGTCTCCTTGAACTTGAGCGCCGCTTCCTGCGCGATACCCAGGCTGTAGCCACGGCCGATCACGAACAGGTTGCGCGCGTCCAGCAGTGCGTCCCTGGCCGCGTTCCAGTTGAGCTCACGCGCCTGTTCCAGGCCCGCGGGCAGCGCGGCCAGCGCCTCGCCGAGCGCCGCATCCCCGCTCCACGCCGCGACGACCGCCGCCAGAGCTGCAAGCGAGGCGATATAGGATTTGGTCGCCGCGACCGACGTCTCGGGGCCGGCCTTGAGGCCGATCAGCGTGTCGGCCATGCCTGCAAGCGGCGAGCCCTCGTCGTTGACCAGCGCCACCACATGCGCGCCGGCCGCCTTCTGCGTCCGCACCGTCTCCAGCAGGTCCGGGCTGCGCCCGCTCTGCGAAATGGCGATGCACAGGAAATCGCCGCGTGCCACCGGCGCGCCGAAGATGCTCGCCACCGACGGTGCCGCGGACGCGACCGGCACGCCGACCAGCGTCTCGATCAGATACTTGCCATAGGTAGCGGCGTGATCGGACGATCCCCGCGCGCACGTCACCACCAGCTTGGGCGGGTTCGCGCGCAGCGTCTCGCCCAGCGTCTCCAACGTCGATGCATTGGCCGCCAGCAGCCGGCGGACCGCATCTGCCGCCTCGCGCGCTTCGCTAGCCATCAGGGTGGCGCGCGCGTCCACCGTCTTTGCCCCTTGTTCCATGCGGCGGACGATAAGTTACAGATTGGTACTGTACAAGGTCCTATCGTATCGGAGAGACAATCTCCTTGAGGGATCGGACCCGCTCCGCATCGGTGCGGAGGCGAGTGCCGGTCTGGAAGCCGAACCGGCGCTCGATCTCTCCGGCATCGTCCCCGGGGCTGCGGCAGGAGGCGTGCAGCTCGCAGACCCCGGTCGCCAGGATGGCTGGCGCGCACGCGGCATCGATGCCGCTGCCGGGCAGGATGCCGATCCGCCCGTCTGCGCGGCGTTGGAGCTCGGCGAGCATCGGCAGCGCGTCGAGGGCGCGCGGCGCCCCGCCCGAGGTGAGGATTCGGTCGAAACCAAGTTCCACCGCGGCTTCCAAGGCGGCGGGAAGGTCCGGGCAGAGGTCGAAGGCGCGATGCAGCGTCAACGAAAGCCGCTGTCCGCGTGCGCCGCCGGCCGCGCGTGCGTGCGCCACCAGCTCGACGAGCAGGGGGACGTCGAGCCGCCGATCGGGCGCACTCGCGCCGATCACCACGCCGGCCAGACCCGCCTGGGCCGCAAGGCCGATGTCTTCTGCGATCAGCGCCGCTTCCGCGGTGCTGTAGCGGAAGTCGCCATCCCGCGGACGTGCCAGCAGGTGCACCGGGATCGGTGCCTCCGCTGCCAGTCGGACCAGCGAGGCAGGCGGTGTCAATCCTCCGACGGAAAGCGCGGCGCACAACTCGATGCGATCAGCCCCGCCCGCGACCGCGGCCTCGATGCCGGCGGGTTCGTCGATGCAGACCTCCAGCAAGCCCATCAGCGCTTCGCCGTGCTCATCGAATAGGGCCGGGCGCTCGCCGCCTTGCCCCAGCTGCGGTTCGGCGTCGCCTGCATCACGAAGCGCAGCTCGCCGCCGGCCATGATCTCGTCGTGGCGCAGGTAGGTGCGCGGCAGCGGCCTACCGTTCAGCAGCACCTTGCCGACGTAGAGGTTGGCATTGCTCAGGCCGTCGGTAACGACGGTGAAGCGCTTGCCGTTGGGCAGGTTGAGCGCGGCCCGGTCCACGAACGGTCGCCCGATCACATATTCCAGGCTGCCGGGCGTGACGGGATAGAAGCCGAGGCCGGTGAACATCAGCCATGCCGACATCTGGCCGAGGTCGTCGTTGCCCGACAAGCCGTCCGGCGTCGGCTTGTACTGGCTGTCTACGATCTGCTTCAGTCGTGCCTGCGTCCGCCACGGCTGACCGGCGTGGGCATAGAGATAGGCGACGTGGTGGCTCGGCTCGTTGCCGTGGATGTACTGGCCGATCAGCCCGGCAATGTCCTCGGCATGGCTGTAGTCGAGCTTGGAGTTGTCATACTCGAACATCGCGTCGAGCTTGGCGACGGTCTTCGCGTCGCCGCCCAGCGCGCGGAACAGCGCCGCCTGGTCCTGCGGCACGAACCAGCTGTACTGCCAAGCGTTGCCCTCCGTGTAGTCCGATCCGTAGTTGATCGCGGTGGGATCGAACGGCGTGCGGAACGCGCCATCGCTCTTTCGCGCGCGGACGAAGCCGGTCTTCGGGTCGAAGCTGTTCCGCCAGTTCCCCGCCCGCGCGTAGAAGCGCTTGGCGACATCGGTGCGGCCCAGCTTCTCGGCCATGCGCGCGATGGTCCAGTCGTCGTAGGCGTATTCGACCGTCTTGGACGCCGCCTCCGGCTCGCGGTCAATCGCGACATAGCCGAGCTTCTGATAGTCGCCGAGGCCGCCGTAGGGATCATAGGTCGCGCTCGCGATCATCGCGTCGAGCGCCTCGTTCGCATCGAACCCGCCGATGCCCTTCATGTACGTGTCGGCGATCACCGGCACCGCGTGATAGCCAATCATCGTCCATGTCTCGCGCCCGTGGAACTGCCACACCGGCAGGATGCCGTCCGGGCTCGCCTTCCGGCTGGCGATCAGCGAGCGGACCATGTCGCTGTTCGCCTGCTCGGGCGCGACCAGGGTCAGCAGCGGATGCTCGGCGCGGAACGTGTCCCACAGCGAAAAGGTCGAACGGAAGGTGAAGCCGTCCGCCTGGTGCACCGCATTGTCCGGCCCGCGATAGCGCCCGTCGACGTCGCCCGCGACCGACGGGGCAATCAGCGTGTGGTAGAGCGCGGTGTAGAGGTTGCGCCGCATCGGCTCCGGCGCGTCGATCTCCACCGCCGACAGCGCCTTCTCCCACGCGCCGCGCGTGGCGCTGCGCACTGCGTCAAACCCGCCGCTCTCGCTGTCGAGGTTCGCGATCGCACCCGCCTCGTCCACCGAGGAGATCGCGACCTTCACCTCCAGCGGCGCGTCGAGCGTGCCGAAGTCGAGCCGCCCCACCAGCGCCTGGCCGCTCCGCTCGGCCACGGCATCGCTGCCGCGGCCCGGCGCCTGGAAGCCCTTATACTTCACGTCCTTCTCGGTGCTGATGAAGGCATGCCTCTTCACCGGTGCCGAGAAGCGCATCGCGAAATAAAGCTGGCGCCCGGCCGCCCAGCCGCGCGTCGTACGCGAGCCGGTCACGGTACCGTCCGGCCGCATCCGCAGCGACGACCACAGGATCTTGCCGGGATAGTTGTAGAGCGAACTGCGCAGGTCGAGCAGCAGGTGCGCCGCCTTGTTCTTGCCAAAGGTGTAGCGGTGGACGCCCACGCGCGTGCCGGCGGTCATCTCCGCGCGCACGCCCGGATCGGTCAGCGTCACCGCATAATAGCCCGGCTGTGCGATCTCGTCGGCGTGGCTGAACCGCGAGCGATAGCCCGAGCCCGGCTGTTTCGGATCGCCCGGCTCCAGCGGCACGGTCTCGCCCGCGACTGGCATCACCAGGAAATCGCCCAGGTCCGAATGACCCGCGCCTGAGAAGTGCGTGTGCGAGAAGCCCTGGATGGTAGGATCGTCGTAGCGATAGCCGGCCGCATGGCCGTAGCACTCGCGGATCTCGCACCCGGTGTCGGTATCCGGGCTCAGCTGCACCATCCCGAACGGCGCCACCGCGCCGGGGAAGGTGTGGCCTTCGCCTCCCGTGCCGATCCGGGGATCGACATCCTCATAGCCGTTGGCGAGCAGCATGGGCATTGCCAGCGCAAGCGCGGCAACGGAGGCGAAGCGGGTGCGGAGCCTGTTCATGACGCGAGTGTAACCAGCACGCGGCCGGACGGAAGAGCCCGCGACGAAGATTTCGCAATTTGTTTGCCGAATTACTCTGCGCGGCTGGTCGCGTTCCAGTTCGGCGTCTTCTCTCCGGCCAGCTTGCGGACGAAGAAGTCGAACTGGCGCCGCTGGACATAGTCGATCGGCCCGGTCGACCGCCCGACGCTGTGCTCCTCGTTCGGAACCACCAGCAGCTCGAAGTCCTTGCCCGCGCGGATCAGCGCGTCGGCGACCTGCATCGTCGAGGCGGGATCGACGTTGCTGTCCTGCTCGCCGACGATCATCAGCAACTCGCCCTGGAGCTTGCCCGCGTGATCGACACCGGAGGCGGCGGCATAGCTCTCGTCCACCGGCCAGCCGAGCCACTGTTCGTTCCAGCTGATCTTGTCCATGCGGTTGTCGTAGCAGCCGGCATAGGCGACGCCCGCCTTGTAGAAGTCGGGATGAAACAGCAGCGCGTTGAGCGTGCTCTGGCCACCGGCCGAGGCGCCGTAGATGCCGACGCGGCTGATGTCGTAGGAAGGATCCTTCGCCGCCAGCGCCTTGTGCCACAGGATGCGATCGGGAAAGCCGGAGTCCGCCAGGTTCTTCCAGGCCACGTCGTGGAACGCCTTGGATCGATTGGCGGTGCCCATGCCGTCGATCTGCACGACGATGAAGCCCAGGTCGGCCAGCGCCTGCATGCCGATCACCTTGTCGCCGCCGGAGTGATAGCCGAACGGCCAGAACGCCTTGGGCACGAAGCTGTCGTGGGGCCCGGCGTAGATGTTCTCGATCACCGGGTAGCGCTTGGCCGGATCATAGCCCCGCGGGCGCACGACCAGCCCCCAGATGTCGGTTTTGCCGTCGCGGCCCTTGGCGACGAACGGCTCGGGCGGGCGAAAACCGGCGGCAAGCAGCCGGCTGATGTCGCCGCGCTCCAGGGTCGCCATCAGCCGCCCGTCGCGGGCGTCGTGCAGTTCCGATACGGTCGGCAGGTCCACCCGCGAATAGGTGTCGACGTAGCGCGTCATGTCGGGGGAAAAGCGCACCTCGTGCGTCGCGTCCGCGGTGGTCAGCGCCACCAGGTTGCGACCGTCGAAGTCCACTCGGAAGTAGTGCTTGTAATACGGGTCCTTGCCCGGGTGCATGCCGCTCGCCGCGAACCAGATCTGACGCTTTGCGTCGTCGACCTTCACGACTCCGCGCATGACCCAGTTGCCGCGGGTGACCTGGTTCTTCACCCGCCCGGTGCGGCCATCGATCAGGTAGAGATGGTTCCAGCCGTCGCGCTCGGAGGTCCACAGGATCTCGCGGCCGAGCCCGCCCACGTCATGACTGAACCGCCGGTCCCAGTAGAAGAAGGTCTTCGTATCCTCCGTCACCGCCGCATGCGCCGCGCCGGTCTCGGCATCGACCGAGATCACGCGTGCCTGCTGGTGGCCGCGGCGCAGATACTCGAACGCAAAGCTGCGCCCGTCCTTGCGCCATTCGACGTCGGAAAGCTGGTAGGGATTGGGGAACAGCGTGTCCGCCACCTCGATCCGCCTCCGCGCCGCGACGTCGAACAGCACCGGCCGCTCCTGGTCCACGGCGTCGCCGGGCTTGGGGTAGAGCTGCGTGCGCACCTGCGGCTGGAGCGAGTCCGGCGGGGCTGCCGCCACTCGCGTCACTTGCCGCTGATACCCCGGCCGCACCCGGTAGGCGACGAGCCGCCGCGAGTCCGGCGACCAGCGGATCGTCTCGGGATCGTAGAAGTCGCCCGGTGTGCCATCGGTGCTGAGCGCCACCGCATTGCTGCCGTCGGCGCTGCGCACCACGACGTTGTCGTCCACCACCAGCGCCTCATACCGCCCATCCGGCGAGCGGCGCGGATGGTTGTCCGCCGGCACGCTCAGGTCGCGTACGACGCCGAAGCCGCGCGGCCGCCCCCGATCCTCCGCTTCCTGCTTTCCGCAGCGATAGGTGGCCAGGTCGCACTGCCATGGCTCATAGCCGATCGCGAAGCGGATCGTCGCGCCCTCGCCAAAGGCGAAGCTCTCGAAGGGCAGCCGCAGCGGATCGACCTTGCTGCCCATCGCCTGCCCCAGCGCGGCAGCCAGCCGCACCGCATCGAACGACGGCGTCTTGGCAAGCGTCTGCGCGTCCACCGTCACGAACGCGAAGCCGCCCTCCACCGTCTTGCGATAGGCGAAGCGGCTCCCGTCCTCGCTCCAGGAGGCTTCGCCCGCCACGTCTCGCGTCAGCGTGATCCAGTCTTCGCGCAGGTCGATCGAGCGTTCGAACGCCGCGCGATCGGGTGCGCCCGCCAGCGCCGGCACAGGCAGGGTAACGAGCGCGGCAAGGGCAGCGCCGGCGAGCAGCTTGGAAAGGATCATGTCAGTTCCCGGAGGCTTCGGGGCGGATTTCGAATGCGAAGCTGCGCGGCTCCAGCGGGATGCGGTATTTCACATGCGGCCGGCCATCGAGGTTCCAGCCGGTGTCGCCGCCCACGCCGGTCTGCACCGCGTCGATCAGCAGCGTGCCGTCGCCATGCACCCGAATGTCCGAGCTGTGCGCCTCGCCGACCGGCTTCATTTCCAGATCGGAATAGGGGAACGCCAGCGCGTTCACCGACAGCGGCTGCGCGCCGGTCACCCGCACGCCGCCGGCCTTGCCCGACAACGCCACCCAGCGCACGTCCTGCTTGGCGCCGGTCTCCTGCGGCCGGATATAGTCGTGATATTGTTCGGCGAGCGTGCCGGCGTGCACCGCGATCAGCCCGCCGGTCTTGCGGTCGGAATAGGTCTCCTGCGGCCCGCGTCCGTACCATTGCACCTGGTCGAGCGCCGGCGGCGTCGCATAGGCAAGGCCGATGCGCAGCGGATCGGGCAGGTCGTCGCGGAGCGGCACGAAGCGCGCCTCCACCCGCACCGCGCCGTCCTCGGCCATGCGATAGCGCGTCTCGAACCGCACCGCGCCCGCGCCGATGTTGTAGCTGACGGCGATCGCGTCCCCCTCGATCCGAGCGGAGGTCAGGGTCCGCTTCTCGGAGAACAGTTTCCACATGGCATGCGTCTTGGGGATGCCGGTGCCGATGTCGTTGTCCGTCGGTGCCCGCCAGAAGTTGGGCGCGCCACCGTTCAGCAACTCGCGCCCGTTCGCCGCATAGCGCCCGAGCAGCCCGGTCTTGGCGTCCACCTCCAGCACTGCTCCGGCTGCCGCCAGCTGCAGCGTGCCCCCTCGCGCCACCGGCTTCACACCCGTACCGGCAAAGGCGGGCAGGGGGCTCGCCGGGCCTTCCAGCGCGAACTGCTCCCACGCCATCACCGTGCCTTCCGGCACCATCGGCACCGCGCCCGGGCCGGCATGCGCGCGCAGCACCACGCGATATTCGGCGTCTGCCTTGGTCCGCGGCGGCAGCGCGATATTCATCGGCGTACGCGCACCGGCCGGGGTCGCCCGCGCCGTCGCGTCACCGCGGGCGACGGCAACGCCGTTCTCCAGCAGCTCCCAGTCGAACCGAAACCCCTCCAACCCGATGTGGTCGTGGCGGTTCACCAGCGTGAAACGGCCGGCGCGTGCGTCCACCGCCTCGAACGCGATCGGCGCATAGACCTTGGCGACCTCATAATATTCCGGGTCTGGCGTCCGGTCCGCCTGGATCACGCCGTCGCCGATGGTGCTGTCGTCCCCGATTGGGCTCGGCCCATAATCGAACCCTTGCGCCCAATAGTCGCGCCCGTCCTTGTCCTTGCGCAGCATCGACTGGTCGACCCAGTCCCACAGGAAACCGCCCTGCAGCTTCTTGTGGGCGCGGATCACGTCCCAATAGTCCTGCAGATTGCCCAGGCTGTTGCCCATGGCATGACCGTACTCGCACTGGATCATCGGCTGGGTGAATTCCGGTGAGGTCGCATAGTCGACCATCTTCTCGATGTCGTCGTACATCGGCGCATAGACGTCGACATAGTTGTTGGGATCATGCCGCCAGATCAGCGTGCCCCAGCCGAGATAGTTGAGCAGCCGGCTCGGGTCGCGCCGCTTGGCCCAGCGCCCCGCCGCCTCGAAGTTCGGCCCTATCCCGGCCTCGTTGCCGAGCGACCAGAAGACGACGGAAGGGTGGTTCTTGTCGCGCTCGACCATGCGCTGCACCCGGTCGAGGTGCGCGGCTGCCCATTCCGGCTTGAAACCCAGCTGGTGCTTGGAGCGATCCGGGCTCGAATTGCCCATCGCCATATAGGTGTGGCTCTCGATGTTGGCCTCGTCCATCACGTACAGGCCATATTCGTCGGTGAGCGCATACCAGCGCGGATCGTTGGGATAGTGTGAGTTGCGCACCGCGTTGACGTTCGCGCGCTTCATCAGCTCGATGTCCTTGCGCATGCTCTCCTCGGACAGCACGCGGAAGGTGTGGGGATCATGCTCGTGGCGGTTGACGCCGCGGATCATGACCCGCTTGCCGTTCACCCGCACTTCGTTGTCGACGATCTCGATCGTGCGAAAGCCGATGCGCTGCCGCGTCGCCTCAATCACCTGTCCCTTGGCGTCTAGCAGTTCGACCACCAGCGTGTAGAGGTCCGGCCGCTCGGCCGACCAGGTGCGGATACCGGGCAGGGTGGCCTGCACCCGCGCGGTCCGGTTCGCGCCGGTCACGCCGACCTCCCGCGTCAGCAGCGCGGTCTCGCCGTCGAGCACCGTTGCCCGCACCCGCGCCGGTGCCTTCTTGCCGGCGACCTCCACGGACAAGTCGAGCGACCCGTCGCGATAGTTGTTGGTGAGACCCGCGCGCGCCTCGAAGTCGCGGATGCGCGTCTTGGGCGCCGCGTAGAGCGTGACGCTCCGTTCGATGCCGCTCAGCCGCCAGAAATCCTGGTCCTCCAGATAGCTGCCATCGGCGTAGCGATAGAGCTCGATCGCGACGACGTTGCGTCCCTGGCGGAGGTGCGGCGTCACGTTGAACTCGGACGGGAGCTTGGAGTCCTCGCTATAGCCCACGCGCTCGCCGTTGACCCACACATAATAGGCCGCACCCGCCGCCCCGATGGTGAGGAACACATCGCGGTCGGCCCAGTCGGCGCCGACCTCGAACTCGCGTCGATAGGATCCGACCTCGTTCATGTCGTGGCGCACCCACGGCTGGTTCGCCCCGAACGGATAGCCCGCACCGCTGAACAGCGGCTGGCCATAGCCCAGCGCCTGCAGGATGCCCGGCACCTTCACCGTCTTCCACCCCGACACGTCGTACTCCGGCCGGTAGAAGTCCTTCGGGCGCGCTTCGGGATTGAGCGAGAAGGCGAACTGCCATTCGCCGTCGAGCGACCGGTGGTAGCGGGATTGCTCGGGCGTATCGGCCAGCGCCTCGGCCCGGGTCGGATACCCGCGGAAGGTCGCGTGCGCCGCTTCCTTGCCGATCTGGAAGACCTCGGGCTGCTCCCACTCCGGGGGCGCAATGTCGGTGGCCGCAGCGGGCCCGGCATGGGCAGGAACCGCCGCCAGGCCGGCCACCGCCAGCGTTGCAAGAAGCGCGGTGCGGCGGCGGGCTGGGGTCACGGTCGTTCCTTTGCAATGCACGTCATGCGCGCAGAGGCGATCCGCTGCGGACCGCCTCTGCCGTCGGTCGGTGCGGCAGACCAAGCCTGCCGCCCGAGGTCTTAGAAGTTGGCGCTGATCCCCATGAACAGCGTCCGCCCGGCGACGTCGTACACACCCGGGTAGGTGTTGCCGTTGCCGAACGAATACAGGTTGCCCTGCGCCAGCACCGGCGGATCCTTGTCGAGCAGGTTGTTGATGCCGGCCCGGAAGACCACACCTTCCTGCACCTTCACCGTGCCCGCCAGGTCGAAGTAGCTGTACGCCTTGATACGACGGTTCAGCTCCGAATAGCCGCCGCTCGTCAGGAACGGATCGTCGGTGTTGGTGCTGAGCTTGGTGGAGCCGATGTAGCGCCAGTTGAGCGACAGCGTGCCGATCTTCTCGGCATCGGTCCAGGTCAGGCGGGCCTGGTGGCGCCATTCCGGGGAAGGCTGGCCGCAGGTCGGCCCGAACAGGCCCTTGCAATCATAGGAGCCGAGGCCCGGCAGCGGCTCGTTGACCAGCTCGTTCAGCCAGGTGCCGGTGAGGTCCAGGTTGAACGTACCGGCGCTCTCGGTCGGCACGCTGTAGCTGCCCACCACGTCGATGCCGGAGGTCTTGAGCGACCCCGTGTTGAGGTTCGTGGAGACGACATAGCCCTCGCGGCCGAACAGGACGCCGGTGCGCGGATCGCGATGGAAGAGGCCGCAGAAATACGGATCCCCGGTCGAGAAGCACTGGCTGATCGCGAGCGAGGTCGGGACCGAGCTGATGTAGTCCTTCACCTTGATGTTGAAATAGTCCACCGACAGCGAGAAGCGCGGCAGGAAGCGCGGCGTCAGCACCGTACCGACGGTGAAGGTGTCGCCCTTTTCCGGCTTCAGGTTCGGGTTGCCGCCGCCCAGCGCGCTGCACGTCTCCGACGGGCATTCCAGGATCTTGCCGTACTGCTCCGGCGTCACGCCGCTGGCGAGGCACTGCTCGAGCGTCGCGTCCGGCTTCGTGCCCGAGCAGGGGTCCTGCGCGGAGACGTTGCCGACCTGCTGGCCGGCGTAGAGTTCGCTGATGTTCGGCGCCCGGATCGCGCGGTTGTAGCTGCCGCGGAAGCGGATGTCGGACACCGGCGCATATTCGACCTCGAACTTGTAGGTCGAGATCTTCTTGGCCTGGCTGCTATAGTCCGAAAGGCGATAGCCCGCGTTCAGCGTGAGCGACTTGGCGAACGGCAGGTCCTGCAGGACCGGCACCTCGATTTCGCCATAGATCTCGCTGACGTTGAACTTGCCCTGCGACTCGGTCGTCCCCTTGGACTGGGCGACCTCGTCGGCCTCGAACTTCAGGGTCTCGCGGCGATGCTCGACGCCGATCACCACGCCGATGCCCTGGCTCGCCCAGGGGCTGGTGATGCCATAGCTGGTCAGGTCGGCGCTGACGTTGCCGCTGTAGACCTGCTCGGTGTCCAGGCCCCGGGTGTAGGTCGGGACGTAGATATAGTCGAACGCCTCCTGCGAGATCGCGCCATAGGCGAACACGTCGAGCGGCACGCAGTTCGGGTCGGTTCCGTCGATGACCGAGGTGCAGGTGGGGGTGCCGTTGACGTTCACGACCTGCAGCCCGCGGTTGGCACGGCGGGCATCGATGTCGTTCTGGTAGTTCTCCCGGAACAGCACGCGGGAATAGAGCGCGTTCACGTCGTAGCGGATGCCCTCGGCGATCTGCCCGCGCACGCCGCCGGTGATGCGATAGTCGGTGTGGCGCAGGTCGTCGCGACGCGGACGCGCGAGGCCGGCAACCGGGCGATAGCCGATGAAGAGGTCCTGCGTCTCGGCGGAGCCATAGGCGGAGCCGCAAAGGATCTGCCCCTGCTGCGCACTCATCAGCGGGTTGTCGCAGTTGATGGTGTAGGTATCACCCTGCCACAGCGCGGAGGGCGCCACCTGCGAATAGCTGCGGTCGTCCATGAACATGCCGCTGGCGTAGATTTCGGCCGCCGGGCTGATCTCGAAATGCGCGAAGCCGCCGGCGGTGTAGCGCTCGTCCGAGCGCTGGAAGTAGTTCAGCGGCGCGGTGTTGTAGCGATAGGCCGGGCCATAGGTGTCCCAGGTCTTCCGGCCGTCCTTGGTGTTCACATAGGTCGTGCCGAAGCCGGGGCCCGAGAGCGGATTGAACAGGCCGTACTGATTGTTCGACGATCCGCCGCAGACCAGGCCCGTGCTGGTCGCGTTTGGATCGAACGCGCAGGCGGAGACGTCGCGGTCCGACTGAAGGATCGGCTTCACGTTGCGATATCCGAAGTATGCCGTGATGTTGCCGCGCCCATCGGCGAAGTCCTTGCCCGCCGCCAGGTTCACGTCCAGGCGCTGGCCGTCCAGCACGTTGCGGTTCGCGCGGTCGTAGCCGGCGTCCTGCACGATCTGGCGGGCGGCATCGTTGTTGTTGTCGTGGAAGGCGAAGCCGTATTGCACGTCCGCGCGGACGCCGTTCAGGTCCCGCTTCAGGATGAAGTTGACCACGCCCGAGATGGCGTCGGAACCATAGACGGCCGAAGCGCCGCCCGTGACCACGTCGACGCGATCGACCAGCAGCGAGGGGATGAGGTTGAGGTCGGTCGCCTGCACCGGCAGCAGACGCTGGCCGTCGACCAGCACCAGGTTGCGGTTGCTGCCGAGGTTGCGGAGGTTGACGCGCGCCGTGCCGTCCGAACCGTTGGACACGTTCTCGTTCGCGTCCGCGGTCACCTGCGGCAAGCGGTTCAGGACGTTCTCGACGTTGGTCGCGCCCTGCAGCCGGATCTCCTGCGCCCCCACCACGGTGAGGGGGCTATTGCTGGTCAGGTCGGGCCGCTGGATGCGCGTGCCGGTGACGGTAATGGAGCCGCTTTCCGCCTCGGCGGTCGAGGCAGGGGCGACGTCGTCGATGGTCGGCCCGGTGGTCTGTGCCGCTGCATGGCCGCTGGCGGTAAGTGCGGCCGCAACGGCGATCATCGACGCATATCGCCGGAAATCGCTGTGGCGCATCGTGTCTCTCCCCTTGAAAAATCCCGTGGAGAGAAAGAACACTAATCGAATACCGGATGTCAAATACGTTATACGATTCTGACGTCGATCGGTGCGGATCATGTCGGAGTGTTGCTTCGGCGTTACGGTCGCCCGCGCGCGCCGCCAAATCGCCGTTGCCGGTCCGGGGCGCTGTAACGCCGGTGTAACGGAGTCGCCACGGGACTGTCTTGCAACCGCCCTACGGAGCCGGCGGCCGCCGCGACGTCTGCGCCGGCCGCTTCCTGGGGGACTATCGCGTGCGAAACGCTCGAACTGCCCGCGCCATGCTGCGCACGGCTCTGCTTGCATCCACCCTGGCGCTCGGCGTCGCCGTTCCGGCCGCCGCGCGGGAGGTAACCGGAACCGTCGTCGATGCCAGCGGCACCCGCAGCCTGAGCGGCGCGGAACTCCGCATCGTCGAGCTCAACCGCGTCGTCGAGGCGAACCGCGACGGCCGCTTCCGCTTCGTGGACGTGGCGCCGGGCGAGTACACCATCGTCGCACGCTACATCGGCGCCGCCGACGAAAGCCGCCATGTCACCGTGGTGGACGCCAGCGATCTGGTCGCCGACTTCGCCCTGGCGCCCGCCGGTGCAACCGCGGACGACGCCGGCAGCATTCTGGTCGTCGGCCTCGCCGCCAACCAGGCCAGCGCCCTATCGCAGAAGCGCTCCGCCGACGGGGTCGAAAGCGTGCTGTCGCGCGACGCGATCGGCCAGAACCCGGACCAGAACGTGGCGGAAGCGCTGCGCCGCGTCCCCGGTATCTCGGTGCAGGACGATCAGGGCGAGGGCCGCTTCGTCGTCGTCCGCGGCCTCGCACCCGAGCTCAACAACGTCTCGATCAACGGCGCTCGCATCCCCTCTCCAGAAGCCGAGAACCGTGCGCTGGCGCTCGATACCATCCCGTCGGAACTTGTCGGCTCGATCGAAGTCAAGAAGACGCTCACCCCCGACATGGATGCCGACACCATCGGCGGCTCGATCGAGGTCAAGACCACCAGCGCCTTCGATCGTAAGAAGGACCTGCTGAGCTTCAGCTTCGAAGAGTCCTACAACGACCTGCGCGACCGCGCCTCGCCGAAGGGGTCGGTGGACTTCTCCAAGCGCATCACCCCCGATTTCGGCATCTCCGGTGGCGCGTCCTACTATCGTCGCCGCTTCGGAACCGACGGCGTGGAGGCGTCCGATTGGACGCGCAGTGATGCCGGCGTCGCCTATCCGGAGGAGGTCGACTACCGCGCCTATGACGTGACGCGCACGCGCATGGCAGGGTCGCTGTCGCTGGACTGGCGCCCCACCACCAGCACCACCCTCTACGCGCGCGGCATCGTCAGCTCCTTCCGCGACGACGAGCTGCGCAGCCGCCTGCGCTTCACCTTCGGGGGCGAGCCGGTCAGCGGCGACGCGGGCAGCGCCAGCTTCCTTTCCGGCGCAGGCTCGGCCAACCGCATCCGCGTCCGCCGCGAGATGAAGGACCGCACCGAGATCCAGAACGTCTATTCCGGGACGGTCGGCGGCAAGACCGAGGCGGGTCTTTGGACGATCGACTACTCGGGCAGCTATTCCTATTCCGAGGAGAGCGAGCCCAACCGCCAGGACACGATCTTCGATCGCCGCTTCCAGGCAGGCGCCAGCCAGCTCGGCGTGACGCTGTCCGGCCTCGACACGCAGACGCCCGAATATAGCGTCAGCGACCAGGGCCGCTTCACGAACGGAAGCGATCCCATGAGCGCCATCGAGACGACGGATGGCCTCAGCACCGACGACGAATGGGCCGCGCGCCTGGACGTCGCCCGCGACATTCCGCTCGCCTCCGGCACGCTGCAGGTGAAGGCAGGCTTCAAGGGCCGTTTCCGCACCAAGCAGTACGACCTCGACTTCAACAGCTATGATGAGCTGACCGACGGCGACTTCCCGGCGCTCGCCGGCCTCTCGCGCTCGATCGGCAGCAAGGGGCTGGTCGACATGAACCCCGCCGTGAATCCGCTAGCCGTGCGCGGCTGGTTCCAGGCGAACCGGGATCGCCTGATCCGGAACGACGACGACAGCATCCTCTCCAGCCTGTCGGCAAGCTACGCCGTCGATGAGGACATCTACGCCGGCTACGGCCAGCTCCGCTACGACAGCGGCGCGCTCCGGGCGGTCGGTGGCGTCCGCATGGAGCACACCGAGAACAAGATGCGCGGCTATGCGATCGATACCGACACGGTGGAGGCGACCCCTGTCACCTTCGACCGCAGCTACACCAACTGGATGCCCAGCCTGAACCTGCGCTTCGAGCCCACCACGAAGCTGGTGCTGCGGGCGGCGGTGACCCGCAGCCTGGTGCGTCCCAACGTCTCCGATCTCGCGCCGCGTTTCTCCTACAATGCCACGGACGGCGAGGGCGAATTCGGCAACCCGGAGCTGAAGCCCTATCGCTCCTGGAACTTCGACGCATCGGCCGAATATTATTTCGCCGACAACGCGCTCGCCGAGGTCGCGGTGTTCCACAAGCGGGTGTCGGACTTCATCTTCCAGTCGCGGATCGACGACTACGACTTCGGCGGCGTCGTGATCGACGAGGCGACCGTCCCCTTGAACGGCGACACCGCGAAGGTCTCGGGCGTCGAGCTCAACCTCCAGGCCGCGCTGAATTTCCTGCCGTCGCCGCTCGACGGGCTGCTGGTCGGCGGCAACTATACCTATGTCGATACCAGCGCGACGCTCTACGGTCGCGAGCTGACGCTGCCGGGCAGCTCCAAGCACATCTGGAACGCCTTTGTCGGCTATGACAAGGGCCCGCTCCAGCTGCGGGCCAGCGGCACCTATCGCGGCCGCTACCTCGACGAGGTCACCGCCGATGACGACGGCGACATCTATGTCGACCATCGCCTGCTGTTCGACGTGGGCGCCAAGCTCCGGGTCGCGCCGGGCGTCCAGCTCACCGCCGACTTCGTCAACATCGGCACCGAGCCGTTCGACCGCTATTATTCGGGCACCGATGCCGGTGGCCGCCGCATCGCCCAGCACGAGGAATATGGCTGGACGGGCAAGTTCGGCTTCAAGATCACGATGTGAGCGGCAGGAAGGTACCCGACATGAACCAGTATCTGGCAGGCGCTGCGCTCGCGATCCTCGCGCTCGCGCAATCCGCCGTCGCCCAACCCGCGCCGGACGCACCGCCTGCGGGTCCGCTCAAGCTCGAGCGCGTCGTGCTGCTGATGCGGCACGGCGTGCGCCCTTCCACCAAGTTCCCCGCGACGCCGGTCGGCACCACCCGCGATCCATGGCCCGCTTGGTCGACGGCCGCGGGCGACCTCACCCCGCATGGCGCAGAGGCGATCCGTCGCCTCGGCGCCTATGACCGCGCGCTGTTCGCGCAACAGGGCCTGCTGCCCGCGTCCGGCTGCGCTGCCCCCGGCACGGTCGTCGCCTGGGCCAGTTCCGCTTCCCGCGCGATCAAGACCGGTAAGGCGTTCCTGGAGACGCTCCAGCCCGGCTGTGCGGTTCCGCTCGACCACCCCGTCAACGAGGACGACGACGCCGTCTTCCATCCGCTCGACGGCAGCATGGAGATCGACGGGCAAAAGGCACTGGCCTCCGCCCAGGCGCTGCTGCCGCCGGGCGGCATCGCTGGGGAAATCGCACGCAACGCCGATGCCTTCGCCGTGCTGGAGCGCGTCATCGGCTGCTGCCCGGGAGACGCGTGCGGGACGACTGCCACAAAGCACCAGCCGGTCTGCCATAGCCACCGTGAGACCCGGCTGCTGGCGGAGCAGGGCGACAAGCCCGATCTCGACGGCGCGCTCGGCTTCGCCTCCACCGCCGGCCAGACCATCCTGCTCCAGTATCTGGAGGGGATGCCGATGCGCTCGGTCGGCTGGGGGCGTGCGTCCAAGCGCGACATCCAGACGATGCTGCGCTTCCACCCGGTCAAGTTCCGCTACGAGACCCGCCCGGCATATGTGGCGGAGCGCGTGGCGGCGCCGATCGCGCGCCGGATCGGCATGGCGCTGAACCAGGGCGATGCGCGCGTGACGCTGCTGTTCGGCCATGACAGCAACCTGGCCGCGCTCGGCGGCTTCTACGACCTGCACTGGACGATGGCCGATTATCCCGCGGACGACATCGCGCCGGGCGGGGCGATCGGGTTCGAACGGTGGAGCGACGCGGCCGGCAACGGCTTCGTCCGCGCCTTTGTTCAGGCGCAGACGATGGATCAGGTCCGCAACCTCGCGCAGCTTGGCAAGCGCAACGCGCCCGACCGTCGCTACATCGCCATCCCGGGCTGTGCCGACGCCGACACGCCGTGCGCGCTCGCGATCTTCAACCGCATCACCGCCGCCAAGCTTGCAAGCCCGGCGGAGCGCTGACCGAACGGATCAGCCGGCGACGCGCGCTTGGTTCGGAAGCCAGGCGCGCAGCCGTTCGATCGCTTCCTCCACCAGGGGCGTGGCCACCGCGAAGCTGAAGCGCACGAACCGGTGGCCGCGCACCGGATCGAAGTCGACGCCGGGCGCGGTCGCGATGCCGGTGTCCGTCAGCATCCGCTTGCAGAAGCCGATGCTGTCGTCGGTCAGGTGCGCGACCGAGGCATAGATGTAGAAGGCGCCGTCCGGCGGCGCGATCTCGCCAAGGCCGAGCTCCGGCAGCGCGCCCAGCAGCAGCGCGCGGTTGCGGCGATAGGTCTCGACATGCCCCTCCAGTTCCTCCGGCGCGTCGAAGGCGGCTAGCGCGGCATGCTGGCTCAGCGACGGCGGCGTCAGGAACAGGTTGCCCATCCGCTTGCGGGCTTCCTCCACCAGGTCGGCAGGCGCGACCATCCAGCCGAGCCGCCATCCGGCCATGCTGAAGTATTTCGAGAAGCTGTTGAGGATGATCGCGTCCTCGGCGTGGCGCAGCATCGTGTCCGCCGCCATGCCATAACTCAGCCCATGGTAGATCTCGTCCGAGAGGATGCGGATCCCGCGCGCCCGGCACAGGTCGGCGAGGCCCGCCAGTTCGTCGCTCCGGATGATCGTGCCGGTCGGATTGGCGGGGCTCGCCAGGATCAGCCCTTTGGGGGCGGGATCGAGTGCGGCAAGCGCCCCGCGCGACATCTGGAAGCGTACTTCCTTGCCGCAGTCGATCTCCACCGGCTGCATGTGCAGCGCGCGCAGCGTGTTGCGATAGGCGACATAGCCCGGCCGCGCCGTCGCCACTTGGTCGTCGGGCTGAAAGGCGGTGGCAAGTGCCAGCACCAGGGCGGGGGACGCGCCACAGGTCAGCAGGATGCGTTCGGGCGCGACCGTGACGCCATGGCGTTCGGCATAATGGCGGGCGATCCGTGCCTTCAGCGCCGGGCTCTCCCAATAGCCCATGGCGTCGCTGTCGAGGATCTGGTGGGCAACCGCGATCGCGGTGCTCGGTGCGCCGGTGGAGGGCTGGCCGAACTCCATGTGGCTGATCGACCGCCCCTCCTGCTTCAGCCGGTGCGCAAGCTGGCTGATGGCGATGGCGTGGAAGGGTTCGACGGCGTTGCGCATCCGCACCCCATTCCACGACACCGCACCGCGCGCCAGCCCCGCCAGCGACCAAAGCCCTTCTGAAGACCGGGGCCCAGTTGGGACATCCTCGTAACTGGGCGTCCGCTCTCCACCTCCGTGCTCCTGCGCAGGCAGTAGCCTGGGGCCAAGCAGAACAACAGCTGGTGGTCCGCACTACCCGCGTGCTCCCCCTCGGCGGGATCACGAGGCGGACGAGCCTTTAGCGGGGCGTTACGCCACCCCAGCCTCAACCAGCGCCTTCAGCGCTTCTCCGAACCGGGCGATGCTCGCCTCGTCGAATCCGGCGATGTTGATGCGCCCCGATGCCGCCATGTAGATCGCATGGTGCTCGCGCAGCCATGCCACCTGGCTGCGGGTGAGGGGCAGGGTGGCGAACATGCCCTTGCCGCCCGCGATCGGCGCCAGGTCGATGCTCCCGATCGTGCCGAGCGCACTGACACCCTGGCGCAGCGTCACCAGCCGCTCCCGCATCGAATCCAGCTCCGCGCGCCACTCCGCAGCAAGCGCCGCATCCTCCAGCACGATCCGCGCCGCGGCCGCGCCATGGTCGGGCGGCATCGACCAGTTGGCCCGCGCCAGCGCCAGCAGGTTCGAATAGAGGATCGCGCTTGCCTCGGCATCCGGCGCCACCGTCCACAGCGCGCCCGTCCGCTCGCGATAGAGCGCGAAGTTCTTGTCGCATGAATAGGCGAGCAGCCCGTGGCGGCAGCGCGCCAGCACCGCGCGCGCACCCGCCGCATCGGCGTCCCAGCCGTCGCCCAGCCCCTGATAGGCCAGGTCCACGAACGGCACGAGCCCGCGCGCTTCCACCCGCTCGGCGATCGCCGCCCACAGTGCCGCATCGGGATCGATGCCGGTCGGGTTGTGGCAGCAGCCGTGCAGCAGCACCGAGTCGCCGGGCGCAGCCTTGTCGAGCGCCGCCAGCAGCGCCGCGCCGTCCAGCGTCTGGCTGGCCACGTCGAACGCGTCGAACGCCTCCGGCGTCAGCCCCGCCGCGGCAAAGATCGGCGCGTGGTTCGGCCAGCTCGGCGTCGCGATCCAGATACGCGAGACGCCCGCACGGGCGAGCAGCTCCGCGCCCAGCCGCAGCGCGCCAGTGCCGCCCGGCGTCTGGATGCCCGCCAGCCGCTCGGCCGGAACGGCATCGCCCAGCACCAGCGGCGCGAGTGCGGCGACGAAGCCCGCGTCGCCCTCCGGCCCGAGGTAGGACTTGCTGTCCTGCGTCGCGAGCAGCCGTTCCTCCGCCTTCTTTACCGCGCGCATCACCGGCGTGCCGCCGGCAGCGTCGCGAAACACGCCCACGCCCAGGTCCAGCTTGAACGGCCGCGGGTCGTCGCGGTAGGCGCCGATCAGCGCCAGCAACGGGTCGGCACGCAGGAGCGAAAGCTGTTCGAAGGCCATGGTCTCTTCCGGATGGAGCAACGCGCCACCACGGTCGCGTCGGATAGGCGGCGACGGTTACCCCCGCGGCAGGGCTCGGCGCAATCGCCTTGCAGCCATCCGCAGCCCCCGGCGTTGGGCAGCCCAGCAGGAGGCACTGGATGATCACCGTTCACCATCTCGAGAATAGCCGATCGCAACGCGTGCTCTGGCTCCTGGAGGAGCTCGGGCTCCCCTATGCCGTGCAACGCTACGAGCGGGACAAGGCGACGATGCTCGCCCCGCCCGAGCTTCGCCGGGTCCATCCGCTCGGCAAGTCCCCGGTGCTTCAGGACGCGGCGAGCGCCGGCGGCACGCCGGCAGTCGTCGCGGAGACCGCAGCGATCGTCGAGTATCTGATCGAAAAGGCGGACGGGCGGCTCGGCGCGCCGGCGCATCGCGAATCCGCGCTGCGCTACCGCCACTTCCTCCACTATGCGGAAGGGTCGCTGATGCCGCCGCTGCTGGTGAAGCTGGTGCTCGGGCGCGTGCCGCTGTTCGGAAAGGCGGCGCAGCGCCGGATCCAGCCGATGATCGACGTCCACCTCGATTTCGTGGAGGCCGAACTCTCCCGGCGCGACTGGTTCGCGGGCGACGAGTTCACCGCCGCAGACATCATGATGAGCTTCCCGCTCGAGGCGGCGCGCAACCGGGCGGGTCTCGACGAGTCCCGCCCGGCCACGATCGACTGGCTGGAGCGCATCCACGCGCGTCCGGCCTACGGCGCGGCGCTGGCGAAGGGCGGGCCTTACGCCTACGCCTGAGTGGCTTCAGCCGATGTCCCGGAAGCTGTCCGGGGCGTCGCCGCGCGGGTGACCGGAGGGCGCATGCGGCGGCTCGATCTCCGCCGGCTCCGGCGCATCCAGGCCGCCCTCCCACTTGGCGATGACGGTCGCCGCGATCGCGTTGCCGATCACGTTCGTCGCCGTCCGGCCCATGTCCAGGAAGTGATCCACCGCCAGGATCAGCAGCAGGCCCGCTTCCGGGATCTTGAACATCGACAGCGTGGCCGCGATCACCACCAGGCTTGCGCGCGGCACGCCCGCAACGCCCTTGGAAGTGACCATCAGCACCAGGAGCATGGTGATCTGCTGGCCGAGCGACAGCTCCACGCCATAGGCCTGCGCGATGAAGATCGACGCGAACGTCATGTACATCATCGAGCCGTCGAGGTTGAACGAGTAGCCGAGCGGCAGCACAAAGCTCGCGATGCGCGGCGGCACGCCGAACCGGTCCAGCGCCTCCAGCGTGCGCGGGAAGGCGGCCTCGGAAGAGGCGGTGGAGAAGCCGACCAGGATCGGCTCGCGCAGGTAGCGGATCAGTTGGCCGATGCGCGGGCCGATCATCAGGAAGGCGATGCCGAACAGCAGCAGCCACAGCGAGGCGAGACCCGCATAGACGCTGGCCATGAAATAGGCGAGCTGCCCGATCACGCTCGGGCCCTGCTCGGCGAGCGTGCCGGCGACCGCCGCGAACACGGCGATCGGTGCGAATCGCATCACATAGTCGGTGATCTGCAGCATCACCGACACCAGCGCCTCCAGCGCGCGGGTGAGGGGGGCCGCCTTCTCGCCCACCGCCGTCATCGCCACGCCCACGAACACTGAGAAGACGACGATCTGGAGGATCTCGTTGGTCGCCATCGCCTCGACCATCGAGGCCGGCACGATGTGGCTGATGAAGTCCTTGAGGTTGAAGGACGCCTTCGCCAGCCCCGCCGAAGCGTCCGCCGGCGGCATCGGCAGCCCCAGGCCGACGCCCGGTTGGAGCAGGTTCACCAGGATCAGGCCGACCGTCAGCGACAACAGGCTCGCCCCCACGAACCATGCGAATGCGCGCAGGCCCACCCGCCCGAGCGCACTGGTGTCGCCCATGTGCGTGATGCCCACCACCAGCGTCGAGAACACCAGCGGCGCGATGATCATCTTGATCAGCCGCAGGAACAATGCGGTCACGATCGAGAAATAGCCCGCGATGTCCTTCAACTGCGCGGTGCCGGCGCCGCCCGCATCATCGAGGGACGCATTCAGCACCCAGCCGACGACCAGGCCCGCGACCAGACCAAAGAGAATATAGGCGGTAAGCCGCTTGGCCATTCAGAAAAACCCCCGGGGAAGAAGGCCGGCAACCAAGGGGAATGCGCCGCCCGGGTCAAGCCGATTGTCCGCGGCGCAGTGGCGCTGCGGCCCTTTTTTCACAGCCTCAGGAACCTTTGGCAAAAGAACGCAACAGACGCCCGTGCGGATCGCTTGGCAAGGTCGCGGCTTGCTTCTAATCAGCGCGCATGATCTCGACCAACGATGTTCGCCGCTCGTTCCTCGACTATTTCGAGAAGGAGGGCCACGCGCGCGTGCCGTCCGCGCCGCTGGTGCCGCAGAACGACCCGACGCTGATGTTCGTGAACGCCGGCATGGTCCCGTTCAAGAACGTCTTTACCGGCCTGGAAACGCGCCCTTACAGCACGGCCACCTCGTCGCAGAAGTGCGTGCGTGCCGGCGGCAAGCACAATGACCTCGACAATGTCGGCTACACCGCGCGCCACCACACCTTCTTCGAAATGCTCGGCAACTTCTCGTTCGGCGACTATTTCAAGGATCGCGCGATCGAGCTCGCCTGGAACCTGATCACCCGCGAATGGGGGATCGCCAAGGACCGGCTGCTCGTCACCGTCTACCACACCGACGACCAGGCCGCCGATCTGTGGAAGAAGATCGCCGGCCTCTCCGACGACCGCATCATCCGCATCGCCACCAAGGACAATTTCTGGGCGATGGGCGACGACGGCCCCTGCGGCCCCTGCTCGGAAATCTTCTTCGATCACGGCGACCACATCGCCGGCGGCCCGCCGGGATCGCCCGACGAGGACGGCGACCGCTTCGTCGAGATCTGGAACCTCGTCTTCATGCAGTATCTGCAGCAGGCGAACGAGATCGTCGGCGAACTGCCGCGTCCCTCGATCGACACCGGCATGGGGCTGGAGCGCGTCGCGGCCGTGCTGCAGGGCGTCCACGACAACTATGACACCGACACGTTCCGCGCGCTGATCGACGAATCGGGTGCGCTCACCGGCGCCGCCACGGACGGGCCGATGCAGGCGAGCCACCGGATCATCGCAGACCATCTGCGCGCCTCGGGCTTCCTGGTCGCCGACGGCGTGCTGCCGGCCAACGAGGGCCGCGGCTACGTGCTTCGCCGCATCATGCGCCGCGCCATGCGCCACGCACACCTTCTGGGCGCCAAGCAGCCGCTGATGCACCGCATGGTGCCGTCGCTGGTGGCCGAGATGGGCGCCGCCTATCCCGACCTCGTCCGCGCGCAGCCGCTGATCGAGGCGACGCTGCTCCAGGAGGAGACGCGCTTCCGCCAGACGCTCGACAAGGGCCTGCGCCTGCTCGACGAAGCGACCGCCGCCATGGCGAAGGGCGACACGCTCGCGGGCGAGACTGCCTTCAAGCTCTATGACACCTTCGGTTTCCCCTATGACCTGACCGAGGATGCGCTGCGCAGTCAGGGGCTGGGCGTCGACCGCGCCGGGTTCGAAACCGCGATGGCCGAACAGAAGCGCGCGGCCCGCGCGGCCTGGAAGGGCTCGGGCGCCAAGGCTTCCGATGAGGTCTGGTTCGACATCGTCGAGGAAAGCGGCGCGACGGAGTTCACCGGATATGCCGTCGCCGAAGGGCAGGGCGAGGTGATCGCGCTGGTTCGCGACGGCGCCCGCGTCGACCGTGCCGAGGCCGGCGAGGAAGTGTTTGTCGTCACCAACCAGACGCCTTTCTATGCGGAAAGCGGCGGCCAAGTCGGCGACAGCGGGACGATCGACACGGACAAGGGCCTGTCGGCGACCGTGCTCGACACCTCCAAGCAGCTCGGCAAGCTCCACGTCCATCGCGCGCGCATCGACGCGGGCACGCTTGCGGTCGGGGACAGCGTGCACTTGGCGATCGACACCGCGCGCCGCAATCAGATCCGCGCCAATCACTCGGCGACGCACCTGCTCCACGAAGCCCTGCGCGAGCGGCTCGGCACCCATGTCGCGCAGAAGGGCAGCCTGGTCGCTCCCGAGCGGCTGCGCTTCGACTTCTCGCAGCCCACCCCGATCGCACCCGCCGACATCGCAGAGGTGGAGGCGCAGGTGAACGCGCAGGTGCGCGGCAACGGCACCGTCACCACGCGCCTGATGACCCCCGACGACGCGATCGCGATGGGCGCGATGGCATTGTTCGGCGAGAAGTACGGCGACGAGGTCCGCGTCGTCTCGATGGGTGAGGATGCCGAGGGCACCTATTCGATCGAGCTGTGCGGTGGCACCCATGTCGGCGCGCTGGGCGAGATCGGCGTGTTCAAGATCATCGGCGAAGGCGCCGTGTCGAGCGGCGTCCGCCGCGTCGAGGCGCTGACGGGGGAGGCCGCGCGCCAGTGGCTCGCCGGCCGCGACGAGAAGCTGCGCGAAGCCGCCGCTCTGCTCAAGGCCACCCCGGATGAAGTGCCGGCGCGCGTCGCGACGCTGGTCGAGGACCGCCGTCGTCTGGAGCGCGAACTTGCCGAGGCCAAGAAGGCGCTGGCGCTGGGCGGCGGCGCCGGTGCGGCACCGGCGGGTCCGGAGACGGTCGGTGGCGTGGCGTTCGTCGGCCAGGTGCTCGACGGCCTGGAGGCCAAGGCGCTGCGCGGCGCGGTCGACGAGGCCAAGCAGCGCATCGGCTCCGGCGTGGTCGCACTGGTCGCCGTCAACGACGGCCGCGCCTCGGTCGCGGTGGGCGTCACCGCCGATCTGGTCGGGACCCACAGCGCCGTCGATCTGGTCAAGGCAGCAGTCGCGGCACTGGGCGGCCAGGGCGGCGGCGGCCGTCCCGACATGGCCCAGGGCGGCGGCCCCGATGGCGACAAGGGCGCGGAAGCCCTCGCCGCCGTCCGCGCGGTGCTGGAGCCGGTCTCCGCCTGACGAGGCAGGGGAGCGGGCCACCGTCCCGCTCCTCCGTCGCGGCCTTCCGAGTGGGTGTCCGCGAAGTGCCTCAGCTTTGGGGGCCGCAACACGCCTCGGTGATCCCTAGGGCGAGGCCGTACCCCGGCGAGGGCCGGGCCAGGGTCACACGCGCTGTCGCTTCAGCGTCGTACACCGATGGCCAGCAGCGATACGGTGCGAAGAGTGGTCGCTACCCTGCTGTAATCGCGAAAGAACGTGCAACCAAACTGAGCGCTTGCAGCGCCGGGGCGCGGCCTTCGCGGGGTACGATGCCTCACCGTGCCTGCTCGACTTCAACCTCGAACCTAGCCCGCAACCTCGCTCCGCCGCGTGCGCCGCAACCTGGGCTCGCGCTCCAGCCCCGCACCCTCGCGGATCGCGCGCCGCAGCTCGTCGCGCTTTTCGTGAATTGAGGCGATCACTGGCCCCATCGCCACGCCCATCTCCACCAGCACGGCTTCCGACAGCTGCAGCGAACTCTCCAGCGTCTCGGGCACCGCCTCCGTGACCCCCGCTGCATACAGCTCTGCGGCATGGGTGGCATCCCGCGCGCGGGCGACGATGGTGAGGTTGGGAACCCAGCCGCGCACGCGCCGCGCGATACGCACCGTCAGCACGGGCTCGTCCATGGTCAGGATCAGCGCGGTCGCACGGCCCAGGTTCAGCCGGTCCACCAGCTCCGGGCGCACCACGTCGCCGAAGATCACGGGATAGCCGTCCCGTCGCGCTGCAGCCACCGTGTCGATGTTGGACTCCACCGCGATGAAGGGCTTGTCGTGCGCGCGCAGCATGTCGGCGACCATGTGGCCGACGCGGCCGAAGCCGATGATGACCGCGCCCGGGCCCTCGGCGTGCGGCTGTGGTTCCTCGACGCCGGCTGCCAGGTCGATCTTGCGCGCCGCCCGTTTGCCGATCATCGCCAGCAGGGGCGTGATCGTCAGGCCGATCGCCGTCACGGTCTGCCAGAACGCGGCGGTGGAGGGCTGGATCAGCTGCGCCTGCGCCGCCGTCGCCAGCACGATGAGCGTCGTCTCGGACGGGCTCGCCATCAGCAGGCTCGTCTCGGCGGCGACCCCGCGGCGCAAGCGTGCGACCCGCAGCATCGCGCCCGTGACGAGCGCCTTGATCAGCACCACGCCGCCAACCGCGGCCGCCAGCGACAGCCAGTTCTCCGCGATCGAGCGCAGGTCCAGGCTCATGCCGACCGTGATCAGGAACACGCCCAGCGCCAGCCCCTTGAAGGGCGCGGTGATCACCTCGACTTCGGTGTGATACTCGGTCTCGGCGATCAGGAGGCCGGCAAGCAGGGCGCCCACGATCGGCGACAGGCCGGCGGCGGTCGTCACCATGCTGGCGACGATCACCACCAGCAGGCTCGCCGACAGGAACAGCTCGGGGCTCTTCGTCCGAGCCGCCTGGGCGAACAGCCGCGGCAGGATCAGCCGCCCGCCCACGAACAGCGCCGCAATCGCGACCGATCCCCAGATCAGCGTGTCGACCAGGCCGCCCCAGCCGGCATCCTGCGCGTTGGGCGCCAGGGCGCCGAGCGCGAAGATGATCGGCACCAGCGCCAGATCCTCGAACAACAGCATCGAGAAGGCGGTGCGCCCGACCAAGCTGGTCGTGCCCGCCATCGGCAGCACCAGCGCCGTCGACGAAAGCGCCAGCGCCAGCCCGAGCCCCATCGCACCCGGCAGCCCCTGGCCGAGCAGGAACAGCGCGCCCGCGATCGCGACACCCGATACCAGCAGTTCCGACGCGCCCAGCCCGAACACCTGGCTGCGCATCGCCCATAGCCGCCGGAACGACAGCTCCAGCCCGATCGAGAACAGCAGCAGCACGATGCCGAACTCGGCAAAGGGATCGATCGAGTGCCGGTCCGTGATGGTGACGTGGAACAGCAACGGAAAGCGGTCCACCAGCGCGCCCAGCCCTGCGGGACCGACCAGCACGCCCACCAGGATGAAGCCGATGACCGGGTTGACGCGGAACCGGGCGAACGCCGGGATCACGAGCCCGGCGGCCCCCAGGATGACGAGGGAGTCGCTGAACGGCGTCGAATCGATCGGAAGTGGCATGGCGCCTTTGTTGCGGATGCCGGGCCGTCTGCCAACGGCGCGGAGCGGGATCCGCGCGGATTAGCGCAGCCTCAGCAAAAAGGGCCGGCGGATCGCTCCGCCGGCCCCTGCTTGGTGTTCGCTCCGGGCGAAGATCAGGCGGCGATCGCGCCCATCTTGCTCTCCAGGTTCACGCGAACCTGCTCGAAGAACTGCTCGGTGGTCATCCAGGGCTGGTCCGGGCCGATCAGGATCGCGAGATCCTTGGTCATGTGGCCGTTCTCCACCGTCTCGATGCAGACCCGCTCCAGCGTCTCGGCGAACTGCGTCACCTCGGGCGTGCTGTCGAACTTGCCGCGATACTTGAGGCCGCCGGTCCAGGCGAAGATCGACGCGATCGGGTTGGTCGAGGTCGCCTTGCCCTGCTCGTGCTGGCGATAGTGGCGGGTGACGGTGCCGTGCGCCGCTTCCGCCTCGATCGTCTTGCCGTCGGGCGTCATCAGCACCGACGTCATCAGGCCCAGCGAGCCGAAGCCCTGCGCCACCTGGTCGGACTGCACGTCGCCGTCGTAGTTCTTGCAGGCCCAGACGAACTCGCCGTTCCACTTCAGCGCCGATGCGACCATGTCGTCGATCAGGCGGTGCTGGTAGACGATGCCGGCCGCCTGGAACTTGTCGGCGAACTCGCTCGCGAACACCTCTTCGAAGATGTCCTTGAAGCGGCCGTCATAGGCCTTGAGGATGGTGTTCTTGGTCGAGAGATACAGCGGCCAGCCGCGGCCGAGGCTGTAGTTCATGCTCGCACGGGCGAAGTCGCGGATCGACTCGTCCAGGTTGTACATGCCCATCGCGACGCCCGCTGCCGGGAAGTCGAACACCTCGTGCTCGATGACCTGGCCGTCCGCGCCTTCGAACTTCATGGTGAGCTTGCCGGCGCCCGGCACCTTGAAGTCGGTTGCCTTGTACTGGTCGCCGAACGCGTGGCGGCCGACGACGATCGGGTGGGTCCAGCCCGGGATCAGCCGCGGCACGTTCTGGATCACGATCGGCTCGCGGAAGATCACGCCGCCCAGGATGTTGCGGATCGTGCCGTTGGGCGAGCGCCACATCTTCTTGAGGCCGAATTCCTCGACGCGCGCCTCGTCCGGGGTGATCGTCGCGCACTTCACGCCGACGCCATACTTCTGGATCGCCTTGGCCGAATCGATCGTGATCTGGTCGTCGGTCTCGTCGCGCTTCTGGATGCCCAGGTCGTAATATTCGAGGTCGATGTCGAGGTACGGGAGGATCAGCCGCTCGCGGATCCATGCCCAGATGATGCGGGTCATCTCGTCGCCGTCGATCTCCACGACGGGCGTCTTCACCTTGATCTTGGCCATGATCTCGCTTTCCGTATTAGCTGGGGAGGGAGGATTGCCCTGCGTCTAGGAGCAAGCCGGGCGGCGATCAACCGGGAGCCGCGGGCAAGCATCGGCCGGCGACCGGCCGGTCGACCAAGCGCGCGTGTTGTCAGGCGAACGGGGCGGGGGTACACCCGCGTGCATGGCATCCTTGGAAAAACCGCCGATCGTGACGACGACGGTGAAATGGCGCTGGCCCTCGGTTCACCCCGAGGGTCGCAAATATGTAGCGATCTCCGCCCTTGTTGCGGCGATCTTCCTCTTCTTCGTCTGGGACGAGCTGGGCTTCGTGCTGGTCGGCTTCACCATCTGGGTGGCCGCGTTCTTCCGCGACCCGATCCGGGTGACGCCGCAGGGCGCCGACCTGATCGTGGCGCCGGCCGACGGCCTGGTGACGATGATCGAGCGCGTGCCGCTGCCGCCCGAGCTGCGCGGCCCCAACGGCCTTGGCGAAGAGCCGCTGGTCCGCGTCTCGATCTTCATGAGCGTGTTCGACGTCCACATCAATCGCTCGCCGATCGCGGGCACCGTCCGCCAGGTCGTCTACATCTCGGGCAAGTTCCTGAACGCGGACCTCAACAAGGCGAGCGACGAGAACGAGCGCCAGCACATCGTGGTCGAGGACATGTACGGCCGCCGCATCGGCTTCACCCAGATCGCGGGCCTCGTGGCGCGCCGCATCGTCGGCTTCGTGAAGCCTGGCGACATCATCGCCGCCGGCCAGCGCGTCGGCCTCATCCGCTTCGGCAGCCGCGTCGACGTGTTCCTGCCCGACGGCATCGAGCCGCAGGTGATTCTGGGCCAGCGCAGCATCGCCGGCGAGACCATCCTCGGCCGCCCGGCAGTGCCGGCACCCGCCGGCGTCGCGCAGTAAGGCCGCCGCAGTGCGTCGTCCCCGTCCCACGCGCGGCATTCCGCTGCGCGCCGTCGCCCCCAACGCGGTCACCGCGCTGGCCCTGTGCTCCGGCCTCACCGGCATCCGCTTCGCGATCGCGGGCGATTGGGAGCGGGCGATCATCATGATCCTGGTCGCGGGCGTGCTGGACGGGATCGACGGCCGCATCGCGCGCCTGGTTCGCGGACAGAGCCGGTTCGGGGCCGAACTCGATTCGCTGTCCGACGCGATCTCCTTCGGCGTCTCGCCCGCGCTGATCCTGTATCTCTGGTCGCTGGTGGCGGCGCCGCGGATCGGATGGATCTGCGCGCTCGTCTACGCCGTCTTCTGTGCGCTCCGGCTCGCCCGCTTCAACGCCCAGATCGACGTGGTGGAGCAGCCGCACAAGTCGGCCGGCTTCCTCACCGGCATCCCCGCACCCGCAGGCGCGGGCCTTGCCATGCTGCCCATCTATGTCTGGCTCTGGTCGGGGGAGGCGGTGTTCCGTTCGCCCTGGATCGTCGCCCCCTGGGTGGCGTTCATCGCCTTCCTGATGGTCTCCAGCCTGGCGACCTACAGCTGGTCGTCGCTGAAGCTCCGGCGCAACATCCGGTTCGAGGCGATCGTGGTGGTGGTGATCGTCGCGGCAGCGCTGGTGTCGGCGCCCTGGCAGACGCTCACCGTCGTTTGTGTCGGCTATCTGGCGACGCTGCCCTTCAGCATCCGCTCCTACCGCCGGATCAAGCGGCTGCGCGAAGGGTCCGCGCCGTCGCCCGCTGCCGGATAAGGTTGCGGCGCGACGACAGCCGCACCGCCGGCAGGCGCTCCATCGGAACCTCGGGGCCATAACGCAGCAGGCGAACGATCCGCTGCCACTGCGGCGCCACGGTTGCGACGATGGTCGAGATTGCCACCGCGAGAGTGAGAGCGAAGAGCAGTGAAGCAAACAGACTGGCCATGAACAACCTCCGAACGCTTGCCGGAACACGGTAACGCTTCTTTAAGACACAAGAGGCGCTGGCCGCATTGGTTCCGAAATCCTGTTGTGAACATGGTATGTTCCACATTCGTTCCCGCTGTCAACGCTTGATCTGAAGCGGCGTCTGGGCTAAGCGCGCCGCCTCAACCCCGCATGGGAAGCGCACATACCGGTGTTCCGGGCCTTGAAGGTCCTCGAATTCCTGCTTCCCAGAGGCTCAACCGGAAGGAGTTATCCCTATGGCGGCACCTGTCGTCTCCATGCAGCAGCTGCTCGAATCGGGCGCGCACTTCGGTCACCAGACTCACCGCTGGAACCCGAAGATGAAGCCGTACATCTTCGGCGACCGTAACGGTGTCCACATCCTCGACCTGTCGCAGACCGTGCCGCTCTTCGCGCGCGCTCTCGAGTTCGTCTCGTCGACCGTCGCCGCCGGCGGCAAGGTGCTGTTCGTCGGCACCAAGCGCCAGGCGCAGGAGCCGATCGCTGACGCCGCCCGCAAGTCGGGCCAGCACTTCGTCAACCACCGCTGGCTGGGCGGCATGCTCACCAACTGGAAGACGATCAGCAACTCGATCAAGCGCCTCAAGACGCTCGAGGAGCAGCTGTCGGGCGACACGCACGGCCTCACCAAGAAGGAAGTGCTGCAGCTCACCCGCGAGCGCGACAAGCTCGAGCTGTCGCTCGGCGGCATCCGCGACCTGGGCGGCATCCCGGACATCATGTTCGTGATCGACGCCAACAAGGAAGAGCTGGCGATCAAGGAAGCCAACAAGCTCGGCATCCCCGTTGTCGCGATCCTCGACTCGAACGTCTCGCCGGAAGGCATCGCCTTCCCGGTGCCGGCGAACGACGACGCGAGCCGCGCGATCCGCCTGTACTGCGAAGCCGTGGCGATCGCCGCGACCCGTGGCGGCCAGCAGCAGATGCAGCAGGCCGACTTCGACGTCGGTGCGATGGACGAGCCGCCGGTCGAGGAGGCGCTCGGCGCCGACCAGACCGTCGCTGCCGAGGGCGAGCAGCAGATCAACGCCTGATCGGCGCGGATCGAATGATTTCGGGCGGGGTGGGGCAGGTGCCTCGCCTCGCCCGTAGCTTTAGCTGAGATACAAGGAACCAGGACATGGCAGAGATCACCGCCGCCGCCGTCAAGGAACTGCGCGAGCGTTCGGGCGCGGGCATGATGGATTGCAAGAAGGCACTGGCCGAGAGCGGCGGCGACATGGAAGCGGCCGTCGATTGGCTGCGTACCAAGGGCCTCGCCGCCGCCGCCAAGAAGTCCAGCCGCACCGCGGCCGAGGGCCTGGTCGGCGTCGCGGTTGCCGGTACCGTCGGTGCTGCGGTCGAGGTCAACTCGGAAACCGACTTCGTCGCGAAGAATGAGCAGTTCCAGAACTTCGTTCGCGAAGTGACCCAGGTTGCGCTGTCGACCGGTGACGATGTGGAAGCCATCAAGGCTGCTGCGATGCCGTCGGGCACCACCGTCGCAGACGTGCTGACCCACAACATCGCCACCATCGGCGAGAACCAGTCGCTCCGTCGCGCCAAGCGCCTCGAAGTCGCCAACGGCGTCGTGGTCCCCTATGTCCACAACGCAGCCTCGGCCGGCCTCGGCAAGATCGGCGTGCTGGTCGCGCTCGAGAGCGAGGCTTCGGCCGATGTGCTCGAGCCGCTGGGCAAGCAGATCGCGATGCACATCGCCGCGGCATTCCCGCTGGCGCTGTCGATCGACGACCTGGATCCGGAAGTGGTCGAGCGCGAAGCTGCGGTTCTGCGCGAGAAGAACGCCGACAAGATCGAAGGCAAGTCGCCCGAAGTCGCCGAGCGGATCCTCAACGGGCCGATCGAGAAGTTCAAGAAGGAGAACGCGCTCCTGACCCAGGCGTTCGTCATGGACGGCAAGACGCCGGTCCAGGACGTGATCGCCAAGGCGGGCAAGGACGCCGGTGCCAACATCGTGCTGAAGGACTATGTCCGCTTCCAGCTCGGCGAGGGCATCGAAAAGGAAGAGAGCGACTTCGCGGCAGAGGTTGCGGCAACCGCCGGCCTCACCAAGTAAGCGTCGCTTTTTCCGCGATTCTTCGGACGGGCGCGGCTACCATCTGGTAGTCGCGCCCGTCCTCGTATTCACGGGATCTGCACGGCATCTGCGCTTGGCATCGCAGCCGCCGCCGCCTAAGGTCCGCGCCATTCCCGAACCCCTGACGTACAAGGTGTCATGACCCTGCCTCGCTTCGATCGCATTCTCTTGAAACTCTCGGGCGAGGTCCTGATGGGGCCGGGTCAGTTCGGTATCGATCCCGCCACCTGCGACCGCGTCGCGCGCGAAGTGAAGGCCGCGCGGGACGAGGGGCATGAACTCTGCCTCGTCGTGGGCGGCGGCAACATCTTCCGCGGCCTCGCCGGCGCCGCCCAGGGCTTCGACCGCGCCAGCGCCGACTACATGGGCATGCTCGCGACCGTGATGAACGCGCTCGCCGTGCAGAACGCGCTGGAGCGGATCGGCGTCGAGACGCGCGTCCAGTCGGCGATCCCGATGGCATCGGTGTGCGAGCCCTACATCCGCCGCCGCGCCGTCCGCCACATGGAGAAGGGTCGCGTCGTGATCTTCGCGGCCGGCACCGGCAGCCCGTTCTTCACCACCGACACCACCGCCGCGCTGCGCGCCGCCGAAATGGGCTGCAGCGCGCTGTTCAAGGGCACCAGCGTCGACGGCGTCTACGACGCCGACCCGAAGAAGGTGCCGGACGCCAAGCGGTACGACACGCTGAGCTTCGGCCGCGTGCTCGCGGACGACCTCAAGGTGATGGACGCGAGCGCCGTCGCGCTGTGTCGCGACAACGACATTCCCATCGTCGTGTTCAACATCCGCGACGAGGGTAATCTGGCAGCCGTGCTGCGCGGTGAGGGCACCGCCACCGTCGTCCAGAACCAGACCAACGCTTAAGAAGAACAGGAGCCCGATCATGGCCGCATATAGCAAAGCCGACCTAGAACGCCGCATGGCCGGCGCGGTCGAGGCGCTGAAGGGCGATCTGGGCGGTCTTCGGACCGGCCGCGCCTCCATCTCGCTGCTCGATCCCGTGACGGTCGAGGTCTATGGCGCGCACATGCCGCTCAACCAGGTCGCGACGGTGTCCGCGCCGGAGCCGCGGATGCTCTCCGTGCAGGTGTGGGACAAGTCCAACGTCGGCCCGGCCGACAAGGCGATCCGCTCCGCCGGCCTCGGCCTCAACCCGATCGTCGATGGCCAGACGCTGCGCCTGCCGATCCCCGACCTGACGGAGGAGCGCCGCAAGGAACTTGCGAAGCTCGCCGGCCAATATGCTGAAAAGGCACGCATTGCGGTCCGCAACGTCCGCCGCGACGGCATGGACAGCCTGAAGACGGACGAGAAGAAGGGCGTCCTGTCCGAGGACGAGCGCAAGCGCCACGAGACCGAGGTGCAGAAGCTCACCGACGCGACGGTCGCGGACATCGATGCTGCCGCCGCGGCCAAGGAGAAGGAAATCCTGGGCAAGTGAGGTCGCTTGCGGCTTCGGTTCCGGCGTCGGGTGGGACGGGTGCTGCAGTGCCGCGCCACGTCGCGATCATCATGGACGGGAACGGCCGCTGGGCGAAGGCCCGGCGGCTGCCGCGGATCGCCGGGCACCGTCAGGGGGCCGAGGCAGTGCGCCGGGTCGCCCGCGCCGCCCGCGAGCTGGGGATCGAGGCGCTCACCCTGTACGCCTTCTCGTCCGAGAACTGGCGCCGGCCCGAGGAAGAGGTCAGCGACCTCATGGGCCTGCTGCGCCATTTCCTGCGCAGCGAGATCGACGAGCTCGCCCGCGAGAACGTCCGCCTGCACGTGATCGGCGACTGGCGCCGCCTCTCGCCCGATCTCGTCCGGCTGATCGAGGACGCGATCGCGCGCACGGCGCGCAACACCGGCTGCCAGCTGGCGATCGCGCTCAACTACGGTGCTCAGGCTGAGATCGCCGCCGCCGCCCGCCAGCTCGCCGCCCGCGTGCGCGATGGCGAGACGGCGGTCGAGGCGATCGACGAGGCGGCGATCGAGGATGCGCTCACCACCCGCGACCTGCCGCCGCTCGACCTCCTGATCCGCACGTCGGGCGAGGTGCGGCTGTCGAACTTCCTGCTGTGGCAGGCGGCCTATGCCGAACTGCTGTTCGTGGACACGCTCTGGCCCGACTTCGGCGCCGATGCGCTTGCGGACGCAGTCGCGCAGTTCGGTCGGCGCCAGCGCCGCTTCGGTGGCCTGTGAGCGATCCTTCGGCGCCCGCGCGGCGTTCTGACCTAGGCGTCCGCGCGGTCGCGGGCGTCGCCATGATCGGCGTCGCCGGCCTCGCGCTCTACGCGGGCGGCTTCCTCTTCTGGCTGCTGGTCGCCGTCGCGGCGCTGTTCATGATGGCCGAGTGGGCGGACCTCCACCGCGCCGCCTATGCGGACAAGCGCCTCGCGCAGTTCGCGCTGTTCGTGCCCGTCGCGATCATGGCGCCGCTCGCCGCCGGACCCGGCTTCCTCGCGCTCGGCCTGATCGCGGGCGCCGCGTTCTTCACGGTCATCGTCACCCGCCGCCCGGGCCTCGCGCACGGCATCGTCTACGTGGGGCTTCCCGTCCTGGCGCTGCTGCTGCTGCGCAACCAGGCGCACGGCGTGCTGCTTAGCCTCTGGGCGATGGCGTTGGTCTGGGCCTGCGATATCGGCGCCTATTTCGCCGGCCGCTCGATCGGCGGCCCGAAGCTCGCGCCCACAATCAGCCCCAACAAGACCTGGGCTGGCCTCATCGGCGGGGTGCTCGCGGCGACCGTCTTCGGCGCGCTCCTCCAGCCGCTCGGCCTCCCGCTCCACCTGGTGCTCGCGACGCCGCTCCTTGCCGTGCTGGCGCAGATGGGCGACCTGTACGAGAGCCAGCTCAAGCGTCGCGCCGGCGTCAAGGATTCCGGCAACATCCTCCCTGGCCACGGCGGCGTGCTGGACCGGCTCGACGGCCTCGTGCCCGTCGCACCCGCCGCCGCGCTGATGGTCGAGCTTGCGAAGATCACATGGTGAAGCGTGTTTCCATCCTGGGTGCGACGGGGTCGATCGGCACCTCGACGCTGGACCTGATCGTCCGCGCGCCCGATCAGTTCGAGGTGCTGGCCCTTACCGCCAACCGCGACGTGAAGAAGCTCGCCGAGGCCGCGATCCGCACCCGCGCGCGCCGTGCCGTGGTCGCCGATCCCGAATGCCTGGACGCGCTGCGCGACGCACTCGCCGGCAGCGATACCGAGGCGGCGGCGGGCCCGGATGCCGTGGCCGAGGCAGCCGCGATGGGCGCCGAGTGGATCATGGCGGCGATCGTCGGCACCGCCGGCCTGCGCCCGGTCATGGCCGCGCTCCAGACCGGCGCGACCGTCGCGCTCGCCAACAAGGAGGCGCTGGTTTCCGCCGGTGCCGTCGCGACCGCCGCCGCCCGCGCCCATGGCGCGACGCTGCTGCCGGTCGACTCCGAGCACAACGCCGTCTTCCAGTGCTTCGACTTCGCAGCGCCCGAGCGGGTGCGCCGCATCGTGCTCACCGCCAGCGGCGGTCCGTTCCGCGAGACCAGCCTGGAGGCGATGCGCGGGATCACGCCGGCCCAGGCGGTCGCCCATCCCAATTGGTCGATGGGCGCCAAGATCTCCGTCGATTCCGCCACCATGATGAACAAGGGGCTGGAGCTGATCGAGGCGTTCCACCTCTTCCCGGTTTCCGCCGAGCAGCTCGACGTGATCGTCCACCGCCAGTCGGTGGTCCATTCGATGGTGGAGTATGTCGACGGCTCCGTGCTCGCGCAGATGGGCACGCCTGACATGCGCACGCCCATCGCGTACACGCTCGCCTGGCCCGATCGCATGGCGACGCCGTGTCCGCCGCTCGATCTCGCCGCGATCGGCCGCCTCGATTTCGAGCCGGCCGACCCGGTCCGCTTCCCGGCGCTCGCGCTCGCACGCGCCGCGCTCCAGGCAGGCGGCGCGCGCCCGGCGATCCTCAACGCCGCCAACGAGGTCGCGGTCGCCGCATTCCTTGCCAGCAAGATCCGGTTCCTCGAAATTGCCGCAATCGTCGCCGATACGCTGGAGCGCTATGATCCGGAGGCCCCGGCCACGCTCGACGCGGTGCTCGCCGTCGACGGAGAGGCCCGGAGGCTGGCGGGAGAGCGTGTGAAGGACTGCGTCGCTTGATCGAAGGCCCGGGCTTCCTGCTGAGCGTGCTCGCCTTTCTGCTGGCGCTGGGCCCGCTCGTATTCGTTCACGAACTCGGTCATTACCTCGCCGGCCGTCGGTTCGGGGTGAAGGTGGAGGCGTTCTCCGTGGGCTTCGGCCGCGAGATCGGCGGCTTCACCGACCGGCACGGCACCCGGTGGAAATTCGGATGGCTCCCGCTCGGCGGCTATGTGCGCTTCGCCGGCGACATGAACCCGGCCAGCCAGCCGTCCGCCGAATGGCTTTCGCTGCCGGCCGGCGAGCGCAGCGGCACCTTTCAGGCCAAGCCCCTATGGCAGCGCGCGATCATCGTCGCGGCAGGGCCGGCCATCAACTTTCTGGTGGCCATCCTGATCCTGGCCGGCTTCGCGCTCGCCTATGGGGAGAGCCGCACCCCGCCCACGATCGGGCTGGTCGCGCCGAACAGCGCCGCTGCCGCAGCCGGTCTCCGGCCCGGCGACCGCATCCTCTCGATGGGCGGCCGCAGCGTCGATACCTTCGACGACGTCGCGCGCTACACCCGCATCCGCCCCGGCGAGGCGAGCACCATCGAACTGGTGCGCGAAGGCCAGGTGCAGACGCTTCCCGTGACCCTGGGGACCACGACGGAGCAGGACCGCTTCGGCAACGTCTTCCGGCTCGGGCAGCTCGGCATCGGCCCCGCAGGACGGGTGATCGAGCCGGTGGGCGTGTTGGAGGCGCCGGTGGTGGCGGTCCGCCAGACCGGCCAGATGGTCGGCATGATGGTCGACACGCTCTGGCAGATCGTCAGCGGGCGCCGCCCGGTGTCGGAGCTGGGCGGTCCGATCAGCATCGCACGCGCCTCCGGCGAGCAGCTGGTCCTGGGCCCGCAGGCGTTCGTGTTCCTGGTGGCGCTGATCTCGATTAACTTGGGGTTCATCAACCTCTTGCCAGTTCCGATGCTGGATGGCGGCCATCTGCTCTTCTATGCCATCGAGGCGGTCCGCCGCCGGCCCACCGATCCGCGGGTCGTGGAATGGGCTTTCCGTGGCGGCGTGATGGCGATCCTGGCATTGATGGTTCTGGTGACGGCGAACGATCTGGGTTCGCTCGGTCTGTGGCGCGGTTTGTCCGGCTTGATCGGGTGAGCGGGTTAGGGCAGGGCGGACGCGATCCGCATGCCGTGTGTGTTGTACGGCTTACCGACTGGGGTGGGATGTGACGAAGGTTTCCAACTACGGCATGCGCGCGACCGTGCTGATGGCAGGCACGATGCTGTCGGGCGTGGCAGTGGCGCAGACGGCGCCTGCTGCCCCCGCTGCCCAGGCGCAGCAGGCTGCTCCTGCCGCAACTCCTCCGGTGGTCGTCTCGGCTCCGGTCCGCAACATCCGCTCGCTTACCGTGCGCGGTTCGCAACGCATCGAGCCGGACACGGTGCTGTCCTACACCAAGCTGCGCGTGGGCCAGCCCTATACGACCGAGAGCCTCGACCAGGCGATCGTCGACCTGCTCGCGTCCGACCTGCTCGCCGACGCGCAGATCGAGGGCGTCGAGACCGGCGACATCGTCGTGGTGGTGCGCGAGAACCCGATCATCAACCGCGTGGTGCTGGAGGGCAACAAGCGGTTGAAGGACGACAAGATCGTCAAGGAGATCAAGCTCGCGCCGCGGCAGATCTTCACCCGCACCGCCGTTCGCGCCGACGTGGCGCGCATCGTCGAGCTCTATCGTCGCCAGGGCCGCTTCGCCGCCTCGGTCGAGCCGCAGATGGTCATGCTCGACCAGAACCGCGTCGACGTGGTGTTCGAGATCAACGAGGGACCCAAGAGCAAGGTCCGTCAGATCAACATCATCGGCAACGAGCAATATTCGGATTCCGATCTCCGCAAGGAGATGTACACCAAGCAGTCACGGCTGTTCCGCGTCTTCAGCTCGGCCACCAGCTACGACCAGGATCGGCTCGCCGCCGACCAGCAGAAGCTGCGCCAGTTCTACCTGACCGAGGGCTATGCCGACTTCCGCGTGATCTCGGCGGTGGCCGAGCTCACGCCGGACAAGCGCGACTTCATCATCACCTATGTGGTGGAGGAGGGGCCGCGCTATAAGTTCGGCGACGTGAAGGTCGACAGCGCGATCCGCGACTTCGACGGCGAGAAGCTCGCCAAGACGCTGCCGATGAAGAAGGGCGACTGGTACAACGCGAAGCTGGTCGAGGATTCGATCGACAGCCTCAGCCAGTATGCCGGCCTCTACGGCTACGCCTTCACCGACGTGCGTCCGGAATTCCAGCGCGACCGCGAAGCGCTGACGATGGGGATCAACTTCTTCCTCGCGGAGGCGAACCGCACCTACGTCGAGCGGGTGGAGATCACCGGCAACACGCAGACGCAGGACAAGGTGATCCGTCGCGAGATGCGCGTAGCCGAGGGCGACGCCTTCAACGCGTTCATGGTGAAGCGCTCGCAGGATCGCATCAACTCGCTGGGCTATTTCCAGGACAAGTTCGAGATCAAGCAGCAGCAGGGCTCGACCCCTGACCGCATCGTGCTTGCAGCCAACGTCGAGGAGCGCTCGACCGGTGAGCTCTCGCTCTCCGCCGGCTTCTCGAGCCTCGAAAAGTTCATTCTCCAGGCCTCGATCCGTCAGAACAACTTCCGCGGCAAGGGGCAGACGCTCTCGGCCAGCGCGAGCTATTCGAGCTACTCGAAGTCGGTCGAGCTGGGCTTCACCGAGCCCTATCTGTTCGACAAGAACATCGCGCTCGGCGGCACGCTGTTCCGTCGCGACTACAACTCGTTCAACTATTACGGCAGCGGTCGCGATCGTAACGATCTCTATTCGCAGCTTTCGACCGGCGGCACGCTCGTGGCCGGCGTTCCGCTCACGGAATACTGGCAGCTCTCGGGCCGCTACACGCTGCAGCAGGACAAGGTCACCCTCGACGAGGGCACCTACTACACCAACGGCGAGTGCGATCCGCTCAAGGCGGGACGGTATCTCTGCGACGCCATCGGCAACCGCCTGACGTCCTCGATCGGCGTGTCGCTGATCTATGACAGCCTCAACAGCCGTCTGCGGCCGAGCCGGGGCTCGCGCGTCGTGCTGGGCGCGGACTTCGCCGGCCTCGGCGGTGACGTTCGCTACATCCGCGGCCGCTTCGACGGTGACAAGTACTGGAACCTCGGAGGCTGGGTGCTGTCGGCGGGGCTGGAGGGCGGTTATATTCACGCTCTGCAGGATAGCCCGGGGCCGGGCATCGATCCGGTTCGCATTACCGACCGCTTCTACCTGGGCGAGCCGCAGTTCCGTGGCTTCGACATCCGCGGCGTCGGTCCCCGCATCCGCCGCACCTACATGAACGGCGACGTGGCATCGGGCACCCAGGCGCTGACCACCGACAACAGCTACGACGATCCGCTCGGCGGCAAGGCCTATTACCTCGGCAAGCTCGAGCTCGAGCCGCCGCTCGGGTCGGGCATCTCCGAGCTCGGCCTGCGTCCGTCCGTCTTTGTGCAGGTCGGCTCGTTGTTCGGACTGAAGCGTCCGCGCCCGACGGCCGAGTTCGCGCAGGCGACCGACGCCAGCGGCAACCCCTTGTTCAACAAGGATGGTTCGCCGTCGCTGCTGCCCCGGATCGATCCGATCAGGACCGATACCGGCCAGGCGCTGTACCTCAACAGCTTCACCAGCCCGACCGGCGCCCCGGCAACGCGCCTCACTACCTGCACGACCGGCTATTCCGCTACCTATGGCGGCACCTGCGTCGGCGGTGAGACGAACGTCGCGGCGGTCAACACCGTCTCGCCGTTCCTCGAGGAATATTTCGGCGATACCTGGAAGCCGCGTCTGTCGGTGGGTGTCGGCGTCAACTGGAACTCGCCGTTCGGGCCGCTGCGGATTGACGTGGCCAAGGCGTTGCTCAAGCAAAAGGGCGACGACACCAAGCTCATCACCTTCAACGTAGGGACTCAATTCTGATGCGTAGCTTCTCCAAGGCGGCGCTTGCCGCACTCGTCACCGTTTCCGCTACTTCGGTCGCGGCGCCCGCGTTCGCGCAGGTGCAGGGCCTCGGCGTCGTCGACCTTCAGGAGGCGGTGCGCCGCTCCAACGCGTTCACGACGGCGATGACCCAGATCCAGACGACCTACAAGGCGCAGATCGACCAGGCGAACACCCGCCGCACCGCGATCCAGAACGAGCTGAAGCCGCAGGTCGACGCGTTCGAGGCGGCACGTCGCGCGCCCAACGCGAACCAGCAGGCCCTGCAGACCCAGTATCAGGGTATCCAGCAGCGCGAGCAGACCGCGCAGCAGGAACTGGGCCGCATTCTTCAGCCGGTCCAGCTCGCCCAGGCCTATGTCAACGAGCAGATCGTCCGCCAGCTCGAGCCGGCGCTGGATCGCGTGATGACCGCGCGCCGCCTCTCGGTGATCCTGCCTCCCGACGCGACCGTGAAGTCGCTGCCGGCGGCCCAGGTCACCAACGACCTCATCGCCGAGCTGAACCGTTCGGTCCCCAGCGTCCAGATCACCCCGCCTGCCGGTTGGCAGCCGGGTGGCCAGCAGGCTGCTCCGGCGGCAGCGGCGACGGCACCGGCGGCGCAGCCCGCGACCGGCACGAAGCCGCGGGGTCGCTGATCGTGGCGGCAGACGGTGTCATGACCCAGCCGTACGACATCAAGCGAGTCATGGCGGCGCTGCCGCACCGCTACCCGATGCTGCTGGTCGACCGGGTCGAGGAACTCGTCCTCGACCAGCGCATCACGGCGATCAAGGCCGTCTCGATGAACGAGGAGTTCTTCCAGGGACACTTCCCCGGGCGGCCGATCATGCCGGGCGTGCTCCAGGTGGAGGCGCTCGCGCAGGCCGCGGGCGTGCTCGCGGTCGAGAGCCTGGGCCTCGCGGGCTCGGGCAAGCTCGTCTATTTCATGTCGATCGACGGCGTGAAGTTTCGCAAGCCCGTGGAGCCCGGCGTGCTGCTCAAGCTCGAGGTCGAGTTCGTCCAGAAGCGGCCGCGCGTCTGCAAGTTCGCGGGCAAGGCGCTGCTGGACGGCGAGGTCGCGACCGAGTGCGAGTTCACCGCCATGATCGCGGACCCGCCCAAGGCGTGATCTTGGACTAACTTTCGACTAACTTTCCGCCTGTCGGGCGGCCTGCCGCTTGCGGTGGGCCGCCCTTGCGTGTAGGGCGCGCCCTTCGTTCCGGCTGGTCGGAAACCAGCCATTCACAGGAGCTTGACCATGAAGAAAGACATCCATCCCGATTATCACACCATCAAGGTGCAGATGACCGACGGGACCGTGTTCGAAACCCGCTCCACCTGGGGCAAGGAAGGCGACACGATGCAGCTCGACATCGATCCGCTGGCGCACCCGGCATGGACCGGTGGCAACCAGCGCCTGCTCGACGCCGGCGGCCAGGTCGCGCGCTTCAACAAGCGCTTCGGCGGCCTCACGCTCGGCAAGAAGTAAGCCCGGGCGGGGCTCGCCCCGCGATCGGCTTACCCTACGAGATACGACGCCCGTCGGCTTGGAGCCGGCGGGCGTTCGTGCGTCCGGGCGGTCAATCGGGACGCACGACCTGCGGGTCGACCTGGTCCACGCGTGGCATCTCGCCGCGCATCGCCGCGTCGAACCGCTCCCGGTCGAGAGCGCCTTCCCAGCGCGACACGACCACCGTCGCGACCGCGTTGCCGATGAAGTTGGTGAGGCTGCGGCATTCGCTCATGAACCGGTCGACGCCCAGGATCAGCGCCATTCCGGCGACGGGGACCGAGGGGACGATCGAGAGCGTTGTCGCCAGCGTGATGAACCCCGCGCCCGTCACGCCCGCCGCGCCTTTGGAGGACAGCATCGCAACGCTCAGGAGCAGCAGCTGCTCGCCCAGCGACAGGTGCACGCCGGTCGCCTGCGCGATGAACAGCGCCGCCAGCGTCATGTAGATGTTGGTCCCGTCCAAATTGAACGAGTAGCCGGTGGGCACCACAAGCCCGACGACCGACTTCGGGCAGCCGGCACGCTCCATCTTCTCGATCAGCGCGGGGAGCGCGCTCTCGGACGACGAGGTGCCGAGAACCAGCAACAGCTCCGTCTTGAGATACCCGATCAGGCGGAGGATCGAGAACCCGCAAAGCCGGGCGACGATCCCCAGCACGCCCAGCACGAACACCACCGACGTGAGGTAGAAGGTCGCCACCAGCATGGCGAGGTTCGCAAGCGTCCCGACGCCATAGGCGCCGATGGTGAAGGCCATTGCGCCGAATGCGCCGAACGGCGCCGCCTTCATGACGATCGAGACGAGCTTGAAGACGACCACCGACACCTGGTTCAACAGGTCGGTGATGCCCTGGCCGCGATCCCCGACCATTGCGAGGCTCACCCCGAAGAGGATCGAGACGAACAGGACCTGCAGGATGTTGTCCTGCACCATCGCGGAGAAGATGGTGTCTGGGATCATCGCCATCAGGAAGCCCACCAGCGAGGTCTCGTGCGCCTTGGTGGTAAAGCCGGCGACCTTGGAGGGATCAAGGGTGGCAGGATCGATGTCGAGTCCCGCGCCTGGCTGCACGACGTTCGCGACGATCAGGCCGACGATCAGCGCCATTGTCGAGAAGAACAGGAAGTAGGCGAATGCCTTGGCGGCCACCCGACCCACCGAGGCAAGGTCACGCATTCCCGCGATCCCCGTCACGATGGTCAGGAAGATCACCGGCGCGATGATCATCTTCACCAACTTGATGAAGGCATCGCCCAGCGGCTTCAACGCGGCGCCGGTCTCCGGGAAGAAGTGGCCCAGCGTCGCGCCTGCGAGGATCGCCGTCAGCACCAGCACGTACAGGTGCCCGTACCACGGCTTGCGCGAGACCGGCTGCTCGTCGGCGGCGGGGGAGGGCAACATCATGGACCTTTCTTCTTCCTGCCATTCCACCCGAGGATGGTGTCAGGCAGGCCGGATGGACGCTTCGAACGCCATCTACAACGGCGATGTGCCCGTTCGCGGTGACTGGCCGAACATTGCCGGCGGCTGCCTGTTCCCACCGGTCGCGGATACCCTCGTCGCAGGGCGTGCTTGAGCAGGCGCCACTTCCCCGGCTAGGCACGGCTTCCTCTTGCTACAGGTGAGCACATGCCCGGTGGACTGGTTGCCCTTCTCGACGATGTTGCGGGTCTCACCAAGTTGGCGGCGGCATCGCTGGACGATGTGGGTGCAGCCGCCGGGAAGGCGGGATCCAAGGCGCTGGGGGTCGTGGTCGACGACGCTGCCGTCACCCCACGGTACGTGACCGGCCTCACGCCCGAGCGCGAGCTGCCGATCATCGCGAAGATCGCGCTCGGCTCGGTGCGGAACAAGCTGCTGATCCTGCTTCCTGCGGCACTGCTGCTGAGCGCCTTCGCCCCCTGGGCGATCACTCCGCTGCTGATGCTGGGCGGCGCCTTCCTCTGCTTCGAAGGCGCCGAGAAGGTGCTCGCGGCGCTGAAGGGCGAGCATCATGATGCGGCCCCCGTCGAGGAAGGCTTCGTCGACGCCAGCGCGCTGGAGAAGGCGAAGGTCGGCGACGCCGTCCGCACCGATCTGATCCTGTCCGCAGAGATCATGGCGATTGCGCTTGCCGACGTGGCGGATTCCTCCATCCTCACGCAGGCGCTGGTGCTGGTGGTCGTCGGCCTCGCGATCACCGTTGGCGTCTATGGTGTGGTCGGCCTGATCGTGAAGCTCGACGACATCGGGCTCCACCTTGCCCAGCGGTCCTCGGCGGGCGTGCGTTCGCTCGGGCGCGGTATGGTCAAGAGCATGCCCGTCATCATGCAGGTCCTGTCGGTTGTCGGAACTGCAGCGATGCTGTGGGTCGGCGGAGGCATCCTACTGCATGGGGCCGAGGTGCTCGGCTTCGCCGCACCGGCGCAATTCGTTCATCACCTTGCCGAAGCGGTCCATCATGCGGTGCCGCTCGGTGGTGTCGTGGCGTGGCTGCTGACAGCGCTGCTGTCCGGCGCACTCGGTGTCGTCGTTGGCGCGGTCATCGCCACGGCGCTCCACAAGATCCGCCACTAAGCGGCTCCTGCGCCGCGGCGCCCGTTCAGGGCGCCGCAGGCTTCGGGGCTGCCCAGCCGAGGCCGAGCGCCTTCTGGAGCGCAACATAGTCGGTGGTGAGGCCAGCGGTCGCCACCGAGAGCTGCTGCTCGGCGCTAACCCGCTGACGCTCCACGTCCAGCGTATCGATGAGCGTGGCGGTCCCTGCGCGGAAACGCTGGTCCATCAGCGCGGAGGCACGATCTGCCGATGCTTTTGCCCGAACCAGGCTCGCAAGCGTCTGCCGCCGTGCACCGTAGCGGGCAAGCGCATCTTCGGCATCGCGCAACGCGCCGAGCACCGCCTGGCGATACTTCGCTTCGGCCTCGTCCCGCTCGCCTTGTGCTTGCTCGACGCGCGCGCGGCCGCGACCGAAGTCCAGGAAGTTCCAGCGCAGCATCGGCGTGGCGAGCGCGACCAGATTGTCCGGATCGACGACATCGCTGATCGAGGTGCCGCCGAGACCCAGCATCCCCTGCAGGCTCAGGCTGGGAAAGCGCGCTGCCTCCGCAACCCCGATCCGGGCGGTGCGGGACGCAAGCTGGCGCTCCGCGGCGCGAATGTCGGGCCGCCGCTGCAGCAACGATGCGGGATCGCCGACCGCGACCTGTGCGGGCACCAGCGGGATGGGAGCAGCAGCGCGCAGTTCAGCGTCCAGGGTACCGGGCGCTTCCCCGACCAGGACCGCCAACGCGTTCAGGTAGCTCGCTACCTCGGCGTTGAGCGGTACCAGCTCGGCGTCGGTGTTCTCGACCTGAAGCCGGAGGCGCTCGACGTCGAGCGCCGACACGGTGCCGCGGGCGTAGCGTTCTTCGGTCAGGCGGAGGATGCGGCGCTGCATCTCGGAAGACCGTTGCGACAAGGCGATCCGAGCCTGGCGGTCGCGCAGGGCCACATAGGTCTGCGCGACCTCTGCGGTGAGTTGGACCTGCGCATCGGCTAGGTTCGCTTCGGCGCCTACTGCGGCGGCGCGGGCCGCCTCGACCGTGCGACGCTGCCGGCCGAACAGGTCGATCTCCCAGCTGGCGTCGAAGCCCAGATTGAAGAAGTCCACGCCGGTGCTGCCGCCACCACCGCTACTCTCGCCGGCCTCGGTGCCGGGAGTGCCGCTCTCACCCGAGCCCTCCGTCAACGAACCCAGGTCGATGCCCGGCAGCTCTGCGTGCAGGTAGCTGCCGCTGGCGTTTGCGCTCGGCAACCGGTTCGCGCGTTCGAGGCGCAGGGCGCCGCGCGCTTGTCGAACGCGCGCCTGTGCGACCGCGATCGAGGGATTGGCGGCAAGCGCGCGCTGTTCCAGCGCATCAAGCTGCGGATCGCGAAGAGCCGTCCACCAGTCGGTCACTGCGGGTACGGCGGCCGGCTGCACCGCATCGGTCGCTCGGGCAAAGCCTGCCCCGGCGCCGCGAGACGGCGTCACTGGCGGGCCGGCATAATCGGGACCCATGGTGCAGGCGGCGAGCGACAGGGGAAGGGCGAGAAGCGGCAGGGTGCGCATGAGCGAGCCTCTAGTGACCAGCAGCAAGGGAAACGCCCTTGGGGAGCGGGCGGAGGAACAGGACCAGCGGCATCACGAACAGGATGCCGACTGCGAGCAGCCAGAACAGGTCGTTGTACGTCATGACCATGGCATCGCGCTGGATCGTCTGGGCGGCGAGGCGGAGGGCGACGTCGGGTCCGCCTAGCGCCTGGCCAAGACCGGCAAGGTAGCTTTGGACGTCCACCGAATTGGCGTTGAACGTCTCCTCGATCCGGCGGGTGTGAAGCCAGTTCCGCTGGTCCTGGAGCGTTGCGATGGCCGCGAGTGCCAGCGACCCGCCGATGTTGCGGGCGGCGTTGAAGATGCCGGCGGCATCGCCCGCATATTGCGGACCGACGGACGAAACAGCCGCCTGGTTCAGGAACAGGAAGCCCAGGATGGTGCCGACGCCGCGCAGCAGCTGCGAATCCACGAACGCGCCGCCGGTCGAGTCCGCCGTCAGTGCGGTGTCGATCCAGCAACTGGTCGCCAGGATCGCGAGGCCCGCGCCGACCGCGATGCGGATGTCGACGTGCCGGATCATCAGCGGCGTGAAGGGCATCAGGATCAAGCTGGGGATGCCGGACAGCAGCACGATCTTGCCCGATTGCAGCGCGTTGTAATCGGCGATTGTCGCCAGGAACTGGGGAATGACGTAGGACGTGCCATAGATCACCATCCCGATGACCACGCCCATCAGGGCTACGCTGCCGAACTGCCGATCGAGCAGCAGTCGCAAGCGGATCACCGGGCGCTCGGCCAGGAACTGGCCCGCGAACAGCAGCGCGAAGCCGAAGATCGAAAGGGCAGTCAGCTGAAGGATCTCGCTGGATTGGAACCACTGTTCCCGCTGCCCTTCCTCCAGCACCACGGTCAGCCCGCCCAGGCCGAGGGCAAGGCCCGCGATGCCGAGCCAGTCGGCACGCAGCAGGTCCCCCAGGTGCGCCTTCTGATGCGGAAGGCCGATCAGCAGCAGTGCGACCAACAGTACGCCCACCGGCAGGTTAAGGAAAAAGGCGTAGTGCCAGCTGATGCTCTCCGTCAGCCACCCTCCGATCAACGGTCCGAGCACGGGGCCCAGGATGGCGGTGACTCCGAACATCGCGGTGCCGATCGGTTGCTGGTGCGGCGGCAGGCGTGTGGCGATGATCGTCATGGCGGTGGGGATGAGCGCGCCACCGGTGATCCCCTGGCCCGCGCGACCGATGATCATCATGGTCAGGTTGGTGGAGATGCCGCAGAGCATCGAGAAAGCGGTGAACAGGATCGCCGCGATCAGCAGCAGCGTCCGAAGTCCCAGCACCCGCTCCAGCCAGGCGGACAGCGGGATGATGATGATCTCCGCCACCAGGTAGGAGGTTGCGATCCAGGTCCCCTCGGTCCCGCTCGCGCCGATTTCTCCCTGGATGGTGGGCAGCGCCGAATTGACGATGGAGATGTCCAACGTCGCCATGAGCGCGCCGAGGCTGCCGGCGAACACCGCCAGCCATGCAGCAGCGTCCGCCTTCGCCGGCGCGCCGCCGGCAGCCGGGCCAGGCTTAGTCATGGCCCCGCTGCTCGTTGTAGCGTTCCTGTTCCTTCTTGATCCGGTCTCGCGCATCGCGGGCCGAACGCGTGTCGACGGTGGGGCTTACCGACATGCCCGGAACCAGCAGCTTGAGCGTTTCCGGCCCGGCGTCGATCGCGATGCGGACCGGCACGCGCTGCACGATCTTGGTGAAGTTGCCCGTGGCATTCTGCGGCGGCAGCACGGAGAACTGCGCCCCGGTGCCCGGCGACACGCTTTCGACACGGCCGTGGATCTCGACCCCCGGGAGGGCGTCGACCTCGAGCCTGACCGGCTGGCCGACGCGCATCAGGCCCAGCTGCGTCTCCTTGAAGTTCGCCTCCACGTAGAGCTGTCTGGTGGGCACGATCGACATCGTCCGGGTGGCCGGCTGCAGATACTGGCCGACACGCACCGTCTTGTCCCCGATGCGGCCATCGATGCTGGCGCGGATCAGGGTGGATCCGACGTCGCTCTCCGCGCTTGCGAGCTGCGCACGCGCCGCGTTGCCCTGGGACAGCGCCTGGCTGACCTGGGCGGTGAGCGTGCCGACCCGGCGACGTGCACTGCTCAGGGCCGCTTCGGCGCTGGCGACCTGCGCATTGGCCTGACGCGCTTCGTTCTCCAGTTGCGCCAGGCGCTCGCGACTCTCCGCGCCACTTGCCGCAAGCGGCCTGTACCGCGCGACTTCCGCATTGGCGAAATTGGCGCGCGTACGGGCGGCGCCGAGCTCCGCCTGCGCGCGCTCGATGGCGGCGCCCTGCTCACGGATCTGGGCACGCACGCCTTCGGCGTTCGCCTCCGCAACATCGATCTGAGCCTGGAACTGCTCCGCGCGCGCGCGATAGTCGCCCGGATCGATCTGGAGCAGCGGCTGACCGGCGCGCACCTGCTGATTGTCCGCGACGAACACCCGTTCCACATAGCCCGCAACCTTGGGCGAGACGATCACTGCGTCCGCCTGAATATAGGCGTCATCCGTGTTCTGCATGAAGCGCCCGACGCTGCGATACTGGATGAACCACAGCAATCCGCCAACCAGCACAATTCCGAGAATGATGATCAGGACGATGCGGATCGTGCGCTTCTTGCGCGGAGAGGGGGGATTGCTCTCGTTCTGCTCGTCCGCGCGCATCGAGTCTTGGGGCGCGTCGGTCGGCTGCTCGTGTCGCTCGGCCATATACCTGCCTTAGCTTTTCTTGACTGACTGACGGGCGCACCTGCTCGCTGTTGCAGCGCAAAGCAAGCCTCTTTATGGAGGGCCCTCACGAAATGACGGACACAGACAGTCTCATCAGCGACTTCGGTCGCTTGTTCCTCCGCCTGCGACGGATCGCGGACGCGCACTTAGCGGGGCAAGGCGTCTCGGTCGCACGGATGAAGCTGCTGATGTACCTGCGGTGCGAGCACAACAGCCCGCGCGCAGCCGACATCGCGAGCGTCTTCGGCCACTCGCCCCGTACCGTCAGCGAGGCGATCGAGGGGTTGGAGCGTGATGGCCTGGTTCGACGCACTCCGGACCCGATGGACCGGCGGGTGAAGCGAATTTCGCTGACATCGGCTGGGGAGGCGGCGGTGGCGGCAGCAGAACCACTCCGCCTGCGGCTCAACGACGTGATCTTCGGAGTTCTAGACGAAGAAGAGCGGTCCCAATTCCGGGAGATGCTGGCGAAGCTGGGGCGGGCAGCGGATGCTCTGGAGGAGCAGGGTGGCCTTGAACCCCGCGCCGAACGGTCGAAGGCCCCTGGGAGCGATTAGGCAGCCTCGTTCAATTGCCGCAGCAGCTTGAACGGGTTGAACGGCTTTGCGAGGTAGAGACTGCGCTCCGGCAGCTCGGACGCGCTTGGGCGCAGCGCACCAGACGCGATCACCAGCGACACCGGCGGGAAGCGGTCCCGGACATGGTGGGCGAGACGCAGGCCGTCCATCGCGCCCGGCATCTGGATGTCCGTCAGTACGATCGAGATCGAAGGATCGTCGTCCAGGATCGCGATCGCCTCGTCGGCATCGCCCGCCTCCACGACCCGATAGCCGGACGCTTCGAATAGGTCCGCCAGCTCAAGGCGGAAGAGAACTTCATCCTCCACGATCAGGATCGTTCGCTGCGTGATCGGCGCCCGCTGTGCCATCATTCCGCCCGATCCGTCGCAATCGCCTCGGCCAGCGGCGCATTCAGCGTCAGCACGATCCCTTCGGGGCGGAAGTCGAGCATCACCTCCGCCCGGAAATACGCCTTGAGCGAGCGCTCGATCATTACGGATCCAAAACCTCTTCGAGCAGGTGGCGTGACATAAGGACCCCCCGTTTCACGCCAGGTGAGCAGCAAACGCTGATCGGCGGGGATGGCTCCGCCGGCAATCCACCATTTCAGCGACACCTCCCCCGTTTCATTCGAAAGTGCCCCATATTTGATCGCATTCGTGGTGAGCTCGTGGATCGCCAGCGCAAGCGCCAGGGCAGCGCGCGGATTGACCGCCACGCTGGGGCCATCGACCTTGATGCGGCGGCTGAGCGCCCCGTGTGGCCGCAGCACGGTAGCCACCAGGGCCTGAAGCTCCGCCGTCTGCCAGGACGTTGCCGTGAGGATGTCCGTCGCCCGACCCAGCGCCACCAGGCGGGCACTTACGGCTTCACCGGCGTCCTCCAGGGTTTCGGCCTGGCGGATCGACTGTGCGGCGATCGCCTGTACCATGGTCAGGACGTTCTTGAGCCGGTGGCTCAATTCGTTGTTGAGCAGCCGCTGTTGGACGCGCGCGCGCTCCACCTCGCTGAAATCGCGCATCACGGCGCCGTAGCCGATAAGGCTGCCGTCCTCTTCCTGGACGCGGAAGCCGAGGTAATGGACCGGGATGCGCTCGCCGGTTCGGAAGTGGCGCAGGTTCATCTCGCCGCTCCAGCTGCCCGCATCACGGATCGCCGGAAGAACCTCTTCCAGGAGGCGCTCGACATCCCCCGGCCAGATGTAATCCAGCATCACGGTTTCGCACGCCGCCTCTGGCGAAAGGCCGACCATGTTGCAGCCGGCCGGGTTCAAGAACTCCACCCGCTGGTCCAGCGAGGCGACCCCGATGAAGTCGGCGCTATTCTCCACGACGCGCGCCAGCCTGTTGCGTTCGCGCTGACCGGCCCGCTTCGCCGTTATGTCGCGCGCGACCAGCAGCACCTGGCCGCTTTGATCCCCGTCCCGCAAAATCGGGCTGACGGACACGTCCCACCAGCGCAGCGCGCCGCCGCAGATTCTGGCGGGGGCGGCAAAGTTGGTCCGGTGGCCTTCCGACGCCGCGGCGATGGCGCCGGACGCGCGATTGCTGTCGACCTCCTGCCAAAGCGCCTGCCACGGGCTTCCCCGAACCTGCGCCTCTTGTGCTAGCCCGAGGGCCCGGCGCCCATTCTCCGTCACGAAGAGGACGTTCGCCTCCCGATCAAGGACGACGATGCAATCGCCCGAACTGGCAAGGACGCTTGAGAGGAAGGCCTCGCGCGCGGCGAGGGCATCTCGGGCCGACTGCGCTTCCTGCATCAGATGATCGGCCCGCGCGAAGGAGGCGCGCAGTTCGGACGCGAGAAGAACAATGCCGACCGCCACCACCAGGAAGGCGCCGGACGCGACCCATTGGAGGAAATCAAGTCCGAGAAAGCCGCTCGACCCCGCGATCGACCATCCTGCAAGGACCGCCGACAGGAACGTCGCATAGAGGCCGACGCCGCGGCCAAAGGCGAGCGCCAGCAACAGGATCGCGGGCATGAACAGCAGCCACGGCAACAGCACCGTGACGAAAAGCACCCGTACCAGCGTCACCAAAATGATCGCCGCGGTGGCGATGGCGAACTGCACCGCCGGCGGCAGGGGCCGCCGGATGGCCAAGAAGAGAAGCCGCTCGAAAAAGCGGGTCAGTCTGGAAGGGGGCATTGGCGGCAGCATACTCGGCGTGGAGGACCATCCTGCCACCGCGTTGCTCCCCTAGCCCAAAGGGGCTTCGGGTGCGAGCCCGTCAGGGTATTTTCACTCTTTCTCCGAATTGCTTAGCTCCTCTGGCTTCGCCGGGGCACGAGTGATCTTCAACGCCTCGGGAAGGTGCAGCGTTCGGGTGGGGAAGGCAAGACCGACGCCGGCCTCTTCAAGCCGCTCCAGGATGGTGAGCAAGAGTTCCTGCTTGATGTGGATCGCTTCCACGGCGTCGGTGACGGTGATGTAGGAGAACACTTCGACGTTGAGGGAGCTTTCGCCGAGCCCCGCCAGGGTGGCGCGCGCTCCATCCCGATCGATCTGCGCATGTTCCTTCAGCACGCCTTCGACGATCGAGATGCCCTCGCGGAGCTTGTCGGCCGGGATGCCGTATTCGATCGCAATCACCGGATTGAAAAGGAAGCGATCGCGGGGCGCGAAGTTCTCGATCTGGAGGGACGCGAAGTTGCCGTTGGGGATGGTCACGACGGTTCGATCGTTGGTGCGGATCCGGGTCGAGCGCATGCCGACGTCCTCCACGGTGCCGAGCACGTCACCCACCTTGCAGAAGTCCCCGACCTGCACCGGCCGGTCGACGATGACGGTGACGCTGCCGACCAGGTTCTCGATGGTCTTCTGCGCGCCCAGGGCGAGTGCGATACCGCCGATGCCAAGGGCTGCGATACCCGTGGTCACGTCGATGCCGAGCGTGTCGAGAATGGCGACGAGGGCGATCGCCAGGAGCAGCACCTTGGCCGAGCGTCGGAGAAGCGTGATCACCGAAACGGCTTGGCGACGCTGCGACCGTTGCATCCGTGCGATGATCAACCGGCTGATGGCGTCGACGAACCGCAGGGCGAACCATGCGAGCGCCACCCAGGCGACGATGCCGGCGTACCGCAGGAGTGTCTGCCGCGCGACGATCGAGACGGGAAGGGCGTCCGCGTAGATGTAGAAGCCGACCACTGCGAGGAAGAGGCTGAGTGGCGGAAGGGCGGCGTGCGAGAAGCGGAACGTGGAACTTTGCTCGCGATCCCGAACGACACGGCCGAGGCCCATCAGGACGAGGCTGGCAAGGAGGCGCAGTCCGATGAAGCTCGCGGCCGCGAGCCCCAGCAGCAGACCCCAGTCGAGCACCGGCGCACCCGCCACGCTCGTCTCCGTGATGCTCTCCGCCGGAGCCGCGGCAGGGGGCGCCGGAGCATGGGTGCGCAGCACTTTGATGGTCTGGTTCGAGATGCGCCAGAGCTGCTGGCCTTCCCCGACATCTCCGCGCACGAGGAGGATGGGCTCCTCCTTGCCCTCCAAGTTCAGCGTGCCGACCTGCTCCTGCTCCGGGGGCAGTGTGTCGTCGATGCGGCCCGTGGCTTCGTTCGACAGCCCGGCAAAGGGGATCAGCGATCCACCGCTGTCGAGCGCCGCCTGGAGGCGCCGCGCAAGATCAGAGGCCGCGGCGGCAGCACGAGGCGTATTCGGCGGCGCGAGTTCGAAGTAGTTGGCCGCACGGGCATAGTCCTGTTCCCCGAGCGCTTTAACCAGACCGGTCACCGCCGATCGCGGGGTCTCGCGCCCATAGGTATCGGCGAGCACCGCGGGTGCCGTGGTGTTGCCTGAGGCCTCCTGAGCATGGGCGGGGGCCCAGGCCAGCATGGTCAACAGCAGGGCGGCCAACAGCCTCTTGATCACCAGCATTCACAGACCTTCTTCGTCAACTCGGCGCGACCCTAAGCGCCGTCCTTGCGATTGCCACAAAGCCGCCTGGGCAAACGCGCTCAAAGGAGCCATTCGATCGGCAGCTTGGCGGCAGCAGCGATGGCAAGCCGCGGGATCAGCCGCATGCCGGGCTCCTGGCGATGCACGCGCTGCTCGCCTCCGTTCTGCTCGACCCAGATCAGTTCACCATCCTCTCCGATGCGGACCTCGTACGCGAGGTGCGCCACTTGCTCGGCAAACACGTCCGCCACCTGCGCGGCGAGATTGGGGCTTTCGATGATAAAGCCAAGTTCGGTGTTCAGGGCGACGGAGCGTGGATCGAGGTTGAAGGAGCCGATGAACAGACGCTGGCGATCGACGGTGAAGGTCTTTGCATGAAGCGTGGACGCGCCCGAGCGGAGTGCTGCCGTGGAGCCGGTGCCGGAGCCCCTGAAATTGCTCGCGACGCCTAACCGGATGCCGCGGCGGCGCTCCCGGCGACGCGGCGCCGCGCGCGCCTCGCGCCGCATCTCGAACAGGCGGACGCCGGCTTCGAGCAGCCGCTTCCGATAGGGCGCGTAGCCGGCGTGGACGATGCCCACGTCGGTGGCCTCATAGGCGTTGGTCAGCACCGATACCGCCACCCCCTGCTGCGCAAGCCTGCCGAAGGCGCGGCACCCCTGCCGGCCAGGCACGAAATAGCTGGAGATGAGCCCGAGCTCACGCCGCGACGTCTCAAGCGTCGCCCGGAGCTTGTCGCTCAGGAAGGCGCGCTCGTGCACCGTCCCGAGCGCCTTGGCGGGATCGTCGCTGAGCATGCGGACCTTCGCCCATTCGAGGGTCAGCCGGCCCTCCACCAGCTGGTGGACGAGCGGCAGGTCTCGCAGCGCCTCCACGTAGCGGCGCGCCGAAGGATCGCGCTCGACGATCGATGCACGCTTGTGCAATCGGCGGCGCTGGCGGTCGCGCACGGGCGGGAGGATCCGGGCGGCCGGGTAGGACGATCCGCAGCACCAGTAGCGCTCGAAATCGGCCGAGACATCCGCGACGATCGGCCCGATCGCCAGCGCGTCCAGGTCCGCGAACAAGCCGCCGTCGGCCGCTCCGAAATACTCGTCGCCGATGTTGCGGCCGCCGACGATCGTGACGCTGTCGTCGGCGGTGAAACTCTTGTTGTGCATCCGCCGGTTGAGGCGAGCGAACTCCGTCACATATCCGATCGGCTTGGGCCAGCGGACGCGGAAGGGATTGAAGAGCCGCACCGCGATGTTCGGGTGCGCATCGAGCGCTGCGAGGACGGCGTCCAGCCCGGAGATGCCGTTGTCGTCCAGAAGGAGGCGCACCCGGACCCCGCGCTCTGCCGCAGCGTACACGGCCTCGAGCAGAAGCGTCCCGGAGCGGTCGCCGTGCCAGATGTAATATTGGAGATCGAGGCTTCGCTCCGCTGCCCGGGCGAGGGCAACCCGTGCAGCAAAGGCGTCGCGTGCATCTGCGAGCAGCTTGATGCCGGAACAACCGGGATGGGCGGCGCTCTCCTTCGCAGCCCCTCGTTCCAGCGCGGTGTCGGCCGCGTCGGGGATGGCCGGCGCCTCCGGGCGCTTTCCCGGGTTCGGCGGCAGGCGGTTCATCCACCAGAGGAGGGCGAGCCCGGCGGCGCCTGCTCCGATCCACCTTGCCCGCTTCGCCTTCACTGCACCGGCTCCCCGCTTCTACATGCCGGCCGGCGCCGGGCTGGTAGGGGCTGAACGGTTACGGTCGCGAGATGATCCGTCAGGCCGCCTCGCATGCCTCGGCAATGGCTGCGTAGATGCGGTCCAGGTCGGCGTCCTCGATGCAATAGGGCGGCATCACATAGACGGTGTTGCCGAGCGGGCGAAGGAGCAGGTCGCGGTTTCGGAAATGCGCGAGCAGGCGGGGGGCGATGCTCGACAGATAGCCCTCCTCGGCAGCGATCTCGAGCGCAGCGATGGTTCCCATCCGGCGCGCGCCCCGAACGCGCGGATGGCTGGCGATCGCATCGAGCCGCAACTGCTGACGCGTTCCCAGCGATGCAATCCGCTCGGCGACGGGTTCCTCGGCCCAGATCGCCAGATTGGCACGTGCCGCTGCGCAGGCGATCGGGTTGGCGGTGTAGCTCGAAGAATGGAAGAACATCCGCGCTCGATCGGGACCATAGTGCGCCTGGAAGATCGGCTCGGTCGCCATGGTGACGGCAAGGGGGATCGCTCCGCCCGTCAGCCCCTTCGACAGGCACAGGATGTCGGGCACCACGCCTGCCTGCTCGCAGGCCAGCAGCGTTCCGGTCCGGCCCCAGCCGGTCATCACTTCGTCCGCGATAAACAGGACGCCGTGCCGCGCACAGATCGCACGCATCTCGCGCAGTGTCGGGGGCGAGTAGAAGTGCATGCCGCCGGCGCCGAGCACCAATGGCTCCACAATGAAGGCGGCGGCCCCAGCGGCACACGCCTGCTCCAATGCGTCGAACGTGATCTGCTCGCGGTCTGCGGCAGGAAAGGGGATCGTGCCGACGTCGAACAGCAGCGGCTCGTAGGCGCGATTGAAAACCCCGCGCGCCCCGACCGACATCGCCCCGATGGTATCGCCGTGATAGCCATGTTCGAGCACGAGGATCCGATGCCGCGCAGGATCGTGTTCTCGCCAATAGCCCAGCGCCATCTTCAACGCGACCTCCACGCTGGTCGAGCCGGAGTCCGAGAAGAATACTCGCGTCAGTTCTTGCGGCATGATGTCGCGAAGGCCCTGCGCGACGGCCTCCGCCGGCTCATGCGTCCATCCGGCGAAGATGATCTGGTCGAGCCGCTCCGCCTGATCCCGGATGGCGGCGACGATCCGGGGATGGCCGTGGCCGTGGGTGGTGACCCACCAGGAGGAGATCGCATCCACGATGCGGCGGCCGTCCCGGGTATGGAGCACCGCCCCCTCTGCACGGGTCACCAGCGGGATCGGCTCACCAAGCCCATGCTGGGTGAAAGGGTGCCAGACGGATGAGGCGCTCACCGGAAGATCTCCAGATCGAAACTGTCTTTGAAGGCGGCCGCGAGGGTCTCGGCGTTCAGCGGATCGAGCCGGGGAAGTCGGCCGAGGCGGCGGACTTTTCCGAGCGTGGCGACGATGGCCTCGCTATCCTCGACGGGCTCCCCGACGAAGGCGACGCCCAGGATCGGTACGCCGCGCGCGCGCAAGGCTTCGATCGACAAGAGGCTGTGATTGATGGTGCCTAGGCCGGTGCGGGCGACCAGCACGACCGGCTGATTCCAGCGGGCGAAGACATCCGCGAACAGCAGGGTTCGCGTGACGGGGACCAGCACCCCGCCGGCGCCTTCGACCACGAGCGCCCCACCGTTCGTCGGGAGGGCAAGCGTGTCCGGATCGATGGCGATCCCGTCGATTTCCGCCGCTAGATGCGGAGAGCAGGGGGTGGCGAGCCGACAGGCTTCGGGAAGGATGTGCGTCCTCGGCACGCCAAGCGCCTCGACCCGATCGGCGTCGGTGCCGTCCAGCAGCCCGGATTGGACCGGCTTCCAGTAGCGGGCGCCGAGCGCGGCCGCGAGGCCTGCGGCGAACACGGTCTTCCCGATATCCGTATCGGTACCTGTCACGATGATGGTCTTGCTCATCGCACGACCTCCTGCAGCAGCGCGGCCAGCCGGGCCACATCCTCCGTCGTCACATTGAGGGTAAGGGACACGCGAAGGCGCGACGTTCCCGGCGGCACCGTGGGCGGGCGTATGCCGCGCACGTCGAAGCCGGCGGCTTGGACCGCCTCCGCTGCCCGCATCGTGGCGGAATCGTCTCCGATCACGAGCGGCAGGATCTGCGAACCCGTCGGGTGGACACCTGCGGGGGCAAGCGCACGCTCCGCATGGCGCACCAGGCCCTGGAGCCGTTCGCGCCGCTCTGGCTCATGCGCGAGGATCTGCAGGCTCTCCCGAACCGCACGCGCCATCAGCGGGGAGGGGGCCGTGGAGAAGATGAAGCCCCGACCACGATTTATCAGGAAATCGCGCACGATCCGCGGCCCGCAGATGAGCGCGCCTTCGCACCCCAAGGCCTTCCCGCAGGTACGCAGGGTCACGACGTTGCCGCGACCCTCCAGGTCTTCGGCGAGGCCACGCCCGGCAGTGCCGAAGACGCCCGTCGCGTGCGCCTCGTCGACCAGCAGGATCGCGTCACAGGCGTCGGCAAGGTCGGCAAGGGCCGCGAGCGGCGCTCGATCGCCGTCCATGCTGTAGAGGCTCTCCACCGCGATCCAGGGCGTCCCGGTCCCGCCGCCCTTTCGCCACTGGCGGATGGCCGCTTCAAAGGCGTCGACCTGGTTGTGCTCGGCCGCCACGCAGTCGGCGCGCCCGAGCCGCATCCCTTCATGGGCGCTTGCATGTACCAGTGCATCGTAGACGATCAGGTCGCCGCGCTGCGGGAGGGTCGCGAAGAGCGCCGCGTTGGCGGCGAAGCCGCTCGCAAAGAAGAGGGAGGCCTCGCTGCCGAAGAAGGCGGCCGCCTCGGCTTCCAGCGCCTCATGCTCCTCGGAGTTGCCGCGCAAAAGCCGCGAGCCGCCGGAGCCGACGGGAACCCCGCTGGCGAGTGCGGCGGCGACAGCATCTCGCAAGCGAGGCGCGGACGCGAGCGCGAGATAGTCGTTGGAGGCGAAGTCGCTGCCCCTACGGGGCAGGAGCTGGCGGATACGATGCTGGTCCGCCAGCTGGGCCAGATCGGCGCGATGGGCTGCAAAGCTCGGCATGGCGGGGGTGTAGCGGCATCGTCTCGCGATGCCACCCCCGCCATGCCGGTTGCGCTTAGTGGTTGTCGCGCGGCAGACCCATGGTCTGCGCGATGCGCTGGTACTTCTCGGCGCCCTCCAGGATTGCGCCGGTGTTCATCTGGCCGACGACCGAACGCTGGATTTCCTGCCACGGCGTCTGCGAGGCGGGATAGCTGTAACCTCCCGCCGCTTCGAGCTTGCGGCGGCGCTCCGCGAGTTCCTCATCGGAGATCAGCACATCGGCCGTACCCTTGTTGAGGTCGATGCGGACGCGGTCACCGGTCTGGATGAGCGCGAGGCCGCCCATCGCCGCCGCCTCGGGCGAAGCGTTCAGGATCGACGGGCTGCCGCTGGTGCCCGACTGACGACCGTCGCCGATGCACGGCAGCGCATGGATCCCCTCGCGGATCAGATATGCCGGCGGACGCATGTTCACGACCTCGGCCGCACCCGGATAGCCGATCGGGCCGGCGCCCCGCATGAACATCAGCGTCTCCGCGGTGATGTTCACCGAAGGATCGTCGATGCGGTGGTGATAGTCCTCCGGACCGTCGAACACGACGGCCGGGCCTTCGAACGCGTTCGGATCGCTCGGGTTCGACAGGTAGCGCTCGCGGAACTCCTCGCTGATGACGCTGGTCTTCATGATGGCGGCGTCGAACAGGTTGCCCGACAGGACGATGAAGCCCGCTTCTTCCTTCAGCGGCTGGTTGAACGGACGAATAACCTTCTCGTCCTCGATCTCGACGCCACGGCAGTTCTCGCCGATGGTCTTGCCGTTTACGGTCATGACGTCCTCATGGATCAGGCCCTGATCCATCAGCTGCGAGACCACCGCCGGGACGCCGCCGGCACGGTAATAGTCCTCGCCCAGATACTCGCCCGCCGGCTGCAGGTTCACGAGCAGCGGCACCTTGTGGCCGTGCTCCTGCCAGTCGCGGATATCGAGATCGACACCCATGTGGCGGGCGAGCGCGGCCAGGTGGATCGGTGCGTTGGTCGAGCCGCCGATCGCCGAGTTGACGACGATCGCGTTCAGGAACGCCTCGCGGGTCATGACGTCGGAGGGCTTCAGGTCCTCGGCCACCATCTCGACGATGCGCTTGCCGGTCTCGTATGCGACTTCCTGGCGGTCGCGGTACGGCGCCGGGATCGCGGCCGAGCCCGGCAGCTGCATGCCGAGCGCCTCGGCGAGCGAGTTCATCGTCGTCGCGGTGCCCATGGTATTGCAATAGCCGGTCGACGGTGCCGACGACGCGACCAGCTTGATGAAGCCGGCGTTGTCGATCTCGCCGGCAGCGAGCATCTGGCGTGCCTTCCACACGATGGTGCCCGAACCGGTGCGCTCGCCCTTGTGCCATCCGTTGAGCATCGGGCCGACCGACAGCGCGATCGCGGGGATGTTCACGGTTGCGGCCGCCATCAGGCAGGCCGGCGTCGTCTTGTCGCAGCCGATCGTCAGCACGACGGCGTCGAGCGGATAGCCGTACAGCACTTCGACCAGCGCCATGTACGCAAGGTTGCGGTCGAGCCCGGCGGTGGGGCGCTTGCCAGTCTCCTGGATCGGGTGGACCGGGAATTCGAGCGCGATGCCGCCGGCTTCGCGAATGCCCTCGCGGAGGCGCTCTGCCAGCACCAGGTGGTGGCGATTGCAGGGGGAGAGATCGCTGCCGGTCTGGGCGATGCCGATGATCGGCTTGCCGGACTGGAGCTCCGCCTGGCTGAGGCCGAAGTTCATGTACCGCTCGATGTAGAGCGCGGTCATGTCGATATTCTCGGGATTATCGAACCAGGCGCGCGAGCGAAGCTTCTTGGTGGGGGTGGCAGTCATGGGAGGTGTCCGGTCAGCGAGTCGTGGAAAGGCGATAGATCATGACATGCCGGTACGGCTTGCCGGGATCCACTCGGGCGGAAACAAAGTCGGGGTGATTGGGTGCGTCCGGGAACTTCTGCGGTTCCAAGGCGATCCCATCTCCCATTCGATACAGGTGACCCTTCTTGCCCAAATAGGTGCCGTCAAGGAAGTTGCCCGTGTAGAATTGAATCCCGGGCTCGGTGCTCAGCACTTCCAGCACGCGACCGGACTGCGGATCCTCGAGGCGAGCAGCGAGTTCGGGCTTGGCCGTGAGCCCCTTGTCAAGCGCGAAGTTGTGGTCGTAACCCTGGCCGTAGCGGATCTGCTGGTCATGGCCGTCCCGGATGCCGTCGGCCACCACGCGTGGGCTGCGGAAGTCGAACACGCTGCCCGCGACGGGGCGCCGCTCGCCCGTCGGGATCAGCTTGGCATCGACGGGCGTGTAGGTCGCGGCAGGGATCGTCAGGCGGTGGCCGGTCGCGCCCATCGCCGACCCTTCGCCTGCCAGGTTGAAGATGGCGTGATTGGTCATGTTGACGATGGTCGGCTTGCTGGTCTTGCCTTCGAAGGCGATCGTCAGCGAACCCTTGTCGTCCAGCGAGTAGGTAACCGTCACGTCGAACTGGCCGGGGTAGCCCGATTCCCCATCCGGGCTGCGGTGCGCCAGCACCACACTCGCCACCGGGCCGTTCTTCACCGAGACGACCCGCCAGACCTGCTTGTCGAAGCCCTTGCCGCCGCCATGCAGCGAGTTGGTCTTGTCGTTCAGCGGCAACTGGAACTTCTTGCCGTCGAGCGTGAACGTGCCGCCTGCGATGCGGTTGGCGTACCGGCCGACGGTCACGCCGAAATAATTCGGGTGGTCCACATAGTCGGCGAGGTCGTCGTAGCCGAGGACGACGTCGGCTTTGTTGCCGGCGCGGTCCGGTGCGATCAGCGACTGCAGGGTCGCACCATAGGTGAGCACGCGTGCAGAGACGCCATTGTCCCCCACCAGGGTGATCGCCTCGACCGCGGTTCCGTCCTTGAGGGTCCCGGCTGGGGAACGCTGCACCTCCGCCGCGGATGCCGCATCCGCCGTCAGCGTCGCCGCGGCTGCCGCCAACAACGCCAGTACAACCCCGTCACTGCCCACCTTCCGCATTATCCCGTCCTTGTGTATCGACGCCGTTGACGCGCCTTTCGGGGCTATATAGTCAGACAAAATTCACCAGGGCAAGCCGCGCAGCAGATGCTGGCCAACAGCGCGAGCGCTTCGGCTTCCACACAGGAGACAGGATGCATGGCGTTGCCGCCAACTTCTTCCGTCGCTTCGACAGGTGCGCATCACGCGCCTAGTGGGAGCTACAAGCCCGCGCTGACGCTGCTTGCCAGCCTCTTCTTCATGTGGGGCTTCATCACCGTCATCAACAACACTCTCCTGCCGCATCTCAGGAGCGTGTTCGAACTGGATTATACGCAGACCACGCTCATCGAGTCGGTGTGGTTCATCGCGTATTTCGTGGCTTCGATCCCCTCGGCGAAGCTGATCGAGCGGATCGGCTACCAGAAGTCGATCGTGACCGGCCTGCTGATCATGGCGGCGGGTGCGCTGCTGATCGTCCCGGCCGCGAAGGTGCCGTCCTACGGCATGGTGCTGACCGCGCTGTTCATCATCGCCAGCGGCATTACGCTGCTGCAGGTGGCGGCGAACCCCTATGTCGCGGTCATCGGCCCGCCGGAGACCGGTTCCTCGCGGCTGAACCTGGTGCAGGCGTTCAACTCGCTCGGCACCACGCTCGCGCCGCTGTTCGCAGGCTATCTGATCCTGGGCCGTTCGAAGGGCGGCACCGCAGAGGCTGGCGTCACGCTGACGGCCGCCGAGCGCTACGCCGACGCCCAGTCGGTGATCCTGCCGTATCTCATCGTCGCGGCGGTGCTGGTGGTCCTTGCGGTTGTCATCGCACGCTTCCCGCTTCCTGCCATCGGCCAGGCTACCCAGCGCGTTTCGCGCGAGGAGCGGCGCGGCATGTCGCTTTGGAAGCACCGGAACCTCGTCTGGGGTGTGCCGGCGATCTTCATCTATCTGATCGCAGAGATCGGCGTCGCCAACCTGTTCATCAACTTCGTCTCGCAGCCTGACATCGCCGCGATCACGCACGAGCAGGCGTCGCGCTATCTGGCGCTGCTGTGGGGCGGCATGATGGTCGGTCGCTTCGTCGGCAGCTTCGTCATGCAGAAGGTGCCGGCCGACAAGGTGCTGGCGTTCTTCGCGGTCGGCGCGTTCGTCGTGATGCTGCTTGCCACCTTCACCAGCGGCCATGCCGCGATGTGGTCGCTGATCGCAGTCGGCCTGTTCCACTCGATCATGTTCCCGACGATCTTCACGCTCGGCATCAAGGGCCTGGGGCCGCTCACCGAAGAAGGCTCCGGCCTGCTCATCATGGCGATCGCCGGCGGTGCGCTGGTCGTGGTGCAGGGCTGGCTGGCCGATACGGTCGGGTTGCAGACCTCGTTCCTGCTGACCGCCGCCTGCGAACTCTACATCCTGTTCTACGCGCTGTGGGGCTCCAAGCCGACGCATGCGTTGCCGGATCCCGAGGTGGTCGGGTAACCTCGCGAACACGGCACCACGAGGGCGCCTCCGCTACTGCGGGGGCGCCCTTTTTGTATCACGTCATCGCGTAGCGGGTGTCCTCCAGGGCGAGATCGACCAGGGCCCGCATCGCGGCACCGGCTGCATCCGGGTCACCCGCTGCGATGCCGTCATAGACGCGGATGTGGTCCGGGAGCGGGTCGCGGGGAAGGGCGCGGGAGCGCTGCTTGAACTGGGTCGTCCAGTTTACCGCCGCGCCGATGCTGGCGCTGAGGACGACCAGGGCGTCGTTTCGCGTCGCGCGCAGGATCGCATCGTGGAAGTCGCGGTCGGCCGCCAGGCCGGCTTCGGTTGCCAGCGTGTGGCGGCGCATCGCGGCGAGCGCGTCCTTCATCGCCTTCAGATCTGCGCGATCGCGCCGTTCGGCTGCCAGGCGTGCCGCTGCGGGCTCCACGATCGCGCGCAACTCGAACAGGCTGCGGATGAACTGAATGTCCGGGTTGCCAGCGAACGCCCAGGCGACCACGTCGGGGTCCAGGAGGTTCCAGCGATTGCGCGGCAGGACCCGGGTGCCCGCCTTCGGACGGCTCTCCACCAGCCCCTTTGCCGTCAGGACCTGTACCGCTTCGCGATAGGCGCTTCGAGAGACGTCGAGCGCCTCCGAAAAGGCGATCTCTCCCGACAGCGTGTCGCCGGGCGCATATTCGCCCGAGACGATCGCCAGTCCCAGCTTGTGCGCGATCGCGCCGCGTAGCCGGCGCCCGGTACCTCGCGGCTGCCGCGTGGGTGCTGGCGCCTTATCGAGCGCATCGGCCTCGCCCTTCGCATTGGTCATCCCTATCTCCCCCGCTAAGGCTGTATCGCGTTTTGAATGCCGAACGAGCGATTGCCAAGCCGGCACCGCTTTAATATGTCCGAGTAAATAAGGAGCCACCCCATGACCAACGACACCGCAACCCTGAACCGGGCCAGCGACGCCGGCTTTCGCTCGATCTCGGCCGACACGGGCGAACCCTTTGGAGAGCCGTTTGCCGTTCATGGTCCAGCTGACGTTGACGCGGCCTGCGCCGCGGCAGAAGCGGCGTTCGACACCTATCGCTCGACCGACCGCGAAACCCGCGCCGCCTTCCTCGAGAAGATCGGTGAAGAGATCATCGCGATCGGCGATGAGCTGATCGAGACGGCGATGCGCGAGAGCGGCCTGCCGCGTGCACGCCTGGAGGGGGAGCGCGGCCGCACCGTCGGTCAGCTCAAGATGTTCGCCGGTGTCGTCCGCAAGGGCGGCTGGCTCGGCCTTCGCATCGACCCGGCGCTTCCGGATCGTCAGCCGCTGCCGCGCCCGGACCTGCGCCTGCGCATGATCCCGCTCGGCCCGGTCGCGGTGTTCGGTGCCTCGAACTTTCCGCTCGCATTCTCGACTGCTGGTGGCGACACCGCTTCGGCGCTCGCCGCCGGCTGCCCGGTCGTCGTGAAGGGTCACCCGGCGCATCCGGCGACGGGCGCGCTGGTCGCAGAAGCGATCCGTCGTGCGGTTGCCGCATCCGGCCTGCCCGAGGGCGTGTTCTCGCACCTGGTCGGCCCCGGCAACGAACTCGGCTCGCAGCTGGTGCAGGACCCGCGGATCACGGCGGTCGGCTTCACCGGCTCGCGTGGCGGTGGCTTCGCGCTGATGAAGCTCGCGCAGGCGCGCGAGGTGCCGATCCCGGTTTATGCCGAGATGTCGAGCATCAACCCCGTTCTGCTGATGCCGGAAGCGCTCAAGGCGCGCGGCGCGGCGCTGGGCACCGCTTTTGTCGGCTCGCTGACGATGGGCGCTGGTCAGTTCTGCACCAACCCGGGCCTGGTGCTGGCGATCGAAGGCGAGGGGCTCGACGCGTTTGTCGAAGCTGCGAAGACTGCGCTGGTCGAAGCCGGGGCCAGCACCATGCTTACTCCGGGTATTCACAAGGCCTATTCGGAGAGCGTCGAGAATCTGGCGTCTCATGCGCGCGTCGAGACGATTGCACGAGGCAAGGTGGGCGAGGGCGTGACCCAGGGTCAGGCCGCGTTCTTCTCGACCACGGCTGAGGCGTTCCTGGCCGACAAGGCGCTGGGGCATGAGGTGTTCGGTGCGTCGTCGATCCTGGTGCGCTGCCGCAACGAGGAAGAACTGCGCCAGGTCCTCGTTGCTGCTGAGGGTCAGTTGACGGCCACGCTGCACATGGACGTAGGAGACGCCGAGCTCGCCGCGCGGATGGTGCCTGTACTCGAGCGCAAGGCGGGTCGCATCCTTGCCAATGGTTGGCCGACGGGCGTCGAGGTGACGCACGCGATGGTCCATGGCGGGCCGTTCCCGTCGACCTCCGATGGTCGCACCACCTCGGTCGGCAGTCTTGCGATCGACCGGTTCCTGCGGCCGGTGTCGTACCAGAACCTGCTGCCCGAGTTGCTGCCGCAGGATCTGCGGGACGGTGCCCAGACGGGTCTGCCGCGTCTGATCGACGGCCAGCTCCACAACGATTGATCAATCCCGACGACCGCAAACGCGGCGTTCAAGTGGGGAGGAATTAGGATGACGTTGCGTTTGTTGCAGCATCGGGCGCCGGACGGCACGCGATCGGTGATCGCGGCCCAAGGCGACCGGGCGGCATTCGTGCCCGGGGTCGATAGTGTGCGGGCGCTCGCCGCCCGCGCCATCGCCGAAGGCACCAGCCTGGCGGATGCAGTCGCCGCGTGTGGGGAGGGGGCTTCGGTCGACCTCGCCGCGGAGTTCGACGCCGGCCACCTGATCGCACCGATCGATCATGAAGATCCGGCGCACGTCGTGATGACGGGCACTGGCCTCACCCACCTCGGCTCGGCCGAGGGGCGCGACAAGATGCACCGCGAGGCGGCCGCCGCTGAGAAGCAGACGGACTCGATGCGGATGTTCCTGGAAGGCGTCGAGGGCGGCAAGCCGTCGGCCGGCCAGGTCGGCCAGCAGCCGGAGTGGTTCTACAAGGGCGATGGATCGCAGCTGGTCGCACCGGGCGCGCCGCTGTCGATGCCGGCGTTCGCCCAGGACGGCGGCGAAGAGCCGGAGCTTGCCGGCATCTACCTGATCGGTCCGGACGGCACGCCGTTCCGCCTGGGTCTCTGCCTCGCCAACGAGTTCAGCGACCATGTGACCGAGCGCCACAACTATCTGTGGCTCGCGCACTCGAAGCTGCGTCAGGCGTCGCTCGGGCCGGAGATCGTCGTCGGCACCCCGCCTTCGGACGTGCGCGGCAGCAGCCGCATCCTGCGCGACGGCGAAGTCCTGTGGGAGAAGCCGTTCCTGTCGGGTGAGGACAACATGTCCCACAGCCTGGCGAATCTGGAGGCGCACCACTTCAAATATGCGCTGTTCCGCCGCCCGGGCGACATTCACATCCACTTCTTCGGTACGGCCACGCTGTCGTTCACCGATGGGGTGAAGACGCAAACCGGCGACGTGTTCGAGATCGAGGCGGCGCCGTTCACGCTGCCGCTGCGCAACCCGCTTGCACGTGACGCGGAAGCGCCGGTCACGGTTCGCGCGCTCTGATCCAGCCTGCCCGGCCCCCGCGCTACCGCGGGGCCGGGCAGAAACTGCCGATCGCCAAAGGGCTTGCAGTCCGGGCGGTCAGCAGCGACGAGGGATCCAGCCCGCGCGGCATCGGTCGCGCCCTTGCACAGGATCGTTCGATGGTCGTCACGGACATCGCAACCCGCACGTACGACCATAATTTTCGGCTCGACCCGATCGTCCGCAGCCTGCTCGACACGGACTTCTACAAGCTGCTGATGCTGCAGATGATCCGGCACGTGCATCCGAAGGTCGATGCCACCTTTTCCGTGATCAATCGCACCCACTCGGTTCGCCTGGTGGAGGTGATCGATGAAGCGGAGCTACGCGCGCAGCTCGATCACGCCCGTACGGTTCGCTTTGCGAAAAAGGAGTTGATCTGGCTGGCGGGCAACAGCTTCTATGGCACGGCTCGGATGTTCAGCCCGGACTTCATCCGCTGGCTCTCCGATTTCCAGCTGCCGCCCTATGTGCTGGAGAAGCACGACGGGCAGTATGCGCTGCATTTCGAAGGGCCGTGGACCCATACGACGATGTGGGAAATCCCGGCGCTGACCATCATCAACGAGCTCCGCGCCCGAGCCGCGATGCGCGACAAGGGGCGATTTGCGCTCGACGTGCTCTATGCCCGTGCCAAGGCCAAGCTGTGGCAGAAGGTGGAGCGGCTGCGCATGCTCCCCGATCTGGTTCTCTCCGATTTCGGGACCCGCCGTCGTCACGGTTTCCTTTGGCAACGCTGGTGCGTCGATGCCCTGAAGGAGGGACTGGGCGACCGGTTCATCGGCACGTCCAACGTGTTGCTGGCGATGGATGCCGATCTGGAGGCGATCGGAACCAACGCCCATGAGTTGCCGATGGTAGAGGCGGCGCTGTCGAACAGCGATGCGGAACTCGCCGAGGCGCCCTATCGCGTGCTGGAGCAATGGCGGCAGCATTATGGGGGCAACCTGCTGGTGGCGCTGCCCGATGCGTTTGGGACGACGGCGTTCCTGGCGAACGCACCCGCTTGGGTGGCGGACTGGACGGGCTTCCGCCCCGACAGTGCCCCTCCGATCGCGGCGGGCGAACAGATCATCTCCTGGTGGCAACGCCACGGGGTCGATCCGCGCGGCAAGTTGCTGATCTTTTCGGACGGCATGGACGTGGACACCATCGAGCAGGTCTACGGTCACTTCCACGGCCGCGTGCGGATGAGCTTTGGCTGGGGCACCAATCTCACCAACGACTTTCGGGATTGCGATCCGGACGGCGCCTATGGGCTCGAGCCGATCTCGCTGGTGTGCAAGGTCACGCGGGTCGACGGCCGGCCCGCGGTGAAGCTCTCCGACAATCCTGAGAAAGCCACCGGCGAACCGGGCGAGATCGCGCGGTACCTCCGCGTGTTCGGCGGGGCCGACCGCGTCGCGAGCGCGGTGGAGGTGTAGGCTAGGAAGCGGAGCCACCCGCGTGCCGGCCCTCGGCGAGAGGGCCCGGCACGCAGGGCATCCTATTGCGCTTGCGCCGTGTTCGAAGGGGCGATCTGGCCCGAAGGCCCGTCCTCTTCCATCTGCTTTGCGTGGTGGAGGTTGTACCCCACGAAGATGATCCCCCAGATCGCCGCGATGATCACAAGGATGATCGCGAGGCGTCTGAGCGGCGGTCTACCCCGGGGATCGGGCGGCACGGGCATGATGAGGTCCTTTGGATCAGGTGACCGGATGGTGCGGCTTAGTGGCTGGCGTCCTCGCCTGCCGCCCGCAGATCGACAAAGGTGCGCATGACCTTCGGGATGCCTCCGATCACGAACGATGCCATCGACTGTTCCTCGGCCAGCGACTGCTCGAGCAACGCAGTGACGCTGCCGAAACCGCCATCTTCGGCCAGGGTGATCAGACCGGTGTAGCTCGCGATCTCGAAATTCTCGAAGGCGAAGTTGGCGAAGCTGTTCTTGATGATCTCGTCGCCGGCCACGGTATGGCTGAGCGCGGCGAGGTTGCCGGAAATGCTGAGGCCGAGGTCCTTCAGGTTCGAATGGCTTTCGCCTAGATCCGCCAGGATCTGCTCCACACGGGAGATCTGCTGCTCCGTCTCCGTGCGATGGCTACGCAGCCGGGCCTCGATTTCCGGATAATGCGCGAGACGGTCAAGCTGACGATCGATCAGCGCCAAAGCCTGATGTTCGACCGCATGCACGTCCCGCAGCCCGGTGATGAAAAGCGGGCGGATGATTTCGTTGACAGTTGCCATGGGCACCTCCTCTCGGTTGCGTCTTCATAGCGCGCGGAAGGAAGCAGAGGTTCCCTGCGGCATCGAGGGTCGGCTGTGTCGCGGGACCGTCGAAGCCGGCCACCGACGCGGACGACAGTGTCAGGCGTTGGCGAGAAGGGTAAGCGGCCGGGCGAACTCGATCCGGTTCCGCCCCAAGGCCTTGGCCGAATAGAGCGCGCGGTCTGCGGCGGAAAGCAGGGTGGGCAGGTCCACGCCGTCGACACCCAGTTCCGCCAGCCCGACGCTCACCGTTGCACGGATGTTGCCACTCTCGCCGTGACCGGTGCCGGCAAAGCGTCGCGCTACTGCTTCGCCGACCTCGCTTGCGCGACTGCCATTCTGCCCCGGCAGGAGAGCCGCGAATTCCTCTCCGCCCAGTCGCACCAATAGGGGGAGGCTTCCGATCGTCTCCTGCGCAATCGAAGCAAAGGACTTGAGGACCTCGTCCCCGGCAGCGTGCCCGTAGCGATCATTGATGGATTTGAAATGGTCCAGGTCGAACGCGAGCAGCGAGGCGCAGGGGCTGTCGGCCAGCATGGCAGCCCCTTCCTCGAAGAAGCGTTGTCGGTTGCCGAGCCCCGTCAGAAAGTCGGTGCGCGAAATCGCGAGGAGCTTGCCTTGCGCCTCCTCGCGTACGAGCGCCAACAGCGCCATGGGCATCGCGACCGAGTAGAGTACGCCCTCATACAGGGTCGCTTCTGCGAGCGATGGCAGGATTTGGTCGCCGAAGACGCCCGTCAGCACCGGGAGCACGAGCGCCCGGAACGCATAGAAGAGAGCGTGCCCGCCAGCGATGGCGACGGGAATGGGCAGCGAGCGGAGCGACCGCAGCGTGTGGCTGCGCGCCAGCTGCCATGCGGTAAGTCCGCACACCAGAGCGATCGGCAGCGCGGAGCAATAGTTCCAGAAGATCGATCGGGCCCCCAAGCCGACGCTCGCCCATGCGAAGGCGACGACCAGCAGAAGCGCCACGGACATGCGGCCGTAGCGACGCCCCTCCAGTCGCCCCACGCCGTTCAGGATCAGCAGATATCCGGACAGGATGACGAGGTTGCTGAGAGCCCAGCCCGAAGCACCCGGAAAATGCGTCCGCCCGATCGCGAGACCGCACCCGACCGCCAGAAGCGTGTAGCCCGCGGCCCAAATGCCAAGTTCGGCAGACCGCTCCGGCCGAGCCTGTCGTTCCCAAAGGGTCATCCCGGCACCGACGAGCAGCGTGCCGATCGCCAGACCGTAAAGGGTGAGAAGGTCCAATTGCATCTCGATACTGCCCCCCGACGGGTGCAATAACGCAACCGGGATGAAATTTCCACGCTCGCGGAACCTGATGGTTGCTGCCGCGTTTGGCGCGCCCGTCGGATTGTTGCCGCCGTACATCGTGGCGGAGAGGGTGGGATTCGAACCCACGGTGAGCGTGAACCCACGGCGGTTTTCAAGACCGCTGCCTTAAACCACTCGGCCACCTCTCCGCACACAGCGCGCTTACGGCGGCTGATCGGGTTTGTGCAAGCCTCGCGACGCTTAGGGGTTTCGCGCGGGCTCTTCGCTGTGGCACAGAGCCGCTTCACGTGCGGGAGCCGAGTATGCGTAGATGGGGCAAGGGGCTGCTCGCCCTTGCGGCGATGATGTCGATCAGCGGTTCGGCTGCAGCCCAGGACGAGGCGGGGTTCCAGGTCTATCTCCAGGGAGTCGCCGCAAAGGCACGTTCCCAGGGTGTGAGCGAGCGCGCGATCAGCGCCGTTCTGGGCGGGCTCACCTACAATCCGCGGGTGGTGGAGTTGGATCGAGGCCAGCCCGGCGGAACCAGCAACAGTGTTCCGGCCTTTGCTCCCTACAAGGCCCGCCATGTCGACGCCGCCCGCATCAACCGCGGGCGCGAGGCCTATCGCGCGCAGCGCCCGAAGCTGATGCGAATCGAGCAGGAGACCGGCGTCCCCGAATCGATCATGGTTGCGATCTGGGGCCATGAAACGAATTACGGGGGCTACACCGGCAACTTCGATCTTCCGCGCTCGCTCGCGACCCTCGCGTTCGAGGGGCGCCGCCGTGCGCTGTTCGAGCCGGAACTGATCGCGACCATGAAGATGGTCGACCGTGGGGTTCCGCGCGACAGCCTGAAGGGGAGCTGGGCAGGAGCGACCGGGTATCCGCAATTCCTGCCGTCGATCTACCTCCGCCTCGCGCGCGATGGCGACGGCGATGGCCGAGCCGACATCTGGACCAGCGCAGCCGACGCCCTAGCCTCGATCGGAAACTACTTCGTCAATGCCGGTTGGCGCCCAGGACAGCCCTGGGGCATCGCCGTGAACGTACCCGCGACCCTGAACCGTGGCCCGCTGACTTCGCCGACGCGATCGCCGCGCTGCCCCCGCGTGCACGAGCGGCACACACGCTGGCGGAGCATGGCCGAATGGCGGCGCCTGGGCATCGTGCCCCAATCCGGTCGCTGGCCCGACGACAATGTTCAGGCGACGCTTCTCGAGCCCGACGGCCCGGGCAACACCGCCTATCTGTTGACTGGCAACTACCGGGTGATCCTGGATTACAACTGCTCGAACTTCTACGCACTGTCGGTGGGGCTGCTGGCCGATGAAGTCGCACGTTAGCGCGTTGGCGGCGCTGCTGCTGGCGGCTTGCGCGACGAGCACGCTGCCGCCCGCGCCACAGCAGCCGGCAGGCGATCCCGCGCTCCCCGCCGCGCCGCCGACCTCCGAGGCCCGCTATGATGCCGTAGGTTGGGCGGCTACAGCCGCATCGCCCGATCCCGACGGCGCCGTGTTCGTCGTCCATCCGACGCTCGCTGAGGGCAGTTTTGTCGAGCTCACGCTGCTTGACGGTGGGCGCACGACGGTGATGAAGGTTGGCCGGAATGCGCCGGTTGCTCCCGGGTACCTGCTGGCCCTGTCGCCCGTCGCCGCACAAGCGCTGGGCGCCGGATCGGGGCCTGTAGCCGTGCGGGCGAGAGAGGTCGTACCGCCGCTTCAAGAGCGTGCCGCAGCCGAAGGGGGCAGCCTGACGCGGATGGATGCGCCGCAGCTATTGCTGGCAGCGCTGCGCAAGCGCCTGCCGCCGGTGCCTGCCGCAGGGGCGACGCCAGCACCTAGTGCCGGCGCTCGGCCGGCGTCGGCACCAGAACCCGCGCCGCGTCCGGGGCCTGCGCCGATCGAAACCGTCGACCTGCCGCCGAGCCGGGTTTCGCCGCTGCCGTCGATACCGGCGTCTCCGGAACCCGCACCCGTCTCGACCACGCCTGCTTCGGGCGCTTGGGTCGTTCAGGTGGCGGCGCTGTCGAACGCCGCCCGGGCCGAGGCACTGGCGCGGGAGCTGGGCGGGTTCACGCGACGTACGGGAGCGCTGGTCCGCGTACGCATGGGACCCTATCCGACTACCGCGGCTGCCGAACGCGGGCGTGCGCAAGCCGCTGCGCGCGGCTATGGTGACGCAAAAGTTATTCGCAACGACTGACCTAAGGCCCTGGACCCTACGATGAAGAAGCTGCTTACCGCCGTCCTGCTTTCCGCCGTCGCCGTCACGCCGTCGGTCGCCGCTGCGCCCCCGTTCGAGACTCCGGCGCCCGTCGCCTATCTCCAGGACCTGTCCTCGGGCGCTATTCTCTATGCCAAGGATGCCGACCGCCGCATGCCGCCGGCGTCCATGGCCAAGATGATGACCGCATATGTGGCGTTCGACCTCATCAAGAAGGGCGAGCTGAAGCTCGACCAGAAGTTCCAGGTGCGCCCCGAAACCTGGCAGCGCTGGCACGGTCCGGCTGCGGGCTCGACCATGTTCCTGTCCGTGAACGAGCAGGTCAGCGTGGACGACTTGCTGAAGGGGATCATCACCCTTTCGGGCAATGACGCGTGCGTGGTGCTGGCCGAAGGTGTCGCGGGGACGGAAGAGGCCTTCACGAGCCTGATGAACCAGCGCGCCAAGGAGCTGGGGCTTACCAACAGCCACTTCGGTACCTCCAACGGCTGGCCGGATGAGGGCCGGACCTATGTCAGTGCGCGGGATCTGGCGAAGCTCGCGTCCGCGACGATCCAGAACTTCCCCGATCTCTACAAGCGCTTCTATTCGCTGGAGAGCTTCACCTGGGGCAAGACGCTGGGCGCGGGCAACGACATCACACAGGCGAACCGCGACCCGCTGCTCGGGCGCGTTGCGGGTGCCGATGGCCTGAAGACCGGCCACACCGAAGAAGCGGGCTATGGTTTCACCGGTTCGGCCGAACAGAACGGTCGGCGCTTGGTGATGGTGCTGGCGGGGCTGACGAGCTTCAACCAGCGTATTTCCGAATCCGTGCGCTTCATGGAATGGGGCTTCCGTGCATGGCGTGCCCGGCCGATCGCGAAGAAGGGCAAGCTGGTCGAAACCGCCGATGTCCAGCTAGGGGACAGCAGCACCGTCGGCCTGATCGCTCCGCGCGACCTGACCGTCACGGTTCCTGCCGGCGCCGCCACCGAGCTCGCCGGCACGGTCGTATATCAGGGCCCGATAAAGGCCCCGATCAAGGCTGGCCAGCATATCGCCGATCTTGTCATCTCCTCCCCCGGCATGGAGCCGCAGCGCCTGCCGCTGGTTGCGGAAAAGGACGTGGACGAGGCAGGCTTCTTCGGTCGCGCCTGGGCGGGCCTGATGGCGCTGTTCGGCGCTTGAGCGGCCTGTTCATCTCGTTGGAGGGCGGCGAGGGCGTCGGAAAGTCGACCCAGACCGCCCGCCTGGCCGCCGCACTGCAAGCGCGGGGCCTGCACGTCGCGGTTACGCGCGAGCCAGGCGGCAGCGAAGGCGCGGAAGCGATCCGTGGCCTGCTGATGCAGGGCGAGGTGACGCGGTGGAGCCCCCATGCCGAGGCGCTCTTGTTCGCAGCGGCACGGGCCGATCACGTCGAAAAGCGCATCCGTCCCGCACTGGAGGCGGGCCAATGGGTGTTGTGCGACCGATATCTCGACAGCACCCGCGCCTATCAGGGTGGGCAGGGGATCGACGACGCGGCGATCCTCGCGCTTCATGCCTTTGGCTCGAAGGGGCTGCTGCCCGACCGGACCCTGCTGCTGACTCTGCCGCAGGGGGCCGGGGAGGAGCGCGCGCTCGTCCGGGATCGCGGCGTGGCGGACCGCTTTGGTGCCCGGGGACCCGAGTTCCACGCGGAGGTCACCGCGGCATTCGAACGCATTGCCGATGCCGAAGCCGGGCGTGTCCGCCGTGTCGATGCGACGGGAACGCCCGAAGCCGTGACGGCCCGCCTGATGGATGCGCTCGCCGACCTTCTGCCATGATCGACTTGATGGGGAACCGGGCCGCGCACGACGCCTTCTTCACGGCAGCGGAGCGGGGCGGGCTGCACCACGCCTGGCTCCTGGCGGGGCCGGAGGGCGTGGGCAAGGCGAGCTTCGCCCGAATCGCGGCCAGCCGCCTGCTTGCTCATGCGGCCCACTCCCGGGTGCCGGTTCGCGGTGGTGCGCTTCCCGAAGACGACCGAACCGCGGCGCTGATCGCTGCGGGTTCCCATCCGGACTATCGGGAAATGGCGCGCCAGCCGAAGGATCCTGCGAAGCCGGACGAGAACCTCGCCCGAAGCATTCCGATCGCGCAGGTGCGCGCACTCCAGCCGATGTTCGCTACCAAGCCTTCGCTCTCGGAACGACGCGTGGTGCTGATCGATGCCATCGACGACCTGGAGACCGCAGCTGCCAACGCGCTGCTGAAGAATCTTGAGGAGCCGCCCGCCGGCACCATCTTCCTGCTGATCAGCCATGCGCCCGGCCGCCTGCTTCCGACGATCCGCTCGCGCTGCCGGATGCTCCGCTTCGAGCGGCTTTCGGATGCGGAGGTGGCGACCGTCGTCCGGGCCGCGATGCCGGACGTGAGCGATGTCGAATGCGACGCCCTGGTGCGCGGCGGCGAAGGATCGCCTGGTCGCGCGCTCGCCTTCGCCGGGCTCGACGTCGCTGCCCTGGAGCGCGCGATGGCCGCGATCGCCCGCGACGGCGACCCCAGCAACGCGCTACGCAGCAAGCTTGCCAAGGCGCTCGGCGGCAAGGCCGCGCAGCACCGGTATGAAGCGTTCCTGGAACGTGCGCCGAGCTTCATCGCCGCCAGCGCGCGCGCGCGTAGTGGCGCCGCTTTGCGCACCGCGCTGGGAGCGTATGAGGCGGCGCGCAGCCTCGCGGCGGCAGCGCCGGGCCTCTCGCTCGACGCACAGGCGACTGTGTTCGAGATGGGCGGAATTCTTGCGCGTCTCGCAGAGCAGGACGGGCTTCAATCGCGCGGAGCGATGCACTAGGGACACGGCATGGCCGAGCCCTATTACATCACCACCGCGATCCATTATCCCAACGGCAAGCCGCACATCGGCCACGCCTATGAGATGATCGCCGCCGACGCGATCGCGCGTTTCCACCGCCAGGCGGGTCGCGACGTCCGCTTTCAGACCGGCACCGACGAGCACGGGCTCAAGATGGTGCAGACCGCACGCAAGCGGGGCATGGAAGTGCGCGCGCTCGCCGACGAAATGTCGGGCTATTTCCATGAGATGGCCGACAAGCTTGATATTTCGTATGATCGCTTCATCCGCACCGTCGAGCCCGCGCACTATGCCGCCAGCCAGGCGATCTGGCAGGCGATGGCCGACGCCGGCGACCTGTACCTGTCGCGCTACGAGGGTTGGTATTCGGTTCGGGACGAGGCCTTCTACGAAGAGAAGGAACTGACCGACGGGGAGGGGGGCGTCCGCCTCTCGCCGCAGGGCACGCCGGTGGAATGGACCGCGGAAGAGACCTGGTTCTTCCGCCTCTCGAAGTACCAGCAGCCGCTGCTCGACTTCTATGCGGCCAACCCCGAGGTCATCCAGCCCGAGAGCCGCCGCAACGAAGTGCTGCGCTTCGTCGAGGGCGGGCTTGCCGACCTGTCGGTGTCGCGCACCAGCTTCGACTGGGGCGTGCCGGTGCCGGGCAGTCCCGGCCACGTCATGTACGTGTGGGTCGATGCGCTCACCAACTATCTGACCGGCGCGGGCTATCCCGACGGCGGCGACACGGCGCGCTTCTGGCCGGCGGACCTGCACCTGATCGGCAAGGACATCGTCCGCTTCCATGCGGTTTATTGGCCCGCATTCCTGATGTCGGCGAAGCTCGCGCTGCCTCGCCAAGTGTTCGGCCACGGCTTCCTGCTCAACCGAGGCGAGAAGATGTCGAAGTCGACCGGCAACGTCGTCGACCCGATGGCGCTCGCCGGCCTCTATGGCGTCGACGCGCTGCGCTATTTCCTGCTGCGCGACATCAGCTTCGGCCAGGACGGTACCTTCTCCGACGAGGCGATCGTCACGCGGGCCAACGCCGATCTTGCCAACAGCTTCGGCAATCTGGCCCAGCGCACGCTGTCGTTCATCGCCAAGAACCTGGAGGGCGCGCTGCCGTCGCCGGGCCGCAGCGACCCCGCCGACGCCGCACTGCTGGCGCAGGTCGCCGAAGCGAGCGCCGCGTTCCGTGCCGAGTTCGCCGAGTTGTCGCTCGGCCAGGCACTGGAAAGCTGGATGCGCGGGGTCTTCGCTTGCAACCAGTATATCGACGCGCAGGCGCCCTGGTCTCTGCGCAAGACGGATCCGGAGCGCATGCACGCCGTGCTCGGCACGCTGGTGCGCGCGATCCGTGATCTCGCCATCACCATCTGGCCGGTGATCCCGACCTCGGCCGGCCGGGTGCTCGACCAGTTGGGGCAGGATGCGCGCGATCATGCGGCGCTCGCCGACGCCGCCTGGTACGTCCGTGCGGCGGACGCCGGCTTCCGCATCGCTCCACCCACACCAATCTTCCCGAGACTGGTGCTGGCAGAAGCCGCGGAGATCGCATGAAGCTCGCCGACAGCCACTGCCACCTGAACTACAAGGGTGTCTTCGAGCAGCAGCCGGAGGTGCTGGCGCGTGCTCGGGATGCCGGGGTTGTCGCGATGCTGAACATCTCGACGCGCGAGAGTGAATGGGACGCTGTGATTGCCACCGCCGAGCGGGAGGCGGACGTCTGGGCGACCATCGGCATCCACCCGAACGAAGCGGACAGCTACCCCGAGGTCGATACCGAACGGCTCGTGGCCCGCGCATCCCATCCTCGCGTCGTTGGCATCGGTGAGACGGGGCTGGACTATTATTACGAGCACTCGGATCGTGCTCGACAGCAAGCCAGCTTCCGCAGCCATCTCGCCGCCTGCCGACAGACTGGCCTCCCGGTGGTGGTACACACGCGCGAGGCCGAAGCGGATACCGCGGCAATCCTGAAGGAAGAGCTGGGGAAGGGGAGGTTTCCCGGCGTGATCCATTGCTTCACCGGCACCGCCGAATTTGCGCGCCAGGCCCTGGACCTCGGCTTCTACATCTCCATTTCCGGGATCGTGACATTCAAGAATGCCCGGGATCTCCAGGAAACGGCGCGCTGGCTGCCGCGTGAGCGCCTGCTGGTGGAAACCGACGCGCCGTTCCTGGCGCCGGTGCCGCATCGGGGACGGCCCGGTGAGCCCGCCTATGTCGCGGACACCTGCCGCTTCCTCGCGGAACTGCGCGGCGAGGATGCCGACGCGCTGGCGGATGCGACCCGCGCGAACTTCCACGCACTGTTCGCGAAAACGGCCGCGTGAAGATCCGCATCCTGGGCTCCGGCACGTCGTCGGGTGTGCCGCGGCTTGGCGGCGACTGGGGAGCATGCGACCCGGCCGAGCCGCGCAACCGGCGCACGCGTGTGTCCGCCTTGGTCGAGACGAACACCACGCGCATCCTGATCGACACCGGTCCCGACATGCGGCAGCAGCTGCTCGACGCCGCGGTAGCGGACGTCGATGCGGTGCTATGGACCCACGACCATGCCGATCACTGCCACGGCATTGACGACCTGCGGCAGCTGTTCCACCTCCGCGGACAGCCGGTTCGCGGCTATGCCCGTCCCGAAACGTTGGCGGTGCTGCGGGAGCGCTTCGGCTATGTCTTTTTCGGCCGTAACGGCTATCGGGCGACCGTCGAGGCGCAGGAGCTTCCGGATCGACTACAGATCGGCGACGTCCACGTTTCCGTGACCGATCAGCCGCATGGGGCGATCCGTTCCGCCGGCCTGCGCTTCGAAAGCGACGGCCGCTCAGTCGTTTACGCAACGGACTTCAACGAAGTGACGGACGCGATGCTTGCGCTTTATCGCGGATGCAACCTCATGGTCGTCGATGCGCTTCGAGATGCGCCGCATCCGACCCATCCGACAGTCGACGAGGCGCTGGCGCTGATTGCAGCGTGCGGCGATCCGCGGGCAGTGTTGATCCACATGGACCACAGCCTGGATTACCAAGCCCTTCGATCCCGGTTGCCCGAGCACGTCGAGCCTGGCTTCGATGGTCTGGAACTTACAGCGTGAACCTGGAGGACGGCGCACAGGTGCTCTGGGGCATCGGAGCGCTCGTGCTCGCCATTTCGGCGCTGGCGGCTCGCCGGCCGAGCAGAGGCACCATCGCGCGCTCGCTGCTTGCATGGGTCCTCATCGGCGCGCTGATCCTTCTTGCTACGCTAGGCGTGCACTATCTGGGTGATACGACCGAGAGACCGAGAGAGGTACCAAACGCCAGCTCGGCGCCCGTCCAATATTCTGCGGTAAGTTAACATAATGCAGATTACCGGCCTGATGTACATTTTGGAAGTGGGGTCAGTTTGATGGTCGATCGGCTCGTTGCGATCATGGCGCGCCTCCGGGATACTGAGCATGGCTGCGAATGGGATCGCGCTCAGACTTTCGCCACGATCGCGCCGTACACGATCGAAGAAGCCTATGAGGTTGCCGACGCAATCGCGCGCAGTGACATCCCGGACCTGAAGGAAGAACTCGGCGATCTGCTTCTGCAGGTCGTGTTCCACAGCCGCATTGCCGAGGAAGCTGGCCAGTTTGCCTTGCCGGACGTGGTCGCAGCCATCAGCGACAAGATGGAGCGCCGCCATCCGCACATCTTCGGCGACGCCGACGTGAGCCCCGGCTGGGAGGCCATCAAGGCCGCCGAGCGCGGGGCAAAGACGACGGCCGAGAACGGCGGCGCGCTTGCCGGTGTTGCGCTCGGCTTGCCGGCGCTCAGCCGCGCCGAAAAGCTCCAGAAGCGGGCCGCGCGCGTAGGTTTCGACTGGCCGGATGCGAGCGGCCCCCGTGCGAAGATCGACGAGGAACTGCTTGAAATCGAAAGCGCTCCTGCGGCGGAACTGGAAGAGGAAGTCGGCGATTTGCTCTTCGCCGTGGTGAACTGGGCCCGGCATCTCGGCATCGACCCCGAAGCGGCGCTACGGAGCGCCAACACCAAGTTCGAGCGCCGTTTCGCCGCCATGGAAGCAAGCGCCGGGCTTTCCTTTCCCAAGCTGACGCTGGACGAGAAAGAGGCCCACTGGGCGGCGGCGAAAGCCGCAGAGCGCGCGTAAGGCGATGCGGTTCCTCACTCAGCGTGTGAGGAACCGCTCGTAATCGGTGGGCGCCATTCGGACATCGTACAAGGCGCGCGATTCCTCCATCCAGTGGTCGACGACCTCGCCATGGGCGTGCAGCCACGCGGCGCTGGCACCGTCTTCCGGAGCGAGAGCGATGCGGTAGCGGCGGTGTCCTTGCGTGAGGCGATCGGCGATCGTGCGAAGGAGCGTCTCCACCCCTTCCCCCGTCAACGCCGAAATCGCCACGACATCGTCCCGGTGCGAGGCTTCGCCTTCCAACTCGGTGCGATCCTCAGGCTCCAACAGGTCCAGCTTGTTCCACGCCTCGATCCGGGGTGTGGCTTCATCCACGCCGATCTCCGAGAGCACCGCCTCGACATCATCCGCCTGGGCCTGGGTGTCCGGATGCGCGATGTCGCGGACGTGGACGAGCAGGTCTGCGGACACGACCTCTTCAAGCGTGGCCTTGAACGCTGCAACGAGCTGCGTCGGCAACTCGGAGACGAAGCCCACCGTGTCCGACAGGATCACCTTGTCCACGCCGGGCAGCGAAATTTGCCGAAGCGTGGGATCGAGCGTCGCGAACAGCAGATTCTCCGCCATCACCTCGGCGCCTGTCAGCCGGTTGAACAGCGTAGACTTGCCCGCATTGGTATAGCCCACCAGCGCGACGACCGGCCACGGCGCGCGTTGGCGGCGATCTCGGTGGAGCCCTCGCGTACGCGACACGCTCTCCAGCTCGCGCCGCAAGCGCGCCATGCGGTCACGGATCAGCCGCCGATCGGCTTCGATCTGCGTTTCACCAGGGCCGCCCAGGAAGCCGAAGCCGCCCCGCTGCCGTTCAAGGTGAGTCCAACTGCGGACCAGGCGCCCGGCCTGATAGTCGAGGTGCGCAAGCTCTACCTGCAGGCGTCCTTCGGCCGTCCGAGCACGTTCGCCGAAGATTTCCAGGATCAGGCCCGTGCGATCGATGACCTTGCAGCCAAGCCCTTTCTCCAGATTCCGCTGCTGGATCGGCGTCAGCGCGGCATCGAACACCGCGAGCTGCAGTTCCTGGTCGCGAACGGTCTCGGCGAGCGCCTCGACCTGTCCACTGCCGATGAGTGTGGCGGCGCGCGGTTGCCGGACGCGCAGCGCCACCCGCTCCTGCACTTCCACGCCGATCGCCAGGGCGAGCCCGGCCGTCTCCGCGAGACGAGCGTCCGCGTCGCGTGCCGACCCGCCCATGTCCGGGAGCACGATCAGCGCACGGGCGCCGCGCGAGAACTCCTCGACGTCGCGTTCGAACCCGCCGCTCAATCTGCGTCCGATCCGGCCTGTTCCTCGGCCAAGTTGAGCGGGTGCGCCGGCTGGATCGTCGACACGGCATGCTTGTAGACCAGCTGCGAAACACCGTCGCGCTGCAGCAGCATGCAAAAGAGATCGAAGGCGGCGATCTGCCCCTGCAGCATCACCCCGTTGACCAGGAACATCGTGACGCTTTCCTGGTTCTTGCGAACCGCGTTCAGGAAGATCTCCTGGAGCAACGCGTTACGGGAACTCTGTTCCGCTGCGGCTGCCACGATCGGGTCGAGATCGACCTGGCCCGCGGGCATGATGGTGGAGATGGCGTGCTTGTAGATCAGCTGCGACTGCCCGTCGCGCCGCAGCAACACGGAAAAATTATCGAACCACGTGACGATCCCCTGGAGCTTCACGCCCTTCACGAGAAACATCGTCACCGGTGTCTTGGAGCGCCGCAGCGCGTTGAGGAAGAGATCCTGGAGCGAGCTCTGCTTCTCGGCCATGTCCTGCCCTTTGTTTTTGGCGGGTGCACCCGCATTGCCCCGTCCCCGCGACGGTGCGGGGCTGACTTAGGACGCGGCAGCGGCCGCGTCCACCATGCTACTCGTCGCCGCGGGTTTCCGTGATGCCCAGCAACTTCAGCTTCCGGTGAAGCGCCGAGCGCTCCATCCCGATGAAGCTCGCAGTGCGCGAGATGTTCCCTGAGAAGCGCCGGATCTGCACGCGTAGGTATTCCCGCTCGAACGACTCCCGTGCTTCGCGGAGCGGCGCCCCCATGATGGCGTTGGCACCCAGCCCGCCGCTCCCCTCGCCCGGCGTGCCGAGCACCTCAGGGGGAAGCAGGTCCACGTCGATCCGGCCGATGCGGTTGCCCGGCGCGAGAATCACGGTACGCTCGACGACGTTGCGCAGCTGGCGGACGTTCCCCGGCCACTCATAGGATTGCAGCGCCACCATCGCGTCCGGCGCGATTTCCGGCGTCGGAACCCGTCGCTCCGAGGCATAGTGCGCTACGAAATGCTCGACCAAGGCCGGGATATCCTCGCGGCGTTCGGTGAGCGCCGGGATCACGACCGGAACGACATTGAGGCGATAGTAGAGGTCTTCGCGGAACCGACCTTCCGCAATCTCGTCCTGCAGGTTCCGCGCCGTCGCCGAGACGACGCGCACGTCCACCTTGACGACGCGCTGACCACCGACACGGGTGAAACTCTGGTCGGTCAGCACGCGCAGGATACGCGCCTGAGTCGCGATCGGCATGTCCGCGATCTCGTCCAGGAACAAGGTGCCGCCGTGCGCCTGTTCGAGTAGCCCCGGGCGGACGAGCTCGCCGCCCTCCTCCACCCCGAAAAGCTCCTCTTCCACGCGCTCGGGAGTCATCCGCGCGGCGCTCACAATCACAAAGGGAGCAACCGCGCGTTGGCTCCAGCCATGCAGCAGGCGCGCCGCGACTTCCTTGCCGATGCCAGGACCGCCGGTGATGAGTACGCGGCTGCCGGTGGAGGCCACGCGCTTGAGCGTCGCGCGGACGGTGTTGATCGCGGCCGAACTGCCGGTCAGATCGTCCTCGCGACCTGCCGATGCGCGCAGCGACGCAACCTCGCGGCGGAGCCGCTCGGTTTCGGTCGCGCGCTCTACCAGGAACAGCAGGCGCTCTGCTTCGAACGGCTTCTCGATGAAGTCGACGGCACCGCGCCGGATCGCAGCCACCGCAGTGTCGATATTGCCGTGGCCGGAGATCACCAGCACCGGAAGCGTGGGATCCCGCTCCTTGATGACGTCGAGCAGTTCGAGCCCATCAAGCCGCGAGCCCTGCAACCATACGTCCAGCAGCACCAGCGATGGCCGCCGTGCTGCGATCGCCTCCAGCGCCGCATCGCTATCAGCGGCGCCCCGCGTCTCATAGCCTTCATCTTCCAGCACGCCGGAGACGAGGTCGCGGATGTCGGTTTCGTCATCGACGACGAGGATATCGAGCTTCATAAGCGGAGTGTTCCGTTACGGGTAAGCATTGCTTGGCGCTGAGACTCTTCCGGGCCGGCATAGGCGGAAGCTGCCTCTTCTCCCTCCAGTGCCGCCAGGACGTTCAGGTCGAGGGTGATGGTGACGGTGGTGCCGCCCCCTGGGCGATCGCCGAAGCTGATACTGCCGAAATGCTCCTCGACGATCTTCTTGACGATGGCGAGGCCGAGGCCCGTGCCCCGCGCACGTGTCGTCATGTACGGCTCGACGATACGATCCCGCTCCACGGGAAGACCAATCCCGTTGTCGCTGACCGTCAGCTGCAACTGACCACCGCCCTTCTCCTGGAGGCGGACGCAGATCTCGCCTTTCGGCGCATCTTCTGGGCGCGCTTCAACTGCTTCCACGGCATTCTTGACGATGTTCGTGAGCGCCTGGCCAAACTGTCGGCGGTCGCAGACGACGGGCGGAAGGTTATCCTCCGCATTGAGGGTGAAGATGATGTCGGGATGGGCAACTTCGTGCAGGAACACGGCCTGGCGCGCGATATCCAGCATCGATTCTTCGTGGAAGACGGGTTTGGGCATGCGGGCGAAGGACGAGAACTCGTCCACCATCCGGCGGAGATCGCCGACCTGGCGCACGATCGTATCGGTCAGCTTCGCAAAGGTGCCGTCGTCATTCTCGATCTGCCGGCCATACCGCCGCTTCAGCCGCTCGGCGGCCAGCTGGATCGGGGTGAGCGGGTTCTTGATCTCATGTGCGATACGCCGCGCGACGTCGGACCAGGCCGCGCGGCGCTGGTCCAGCAACTGCTGGGTGATGTCGTCGAAGGTCAAGATGAAGCTGCCGTCGTCGCGCGTGACCTTCACTGCAAGCGTCTTGGCCTCGCCCCCGGCCTGCAACTGAACGATCGTCTCGCGTGCGCCGCTGGTCAGGGCAGCATCCAGTTCCGCCGCGACCTCCGAGAGCGGCCGTCCGACCGCCTGCAAGGCGTCCCTGTCGAGCAAATTCGCCGCCGAAGCGTTGATCACGCGGACGGCGCGGTCGGGCCCGACGGAGATGACGCCGGCGCTCACACCGGACATCACCGCCTCGATCAGCGCGCGCCGACTGTCGATCTGCTCGTTGGCAGCGACGAGTGCACTGGTCTGCTCGCGCAGGCGTTCCGTCATCATGTTGAACGCAGACGCCAGCACGCCGACCTCGTCCCGCGTGCGAGGCGCGTCGACACGCGCGGTCAAATCTCCGCTCGCAACCTTGCGAGCCGCATCGACCAGCTGCGCGACCGGGCGCACCAATCGATCCGCGACCGCAAGGGCGACAAGAACAGCAAGCCCGACGATCAGCAGCGAAATGATCAGAAGCGCGGCGTTGAACCGGATCTGCAACGACCGCGAACGGCTCACCAGCGTCTGGTAGTCACGCAACACCGCCGCGGAACGCGTCCGTGCCAGCGTCATCTGCGGATCGAACACGCGGGCACTGTAGAGATATGCGTCGCGCTCGCCGGGGAACGGGACCAGCGCCTTGAACCGGCCATCCACTTCCTCGATCACCTGCGGCTCCCCGGCCCGCAGCCGGCGGACGGCGGGAAGGCTGATCTGCTGCTCGATGTCGCGGTCGTAGGGGTTGACCAGTGCGAACGCCTGCACCTGATCGCCCGTCACCCGGACGATAGCTGCTTCCGACAGGGATCGGGCGTAGGTCTGCCAAGCGAAGTAATTCTGGAAGTCGATGCTGTCGAGCGACCACTCCTTGAGATTGGCCGCAAGATCGGTCGCCATCGCCGACGTGTTGCTGGAAACGCCGTTCCGCATCTGGACATAGCTGTCCTGAGCGATCGCATTGGCATTTTCCAACATGCTGCGCGCGCGGTCCGAGAACCAGAAATCGACGCCGTACTGGAACAGCAGTGAGGCGAAGATCGTCACGAGCAGCATCGGGACGCTGGCCAGGAGGGAGAAAACCGCGACGAGGCGGACGTGCAGCTGACCTGGCGCCCCCAGCGACGAGCGCGATGCCCGCCGCATGGCGGCGCGGCGACCAAGCAGCACCAGCAGCGCCATGTTCGGGATCAAGTTGGCGACGAGCAACAACGCCACGAGCGGCGGCGTCAGCAGGCGCTGCCGCTCACTGTCTCCCGACAGGATGAAATAGCTGCCGACAGCGACCGCGACGGCGATGGCAAAGACACCCAATTCGATAGCCGGGACGAAGCGCGTCGGGAGTCTGAAGCTCCGCCTGTCCTCGATACGCGCGCCATCGATCATCCTCGATGGCGTACAACGTTACTGTTGCCGAGAAAACACATAATCGTCCGTGTCGGACGGGTGGAGGCTGCTCAGCGGGGAGGCGTTCGGACCATCCCCGGCTCGATCGCCAAATCGTCCAGGCGCTTGCGCAGCGTATTGCGATTGATGCCCAGCGCTCGGGCAGCCCGCAACTGGTTGTTGCCGTGCCGCTCCAGCATCGCCTCGATCAACGGACGCTCAACCTCCGCAATCACACGGTCGTAGAGGGTGCCGTCGTCGAGCGCCTGCGGCGTGTCATTGGCAAGACGCCGGAGGAAGGCTCTAACCGCCACGTCGATCGCCCCTTCCCCGTCGGCCGGCGCGAGGTTGCGCGTCCCTTCGCCAAAGGAACCGCGAAGTTCGTCGGCGCTGATCCGCTCGTCACGCCCGAGCACCGCGCAGCGGCGCATCAGGTTTTCAAGTTCGCGAACGTTTCCCGGCCAGTCATGCCCCTCCAGCGCCGCGACGGCATCTGCGGAGAGGGAGCGGCGCGGAAGGCCTTCCTCCGCTGCGCGGTTCAGGAAATGCCGGGCGAGCAACGCAATGTCCTGCCGCCGCTCCCGCAGCGCCGGCAGGGCAACCGGCACCACGTTCAGACGATAGAACAGGTCCTCGCGGAACGCGTTCGCATGCACCAGGGACGCAAGGTCGCGGTTGGTCGCCGCTACGATACGAACGTCCGCGCGGATGGTGCGGGCACCGCCCACGGTCGTGAACTCACCCGATTGCAGCACGCGCAGGAGGCGCGTCTGCGCTTCCATCGGCATGTCCCCGATTTCGTCGAGAAACAGCGTACCGCCTGCGGCCCGCTCGAACTTGCCCGCGACGCGCTGGGCAGCGCCGGTGAAGGCGCCCCGCTCGTGCCCGAACAGCTCCGCTTCGATGAGCTCGCGCGGGATCGCCGCCATGTTGAGCGCGATGAAGGGAGCCCGGCGCCGCGGACCCAGGTCGTGCAGGGCACGTGCGACGAGTTCCTTGCCCGTCCCCGACTCGCCGGAGATCAGCACCGTCAGGTCGCTGGACACGACGCGGGCGATCACGCGGTAGACGTCCTGCATCGCTGGCGAGCGCCCGATCAGGGGGAGATTGGCGTCGATCGCCTCCCCGGGATCGGCGGGAGCGCTGGTGCGCCGTGCGAGCGCCCCCCTCACCGCCATTCCAAGCACGTCCAGGTCGAACGGCTTGGGCAGATATTCGAAGGCGCCGGCTTCATTCGCCCGCACCGCCGTCGTCAGCGTATTCTGGGCAGAGAGCACGATGATCGGCAGGCTGGGGTGCTCGAGCCGCAGCTTGGTTGCCATCTCCAGCCCGTCCCCGTCCGGCAACACGACATCGGTGATGAGCACGTCCGGCAGCGCAGCCCCGATTTCCGCCTGAAGCTGGGTCAGGGAAGCTGCGGCGGAAACCCGGTAGCCGTCGCGCCGCAGCGCCTGCGCGATGACGGTACGGATGCTCGCGTCGTCGTCCACGACCAGAATGGAGGCGTCGTTCATGCGTCGGGCGCTCTCGGCAAGAGGATACGAAAGACGGTGGAGGGTGGCTCGCCTTCGCGGGCGTAGCGGATCACACCGCCGAGCTCGCCCACCAGCTTCTCGACCAACGGCAACCCAAGTCCGCGCCCCTCTCGCTTGCCGGAGACAAAGGGCTCGAACAGATGCTCCGCCAGATCGGGAGGCGCGCCCGGCCCATTATCGATCACGCACAGCTCGATCGGCAGCGGCCGCCGTGGTTTGCCGCGCCCGCCGCTCACCGAGACGCCATGCCGGTAGGCCGTCGCCAGCGTGATCCGGGGGGCAGCCGTCTCGCCCAGCGCCTCGGCGGCGTTCTTGAGGAGGTTGAGCAACAACTGCACGAAGGCGTCGCTCTCGAGCAGCACGTCGGGCAGCGAAGGATCGAACCGCTCCTCGATCGGGATCCTGCGTGCGAACCCTGCAGCCGCGATCTGCCGCGCATGCGCGATCAAAGGATAGATGTTGCGGGCTTCGAGGGCACGGGGTCGCTGGTCGGTGAAATCCTCCATCCGGTCGATCAGCGCGGCGACTCGATCGACCTCCGCCGTGATCAGGCTGGTGAGCTCCCGCCGCTCCTCCTCCTGCCCCACCTGCGCAAGCAACTGCGCCGCGCCCCGGATGCCGGACAGCGGGTTCTTGATCTCGTGTGCGAGCATCGCTGCAGCGCCGATCGCCGCTCGAGCCCCGCCCCGCTCACCCGCACTGGCAAAACGGCGCGACGCTCCTTCAGGGTGGATGGTGACGATCCGCCATCCCGGTTGCTCCGGCAGCGCCCCCTCGACATAGTCCGCGCGCACCGGCCCTGTGCGGTCGAGCACCAGTTCCACGTCGTACGCTGCGAAGCCGTGCCCGTCCCGCCGTGCCGCCGGCCCGGCAGGCAGCCGGACAAGGAACTCGAGCGGCTGACCCTGCATCGCGCGTTCGGAGTGGTTCAGCAGGCTTTCGCACGCACTGTTCGCATGGGCGACGGTTCCATCCGGCCGTACGACCAGTGCTGCTACCGGCAGCGCCGCGAACCAGTCCGCCGGACCAGGCTCTCCGATCGATGGTGCGGCAGTGCCGCTTGCCACGTCGATACGGCTCAAGCAGCTGCGCGCGAGCGCCAGGGGGCGTAGAATTCCGCCAGCATCCGCTGGACGACGGCCGGATCCGCTTCCTGGTTGACCTTGTTGCGGAACTCGGCGGACCCGTGCAGGCCGCGCGTGTACCAACCGATATGCTTGCGCATCATGTTCACACCCACTTCGGTGCCATAATGCTCCAGCATCATCTCGTAATGCTCTGCGATCAAAAGATATTGCTCGTCGAGCGTGGGATCCGCTCGCTCGACACCGCCACTCAGCGCATCCATCACCTGACGCAGCAGCCACGGGCGGCCATAGGCACCGCGGCCGATCATCACGCCGTCGGCGCCGGACTGATCGAGCGCAGTGCGCGCATCCTCGACCGAGCAGATGTCGCCGTTGGCGATCACCGGGATCGACACGGCGTCCTTCACGCTGCGGATGAACGCCCAGTCCGCCTCGCCCTTGTACATCTGGTTGCGGGTACGACCATGAACCGTCACCATCTGCGCGCCCAGATCCTGGGCGATGCGCGCCAGTTCGGGCGCGTTGAGACTGGCGTGGTCCCAACCCATCCGCATCTTGACCGTGACGGGCAGCTTCACGGCCTTGACCGTCGCGTCGATCAGCGCCGCCGCGAGCTTCAGGTCGCGCATCAGAGCGGAGCCGGCATCGCCGTTCGTCACCTTGCGAACCGGACATCCCATGTTGATGTCGATGATCGCCGCGCCACGTTCTTCGCTGAGCTTGGCGGCTTCCGCCATCTCTGCCGGCGTACAGCCGACCAACTGCATCGAGACGGGCTCTTCTGCCGGATCCCAAGCCGCTTTCTGGATCGACTGCCGCGTTTCGCGGATCGCCGCCTGACTCGCGATCATCTCGGTCACGTTCAGGCCGGAGCCATAGCGGCGCACGATGCGTCGGAACGGCAGATCGGTCACGCCCGTCATGGGCGCAAGGATCACCGGCGCGGATACGGTCACGGGACCGATCTGGATAGGAGCTAGGGTTTGCATCGCATGTGCCTGAAAAACGGGCAGCGTGTACGCGACTGGCGTCTTGGAGGCAAGGCTGGCGGCGAGCGGCGGCTTGCGCTAACCGGCGGCGCATGAACGGCCATCGCACGGTCGCGCTGATCGTCGCCGCGGGTCGTGGCGAACGGTCGGGCAGCGCGCTTCCCAAGCAATTCGCATCGGTCGCGGGTCGACCGATGGTGGCGCACAGCCATGCGGCACTCGCCGGGCACGCCGCCGTCGACGCGGTCGTGGTGGTCACCGGCACCGATCAATTCCATGCGGTCCAAGTGGCGGTCGGACCGGTGCAGTGCGTGGCTGGCGGCGCGACCCGCCGGCAGTCGGTTCTCGCGGGCCTCGAGTCGATCGCCGCTGCCGGCGGTGCCGACCGGGTGCTGATCCACGATGCGGCGCGCCCCTTCCTGCCGACGCAGGTGATCGACAGGCTGCTCGGCGCCCTCGACTCCGCTTCGGGCGCCGTACCGGTCCTCGCGGTCGCGGATACGGTCGCGCGATGCGGCGGCGCCTTGGGTGACGTAGTACCGCGCGACGGTCTGGTGCGGGTGCAGACGCCCCAGGCCTTTATCTTTTCGGAGATCCTCGCTGCGCACCGCGGCTGGTCCGGCGATGCGGAGCCTACCGATGATGCACAGATGCTCCGCGCCGCCGGGGGGATGGTTGCGCCGGTGACAGGAGATACGATGCTCGAGAAGGTCACGTATCCGGACGATTTCGCCGCGGCCGAGGCTCGCGCGGCGGCGCGCTACCGCGTTCGCAGCGCAACGGGGTACGACGTCCACCGCCTCGAGGCGGGTGAGGAACTCTGGCTCGGGGGCGTCCTGATCCCGCACGATCGCGGCCTTTCGGGTCACAGCGACGCAGACGTCGGCCTTCATGCGCTCACGGACGCGCTGCTCGGGACGATCGGTGCGGGGGACATCGGGACCCACTTCCCGCCTACCGATCCGCAGTGGAAGGGGGCTGCGTCCGACCGGTTCCTGGTCCATGCCGCAGATCTGATCCGCGCCCGCGGCGGCATCATCGACTTCGTCGACCTGACGCTGATCTGCGAAGCGCCCAAGATCGGGCCGCATCGCGAGGCCATCCGCGGGCGGATGGCGGAACTGTTGAACCTCCAGGAAGACCAGGTCAGCATCAAGGCGACTACCACCGAGCGGCTGGGCTTCACCGGCCGTAGCGAAGGCATCGCCGCGCAGGCGATCGCCACCGTCCGAATTCCGGAGGCAGGATGAAGCCCTTCTTTCTCGCAACCCTCGCAGCGTTGCTCGCGACCGGCAGCACCGCTCAGGCGCAGACTGCCGCCTGCGTCACCCGTACCGAGGCGGAGGCGCTGGTCCTGTTCGTGGCCCCCGACCTGATCCGACAGACGGGCCAGCGTTGTGCCACCGTCCTCCCGGCCTCAGCCCTCCTCCGGCAGAGCTCCGGCACCTTGATCGCGAAATATGAGGCGGAGGCGGAGCGCGCCTGGCCGGAAGCACGCAAGGCGTTGCTCAAGATCGCCGGCCCGGATGTGAGCCAGATGCTCGACTCGGCCTTTGCCAAGCCGATGGTCGGCACGCTGGTGGCGCCGCTGGTGACCGGCAACCTGCAGGCGAAGGACTGTGCGACGGTGGAACGCGCCCTGACGCTGGTGCAGCCGCTGCCGGCTCGTAACACCGCCGCGTTGTTGGTCCTCTTCGCACAAGCAGATGCCGCAAGCCCGCGCCCAATGATGCGCCTGCCCCTCTGCCCGGCAGGCAAGGAATAAGAAGATGGATACCATTCTTCCCCCCGAACTCGTCGAAGCCGCGCGACGCGTGGTCGAGGAAAACCGGGCCGCCGGCCGCCGCATCGCCGTCGCGGAAAGCTGCACCGGCGGGCTCGTCTCGGCCGCGATCACGGCGATCCCGGGTTCCTCCGAGGTGTTCGAGGGTGGCCTCGTCACCTATTCGAACGAGCTCAAGGCAAAGGTGCTGAATGTGAGCACCGACGTGCTGGAGACCTTTGGAGCCGTGTCGATCGCCACTGCCTGGAGCATGGCGCAGGGCTTGATCGAGGTGACGGACGCTGATGTCGGCGTCGCAATCACCGGCGTCGCAGGTCCAGGCGGCGGCACGGAGAAGAAGCCGGTGGGAACCGTCGTCTTCGCGCGCGCGGAGCGCGGCGCCGATCCCCAGCACGTCGTCGCGGACTCGCGGCACTTCGAGGTGGAAGGCCGCGGCAACGTCCGTCTTCAGGCGGCGCTGTGTGCGCTCGAGCTGCTGCTTCCCGGAACGTCCGGATTGGAGGAGGCCGCTGTCGCGCCGTAGAGCGCGGCAGCCCGCTCCTCGAACGCCCCGATCATCTTGCGGAGTGCGCGGTCGAATACCTGCCCCGCCAGAAGCTCGAACATCCGGTTCTTGAAGGCGAAGTCGACGCAGAAATCGACCAGCGTGCCCCCCTGCCCGTCAGGCCTGAACCTCCAGTCGTTGTTCAGATACTTCAGCGGCCCGTCGAGATAGTCGACGCGAATGTGGCCAGGCCGCTCCTTGGCGACCTTGGACGTGAAGGTCTCGCGCAGCCCCTTGAAGCCGACGATCATGTCCGCGACCATCTCGGTCTCGCTGTTCGACCGAACCCGGGTCGCGCTCACCCAAGGCAGGAACTCGCCGTAGCGACCGACGTCGGCCACGAGTTCAAACATCTGTTCCGGCGTGTAGGGCAGATGGCGCGTTTCGGAATGGCGCGGCATCGCGTTCAGCCCCGCGCCACGCCGAGCTTCGCGTCGCGGGCGGCGCGCATCTTCTCGAAATCGTCACCCGCATGGTAGCTCGACCGCGTGAGCGGCGAGGACGCGACCAGCAGGAAGCCCTTGGCACGCGCGATCGCCGCATACGCGTCGAACGCCTTGGGCGTCACGAACTCGGCGACCTTGGCATGGCGCGGAGTCGGCTGGAGGTACTGACCCATGGTCAGGAAGTCGATGTCCGCCGACCGCATGTCGTCCATCACCTGGTGCACCTCAAGGCGCTCCTCGCCCAGGCCCAGCATCACGCCGGACTTGGTGAAGATCGAAGGATCGAGCTTCTTCACGCTCTCCAGCAGGCGCAGCGACGCATAATAGCGCGCACCAGGGCGGATCGTCGGATAGAGCCGCGGCACCGTTTCCAGATTGTGGTTGTAGACGTCGGGCCGCGCAGCGACGATCGCCTCGACCGCGGCCTCGTGCTTATTGCGGAAGTCGGGCGTCAGGATTTCGATCGTCGTGGTGGGGTTCGCGCTGCGGATCGCCTCGATCACCTTCACGAACTGCTTCGCGCCGCCGTCGGGCAGGTCGTCACGATCGACCGAGGTGATGACGATGTGGTTCAGCCCCATCTGCGCGGCGGCATCGGCGACATTCTGCGGCTCCATCGGATCAACGGCGCGCGGCATGCCGGTCTTCACGTTGCAGAAGGCGCAGGCGCGGGTGCAGGTGTCCCCCAGGATCATCACCGTGGCGTGCTTCTTGGACCAGCACTCGCCGATGTTGGGGCAGGCCGCTTCCTCGCAGACCGTCGTCAAGCTCTTGGACCGCATCAGCGCGCGCGTCGCCGCGAACCCGGCCGAGGTGGGCGCCTTGACGCGGATCCAGTCGGGCTTGCGTTCGCGGGGCGGGCGGGCGAGCGGCGTCATCTCGTTCATGGGCGCCAGATAGCGCTCGCGGAGCGCTCCCACAACCACCCCGGGCCGGGGAGCGGCGCCCCCGGCGCGGCTCGCACGGACATTCTTTGTTACTCGCCTCGTTCGGCCGGCTTTGTTACCACGACGCCATGACACGCATGACCGACCTCATCGAAGGCTATTACCGCTTCCGCGGCGGTGAATGGCAGGAAGAACGCGAGCGCTGGGCGGAGCTCAAGACGGGCCAGTCCCCGCGGGTGATGATCATCGCCTGCTCGGACAGCCGAGTCGATCCGGCCACGGTCTTCGGCACCCGCCCCGGCGAAGTGTTCGTGGTGCGCAACGTCGCCAACCTGGTCCCCCCGTTCGAAGTCGGCGGCGGCCGCCATGGCGTTTCGGCAGCGCTCGAATTTGCCGTGACCAAGCTTGAGGTCGAGGAGATCCTGGTCCTCGGCCATGGTGCCTGCGGCGGCGTCAACGCGGCGCTCACCCGCAGCCTGGAGCATGCGGCGCCGGGTGAAGGCGGCTTCGTCGCCCACTGGATCGACCTGCTCGACGAGGCGCGTGACCGGGTCCTGGCGAAGCACGGCGACGGTCCCGAGGGCCAGGCGGCCCTTGAGCAGGAAGGCGTCCGGGTCTCCATGGCCAACCTGATGACTTTCCCCTTCGTCAAGGAACGCGTCGAGGATGGTCGCCTGAGCATCCACGGCGCAGTGTTCGCGATCGCCGACGGCAAGCTGCGCGTGCGCGACGAGAACGACGTCTTCTCGGCAGCCTGATCGCTAACCCCCGGCGAGCTGGCCCTTCAGGGTTGCCAGCTCGTCGGACAGAGGCGGCGGGTCCATCGGAACCGCCGCTTCCAGTCGCTCCGCGATCGCGGTGAGTGCCGCGATCCGGGCGGCTTTCTTGTTGTTGCCGTCGATCGCGATCCATGGCGCCTCCGGCGTGTCGGTGCGGGCGAACATGTCCCCCATCGCCGCCAGATAGTCGGCACGCCGGCTGCGATTGTGGAAGTCGTCGGGGCCGGTCTTCCAGCGCTTCCACGGATCGTCGATGCGTGCGCGCAGCCGCTTGTCCTGCTCTTCCTGGGTCACATGCACGAACAGCTTCACCAGCGTGGTGCCGGACGCCACCTGCTGCGCCTCGAACGCGTTGATCTCGTCATAGCCGCGCTGCCATTCGTCAGGGTTGGCGAAGCCTTCCACGCGCTCCACCAGCACGCGACCGTACCAGCTGCGGTCGAACAGCGCGATCGAGCCCGCCGCCGGAAGATCCCGCCAGAACCGCCACAGAAAAGGACGCGCCCGCTCCTCGTCCGTGGGGGCGGCGACCGGATGGACGTTGAAGTGGCGCGGGTCCCAGCGCGCGGTGAGCCGCTGGAGGATGCCGCCCTTGCCGGCGGCATCCCAGCCTTCGAACATGACGATGGCGGAGCGGCCGTGCACGATGTGGGCGACCTGGATGCGCTGCAGGCGCTTCTGCAGCGTCTTCAGGTCCCTGTCATAGTCGCCGCGATATTTGGTGCCGGCCTCATGGTCGGAAAGGCGGATGGTCATAGCGCACCAAGCGCGCGAGCCCCCGGGCCGTTCCCGGGAACACGCCGGCGGCGTGCGCCCGTTGTGGAAGCGGAGCCACGTGCGAGACAACTACCGTATCCCTGCGCAGACAGGGGTCCAGGGCCAAGCAGAACAACAGCCTGCGGCGTGTGAAGCCCTGTGCTCCTGCCTTCGCAGGAGCACAGAAAAGCGGCCTGCAACGGTCCCGCGGAGGCGGGGTCAGCCTGCGGCGTTCGGCGCCACGACCTCGGCGGTGTCCTTCTTCGCCGTGTCCGCGGTCACGCGGATGTTGAGCTCGCGCAGCTGCTTGGTCGAGACGAAGCTGGGCGCGCCCATCATCAGGTCCTCGGCCTTCTGCGTCATCGGGAAGGTGATGACCTCGCGGATGTTCGGCTCGTCGGCCAGCAGCATGACGATGCGATCGACGCCCGGCGCCGATCCGCCGTGGGGCGGCGCGCCGTACTTGAACGCGTTGATCATGCCCGCGAAGTTCGCGTCGACGTCGGCCTGCGAATAGCCGGCGATCTCGAACGCCTTGTACATGATCTCCGGACGATGGTTCCGGATCGCGCCCGACGACAGCTCGATGCCGTTGCAGACAATGTCGTACTGGTAGGCGAGGATGTCGAGCGGGTCCTTGGTCTCCAGCGCCTCCAGCTCGCCCTGCGGCATCGAGAAGGGATTGTGGCTGAAGTCGACCTTCTTGGCGTCCTCGTCATATTCGAACATGGGAAAGTCGACGATCCAGCAGAATTCGAAGCGGCTGTCGTCGATCAGGCCGAGCTGGTCGGCGACGCGGGTGCGGGCGAGGCCCGCGAGCTTGGCGGCCTGCGCTTCCTTGCCGGCGGCAAAGAACACGCCGTCGTCCGGCCCGAGGCCCAGCGCCTCGGCGATCTTGGCCATGCCTTCCTCGCCGTGGTTCTTGGCGATCGGGCCGCCCCACTCGCCGCCCTTGCGGGTGGCATAGCCGAGGCCCGCGAAGCCCTCCGACTGCGCCCAGCTGTTCATGTCGTCGAAGAACTTGCGGCTCTTCTCCGCCGTGCCCGGTGCCGGCACCGCGCGCACCACGTCGCCCGCTTCCACGATCGAGGCGAAGCGGCCGAACCCCGAGCCCTGGAACAGCTCCGACACGTCCGTGATGATCAACGGGTTGCGCAGGTCCGGCTTGTCGTTGCCGTACTTCAGCATCGACTCGCGGTACGGGATGCGCTGGAACGGCAGCGGCGAGACAGTGCGTCCCTTGCCCTGCCAGTCGGCGAACTGCTCGAACACGCCGTGCAGCACCGGCTCGATCGCGGCGAACACGTCGTCCTGCGTGACGTAGCTCATCTCGAAATCGAGCTGGTAGAACTCACCGGGCGAGCGGTCGGCGCGGGCATCCTCGTCGCGGAAGCAGGGCGCGATCTGGAAATAGCGGTCGAAGCCGGCGACCATCAGCAGCTGCTTGAACATCTGCGGCGCCTGCGGCAGCGCGTAGAACTTGCCCGGATGGACGCGGCTGGGCACCAGATAGTCGCGCGCGCCTTCGGGGCTCGACGCGGTCAGGATCGGCGTCTGGAACTCGGTGAAGCCCTGCTCGATCATGCGCTGGCGCAGCGACGCGATCACCTGCGCGCGCAGCATGATGTTGGCGTGCACCTTTTCACGACGCAGGTCGAGGAAGCGATAGCGCAGGCGGATGTCCTCGGGATATTCGGCATCACCCGCCACCGGCATCGGCAGCTCCTGCGCCATCGACTGGACGGTCACGGCGCGCGCGAACACCTCGATTTCGCCGGTGGCCAAATTCGGGTTCACCGTTGCTTCGCTCCTGCGCTTTACCACACCGTCGATCGTCACCACCGATTCCGCGCGCAGCGACTCGAGCGTCGGCAGCGCCGGCGAATCGCTGTCGGCGACGATCTGGGTGATGCCGTAATGGTCGCGCAGATCGATGAAGAGCACGCCGCCATGGTCGCGCTTGCGATGCACCCAACCCGACAGGCGGACTTGCTGGCCGTCGTTCTCGGCGTCCAGCTGGCTGCAGTTGTGCGTACGATAGGCGTGCATAGTGCAATCTCTAGATTGCGCCGCCCAGCGGGAGCCGGGATTTCGCAAGCACGACGCTCTCAACGCGAAATCCCCGACCCATGCTGAAACGGCGAGGAAAGGCAGGCCCGCCGCTTCCCTCCCCATCCCCCTTTTGTCAACCCGCGGCACCGCCTATGGGCATGCGATGCACATCCATCCGTTGATCACCGACAGCGCCGCCCTTGCCGATCTGTGCGCTCGTCTCGCCACTGCCGACTATGTCTGCGTCGACACCGAATTCATGCGCGAGAACAGCTATTACCCCGAGCTGTGCCTGATCCAGATCGCCGACGACAAGGAAGCCGCTGCGATCGATCCGATGGCGCCGGGCATCGACCTAAAGCCCCTGCTCGACCTGATGGTCGAGAACGAGGATGTGCTGAAGGTCTTCCACGCCGGCGGCCAGGACCTGGAGATCGTCTACAACCTCACCGGCAAGACGCCCTACCCGCTGTTCGACACCCAGGTGGCCGCCATGGCGCTCGGCCAGGGCGAGCAAGTCGGCTATTCCAACCTCGTCGACGCCTATCTAGGGATCACCGTCGACAAGGGCGCGCGCTTCACCGACTGGAGCCGCCGCCCGCTCGATGCCCGCCAGCTCGACTATGCGATCGCCGACGTGACGCATCTGTCGAAGATCTTTCCCAAGATGCTCAATCGCCTGCGCAAAACCGGCCGCGGCGACTGGCTCGACGAGGAGATGGAGCGGATCGGCAACCCAGCCAACTATTTCAACGATCCGGATGCCGCATGGCAGCGGGTGCGCATCAACAGCCGCAAGCCCGAGGTGCTCGGCCGGCTCAAGGCACTGGCCCGCTGGCGCGAGCTGGAGGCACAGGGCAAGGACCTGCCGCGCGGCCGCATCGTCAAGGACGAGACCATCGCCGATCTCGCCGGCAACCCGCCCAAGAAGCAGGCGGATCTCGCCAAGGTGCGCGGACTGTCGGGCACCTGGGCGGGGAACGACATCGGTGGCCGGCTCATGGCGGCGCTGGCCGATGCGACGCCGCTTCCCGCAGCCGAGATGCCGAGCCGCGAGGAACGCGGCCCCTCGCTGGGCAAGGAGGGCGCGCTGGTCGCCGATCTTCTGAAGCTGCTGCTCAAGATCCGCGCGCGCGACATCAACGTCGCCGCCCGCCTGCTCGCGCGTTCCGACGAGCTGGAAGCCTTGGCGGCCGGCCAGCGGGACAAGTTGCCGATCTTGCAGGGTTGGCGGTACGAGCAGTTCGGACGCGACGCGCTCGCCCTGGTGGAAGGCCGCATGGCCTTCTCCGTGGGCGGCGGGAAGCTCAAGATGACGTTGACGGAGGCTGCAGAATGATCCGGAATCTTCTTCCCCTGGTGGCGCTTGCCGGCTGCACGCCGATGGTTGCGACGGAGACACCGCAGGCCGGCCCTGAGGCTGCAGCGCCCGGCGACGGTTCGTGCAAGATCGACGGTCTTACGGACCTGGTCGGCCAGGCCGCATCCTCCGACTTGGCAGCGGACGCGATGCGGCGTTCCGGCGCCCGCACGATGCGATGGATCGGCCCCGACACCGCCGTCACCATGGATTTCCGGCCCGATCGGCTCAACATCGACACCGACGCAGGCGGCAAGGTCACCCGCTTTCACTGCGGCTGACGGCTCCGCCCGCGGCAGCCTCAAGCCCGAACGCGCTCGCCAGAGCGCGGTGGCGCTTCTCAACGGCTTCCCCGTACAAGGCGGCATCGACAGGAGCGTAGCGCAGGCGGATTGCACCGTCGGCGCGCTCCAGGCGCGTACGGTTGAGGGGCGCCGCAAGACCGCCGCTCAACCGTTGGCCCAGACGCATTGCCAGGCCCCAGCGCCGCGCCGTCTCCAGCATCCCGGATCGGGCTAGCGTCGCGAGTGGCGCCGGCGAGTCGCCTCCGCCGCCCAGCGCCGTATGCAGCGCTTGAGCGACCATGGCGCGGCCGGCCGCATCGATCGCCACCCATTGCCCGTGCAGCGCGATTTCCACGCCGCGGTCGGCGCGGAAATCCGGATTGGCATGCCAGCCCACGTCCGCCAACAGACAGGCGGCGTGACGAAGCCGCGCCAGTTCGGCAGGTTCGTCCGTGAACAGTGGCGAGATCCACTGGTTCAGCAGGTCGCCATGTTCCTCGAACCGAGAGAGCCGGCGCCCTTCCTCGCGTGCGGCCGCCAGTAGCGGATCCTCTTGCCGAGCCTCCGGATCGAGCGCCTGGAAGAGCAGTCCCTCGCGAAGGCCAAAGGACGAGGTCACGGTCCGCTCGCAGCCGAGACCGGCGAGAACGACCGAAAGCAACGCGGTCGCATCCTTCAGCGTCGGAATGCGTCCCGATGAGAGATTGGGAACCGCCTTCAGCTCCTGCTTGGTAGCGGTTGCCAGCATCGCTTCCAGGCTGCGAATACGCGCGGCGGACATGGCGTAGCCGTTGACGATCGGCAGCGGATACTGGGTCAGGTGCATGTCGAGTTGCGTCAGCCCCCGCCAGGATCCTCCCACGAGGTAGAAGGGCAGCTCCGAGCCCTGCCCCGCCCAGCCGCTCTCCTTCAGCACGCCGGCGACATGGCGCGCGAGCGCATCCTTGCCCGTTTCGCGGATAGCAGCGATGCGCAGGACGCCCAAGGGAAAGGATGTACGCTCGCGCACCTCCCCCTTTGCGACACGAACCAGCTCCAGGCTTCCGCCGCCCAAGTCTCCGACGATGCCGTCCGCGTCCGGGAATGCGGAGAGCACGCCGTAGCCGGCGCCGATCGCCTCCGCTTCGCCCGGCAGTATCTCGACCTCGAGCCCCTCGGCCGCCGCGAGCGCGATCAGGTCGGAACCGTTGCTCGCGTCGCGCACCGCCGCGGTGGCGACGGTGCGGACTTCCTCTACGGCCATTTCGCGAGTCAGCCATGCGAACCGTGCGAGCGCCGTCGCCGCCATCGCCATCGCCTTTCGGTCGATGCTGCCGGTGCGGCTGAGCGATCCGCCCAGACCAGCCAACACCTTCTCGTTGAAGAGGACGGACGGCAGCCGCGGCGGGCCGTCATAGACCACCAGGCGAACCGAGTTGGAGCCGATGTCGATGATCGCGTTCCGAGCCGTAACGGGTGCGACCGGCACCGCGGCAGGCGCGCGGAGAAGGGAAAGCAGCGCCATGGGTCAACCGTCCTGTTCGGTGAGATGCTGTCGCAGGGATAGTTCCTGCGGCATGGTGTCATCGAGTGCCGCGCCGCGCCCGGACAGCGAGGGATTGGTCATGAAGTAGCGGTGGAGGTTGAAGCCGGGACCGTCGACTTCCACGCGCTTGTAGCTGCCGTCCGGTCCCAGTTCCCAGCTTTGCTCCTCGTCGATCAGGTTGGCGAGCAGCACCTGGTCGAGCACCTGCTCGTGCACGGTTGGATTGGTGATCGGCAGCAGATATTCCACCCGCCTGTCGAAATTGCGCGGCATCCAGTCGGCCGACGAGATGAACAGCAGAGCCTCGTCATTCGGCAAAGCACTGCCGTTGCCGAAGGCCCAGATGCGGCTGTGCTCCAGAAAGCGCCCCACGATCGATTTGACGCGGATGTTCTCGGACATGCCGGGTACACGCGGGCGCAGGCAGCAGATCCCCCGGATCACCAGCTCGATCTGCACGCCGGCGCAACTCGCCTCGTACAGTTTGTCGATCACGGCCGGATCCACCAGCGAGTTCATCTTCGCCCAGACCGCCCCTTCCCGACCGGCCTTTGCGTGGCAAATCTCTCCCTCGATCAGCTCGATGAGGCGGTCGCGCAGGTTGCGCGGCGAGATCGCGAGCCGCTCCAGATGCGCAGGCTCCACATAGCCGGTGATATAGTTGAACACCTGCACGGCATCGCGCCCGATCACCGGGTCGGCGGTGAAGAAGCTGAGGTCCGTGTAGATGCGCGCGGTGACCGGATGATAGTTGCCGGTGCCGAAGTGGCAGTAGGTCCGTACCCCGCCATCCTCCCGCCGTACGACCATCGAGATCTTCGCGTGGGTCTTCCAGTCAATGAAGCCGTAGACGACCTGAACGCCGGCGCGCTCGAGGGCCGACGCCCAATAGAGGTTCTGCTCCTCGTCGAACCGCGCCTTGAGCTCCACCACCGCGGTGACCGACTTCCCCGCCTCGGCAGCTGCGATCAGGGCGCTGACGACCGCGGATTGCTTGCCCGCCCGGTACAGCGTCTGCTTGATCGCGAGCACATCCGGATCCGCCGCCGCCTGCTTCAGAAAGGCAAGTACGACATCAAAGGTCTCGTACGGATGATGGACGACGATGTCCTTCGCCCGGATTGCCGCGAAGCAGTCCCCACCGAACTCGCGGATGCGCTCCGGGAACCGCGGGCTGAACGGCGGGAACTTGAGCTCGGGGCGATCCTCCTCGACGAGCAGGGAGAGATCGCCCAGGCCCAGGAAGCCGCTTCTCTCGATGAGCAGCGCGTCGCTGCCGCCGAGTTCCTCCTTCAAGATGCTGAGGAGGCCGTCGCTGATGCCGCTTTCGACCTCCAGCCGAATCACGCGGCCGCGCCGGCGCCGCTTGATCGCGGAACGGAAGTAGAGAACCAGATCCTCAGCCTCCTCCTCTAGTTCGATGTCGCTGTCGCGCAGGACGCGGAAATCGGCTGACGCCCGGACCTCGTACCCAGGAAAAAGCAACGACGAGAAGCGCTTGATCAGCGTTTCTATCGCTACGTGTCGCGCGGGTGTGCCGGGCAGGCGAACGAAGCGCGGAGCCGCGGCCGGCAAGAGCACCAGTTCCCGCACGGCAGCACCGTCGGCGACCCGGACGAGATCGAAGATCACGCTGGATCCCTGGTTGGGGATGAACGGGAACGGGTGCGCCGGATCCAGCGCCTGCGGCGTGATCATCGGAAACAGCTGTTCCTGGAAGTGCCGGCGCAGCCACGCCTCCGCCTCCCCCGCGATGGCGTCGCTTTCGAGGACGAAGATGCCCGCCTCCCCGAGCGCTTCCGCAAGGTCGTTCCAGATCCGCTGCTGGCTCGCCACCAGTGCCGCTGCATCCTCCACGATCGCCGCAAGCTGCTGGGCTGGCGTGAGGCCGTCTATCGACTTGAGCTCCACGCCCTGCATCACCTGGCCCTTCAGCCCGGCGACGCGCACCATGAAGAACTCGTCGAGGTTGCTCGCCGAAATCGAGAGAAACCGCAGCCGTTCCAGCAAGGGATGCGCCGGGTTGCAGGCCTCCTCCAGCACCCGCCGATTGAAAGCCAGCCAGGAAAGTTCGCGGTTGAAATATCCTTGGCCGCTTTCCGTCACCTTCAAGCTCCCTCTTGTTCCACGCTCGCTGGCGGTGCGTTCGGCACCAGTCCCGCCTTTGTCAGGACCGGCCGGGCCGTTGCGATCGACAGCCGCCGGTTCTGGCGAACCATGGCATCTTCCTCCAGCGCTTCGACAACGCCGAGGACGCTGATGTAGCTCGGTTCCACCCGGCGCGTGATCCAGTCGATCAATCCCGGTCCCGCGACGAGCTCCCGTCGCTCGAGCAGATAATCCAGGAGCGAGGCCACGAGCCGCGCGTCGGGAAGTCCCAGCGCCAACACCGGAGTGGCGCCGATCCGCGACCGGAGATCCGGCAGGCGGACGTCCCAGGCCGGCGGTGGTGCGTCGGCGACGACCAGCAGCGGCCGTCGCTCGGCCTGCGCGCGGTTCCACGCATGGAAGATGTCGACCTCGCTCTGGCGCTCGGCATCGTCGATGACCGTGCCGCCGGTACGCAGCGCGAAGAGTCGAGCCAGCAGGGAGCGGCCGGATTTACGGGGCCCGACCAGCAGCGCGGCCATGACTGGCCAGGTGCCCCAATGCTCCAGATGGTGGACGGCGTGAGCGTTGATGTCGCTCACCAGAAACTCGTCCGCCCGCGCGCCCACCGGCTGACCCAGCGGCAGGTCGAGCTGCATCATCCGCCGGTCGGTGCCGCCGGTGCGGCGGAGGGAGTGGGCGAAGGGGTGCCGACGGCGCGGCGAATCCGCAGCACGCCCCCGCCTTGGGTCACCTGCCAGCCGCGCGCCTGCAAGGCTGCGGAGAGGACGGCGGGGTCACCATCGAAGACGACGCGCATGACGGACACGCCACCCAGCGCGAGACTGGTCGTGACCGCGGAACGGACGCCGGCCACCGCGCGGACAGAGGCTTCCGAGGATGCGACCGCAGCGACGCCGGGCGTATCAAACTGGATCGACAGCGTGGTGCGGCCTTCCGGTGTGCCCGTGACCACCTCCGATCCCGTGTCTGCCGAGCCTGGTGCGGGTACGTTCACGGTCGGGAGCGGTTGGCCCGGCGGCGGTGCACTGAGCGCTGGATCGATGCGCAAGGCCCCCTGACGAAGCGCCTGCTGATACGCCGCGTCGATCCGGCGGACGCCCTCGTCCAGCAGCGCCGGCAGCGCATCGCTGCGCTCGACCCGCAAGGTGAATCGGGTGAGCACATGATGGTCCGGACCATAGCCGGCGGAGAAGTCGGCGATCACCGGGCCACCGGGCCACTGACGCCGCAGCTTCACCTGCGGGATCAGGACGTCGGCTGCGCCATATTGATCAAGGATGGTGCGCCACCAGCCACGACCGCGACGGCTTACCTGGCCGCCGTTCACCAGCAACGCGTCTGGTCCGGTGCCCGTCAGCCGGACATAGTCGATGACGCTGTTGCCGGTGCGGAACCGTGCCCACGCCTCCTGCCAGGGCGTGGCCCGTTCGAACACCGTCGCCGCGCCGCCGGATTCCTGAAGCGGCACGACCAGCAGCGCTGGCGAGCGGAGCGTTTCTCCGGCGACACCCAGGATCGAGCCCGCGCGCCCGCGATTGAACAGCACCCCCAGCTTCGCGATGTAGCGGTTCGGGCCGATTTGCTCATTTTCGATGACGATGCCGCTCACCAGCGAGTCGAGCGCCGAATCGGGCAGCGAGCCCGGACGACCCGTCAGCCGCCGTGACAGCATGTCCCAACCCTTGCGCTGCGCCAGGCGCCAGCCCGCGGTTCTCGCCGCCTCGGCATTGGCGCCCGCTACATCGACGGACACCCCGGAAACCTCGAAACTCCCGGAACTTGCGATCGGGGCGACGCCGCGGCCACTGTCCTCAATCTGGGCGATCACGGCACCGCCGGTGGCAAGCAGCGCCACCAACAGGCCGGCACGCAGAGTTCGGGAAAAGCGCAAGCAAGGCATCGGCCGCCTTTTGACGAAGCGGGCGTGGAAATCCAAGCAGGATATGGCTAGTCGGTCACCCATGAGCACCGAAGACGCGGGCGCGACGCCCTATACCTACGCCGGAGCCGGCGTTTCGATCGCCGCGGGCAACGCCCTGGTACGGGCCATTGCGCCGCTTGCGCGCTCGACCCGCCGCAGCGGTGCCGACGCCGACCTGGGCGGCTTCGGCGGCATCTTCGATCCCAAGGCGGCCGGGTTCAAGGACCCCCTCCTGGTGGCGGCGAACGACGGGGTCGGCACCAAGCTGAAGCTGGCGATCGAGCACAACGCCCACGACGGCGTGGGGATAGACCTGGTGGCGATGTGTGCCAACGATCTGATCGTCCAGGGCGCCGAACCGCTGTTCTTCCTGGATTACTACGCCAGCGGCAAGCTGGAGCCCGATGTGGCCGAGCGCGTGATCGCCTCGATCGCAGAGGGCTGTCGGCAGGCAGGATGCGCGCTGATCGGCGGCGAGACGGCGGAGATGCCGGGCATGTATGCCGCGGACGACTATGATCTTGCGGGCTTCTGCGTTGGCGCGGTCGAGCGCGAGCAGTTGCTCACCAAGGGGCGCGTCCAGGTGGGTGACGTGATCCTGGGGCTCGCCTCCTCCGGGGTCCATTCGAACGGGTTCTCGCTGGTCCGCCGACTCGCCGCGGACAAGGGCTGGAAGCTCGACCGGCCCGCGCTCTTCGACCAGGACCGTCTGCTGATCGACGCGCTGATGGCGCCGACGCGGATCTACGTGAAGAGCCTGCTGCCGCTGCTGCGGGAGGAGCGCATCCACGGGCTGGCCCACATCACGGGCGGCGGTCTGCTCGAGAACATACCGCGCGTCCTCCCCGACGGCTGCCATGCCCGCGTCGACGCCGATGCCTGGGAACAGCCGCGACTGATGGCGTTCCTCCAGGCACAGGGTGCGATCGAGCCGGAGGAGATGGCACGGACCTTCAACTGCGGCATCGGCATGGCCGTGCTCGTTGCCCCGCAGGAGGCAGAAGGTGTCGCAGCCGCCCTGGAAGAGGCCGGCGAGCAGGTCTTCCGCATCGGCACGGTCGAGGCGGGTGACTGCGGCTGCACTGTGGTCGGAAGCGCCGGTACCTGGAGCGGGCGCAGCGACTGGTCGGCGACCCACCTTGGCTGAGAATGCCCGCCGCAAGCTCGGCATTCTCATCTCGGGCCGCGGCTCGAACATGGCGGCGCTGGTCGAGGCGGCCCGGCCATCGGATTGTCCGTTCGAAGTCGCGTTGGTGGCAAGCGACAATCCCGAAGCGGCTGGCCTGGCCTGGGCGGCCGAACAGGGCATCGCCACCTTCGCGCAGAGCCCGAAGGGAATGCCGAAGGCCGAATATGAAGCGCGCATCGACGCGGCACTTCGGAGCGCCGGCGTCGAGTTGATCGCACTTGCTGGCTATATGCGCCTGCTCTCGCCGGGCTTCGTCGGGCGCTGGGCCGGTCGCATCCTGAACATCCATCCCTCGCTGCTGCCGAAGTACAAGGGCCTCGACACGCACGCCCGCGCCATCGTGGCGGAGGATACGGTCGCCGGCTGCTCCGTTCACCTTGTCACCGAGGAACTGGATGCGGGAGCGGTGCTGGGTCAGGCCAAAGTTCCTGTCCTTACCGGAGACACCGCGGAGGCGCTTGCAGCGCGCGTCCTGGTGGAGGAACATCGCCTCTACCCCCGTGTCCTGGCGGAGTTCGCGCGTACCATGACCGATCCTTCTCTCGCCCGCGTTCGCAGCCTCGCCCTCGTCCTGCCGGAAGTCGAGGAGACTAGCGGGAGCGACGGACCGAGCTTCTCCGTCGACGGCACGGCGTTTGCGCGCATGATCGCCGGTGGCCTGGAGGTACGCGGCGAAAGCGGATGGCGGACACTCACGGTCGACGAGAACGCCGACTGGACGGCGATCGGCGACGCCATCGCGTGGGGCTGGGAATTGGCTGCACCGCAGTCGTTGCTGGAAGCCGGTGGACGATGAGCGCGCGCGGATGAGCGAGGAACCCCGCAAGCGCTGGCGCTGGTTGACGCTGGCCGAGATCGTCGGTGTCGTCGCCCTGGTCATTTCGGCGCTGACCCTCTGGAACAACGTTTCGCTGCGAAAGGACAGCCAGATCCAGCGTGAGGAGGAAGCCGCCCGCCAGCGCGCGGCTGCGGATGCCCAAGCCCATGTCGCGCAACTCGTCACTCTCGTCGGTACGCCGGGCAGCGGCGGAAGCAGCCTGGAACTGAGCGACGCCAATCACCGGATCGAGCGGATCGAGGTTCGTTTCCCGCCATCGCTCAAGGTGGCGGCAAAGGACGGGGTGCTGGACACCCGGATCGACGCGGATTGGATCGCGGCACCGCTGCTCAAGCTCACCGATGGTGGTGCCGATACCATCCAGGGGCGCCTGCCCATTCGCATCGACAGCCACTACTGGGACGCCGACGTAGAGCGCGAGGACAGCGCAATCTACGAACTGATCTTTGCTACGGAAGGACGCCTGCTCGGCGGCAGGACGCTCAAGCTGCAGGGGGTGGCGCTGAAGCAGCGGCGGCCTGGCACCGGCTCCGACGCACTGCTCGAGAAGCTTTGGGCGGCGGAACAGCGGCGCCTCGCCATTCCCACCAAGAAATAGGGCGCAGCTCCGATCGGAGCTGCGCCCTCTGCTCGGCTGGATCGCCGCCCATGCGGGCGGCGTCCGAATCAGCCGACGATTTCTTCCGGCTTGAAGAAGTAGGCGATCTCGATCGCGGCGTTCTCTTCCGAGTCCGAACCATGGACCGAGTTGGCTTCGATCGACTCGGCCAGTTCCTTGCGGATGGTGCCCGGCTCGGCGTTCGCAGGATTGGTCGCGCCCATGATGTCGCGGTTGCGCTTCACGGCGTCCTCACCCTCGAGCACCTGCACGACCACCGGGCCGGAGATCATGAAGGAGACCAGGTCGTTGAAGAACGGGCGCTCGCTGTGGACCGCGTAGAAGCCCTCGGCCTGTTCCTTGGTCATCTGGATGCGCTTGGATGCGACGACGCGCAGGCCGGCTTCCTCCAGCATCTTGGTGACGGCGCCCGTCAGGTTGCGGCGGGTGGCGTCGGGCTTGATGATCGAAAACGTGCGGGTCGCGGCCATGGCCGTACGGCTCCTTGAGAGAATGGCTTGTTGGAAAGTCGCGGCTCCCTAGTCTCCATGCTGTCTTGATGCAAGCCGGACCGCTCCGGACGGGTCAGGCCGCTTGTTCCCAGCGGCCGCTCTCGCCCTGTTTCCAGTACCGGCGCGACACGTCGGGTCGATCGGCAAGCGTACGCCACGCCTGGCGAGCTTCGACGATCCGTTCGTCGTCGAAGAAATGGAAGGTCCGTTCGAACGCCAGCGCGCCGTCGCGCCACAGGCCGTCCGCAAGCGCAATGTTGCGGGCGCCGTTCGCGGGCTGGAGGTCGCCCGCGATCAGCACCGGCTGGCGGGCGTCGTCCGGCCCGCCCGCCTGCGCGTGCGGCAAGAAGCTCTCCGGGGCGTATGCCCAGAGGCATCGGTCCAGCGCCTGCCGCGCCTCTTCATGTTCGGCCACCACCAGCAGGCGACCGCCACCCGCCACCACCCGCTCGGCGATGCGCGGCAACGCACGCTCGAGCGGAAGCTGGGTCAGGTGATAGAAGTCGACCTGCATGGCAGCGACGGCGCGATCAGCCTTCGAACTGGTCGCGTACGAAGCGGTCCAGGATCCGGACGCCATAGCCGGTCGCGCCCTTGTCCCAGGCCACGCCCGGCTTGTCGGCCCAGACCATGCCGGCGATGTCGAGATGCGCCCACCGAACCTCCGGCTCGACGAAGCGGCCGATGAACTGGGCGGCGGTGATCGAACCGGCACCGCGACCGCCGATGTTCTTCATGTCGGCAATCGGCGAGTCGATCAGCTTGTCGTAAGCCGGCGACAGCGGGAACCGCCACAGCTTGTCGCCCGTCGCCTTGCCGGCCGCAAGCAACTGGTCGGCGAGTGCGTCGTCGTTGGCGAACAGGCCGCCATGCTCGTTGCCCAGCGCGATGATCATCGCGCCGGTCAGCGTCGCCAGGTCGACGATCGTCTTGGGCTTGTGCGTGCGCTGGACCCAGGTGATGGCGTCGCACAGCACCAGGCGGCCTTCCGCGTCGGTGTTGAGGACTTCGATCGTCTGGCCGGACATGGAAGTGACGATGTCGCCAGGGCGCTGAGCGTTGCCGTCGGGCATGTTTTCGACCAGCCCGCACACGCCGATGACGTTAGCCTTCGCCTTGCGCAGCGCCAGCGCCTTCATGGCGCCTGCCACGGCACCCGCGCCGCCCATGTCCCACTTCATGTCTTCCATGCCGGCGCCGGGCTTCAGCGAGATACCGCCGGTGTCGAAAGTCACGCCCTTCCCGACGAACGCGACGTCGACGTCGCCCTCACCCTTTCCGTTCCAGCGCATGGCCAGCAACTGCGCCTCGCGCACGGAGCCCTGGCTCACGCCCAGCAGCGCGCCCATGCCCAGCTCGCGCATGGCGGCCTCATCGAGGACGGTGATCTCGACGCCCAGCTCCTCCAGATGGCGGCAGCGCTCGACGAAGCTCTCGGGATACAGCACGTTCGGCGGCTCGCTCACCAGGGTGCGCGTGAGCGCCAGGCCGTCGGTCAGGGCCTTGGCATCCGCCCAGGCGGCATCGATCCCCTCGGGAGCCCCGACCACTTCGATGCGCTCCAGCGTCGGACGGGCGCTTGCGGGCATGCGGGTGCGGTAGACATCGTGGCGCCAACCCCGCTGTTCTGCTGCGGCGAGCAGCCGCGCGACGGCGGTTGCGCCGGACGTTGCCGAGAGCGTGGAGAAGTCGATCACCAGCGCAGGAATGCCCGCGGTCAGGAATCGAGCGGTCAAGGCACCCCCGGCACGCTCCAGATCCGCCTCGCCTCCGCTGCCGGTGCCGAGCAGGATCACGCGCGCAGCCCCGTCCCCCTGCGGGACGAAAATCTCGGCGATCGTTCCGGGCTCTCCATCGAACCGGGCGCCATCCGCCGCGCCCCGGACCAGCGCTGCGGTGGTGCCTTCCAGACCTGCGTCGCCGAGCGCGGCAATGCCTGATTTCCCGACCGGCAGCACCAGCGCCGCAGCGTCTGCGGGCCGCGAGGAGATGAAACGGATCTGCATCGATAATGTCCCTGTGGTGGAATCGGGCGCCGGACGGCGAGGCTGCACCCTTAGGCCAGGCGCGCCACGCACGCAAAGCGACTGGAGGGCGATTGCGGTTCCCGAATGCGGATGCGATAGGGCCGGTTCATGGATCGCCCCGCGAGCCTCGGCCGCCGCATGGAGAGTAGTTCTAGGTGAAGCGTAGCGTCCTCCTCCTGTCCGGTGCGGTGCAGTTCTGGCTGGCGTTCGGTGGCGCCTCCGCCAGGGCCCAGGATCTTCAGGACCGTCCGGTCACGCCGCCGCCGGCCGAAGCCGCGGCGGCGCCGGCTGCAGAGGACGAAATCCGTTTCACCGCGGACCGGCTCGACTATGACAGCGAGGCCGACGTGGTGACGGCCACTGGCGACGTACGGATGTTCCGGCAGGGAGACCGGCTACGCGCCGATCGCGTGAGCTGGAACCGGAAGTCCGGCCAAGTGATGGCCGAAGGCAACATCGCAGTGACCAACCCGCAGGGTGACACCGCCTATGGCGATCGGATCGAGCTGACCGACTCACTGAAGGACGGCATGATCCAGAACATGCTGGTGGTGCTGGACGAGGGCGGCCGCATCGCCGCCCAGCGCGGCAGTCGGGACGCCGGTGGCGTCATCCAGGTCGAGCAGGCCGCCTACAGCCCCTGTGCCGTCACGGATTCGAACGGCTGTCCGAAACAGCCGTCCTGGCAGATCACCGCCGTCCGCGTGACCTACAATCCGGCGGACCACCGCATTCGCTATTCCGGTGCGCAGCTGAAGCTGTTCAGCCTGCCGGGCATCCCCCTGCCAGCCTTCAGCCATTCGGTCGGCGGCGGCAGTGCCGGTGGCGTGCTCACGCCCTCCTTCCGCATCGATCGGGTGAACGGTGTCGAGGTGGCCGTCCCCTATTACTTCGCGCTCGCGCCGAACCGCGACCTCACCGTCACGCCGCACGTCTTCACTTCGGTCCTGCCGATGCTGGAGGCGGAGTACCGGCAGCTGACCGAGACCGGCGCGCTGCGGGTCATCGGCTATGGGACCTACGGTCGCCGCAGCGACGAGGTTCTCGACAGCGGCGAGACGGTGAACAGCGAGCGATCCTTCCGCGGCTATATCGACGCCGTGGGCCGGTTCCAGCTGGACCCGAACTGGAGCGTCAGCGGGTCGCTACGCCTGCAAAGCGACGACACCTTCCTGCGCCGCTACGATATCTCCCGCGAGGATCGGCTGCGCAACAACATCAAGGTCGAGCGGATCGACGAGAATAGTTATTTCTCCATCGACGGCTGGGCGGTGCAGACGATGCGCACCGGCGACAATCAGAAGATGCAGCCGGTCGCGCTTCCCGCGATCGACTACAGGCGGCGCATTCAGGAGGTCGCCGGCGGCGTCCTGCAGCTTCAGGCGAACACGCTGGCGCTGTTCCGTCAGGAGGGTCAGGATACGCAGCGCGCCTTTGCCTCTGCGCAATGGGACCTGCGACGCGTCACCGACTGGGGACAGCAGGTAACGTTCACCGCCTATGCTCGCGGCGATGTCTACAATGCGAACGACACGCTGGAAACGACGATCGCCAGCTACCGCGGCGATGAGGGCGTGAGCACCCGCGCGATCGGCGCGTTGGCGGTCGACGTACAGTGGCCTTTCGTCGGCGAGGTCTTCGGCGGCACCCAGCGGATCACGCCCCGGTTCCAGGCCGTCGTGTCGCCGCACATCGCCAACCTTTCCCTCCCGAACGAAGACGCCCGCGCGGTCGATCTGGAGGACTCCAATCTTTTCGCGCTCAACCGCTTCGCCGGCTATGATCGGTTCGAGGATTCGACCCGCTTCACCTATGGCGTGGACTACGCGCTCAACCTGCCGGGCGTGGAGATCAACGCGACGGTTGGTCAAAGCTACCGTCTCTCGAAGCGCGAGACGATCCTGCCGGACGGCACCGGCCTCGACGACCGCCTGTCGGACATCGTGGGCCGCACCGAAGTCCGCTTCCGCGACTTCGTGCAGTTCACCCACCGCTACCGCCTGGACAAGGACGGGCTGGCCGTCCGGCGCAACGAAGTCGACGCGACGATCGGATCGCGCCAGACGTACCTCCTGCTGGGCTACCTTCGTCTGAACCGCGACATCGACGCGGTCGAGGATCTGCAGGACCGCGAGGAAGCGCGTGTCGGTGCCCGCGTGCAGTTCGCGCGCTTCTGGTCCGTGTTCGGCTCCGCGACCGTCGATCTCACCGATCGGAGCGAGGACGTTCTTTCCGCCGCGGACGGGTTCGACCCGATCCGCCATCGGATCGGCCTCACCTACGAGGACGACTGCCTGCGACTGGGAGCGACCTGGAAGCGGGACTATCAGGACAATGGTGATGCGCGCGGCGGCAACAGCTATTTGCTGACGCTGGCATTCAAGAACCTGGGCCGCTAAGCCCCTGTTCAGGGACGTGCGGGCAAGGCGAGCGCTGGATCGTGCCCCTGTCGCGCCGGATGGTTGATGAGGTTGAACACCAGGTGATCAAGAATTTCGTGAACGGGCGCCGGATTCGGAACGCCGCCACGCTGCTGCTGCTCGCCGGTGCGGCGACCGCATCGACCCTTTCGGCGCAGACCGTGCCCGACGACCAGGCGAGCCCCGCAGCCAATCTCAATCTTCCGCAGAACCCGACGATCTTCGGCAAGCAGGATCCGAACGTCCGCAAGGCGACGGCGATCGTGAACAATGCGGTGCTGACCGGCACGGACGTCGACCAGCGCATCGCGCTTGTGGTGGCACTCAACAACATTAAGCTGAGCCCGGAAGACCGCGACCAGCTGCGCTTGCAGATCGTCCGTCAGCTCATCGACGAGACGCTGCAGATCCAGGAGGCCAAGAACAACGACATCACCGTCACGACGACGGAGATCGATCAGGGCTTTGCCCGGGTGTCGCGCAACTTCAAGCGGACACCGGACGAGATGCGGGCCTACCTGCGTCAGGTCGGTTCGTCGGAAAAGTCGATGAAGCGCCAGATCGAGGGCGAACTCGCCTGGAGCCGCCTGCTGCGCAGCCGTGTCGAACCGTTCATCAACGTGGGCGACGAAGAGGTGAAGGCGATCCTGGACCGTCTGGAAGCGGCCAAGGGCACCGACGAATATCACCTGAAGGAAATCTATCTTTCCGCCACACCCGACCGGGAAGCAGAAGTGGTCGACGCCAGCCGGAAGATCATCGAGCAGATCCGCAAGGGCGCCCCGTTCGAATATTTTGCCTCCAACTTCTCCGAAGCGTCTACCCGCGCGGTGCAGGGAGACCTCGGCTGGATCCGCCTCGCCACCCTGCCGGCCCCCCTCGCCCAAGCGGCGCAGGGCATGGAAGTGGGCCAGATCGCGGGACCGATCGAGACGCCCGGCGGCTTCTCGATCCTGTATCTGACCGACAAGCGGCAGGTACTGATGGCGGATCCCCGCGATGCACGCCTCAGCCTGCGCCAGCTCACCAAGAACTTCCCCGCCGGCACCAGCCAGGCACAGGCAGCCAAGCTCGCGGCGCAGTTCGCCGAGGCTACCAGCAAGATTCGCGGCTGCGGCGAAGTCGGCAAGGTCGCGAGCGACCTCGGCGTGGAAGTGGTCGACAACGACTCGGTTCGCGTCCGTGACCTTCCGCCCGCGCTCCAAGAACTGATGGTGAAGTTGCAGGTGGGCGAAGCGACCCAGCCGTTCGGCAGCCCGACCGAAGGTGTCCGCGTGCTCGTGCTCTGCGGCCGCGACGACAGCCGCACCGCAAGCCTCCCGTCCGCGGAAGCCGTGCAGCAGCAGGTCGAGCAGGAGCGCGTGAATCTCCGCGCCCAGCGCATGCTGCGCGACCTGCGTCGCGACGCGATTGTGGAGTATCGCTGATCTCTACTACGGTGCCTCCCAGCCAGCGGCCGTCCGACGTCCCCCCGCTGGCCGTCTCGATGGGCGATCCGGCCGGGATCGGTCCGGAGATCATTGCGAAGGCCTGGAGCGCTCGGGCGCCGCACATGCTCCCGGCGTTTTTCGCCGTCGGGGACCCGCGTGCGGTGACTCAGGTCTGGGATGGTCCCGTCGTCCCGATCAGCGACCCGCACGAGGCGACCGGAGCTTTCGACCAGGGGCTTCCGGTGATCGCAGCGGCGGACGCGGGCGAGGTTGTCCCGGGAGCGCCCGATATCGACGGCGCGCGCTGCGCCCTCCAGTCGCTGGAGCTGGCCGCCGGCTTGGCCCGGTCGGGAGCCGCCAGCGCGGTGGTTACGGGGCCGGTTTCCAAGAAGCAGCTCTACGACATCGGCTTCACCTACCCCGGCCAGACCGAGTTCGTCGCGGAACGGTGCGGCGTGGCGCATGAGAATGCCGTGATGATGCTCGCGGGTCCCACGCTGCGGGTCGTGCCGATCACGACGCATATCCCGCTACAGACCGTTGCGAGCACGATCAGCATCGAGCTGATCGTCGCCAAGGCGCGCGCCACGGCTCGGGGCCTGCAACGGAACTTCGGCATCCTGAAGCCGCGCCTGGCCTTTGCCGGGTTCAATCCGCATGCCGGAGAAGGCGGTGCCATCGGCAGTGAAGAGATCGACTTTCTGATGCCTGCCATCGAGCAGCTGCAGGCGGAAGGTATCGACGCCGTTGGTCCGTTTGCAGCGGACACGATGTTCCACCCGCGTGCGCGTGCCCTCTATGACGTGGCGCTCTGCCTCTACCACGACCAGGCGCTTATTCCGATTAAGACCCTGCACTTCGACGAGGGCGTGAACATGACGCTCGGCCTGCCGATCGTGCGAACCTCGCCGGATCACGGCACCGCATTCGGGATCGCCGGCCGCAACGAGGCCGAGCCGGGAGCGATGATCGCCGCGATCCGCATGGCTGCACAGGCCGCAGCCGTGCGGCGCTCCAGCGCCTGCCAGTAGCACCCGATGGACACGCTGCCCCCGCTACGGGAGGTTATCCGCCGCCACGGTCTGAGCGCGAGCAAGGCGCTTGGCCAGAACTTCCTGTTCGACGGGCAGCTTCTGGCCCGCATTGCCCGAGTGCCGGGCGATCTTGCGGGGGAGGAAGTGCTCGAAGTCGGCCCGGGACCGGGCGGGCTCACACGCGCCCTGCTCGCGGCGGGGGCGCAGGTGACGGCGATCGAACGCGACCACCGCTGCATCCCGGCGCTTGAGGAACTGTCCGCCGCCTATCCGGGCAAGCTCCGGATCATCGAGGGGGATGCGCTGGAGATCGATGCGCCCGCTCTGTTCGAGGGGCGCCCACATATCGTCTCGAACCTGCCTTATAACGTCGGCACGGCCCTGCTGATCGGCTGGCTTTCCTCCGACTGGTCTCCTTGGTGGCAGAGCCTAACGCTGATGTTTCAGAAGGAGGTTGCGGAGCGCATCGTGTCGCAGGCGGGCGAGCAGGCCTACGGACGCCTGGCGGTGCTCGCGCAGTGGCGATCGACAGCACGCATCGCAATGCCGGTTCATCGCTCCGCGTTCACGCCCCCGCCCAAGGTGATGTCGGCCGTCGTGCACATCCTTCCCGGCACGATGCCGGAAGGCGCGCGGATGGCGACGCTGGAGCGGCTCACCGCTGCGGCCTTTGGGCAGCGGCGCAAGATGCTTCGGCAGAGCCTGAAGCCGGTCGCTGGCGCACTGGACGCGGCCGAGCGCATCGGGATCGACGTCACCCGGCGTGCGGAAACGGTTCGGGTGGACGAGTTCGTCGCCCTGGCACGAGCACTCGACGCGCCGGCCGGTTGATCGATCTTACGGCTTTGCCGGGGTTACGGTCGAAGGCTGAGCAGGCGTAACCGATTGCTGGGCCGTCGCGGTGGCTGGCGGCCCCTTGCTGATCGCAGCCGCCAGAGCGGTCGCGTCGGTGCAGTCATTGCCGCACAGCTTCCGGATCTTCGCCAGGTTCTCCTGCGCCTTCACCATCGCACCTTTAGCGACCAGCGCCTCGCCCTGCCCGCGTAGCGCCCGCAGGTCCGTCGGCTCTAGAGCCAATGCCTCGCGGTAGAGCCGGATCGACTGGCCGGGCAGGCCGCGGGCCCGGGCGATCTCCGCGAGGACGTTGAAGGCCTGCCGGTTGCGCGGGTCGACGACGAGGGCGGTTTCGATCAGACCGACTGCGCGGTCCAATTGTCCGGCCGCGCGTGCGGCCTCCCCCTGTTGCAGCAGCGCCATCGAACGCGGATTGATCTGGTCGTCCGGACGCTGACCGCTCAGCGACGTGGAGATGCTGACGAGCGCCAGCGCAGCTGCCGCCGTCAGAGTGGTGAGGCGCATGATCTTCTCCGTTAGCGTCACGACTGCACGGCTATCACGCGCGGGCAAGCCTCGCGACAAAAAAGCCGTCGGTGCCATCGTGCGCCGGCGTCAGGCGCAGGCCCTCGCCGTGCCGCCGTCCCGCGATCGCTTGGAGTGCCGACGCCGACCAACTCGGGTGTCGGCCCATAAAGGCCGCAACCTGATCCCGCCCCTCTTTATCAAGCAGGGAACAGACCACATAGGTGAGGCTCCCGCCAGGGCGCACCAACTGCGCCGCGACGTCGAGCAGACGAGATTGTACCTCCGCGAAGCGGTCGAGCCGCTCGGGCGTCAGCCGCCATCGCGCCTCCGGATTGCGTCGCCATGTCCCGGTTGCCGAGCAGGGCGCGTCGACCAGCACCACGTCGGCGCTTTCGTGCAGATCCGCCAATCCTGCGGCTTCCCGCTTGGGGTCGAGCAGCCGGGTCTCCGCGATCGTGACGCCAGCGCGTGCGGCACGCTCCGGTAGCTTCGACAGCCGCGGGCGGTCGGTGTCGCTCGCCACGATCCGCCCGTGGTTGTCCATCGTAGCCGCCAGCGAAAGGGTCTTGCCGCCCCCTCCTGCGCAAAGATCCACGACGCACATGCCGGGCTTTGCACCCGCGAGGCTGCCGACGATCTGGCTGCCGGCGTCCTGCACTTCGATGCGGCCTTCTCGCCAGGCGGGCAGTGGCTCGACCGGCGCATCGGTACCCAGCCGAAGGGCATCCGGCGCGAAGCGCAACGGTTCGCCGCCGATCTCCGCCTGTACCGAGGCGCGATCCGCCTTCAGCCGATTGACCCGAACATCGACCGGCGCCCGCTCCAGGAGCGCAGCGACTTCTTTCGTGTCTAGGTCGGAAGCCGCGAGCGCGTCGATCAGCCATGCAGGCGCGAGCGCCGTCACCGCTTCCGGTTCGCTCGCCTGGATCGAAGCCGGCCCGTACGCGGAACCGTCAAAGCACTCCGCCAACTCCGGACGCTCCCGGGCCAACGCGACGATGGCCGCACGCCCGCTGGCCGGCCGCTCGCCGAAGCTTCGGATCGCCTCCCAGACAAGCGCACGGATCGCGCGCCGGTCCTTGGACCCCGCGTAGCGGCGCGCGGCGAAGAAACGCTGCGCGATCGTGTCCGCCGCCGCGCCGCCGCTGCGCGCAGCCTCGATCACCGCGTCGAGCAGGTCGATCGCTGCCTGCGCGCGCGCCGCCGGTGTCATGCGCCTGTTCCCGCCGTTGGATCAGCGCGTCGGATAGTTGGGCGCTTCACGCGTGATCGTCACGTCGTGGACGTGGCTTTCCTTCAGGCCCGCACCGGTGATGCGCACGAAGCGCGCGCGCTCCTGCAGCTCCGGAAGCGTGCGCGAGCCGGTATAGCCCATTGCCGCCTTCACGCCGCCGACCAGCTGGTGAATCACGTCGCGCGCCGGACCCTTGTAGGGGACCTGGCCCTCGATGCCTTCCGGCACGAGCTTGAGCTGATCCTTGATGTCCTGCTGAAAATAGCGGTCGGCCGAACCCTTGGCCATCGCGCCCACCGAACCCATGCCGCGGTACGACTTGTACGCACGGCCCTGGTACAGGAACGTATCGCCCGGCGCTTCCTCGGTACCCGCGAGCAGCGAGCCGATCATCACGGCCGAGGCACCGGCGGCGAGCGCCTTGGCGACGTCACCCGAAGTCCGGATGCCGCCGTCGGCGATCACGGGGACGCCCGACTTGCGCGCTTCCTTGGCCGACTCCATCACCGCCGTCAGCTGCGGCACGCCAATGCCGGCGACCACGCGGGTCGTGCAGATCGAGCCCGGGCCGATCCCGACCTTGATGCCGTCCGCGCCCGCGTCGATCAGCGCGCGCGTTGCTTCGGCAGTCGCGACGTTGCCCGCGATCACCTGAACAGAGCTGGAGAGCTTCTTCACCCGCTCGACAGCGCGCGCGACCTCACGATTGTGGCCGTGGGCGGTGTCGATCACGATCAGGTCGCACTCCGCATCGACCAGCGCGGCGGTGCGCTCATAGCCCTTGTCGCCGACCGTCGTGGCTGCGGCAACGCAGAGGCGCCCCGATCCGTCCTTGGTCGCCGACGGATAGGTCACCGCCTTTTCGATGTCCTTTACGGTGATGAGGCCGACGCAGCGATACGCCTCGTCCACCACCAGCAGCTTCTCAATGCGGCGCTGGTGCAGCAGGCGGCGTGCGTCCTCCTGGCTGACGCCGGCCGGAACCGTCGCGAGATTGTCGCGCGTCATCAGCTCGGACACCGGCTGCGCCGGGTTCTCGGCGAAGCGTACGTCGCGGTTGGTCAGGATGCCGACGAGCTTGCCCGAGGCGTCCGTCACGGGAATGCCGCTGATGCGGTGGCGCTGCATCAGCGCCTGCGCCTCGGCAAGCGGCGCGTCGGCCAGAATCGTGATCGGGTTCACCACCATGCCCGATTCGAAGCGCTTGACCGCGCGCACGGCGGCGACCTGCTGCTCGATGTCGAGGTTTCGGTGGAGCACGCCGATGCCGCCCAACTGCGCCATGACGATCGCCATGTCCGCCTCGGTCACCGTGTCCATCGCCGAGGACAACACGGGGATGTTGAGCGCGAGGCCGCGGGTCACCTGAGTCCGCGTGTCCGCCTGGCTGGGCAGAACGTCGGATTCTGCCGGGTACAGGAGAACGTCGTCGAAGGTGAGACCGAGAGGGATGTCCATGGGGGCGCCAGATCCTGCGGGAGTCGGAAGTTGGCGGCCCATGTAACCAAGGTCATCCCGCCGCGCTAGGGGGCGATTGGCTCCAGTGCGTCGACATGCGCCTGAAGATAGGCACTCACTTCGCCGACCAGCGATCCGCCGAAACGCGGGTTGATCTCCAGGATCTGCGGCTGCCCGTCCTCCAGCTTGTAGTTGAAGCAGCAGGTGCCCTCATACTCCATCGCGTCCAGGATGGCACAGCAGAGCGGTAGCGCGTCACCCGGATCGGCGGGGACAGTCGCTTTGGCGGCCTGCGCTCCTCCCCGCACGGCGAGAGGCGTTCCCATGTCATAGCGATAACAGAGCTGGAAGCGGACTTCCCCGTCGATGCGCAGCAGGTGCAGAACATATTCGTCAGCGCCAGGCACGGCGCGCTGGTGGAAGGAGCCCTCCTGAAGGCCGCCGATCGCCGCTGCCTCGGCAGCACCGCGCACCATTACGCAGCCCGCCCCGAAGTTCCCGTGGCGCGACTTGCGGATATAGGGAAAGCACTCCGGCTCAGCCCCCAACAGCGCGGGGACGTTCGCCTCGAAGCGATGTTCGATCAGCCACTGGTTGCATGCCAGCTTGTCGTCACACAGCGCCACGAGATCCGAACTTGGCAGCACCGCGCGGCGAACGCCGTCAAAGTTCGCCGGACGCGCCTGCGCGATCTGTGCAACACTGAGCGGCACCACCAGGTCGAACGCCGCGAAGTCCGCAGAAGCGAGGTCCGCGAAGCTTGGCTCGAACCGCCCACGGTCGATGTATCGGGCGATTGCCGGCGCTTGCGTGGAATGCTCGCCGAACAGCACGCGGATCATACGGGTGCGTCCGGCAGGGCGAGATGGGCTTTCTTCATGACCTCGTCATGCTAGCAAAGCGGCTCGATTCCAAGCCGGGGCCGGCAATGCTGCTTCGGATACCTGTTGCCCTTGAGGAGCCTGCATGTCCCTGTCCCGCCGCGAACTTCTGGCCGCCGGCGCGGCGGCCGCCGCGACCCAAGCTCTCCCGAATGTCGCCCTGGCCGCGACCGGCGCGGACGCACAGGCGGAAGCGCTGTTGTCGCAGATCGCGGAATCGCTGATGGCGGACATGCCCGAAACTGCATCCGGGCTCGGGATCGACACAGGCAAGCGAGCGGCGCTTAAGTCCCGCCTTGGTGACCGCTCCCCGGCAGGTCAGGTGAAGCTGCGCCAGCACCTCGCGGATCATGTTCGTCGCCTGAAGGCGATCGACATGGCGCAGCTCTCGACGGCCACGCACACCGATGTCGACGTTGCTCGCACCGCATTCGAGACCGCGCTCGAAGGCTTCGCCCAACCCTATGGCGACGTCGCTATCGGGGGCTGGCGCAACACGCCCTATGTGGTCGTGCAGAACGTCGGAGCATACCTCGATACCCCGCGCTTCCTGGACAGCGATCACAGGATCGAGACCCGCGCCGATGCCGAGGCATTCGTCTCCCGCGTCGAGGCCTATCCTGCTCAGCTCGACGGCGAGACCGAACGGCTGCGCGCGGCAACGGCGTTGGGCGTGATCCCGCCCGACTTCCTGCTCGACAAGACGCTCGTCCAGATCGGCAAGAGCCATGCCGGGGCGGTGACCGAGTGGGATCTCTACAAGAGCTATGCCAGCCGCACTGGAAAGATCGGGGGTGCGGACGCCAAGGCGGTGGCGCAGGTGTTGGAGCAGAAGGTTCGACCCGCGCTGCTCCGCCAGGAGGCAGCGCTGACGGAACAGCGGGCGAAGGCGACGAGCGACGCCGGGGTCTGGAAGCTTCCGGCTGGCGACGCCTATTACGCCTGGGCGCTCCGCGCCTCCACGACGACCAACATGACCCCCGACGACGTCCACGCGATGGGCCGCGAGGAACTCGCGCGGCTCCAGGCGGAGATGGATACGATTCTGAAGCCGCTCGGCTATACGAAAGGGACTGTCGGCGAGCGGATGGCGGCACTGGGCAAAGACCCGCGCTTTCTGTTCCCGAACGATGACAGGGGTCGCGAGCAAATCATCGCGCTGCTGACCGATCGCATCCAGGACATGCGCGCGCGGATGCCACGGGCCTTCCATACGCTGGTTCCGGGCCGCGCGGAGGTCCGCCGCATTCCCCTGGTGGAGGAAGCCGGGGCACCCGGTGCCTATGGTGGGCCGGGGTCGATCGACGGCAGCGTTCCGGGGAAGCTGTGGATCAACCTCCGTACGACCGCGATCTGGCCGCGGTACGCGCTTCCCACCCTCTCCTACCATGAAGCCATACCGGGGCACGTCTGGCAGGGGGAATATACGTTCCGTCTGCCGCTCATCCGATCGCTGCTGGGCTTCAACGCTTTTTCCGAAGGCTGGGCACTCTACAGCGAGCAGCTGGGTGACGAACTCGGCGTCTACGAGAACGATCCCGTGGGGCGGCTCGGCTACCTGCAGTCGATCGCCTTCCGCGCCTGCCGGCTCGTGGTCGACAGCGGACTTCACGCAAAGCGATGGACGCGCGAGCAGGCGATCCGGTGGTTCGCCACGACCAATGGCTCAAGCGTCGAGGAGGTTAGCGGCGAGGTAGACCGCTATTGCTCCTGGCCGGGGCAGGCCTGCGGGTACAAGGTCGGCCATTCGGAGATCAACCGGCTCCGGCGCAAGGCACAGCAGGCGCTCGGCGACCGTTACGACTTCCGTGGGTTCAACGACGCGGTGATCACCGGAGGAGGCGTTCCGATGACGGTGCTGGAGCGGAACATCGACGGCTTCATAGCCAAGGCGCGGGGGTGACCCCGCGTTCGCGGCGGCGTCGCAAAGCGGGCGAGGTTGAGCCTCCCATCTCTTTGGGATACCGCGAGGGGATGGCAGCGGAACCAGAGGATCAGCGATGACGGCGACGATCGCGCTCGTCGATGACGATCGCAACATCCTGACCTCGGTCTCGATCGCCCTTCAGGCGGACGGGTTTGCGACGCGCGTCTATTCGGACGGCGAAGCGGCGCTGAAGGCACTGATCGACAATCCGCCGGACCTCGCGGTGCTGGACATCAAGATGCCCAAGATGGACGGGCTCGAACTGTTGCGGCGCCTGCGGGAGAAGAGCCAGGTCCCGGTGATCTTCCTGACATCCAAGGACGACGAACTCGACGAAGCCCTCGGCCTCGCGATGGGGGCCGACGATTACATCGCGAAGCCCTTTTCGCAGCGATTGCTGATCGCCCGGATCCGGGCGATCCTCCGCCGCGCGGAGGCGCCCGCGGCCGCGCTCGGTGCGGACGAGGATCCTCCGCAGCCTGTCCTGGTCCGCGGTCGTCTTTCGATGGACCCTGCACGCCATCGCGTGATCTGGAACGGCGGGGTCGTGACGCTCACGGTGACCGAATTCCTGATCCTCGAAACGCTGGCACAGCGGCCCGGCATCGTGAAGACGCGCAACCAGCTGATGGATGCAGCGTATCAGGACGACATCTATGTCGACGACCGGACCATCGACAGCCACATCAAGCGCATCCGTCGCAAGTTCCGGCAGGTAGACAACGAATTCGATGCCATCGAGACGCTCTATGGCGCCGGCTACCGCTTTTCGGAGGAGTGAGGGGGAAGCGCTGACGCCCCGCCGGTCGGGGCGGGTATCGCTGACCCCGCGCATCCTCTTCGTCAACATCTTCGCCCTGGCGCTGGTCGCTGGCGGCTTCTTCTATCTCGACAGTTTTCGGGCGCGCATCCTCGACGAGCGGGTCGGCCAGGCCGAGCGTGAGATTGCCCTCACCGGTGAAGCGGTGCGCGCCGTCACTCCCGATGTCCGGACCCAGCTCCTGTTGCGGATGGCAAGGGCCCAGGGGGCCCGGCTGCGGGTCTATGATGCGGCCGGTGTCGAGCGCTTCGATAGCCGGACGGCGGGCGTGGAGAACTTCCGGCTGCGCGATCCCGACAAGGAGCCGTGGCAGCAGGACGTTGCCCGGGCGCTCGACGCGATGATCGACACCGTCGCCGGCACCCGACGCGCGCCGCTCTACCGGGAGCGGGGCAAGGCAGACGGGCTGGAATGGCCGGAGGTGGTTGGCGCGGCCACCAGTGGAAGAGCCGCCGCAACCGTCTGGCGCGCACCGGATCGTTCGCCCGTGATTACCGCGGCCGCCCCGCTCGCCGCCGGCGTCACGCTGCATTCGACCGCGGATGCTCGCGACATCGTCCAGACCGTCCGCGCCGAACGCCTGCGATTGAGCGTCGTGCTGCTGGTGGTGGCACTCGTATCCGTGCTGCTCTCCCTGTTCCTCGCGCGCACGATCGTACAGCCGCTCCGCCTGCTGGCGCGTGCAGCGGTGCGCGTCCGTCTGGGCCGGGCACGCGAGGTTGTGGTGCCGCGTCTGCCGTATCGACGTGATGAAATCGGGATGCTCGCGCGCGCGCTCTCCGACATGAGCGGCGCCCTCCGCGCGCGAATCGATGCGACCGAAGCCTTTGCCGCGGACGTGACCCACGAGCTCAAGAACCCCCTGGCGTCGCTCCGTTCTGCGATGGACAGCCTCGATCACGTCAAGGATCCGGCGTTGCAGGAACGGCTGATGGCGATCATGCGCGACGACGTGCATCGGTTGGACCGCCTGATCAGCGACATTTCCGACGCTTCGCGCCTGGACGCGCAGCTGAGCCGCGCGAAGTTCGAGCCGATCGATGTAGCGGCCCTATTGGACGCGTTGGTGGGCCTGCGTGCCGAGCGTGAACCGATCCGAGGGGTGCGCGTGCGGTTCGACCGGCTGAGCGACGGCCCTTTGTCGGTCTCGGGAGAAGGCGCCCGGCTGGAGCGCGTGTTCGAGAACCTGCTCGACAACGCGGTGTCGTTCTCCCCGGACGAAGGGCTGGTCACCGTGTCCGCGATTGCGGAGGACGGCTCCATCGTCATCCGCGTCGAGGATGAGGGCCCGGGCGTGCCCGAGGAAGCACGGGACGCGATCTTCCGGCGCTTTCACTCCGTCCGCCCTGCGAGCGAGGCTTTCGGCACCCACTCGGGACTGGGCCTTGCCATCGCGCGCACCATTGTCGAAGGGCATGGAGGCATGATCGCCGTCGAATCCCGAGAAGACCGTCTGAGCGGTGCCCGCTTCGTGGTGCGCCTGCCGCAGGTGGCGGCGTGATGACCGCTGCCGAGACACTCCACGCCTGCTGTGTCGCGATCGGCGGCCGTGGCGTGCTGATCGAGGGGGAGTCCGGCGCCGGCAAGTCCGACCTGACGCTCCGCCTGGTGGACCGCGGCGCCGAGCTGGTCAGCGACGACTATACGGTGCTTGAGGTGCAGGGCGCCCGCCTGATCGGTCGCGCACCGGAACGGATCGCGGGGCGGATCGAAGTGCGTGGGATCGGCATTGTCTGTCTGCCGTTCCGGAACGAGGTACCCGTCGCCATGATGGTCCGCATCGAGCCCACTCCCGAGCGGCTTCCCGAACCCCCGGAGAAGCGGTGCATCGCCGGGGTCGAGATCCCGCTCGTGGCACTCCCCGCCCTCGAACCCTCGGCCCCGATCAAGGTCGAGCTCGCGCTTCGTATGCTCGCGGGCGCGGCATGAGCGGGCGGAACGAGCCCCAGCGCATTCTTCTCGTCACCGGTTTGTCCGGTGCGGGCAAGTCGACCGTCCTCAAGACACTCGAGGATCTCGGCTGGGAGGTGGTCGACAACCTGCCGCTGCTCCTGCTCGATCGCCTCCTCGCGACGGAACAACCCGTCACCCACCGGGAGGGCGGGCAGCCGCTGGCTATCGGCATCGGTTCGCGCACCCGGGGTTTCGACGCAGAGAGCATCGTCCGCCGCATCAAGCTTCTGAACGAGGAAGGCGGGCGCGACATCGGCACGCTGTTCCTCGACTGTGCCAGCACCGAACTGGAGCGCCGCTATGCGGAGACCCGGCGGCGGCACCCGCTCGCCCTCGATCGGCCGGCCAGCGACGGCATTGCGCGGGAGCGGGAGCTTCTGGCGCCACTACGCCGCTGGGCAAGCCAACTCGTCGACACCACCGACATGTCCGCAGCCGACCTGGCGCAGCAGGTCCGCGCGACGTACTCGACCTCCGGCCATGGGGAGCCGACGCTGTCGGTGCTTTCGTTCGGCTTTGCGCGAGGACTGCCGCGCAACGCGGACATCGTTCTGGACATGCGCTTCCTGCAAAATCCGCATTGGGTTCCGGAACTGCGCCCCGGAACGGGACAGGATGCCGACGTCGCCGCCTATGTGGCGGAGGATCCGGCCTATCCAGCGGCGATGCAGGCGATCGAAACGCTGCTCGCCACCCTTCTTCCGCGTTACCGCGCCGAAGGAAAGGCCTATGTTACCGTCGCGTTCGGGTGTACCGGGGGGCGACACCGTTCGGTCCACGTCGCAGAACGGATGGCGTCATGGTTGCGCGACGCAGGATTTTCGCCCACGGTGACCCACCGCGACCTGGGAACAATTCCCCAGAACTCGCTGGAGGATGCACCGCAGGCTCCATGAATCGCTCGGGGGCTCGAGAGAAATGATCGGCTTGGTACTCGTGACGCACGGGCGGCTCGCAGAAGAGTTCGTCGTCGCGATGGAGCATGTCGTCGGCCGGCAGGAACGGATCGCAACCGTCTGCATCGGTCCGGAAGACGACATGGAAGAACGCCGCGCGGACATCGCGCACGGCATCGAGGAAGTGAACGACGGCAACGGCGTGATCGTGCTGACCGACCTGTTCGGCGGCACCCCGTCGAACCTTGCCATCTCGCTGATGGAAACGGGACGCATCGAGGTGATCGCCGGCATCAACCTGCCGATGCTGATCCGCCTTGGCGGCGCGCGCAAGACGATGAAGGTCGTTGAGGCCGTGGCGGCCGCGCGCGACGCCGGGCGCAAGTATATTTCCGTCGCCTCGGAAGTGCTTGGAGAAGCTGCTGCATGAGCGAAGTTCGCCGTGAAGTCCGCATCGCCAATCGGCGCGGACTGCATGCCCGCGCCAGTGCGAAGTTCGTGACCCTGGCCTCCAGCCAGCCGATCTCGCTCACGGTGGAGAAGGACGGCACGCAGGTCACCGCGACCTCGATCATGGGCCTGATGATGCTGGGCGCGGCCATGGGCGACACGATCGTGATCAGCGCCACCGGGCCGGGAGCCGATCGCGTGGTCGGCGAGATGGTCGCACTCGTCGAGGATCGTTTCGGCGAGGATTGATCCTCGCTTCTGCTGCCATGCCCAGAGAAATCACCGCCTTTTCGAACCCGCTGGTGAAGCGGGTCCGCACCCTTCGCGACAAGAAGCACCGCCGGGACGAGGGGCTGTTCCTCGCCGAGGGGCTCCGCATCCTGACGGAGGCGCGGGAGGTCGGCCACCTGCCCCGCTACCTGTTCTACACGCGCGCGAGTGCCGAGCATGCACTGGTCCGGCCGCTGGTCGCCGCCTGCGAAGCTGCGGGCGGCGAGGCGGTGGAGACGAATGCCGACATCCTCTCCAAGCTCTCGGGCAAGGACAATCCGGGTGCGGTGCTCGGCGTCTATGACGAGTTGCCGGCTTCGCTCGATCGGCTGGATCGCAACACCGCGCCGCTGTGGCTGGTGGCCGAGCGGCTGCGGGATCCCGGGAACCTGGGCACGATCCTGCGAACGGCGGACGCGACCGGTGCAGGCGGCGTGATCCTGCTCGACGATTGCGTAGACCCCTTCTCGGTCGAAGCCGTACGAGCGAGCATGGGCGCGATCTTCACCGTGCCATTTGCCCGGGCGCGATGGGACGAGTTCCGCGGCTGGCTGCGGTCGGGGCCCGGCCAACTGGTCGGGCTCAGCCTCGACACGCAGCATGACTACCGCGCGCCCGCCTATCGGGCACCGACATTCCTGCTGACGGGCAACGAGGCGCAGGGCATGCCCGACTTCATGGCCGCGGAATGCGACCTGCTGGTCAAGATCCCGATGCGAGGCAAGGCGGACAGCCTCAACGCGGCCGTCGCGACCGCGGTGATGGCCTACACCGTGCTCGACCGCCTGGAGCAGCCGGGGACCCGCTAGTCGCCTGTCGCCGTGCCGCCGGTGACACCGGCCGCACGGCGCAAGCGCCTCACTCCGCCGGTTCGGTTTCCGCTGCCGGCAAGACCGCTGCCAGCTTGGTGAGCGGTCGGGTGGCCTGCTCCACCACGGGCAGCGGGTCGAGCGTCTTACCCGCTGTATCGATATTGAGCGTCTCGAACCGCTTGGCGGAGGTCAGCACCTGCGACTCCAGGCTGCCGACGAAGGCGTTGTAGGCGCCGGTCGCGGTTTCCAGGTTCTTGCCGAGCTTTGCGACATGTGCCCCCATCGTGCAGAGGCGGGTGTGGAGCTCCTTGCCCAGCTCGGCGATCTGCCGAGCCTCGCCAGCCAGCTTCTCCTGCCGCCATACCGCCGCCACCGTTCGGGCGATTGCGATCAGGTTGGTCGGGGTGGCGATCAGCACCCGACGATCGAAGGCGAAGTCCCAAAGATCCGGCGCATGCTCCAGGGCCGCCGAGAGGAAGTGCTCGCCCGGCACGAACATGATGACGTAGTCGGGCGTGTCATCGAACTGCGCCTGGTACGACTTCGCTCCCAATTGCGTGATGTGCGTCTTCATCGACACCACGTGCGCCTGCATGTGGGTTGCCCGTTCGCGTTCGTCGAGCGCGCCATGCGCGTCCTGATAGGCGTTGAGCGACACCTTGGCGTCGATCACCAGGCTCTTGCCGCCGGGAACCCGAACGATGGCGTCCGGGCGGAGCCGCCCGCCCTCGCTCTCCACGCTCACCTCCATGGCGAAGTCGGTGTGCTCGGCCAGCCCGCAGGTCTCCAGGACGTTGCGGAGCTGCTGCTCCCCCCAGCGCCCGCGCGCCTTCGGAGCGGAGCGGAGCGCATTGACGAGCTTCGCCGCCTCGCTCTTCACCGACTCCTGCCCGATGCGCATCGCCTCCATCAGACCCGCGAGGTTGCCATACGCCTCCTTGCGCTCGCCCTCGACCTTGCTGACGTTCTGCTCATAGCGCTGCAGCGTCTGCTCGACGGGTGCGAGCAGCGCCTTCAGCTTCATCTCATTGGTATCGCCAGCCTGCTGGAACCGCTCGCTCGCCCGCTCCAGGAAGGTTCGCTGCGCCCCGTCGAGCATCACCTGGGCAGTCTCGCGGAACTGCGCCGCCATCGCTTCGCGCGCGTCCTTGAACTCCCGGAGACGCTCGTCGAACGCTTCGGCCGTCGCTTTCAGCCTCGCATGTTCGACCCGCTCCGTCTGAAGGTCATGACGCAGTGCCTCCACCTCCTGACGCAGCGCGCCGGCCTCTCTCGCGCGCTCGCTTGCCAGGGCGAGGTCCGCAATCGCCGCCTTGAAGTCGGCCTCTCGACGGTCCTTTTCGCTCCGCGCCTCGGCGATGCCGCGCTGCCCCAGGAACCAGCCGACCGCGAGCCCGACGAACATCGCCAGCACGGTCACCAGCAGAACCACAGCGTCCATCTACTCAAGCCCCTTACGCGAACGAACCCGGAACTTACGCGGTCACCGAAGAGGTCACAAGCAGAACATCGGCAGCTCCCCGGGCGAACCGCACCCGAGATCGTTCAACCACCCTTCCCGCCGTGGTGCCGGTCGCCTAAGCCGCACCGATGCCGACCGACATCGAAATCTCCCGTGCCGCAGCGCTGCTTCCGATCGCGGAGGTGGCGGCGAAGCTCGACATCCCGCCCCTGGCGGTGGAACCCTATGGCCACCACAAGGCCAAGGTCGCAGTCGACGCGCTGCCGAAGCGGGATGCGACCGGCAAGCTGATCCTGGTCACGGCGATCAATCCCACGCCTGCTGGCGAAGGCAAGACCACGACCTCGGTCGGACTTGCCGACGCTCTTTCGCGCAGCGGCCGTCGCACTGCGCTATGCCTGCGCGAGCCATCGCTGGGGCCTTGCTTCGGCACCAAGGGCGGGGCCGCCGGGGGCGGCTATGCGCAGGTGGTTCCGATGGAGGACATCAACCTCCATTTCACCGGCGATTTCCATGCAATCACCAGCGCGCACAACCTGCTGGCCGCCATGATCGACAACCACATCTACTGGGGCAATGCCCTGGGGCTAGACGTGCGCCGCGTCAGCTGGCGGCGGGTCCTCGACATGAACGACCGTGCGTTGCGCGACATCGTGCACTCCCTTGGTGGCGCCACCAACGGCTATCCCCGGGAGTCCGGGTTCGACATCACCGTCGCTTCCGAGGTGATGGCAATCCTGTGCCTGGCGAGCGATCTCGCCGACCTGGAAGCGCGCCTGGGCCGCATCATCGTCGGCTACACTGCCGACCGCCGCGCGGTCACGGCGCGCGACCTGAATGCGGCGGGCGCGATGGCGGCGCTGCTTGCCCAGGCCGTGAAGCCCAACCTCGTGCAGACGCTGGAGGGCACCCCAGCCTTTGTCCATGGTGGCCCCTTCGCCAATATCGCGCATGGCTGCAACTCGGTGATCGCGACGCGCACGGCGCTCGACCTCGCCGACTATGTGGTGACGGAAGCGGGTTTCGGCGCTGACCTGGGCGCGGAGAAGTTCTTCGACATCAAGTGCCGGATGGCCGAACTCGCACCCGACGCGGTGGTGATCGTGGCGACCGTGCGGGCGCTCAAGATGAACGGCGGCGTCGCCAAGTCCGATCTCGCGGCTCCGGACGTCGCTGCCGTGCACCGGGGCGGCGCGAACCTGATGCGCCACCTGGAGAACCTGGCCCAGTTTGGCGTCCCGGCGGTGGTTGCGATCAACCGCTTCGCTTCGGACACGGAAGAAGAGATCGCGGCCGTGCGCGCGATCGCCGCGGCACAGGCGTGCCAGGCGGTGGTCTGCACCCACTTCTCCGATGGAGGAGCGGGAGCCGGCGAGTTGGCGGAAGCGGTCGCGGCGCTGGCGGACTCGGGCTCTGCCCGATTCATGCCGCTGTATGACGACCGTCTGAGCCTGTTCGACAAGATCAACACGGTCGCGAAGCGGATCTACCGCGCCGAGGAGGCCGTGGCCGACGCCAGCGTGCTCGCGCAGCTTCGTCGCTGGGAGGCGGACGGCTTCGGCGACCTGCCCGTCTGCATGGCGAAAACGCAATACAGCTTCTCGACCGACCCGACCCGGCTGGGCGCGCCGTCGGGCCATGTGGTCCACGTGCGCGAAGTGCGCCTTGCCGCAGGCGCAGGATTTGTCGTGGCGATCTGCGGGGAGATCATGACCATGCCGGGTCTGCCGCGCGTACCCGCAGCGGAGGGTATCCGCGTGAACGCGGCGGGACAGATCGACGGCTTGTCGTGAGGTGACGGACGGCGGGCCCCTGGCCCGCCGCGGCGATCAGGCGGCCTTGCGCGCCTTGTTGAGCCTCTTGATGACCATCTCCCGCTTCAACCGCGAGAGGTGATCGATGAACAGCACCCCGTTCAGATGGTCCATCTCGTGCTGGAGACAGGTCGCGAGCAGCCCCTCGAGCCACTCGTCATGCTCCGCCCCCTGCTCGTCCAGCCAGCGTACGCGGCAGCGTGCGGGCCGCTCGACGTCCGCAAACTGGTCCGGAATCGACAGGCAGCCCTCCTTATAGAGGGAGCATTCGTCGGAGGTTTCGAGGATCTCGGGGTTCACAAAGGCGCGCGGCTCCTTGACCGGCTTGCCTTCTTCATCCTCCTGCTCCTGCAGATCGATCACCAGCACCCGCTTGGGCACCGCAACCTGGATCGCCGCCAGGCCGATGCCGGGCGCGTCGTACATCGTGTCGAACATGTCGGCGATGAGCGTGCGAACCTCGTCGTCGACCGCATCCACGGGGGTGGAAATCAGCCGCAGGCGCGGATCGGGGATCTCGATGATGGGCAGGATGGCCATGGGCGCTAGCTAGGTAAGCACCCTCCGCCCGTCAAGCGATGCGCTCACACCACGGGGCGTCGCGCACGCAAGGCCTGAGCCAGGGTGCCCTCATCCAGATAATCCAGTTCGCCGCCTACCGGCAAGCCGTGGGCCAATTGGGTGATCCGCACGGGATAGGCCTCGATCCGCTCCGCGAGATAATGCGCGGTCGTCTGCCCCTCCAGCGTCGCGTTCATCGCAAGCACCACCTCGTCCACGCCGCCGTCGGCCACGCGGGCGACGAGCCGGTCGATCGCAAGATCCTCCGGGCGCACGCCTTCGAGCGCGGACAGTCGCCCGCCGAGGACGTGGAAGCGACCCGGAAAAAGACGGGAGCGTTCCAGCGCCCACAGGTCTGCCACTTCCTCCACCACGCAGAGCGCACGCGCATCCCGCCGCGGGTCGACGCAGATGGCGCAGGGATCGCTGGTGTCGACATTGCCGCAAATCGAGCAGGTGGACAGCCGCTCGCTCACCCGTTCCAGGGCACCAAGCAGCGGAACCAGCGCCGTTTCGCGCTTCTTGATGAGGTGCAATACGGCGCGGCGCGCGGAGCGCGGGCCAAGGCCCGGCAGCCGGGACAGCGCCTGCGTCAGCGCCTCGATCTCTGGGGAAGCCATCGTTGGCACAGATAGGGGGTTGCGTGCCGCGCCGCTAGCGTGTCGAGAGCGCGGATGCGCATCATCTTCATGGGCACGCCCGGCTTCGCGGTCACGATCCTGGACGCACTGGTGGCTGCCGGGCACGAAATCGTCGCCGTCTACACACAGCCGCCGCGTGCAGGAGGCCGGCGTGGTAAGGCACCGACCCCAACGCCGGTCCATGCCCGAGCGGAAGCGCTCGGGATCCCGGTCCGGCACCCGACCACGCTGCGCACTGCCGAAGCGCAGGAGGAATTCACTGCCCTACGCGCGGATGTAGCGGTGGTTGCGGCCTATGGGCTCATCCTGCCGCAGGCCATCCTGGATGCGCCGCGGCTCGGCTGCCTGAACGTCCACGCCTCGCTGCTGCCGCGCTGGCGGGGCGCTGCACCGGTTCAGCGGGCGATCCTGGCCGGCGACGCCGAGACGGGCGTCGGCATCATGCAGATGGAAGCTGGGCTGGACACCGGCCCGGTACGGCATGAGCTACGCACGCCTGTCGGCAACGAAACGGCCGCCGAACTGACCCATCGACTGGCGCAACTGGGCGGCGAAGCAATGGTCGAAGTGCTTGGCAACATCGATGCCTATCCTCCTGTTCCTCAATCGGAAACTGGGATCACCTACGCCGCCAAGCTCGACAAGTCTGAGGCGCGGCTGCGCTTCGACGCGGCTGCGGATGCGGTGGAACGGCAGGTCCGGGCGTTCGCCCCAACGGCATTCTTCGAACTCGGTGGCGAGCGCTTCCGGGTCCTCGCGGCGGAGACTTCGGACAAGAGCGGCGCGCCCGGCACCGTGCTGGATGCGCGACTTACGATCGCGTGCGGCACGGGCGCCATCCGGCCCACTCTGCTGCAGCGTGCCGGTCGCGGCGCCATGGCTGCTGCCGAGCTGCTGCGTGGCTTCCCCATTCCCGCCGGTACGCTGCTGTCGTGAGCCGGTTCGCACTGACGATCGAATTCGACGGGCGGCCCTTCATGGGGTGGCAGCGGCAATCGCACGGGCCCAGCGTCCAGCAGGCCATCGAGGAAGCCGTCTGGCGGGTCACCGGTGAGCAGGTCGCCGTCCACGCCGCCGGTCGGACGGACGCGGGCGTACACGCGCTCGCCATGCGGGCGCATGTCGAGATCGAGAAGGCGATCGTGCCCTTCCGTCTCATGGAGGCGCTCAACGCGCATCTTCGGCCGGAACCCGTCGCGATCCTGGCGTGCGAGGCGGTGGAAGACGACTGGCACGCACGCTTCTCCTGCGTCGGCCGCTCCTATGAGTACCGGATCGTCAACCGACGGGCGCCGCTCACCTGGGAAGCCGGTCTCGCCTGGCAAGTGCCGCAACCCCTCGATGCCGACGCGATGCACGCCGCGGCGCGGTATCTCGTCGGACGGCACGACTTCACGACGTTCCGCTCCGCCCATTGCCAGGCGGAGAGCCCGCTGCGGACCCTGGATCGACTTGACGTCGCACGGCGTGGTGATCGGGTGCTCATCCACGCGGCCGCCCGTTCGTTCCTTCACCACCAGGTTCGTTCCATGGTCGGATGCCTTGCCCTGGTGGGGCAAGGGCGGTGGCGTCCGGAGCAGGTCCATGAGGTGCTTGCCGCGCGCGACCGGTCCCGGCTTGGGCTCAACGCGCCACCGGACGGACTCTACTTCACCGGTGCCGTGTACCCGATCAACGGGTAAGCCGCGCCACCAGCTCGACATGGGTGGACCAGCGGAACTGGCCCACCGGCTGTACCCAGTCGAGGCGATACCCACTCTCGCACATCGTCTTCACATCTCGTGCGAAGCTGCTGGGATTGCATGACACATAGGCCACCACCGGAACCTTGCTGGCGGCGATCGCCGCGGCCTGCTCGCGAGCGCCGGCGCGCGGAGGATCGATCACGACGGCAGCGAAGCGATCGAGTTCGGCGGGCGCCAGCGGGCGGCGGTAGAGGTCCCGATGCTCGGCAAACACGGGGCGGCCGGCACGGGAGGCGGCGGCCTTCAGCGCCAGGATCGGCTCACGCGCGGCTTCGCCCGCATACACCTTGGCGCGCTCTGCCAACGCGAGCGAGAAAGTGCCCAGTCCGGCGAACAGGTCTGCAACGATCGGAGCGCTCCCGACGGCATCCTTCACTCCCGCCACCAAAGCTGCCTCGCCCTCTCGCGTAGCCTGCAGGAAGGCACCCGGCTGAAGCGCGACCGGCACGCCTGCGAAGCTGATCGTCGCAGGCTCCGGCTCCCACCGGGTTTCCGGACCATAGCCATCATCCACCGACAGGCGGGCAAGGCCGTGCCGTTCCGCAAAGCCGGTCAGCGCCTCCAGTTCAGCGAGCTTGTCGCCCAGGGCACCGGTGATCAGGACGTCCACGCCGCGATCGGTCTGCGCCAGATGCACGTCCGCGCGGCGCTCTCCCAGCATGGCCGCCAGCAGCATCCGCAGCGGTGCGACCAGCGCGAACAGCTCCGGAAGCAGCACGTGGCATTCCGTCATGTCGACGATGCGGTGGCTGCCCGTCTCGGTGAAGCCAAGCAACACCTGACGTCCGCGACGCTCGGCATGCAGCGTTGCGCGACGCCGGGTGCGCGGCGGCGAGACAAGCGCGGGGCGGACTTCCGTCGCCAGGTTCTGGGTCGAAAGCGCGCCAAGCACGCGATCGCGCACGAACAGCGCATAGCTCTCCTCGTCGAGATGCTGCAGCTGGCAGCCGCCGCACGCCGGAAAATGCCGGCAGGGTGGCGCCTGGTGATGGGGTCCGGGCACAACGCTGTTGTCTGGGAGAAGCCGGTCGCCAGGGGCCGCAAACGCAACGTGGCGGCCATCGGCGGAGATGCCCTCGCCTCGCGCCGCCACGCGCACGATCAGATCGCCGCTCACAGGCATTCTCCCATTGCAGCAGGGATCTGGGCGATCAGGTCGTCGGCTGCGAAGGCTGGGCCGGCACGTCGCGCCGCGCGACTGTGCAGCCACACGGCCTCGTCCGCGCTGCCGCCCGCGGCATGGCGGGCGGCGACGAGCCCCGCCAGGACGTCACCGGTTCCGGCGGTCGACAGCCACGAAGGCGCCGCGGATGCGACCACCACCTTGCCCCCGGCCGAAGCGATCACCGTGTCTGCTCCCTTGTGGATCACGGTAGCGCCGCTGCTCTTGGCGGCGGCAAGTGTTGCCTCGATCTTGCTGCCGGCGGCCTCGAACATCCGCGCGAACTCGCCCGAGTGCGGTGTGAGCAGCGTCGAAGCCTTGCGGGTGCCCAGACGTTCGGCAGCCGTCTTGCCCAGCAGGCTGAGTGCATCTCCGTCGATCACCAGATCCCGCTCGCAGCCGATCGCCACCTCAAGACGGTTCATGGCCGCCTCGTCCCTGCCGAGGCCGGGCCCGATCACCACCGCGCCGATACGCGGGTCTGCGAGCAGTTCGGCAAGCGCATCCCTGCCGTCGATCGTGCGGTGGACGATCGCGTCGGGGGCGCCGGAGGCGGGTTCCGGCGCCGCCAGGATCACGTAGCCCGCGCCGCCGTGGAGCGCTGCGCGCGCCGCGAGACGAGAGGCCCCGGCCATGCTGCCGGCGACGACGACGACCAGGCCGCGACCGTATTTATGCGCCTGTGGTCCCGGAGCCTCCAACCTGGGACGTGCGATGCTCCGCCATTCGGTGGCCGCCTCTACGCCGATGTCGGCGAGCAGGACGTGGCCGCACTTGGAAAGGCCGGCACCGAGCAAATGCGCAGGCTTGAGCGCGCCGAGCGCCACCGTGGCCGTGATCCCGCCCGGAGCGCCCAAGTCGAGGCCGGTGTCGGTCTCGATGCCGGAGGGGAGATCGATCGCGACCGACACAGAGGCGGCGGCAACGAGCCGTGCCAGCTGGGCCGCTACGGGAGCGTCCAGCGCGCGCGACATGCCGGTACCGAACAGACCGTCGACCAGAACGGGCCTCGGGCTCACCTGCTCCAGGCTCTCCACCTCGTCGTGCCATGCCGCAGCATTCTCTGCCGCAGCGCCGCTGGCGGGGCGGCCGATCGATGCAACCGCCACGTCATGGCCCCAGTCCCGCAGAAATCTGGCGACCCCGTAGGCATCGCCGCCGTTGTTGCCGGGTCCGGCAAGCACCAGCACCGGCTGCCCGGCGCCCAGCCTGGCGACTTCCCGCGCGACCGCCAGTGAGGCGCGCTCCATCAGTTCGGATTGGGACACGCCGGCTCCGAAGCAGCGCTGCTCGGCAGCCCGCATCTGTTCCGCACGCAGGATCGGGGCAGCTGGAGGCACGATCCTCATGCTGCCTTCCCTCCGTCGACACGTGCAGGCAGGCGGAACCGATCGTCGCCGATCTCCACTTCGATCTCGTTGGGCGACCGCAAGTGCACGACGGCCGGATCGGCACCGTCGGCAGCAGTGACACCGCTCCCGTCCTCGGCCACGAGAAGACGCCGAAAGCCTCCATCGGCACGTCGCACCGTCAACACCAATCCTTGCGGTGCTTCGCTCTGTTCCACGAAGCAGGTCTGCGCCAGCTGCGCACCACCCGTCGCACAGGCGATCCGCAAGCCGCGCGGTGGATCGGACGGGCCTTCGTCTCCACACGCGCCGAGCATGAGCGACAAAAGCCCGATGCCGCCGCAGCGCCAGAACACCGCCCTCATTGCGCGAGCTCCGCATGAACCCGCGCGATGGCGTCGTGCAGGATCGTCGCCCACTCGGCGACACCGTCCGCATCTCCGATTAGGTCGTTGCGAACTTCGACGGACATGCTCGGGATCCCATGCGCCTCCGCATGGCGGTTAAGCGTCGCGTTGAGCTCGCGCCCGGAATAGGGCTCGTTGTCCCCGGTTACCAAGCCGCGCTCTCGAAGCATCCGGATCGCGGGATGCGCGGCGCGAGTGTCCTGGTTGTAGAGAATCCCCACCTGCCAGGGGCGCTCGCGGCCATCGCTCGCGAGACGCGGCGTGAAGCTGTGGATCGCCACGACCAGCTCGGGCCGATAGTCCTGCACCGCCTGTTCGATCACGGCGTGATAGGGAATGTGGAACCGCTCCACCCGCGCGGGTCGGTCGACCTCCCGGTTCCCTGGGATCGCATGGCCATCGCTCAACGCCGGGATCAGACTCTCGTGATCCGGCTCCCGATGGAGGTCGATCACGAGCCGGGAAACGGTGCCAAGGACCGCCGGTGCAGCCAGACGCGACGCAAGGCTGCGCGTCAGCGCGGCCGCGCCGATGTCATAGCCGATGTGCAGGTCCAGCAAGGCCGGCAGCACGCCAAGCCCGATGTCGGCCGGAACGTGGTTCGACGCATGATCGCACAGCAGCAGCACGCCGCCTGCGGCCCCGTCGATCCGCTCGGCGGCCGGCAGATGGTTCGGATCGGAAGAGGATGCGGCAGGACTGCAGTCTGACATGGCAGCGACCTGCCCCAGGAACGGCCGGCTGTCACCCCCCGGACGGGAGGATGGCGCCTGCACGTGGCAGGGGCCATCCACGGACGTCCGCTGACGGCGTCTGATCCGCCTTCCGCTTAGGCCCGAGCCGAGCCACGGCTGCAATCCTGCAATATCCGCGCCTGCCGCGGCACGCCGTCCCGCCGTGGGATTCTCGCCTAGATCAGTGCCGTTTCGAGACACCACCACCCGGGCTCGGCGCTCCGGATCGCCTCGGCTGCCGCCGCGCACGCGGGTGCGTCCTCGAACAAGGCGAAGCAAGTCGCGCCCGAACCGGACATCCGCACCATATGGGTGCGGGGCTGGCGTGCAAGAACGGCCAGCACGCCGTCGATGGCAGGTGCCAACGATCGGGCCGGGGGCTCCAGGTCATTACGGCCGGAACGGGCGACCTCCAGCAGGTCGCCGCTGCCGATCGAGCCGCGATCCACGCCATCCCAGCGCTCGAAGACCGCTGCGGTGGAGACGCCCACGCCCGGGTTCACCAGCAAGGCAGGAACGCCGCCGAGGCCGTCCACCGGCACGAGATCCTCGCCGCGCCCGCGACCGATCGCCGTTCGGCTGAGCAGGCACGCCGGTACGTCCGAGCCGAGCACGTTCGCGCAGGCAAGCAGGTCCGGATCGTCGTGCCGGACCCCCGCGCGAGTCGCGAGCGCCCGCAGCGCGGCTGCCGCATCTGCCGATCCGCCGCCGATGCCCGACGCGACCGGGAGCCGCTTGTCGAGCAGGATCGCGCAGGGTCGATCGTCGCCGAAGGTCAGGCGAAAGCGATCGCGGGCGCGCGTGACGAGATTGTCGCTCTCCGCCTGGAGCGTGGCTGCGAATGGACCGGTGATGGCGAAGCGATCCGTCTCGGCATCCGAGAGGGTCAGCAGATCGCCGTCGCGCACGAACGCAAACAGCGTTTCCAGCGCGTGATAGCCATCGGAGCGGCGATGTCGGACATGAAGCGCGAGGTTGAGCTTCGCGCGCGCAATTTCCTGGATCATGAGCGCGGAGTCCCCCCTGTCGCGGCCAGTCCTCGCGAGATCTTCTCAGCCAGCCGCGCATCCATGGGTTCGTCGGCGTCCAGGCGGGCGGCAGACCAGGCGTAGCGTGCTTCATACCGCCGGCCGAGGCGCCAGAGCACATCCCCCAGATGTTCCTGAACCGTCCCGCTCACGTCGTTCGCACGGGCTGCCTCTTCCAGAAGCGGTAGAGCGCGGGCGGCATCTCCTTGCCGAAAATAGGCCCACCCCAACGAGTCCGCGATGTTCAGATCCTCCGGAGCGAGCCGACGCGCCTGTTCCAGCATCGCGACCGCTGCAGGCAGGTTCTCGTTCCGCTCGACCTGGGCATAGCCCAGATAATTGAGTGCCAGCGGCTCCGACGGGGCGATCTCGACAGCCCGACGCAAGGCCGGCAGCGCCGCATCCCAACGGCCCGCCTGCTCCAGCGCGGCCCCGTGCTGGAGGAGGAGCGCCCAATTCGGCGGCGCGCCTTCCCGCTCGATCGCGACAGCATAAGCGGCAGCCGCCTCGGCGAAGCGGGCACGCTCCGCAAGCAGATCGCCGAGCCGCCGTGCGTCCTCGCCGCTGCCACCGGGTTCGAACGAAAGCGCGGTCGCCGTGCGGACGGCCGCGTCCTCATCGCCAGCGCGCGCCAGCACGGTGACTTCCGCACTCCGCGCCTCGCGGACAAAGGGGCTTCCCGCGGGGATTGCCGCCAAAGCCTCGCGCGCCTTGGCGGCGGCGCCCTCCTGCGACAACGCCTCGGCAAGCGCGATCCGCGCGCCGTCGAAGGCGGGGTCGAGGATCAGGGCCGCACGCGCGAGCGCAATGGCCAGCGGAGCCGTTTCCTCGGAAGCGAGATCGTTCGCTACCCGTACCAGAAAGCGCGAGGCGCCGAACCGTGCGTCGTCTTTCGGCCCGCGCCCAAGCCGCTCGCGGTGCAGCACGAGCACCGGATCCCCTCCCGCCAGCAGCGCCTGCGCGGCATCGCGCTTTCCGTGCCCCGCCAGCAGCGATGCGGCCGCCAGCCGGAACTGCTGATCCTCCCGCAGCGCACCGAGTTGCGCATGCACCGCCGCCAACCCCTCTGCCGTGCGGCCGGTGGCGAGAAGGATTAACGCGTGGTTCTCGGAGGCATAGCGCCGGTCGAGCGCATCGCCCTCTCGCGAGGCGAGTTGCAGCGCGACTTCCGGGTTCTTCCCATCCACGGCAAGCCATGCGGCGAGTACCGGTTGCAGGAACTCGAGCGGGCTGTCGCCCAGCTTCTGCACGGCGCTTGCCGCACGATCGCGGCGGCGAGCGGCCACGGCGTCCGCAAACTCGAGGACAGCGGCGTCGGGGGGCGCGACGCCCGCGCGCGACAGCACCGCCAGCGATCTGCGGGCAAGCGCAAGGTCGCCGCTCGCCAGCCCCTCGCGATACGCGCGGATTGCCACCACTTCGCTGCCGGGCCGGGCAGCGAGAGCGAGGGCATAATAGCGTGCAGCCGCATCGACCGCGCCGTCTGCATCCGCCGCGCGCGCACGCACATAGGCGGGCAGGTTCTCCTCGGCAGCGGCCGCAGGCGACGCAACGGCTACACCCGCTGAAGCGACGGCGCTCAGCAGCAGGCGCTTACATGTTGGGATAGTTCGGCCCTCCCCCGCCTTCGGGCACCACCCAGTTGATGTTCTGCGTAGGGTCCTTGATGTCGCAGGTCTTGCAGTGGACGCAGTTCTGGGCGTTGATCACGAAGCGCGGCGTGGCGCCCTCGGTTTCCACGACCTCGTACACGCCGGCGGGGCAATAGCGCTGTGCCGGCTCGTCGAACATGGGCAGGTCGTAGTCGATCGGAACGTCGGGATCGCGCAACGTCAGGTGGACCGGCTGATCCTCCTCATGGTTGGTGTTCGACAGGAACACCGAGGAGAGACGGTCGAAGGTCAGCTTCCCGTCCGGCTTGGGATAGGCAATCGGCTGGACCTGATCCTTGCGCCACAGGCTTTCATGGTCGGGATGGTGGCGCAGGGTAAAGGGCATGCGCATGCCCCAATGCTCCGCCCACATGGTGATGCCGGAAAGACCCGATCCGACGAAGTCGCCGAACTTCTTGACCAGCGGCACGACGTTGCGGACCTTGCGCAGCTCCTCGTAGACCCAGCTGGCCCGATAGGCGCTCTGATAAGTGTCGAGCGTGTCGCCGCCGCGATCGGCGACGATGGCGTCGAACGCAGCCTCGGCCGCGAGCATTCCGGTCTTCATCGCCGTGTGCGTGCCCTTGATCCGGGGTACGTTCACGAACCCTGCCGAGCAGCCGATCAGGGCACCGCCGGGAAACACGAGCTTCGGTACCGACTGCCAGCCGCCATCGTTGATCGCGCGCGCGCCATAGGAAACGCGCTTGCCGCCCTCCAGGATCTTCGCGATCTCGGGATGGGTCTTCCAGCGCTGCATTTCATGGAAGGGGGAGAGATAGGGGTTTGAATAGTTCAGCCAGGTGACGAGGCCCAGCGCCACCTGCCCGTTTGCCTGGTGATAGAGGAAGCCGCCGCCATTGGTGCCGCGGGTTTCGGACAGCGGCCAGCCCTGCGTGTGGATCACGCGGCCGGGCACATGCTTGTCGGGCGCGATGTCCCACAGTTCCTTGATGCCGATGCCATAGACCTGCGGCTGCGCGTCGCGGGCGAGGTCGAAGGTGCGGATCAGCTGCTTGCTGAGGTGCCCGCGCACGCCCTCGGCCAGGAAGGTGTATTTCGCATGGAGCTCAAGCCCCGGCTGCCAGTCCGGCTTGCGGGTGCCGTCGCGCGCTACGCCCATGTCGCCCGTCGCGACACCCTTGACCGATCCATCCTCGTGGAACAGCACCTCCGCGGCGGCAAAGCCCGGGAAGATCTCGACGCCCAGCCCCTCGGCCTGCTCGGCAAGCCAGCGGCACAGGCTGCCGAGCGAGCCGGTATAGGTGCCCTCGTTGGACATGAAGGGCGGCAGCGCGAAGTGCGGCATCTCCGTCTTGCCGGTGGCGTTCAGGATCCAATGGTGGTTCTCCGTCACCGGCACTTCGGCCAGCGGACAGCCCTGCTCGCGCCATTCGGGCAGCAGCTCGTCCAGCGCGCGCGGATCGATCACCGCCCCCGACAGGATGTGCGCGCCGACCTCCGAACCTTTTTCGAGGACGCAGACCGCGATCTCACGGCCGGCGCCATTCGCCAGCTGCTTCAGCCGGATCGCCGCGGACAGACCTGCGGGGCCCGCGCCGACGATCACGACGTCATAGGGCATCGATTCCCGCTCGCTCATGCACTCCTACTCCCAGTCTCGCCGCGGCACCGTGTCGTCGCGTACCTGCAACGCCTTGTCGGCAGGGGAATTCATTCAGATTGACCGCGGCGTCAACCCGGTGGCCTATATAGGGTGATGGGGGCGGATCAGCATCTGGATTGGCGAAACGCCGCGGCAAGCACACTCGACTGGTGGGTCGAGGCCGGCGTCGACACGCTGGTCGATGAACTGCCGCGCGACTGGCTGGTTCCGGAGGAGCGGCCGGCACCCGCTTCGCTGCAACCCGCAGCACCCGCCGCAGAGCCGCTGCCGGGCTATCCGGCGACCTACGCGGAATTCGTCGCCTATCGGATGGGAGACCTGGCTCCCGACGCCAGATGGGCGCCCGCGCGGGTCGGCCCGAGCGGCGATCCGGCGACAGCGACACTGATGGTGCTGACCGACGTGCCCGAGGAAGCGGATGGGATCGCCGGACACCTGCTGGCCGGAACCGAGGGGCGCCTGCTCGATCGGATGCTGGCGGCGATCGGTATCAGCCGGGAACAGACGCTGCTCGCTTCCGTCTGCGTGGCTCGCCCGCTTGCCGGTCGCGTGCCCCGTGCGAGCGCCACGGAGCTGGAGGCGCTGGCCCGCCACCTTGTCGGCATCGTGCGGCCGAAGCGGCTGCTGCTTCTGGGGCAGACGGCAAGTCGTGCGGTGCTCGGCACCAACGGCGGCACCAACGGAGATTGTTCGCAAGCGCTCAACGATGGCAATCTGGCGTGCAAGGCGGTTGCTACCTACCACCCGCGGGTGCTTCTGGAGCGGCCGATGTGCAAGGCGGAGGCCTGGCGCGACTTGCAGCTGTTGATCGAGGAAAACGACGCGTGAAAATCGCTCTTGCGGTCGGCGCCCTGTTGGCGGCGGCTCCTATGGCGGCTCAGGCCGATGAAATCGACGAAGGTCGCATCCCGGCGCGGGGAAGCGTGCGGCAGGCCGGCGCCGAAGGCGTTCCCAGCCAGCTGAGCAGCGAAGAACGTGCGGCGTATCGATCGGTGTTCGAGGCGATCCGCAACGCGCGCTGGGCGGATGCGCAGCTTCAGCTCGACGCGCTCAAGCCGGGGCCGCTGCACGCGATCGCCCGTGCCGAACTCTATACCGCCCACAACTCGCCGAAGGTCGCGCTCGAGCCCTTGCTTGCGCTTCTGGCGGAGGCGCCGGAACTGCCGGAGGCGCCACAGCTTGCCCGTCTCGCGCAGCTTCGCGGTGCGACGTCGCTGCCCCCGCTGCCGACCCAGCAGCGGATGACCTGGTTCGATGGCGCCCCGACGCGGGTCCGGACCCGGGCAATCCGAAGCGACCAGGTGGCGGCCGAACTTGCCGTCGCCATGAAGCCGTTCGTGAAGCTGGACGATGGCCCCTCGGCCGAAGCGCTGCTCAACCAGCGCGCGGGCGAACTCACGCCCGAGGCGCTGACGGAATGGCAGCAACGCGTGGCCTGGATTTACTTCGTGGCGGGCGACGACAGCAATGCTCGCCGTGTCGCGAGATCCGCCCAGACCGGACAAGGCGAATGGGCGGCCCAGGCCGACTGGACACAGGGCCTCGCCGCCTGGCGGCAGAAGGACTGCGCCGCAGCGCAGGTGGCGTTCGGGAATGTCGCACGCCGCGCCACCGATACCGAGCTGCGCTCCGCCGGCCTTTATTGGGCCACGCGAGCGGACATCGCTTGCGGCCGCCCCGACCTGGTGCAGCCACGTCTGCAGAGCGCGGCTCAATATGGTGAAACCTACTACGGGTTGCTTGCCCGTCAGGCATTGGGAATGGTCGACCGCAAGTCGGCACCGGAACGGGTGACGGCGGATTGGCAGGCACTGGAGCGGCGGCCGAACGTGCGCGTGGCGGCCGCCCTTGCGGAGATCGGCGAGGCGGCACTGGCGGACCAGGTGCTGCGGCATCAGGCCAAGATCGGCGACGCGAGCGACTATCCCGCCCTCACTCGGGTCGCGGGTAGCATGAACTTGCCCGGGACTCAGCTGTGGCTGTCACACAACGGCCCTGCGGGCACGAGGCCGATCATGGAGGCGCGCTACCCCGCGCCGAACTGGACCCCGGATGGTGGTTGGCGCGTGGACAAGGCCTTGGTCTATGCCCACGCCCTGCAGGAGTCGAAGTTCAACCCGCAGGTGGTGAGCCCCGCGGGCGCCTTTGGCCTGATGCAGATCATGCCGGCGGCGGCGAGCGACTTCGGCCGTGCCAAGGGTGTGACGATCGACCGCTCTGCCCTGGCGCGCCCGTCGACCAACATCGAGGTTGGTCAAAGCTATCTCGAAAAGTTGCGCGACATGCAGGCGACCGGAGGACTGCTGCCGAAGGTGATCGCCGCCTATAATGCCGGACCCAGCCCGGTGCATGCCTGGGACCTGCAAGCGCACGACGGCGGAGATCCGCTGCTCTACATCGAGTCGATCCCCTATTGGGAGACGCGCGGCTATGTGATGTCGGTGCTGCGCAACTATTGGATGTACGAAAAGCAGGAGGGTAAAACCTCTGCCAGCCGCGCGGCGCTCGCCCAGGGCATGTGGCCCAAATTCCCCGGAGCCAAGGGTGGCGGCGCGGTGCGCCTCAGCAGCAACGGCCGCTCGTCAGTCGCCCATGCCGATTGACCTCGCGCGCGCGTTCGTTCCTGTCCGAATTGCTGTCCTGACGGTTTCTGACACCCGGACGCTCGCCAACGACCGGTCGGGCGACACGCTTGTGGCGCTGTTGAGCGAGGCCGGCCATGTCCTTGCCGATCGCGCGCTCGTTCCCGACGACGTCGGGGCGATCGTCGGCCGCTTGCACGGATGGATCGACGATCCGGAGATCGATTGTATCCTGACGACGGGTGGCACGGGCGTGACCGGACGCGACGTCACGCCGGAAGCGGTGGAGCGGGTTGCGGACAAGATGATCCCTGGTTTCGGCGAGCTCTTCCGCTGGCTGAGCTATGCGAAGATCGGAACCTCGACGGTCCAGTCCCGCGCCTGCGCCTGCGTCTCGCGGGGGACCTACGTCTTCGCCCTGCCCGGCTCCACCGGAGCGGTTCGCGATGGTTGGGAGGGCATCCTCGCCTCGCAACTGGATAGCCGCCACACACCCTGCAATTTCGTCGAGCTGATGCCCCGCCTGCGCGAGCGCTGATTGCCGCAGGCTTGATTCCGCGTTCCGCTTATGTTCTTCTCCTGCCATGGCTCGCACCGCCCGTGGCGCAACGATCAACGACACCAGCACCCGCTTCAACCTGCCTGAGCGGGAGGCGGACGGCGATTGGCTGGATGCCCGCGAGCTGGTCGATGGCGCGCCGCCGCCGGTGCGTACGAGCGTGGGCTTGCTCACGCCCCGCACGATCATCAGCTACAATCGGTCGCCGGACATCGGCTTTGATCGGTCGGTGAACCCCTACAATGGCTGCGAACACGGCTGCATTTACTGCTTCGCGCGGCCGAGCCATGCCTTTCACGATCTTTCCCCCGGCATCGACTTCGAGACACGGCTGTTTGCCAAGCCGGATGCGCCTGCGCTGCTCCGGGCCGAACTTTCGAAGCCCGGCTATCAGGTGCGGCCGATCGCCTTCGGCACCAACACCGATCCCTATCAGCCGATCGAGGCGGACTGGCGGATCGCGCGTGCCTGTATCGAGGTGCTGTCGGAATGCGACCATCCCTTGACCATCACCACCAAGTCGGACCGGGTCGTGCGAGATCTGGATCTACTGGGCCCGATGGCGACGAAGGGCCTCGTCTCCGTGGCGATGTCCATCACGTCGCTCGACCCTGTGATTGCCCGCACCCTGGAGCCCCGCGCGCCGCACCCGCGCAAGCGACTTGCCGCGGTGACCGCCCTGTCCGCAGCCGGAGTTCCCTGTTCCGTCTCCGTAGCTCCCGTGATCCCCGCGATCACCGATGGCGAGTTGGAGCGCATTCTGGAGCAGGCGGCGGCCGCGGGTGCGTGTGGCGCCTTCTTCCTCCCCGTCCGTCTGCCGTGGGAGGTCGCCCCGCTGTTCCGGGCCTGGCTCGACACGCATTTCCCGGAACGTGCCGAAAAGGTGATGGCGATCATCCGGTCGTTGCGCAGCGGCCGGGTCAACGACCCGAACTTCTTCACGCGTATGCAGGGTTCCGGCCCCTGGGCCGAACTGATGCGCGTGCGGTTCCGCATTGCGATCCGCCGCTACGGTCTCGAACGCGGGCGTGCGCCGCTCAACTGCGATCGGTTTCACCGGCCCAGGGGGCCGCAGGGCGACCTGTTCGACTGATGGCGCGAGGGAACCGCTCGGGCTTACGAGCGCTCTGCACCCCGGAGACGCTATGACCCGTACCTGCATTGCCGCGGCGGTCGCTACCGCCTTGATCGTGACGCCGACGCTTCCTGCCTCGGCACAGACCGCCCGAACCATTTCCCGATCCGACAAGGCTCAGGGTGCCCAGGCCCATCCCCAACTGCTGTCGGAGTTCGGCGGTGCCTATACGGGGCCTCAAGCGGCGTTCGTGGAACGGGTCGGCAAGCGGGTGGCCGTCCAGTCCGGGCTCTCGAACGCGCAAGGCGATTTCACGGTCACCCTGCTGGACTCGCCGGTCGAAAACGCGTTCGCGATCCCGGGCGGCTATGTCTATGTCACGCGCCAGCTGCTGGCGTTGATGAACAGCGAGGCTGAACTCGCAGCGGTGCTCGGGCACGAGGTAGGCCATGTCGCCGCACGCCATTCCAACAAGCGCAACACCCGTGCGACCCTGGGCGGCCTTCTCTCGGCCGGCGTGGGCTGGCTCACCGGAAGCGACGTCCTGGGTCGCATCGCCAGCACCGGGACCCAACTCTACACCCTGGGGTTCAGTCGCTCGCAGGAATATGAGGCGGACGGCCTGGGGGTCCGCTACGCTACCGCCGCGGGCTATGACCCCTATGGCATGTCCGCGATGCTTCGCCAGCTGAACGACGACCAGACCCTCTCCGCCCGGATCGAGGGCCGCCAAGCCGATGCGGTGCCGACCTGGGCGAGCACCCATCCCAACGGCGAGGATCGTGTCGCCCGCGCGCGCCAGCTTGCACAGCAGGTGCGCGCCGCCCCCGCTTCGAAGGTGCAGGACACGGCGTTTTTGCGGATGCTCGATGGCCTTCCCTATGACGACAATCCGGCACAGGGCATCATCGACGGCCAGACCTTCCGCCATCCGCAGCTGCGGCTGCAGTTCACCGCCCCCGCAGGCTACAAGATCGACAACGGCACCGATGCGGTGACGGTCGCGGGAACCGGCGGACAAGCGCAGTTCCGGGCCGCGGCCGCCACCGGCGACCTGCCGGGCTTCGTGCGAGCGCGCCTGGGCGAACTTGGCGCTCGGGATACGTCCGGTGTCGAACTGCGGACCAGCGAGGTGAACGGGCTTCAGATGGTGCAGGGCACCGTCTCCGCCAGCAGCAACGGCCGTGCGGTGGATGCGACCGTCGTGGCGTATCGCTTTCCGTCCGCCACCTACTACTTTCTCGTGGTGACGCCCTCGGGCAATCGCCTCGGCGCCTTTGCGAGCATGGTGTCTAGCGTGGCGCAACTGTCCCCTCAGGCAGCCGCCGCGATCAAGGGGAAGCGGATCCGCATCGTGACGGTGAAAGCCGGCGACACGATCGACAGCCTCGCGCGCCAGATGGCCTATCCGAGCTATCAGCGAGAGCGGTTTGTGACCCTCAACGGTCTTGAGGACACGCCCACGCTCACGCCCGGGCGGCTGGTCAAGCTCGTCGTCGCCGGCTGAGCTTCAGGCGACGGCCGCCAGCCGTTTCGAGTCGGCCGCGCGCAGGTTGGCGGAGGTGATCCCCGGCAGGCGTTCGACGTGGCTGGTGAGTTCCCCGTCGAGCAGATAGTCGCGCCCCAGCAGCAGATGCGCGGTGGTCTCACCTGCTGCGGCGACTTCGGCCCACACCTCGCCGCGCGCACCCCGGTGCCCGGCCAACAGGGTCGCCAGCGCCGGCAGCGCCGTGGCGTCCTCGACCTTGAGTTCGAGGGTCAGTCGGACGCTGTTGGCCAACGCCTCGAACGGCTTCACCGCCTTCACCGTCACGCGTGCGCTTTCGTCTCCGGGCCGACGATCGAGTTCGAGCGTCATGAGGCCGCACCCGCCGAGCTTGCTGGCTTCCTCCAGCGCGTCGGCGGCAGCATCCTCGAAGCAGGTGGCGATGCACTGGCCGCTCGCGTCCGACAGGGTCGCCATCATGTACCGCTTGCCGCGCGCGGACGTACGCCAGCGTGCATCCTCCACCAGTGCGGCGACCGTAGCACCCGAGCGCCCGCCCTCCGGCACCGGCGTATCGGCCAGCGCAGCGATGCTTCGCGCGCCATGGACCTTCGCGAGATGGGCGTAGCGGTCGAGCGGATGGGCAGAGAAGTAGAACCCGAACGCCTCGCGCTCCGCCGAGATCGCCTGCGTCATCGACCAGTGTGCGTCCGGTAACCGGATCGCCGGCTCGGCCGCCCCGCCGCCCATCCCGAACAGACCGCCCTGGCCGCTCAGCTTGTTCTCCTGCGTCCGCGCCGCCACGCCCAGGACGGTCTCGGCAGCTCCCGCCACCGCAGCACGATCCGGCACGATGCTGTCGAACGCACCTGCAGACGCGAGCGTCTCCAGTTGGCGCTTGTTGAGCAGTCGCGGGTCGGCGCGATGGGCGAAGTCATCCAGCGTCTTGAAAGACCCGTTTGCCCGGCGTTCCTCGACCAGAAGCTCCATCGCGCGTTCGCCGACACCCTTGAGTGCTGCGAGCGCATAGCGGACCGCCAGTCCGTCCCCGTGCGGCTGCACGTCGAACTCCGCCTCGCTCGCATTGAGGTCGGGGCCCAGGCAGGCGATGCCCAGCCGCTTCATGTCGTCGACGAAGATCGCGAGCTTGTCCGTCTGCGCCATGTCGAAGCACATCGAAGCGGCGAAGAATTCGTGCGGGTAATGCGCCTTCAGCCAGGCCGTCTGGTAGGCGAGCAGCGCGTAGGCGGCCGCGTGCGATTTGTTGAAGCCGTAGCCCGCGAACTTGTCGATCAAGTCGAACAGCTCGTTGGCCTTCGCCTCGGGGATGTTGTTCACCTTGGCGCAGCCTTCCACGAAGATCGAGCGCTGCGCGTCCATCTCCGCCTGCACCTTCTTGCCCATCGCACGACGCAGCATGTCCGCGCCGCCGAGGCTGTAGCCGGCGAGGATCTGCGCGGCCTGCATCACCTGTTCCTGGTAGACGAAGATCCCGTAGGTCTCCTTCAGGATCGGCTCGAGCAGGTCGTGCGGATAGACGATTTCCTCGCGGCCCGCCTTGCGCGCGCCGAAGCTCGGGATGTTGTCCATCGGACCCGGCCGATAGAGCGAGACGAGCGCGATGATGTCGCCGAAGTTGGTCGGGCGCACGGCAGTCAGGGTGCGGCGCATGCCTTCGGATTCCAGCTGGAACACGCCGACCGTTTCACCGCGTTGGAGGAGCGCGTAGACGCCCTCGTCATCCCACGGCAGGCTGTCCAGGTCGACGGTGACGCCGCGCTTGGCGAGAAGCTGCACGCCCTTCTTCAGGACCGAAAGCGTCTTCAGGCCCAGGAAGTCGAACTTCACCAGACCCGCGCCCTCGACATATTTCATGTCGAACTGGGTGACGGGCATGTCGGAGCGAGGGTCGCGGTACAACGGCACCAGCTCCGCGAGCGGCCGGTCCCCGATCACCACGCCGGCGGCGTGGGTGGAGCTGTGGCGTGGCAGGCCCTCAAGCCGCATCGCCAGGTCGAGCAGGCGTCGGACATCGTCCTCGCGCTCATATTGGTGCGCCAGTTCGCTGACGCCGTTGATCGCTCGTTCCAGCGTCCACGGATCGGTCGGGTGGTTCGGGACCAGCTTGGCGAGCCGATCGACCTGGCCGTAGCTCATCTGGAGCACGCGACCGGTATCCTTCAACACCGCGCGCGCCTTCAGCTTACCGAAGGTGATGATCTGCGCCACCTGATCGCGGCCGTACTTGCCCTGGACGTAGCGAATGACCTCGCCACGCCGGGTTTCGCAGAAGTCGATGTCGAAGTCGGGCATCGACACGCGTTCCGGGTTGAGGAAGCGTTCAAACAGCAGACCGAGCTTGATGGGATCGAGATCGGTGATCGTCAGCGCCCACGCGACCGCCGAACCCGCGCCCGAACCACGACCCGGACCCACCGGGATGTCGTGGTCCTTGGCCCATTTGATGAAGTCCGCAACGATCAGGAAGTAGCCGGGGAAGCCCATCTGAATGATGATGCCGACCTCGAACTCCAGCCGATCGAAATATTCCGGGAACCGGGCGCGCAAGGCTGGTTCGTCGAGTTCGGGCCCCTCTCCGTCCTCCAGTTCCACGATCTTGCGAAGCCGCGCGACGAGCCCGGCGAAGGCGTCTTCCCGCAGCCGCGCCGCCTCGCCCTCGCGATCACCGGCAAGGCTGGGAAGGATCGGCTTGCGTTTCGGGGCAGCCACGGCGCAGCGCTGCGCCACCACCAGCGTGTTCGCGATCGCCTCCGGCAGGTCCTCGAACAGTCCCCGCATCGTGTCCGCAGGCTTCATCCAGAGGTCGGGAGAACTCCGCTGGCGGTCCTCGCTTGCGACATAGCTGGAACTCGCGATGCAGAGCATCGCGTCGTGCGCTTCGTGGAAATCGGGATCCGCGAAGCAGCAGGGATTGGTCGCGACCAGGGGCAGGTTGCGGTCGTAAGCCAAGTCGAGCAGCGCCGCCTCCGCCCGTTGCTCAATCTCCTCGTTCCGGCGACACAGCTCCACGAAGAGCCGGCCGGGGAACAGCGCCTCCAGCTTGTCCGCATAGGCGAAGGCGGCTGCCTCTTGCCCCTCGGCAAACAGACGCGCGAGCGCTCCCTCGCCTCCCGCGGTCAGCGCGAGCAGGCCGTCGGTGAACCCCTCCAGCGCTGATATCGGCACATGCGCGGGGATCTCGACGGGTCGGTCGAGATGCGCCTTCGACACCAGCGCGCAAAGGTTTTCATAGCCACGCATGTCCTGCGCGTAGAGTGCGAGCCAGTCGAGTGGCGGTTCCACCCCCTCCGGAACAGGTCGAGCCACGCAAAGGAGGGTGCCGATGATCGGCTGCACACCCTCTGCCTTGCAGGCATCGGAGAAAGCCATCGCCGCATAGAGGCCGTTACGATCGCTCAGCGCGATCGCGGGAAACCCGAGCTTGGCCGCCTTCTTCGCGATAAGCTTGGGGTCGATCGCGCCTTCGAGCATGGTGAAGGAGGAGAAGGTGCGAAGCGGTACGAACCCGGAATGCGGCATGGTGGAGGGCCTAGCCCAGATCGCATGATTCTTCCAGCGTGCCGGTCACGGAACGTCCGCCCAGACGCACCGTTTCTGGTCCGAACCGAACGGGGAGACGCGCGATGACTGACTTCCGGACTTCACCCGAGGATCCAGCGGGCGCCATGCCCCGCACCGGCGCAGGCTGGGGATGGATCCTCCTGTACGGCATCGCCTCCGCCATCCTCGGACTGCTTGCCTTCGCCTGGCCCTTCTCGGCTACCATCGCCGTCACGATCGTGATCGGAAGCTTCTTCCTGATTTCGGGTGTCCTCGCCATGGTCGCGGGGTTCGCGGGACGGGGACACGACGTCCGCGGCTACTCGATCGCCTATGGCATTCTGTCGCTGATCGTGGGGCTGATGCTGATGTTCCGCCCCCTTGCCGGCGCGATTTCGCTGACCCTGCTGGTCGCGATCTGGCTTGCGGTGCGCGGCCTGATGGAAATCCGCTGGGGGCTGAAGCTTCGCCAACACCGTGCGCTCATGCTGGTGCTGGGCGCAGTGAACCTGGTGCTCGCCATCCTGATCTTGGCCACCGTGCCGTTTTCCGCCCTGACGCTGCCAGGCTACATCCTGGGCTTCAGCTTCCTGCTGGGCGGGGTCACCGCGATCGCCAGTGGCATCCGCCATCGGGCGGGAGCACCCGCCTTCGACGCACCCCGCTGAGGGACCTCAGGCGTCGAGGAGACGCTCGATGTCGGCGGCCAGCGCTTCGGGCTTGGTGGTGGGGGCATAGCGCTCCACCACCTGTCCGGACCGGTTGACCAGGAACTTCGTGAAGTTCCACTTGATCGATTTGCTGCCGAGCAGACCGGGAGCCTCGGCTGAAAGAGCACGAAACAGTGGCGCGGCATTCTCCCCGTTCACGTCGATCTTCGCATAGAGCGGAAAGGTCACGTCGTAGGTCAGGGAACAGAAGCTCGCGATCTCCGCGGCATCGCCGGGCTCCTGCGCGCCGAACTGGTTGCACGGGAACCCCAGCACCGAAAAGCCGCGGTCGGCATAGCGACGTTGCAGCGCCTCCAGTCCCTCATATTGCGGCGTGAAGCCGCACTTGGACGCCACGTTCACGATCAACAGGACCTTGCCTGCGTGATCGGCGAGCGTGCCGACGCTGCCGTCCGCGCGCGTGACGGGAAGATCCGTGATCGTGGTCATGTCCAGCTCCTGCTCAGTCCAACTTGCCTTCGTGCAGGCGCACGACGCGATCCATCCGCTGGGCGAGGCGTTCGTTGTGGGTGGCGATCAGCGCCGCGGACCCCTCGTGCCGCACCAGGCGCAGGAACTCGGCCAGAACCACATCGGCGGTCGCCTCGTCCAGATTGCCGGTAGGCTCGTCCGCCAGCACGAGGGCCGGCTGCGTGGCCAAGGCACGCGCGACGGCCACCCGCTGCTGTTCGCCGCCCGACAGCTGGCTGGGGCGATGCCCCAGTCGGTGGCCGAGTCCCAGCGCCGTCAGCAGCGCCTGCGCGCGTGCCTCCGCGTTCTGCCGATCGCTTCCGGCAATCAGCTGCGGCAGGACCACGTTCTCGACGGCGTTGAAGTCCGGCAACAGGTGATGGAACTGGTAGATGAAGCCTAGTCGTTCGCGCCGCATCGCCGTGCGTCCGGGGCTGTCCAGGCGCGCCGCTTCGACGCCCGAGATCCGGATCGATCCCTCGAATCCGCCTTCGAGTAGCCCCACCGCCTGGAGCAGTGTCGACTTGCCCGACCCAGACGGCCCGAGCAGGGCGACGATCTCCCCGGGCTGGACCAGCAGGTCGACGCCGCGCAGCACGTGGATCGTCTGTTCGCCCTGGGTGAAGCTGCGGCGCAGCCCCTGAGTCTGCAGGACGGGATCAGTCATAGCGGAGCACCTGCACGGGATCAGTGTTGGCGGCCTTCAGGGCCGGGTACAGCGTGGCGAGGAACGCCAGCAGCAGCGCGACGATGGAGATGGCGGTGATTTCCACCGGATCGACCTTCGAGGGCAGCGTCGTCAGGAAGCGGACAGTCGGGTCCCAGATGTTCTGGCCCGTGACGAGCCCGATGAACCCGACAACGCTCTGACGGAAGTGGAGGAACACGAAACCAAGGACGAGCCCTGCCCCGACGCCCAGCGCCCCCACGGTCGTGCCGACGGTCATGAAGATGCGCAACAGGCTCGCCCTGCTCGCCCCCATCGTCCGCAGGATCGCGATGTCCCGCGTCTTGGCGCGCACCAGCATGATCAGCGAGGACAGGATGTTGAACACGGCCACCAGGATGATGATCGACAGAACGGTGAAGGTGACGATGCGGTCGACCGCGAGCGCCTCGAACAGCTGCGAGTTGAGCTGACGCCAGTCGACCAGCCGTCCGCGCGCACCCACCTTGTCGGCCAGAGGCGCCAGGATGCGCTCGACGCGATCGGCATCGACGGTGTTGATCTCGACCATGTTCACGCCGTCGCCGAGCATCAGCAGGGTCTGCGCGTCCTCCATCGGCATGATGACGAACGCCTTGTCATAGTCATAGACGCCCACTTCCACGATCGCGCCGACGCGATAGCTCACCATCCGGAGCGCGGTGCCGAATGGCGTCGCCGGACCTTGCGGGTTGATGATCGAGATGTCGCTGCCAACGCTCGCGCCAAGGGACTCGGCGAGCCTGGAGCCGATCGCGACCGTGCCGCTGTTCGGCACGAGCGACGTGAGCGCGCCGGCCTTCACATTGTCGCGGATCGTCGGATTCCCCAGGATGTCAGGCACCTGCATGCCGCGCACCAGCACGAAATCGGACCTGCCCTCCAGCGTCGCGAACAGCGGCTGTTCGATCAGCGGGGTTGCCGAGGTGACGCCAGGCGTCTGGCGTGCATCGTCCAGCACCTGGCGCCAATCGCGCAGCACGCCGTTGTAGCCTTGCACCACTGCGTGGCCGTTCAACCCCACGATCTTGTCGAACAGCTCCGCTCGAAAACCGTTCATCACGCTCATCACGATCACCAGGGCGGCGACGCCCAGCATCACGGCGATCAAGCTGATCCCGGCAACGAGGGCGATGAACGCCTCTCCCCTTCCGGGCAGGAGGTAGCGTCGGGCGATCATGCGCTCGTAGCTGGACAGGAGCATCGGCTGGGCAGGTCCCGCAGGAGAAATGGATTACCACGCCTGTAGGTGGGGTGGCGGAGAGAGGCAATCTGCCCTGTTGCCGAATGAACACACGGTTAAGCGATTCTCTTGGGAGGGCGGCGCAAGCTGGTGACAAGGTCCGGCGCGCGACGTAGCAAGTCCTCACGAAACGCAGGCAAACAGGCCGTGGTTCGGGGAGGCTTTCAAGCCCCGCTGTCCTTAAGGGGAAGCAGCGCGCGGGCGGAAAGCTGACAAGGGGGCTGACGAGCGATCGTCACGCAGGCGCTCGGATCGGAAACGGTCCGAGCGTTTGTCGTTTTGGGATCTTTTCGATCCCTTGAAAGAGCATCTCGCTTTACCAAATTCCTTGATGAGCGATGCCTTCGGGGTCGCTCGGGAGCCGGAAGATTCCGGCATCCCAGACAAGCAACTTGCTCATTGGAGGATTTGCATGCGCCAGTTCGACTTCACCCCCTATCGCCGTTCGACGATCGGCTTCGATCGCCTCTTCGACATGCTGGAGGCTTCCGCCCGGCAGGCTTCGTCGGAAAATTACCCGCCGTTCAACCTCGAGCGCGTGGCCGAGGACCGCTATCGCATCACGCTGGCGGTCGCCGGATTCAAGTCCGAGGAGATCGACATCACCGCCCAGCAGAACATGCTGCTGGTCACGGGCAAGAAGGCAGCCGAGACCGACGCGCAGCGCAGCGCGTTCCTGCATCTCGGCATCGCCAATCGCAGCTTCGAGCGTCGCTTCGAACTCGCCGACTTCGTGCGGGTGGAAAGCGCCAACCTCGCCGACGGCCTGCTCGTGATCGAGTTGGTCCGCGAAGTTCCGGAAGCGATGAAGCCGCGCAAGATTGCGGTCTCGACGGGTGCGGCTCCGGCCGTGGAGCACCGTCCGGCCGACGACCATCAGGAGGCACAGGCCGCCTGATCCGGTCTACCGACTAAGGCGCGTTGCTCCCTTGCGCGCCGAAGCAGGGCGCCCGGGCGATGGCCCGGGCGCCCTTTGCATGTGTGGGGCTGACGCAATGCGTCGGCGCCGCGCTCAGACGAGTCGCGACTGCCGTACGGCGGCTTCGATGAAGCTGGCGAACAGCGGGTGCGGATCGAACGGCTTGGACTTGAGCTCCGGGTGGAACTGGACGCCGACGAACCACGGATGATCGGGGCGCTCAACGATCTCCGGCAACGTCTCGTCGGGTGAGGTGCCCGACACCACCAGGCCGCCGCGCTCCAGCACGTTGCGATAGTGCGTGTTCACCTCGTACCGGTGCCGATGCCGCTCGCTGATCTCGGTGCTACCGTAGATCGATGCGACGACGCTGTTGCCGGCAAGCTTCGCTGGGTACGCGCCAAGGCGCATCGTACCGCCAAGGTCGCCGCCGGCCTCGCGCTTTTCCAGGCCCTTGTCGGACATCCACTCGGTGATCAGCCCCACCACGGGCTCTTCGGTCGCGCCGAACTCGGTGGTGGATGCCTTGGCGATCCCCTGGTCGCGCGCTGCCTCGACGCATGCCATCTGCATGCCGAGGCAGATGCCGAAGAACGGCACGCCGCGCTCGCGTGCGAAGCGCACGGAGGCGATCTTGCCCTCCGACCCGCGCTCGCCGAAGCCGCCCGGGACGAGGATGGCATGCATCGGCTCGAGCTGGCTGGCGATGGTCTCCTCGTCGCGCTCGAACAGCTCGGCGTCGAGCCAGCGGACGTTGACCTTCACCCGGTTGGCGATGCCGCCATGAACCAGCGCCTCGTGCAGCGACTTGTAGGCATCGGGCAGGCCCACGTACTTGCCGACCACGCCGATGGTGACTTCGCCTTCCGGGTTCGAAAGGCGCTCGATGATCGTGGACCAGCGATCGAGCCTGGGCGGCTCGCCCGGTTCGATCCCGAAGGCGCGCAGCACCTCGGAGTCGAGGCCTTCGCCATGATACTGGAGTGGCACCGCGTAGATGCTGGATGCATCGAGTGCCGGGATGACGGCTTCCTTGCGGACGTTGCAGAACAGCGCGATCTTGGCGCGCTCGCCCTCCGGCAACGGCTGCTCGCAACGGCAGACCAGCACGTCCGGCTGCACGCCCAGCGCCGCCAGCTCGCGCACCGAATGCTGCGTCGGCTTGGTCTTCAGCTCGCCGGCGGCCGAGATATAGGGCACCAGCGTCACATGAACGCTGATCGCCTGGCCGCGGCCCAGCTCGTTCTTCAACTGGCGGATCGCTTCGATGAACGGCAGCGATTCGATGTCGCCGACGGTGCCGCCGATCTCGCACAGCACGAAGTCGAGGTCGTCAGTATCCGCCTGGGCGAACGCCTTGATCGCATCGGTGACGTGCGGGATCACCTGGACGGTTGCGCCCAGATAGTCGCCGCGCCGCTCCCGCGTGATGATCTGCTGATAGATGCGGCCCGAGGTGACGTTGTCCGACTGATGCGCCGCCACGCCCGTGAAGCGTTCATAGTGGCCAAGGTCGAGGTCGGTCTCAGCGCCGTCATCGGTCACATAGACTTCGCCGTGCTGATAAGGCGACATCGTGCCGGGATCGACGTTCAGATACGGATCGAACTTGCGGATGCGGACCTTGTAGCCCCGCGCCTGAAGCAGCGCCGCGAGGCTGGCTGCCATGAGTCCTTTGCCGAGCGACGATACCACGCCGCCGGTGATGAAAATATACCGCGCCATGGGAGGAAACGCCTAACGTGTAGCAGCCGTGCTGCGCAAGCGCGCGATGGCTCGCGCGCTCAACAAAAGCGACGGATGGTTTGAAAGAAGGAGGTTAGCGGGCGATCGGAACCGCGCCGTTCTCGGCCGGAGCCGGAGCCGCGAGGTTCGCGGGCGCACCTGCGTCAGCCGGAGCGGTCGGTGCCGCAGGAGCGACCGCTGGTGCCGCCGGTCGGGCGAGCGATGTGTCGATCGCATCGTGTCGCGTAGCCGCCAGCACGGCGAGCAGGATGCTCATCGCGATGAACAGTCCCGCCAGGATCGCAGTCGAACGGGTCAGGAAGTCGGCGGCGCCGCGCGCGGACATCAGCCCCGACGGGCTGCCGCCCGTGGTCAGGCCGCCCCCTTCCGAACGCTGCATCAGGATCACCGTCACGAGGAGCGCAGCGATGATGGCATGAACGACGAGCAGGAAGGTGAACATGTCGGGACAGCGATCCGAATTTTTCTGGGATGGCGGCGACATAGGCGAGCGCAGGCGGGGGATCAACCGGAACGGATCGACGCCCCCGTAACATTTCGCGACACGCGGGAAACTTGCCCCTCCCAAGGGCGTTCATCTCCCGGTCAGCTCCAGCGCGGACGAAGCATAACGTCATGGGAGAAAACGTGAAACCGTTCTCCGAGAACTCGCTCGGGAGGTGGATGCGCGGACTGGTCGATTACGTCCGGTCCGGTGAACCCGACCTGACCAATCGCCAGATGGCGCTGATGCTGCTTGTCTATCTCGAACCCGGCCCTCATACGGTACGCGGCTTGGCGCGGGCGTTGAACGTCTCGAAGCCGGTCGTCACGCGCGCCTTGAACAGATTGGGCACCCTCGGCTATCTGCGCCGCCAGCGCGACGAGGCCGACAAACGGAACATCTTCGTCGCACAAACCAGCGAAGGGGCAGATTTTCTTGCAGAGTTCGGGCATTTCCTCGCGGACGATCGAGTCAGCGAGCTCGTTGCCCGAAGGGCAACCGCGTAGCCGGTTTTCGCTCGCGGGACGCTCTTCGATCCTGGACGCACGTGTCGATGCCGCGCGCCGTGACCTTGCCGACATTCGGCTCGCCAAGCGCGTGTTTGCGCCGCATTACGCCTTGTCGGTGCCACGGACCGCGGGGCGCAGCACGCCCGTTCTGGCGCAGCCTGGCGCTCCTGAAAGCGTGCGTTCGGAGATACTTGCCGGCGAACCCTTCGACGCGTTGGAATTCTCCGGGAACCATATCTGGGGCGTGTCGCCGATCGACGGAAGCGTTGGCTTCGTCGACGCGGACGCCTTCACCGCATTTTGGGCCCCGACCCATATCGTCGCGGTGCGAAGCGCCAATGTTCGGGCGCTGCCCTCGCGCGACAGCAGCAGCCTCGGCGCGCTGGCGATGGGGAACTGCGTGGCTGCGATCCGTTCCAGCGAATCGGCGTTTGAAGTGGACGGTGGCTATGTCGACGCGGACGCGCTGCTGCCGCTCAACGCCCTTTCTCTCGACATCGCGACCGCAGCCGAGTGCCTGGTGGGTGCTCCCGCGCGTCCGGGCGGCCGCTCCGGCGCCGGCCTCGATGCCGCGGGGTTGGTCTTTCTGGCCCTTTGGTTCGCCGGCATCCAGGCGCCGCGCTTCCTGGATCTCCAGTCGGCCGAAATGGGAATGAACCTGGCCGAGACTGCACCCTTCGTACGCGGACAAATCCTGTTCTTCGAGGATCATGCAGCGGTCGTGGCGGATGCGCAGAACGCCGTTCACGTCGACACGAACGCTGCCGTGCGTGCGCCGATCGAGGCACTGATCGCCACCCATGGCCCTGTCGTCCGGAGGCGACAGCCTTGACCGCCACCGTATTCATCGACGGTGCCGCCGGCACCACGGGCCTCGAAATCCGGGAGCGGCTGGCCGGACGTCCTGAGATCATCCTCCTGACGCTCGACGACAGCCGGCGCAAGGATCCGGCTGCCCGCCGGGAAGCGTTGAACGATGCGGACTTCGTCATCCTCTGCCTGCCCGATGATGCGGCGCGCGAAGCGGTGTCGCTGATCGAGAACGACCGCACGCGGGTGATCGACGCCTCCACTGCCCATCGGACGACGGAAGGCTGGGTCTATGGAATGGCGGAACTGGAACCCGCGCAGCCGGCCCTCATAGCCGAAGCCGCGCGCGTCGCGAACCCGGGCTGCTACCCCACCGGTTTCCTTGCGCTGGTGCGGCCGCTCGTACGGGCCGGCCTCATCCCGCACGACTGGTCCGTCAGCGTGAATGCCGTCTCCGGTTTCTCCGGCGGCGGCCGCTCGATGATCGAGGAGTATCAGCAGCCCGATCCGCCTGCGTTCCGTGCCTATGCCATGGCGCTCGGCCACAAGCACGTCGCCGAGATGCAGCGCCATGCGCGGCTTGCGGTTCCGCCGATCTTCACGCCGGCCGTCGCGAACACCTATCGCGGGATGGTGGTGGAGGTTCCACTACCGCTCCACGCCATGGCGCCCCGCCCCACGCTCGCAGCCATCGAGGCAGCGCTTCAGGAGGCCTATCGCGGCTCTCCGGTGGTACGCGTCGGCTCGGCAGAGGCGCTGACCGTGTCCATCGAGGAGAATGCCGGATCGGACCGGCTGACGGTGCGCGTCTTCGGCAATGCCGAGACCGGGCAGATGCGGCTGGTCGCGACGCTGGACAACCTCGGCAAGGGGGCGGCGGGAGCTGCGGTGCAGAACCTGAACATCATGGCCGGGTTCGATCCCGGCGCTGGATTGGTCCTCTAAAGCGCAGCCATTTGGCGATCCTGCGGGTTGCGCGCCGCAGCGGGCCGGCTATCGCAGGGCCGGAGCTAGAATAAGGGAGTTACTATGAGACAGCCGGTCGGCAAGCTGCTGCTGTTCGGGGCCACGGGCGACCTGGCGCAGCGCATGTTGCTGCCTTCGCTGTACGGCCTTCATGCCGACGGGCTCCTCCCGGAGGGGCTCACCATCACGGGCACCGCACGTCACGACCATGACGACGCCGGCTATCGCGCATTTGCGAAGACGGCGCTGGACGAGCACCTCCCCGCCGACCGGCAGGACGAGGCGGCGGTCGCAGGCTTTCTCGACCGCCTGCACTATCATGCCATGGACGCATCCCAGGTCGAAGGCTTCGCCGGGCTCGCCGAGAAGCTCGGCGACATCTCCGGCGGGCTCGCGATCTTCCTGTCCACCGCCCCCTGGTTGTTCGCGCCAACGATCAAGGGCCTCGAGTCGGCGGGTCTCGCCGGCTCGAACGTGCGGATCGGGCTCGAGAAGCCGCTGGGCAACGACCTCAAGTCGAGCCGTGAGATCAATGACATCGTCGCCGAAGCCTTTCCCGAGGATCGCACCTTCCGGATCGACCATTATCTCGGCAAGGAAACGGTCCAGAACATCCTGGCGCTGCGCTTCGGCAATGCGATGTTCGAGCCGATCTGGAATGCCCGCGGCATCGACCACGTCCAGATCACGGTCTCCGAGACGGTCGGCCTCGAGGGGCGCGCCGGATATTACGACGATGTCGGCGCGCTGCGCGACATGGTCCAGAACCACATGCTCCAGCTGCTCGCGCTGATCGCGATGGAGCCGCCGGCGCGGTTCGACGGCACCGCCATCCGCGACGAGAAGGTGAAGGTGTTGCGTTCGCTCCGGCCGATCGGCCCGGCCGAGGTTCAGTCGGAAACGGTGATCGGTCAGTATCGCGACGGTGCCGTGAACGGCGAGATCGTCCGCGGCTATGTCGACGAGCTCGAGAAGCCCTCCACCACCGAGACCTTCGTCGCGGTGAAGGCGCATGTGGACAGCTGGCGCTGGCAGGGTGTGCCCTTCTACATGCGCACCGGGAAGCGGCTGGCGGCCCGCCAGTCCGAGATCTCTATCCAGTTCAAGCCGGTGCCGCACTCGATCTTTGCCGAGCGCGGCGGCATGCTTCAGCCCAACACGCTGGTCATTCGTCTCCAGCCGGAGGAGTATATCCGCCTGCTGGTGATGGCGAAGGAGCCGGGCCTCGACCGCGAGGGCATCCGCCTGCGGGAGGTGCCGCTGGACCTCTCGCTCACCACTGCCTTTGCGAGCACGCGTCGCCGCATCGCCTATGAGCGCCTGCTGCTCGACCTCATCGAGGGCGATCCGACGCTGTTCGTGCGCCGCGACGAGGTCGAAGCGCAGTGGGCCTGGATCGATGGGATCCGCGCGGGCTGGAAGGCGAACGACATGAAGCCCAAGCCCTACGCCTCTGGCAGCTGGGGCCCCACCGCCAGCGTCGCGCTGACCGAGCGCGACGGGGTTACGTGGAACGAGTGAACCTTCCCCGCCCCGCTCCGTTGGTTCGGAGAGGAGCGCAGGACCAGCTCCGGTCCTGCGCTGGCGGCTGGCAAGCAGGATGATCGAATGACCGAGATTGAATGGTGGGAATATGACGATGCGGCCGAGATGGCCGACGCCGTCGCCGGTGACGTGCAGTTCATCATCGAAAGCGCGATCGATGCCCGCGGCGCGGCGGTGATCGCGCTGCCGGGCGGCAAGACGCCCCTGCCGATCTACGAAAAGCTGGCAAAGGCCAAGCTCGACTGGAAGCGGGTGACGATCGTCCCGACCGACGACCGTCTCGTGCCGATGGGCGACGACCTGTCGAACGTGACGGGGATCGCCAAGGTGTTCCTGCCCAAGGGTGCGCGCGTGCTGCCGCTGACCAGCGAAAAGGCAGCCGATTATCGCGCCGCAGGCCGGGCCGCGGATGCCCGCCTTCAGGACGTGCACTGGCCGCTCGATCTCTGCCTCCTGGGCATGGGCACGGACGGGCACACTGCCTCCATCTTCCCCGGACCCGATCTCGATGAAGCGCTGCAGGGCCCGAAGGAGCGCCGTGCGCTCGGCGTCATGCCGGATCCGCTTCCGCCGGAGGCACCGGTCGCTCGCGTCACCCTTTCCCATTCCGCCATCGCTTCTTCGCGCGCGCTGATGATCGCCATCAGCGGCGCGAAGAAGCGCGAGGTGCTGGAGCGCGCGATCAGCGAGGGCGCAGGCTCGACGCTGCCGATCGGGCGCGTGCTGTCCGAAGTCGAACTGCCGGTCGACGTGCATTGGAGCGAATCATGACGCTGCACTCCGAAATCGCGGCGGTCACCGACCGCGTCATCGCCAACTCGCGCGACAGCCGGGCAGCCTATCTTGCGCTGATCGAGCGAGAGCGGGAGGGCGGCGTAGACCGCCCGATGCTCGGCTGCGCGAACCTCGCGCACGGCTATGCGGGCACGGATGAAGATCGTGACTTCATGCGCCCGGCCAAGAACATGAACGTGGGCATCGTCACGGCGTACAACGACATGCTGTCCGCGCACGCCACCTACTATCGCTATCCGGAACAGATGAAGGTCTGGGCGCGCGAGGCCGGCATTACCGCGCAGGTGGCCGGCGGCGTGCCGGCGATGTGCGACGGCGTGACCCAAGGCTATCCGGGCATGGAGCTGTCGCTGTTCAGCCGCGACACGATCGCGCTGTCGACGGCGATCGCGCTCAGCCACGGCATGTTCGAGGGCGCGGCGCTGCTCGGCATTTGCGACAAGATCGTCCCCGGCCTGCTGATGGGCGCGCTGCGCTTCGGCCACCTGCCGATGGTGATGGTGCCGGGTGGTCCGATGCGCTCGGGCCTCGCCAACAAGGACAAGGCCGCGGTGCGCGAGCGCTATGCGGAGGGCAAGGCGACGCGCGAGGAACTGCTCGACGCGGAGATCGCCGCCTATCACGGCAAGGGCACCTGCACCTTCTACGGCACCGCCAATTCCAACCAGATGATGATGGAGGCGATGGGCCTCCACGTTCCCGGCGCAGCCTTTGCGAACCCGGGCACCAAGCTGCGCCAGGAACTGACCCGCGCCGCCGTCCACCGCCTGGCCGAGATCGGCTGGGATGGCGACGACTATCGCCCGCTCGGCCGCTGCGTCGATGAAAAGGCGATCGTCAACGCCGCCATCGTGCTGCTGGCGACCGGCGGCTCGACCAACCACCTGATCCACCTCCCCGCTATCGCGCGCTGCGCCGGGATCGTGCTCGACTGGGAAGATTTCGATCGCCTGTCGAAGACCGTGCCGCTGCTCGCGCGCGTCTATCCCAATGGCGCTGCGGACGTGAACATGTTCGAGGATGCGGGCGGCCCGAGCTTCGTGATACGGGAGCTGCTGAAGGCCGGCCTGCTCCATGGCGACGTGATGACGGTCGCCAAGGACGGCATGGCCGCCTACGGCCGCAAGGCCGAAATTGAAGCCGAGGCGCTCGTCTGGCGCGAACATGGCGAGCGTTCCGGCGATGATGCCATCGTCCGGACCGTCGATGCGCCATTCTCGCCCGAGGGTGGCTTCCGCATTCTCCAGGGTAACCTCGGCCGCGCCTGCATCAAGGTTTCGGCGGTCGAGCGCGATCGCTGGACGATCGAGGCACCGGCGCGGGTGTTCTCGGACCAGGCGCAGGTGCAGGAAGCCTTCAAGGCCGGCGAGCTCGACCGCGACGTCGTGGTGGTCGTTCGCCATCAGGGTCCGCGCGCCAACGGCATGCCGGAACTGCACAAGCTGACCCCGCCGTTGGGCGTGCTCCAGAACCGCGGGTTTCGCGTGGCGCTCGTCACCGACGGCCGCATGTCGGGCGCGAGCGGCAAGGTGCCATGTGCGATCCACCTGTCGCCCGAGGCCTTGGGCGGCGGTCCGATCGGCAAGGTGCGCGACGGCGACATCGTCCGCCTGGATGCCGAAGCGGGGGTGCTCACCGTGTTGGTGGATCCGGCCGAGTGGGACGCACGCGAACTGGCGCCCGCACCGACCCCTGCCGAGGGTACGGGCCGTGAGCTGTTCGCGCTGATGCGCCACGGCGCCAGCGAGGCCGAGGCCGGCGCCTCGGCGATGCTTGCGATGGCGGGCTTCTGACAACGACCCGCGAGGAACCGGGCTCAGGGAGAGGATGCGGAATGGAAGTCGTTGCGGTTGATATCGGGGGCACGCACGCGCGCTTCGCCATTGCCGAGGTAGAGGGAGGCCGCGTCGTCCACCTCGGGGAACCGGTGACGCAGAAGGTGGCGGAACACGCCACCTTCCCGCTCGCATGGGCAGCCTTTGCCGAGCAGCTGGACCGCCCGGTTCCGCGGGCGGCGGCGATCGCCCTCGCATCGCCGATCAACCCCGAACTCATCAAGCTGACCAACAATCCCTGGATCATCCGGCCGCCGCTCATCAAGGACCGGCTGGACGTCGACCGCTACACCCTCATCAACGACTTCGGCGCGATTGGCCATGCGGTCGGACAACTCGATGGCGGCGCCTATGTGCATCTGTGCGGACCCGACGTGCCGCTCCCGGAGCAGGGCTCGCTGACGGTTTGCGGGCCCGGCACCGGTCTCGGCGTGGCGCAGGTATATCGCAGCAACGGCGAATACCACGTGATCGCGACCGAAGGCGGGCACCAGGACTATGCGCCGCTCGACGAGATCGACGACGCGATCATCCGCCGCCTGCGCCCGACCTATACCCGCGTGTCGGCGGAGCGCGTGTGCGCCGGTCCAGGCCTCGTTCACATCTACGAGACGCTGGCCCAGATCGAGGGCAAGCCCTACGTCCACCTCGACGACAAGAAGCTGTGGCAGCTGGCGTTCGAAGGCGGAGACAAGCTGGCGGTCGCCGCGCTCGACCGCTTCTGCGTGTCACTGGGCGGGGTCGCAGGCGATCTCGCGCTGGCGCATGGTCCGACGGGCGTGGTGATCGCCGGCGGACTCGGCCTGCGCCTCAAGGATCGGCTGATCGAATCCGGCTTCGCCCAGCGCTTCGTCGCCAAGGGTCGCTTCCAGCAGCTGATGAACACCATTCCCGTCAAGATCATCACCCATCCCCAGCCCGGCCTGTTCGGTGCCGCGGCCGCCTTTGCGCAGGAGCACGCACGATGACCCTTCCCGCCATCCAGACGATCATGACCGCCGGGCCCGTGATCCCGGTGCTGGTGATCGACGATGCCGCCACCGCGCGCCCGCTCGCCGAGGCGCTGGTGCGCGGCGGCATCCGTACGCTGGAGGTGACGCTGCGCACGCCGGCCGCGCTCGACGCGATCCGCGAGATGAAGAAGGTCGACGGAGCGATTGTCGGCGCAGGCACGGTGGTGAACCCGGGGCAGTTCCAGGACGCGGTCGACGCCGGTGCCGAGTTCATCGTCTCGCCGGGCCTCACCGAAAAGCTCGCGGCGCCGATCCTCGAGAGCGGCGTGCCGTTCCTGCCCGGCATCGCCAATGCGGGCGACATCATGCGCGGCCTGGACCTGGGCCTTACCCACTTCAAGTTCTTCCCGGCAGAGGCGTCGGGCGGACTCAAGGCGCTCAAGGCGCTCGCCGCCCCCTTCTACCAGGCGCGCTTCTGCCCGACCGGCGGCATCACGCTTGCCAGCGCTCCCGAATGGCTCGCGTTCGATCCGGTGCTCTGCGTCGGCGGTAGCTGGCTCGCGACCGGCACGATGGCAGAAGTCGAGGCAAAGGCACGTGCGGCCGCCGAGCTGAAGCGCTGAAATCAGGCGTGGGTCGCCTGCTGTCCGCACTGCTGCCGGCGCTCGCGGTCGTCCTCTCGGGGACGGCCCCGGCGGCCCAGCCGCGGTTGATTACGTCCCCCGCGTCGCTCCCGCAGGATCATGCGCACCCGCGCGTGTTCCTGGCCGGCAGCATCGACATGGGCAAGGCGGCGGACTGGCAGGCCGAGCTGGTGAAAAGGCTCGGGGATCTCGATGTGACGATCCTCAATCCCCGCCGAGCCGGCTGGAACCCGGCCTGGAAGCCGGAAGCAAGCGAGCCCCACTTCCGCGAACAGGTTGAGTGGGAACTTGGCGCGCTTGAGTCCGCCGACGTGATCGTTCTCTATCTCGCACCCGGTACCCAGAGCCCCGTCAGCTTGCTGGAGATGGGGCTGCACGCGCGATCGGGGAAGCTAATCATTCTCTGTCCACCCGGCTTCTGGCGCAAGGGCAACGTCGATATCACTGCCGAACGCTACGGCATCCGCCAGGTGGACAGCATGGAGGCGCTTACCGCGGAAGTACGCCGACGGGTCATGCGCGCCGAGAGGCCGAACTAGGCGACCTACATTTCCCCGCGGGCGCGGCGGATCGCGTACCATTTGCGCACATTGGCATTGTGCTGCTCGAGCGTGTCCGCGAACACATGCCCGCCCGTACCGTCCGCGACGAAGTAGAGCGCGCTGGTCGCGGCGGGATTGAGCACCGCATCGATGGACTCCCGCCCCGGGTTGGCGATGGGACCGACCGGCAGTCCGGGAGACGCGTAGGTGTTATAGCCATTCTTCGCGCTCAGTTCCGATCGCAGGATCCGGCGGCCGAGCGGCCGCCCCTTGGTCACCGGGTAGATGACGGTCGGATCCGCCTGGAGCGGCATGCCCTGCTTGAGCCGATTGCTGTAGACGGCCGCAACCATGCGCCGCTCGGCCGCCTTGCCGGTCTCCTTCTCCACGATGGAAGCGAGGGTCAGGACCTCACGCGGGCTATGGACCGCAGCCGCGGGCTTGCGCCGCTTCCAGGCGGTGGCGAGGTACTCGCGCATTGCCTTCTGCATACGGTCGAGGACCTGCTGCCGCGTGTCGCCGCGCTGATAATTGTAGCTGTCCGGCAGAACGCTACCTTCTTCGGGCACGGCGACCGACCCGGTGAGATGGGGCGCCCGCATCAGCGCCTGATGCACGAGTACGGAGGGCATGCCCTCCGGCACCGTGACACGGCGCTGGATGACCTTGCCGCTCTGGAGGAGCTCCAGCACGTCCGATTGGCTCGCGTGCGCCGGAACCTGATACTCGCCCGCGCGGATGGGAGCGTCGGAGCCGAGCACCCGCGCGAACAGCAGGAACCGATCGGCCGAGCCGATTGCCCCTGCCTTCTCCAGCTCGGTCGCCGCACGCGAAAGGGTGGCGCCGCTCGGCACCACCACGGCCAGGTCCTTCTCTGCGGGGCCCGAACCGGTCCAGCTGCTGGCCACCCCGAACAGGGCAGCCAGCAACACCAGCGCGAGCGCCATTCCTAGGCACCCCGGACGGCGCATCAGCCGCATGTTCCATGGTGCGGCGATGCGCCGTTCATCAGATCGCCTTCATCACCAGCGAGGCATTGGTCCCGCCGAAGCCGAACGAATTGTTCAGGATCGCCTTCACCTTGCGTTCCTTGGCGACGTGCGGGACGAGGTCCACGCCCGCGCAATTGTCGCTCGGATTGTCGAGGTTCAGCGTCGGCGGAACGATGCCGTCGCGCATGGCGAGGATGCAGAAGATCGACTCCACGGCGCCCGCGCCGCCGAGCAGATGGCCGATCGCCGACTTGGTCGAGCTCATCGAAAGACCGCCCATGGCGTCGCCGAACAGGCGTCGGACCGCGCCGAGCTCGAGTTCGTCGCCGAGCGGCGTCGAGGTGCCGTGCGCGTTGATATAGTCGATGTCCGACAGCGCGAGGCCCGACTTGCGCAGCGCCATTTCCATCGACCGGAACGCGCCCGAGCCTTCGGGATGCGGCGCCGTCACGTGATAGGCATCGCCCGACAGGCCGTACCCGATCACCTCGGCATAGATCTTCGCACCGCGCTTCTTGGCGTGCTCATATTCCTCGAGCACCACCACGCCGGCGCCTTCGCCCATGACGAAGCCGTCGCGATCACGATCGTAGGGACGGCTGCCCTTCGTGGGGTCGTCCCGGAAGCCGGTCGAAAGCGCACGCGCCTGGCCGAAGCCGGCGATGCCGATCGGGCAGATCGCGCTTTCGGCGCCGCCCGCAAGCATCACGTCCGCGTCGTCCATCGCGATCATCCGTGCGGCGTCGCCGATCGAATGGGCGCCGGTCGAACAGGCGGTCACGACCGCATGGTTCGGGCCCATGAGGCCGTACTTGATCGAAACCTGGCCCGAGATGAGGTTGATGAGGCGGCCATGGACGAAGTGCGGCGAGACGCGCTTCGGCCCCTTGGCGGCGAGCACGAGCGATTCGCTCTCGATGCCGGGAAGGCCGCCGATGCCGGAGCCGATCGAGCAGCCGGCGCGATACCGCGCTTCCTCGCTCATGTCGGTGAGACCGGCGTCCTCGATCGCCTGTCCGGCCGCATCGATGCCATAGACGATGAACGGATCGACCTGACGCTGGACCTTGTGATCCACGCGCTTGTTCGGGTCGAAGCCATACTCATGGTCCGCCGGCTTCACCTCACAGGCATAGTTGCTGTGAAAGTCGGTGGCGTCGAAGCGGGTGATGGTGGCGGCGCCAGACTTGCTGGCGATGATGTTCTTCCAGGCCGTTTCGACATCGGCACCCAGCGGGGTGACGAGGCCGAGCCCGGTCACGACTACGCGGCGCATGGCAACTCTCCGTCTGTGCTCTCAAATGCGAACGGCCCCCCGCCCCTCGCTTGTCGCGGCGGGACGGAGGGCCGTTCTGGATCGGCGTCAGCCGCGGCCCCGTCGCGTCAGTGCGACCGGGCCGGCAGGGCTCAGCCCTTGTGCTCGTCGATGTAGGCGATCGCGTCCTTGACGGTCGTGATCTTCTCGGCGGCGTCGTCCGGAATCTCGACCCCGAACTCTTCCTCGAACGCCATGACCAGCTCGACGATGTCGAGGCTGTCCGCGCCCAGGTCGTCGATGAAGCTGGCGTCCTCGGTCACCTTCTCGGCTTCGACGCCCAGATGCTCGACGACGATCTTCTTCACGCGATCGGCGGTCTCGCTCATTCCCTGTTCCTCTTTCAAATGCAGTAACGCGAATTCCTGAACGCACCTAGAACGGCGTCCGTTCGCTGGCAAGAGCCCCGGCGCGCCGGAGCGTGCCGGACGTCAGATCATCGCCATCCCGCCGTTGACGTGCAAGGTCTGGCCGGTGACGTAGCCCGCCTCCCGGCTGGCGAGATAGACGACGGCCGCACCGATGTCCTCGCCGGTGCCCAGGTCGCCGGCCGGGATCTTGCCCAGCAGCGCCTGCTTCTGCGCGTCGGGCAGCACGTCGGTCATGGCCGAGCGGATGAACCCGGGGGCCACGCAGTTCACCGTGATCCCGCGGCTCGCCAGTTCCTGCGCCAACGCCTTCGACAAGCCGACCAGACCCGCCTTGGAAGCGGCATAGTTCGCCTGCCCGGGGTTCCCGGTCTGGCCGACCACCGACGTGATCGAGACGATACGGCCGAAGCGCGCCTTCATCATCGGCTTGGCGGCGGCGCGGGCGAGGCGGAACGCCGCCTCAAGGTTGACTCGGATCACCTGATCCCATTCGTCATCCTTCATCCGCATCGCCAGGTTGTCGCGGGTCACGCCGGCGTTGTTGACGAGGATGTCAAGCTTGCCCAGCGCCTGCACCGCCTGCGGCACGAGCTGGTCCACGGCGGCACCATCCGAAAGGTTGCAGGGGAGCGCGACGTGGTCGCCGCCGAGCTCGGCCTTGAACGCCTCCAGCTTCTCGAGGTTGGAGCCCGACAGCGCGAGACGTGTGCCCTGCGCCGCCAGCGCCTTCGCGATCGCCGAACCGATGCCACCCGACGCGCCGGTCACCAGCGCGGTCATGCCTGTAAGATCGAACATATCCTGATCCCTGTTCAAAGGCGCGCTACGAGCGCTTCGATATCGTCCATGGTCACGACGCTGGTCGTGGTCGCGTCGGGTGCGATCCGCTTGACCATCGGACCCAGCACCTTGCCGCCAAGTTCCACGAAGTCACTCACCCCGGCATCCTGCATCGCCAGCACGGACTCGCGCCAGCGCACCATGCCGGTAACCTGCTGGACCAATGCTACGCGAATGGCGCCCGGGTCCGCGATCGGCACGGCATCGACATTGGCATAGACCGGCACCAGCGGCGCGCGGAGATCCGCGTCCAGCAGCGCATTCTCCATCGCCTCCGCCGCCGGCTGCATCAACGGGCAGTGGAAGGGCGCCGAAACCGGCAGCAGCAACGCGCGCTTGGCGCCCATTTCCTTCGCCAGCGCCACCGCGCGCTCGATCGCCTGCCGGTGACCGGAAATCACCACCTGGCTCGGATCATTGTCGTTCGCGACGGTCGAGACGAGTTGCGGGCCGCCTTCCGCCAGGATGGAGTCGGCAGCAGCGCCGGCAATCGCCTGCGCCTTTTCCAGATCCACGCCGAGCAGGGCAGCCATGGCGCCCTCACCCACCGGCACTGCCGCTTGCATCGCCTGTCCGCGCAGCTTGAGAAGCCGGGCGGCGGTCGGAAGGTCGAACGCGCCTGCCGCACAGAGCGCCGTGTATTCGCCCAGCGAATGGCCGGCGACGAAGTCGGCCTTCTCGGCCAGGCGGACGCCCCCCTCCTTCTCCAGCACGCGCAGGACCGCGATCGCGTTTGCCATGATCGCGGGCTGGGCATTCTCGGTCAGCGTCAGCTCGTCGGCGGGGCCTTCACTCATCAGCCGGAAGAGGTTCTGTCCGAGCGCCTCGTCGACCTCTCCGAACACCTCGCGGGCATGGGGCGAGGCGGCAGCGAGCGCCGCCCCCATGCCGACCGACTGGCTTCCCTGGCCAGGAAAGATGAAAGCGCGCACGTGCCTCTCCTTGAATCTCGAGGCGCCGGTTAGGCCGAGCACCAAGATGAACGCAAGCCCAAGCGCCGCGACAGATTGAGACCATTTCACCACATCGGCGACAAACGCGTGCGACAGCCGACCCCCAAATTGCCTTCATCGCCACTGAGGGTGATGAAGGAGTAGGTTTCCATGAAGAAGTTCGTTCTAGCCGCCGTCGCCGCTTCGCTGCTCGCGACGCCCGCCATGGCCGCGCCGCAGCGTTCGGACCATGGGCCGCACCGCACCGTCGAGCGGACAACGGTCGTCAAGAAGCAGGTGACCCGCACGCCGCAGACCCACTATCAGCAGCAGCGCGGCCGCCAGCAGTATCGGAATGTCCGCAACTGGCAGCGCGGCGAACGGTTCGACAGCCGCTACGCCCGCAACTATCGCCAGATCGACTATCGCCGCAGCGGCCGGCTCTATGCGCCGCCCAGCGGCTACCAGTGGGTGCAGTCCGGCAATGACGCGGTGCTGGTGGCCCTCGCCAGCGGGCTGATCGGCGCAGTGATCGGCGGCGCGCTCGCCAACTAAACACCTTGCCTTTCGCCGCTTTTGCGGTACAGGCACGGGTCCTCGGGGGTGGAAGGCACGTCCTTTCCGCCCCCGTTCGATTATGGACGACAGTCGGAGGGGCGTCGCACGGGGCGGCGTCAGCGATCGACCAACATAGGTAAGCAGCATGGCTCTGTACGAGCATGTGTTCCTTGCGCGCCAGGATCTGGCACAGGCGCAGGTGGACCAGCTGGCGGAAACCGCCACGAAGATCATCGAAGACAACAACGGCAAGGTCGTGAAGACCGAGACCTGGGGCTTGCGTTCGCTCGCCTACCGGATCGCCAAGAACCGCAAGGCGCACTACGTCATGCTCGAGATCGACGCGCCCGCAGGCGTGGTCGCCGAGCTTGAGCGCCAGACCCAGATCAACGAGGACGTGATCCGCTTCATGACCGTCAAGGTCGACAAGCTGGAAGACGGCCCGACCGTGATGATGCGCAAGAGCGAGCGTTCGGAGCGTGGCGACCGTGGTGGTCGTGGCCGCGACCGCGACGATCGTGGTCCGCGCGAAGACCGCGCCCCGCGCCGCGAAGAAGCGTAAAGGAGCATCATCATGGCACGACCGTTTTTCCGCCGCCGCAAGAGCTGCCCCTTTTCGGGCAAGGACGCTCCCCGGATCGACTACAAGGACGTCCGTCTGCTCCAGGGCTTCGTGTCCGAGCGTGGCAAGATCGTCCCGTCGCGCATCACCTCGGTGAGCGCAAAGAAGCAGCGCGAACTGGCCCAGGCCATCAAGCGCGCACGCCATCTGGGCCTGCTGCCCTACATCGTGAAGTAAGGAGCGCCCGACATGGACGTCATTCTGCTGGAGCGGGTCGAGAAGCTCGGCCACATCGGCGACGTGGTGAAGGTGAAGGACGGCTTCGCCCGTAACTTCCTCCTGCCGCGCAAGAAGGCGCTGCGCGCCAACGAAGCCAACCGCAAGGTCTTCGAAGCCAATCGCGAGCGCATCGAGGCGGAGAACGCTTCGCGCCGCACCGACGCACAGGCCGAAGCCAAGACGCTCGAGGGCGTTTCGGTGACCCTGATCCGTCAGGCGTCGAACACCGGCCAGCTCTACGGCTCGGTCGCGGTGCGCGACCTGGTCGAGGCGCTGGTTGCCGACGGCCACAAGGTCAACAAGGCACAGGTCGTGCTCGACCGCCCGATCAAGGCGATCGGCCTGCACGAAGTCCGCGTCGCGCTGCACCCGGAAGTCGCGGTGACCGTCAAGGTCAACGTCGCACGTTCGCCGGAAGAGGCCGAAATGCAGGCCCAGGGCGTCGACGTGATGGCTGCGATGTTCGAGCAGGACACCGCCGGCTTCACCGAGGACTACGACCCGAACGCCGAGCCGGGCGAGATCGCGCGCGACGAAGCGCCGGCCGAGGGCGAGGAAGCCTAAGGCTTCTCGCGGCAACGCCGAAAACAGGAAGGGCCGCCGGGTACTCCCCGGCGGCCCTCTCTTTTTGCCTGTTCTCCGCGGAAGCCGAGCGCTCGCCTTCCGGCAGCGGCTCAGTGCACCATCACATAGGCGCTGACCACCGCCACCAGCGGCACGGACGCCAGGACCACGGGAATGAATTTGAACATCGTACATCACCTACAAGGTTGTCGCTGGTTCAATGCGCCGCGGGACAAAAGGTTTCCAGAACGTGAACCGGGGACGCGGAGCGCCACCCGTTCAACGTCTGCATCGACGACGATCGCTCGGTGGGTTCGGACAATTTGGTGTGCGTATACAGGGGGTTATCAGAAAGTTCCGAAACCTCGGAATACCTGCTTGACGCCTCCGACCCCCGCCCGTAAACGGCCACCTCACCAAGCGATTGGCCCCTTCGTCTAGCGGTCTAGGACGTCGCCCTCTCACGGCGAAAACACGGGTTCGAGTCCCGTAGGGGTCACCATCATCGAGCGAAACGCCCTGCTGTAGGGTCTCTTTTCGTGTCCGCTTGCGCTCCCTCATCAAACCTGACCAGAGTCTTCCTTCGTGGTGGTGCTCACTGCGCATGATCTGGCAATCCAAGAACGTCGGTTCCACGTCGCTGCGCTGCAGCCCGTCAGCGCCCTCGAACCGCGGCCCAAGTGCCTGACGAGATCGACTGCCGGTCGCTGACAGTCACCACCGGCCGCCCGGCCTCGCGAGCGGTTGCTCCGGCAACTCGAACTGCGGCCGCCAAGCGCCTGGCGAGTAGACAGGCGGGCTTGGATTGTGGCGCAACGGTTGGCCGGACCGTAGGCGGGGGCCCAGCGGAAGACCGACAATGCAGCGCTCAGGGTGGCGATGCGCCCCGCTTCTTTTGGATGATCGCGACCACCACCATTGCCAGGAACCCGAGCGGGAACCACAGGCCAGGGTCGCCGATCACGATGCCGATGAACCAGAAAAGGATCAGAGCGCCGACAGGTGTGAACTTCGTCATTGCCGCAGGCTATGACGGGCCAGGCGAGGCGGCAAGAGCAGGAGCGCCTGTATCAGGAGGCTTGTTTCTCCAACAGCTGCTTCACTCCCGCCGCCAACGTCTCCAGCTTGTAGGGCTTGCGGAGGATCGGAAACTCCCGCTCGTCGGCAGGGATGAACTGCTTGCTGCTGTAGCCGCTCGCGAGCAGCACCGGCAGCGAGTAGCCGAGTTCCCTGGCGCGCTGCGCGAGTTCGAGGCCGCTGAGCTTGGGCATCACGATGTCCGAGAAGATGATGTCAAACCCATCTGACTGCAGCAGCGACAGCGCTTCTTCGCCATCGCACGCCTGGGTGACCGCGCAGCCGAGGTCCTCGAGCAGCTGGCGGGCGAAATAGCGGACGTGTTCGCTGTCCTCGACCAGCAGGACCCGCAACCCGTGCGGGATCGAGATATCCCCGGCGGCGTCGACGCCGTCGCGAGCGGCCTTGTCCGTACGCGGCAGAAGCATGTGCACCGCGGTTCCCGTCCCGACCTGGGAGTCGATGTCGACGGCGCCGCCGGACTGCACGGCAAAGCCGTGGATCTGCGAAAGGCCGAGCCCGGTCCCCTTCCCCGTAGGCTTGGTGGTGAAAAACGGCTCGAAGACGCGCTCCAGACGATCCGGGGGGATGCCTTCGCCCGTGTCGCTGATCGACAGCCGAACCATGTCGCCGTTCGACGTAGGCCAGTTCCGTGTGGAAATCGTGATGCGGCCGCCATTCGGCATCGCATCGCGCGCGTTCAGCACCGCGTTGAGAAGCGCCGTCTCCAGGCCGGTCGGATCGATTTCGACCCGCCACAGCGCGGGAAGCAGGTCCAGCTGCAGGTCGTATTGGCTTCCAAGCGTGCGCTGGAGCATCTCGCCAAGGGCATCCAGGCGAACGCTGAGGTCGATCACCTCCGGCTCCAGGGGCTGGCGCCGGGCAAAGGCAAGGAGCTGGGAGGTGAGGCTCGTCGCCCGCTCGGCGGTTTCGAGCATCACATGCAGATAGCGGCTGCGCTTCTCGACCGGCAGGTCCGGCTGCCGCAAGAGAAAGTCGGCGGACCCGCGCATGACGGTCATCAGATTGTTGAAATCATGGGCAATGCCGCCTGCCAACTCGCCGAGCGCCTGAAGCTTCTGCGACTGGAGCAGGGCAGCCTGGGTTTGTCGGAGCTCGTCGGCAGCGCGGACCTTCTCGCTGATGTCGCGGGTGATCTTGGCGAAGCCGACATGCTGCCCGGCCCCATTATAGATCGGATCGATCAGCACGTGCGCCCAGAACAGCGAGCCGTCCTTTCGCACGCGCTGCGCCTCGGCCTCGAACTTCCCCTCGCGCAGGGCCGTCGCCAGCGCCGCCGCCGGAGCGCCGCGCGCGCGGTCCTCTTCGGTGTAGAAGCGCGAGAAGTGCGCGCCCAGCACCTCTGCCTCCTCATAGCCCTTGATCGCGCGCGCGCCCGAGTTCCAGCTCGTGATCCTGCCGGTAGGATCCAGCATGTAGATCGCGTAGTCCCGGACGCCCTGGACGAGCAGCCGGAACTGCAGCTCGCTGTCGTAGCTAGCCCGCTCCAGCCGGCGCTTCTCGGTGATGTCGCGCGTGATCTTGGCATAGCCGAGCAACGATCCGTCCTCGGTGCGAATGGGGTCGAGCACGGCATGCGCCCAGAAACGCTCTCCATCCTTGCGGACGCGCCAGCCTTCGGCTTCGAACCGCCCTTCCCGCGCCGCGATCCGCAGCGCTCGGCCCGGCAGATCGGCCTCTCGGTCCTCCGGCGTAAAGAAGCGCGAGAAATGCTCGCCGACGATCTCCCCGGGGGAATAGCCCTTGAAGCGTTCGGCACCTGCGTTCCAGGTTACGATGCGGCCTTCCGGATCGAGCATGTAGATCGCGTAGTCGGTAACGGACTGTACCAGCAGCTCGAACCGCCGATTTGCGACATGATCCTCAAACGCCGATGCGGCCATTCCAAATCCTAAGCATCACCACCGCCCCCGCGACTTGGGGTGCTTGAAGCCAAACGTACCGGGAAATCAAGCTCGTTACGCACCCGCTTGTAACTTCCCACTTGGGAGGATCTAGCCGCCACGCGAACGGTGCCAGGGTCTGTTTTGGCGCGTGGCAGGCGCCGGCCGCCGCCGCACGCGCACGGTAATCTGAGCTGCCAGAGCCTGAAAGCCGGCGCCTCGGCTGCCTGCGATCGGACACCGAGGCCAGGCACCGGATGCGGCCGCCGGAGGATTGCAGAACGCCCCCTACGCGTCTCCATCTACGATCCAGGACGGCAAGATCACCCCGCCGTCCTGCCTTCCCTGCGCATGATGCTCGGAGTTTTGATGTTAGGTGAACGCACTACGCACCGAACCTCACACCTGCCAGCCGCCGCCGAGCGCGCGGAAGAGGTCAACCTGCGCGTCGGCGATGAAGGCGTCCGCGGCGGCCAATGTGGCTTCCGCGTCCGCGAAGGTGCGTTCGGCGTCGAGGAGCGCAAGCGAGTCGATGTCGCCTTCGCGCTGCCTGGCCCGCGCGATGGTCACGGCGGCTTCCGCTTCGTTGCGCGCTGCCTGAAGGGCCGTTCGCCGATCCAGCGCATTGCCATAGGCGGACAGCGCCGTCTCCGTTTCCTGCAAGGCCCGAAGGACGGAACCGTCGAAGTCCGCGAGGGCCTCCTGGCTTTCCGCCTCGGCCGCCGCGACCCGGGCTCGTGCGGGCCCCGGGTTCACCGCCCAGTTGAGTAAGCCGCCCACCAGCCACCGTAGCGGTCCCGCACCAAAGACGTCGCCGATATCGGTGCCGGTCGAGCCGCCGGACGCGCCGAGGGTAATCCGCGGGTAAAGGTCTGCCGTCGCCACGCCGATGCGCGCAGTCGCAGCGGCGAGCCGTCGCTCGGCTGCCCGAACGTCCGGCCGCCGGGCGAGCAGTGCAGCTCCGTCGCCCACCGGGATCGGCTGGTTCAACCGCAGCGTCGTCACCCGCGCGGCAGCAACTGGCGGGAGGTCAGCGGGGGCACGGCCGGTCAGCAGGGCCAAGCGGAACAGCGCCGCGTCGCGCTCCGCTCGAAGCGTGGGCACCTGCGCTTGGCGCTCGTTCCGCAGAGCGCCGATGCGCGCAGTGTCGAGCCGCGTTCCTTCGCCGACGCTGCGACGCCGTTCGGTCAGGTCGAGCGACTGGTCGAGCAGTCGCACGATATGCTCGGCGACCTTCAGACGCTCCGCGGCAGAAGCGGCATCGGCATAGGCACGGGTGGTCTCGGCAACCACGGCCACGCGGACCGCTTCTGCATCGGCTAGCGCTGCGCCGACATCCCCTCGCGAGGCCTCCACACTGCGCGAGAGGCGTCCGAACAAGTCGGCTTCGTAGCTGACGTTCAGCCCGACATCGATCTGCCAGTTTTCGCGCGCCAGTCCGGGCACCCGCTGCACTTCGGGCGTCCGGCCGTAGTTCGCACCCGCACCGAGGGTGGCCTGGGGAAGCTGGTTCGCGCGGGCCCCGCGCAAGAGCGCACGCGCACGCTCCACGCGGGCGGCGGCGGCTCGAACATCCGTGTTGGCCGCCAGGGCGTCCGCGACGAGCTGGTCCAGCACGGGATCGTCGTAAAGCCGCCACCAATCGCCCTTCACGGGCTCTGGCGTGACGACGGCGCTTGCGGCGACAAAGCTGCCGCCTGCACTTTGCGGATGCTTGGGTGCCGCATAGTCGGGACCTGCGGCGCAGGCGGCAAGCGCCAGCGCCGAGGTGGTGATCAGGATCGAACGCATCGGGCCCTCCTTATTCAGCGGGCTGGAAGTGAGGTGCGGCGTCGCGGTCCGCAGCCTTGCGGGAGCGAACGCGGGCGATGCGGTCGCCCAGCGCGCGGCACACGACGTAGAAGGTCGGCGTGAACAGCAGGCCAAAGGCAGTGACGCCCATCATCCCGAAGAACACCGCCGTACCCAACGCCTGGCGGAGCTCCGCCCCGGCCCCGCTTGCGATCAGCAACGGCACCGCACCCAGGATGAAGGCGAAAGAGGTCATCAGGATCGGCCGCAGTCGATCGTGCGCGGCGCGAACCGCTGCCTCCACGGTCGAAAGCCCGTCCTGCTCCTCCGCCTGCTTTGCGAACTCCACCACCAGGATCGCGTTCTTGGCGGCAAGCGCGATCAGCACCACCAAACCGATCTGGGTGAGGACGTTGTTGTCCATTCCTCGCAGATTGACGCCGGCCATGGCCGCCAGGAGGCACATGGGCACGATCAGGATGATCGCCAGCGGCATCGTGAGGCTCTCGTACTGGGCCGCGAGCACCAGGAAGACGAACAGCACGGCGAGCGCGAACACCAGGCCCGCGGTGCTGCCGGCCATCTTCTGCTGGAACGCGATGCCGGTCCACTCGGCTTCGTAGCCCGGTGGCAGCTCGCTCGCGAGCTTCTCCATCGTGAGCAGCGAGCGGCCGGAACTGTATCCCGGCGCAGTGTCGCCATCGACCTCCACTGCGGGGAAGAGGTTGTAGCGCGTGACGCGATACGGCCCTGTCTTGTTCTCGAAGGTAGAGACGGAGCCGATCGGCACCATCGCCCCGGAGTTCGAGCGCGTCTTCAGATTGGCGATGTCCGCTTCGGTGGTGCGGAACGGTGCGTCCGCCTGAGCGGTGACGCGATAAGTGCGTCCCAACATGTTGAAGTCGTTCACGAAGGCCGAACCGAGGTAGACGTTCAGCGCCTCGAACACCCGCTCCGGCGGCACGCCCAGCAGGTCCGCCTTGCGCCGATCAATATCGGCGAAAACGCGCGGGGTGGCCGTGTTGAAGAAGGTGTAGACCTGCTGCAGGCCCTCCGTCTGGTTCGCCTTCCCGATCAAGTCGAACGCCGTCTTGCCCAGTTCGGCATAGCCGTGCTCGCCACGATCCTCGATCATCATCCGGTATCCACCGGCAGAGCCGATCCCCTGGATCAGCGGCGGCGGGACGACCAGCAGCATCGCCTCGTTGATGTCGGCCGTACGCTTGCGCGCCTCGTCCATGATGCCGGCGTAGGTGACGCCGAGCTTCTTGCGCTCCTCGAAGGACTGCAGCGGAACATAGGCGGCCGCGCTGTTGGGCGCGAGCGTCTGTGAGGGTCCGTCGAAGCCGGCGAGCATCACCGATCCCTTGACGCCTTTGATCGGCAGGATGCGGGCCACGACCTTGCGCATCACCTCGTCCGTGCGTTCGAGGGAGGAGCCTGGCGGCAACTGGATGACGGTCAGGAAGTAGCCCTGGTCCTGCGCCGGGATGAAGCCGACGGGCGTCACCCAGAACATCGCGACCGTGGCTGCGATCAGCCCCGCATAGGTCACCATCATGCGCTTCGGACGCGTGACCAGCACCCGGGTCAGACGGCTATAGCCGTGGCTCAAGCGATCGAAGCCCCGATTGAAGGCGTCCGCCGCACGGCTGGTCATCCGACCGATGCGACCCTTGGGCTCTCCCTCGTGCCCGGTCAGCAGCACCGCCGCGAGAGCGGGCGAGAGGGTCAGCGAGACCAGCAGCGAGATTGCCGTCGCGACCGAGATCGTGACCGCGAACTGCTTGTAGAAGGCACCGGACAGCCCGTTGAGGAACAGCGTCGGCAGGAACACCGCCAGCAGCACCAGCACGATGGCAACCAGCGCGCCGGACACTTCGTCCATGGACGTGCGCGCAGCCTCCAGCGGGGACATGCCGCGCGACAGGTTGCGCTCGACATTTTCCACCACGACGATCGCGTCGTCGACGACGATGCCGATCGCCAGCACCAGGCCGAACAGCGAAAGGTTGTTGAGCGAGTAGCCGAGCGGCAGCAGCACCGCCATCGTGCCGATCAGCGACACGGGGATGGCAACCACCGGGATGATCGCCGCCCGCCATTTCTGCAGGAACACAATCACGACCAGCACGACCAGCAACACCGCCTCGCCGAGCGTGTGGTAGACCGCGTCGATCGACTGGGAGATGAACTCCGTCGGATTGTAGATGACGCGGTATTCCAAACCCTTGGGGAAGTCCTTTGACATCGCCTCGAGCTCGTCCTCCACCGCCGTTGCGGCGGCAAGGGCGTTCGATCCCGGACGCTGGAACACGCCGAGGATGACGGTCGGCTGGTTCGACAGATAGGTGTTGGACGAATAGTCGGCAGCACCAAGTTCGACGCGCGCCACGTCGCTCACGCGCACCTGGCGTCCATCGGCGTCGGTGCGGATGACCACCCGGCCGAACTCTGCCGGGTCCTTCAGGCGACCCTGAGTCTCGATGTTGAGCTGGAACGCGTTGCCAGTCGGCGTGGAGCCGGGCTGACCGAGCGTGCCAGCGGCGACCTGGATGTTCTGTGCGCGCAGCGCCTGGACGATATCGCCCGCGGTCAGGTTCAGTGCCGCGGCGCGGCCAGGATCGATCCAGACGCGCATCGCGAAGTCGCGGGCGCCGAACATCCGGACATCGCCCACCCCCTCGATGCGCGCCAGCCGGTCCTTGACCTGCGTGAGCGCGTAGTTCGAGATATAGCTGCGATCGACCGAGTTGTCGGGCGAGATCAGGTTGACCACCATCAGGAAGTCCGGCGTGGTCTTTCGCGTGACCACGCCGAGGCGCTGCACCTCCTCGGGCAGTCGCGGCACGGCGACGGCGACGCGGTTCTGCACCAGCACCTGCGCGGCATCGAGGTTGGTGCCCGACTTGAAGGTGACGGTGATCGTCACGTTGCCATCACCGGTCGACTGCGACGACTGGTACAGCATATCGTCGACGCCGTTGATCTCCTGCTCGATCGGCGCGGCAACGGTTTCGGCGACGGTTTCGGCGGAGGCGCCAGGATAGCTCGCCGTGACCGTGACGGTCGGCGGGACGATGTCCGGATATTGGGAGATCGGAAGCGCCAGATAGGCGATCGCACCGATGATCGTGATCACGATCGCGATGACCGCCGCGAAGATCGGGCGCGTGATGAAGAACCGCGAGAGGCGCATCGGGCCACTCCTCGTGCAAGAGATCAGAAACTGGAGGTGTCAGCCGCCGGGTGTTGGGGGCGTCCCGGCGGCTGACGGGTCACCGGGCGAAGGTTGCCTCGCCCGTGACCGGTGCCGTGAAGGTGGGTTGCTGCGCGGATGCATCGGGCGCGATCCTGCCGGGCTTCGGCTGAACCTTGGCACCAGGCATGGCCATTTGTGTGCCTGCGATCACCACCTTGTCCTGAGGCGTGAGGCCGGAGCGGATGATGCGCAGGCCGTCGACCACCGGCCCGAGTTCAACCGGCTTGGGAGCGACGGTCCCGTCGGCACCCACGGTGAGCACGAGCTTGCGCGCTTGGTCGGTCTGGATCGCCTCATCCGGAACCATCAACGCGCGCGTCGTTCCCCCGGCGGACAGGCGCATGTTGCCGAACATCCCCGGTGTCAGGAACAATCCCGGATTGCTCAGAACCGCACGCCCGCGGATCGTGCCCGACCGTGGATCGAGGCCGTTGTCGGTGAAGTCCAGCCGCCCCTTCCACTTATAGTCGGCCTCGTCCTGAAGCCGGATCTCGACCGGCGACGCGGCCGCACCCGCCTCCCGTGCGCGCTTGGTCTTGAGGAACAGCGCCTCCGAGCCATCAAAGGTGAAGTAGATCGGATCCAGAGCGTTGATCGTCGTCAGAAGCGAGCCGCCCTGCCCCTCTCCGGCCGCGACCAGGTTACCCGGATCGACACGGCGGTCCGAGATGCGACCCGAGATCGGCGCTCGCACCTGGGTGAACTCGACGTCCAGGGCGCGACTGCGCACGCGAGCCTGCCCCGCGGCCATGGCAGCCGTCGCAGCGCGAACGCGCGCCTGCAATCGCTCCAGATCGCTTCTGGAGACGGCGTCCACCTCGACCAGCCGCTCTGCACGGCTGAGATCCGCACGCGCCAGCGCGAGATCGCTCTGGGCACTTGCAAGGCCAGCGCGCGCCTCCGCGAGTGCGGCGGTGAAAGGCCGAGGATCGATCGTGAAGAGCAGCTGTCCCTTGCGGACGACCGCCCCATCCGTGAAGTGCACGCCCGTGATCGCACCGGCGACGCGCGGCCGGACCTCGACCGCGCGGCTCGCCTCGAACCGACCGACGTAGTCGTCCCATTCGTTGATGTCGCGGACCAAGGGCGGGGCCACGGTGACGACCGGGGCCGGCGGAGCAGCCGGCGCGGCAGGGGCATCCTTGAATGCGATGCCGGTGCTGCCGACCACCAGCGCGATCGGGAGCGCAACGACGCCCGCGCGCTGCCAGAACGGCAAGCGGCGGAACCGCTTCGCGAAGCCTGCTCGCGAAGCCTCTTCAGTTTCAACTCGGGAAATCATGTTCATCGGGTACGCCTTCCCTGGTTCAGGGCTGAGCGGCCACGGCTGATGCTGCCGAGCAGAGTCTCATACTGCTCGGGCGTGAAGCCGGCCTGGTGGAATGCGCGGATTTCGTGGCGCGGAACGGCATGGCCGTGGTGCCACGCGAGTACGGACAGCCGGCGCAGCGCCTCCAACCGCGGGTCCGCGAGCCGGGCGCTTCCGCTCTGATTGCCGAACAGAGTGCCAAGAGCGATCGACAGGCGGCCCGGTGTCGCCAGGGTGGACAGTCGATCCTTCTGGGCGATCGCCACGACAGACCATTCGAGTGCAGAGAAGCCGACCTTGCCCACTGCGGCGGCCACATCGGCCGGCACAGCAACAGGAGCACCCTGCAACTCCGTGAAGTTCATATACGCCATCACTCGTCTCCTCCTGCTGGACCGAGCTCGGGCGCACGCCCTTGTGCCGCGCGGAACGCCTCCGCCGGCTTGTCGGTCTCTATCATCCAAGGGCACGGCCCGGCCTGTCGCGCAGGAGAGGCTCCTGCGGCGTCTCGTCCGGTCCGTTGGTCTAATCTGCTGAAGTCACCACCGGGGTTGTTCCCCGCGCAACGCTGCCTTTATCTTCTATACCGTACAGTATAGAAACGCGGCGACGACGGTCAAGAGCCTTTTCATACCGTGCGGTATTTTTTGCAAGAGCCGAGCGAACGACGTGACCGGCTTACGCCCCAGGCCACATCGAAAGGCTGGTATCGATCAGCGCCTTCAGGTCCCGGCACGAGGCACCAGCTCCGCCTTGAACCGCCAATCCCTGCATGATCGCGGTGAGATAGCTGGTCAGCCCAACGGCATCGGTATCGGGCGGCAGGTCACCTTCTGCCTTGGCCCGCTCGAACCGATCGATCAGGCCCTGTTTGGCGACTCGGCCACGATGGATCACCTCCGCACGGATCGACTCGGCTTCCACGCCGCAGGCGACGGCGTTGATCACGCCCATGCAGCCCTTGGGATCGGAATTGCTCATCTGCATTTCCAGGGCACTGCGCAGCAGATGCTCGGCCACCTTCCGGGCCGTCGGCTCCTTCAGCGCCTCGCCGATATAGTCGAGCTTCTCGCGTTCGTAGAGGTCGAGCGCCATCTTGAAGAGCGCTTCCTTGTTGCCGAATGCGGCGTACAGGCTGGGACGCGTGATCCCCATCGCCTCGGTGAGGTCGGTAAGCGACGCGCCCTCGTAGCCCTTGCTCCAGAAGACCCGCAGCGCGGCGGCAAGCGCCGTGTCGGCATCAAACTCGCGCGGACGACCCTTTGCGGAACAGCCAAGTTTCATAATGGTCGGTACATAATGGGTGTGACGGAAATAACCAGCGTCTTCCCCGGCCTGGCCCTGCAAAAAAGTCGGAAGCGGAACCGCAGCGGCGCCGCGCCTTTTCTCATGAAGATCGCACAGCGAATCGGAGGATGGGATGGTCGGGTCGCCAGCTGACGAAGTTTCCGGATTGCACGTGTTCGCGGGCGGCTACCAGGAGCCGGGCGCACGCGGGCTCTGCCGCCTCACGATCACGGGCGAGGGCCTGGAGGCCGGTCCGAACCTGGCGGCGTACGCCAACGTCTCCGCAGGCATCCGCCGGCCAGGCACCGGACTCTGGTATCTCGTCGATGAGGAGGCGGACCGGGTTACCCTAGCAGATGCCGATACAGACTGGCGGGAAGTCGCCTCCTTCTCGTCCGGCGGCCACGGCCCGTGCCACCTGGCACTCGACCGTTCCGGTCGCCTGCTCTCGATCGCCAACTACGGGAGCGGGACGGTTGCGATGTACCGCCTCGATGGGGAGGGCCTGCCTGTCGGCCCACCCGCGATCCACCAGAACGAGGGCCAAGGACCGAACGTGGAACGTCAGGAAGGGCCACATGCCCATTGGGTCGGCTTCGCGCCTGATGGCCGCCTCTATGCCGCAGACCTGGGGACCGATCAGATCCTCGCCTTTCCCACCCATGCGCCCACAGGTGCTTTGGGCGAGCCCAGTGTCGCCTATGCCGCGCCACCGGGTTCCGGTCCGCGCCAGCTCGCGTTCCACCCGATCCTCCCGGTGGCGTTCCTGGTGAGCGAGCTCGCGTCCACGTTGACCGTCCTCAAGATCGAGGAGAGCGGGACGCTCTCCGTGCAGCACATCCTGTCGACCCTGCCGGCGGATGCCGCACCCGACAGCCTCGGCGGGGCGGTTGCACTTAACCCGGCCGGAACACGCCTGTACGTCAGCAATCGCGGCCATGACAGCGTGGCGAGCTTCGCCGTCGATCCGGAGGGCGAAGTCAGGCTGCTCGGGCACACGCCCAGCGGTGGCACCTCCCCTCGCTTCCTGCTGCTGCTCGAGGACAAGCTGCTCGTGGCGCACGAGAAGGCGGGCGGCGTCACGATCCTCCCGCTCGACGGAACCGGACGCCCTGGCCCTTCCGCTGGCCAGGCAGAGCTGCCCGGCGCCGCGTTCCTCGGCGCGTCGTGGCCGTGAAGCGGACGCGCTCCTTACTTCGCGGGCAAGCGCGGGCGGAACAACTGGCCCCCTTCGATCACATAGATGATCGCGATCAGCGCCAGCCCGATCCCGAGGTAGCCGACCGCTAGCGGCAAGGTCGTCCCGCTGTACGACTGGCCGATCGCCAGGCTCACGACGACGGCGCCCAGGCTGGTGATGAAGCCCTGCAACGACGACGCGGTTCCGGCGATGTGACCGACCGGTTCCATCGCCATCGCGCCGAAGTTGGAGCCACACAGGCCGATGCAGGTCATGCTCAGTGCCTGGAACACGATGTAGCTCGTCAGTGTCTCCAGACCGGCCTCGATCACGATCACGTGGACGACCGACAGGGTGATGAGGGCGAGCACTGCGGATTGGGAGATGAGCCGCGTACCCAGCCGCTCCACCAGCCGGCTGTTCGCGAAGGACGCGACGCCCATGGCGAAGGCGCACAGCGCGAACAGCAGCGTAAAGCGCTCCCCTGCTCCGAACTCGTCGACGAAGATCTGCTGCGCCGAGGATACGAACGCCAGGATGCCACCGAAGGTAAGCGACGCGGCGATCGCATAGCCGATCGAGAAACGATTGGTGAGGGTCAGCCGGTAGCTCTGGCGGAGGGCGCCGAGCGACATCGGAACCCGCCGCGCAAGCGGCAGCGTCTCCGGCAGCCGCACCAACGTCCAGGCAAGCACCACCGCGGCGAAGGCGCCGAGCGCGTAGAAGATGAAACGCCAGGGTCCGAAGGCAAGCAGCGCCTGCCCCAGCGTCGGTGCCAGGATCGGCACCAGGAAGAAGATCATCTGGGCGATCGACATGGTGCGCGCCATCTGGCGCCCGGATGCCCCGTCGCGGACGATGGCGACCGCCAGCACGCGGGTGGAGGCGGACATCAGCCCCTGCAGCAACCGTGCCCCGAGCAGGCCGACAAAGGTCACCGATCCGGCGGCGAAGATGGCCGCGGCAACAAAGCCGGCCAAGGTGCACACCAGGATCGGCTTGCGTCCGAAGCGATCGGCGAGCGGTCCATAGACCAGCTGCCCGGCGCCGAAGCCAAGCATATAGGCGGTGACGATCCACTGGCGATGGTTGGGCGTGCTCACCGACAGGTCATGGCCGATGTCTGCAAGCGCGGGGAGCATCAGGTCGACGCCCAGCGCATTGACCGCCATGACCGCCGCGATGAAGGCGACGAACTCTCGCGGGTGCATGCCGGCGGGTGCAGGATGAGGCTTCATGCGGGTGCCTATCGACGAGGCGTGGACGAAGAACAAGCGGTGGCGGGCGAACGAAGTGGACGAGAAGCCTCTTCTCCCGCTGTGTACCCGTGGCGCATGATCCTGGTTCTAGCCGCTCTGCTCAGAGGATCGCGACATGCGCTTCAACCCCTGGAAAGCACGACAGGATCTGGTGGCAACGGTCTTCCTGTACCCGCCGGAACGGGGCGGCCGCGCGAGTGCGATCGAAGTCGGCTGGTCCTGCGCCTGCGTGCCGGCAGACGCGCCCGAGGAGCGCCATTGGCAAGGCTGGCCACTCCTCAACAGCGTCGTCCTGCGTCCGGGTGAGAACGGGTATTTTGGCTGGATGTTCGCCGAGGGGGAGCAAGCCGCTGCCCGCCTGCGGGAAGCGGGCAGCTTCCTGTTGTGGGAGGAGCGGATCATCGGTGAAGCTCGGGTCGTCGGATAAAGCCCGCGCGGAGCGGCATTCGCTGACGACGGCAATCGGCAGCCCTTGTTCAAGCTGCAGTGCGGCCGAGTGGAGCGACGGCGTGTTCCGGCGCCTGCCGCATCGCACGGGCTCCGCCGAGGCGCCGATAGGTCGCCAGCGCCTGCCCGACGACCTGGTCCATGTTGTAATAGCGGTAGGTCGCGAGCCGTCCGACGAAACTGACCGAGGGCTCCGCCAGAGCGAGTGCCTCGTATCGCTTGTAGAGCGCCTGGTTCTCCTCGCATGGGATCGGATAGTAGGGATCCCCCGTCGAACTCGGATACTCCAAGGTCACGCTGGTGCGGTCTGCCTCCTGCCCGGTCAGGTACTTGTATTCGGTCACCCGCGTATAGGGTACCGCCTCGTCCGGGTAGTTCACGACGGCGACCGGCTGGTGCCAGGGTTTGTCGAGCGTCCGGTGCTCGAACTGCAGGGACCGGTAGGGAAGCCTGCCGTACCGATAGCCGAAATATTCGTCCACGGGGCCGGTAAAGACCAGATGGTCGTGCGGGTAGGCATCGCGGATTTCGCGGTAGTCGACACCCAGCAGCAGGTCGATATTGGGATGGTCCAGCATCCGCTCGAACATGCGGGTGTAGCCTTCCAGCGGCATGGCCTGGAACTGATCCGTGAAATAGCGGTCGTCGGTGCCGGTGCGGGTCGGCACCCGCGCGGTGACCGATTTGTCGAGCTCGGAAGGGTCCCGCCCCCATTGCTTGCGCGTATAGCCGCGGAAGAAGGTCTCGTAGAGTTCCCGGCCGACCTGCGAGACGACCACGTCCGCAGAAGTCCGGATCGGCACGACAGGCTCCGCGCGGGCGGCCAGGAACGCTGCCACCTCCTCGTCGCTCTGCATGTTCAGATCGTAGAGCGCGTTCAGCGTCGTACGATTGATGGGCATGGGCACCAGCTGGCCGTCCACCGACGCGAGCACGCGATGCTCATACGGCCGCCATTCGGTAAAGCGGGAGAGATATTGGAAGATCTCCTGCGAGTTGGTGTGGAAGATGTGCGGTCCATATTGGTGGATCAGAATGCCGGCATCGTCTTTGCGGTCGTAGGCATTGCCGCCCACATGCGGCCTGCGGTCGACCACCAACACCCGCTTTCCGCCATCGGCAGCGAGCCGCTCGGCCATAACCGCGCCGGCAAACCCGGCACCCACCACCATCACGTCGTAGCGGTCCTCGGATGCAGGCCATGTGGTCGGGGAAACAACCGGCTCGATCCGCCGCCGCGCCGCGATCTCCGCGGCGATCAGGGCAGCCATTTCGAACGCGGTGCTGTTCCACGAGGTGCGTGCGAGCAGCGCATCTGCTTCCTCCAGCCAACGGCCGCTCTCCCGGCGCAACTGCATGGCCGCCTCGCAGGCGGCCACGAACGCGCCGGGGGTCTCCGCGATCTGCACTGCCGACAACGAACCATAATGGCGCACGACGTCGGTAATCGCTGTCGACACCACGGGGCACCCCGCAGCCAGATACTCCGGGGTCTTCGTGGGACTGATGAACCGCGTCGCCTCGTTGATCGCGAAGGGCATCAGGGCGACGTCCCAACCGGCCATGTGGTCCGGCAGTGCCGCATAGGGCTGCGAACCCAGATAATGGATGTTCGGACGACGAGGCAGTTCGCCTTCGCCGATCTTCACCACGGGCCCGATCACCACCAGCGACCAATCCGGACGAGCATCGGCGATCGTGGCCAGCAGAGCCAGGTCCATGCGCTCGTCGATGACGCCGCTGAAACCGAGCCGCGGCGCGGGGATCGCCGCCTGGTCCGCAGATTCCGAGCCGCCGTTCCGTGCTCGCGCGAAGTGGGGCACGTCGATGCTGGAGGGGAATGCGTGCACGTTCGAATGACGATCGCGTTTCGCCTCGTAGAGGCTCGTGCCGCCTGTGAAGACAAGATCGGCCGCTTCGAGCAGCGCCCGCTCACGTTCGAGCAGTTCAGGCGGAGCGCCCCTGAACGCCGACAATTCGTCCATGCAGTCGTACACGACACAGTCGGCCTGCACCTGCTTCGAGAACGGAAGCATCATGGGCGTGTAGTACCAGCGGACGATGCCGGCGCGGGTGCCGACAAGCGCCGCATCCAGCAAGGCCGCGAGCTGCCCATCCTCGTCCTGCCCGCGTGAAGCGTCGTCGATCTCCGGCGTCAGCACCTCCACGCCGCTACCCTCGCAGACGCTGCGGCGCAGGCGCGCATTACCGATGCCCGGCACATACTCCGGCTCCTCCCAGAAGAGGACACGATGCGTGGCGGCAAAGCGGGTCATCAGATGTTGCGGCCGCTGGAAGACGAACGCCCATCGCAAATGACTGAAACAGATCAACGTAGGACGATCGGTCGGTTCAGGGGGATTTTTCGGAAGGTCGGCTCCCGACGGCACCTGCTCGTTCACGCGCGCCCCCTATATATCTACTCTGGGTAACTTATCGGAAACCTTCGCTGGCGCTGAATGTTCCACTAAGTCTTTGCCCGGCAACATAGATCAACATGATCGGCGGGAACGATGCGCCGCCGGGGCCGTTGCCGGAGGACGTTTCGAGAGGTGCCGGATGCCGGACATCGAGCTCTGGGGTGGTGTCGAATGCACGGTGAACCGTACGCGCGACGGGTACCTCGATCAGTGCCGGCTGAGCGGCCACCACGATCGTTCATCCGATCTCGACCGGTTCGCCGAGCTCGGCCTGAAGGCGCTCCGGTATCCTGTGCTTTGGGAGCGGGTGGCGCCAAGGGGCCCTGACGGCGCCGACTGGCGCTGGTCCGACGAACGGCTCGGCAGGCTCCGCGCCCTCGGTATCCGGCCGATCGTCGGCTTGGTCCATCACGGCAGCGGACCGCCTTGCACCAACCTTCTCGATCCGGGCTTCGCGCCCGGTCTCGCGCGCTTCGCCGGTCAGGTGGCGCAACGCTACCCCTGGTTGGAGGCTTGGACCCCGGTCAACGAACCCCTGACCACTGCACGCTTTTCGGCCCTGTACGGCCATTGGTACCCTCACGCGGCAGATGAAGGCTCCTTCTGGTTGGCGCTGCTCAACCAGATAGACGGCGTTCGGCTGGCGATGCAGGCGGTGCGTCGCGTCAATCCCGGTGCTCAGCTGATCCAGACGGATGACCTCGGGCGCGCCTATGCGACCACCCGCCTCACCGAACAGGCAGCGTTCGAAAATCTCCGGCGGTGGGCGGGCTGGGATCTGCTGTTCGGCCGAGTGACGCGGCACCACCCGCTATGGGAGCGTATCGCCGTCTTCGGCTTGGGCGATCGGCTGCAGGCGATCGCCGATGCGCCCTGCCCGCCCGACATCGTCGGGGTGAACCACTATCTCACGAGCGATCGGTTCCTCGACCACCGGTTGCAGTGCTATCCGCCGTCCACCCATGGAGGCAATGGGCGGCTAGCCTATGCCGACACCGAAGCGATCCGCGTCCTAGACCCGCCCCCGGCCGGGCTCGCAGGCGCCGTACGCGAGGCCTGGCAACGCTATCACACTCCGGTGGCGATCACCGAGGTACACAACGGCTGCACCCGCGAGGAGCAGTTGCGCTGGGCGGCGGAAGCTTGGGACACGGCCTGTGCCCTGCGCGAGCTTGGGGGCGACCTTCGGGCGGTCACGGCATGGTCTCTATTGGGAAGCCATGGCTGGGACACTTTGCTGACCGGCTCCGGAAGCTATGAGCCCGGCGTCTTCGACGTATCGAGCGGGACGCCGCGACCTACCGCGCTGGCCGCACTCTGGCGCGGATTTCCAACTGGTGCCCCTCGCCACCCGCTCGCACAGCAAGCCGGCTGGTGGCGGCGGCCGGAGCGATTGCTGCACCCGCCGCTGCCGCACCCCGGAACGACACGGCGGCACGACGCGGGCCCTGCGACTCCGCCACTCTTGATCCTCGGCGCTACGGGTACGTTGGGCCAGGCACTCGCGCGCGCCTGTAGCGCCCGGCACATCACCTATGTCCTTTCGGATCGCAGCCTGATCGACCTCCAGCGGCCCCAAAGCTTCGGGCGAACGCTGGACGAGATTGCCCCGTGGGCCGTCGTCAACGCGGCCGGCTGGGTCCGTGTCGACGCCGCCGAAGAGGACGAAGAGGCATGCCATCGCTCCAATGCGACGGGTGCCGTGGCACTGGCACAAGCATGCGCCGAGCGCGGGATCGGATATCTCGGCTTCTCCAGCGATCTGGTCTTTGCTGGCGACCAGGACCGACCCTACGTCGAGTCAGATCCGGTGCGGCCGCTCAACGCCTATGGGCGCAGCAAGGCGGCGATGGAGGCAGGCTGCGCCGGCCTGGACAATGCGCTGATCGTCCGCACCGCGGCCTTCTTCTCCCCGCACGACCGTTTCAATTTTGCACAAGCGGTGCTGGACACCCTGGAGGCGGGTGGCACTTTCGATGCCGCGCGCGACCACGTCGTCACTCCCAGCTACGTACCGCAGCTGGTCGACGCCGCTTTGGACCTACTGATCGATGGCGCAACGGGGTTGTGGCACCTCAGCAACGGAGAAGTGCTGAGTTGGGCCGAGTTCGGAAAGCGGATCGCGACCTGTGCAGGCCATGACGCCGATCGGGTGAAGGCGATCACGGGCCCGCTTCCGGATTGGCGGGCACCCCGGCCGGGCGCCGTTGGCCTCGCCACACAACGAGGGGCGCCGCTCGGCTCGCTCGACGATGCGATCCAGCGCTTTGTCCGCGAGAGGTCTGCGCTGAGAGCTTCCGCTCAGCGACCGGTGCGGGTCGTCGGCTGATCGCCTCGCGGATGCAGGACGTGGAGCGGGCGTGGCGAAGGCGCTCGCCCCGACGCGCCGCCCGCCGACCTGCAAGCGGAAGAGTGGCTGACGTTGATCCGCAAGCCGCCACTCTGCCCGGATCCGGCAAGGTTCGCTGCTTCCATCCGCCCGTGTTGCGGCATTGCGCCGCCTGCACCAGGACCCGCATTCGCACGGCACCGGGGCGAGCCCCCGGTGCCGCCCGGCGCGGGTCAATGGCCCTGATACGGGTCTACGTTCGCGCCGGTGAGCGGGGCGGCTATGCGGGCAAGCTCCTCGGCGGGAGCCTTCGACTCGGCCCGGTCGTAGGTCAGCAGGCCGTTGATTTCGTCCTCCACGTCGGTGGTCTGGGTGTAGACGGCCGCGCTCAATCCCTCCTCGCGTGCCTGGCGGATGATCTCGTCGAACTTGACGCGATAGCGCTTCAGATAATCCTGCTTATCTGCGGCCACCTGGTATCCCCAGTTGCGCTTACCGGCGCGCCAAACGTGGCCAGTCACCGGAAGCCCGATGCCGCCATATTCGCCGATCACAATGGCGCGAGTGCTGGAGCGCGGGGGAACGTTGGGCTTGTCCTCATACGTATGGATGTCGACCACGTCGGAGACATCCGGCGCGACGTCGAGCCAGCCGCTGTCCGCGTTCACGACCCGGCTCGGATCCATCCCCTTCACCAGCTTCGCAAGGGTCGTGGAGTCATATTGTCCCCATCCCTCGTTGTTCACGACCCAGGTCACGATCGAGGGAAAGGAACGGAGATCCCCGATCATCGCGGCAAGTTCCTGCTGGAACTGCGTCATCTCGGTCGACGACAGCACCGCCTGGCCCTTGCTCGATCCGGTGACGAACTGATCCTCGTCGCCGCCGGACGGCATGTCCTGCCAGATCAGCATGCCGAGCCGGTCGGCATCATGGTAGAAGCGCGCCGGCTCCACCTTGATGTGCTTGCGCAGCATGTTGAAGCCCGCCTTTTTCAGGAAGACGATGTCGCTGACCATCGCTTCTTCGGACGGAGGCGTGAGCAGGCCGTCCGGCCACCAGCCCTGGTCAAGCGTTCCGTTCTGGAAGAGAGGCTTGTTGTTCAGCAAGATTGCCGGCTGCCCCTGCACGGTCCCCGGTCCGATCGAGACCTTGCGCATCGCGAAATACCCGGTGACCCGATCCACGGGCGCCCCGACCACCTGAGCTTGCGCGTAGGTCGCCCGCTCACGCTCGGTGAACCGCGCGTCATAGGCGGTGCGCGTCCGTTCCTTCGCTCCGGCATAGGGGTCCTTGACCGTCACAAGCTCCGCAGAAAGATCGTAGAGGTACGGATCGTCGGGCGACCAGAGATGCGCATTCGGGATCGGCAGGCTTGCATGCCGGTTGGCGCGCACGATGGTGCTCGCAATGATCCTCCCATCCTTGCTGGCGGTGAGGCGCACCGCATCGGTGTCGTTGGCAGAGCGGTTGAGCGCGACATCCACTTCCAGCCGACCGCGATCGATGTCGGGTGTGGCGCGAACATCCGCGATGTGCAGTTCGGAAACCGGCTCCAGCCAAACCGTCTGCCAGATGCCGCTGACCGGCGTGTACCAGATACCCTGCGGCGCCAACGTCTGCTTACCGCGAGGTTGCGTGCCGTCGGAGGTCGGGTCCGCAACCTGCACCACCAGTTCGTTGTCGCCGTTGCGCAAGTGCGGGGTGATGTCGAAGCTGAACGTCGCAGAACCGCCCTTGTGCCCTCCCACATAGGCGCCGTTCACCCAGACGGCTGCCTCATAGTCGACGGCGCCGAAGTTCAAGAGGACGCGCTGCCCTGCCCAGTCCGCGGGTACCGCGAAGCTCCGCCGATACCACACCCGGTCGTCCGGCAGCACGGGACGCTGCACCCCGGAAAGCTTCGACTCGACGGGGAACGGCACCAGGATCTTGCCCTGCATCTGCGTGGGCTGCGGCGTGCCCGCCTTCGCGATCGCATAGTCCCATTGACCGTTGAGGTTGAGCCAGCGTTCCCGCACCCGCTGCGGCCGCGGGTAGCTGCGCCACGCGTTCTCGGGCGTCACCTCCCGCCCCCACTTCGTCGTCAGCGCGGTCTTGTAGACGATCGCGTCCGGAGCGGCGGGAACCGTCCGCTGCGCTGTGGCCGGCATCGCGCCTACGAAGGCGAGAGCGGATCCCAGGAACAAGGTAGCACGCAAGAATGCCATCAAATCCTCCCTTTTCTTTTCAGCCTAGCGGCATCGGTCCAGAGAGGCGACTGCAATTATCTTATATTTACGATGGAGCGCCTCCGGGCGCCGCTTCAGACGGCCGGCTGGGCCTGCCACCCGCCCCCCAGCGCCAGGAACAAGCGCACCTGGTCCGCCGCGATGCGGCTTTCCTGCGCCGCCAGCGCTTGTTCGGCAGAAATCAGGACGCGGTCGGCATCCAGGACTGGCAGAAAGCCTTGTCGGCCGGCACGGAACAGCGTCTGCGCGTCGCGCGCGGCCTGGGCAGCATGGCCCCGCGCATCCTCACGTTCGCGCCGCCGGTCGAGATCGCGCGCATAGACCGTGAGTGCCGTCTCCACTTCGCGCAATGCAGTGAGCACCACGCCGTCGAAGCGAGCATAGGCCGCATCCGCGTCGGCTTCGGCCATGCCGATGCGCGCGCGCACGCGCTTGCGGTTCGGGAACTCCCAGCTGATGAGCGGACCGATCCCGAACTTGAACGTGTCCGACGCAAGGAAGGACTCGGCGAGCCCGGCCGAGCCAAGCGAGGCGCCCAGCCTGATCTTGGGATACAGGTCCGCGGTCGCCACCCCGATCCGCGCAGTGGCGGCGCGCAGCAGCAGTTCCGCGCGCCGGACGTCGGGGCGGCGGCGCAGCAGCGCCGCGCCGTCCCCGATCGGGATGGGCCGGTCGAGCTGCGGTTCCCGACCGCAGGCCGCCACCTTGCGGTCGAACTCTGCCGGCGGCTTGCCGGTGAGGGTCGCCAGACGAAAGAGCGCTGTCTGCTTCTGGGCGATCAGCGTCGGCAGGTTGGCACGCACCTGCGCCTCCTGAGCCGTGGAGCGCGTCACGTCGAGCGTGCTGCCGCGTCCGCCGCGGACCAGCCGCCGGGTGAGCTCGGTGCTGCGTCGCTGCAGATCGAGGGCCTGCTGTACCACCCCGATCTCATGCCCGGCGGCACACGCCTCCACATAAGCCGCCGTCGTCTGCGCGACGACGGTGACGCGGGTGGCGTCATATGCCGCCTGTGTCGCCGCCACGTCGGCATCCGCCGCCTCGATGGCCCGGCGGATCTGGCCCGCCAGGTCGAGCTGGTAGTTCGCGGATGCCTCCAGGGAATAGACCCAGAAGGAGGGAAAAGCCTCACCCGGCATCAGCTCCTCCTGCGCGGAGGGCATGGCGCGGGAGATCCCTGCGCCGAGTTCGGTCCGCGGCTCGCGCGCATCCTCGGTGATGGTCCGTTGCGCCTGGGCGCGAGCGATGTTGGCCGCCGCTACGCGCAGGTCCGTGTTGGCGGCGATCGCCTCCGCAACCAGGCTGTCGAGCACCGGATCGCGGTACAGGCGCCACCAATCCTGCGGCACTGCGGTTTCGGCAAAGGCGGGCTCGTTCCCGCTCAGAAACGGAGCCTTGGCAGACGGCCGCTCGGCGATCGCCGCCTCGGGACGGTGATAGTTCGGTCCGACAGGCGCACAGGCCGCTGCCGCCACGCTGGCGAGGAGCGAAAGCAGCCTTCGGAGCATCAGCGGCCTCATGCGGTCTTCTCCGTGGCAGCGCGACGTTGCGGCGAGCCCGTGACGGTGCCGCGGCGAGAGCCCGCGGACGACTCGAGATGGACCACGTTCACCGTCGCGGTGCGGCCCACAACCAAGGACAGACCGGCCGGCACCCGGTCGAGCGCGATCCGCACGGGCACGCGCTGCGCCAGGCGCACCCAGTTGAAGGTCGGGTTGACGTTCGGGAGCAACTTGTCTCCCGCGGTACGATCGCGATCGTCCACGCCGCTGGCGATGCTCTGGACGTGGCCCTCGATCACCCGCTGCTCGCCCATCAGATGCACCTGCACCCGATCCCCGGCCGCGATCCGGGGAAGCTTCGTCTCTTCGAAATAGCCCACCGCATGGATGGACTTGCGGTCGATGATCGCAAACTCCGCACGACCAGCGGTGGCATAGTCGCCGGGCCGGAGGTCAAAGTTGGTGATGGTCCCGTCCACGCCGGAGCGGACCTCGGTGCGGGCGAGGTTGAGCCGCGCCGTCTCCAGCTGAACCTGCAGGCGGGCGAGTTCGGCCTGCAGCTGCTCGACCTTCGCGTCCCCCTGCTCGCGCTCCTCTGCCGGAACCAGGTCCCCCAGCACCCGGTTGCGGCGCGCCTCGCGCTGGGCCTGGGCGATCTGTACCCGCTGCGCCGCGATCGCTGCCTGTGCCTGCTTCACAGCCAGCTGGTAACGGGGCCGGTCGATGATGAACAAGGGCGTGCCCGCGTGCACCTCCTGGTCGTCATGCACCAGCACCTCGGTGACCAGGCCCGACACGTCGGGCGCGACCTGCACCACGTCGGCGCTGATGCGGCCGTCGCGAGTCCAGGGATCCTCCTCATAATGCCGCCACAAGGCCTCCCCGACGAAATAGGCGGCGAGAACGATGGCGAGGGTGATCAGGACGCGAAGGATGATGACGGGTTTCATGACGGTCTCAGAAGGAAAGCGCGAAGGGAGTGCCGTTCGACAAGGCGGCCGCGATCAGCCCCCACAGAACGACGACCAGGGCGAAGTCGAACAAGCCCCGGTGGAAGACGAAGCGATAGAAGCCGACACGGGCCAGGGCCCATTCGATCGGGAGCGACACCGCATAGGCGACGATCGCCGCGATCAGCAGCGGGTGAACATAGATGCCGTTGATGTCGATCTGGCCGTTCATGCGGCAAGGGCCTCCGGTTGCCAGGCGCTGGCGTCGGGAAAGAGATTGCGGCGCAGGCCGACAAGCGCGTGCAGCGTCGGCTCACGGCCGGGCATTTCGGTTGGCTCCTCGAGGACGAGCGCCAGTGCCGTGTCGATCTCCCCAAGCAGCATCAGCGGCGGACGCTCGCTTGCGCCATTGCCTAGCCGCCGGAAATGACGCCCCAACGTGGCGACCAGCCTCTCCATTTCGGCACGACCGGCACCCGCGGGGGTGGTTCGCGCCGCCTCCCGGACCTGAAGCACACCCAGGCCCACGCGCAGGTCGCGAAGCGCGTCGGTGCCGGCGAGCCTCAGGTCCGCGGCCGCGCGCGGCAGGCGCGGCAGGATCAGCCCCACCCGGTCGAGCATGCGGCTGGTCCAATCGGCCGGACTGCGGATCGCACGACCTTCCGCTGCATCGGCCAGGTCGCGCCAGCCGGCGCGCAGGACCCGCAGCACTGCAGCCGCGGGATCGAGCACGCGCACCAGCCGGGTGGCGAAGATCGCCGCCAGCACGCCGGCGCACAGCGCGAAGTTGCTGTTCACGAACGTCGCGAAGTCGGACGGCCCGTAATTGTTGTTGAGGGCCAGCCCTCCCGCGATCCCTACCACGAGCGGCATCGTGGCACCGGCAAGCGCGGGAAACGCGACGGCGACGCCGAGCGGCAGGAACAGCGGCGCAAGCGCCAGTGCCAGCAACGGGAAGCCGCTGATCATCGGCAGGATCGCGAACAGGTACAGACCCACGATCGGGATACCCGCCGCGGTGCCGTAGAGGAAACCGCGCTGCGCGACTGTCGGGTCATCCATGGCCGCGAAGAAGCAGCACATCACCGCCGCGATCATCGTTGCGGTTGCGCCGTCCGGCCAGCCGCTGAAGATCCAGAATGTCGCACAGCCGACGATCGCCAGCACAGTGGCGAAGGCGGACCGCAGCGCCAGCGCATGGTCCAGGTGGAACTTGCGCGGGCGTGCGGCCCGGATGGTCTGTCGCACCCCCTCCGGCAGCTTCTCGTCGGGGAAGCGGATCGCCCGCGCGAGCGAACGGATGGTTACAAGCAGGACGACGAGTTCTCCCAATCGCCCCGCCAGGTTCGCCTGGAGAAGTGCCTCCCAATCGTGCCGCCGCGCCGCGTCGCTCGAAAGCTGCTCGGCCCGGTCGCGCAGAGCGTCTGGATCGGCCGCGGCCGGATCCTTGACCCAACAGCGGACGTCCTCGACCAGTCGTTCGAGACGTTCCGGAAGGGCCCGCAGGCTCCGCAGCGTGATGATGCGGTCCTCCATCGCGGAAGCCATGGGCAGCAACAGCACCAGCCGGTCCTGGAGCGCCGCCAACGTGCCACGTTCGGGACGAACGCGGGCGGTGTCGTAGGGTAGATGGGTGCCGAGCAGATGGAGTTCGGTCGTGTCGTTCGCGAGCCGTCGGCGCTCGATTTCGGTTTCGGGCGTGACGATGCCGGCGAGGGCATCGGCGGTCCAGCGCTCCGCATCCGCCAGGATGTCGCGCAGGCGATCTCGCACCGCGTCGCCCACGCTCAGCGGGAACACGATCGAATGGAACAGCATCGCACAGAAGACGCCCAGCCCGATCTCCTGGGCGCGCAGAACTGCGGTGCCGAACACCTGCTCCGGGTGACCTGCGGCCGGGAAGCCGACAAAGGCGGCGGTATAGCCTGCCAGCATGAAGAGATAGGAGCGCGGGGTTCGGTCCAGCAGCGAGACGAACAGGCAGCCGCCGACCCACAGGGCCATCACGAGCGTCAGCAACACCGGCGCGTTCACGAACGCCGGCACCATCACCACCGCGGCGCCCGCCCCGACCGCGGTACCGATCAAGCGGAAGACGCCTTTGGAAACCGAGGCGCCGGACAGCGGCTGGCTCGCGATATACACGGTCACCATCGCCCAGAACGGGCGTTCCAGGCCAATCGCAAAGGAGAGAAAGAGCGCCAGCAACGCGCCTGCGAAGGCGTTGGCAGAGAACACCAGCTGGCGAACGCCGATCGTCATGCCGCCGGCGTTCCGTCCGCGCATTCCTGAAGCACGGCCGCGATCCGATCCATGACCCGCAACGCGGCCTCGACATCCCCGTCCGGGATCCCCGCGAAGACGCGATCGCGCAGCGTTGCCGAACGTTCCTCGACCTCTGCGGCGAGGCTTTGGCCCGTATCCGTGAGGTGCAGCGTTTTCGCGCGGCCGTCCTCCGGATCGGGTCGGCGGTCGATCAGCCCTGCCTGCAGCAACTGCTGGATCAACGGTACCAGCGAGGCTCCTTCCAGGCCCAATTCGTCCGCGAGCGTACCTTGCCGGCGGCCGCCGCCCATGCGGCCAATCAGCATCACCGCGAGCGCCGTGGTGTGCGACAACTCGAGCGAGGAGAGCCCCCTGTCGATGTAGCGCCGGTAGGCGCGCGCAAGGGGCATGAGGCGGTGCGTGAACGCGCGTTGCAGCTGTTGATCCGGCATGGGGTGCCAGATAGTTAGAAAGCTAACTAAGTGAAAGCCGTCCCAGCAACATTTTGTTGCAATGCGGCGTGAGGCGCTCGCCGGGCTCGAAGCGCGAGGAGGCGCATCGTCGATGACGGTCATGCTGTTGACGTGATCGCACCGCATCGGGAAACGACGAGAAACACTTGGGGAGAATGAGAGAGATGTCGATCCTGCGTCGGAGCATAGCCCTGTTCCTGCTCGCCACAGTCGCCGCGTGCGCGCCGGCTTCTTCGCTGCGGGTGATGACCTTCAACGTCCGGCTTTACTACGACGAGGGTCCGACGCGGTGGGAAGCGCGGCGCCCCGTGATGGTGGCGACGATCCGCGACACCCAGCCCGATGTGATCGGCACCCAGGAACTGCACCAGCGGCAGGGTGACGATCTGGTCCGTGCCCTGCCTCAATATCGGTGGTTCGGCCGTGATCGACGGGGCGCTCACGCGGATGAGCACATGGGCATCCTCTACCGTACCGACCGGCTCCGGCTGGTGACGCAGGGCGACTTCTGGCTGTCCGACACGCCCGAACAGCCCGGCAGCATGAGCTGGGGTACCGATTTGCCGCGCATGGCGACCTGGGGTGTGTTCGAGACTCTCGGCCGCAAGCCGCGCCGCTTCGTCTTCGTCGACACCCATTTGCCGCACCGGGACCAGGACGCGCAGGCGCGCGAGCGCGGCGCTGCCCTGATCCTGTCGCGCCTCCCCGCCATCGCCACGGACCTGCCGCTCGTCGTGGCGGGCGATTTCAACGCAGAACCGGACAGCGGCGTCTACGCTACCTTCTCCAGGGCCCTCACCGACGCCTGGACGGCCGCCCCGCGCAAGCAGGGTCCCGAGCTCACCTTCCACGACTTCACGGGCGTCGGGAAAAAGCGCATCGACTATCTCTTCGTCCGCGGCTTCCAGGTCAAGGACGCGACCGTGGACACCCATCACGAGGGCACCACCTATGCCTCCGACCACTTCCCGGTGATGGCGACGGTAGCGTTCGAGCGATAAGCGAACGGAGAGCCCGGCATGATCAAGACCCTGATGGTAGCCGCCCGCGATCGCGGGCGGCTTGCAGAGATCCTGCAGATCGCCTCGCGCTTCGGCCTCGGGGTCTTGCTTGCTCGGTTGGGTTTGGAGCGGAACGAAGGCGAGGTCGAGAATCCGCAGACGCTTCCGCGCCGCACGCGACTTGCGCTGGAGGCGCTGGGCCCCACCTTCGTCAAGCTCGGCCAGATCCTCGCCACGCGCGGCGACCTGCTGCCCCCGGAATGGATCGCGGAACTGGAGCACCTGCACAGCGGCGCTCCTACCCTGCCCTTCGAGACCCTGCGTCCCGCGGTGGAAGCGGCGCTCGGCCAATCCCCCGAGACTGCGTTCGCGTACTTTGATCCCGAGCCATTGGCGGCCGCCTCCATGGCACAGGTCCACCGCGCGACCTTGAAAGACGGCAAGCCCGTGGTTCTCAAGATCCGCCGGCCGGACATCCGTCCGCGCATGGAAGCCGACCTGCGGCTGATCGCCCAGCTAGCCTCGGCAGCGGAAGCCGCGAGTGCCGAGGCGAAGCGCTTCGCGCCCGCCGCCATGACGCGCCAGCTCGCCGAGGCCGTGCTGGAGGAACTCGACTTCACCGGGGAAGGCCGCAACGCCGACCGGCTCCGCGCCGACTTCGCAAGCGATCCGCGGGTGGTGGTGCCTGAGATCCACTGGGCCTGGACCTCCGAAGCGTTGCTGGTCATGGACTACATCGACGGGATCCCGCCGCGGGATGGCGACAGCTTGCTGGCAGGCGGCATCGATCCGGCGGAGATAGCGTCGCTGGGCGCCGACATCGTGCTCGACATGGTGTTGGTGAACGGGCGCTTCCATGCAGATCCGCACCCAGGCAACCTGCTGTGCCTACCCGGCAACCGGATCGCGTTGCTCGACCTCGGCATGATTGGCCATGTCTCCCCGCGGCGCCGCGAGGAGTTCATCGCCTTTACCCAGTCGCTGAACGCTGGGGATCCCGCCGCTTTGGCGGACGTCCTCGCGACCTGGTCCGCCGGCAGCGCCGTGCCGCGTGACCGCGTCCAGGCCGCAGCCGAGCGGTTGATCGTGCGTCATGGTGGCGGCCGTGTCGTCCTGAGCGCGATGGTTGCGGACTTTCTGCCGTTGATGCGCGACGAGGGCATGACGATGCCCCCCGACCTGCTGTTGATCTTCAAGGCGTTGGCGACGATCGATGGGGTGCTCACGGCGATCCAACCCGATTTCGATCTCTCGTCGGCGATGCAGCGTTCGTCGCTCCGGATCGCGCAGGCGCGGCTCTCGCCCGAACATTGGCTGCCCACGCTTCAGGCGCTCGCGTGGGAACTCAGCAAGATCGGGAGCGATGCCCCGCGATTGCTGCGCGCCGCGATCCGACGCCTCGAAGCGGAACCCGCGCAGGCGCCGCAGGATGCAGGAGCCGCAATCCTTGCGGGTTCGCGCTGGATCGGCGGCGCGATCATCGCCGGCGCGATGCTGATCGGTGGCGCGATGCTGCTGGCCTAACCCGCGACCGCCTCACCCGCAGACGGCGGTTCAAACCCGAAGACACTGCGGCCGCCATAGTCATGGCTTGAACGGCGTTCCTCAGCAATCAACGCTTCCACCGATGGACCGGTAGCATCCCTCTCCAGGCGCCGGGACTCCGCGTCCAGGCGGCGGATCGCCGCGAGTTCCTCGGTCGCTCCGAGCTTCGCCTTCACGACCGCGCGCTTCATGACCGCGATGCTCTGGTCGTAGACCCGCGTAGGGACCGGGAAGGGGTGACGATCCTTGCCCCCATGCGCGAGAGAGAAGCGCGCGGGATCGGTGAAGCGGCAAGGCGTGCCGTGTACCACCTCCGCCACCATCGCGAGCGCCTGCACCGTTCTTGCGCCGACCCGCGGCGACAGCAGCAGGTCGGCGAAATCGACCGGCGCGCGATCTGCCGCGGCGCAAAGATTGCCGTGGAGCCGCCGTGCGACGATGTCTTCGGCCCGCACCTCATGATGATCCGGCATCACCAGGTGCGGCAGCAGGCCCTGTGCCGGCGCAGCGGGCTCGACGGGCTGCATCCGAGCCAACTCCCGCACGATCCCGTCCGGACCGAGTGTCGCGAGCACATCCAGCTGGCGCTGCCGGGAGGGTGCCGCGCGGCGGTCGGCCAGATTGACGATCATCCCCTGCCCCCGTCCCTCGATGGCAGCATGGGGAGCATCGACGAAGCTGGTGATCCCCTCTGACAACCAGTGGTACCGGCGTGCCTGTCTGCGATCCCCGTTCATTCCTTGCTGCACCACCACCCAGCGTCCGTCGTCGGTGACGATGAAGCCGTGCAGATAGAGGTCGAACCCGTCCTGCACCGCGGCACTGTCGACTTTGGCGACGAGCCGGCTGGCCTGACCCAGCGCTCCGCCATCCAGGCCCACCCGCTCACCGACTGCCGCGAGCTCGGACGGCGTGCCCCGGGAATGGCGCCCACGGCCGCCGCAGACGTGGATCCCGAGTTCGCCGGAAAGCGGTGCCAGCCCGCGCTTGAGCGCTCCCAGGACGCTCGTGGTGATGCCGGAGGAATGCCAATCCATCCCCATCACCGCCCCGAACGACTGGAACCAGAACGGGTGCGCCAGCCGCCGGAGCAGTTCGTCGCGGCCATATTCGTGAACGATCGCCTCGACGATGACCGCGCCGAGCTTCGTCATCCGCTGGCCGAGCCAAGCCGGCACCCTGCCGCCGTGCAGCGGCAGATCGGCGCTTCCGGCACGGCGCGTCACCGGCAGGTACTCGGAAAGTGCAGGGAGACGTGAGCGAGCATGCCACCACCGTAGCATGTCAAGAACGAACGCGGAACAGCCTCGCTCCCGGCAGGAGCTACAAGCCCTCCCCGCCCACCCAATGCGCGTTCGACAGCCGCCGCGCCACGTCCCAGGTCTGGCGGCGGATATCCGGCACCGCGACGATCTCCCAGAAGGCGCCACGTGTCATCGGGCCGAGTGCGAACAGCCGTTCGCTCGCCGAGCCGTCGGCCCGCACCACCTGGCCGCTGACCGTGACGTCGAGACCCAGATGCTCCGGGTCCGGACGCACCGCGCCGCGATCGACCAGGCTGCGCAACAGCGGTTCGCTGGTACGCAGCAGATCACCTTGAGGGCCGGTGCAGTTGATGATGCGTTGAACCTGGAGCCGCTGTTCCGCCTCTTCCCCGCGCGGCCGGTAGCGGACGGCGACGCCTTCGCCGACCTCCTCGAACCCGAGCGTCTTGCCGGTGATCACGTCCAATCGCCCGCTCGCCTGCAGATCGGCCAGCCGGTCCGCGACCGCGGGAGCGAGCCGGTGGCGGTGCACGTCCCACCATGGGCGCAGGTGCCGCAGGAACCGTGCGCGCTCAGCCACCGTCGCCTGCGCCCACAGCGCCTGCGTGTAGGGGCGTAGCTCATCAACGGCGTTCCGCCAGCCGACCTCCTGGGCACGCTCGCGTACGCTGTACACCAGCTTCGCCCCGGTCTCTGCGGGCTTCTCGACGATCTTTTCCCAAACAGCGGGGGCGGCATGCCGCCGCGGCAGCAGCCCTCGCCGTGAGAGTGCAACGATGCGGCCCGTAAAGCCGCGCGCGTCGAGCATCAGCACGACGTCGACCATGGTCAGGCCGGTGCCAACGACCAGGACGGTATCCTCGCCGGAAAGTCCCGCTCCGACGCCGGGCTCCCAGGGATCGCCCTTGTAGCGCTCCGTCGAAAGCGCAGCCGGATCCAGGCCAGGCGGCGAATGGGGCGGCAGGTTGCCGACGGCGAGCACTGCTGCATCGGCAACGATGTTCGAGCCATCCGCCAGCTGCACGCGGACGTCGCCGTTCTCGAGGATATCGAGCGTGTCGCCCTGGACAATCCGCAGCCGGTCACCGGCGCGGGCCTGCGCCTCGTCGAGCAGCTCGCGGAGATAGGTGCCGTAGGTCAGCCGCGGCACGAAGGCCGCGGGTGCGTCCGGGACACCGCGCCGCTCCAACCAGCGCACGAAATGATCCGGCTCGTCCGGGAAGGCGCTCATGTTCGAAGCGCGGACGTTGAGGACATGGCTCGGATGCGCGGCGCCATAGGCGAGCCCGAGGCCGGGACGGGGCGCACGCTCGATCAGGGTTGCGCGGGGCCCCCCGTGGCGCAGCAGGTTGATCGCCTGCAGCGTGCCGGAGAAGCCCGCGCCGACGATCGCGACATGACGGATCACGCGCTCAGATCTCGTAGACCAGCGCGGAACCTTCGGCTGCCGCCGCGGCATTGCGGCGGGTCATCTCGGCATGCAGCTGCCGCACTGTGTTGCTTCCGGTGCGGGTGAACCAGGCGGGAACCAGGGCGTGTACAAGACAGGCCGCGCCGCCTTTCAGCATTGCGAGGCCGAAATGCGTCGCCGTACGCGCATGTTCGGCATAGCTTTCCCCGACGCTGCGGGGATGATCCGTGAACAGCCGCCCGATCATCACCTACTCCCACTCCGTTGATGGGAGAAGCGCATAGGGCGGCTGTACGGTTCCGCCAAGCCGGGCGCGCAGCCCGGCCCGGCAGGGGCTCACCAGTTGAAACCGGCGCGCGCGTAGAGATACCGCCCGTTGAAGCCGAACGGCGAGTAGTAGGGGAAGCCCAGCACGCCGGTGCTGTTGTTCGCCGGGATGATGCGATCCGGGTAGACGTCGAACAGGTTGTTCACGCCCAGGGCGAACTGCGCACCCTTGGTCGCTTGATAGCGAAGCTCCAGGTCGGTGATCGCGCGCTTGCCGGTGTGCACGTCGTTCGCCTCAGTCGAGCCCGGCTGGGTGACGTCGCCATAGTAAGTGACGCGCGCCAGGGCGCCGAGTTGGTCGAGCGACCAGTCGATCGTGCCGGTCACCTTCTCACGCGGAGTGCCCTCCTCCAGCGACAGGATGCGGGTTCGGGCAAACAGCGTCGGCGCCGGGTCGAGGGTCGACGTGGTGGTCGGCACCCGGGTCACCTTCACGTCATTGATGTTGCCGGCGAGCGTGAAGTCGAAGCTGCCGGCGGCCGCAGTCCGCAGGCGATAATGCGCGACCGCATCGATGCCCTTGGTGGTCGAAGCCAAACCGTTGATGAAGAAGCGCGCCGCCTGCACGCCGTCCGGTAGCAGTCGTGCCACCTCCGGGTTGTAGCTGGGCGTGCCGGGCGTCCCGGCGCTGATATTCTCGGAAAGGCCGATCTGGTCGCGGATGTGGATGCGATAGGCGTCCACCGTCAAGTCGAAGCCGCCGGCGCGAACCACGAAGCCCGCCGAAAGATTGGTCGACTTCTCGGCATCGAGCGGCAGTCCGCCGAGCGCCCGGGCAACCGGATCCACCGACGGATAGGTCCCGGTCTGCACCGGCACGCCGTTCTGCACCACCTGTGCGATCTGCGTGAAATACTGCTGCTGCAGCGACGGTGCGCGGAAGCCGGTCGAAGCGGTGCCGCGAAGCGCAAGCCAGTCCGCCACGTCATAGCGCGCCGACAGCTTGCCGTTCACGGTTGAGCCGAAATCCGAATACTTCTCTGCACGCCCGGCGATGCCAAGCAGCAGCTTGTCGGTCACCTGCGCTTCCACATCGGCATAGATGCTGCCGTTGCGGCGGCTGCGCTCGATCTCGTTCAGGGGCGAAAAGCCGCCGAAGCCCTGCGCTCCCGGGGCTGCACCGCCCGCATAATCCGGCGTCGGATAACCGTAGGAAGCAAGCTCGCCCGCCTCGATCTTGTAGCCCTCGCGGCGCCCCTCGACGCCGAAGGCGACGTTGAGCGACTGGAAGACGTCGAAGCTGCGCGCGACATCCAGGCCGGCGACCCACTGATCGTAGACCAGTGCGCCATCGTAGAAGTCGGTCGGCGTCTCGGCACCATAGGAGAAGTTCGCCGAGTTGCGCGTGCGGAACTCGATCTCGTTGCGCCCGTAGCTGACGTTCAGGTCCAGGTTCCACCCGCCGACTTCGCCCTTCACGCCCACCGCCGAGTTGAGGTCGCGCGACTTGCTGTTGATCAGCGGAAGAAAGCCGTCGGGGTAGATGGAGGCGGCATTGCTGTACCCGGACGTGACGCCCGGCAGTCGCGGAAAGGCCGCGCTTTCGGATTCCCGGTTCTGATAGCCGGCCCAGCCGTAGAGCTGGAAAGTCTCGCCGAGTGAGGTCCCTGCATTGGCGAAGATGGAATATTGATCCACCTCGGGATCCCCATAGCGGCCGGTGATGCGGCTCGGCGTCACGCGCGGATCATAGTCCGCGCGGTTGGTCGGCTCGCGCTTGGTATATTCGCCCGAAAGGGTGAGGAAACCGTCGCTGCCGAAGCCGATGCCCTGCCAAAGCGAAGCCGTCACCGTCGGCTCACCGGTGGTGTGACGGCTGCCGCGGGCAGTGTCGATCTGGGTATCGTAGAAGCCGTAGGTCACCGACGCGCCGCCACCTTCGCGGGCCTCCCGCAGGCGCAGGTTGACGACACCAGCGATCGCATCCGATCCATATTGTGCAGATGCGCCGTCACGCAGCACTTCGATGCGATCGAGCGCCGTTACCGGGATGGTGTTCAGGTCGACTGCGGCAGAGCCGCGCCCCACGGTGCCGTTGGTGTTCAGGAGCGCGGACGTATGGCCGCGCACCCCGTTGATCAGCACGAGAGTCTGGTCGGGCGACAGCCCCCGCAGCGTCGCCGGGCGGATGGCGTCGGTTCCGTCGTTCGCCGCCGGACGCGGGAAGTCGATCGAAGGCGCAACCGCGGCAAGCGCCGCACCGAGCTCGGTCGTTCCCTGGCGCTGGAGGCTCGCGGCGCTCAGCACGTCCACGGGCGAAGCGCTGTCGAGCCGCGTGCGACCTTCCGCACGGGTACCGGTCACGATGATCTCGTTCCCTTCGTCCGCTGGCGTCGAGGCGCCCGCAGTAGGGGCGTTTTCCGCCCCATCGGCCGGGGTGGCAGCTTGCTGGGCGCCCGCGGGCACGGAAGCAAGTGCAAGAAGGGACACGGTAAGCAGGCCTGCTGCGCGAAGACGAGACATGGGAACCCCTTTGTTGATCACCGCGCCGACAGGCCGGGTGACACGATGCGGAGGCACCTCTCGTGGAGCAAAGAGGCACCCAGCGGGGCCTCTCCGTTGGGCGGCCCTGCGAGTGGTGTCCCTAGACCCGTCTGGCGGCGCGGTGGCGCGATACCTGCTATCGAACCCGCAAGCTTTTCTTTGAATTCCCAGAGCGATGACGGGATTTCAGAGGTTGACCAGAATTATTTGACAATATGTTTTATTTAATGGACGCTGCTCCGGTCGGGCCTTTTTGAAGCCGAACACGGCCGTCCCGATTGCGAGAATGCCGAAACGGGGAGGTTTCCATGCGCGTCCGAACTTCGTCATCCGTCTGGCGCGGAAAACTCGGCCGCAGCCTCCTGGCGACTGCCGCGATGCTGATCGGCGGCGACGTGGCTGCGATCGCACATTCGAACGGACGCGAGCCGGTGGACGAGGCCAATCCCCTCGTTGGCACCGCCCCGCTGGATCGCAAGGAGCTGATCGGGAACGCCCCGCCCCCCGGCGAGCCGCTATATTCCGGGATCACCTCCCCAGGTGCGCGCCTTCCGCACGGCGCCGTCGAGGCAGCGCCGGTCAACGTCAATATCGAACACACCTATCCCACCGGTGTCGCGACCCCTTATTATTACCCGAACCCCACCATGGTCGGGTTCACCGGGGGTGGCGGCGCCACCTACGGGGGCGGCGCCCAGCCGATCCTGATGCCAATCGTCGGCGACTGGACCGTTCCCCCCGTCTACACCCAGTCCTCCTATGACAAGGCCAAGGAAGTCGCTGCGCCGGGCTATTACTCGGTCTACCTCGACAGTTTCCGAACGCGCGCGGAGCTGACCGCCAGCCAATGGACCAGCTTGATGCGGTTCACCTTTCCGACCACGGATCGCGCCCACATCATCCTCAACCTCCCGTTGCGAGGCGGTGAGGTGGAGATCGTCGGCGACCGTATGGTTCGCGGCATCGCTGCCCGGCGCGGTGATCACGACGCTCCGGACGGACGCTATTTCGTCGCGGAGTTTTCCCACCCCTTCTCCCGGTTCGGCACCTTCCGGAAGTCCGCTGGCGACAACCGGGGCTATGGGATCGGCGACAAGGACGTGGTGCCCGATGCCCGCCGGATCGAGGGCAGCTATGCCGGCACATACCTGGATTTCACGGCGCGTGCGGATGCCCCGATCCTGGTTCGGATGGCCCATGGGCCCAGCTACGCCGACGCCGAGCGGCGCCTGCGTGCCGAGAACGTGGGCTGGGACTTCGACAGCATGCGTGCGCAGGCACGGGAGGCCTGGGGCCGGCTGCTGAACAAGGTCCAGGTAACCGGCGGCACACCCAAGCAGCGGATGCTCTTCTACTCCACGCTGTTCCAGTCCTTTGCGAGCCCGCGCCTGATGGCGCGGAAGGGCGAGAATTTCGCCGACAGCAAAGGCAGGATGCAGACGGCGACTTACGATCGATACGGTCCGGTGCCCTTCTGGGACACGGGCAGGAACCAGATCGTGCTGCTGGAGCTGCTCGAGCCGGAAGTCGTACGCGACATCATGCAGTCCGAGCTCGACATGGCCCGCGAGCGCGGGTTCATGAACACCTCCTTCCATGGCGACAACGCCGTGTTCCTGTACCTCGGTGCGGCGCGGCGGGGCATCCCGTTCGACTATGCGGCCGCCTATGAGTTCCTCCGCCGCAACGCCACGGACCCCAAGGGCCCCCGTGGTTACCTGGCCGAGTATCAGAAGAACGGCTGGATCTCCGACATCGTGCCGGAGGAGAATCCCAGCCCTCCCTATTCGGGCGGCAAGGCAGGCACCGCCAAGACCCTGGAATATGCCTGGGACGATCACGCGATGGCCGAACTGGCCGAAATGCTCGGGCACCCGGACGATGCCCGGCTGTTCCGCACGCGTGCCGCCAATTACCGCAACGTCTTCGATCGCACGACGGGCTTCATGCGCGGCCGCACCGCCGACGGTTCCTGGATCGCGCCGTTCGACCCGCAGGAGCCCTACTATAACTTCATGATGAAGGAGGCGTCCGGCTGGTCGACGCTGTGGCTTGTGCCGCATGACGTGCAGGGTCTCTCCGACCTGCTGGGAGGACGCGACGCGTTCAACGCCAAGCTCGATCAGTTCTTCAGCACGCCCTACACACCGAAGGGGATCTGCCGCGACTGCACAGGGATGGTCGGCCAGTACGTCCACGGCAACCAGCCGGACCAGCAGGCACCGTTCCTCTACGCCTGGAGCGGCCAGCCCTGGAAGACCCAGGCGCTGTCCCGGCGCATCCTCGACACGCTCTACGGCAGCGATGCCTCCGGCTATGGCTATGCCGGGATGGACGACCAGGGCGCGACGTCCTCCTGGTACGCGCTGACGGCGATGGGCTTCTATCCGGTCGATCCGTCAAGCGACGTGTACATCCTGTCGAGCCCTCTCTTCGACAGCGTGAAGCTGCAGATGGGCAACGGCAAGGCATTGGAGATCGTGGCGCGCAACAACTCGGCCACCAACCTCTACATCCAGTCGGCGACCCTGAACGGACGTACCTGGACGAAGCCGTGGTTTCGCCATGCCGATGTGAAGGATGGGGCGACGCTCGTCCTCACCATGGGCGCACGGCCGAACCCGAAGTGGGGCAGCGGCCCCGCCGACGTGCCCCCGTCGATGAGTTCGGCTCCCTGAACCAGGTTCCGCTGGCCCCCTCCCCTCTGCCCAGCGGCAACATTACCCCGGAAGATGCCATCGCATCTTCCGGGGCCTTTTTTATCCGGCAGCGGTGCGTCCGAAGGAGGGCGGCCGATCGGCTTTGGCGGTCCCGAACCGCGAGGGCCTCGGCCCCATCTCGAACTCCAGGCTGCCGCCCTTCTGCAACTCAGCGTGCGAGATCCAGTTGCGGCTCCAGCGCTTGCCGTTCCAGCGCACCGACTGGACATAGGGGTTCCCCGGCGCGTTGCCGGTCGCCCGCACCCGCAGCGTCCGGCCCTCTCCGACCGAAACTTCCGCCTCGTCGAACAGGGGCGAGCCGAACACGTAGAGGGCACTCACCGGGTCGACCGGATAGAAGCCGAGCGCACTGAACACGAACCATGCGCTCATCTGGCCGCAGTCGTCGTTGCCGATGACGCCGTCCGGATCGTCCTTGTACATCTCGGTCAGCAGCCGGCGCACCATCGCCTGGGTCTTCCACGGCGCGCCTGCAAAGGCGTAGAGATAGGCGGCGTGGTGCGTCGGCTCGTTGCCATGGGCATATTGCCCGACCAATCCGGAAATGTCGGGCGGCGCGTTGTCCGGCAGGGTGGAAGGCGCGTTGAAGAAGCTGTCGAGCTTCTTCTCGAACGCCGCATCTCCGCCGACATGCTCGATCAAGCCATAGACGTCGTGCTGGTTCAGGAACGTCGCCTGCCAGCCGTTCGCCTCGGTATAATCCCGCCACCACGGTTTGGGCATGTGCCCGATCTGGACGGGGTCGTATGCCTCCCACCACTTTCCGTCGGAGAACTTCGGCCGGGCAAACCCGATCGAGGCGTCCAGCACGTTGCGGTAGTTGCGGCTCCGCGCACGCAGGGCCGTGGCATCCTCGGCCGCGCCCGCCGCCTCGGCAAGAACCGCCATCGCCCAGTCGTCGTACGCATATTCCTGCGTGCGGCTGACCGACTCCCAAACCTTGTCGGCCGGAATATAGCCGAGCTGATAGTAATGCTCGCGGCCAAGCGAAGCGTCGCTGTCCTTGAAGCTGGGGTCGAACGCCCGCCGACGGATGTTCGGCCAAGCAGCCGCATAGTCCGCCTCGATCCCCTTCACCTTCGCCTCGGCCATCACCGAAACCGAGTGCCAGCCGATCATGCAGCCGGTCTCTACCCCCTGGAGCGGCCATACCGGCGGGCCATAGGGGCTCTCGGCGGTCTGCCGGATCAGGTCGCGGGTGAACATTTCAGCGCGTTCCGGCTGAACCAGCGTCATCAACGGGTGAAGCGCGCGATAGGTGTCCCAGAGCGAGTAGGTGCTGAACGCCGGCGAGTCCGCGGTGGTCTGGTGCACCTCCCGGTCGAGGCCGACATAGCGGCCGTCGCGATCCGTGAAGAGCGTAGGCGCCAGAAACGCATGGTAGAGCGCGCTCGTCAGGATCGTGCGCTGCGCCTCGGTGCCGCCCTTCACCCGCACGCGCTGCAGTTCGTTCGCCCAGGTCTGGCGCGCCTTGGCGCAGATGCCGTCGAAGTCCCAGCCGGGGACCTCGGCCGCCAGCGCCGCCCGCGCGCCCTCCTGCGCCACCGCCGAAAGGCCGGTCTTGATCAGGATCGGCTCGCCGCCGGCATCGTCGAAGAACAGCGCGACCTTGAGCTTGCCGCCCGTGACGCCGCTCGCACCCTTGGGCGCCGGCTTGTCATCGTCCCCAAAGAACTCGATGCGGTCCGGCTTGCGGGACAACTGCATCGCGAAGTGGATGTGCCGTCCCTTGGCCCACCGGTTCACCTGACGGCTGCCGGTCAGCACGCCGTCGGCACCCCAGGCGAGCGACGCATTCTCGAGCAGGACCCCCTTATCCCAGACGTCGAGGATCATGTGCGTGAAGTCGACGAGGATATGCCCCGGCCCCGCCGGGAAGCGATGGCGGCCGATGCCGCACCGCTCGGTCACCGTGAGCTCGCTCAGCACCCCGGATTCGAGGCGAACCCGATAATAGCCGGGCTCCGCATATTCATCGGAGAAGCGCTGCCGATAGCCGAGGTCCGCATCGCCGAGCTTGCCCGGCTTGAGCTTGAGCGGACCCCGGGTCGGCACCACCAGAACGTCGAGCATGTCGCCGATGCCGGTGCCCGACAGGTGCGTGTGGCTGAACCCCATGATCGAGCCATCGGTCCGGTGGTAGCCCGAGCACGCGTCCCAGCGGGAGTTGTCGGTGTCCGGGCTCAGCTGCGCCATCCCGAACGGCAGCGACGCGCCCGGAAAGGTATGGCCGTGCCCCCCGGTGCCGACGAACACATCCGCCTTGCCGGCAGCGGGCGCCTGTGCCCAGCCGACGCCCGGCACCGCGCCGCCCAATGCGGCGAGGCCACTGCCGGCAAGCATCTTCCGGCGACTGGTAACGATCATGACAAGTTCCTCAGGGGGTCAGTAGCGGCTGGCTAGAAGCGCAGGCTTGCGGCGCTCCAGGTCCAGGATCAGGTCCCCGAACAGTCCGTTGACCCAGGCGAACCAGGTGCGGGTGAACTTCGTCGGATCGTCCTTGTGGAAGCTCTCGTGCATGAAGCCGGTGCCGCCGTGCGTGGTCTTCAGCCACTGCAGGCACTGGCGGATCTCGGCGTCGTTGTCGCTGTTGAAGGCGTGGGTAATGATCGACATCGGCCAGATCATGTCCATGCCGATGTGCGGCCCGCCGATGCCCTTGGCCGCCGTACCCTCGAAGAAATACGGGTTGCGGGGGCTCCAGGCGAGCTTTGCCGTGCGCCGGAACAGAGGATCGTTGCGATCGGCGGCACCCAGCAGCGGCAGCGCCGACAGGCTCGGAACGTTCGCGTCGTCCATGAAGATCGCGTCGCCGAAGCCGTTGACTTCGAACGCCCAGACCTCGCTACCCTCTCCGTCCGACATCTTACCGTGCTGGTCGAGCGCCTGGCGCACGCTCGACGCCAGCGCCAGGCATTCGGCGGCAGCGGCGGCATCACCGCGGGCCTCCTTCAGCACCGTCGCCAGCATGGTCAGCGCGGACACCGCGAACAGGTTGGACGGGATCAGAAACGGAAAGACGCAGGCGTCGTCGGACGGGCGGAAGCCGGAGTGGATCAGCCCGACCTTCCGCGTCGGCGCGCCATAGCCGTCGAACATCAGCGTCTCGGTCGGCGACGGGTGGTTCCGCTGGAAGCGGTAGGGTCCCGGCCCCTCCAGCCGCTGCTGCTCCTTGAGGGTCGCGACCGCCTTCATCATGCCGCGTGCCCAGAAGTCATCGAACGGCGTCTTGTCGCGGGTGACCGCCCAATAGGACTGGGCAAAGCGCATCGGATAGCAAAGGGAGTCGATCTCCCACTTCCGCTCCGCAACGCCCGGCTTCATCTCCGTGATGTCGTCGCGTGCGCCCAGGTTCGACGTCGCCGTCGTGTCGCGCATGAAGGCGTTGGCGTACGGATCGACCAGGATGCAGCGCGCCTGGCGCTGGATGGCGCCCACGAACATCCGGCGCAGCCCGGCATCCTTGTTAGCCAGATGCACATAGGTCTGAAGCTGTGCCGAGCTGTCGCGCAGCCACATCGCGTCGATGTCGCCGGTGATGACAAAGGTGTCGGGCTTGCCGTCCACCACCCCGGTCTGAACCGTGGTGTCGAGCGTGTTGGGGTAGCAGTTCTCGAACAGCCAGGCGATTTCCGGGTCCGCGATCTTCGCCTTCACCCGGCGGATCTCCGCCTCCACGGCGGTGCTCACGAAGCGGCGCTGCGCGCGCGGCGGCCGCTTGCTCATGAACTTCGTGCCCTGCGCCCCCGCCGGAACGGCAGCGGTGAGCGCCATTGCTCCGGCGCCTATCATCACGTCGCGTCGGCCCAGGTTCATCTGCATATCCTCTCTCATTCTCTTATTTCGGCGCGCTCATGGAGAAGGGAGCAGCCCCCTTGCTGCTCGCCCAAGCCTTGTTCGGCTTAGACCCCATCACGAAGCGCAGGGTGCCGCCCTGCTGCAACGCCTCACGCGACAGCCATGACTTGTCGTACTTCTTGCCGTTGAAGGTCGCCGACTGGATGTAGACGTTCTCGGCGCTGTTGTTCACCGCGTCGATCGTCAGCACCTTGCCGTTCGGCATCGTCAGGCGAACCGTGCGGAACAGCGGGCTCCCGATGGCATATTCGCCGACTGCGGGCGTCACCGGATAGAAGCCCATTGCCGAGAATACATACCAGGCCGAAGTCTGGCCATTGTCCTCGTCACCGGGATAGCCGTCGGGTGCCGAGGAATAGAGCTTGGTGAGCACGTTGCGCACGTGGTGCTGGGTCTTCCAAGGAGCACCTGCCCAGTTGTACAGGTACGGCATGTGCTGGATCGGCTGATTGCCATGGGCGTACTGGCCCATGTTCACGATCTGCATTTCGCGGATCTCATGGATGACTTGGCCGTAGTAGCTGTCATCGAAGACCGGCGGCGTAGTGAAGACCGAGTCGAGCCGCTCGACGAACTTCTGGTCGCCGCCCATCAGGTCCACCAGGCCCTGCACGTCCTGCATCACAGACCAGCTGTAATGCACCGAGTTGCCTTCGGTGAAGGCGTCGCCCCACTTGTACGGGTTGAACGGCGTCGACCAGCTTCCGTCCTGGTTGCGCCCGCGCATCCAGCCGCTCTGCGCATCGAACAGCTTGCGATAATTCTGCGCCTGCTGGGCGTATTTCTTGGCATCCTCGCTCTTGCCGAGTGCCTGCGCCAGTCGCGACAGCGAGAAGTCGGCGGTCGCATATTCCAGCGAACGCGCGGCATTCTCCTTGATGCCCACGTCGTAGGGCACGTAGCCGAGGCGGTTGTAATATTCGACGCCCTCGCGGCCTACGGCATTCACGACGTTCCCGCGCTTGTCGGTCGGGCGTCCTTCCGAGGTGGTCGCGTTCTTGACCATCGCCTCGTACAAGGTTTCCACGTCGAACCCGCGCACCCCGTTCAGATAGGCATCGGCAATCAGGTTCGCCGAGTTGGAGCCGATCATGACGTTGCGATGCCCCGGGCTCGCCCATTCCGGCAGCCACCCGGATTCCTTGTAGGTGTTGACCAGCCCCTGCATGATCTCTGCGTCGCGCTCCGGGTACATGAGCGCGAACCACGGGAATACGGCGCGCCACGTGTCCCAGAAGCCGTTGTCCGTGTAGAGCACGCCATCGTGCACCTTGCCGTCATACGGGCTGTAGTGGACGGTCTTCCCGGCCGCGTCCGTCTCGTGGAACATGCGCGGGAACTGCAGCATCCGCCACAGCGCCGAGTAGAAGGTCCGGCGATTGTCGAGGTTCGGATCGCTCACCTGGACGCGGCGGAGCTCCTTCTCCCAGATCTGCTTGGCCTTCGCCTCCGTCTGGTCGTAGCTGTCGCGGCCGATCTCCCGCTCCAGGTTCCGGACCGCCTGTTCCGGGCTGATGAACGAGGATGCAACCTTCACGCCCACCTGCTCGCCCGCGCGCGTCCTGAAGCTCACGACCGCGCCGACATGGTCGCCCTCGCGGGTGCGGTCCGCAGTCACCTGTCCATTGTCGTCCCAGGTGCGCGACACGGTAAAGTCGCGGTCGAACTCGGCGACGAAGTAATTGTGGAAATTGTCCGGCACGCCGCCGTGGTTGTTGCGGACATAGCCCGTGATTCGGCGCTTCACCGGATCGATCTGCACCATCGACCCGCCATTGTACGCGTCCAGGATGATGTGCGCGTCATCCGCCTTGGGGAAGGTGAAACGGAACTGTGCCGCGCGCTCGGTTGGCGTCACCTCCGCGGTGACGTCGTAATCGGCCAGATAGACCTTGTAGCGATACGGGCGGCTGTCCTCCGCCTTGTGGCTGAACCAGGAGGCGCGCTCCTCCTCCTTGACCTTCAGCGGACCCGTCTCCGCGAACAGTGCGAAGGCGGCATAGTCGTTCATCCAGGGGCTGGGCTGGTGCGTCTGCTTGATGCCGTTAATCTTGTGCGCGGAATAGGTGTAGCCCCAGCCGCTGCCCATCTTGCCCGTCACCGGCGTCCAGAAGTTCATCCCCCATGGGACGGCAACCGCCGGATAGGTGTTGCCGTAGGACAGCTCATAGCTGGAATCGCTGCCCATCAGCGGATTGACCAGGTCGACCAGCGCCTCGGCGGCCGGCGCGCGGTCCTGCGCCACGGCGGCCATCGTGCCGGGCATTGCCCCCGGCACCAGCGCCGTCGTCACAAGCAGCGCCGCGGAAGCGCCTCTCAGCGCCTTTGCGATGGTGGTGGTCATGGTCTCTCCCCTGGGTGTCCTGTCGCCAGCGCCTCGGCGCGGGCCTGAGTTCTTGATGTCAGTTCTTGCGCGCAGCGGTAGGCGCCGTCAGCGGTCGGGGCTTGACGCCCTCGTTGGTCATCGCGACCGGGCGGATGCTGCCGTCCGGCTCGAAGACCATTCGATCTATTGCCACCTGCCGATGCTCGCCCTTGTCGTCGCCGAGCGGGCGGCGGTGATAGACGATGTACCACTCGTCCGTACCCGGCACGTTGATCACCGAATGGTGGCCCGCCCCGCGCGCGATGCGGAAATCCTGGGCAAGGATCTTGCCCATCGGCTTGAACGGTCCCGTCGCCGTCGGCCCGGTGGCATAGGCGACGCTATAGTCGGGCCCGGTCCAGCCGCCTTCCGACCACATCAGATAATAGGTACCGTTCCGCTTGATCATGAACGACCCCTCGACATAGCCGGGAGGCGTGATCTCCTTGTAGTTCGTACCGTCGGCAAAGGGCACCAGCGACTTCATGTCGGGGCTCAGCTTCACGACGTTGCAATGCTTCCAGCCGCCGTAGAACAGGTACACCTGTCCATCGTCGTCGCGGAAGGCGAAGGGATCGATGGGCTGCGCGCCATTGTGGAAGGCCCCGATCAGCGGCTTGCCGAGCGCGTCCTTGAACGGCCCTTCCGGCTTGTCGCTGACGGCGAGCCCGATCCCGCCGGTTTCGGCATCGCTCTGGATGTCGTTAGCGCTGAAGAACATGTAGTAGCGCCCATTCGCCTCGATCACGGACGGTGCCCAGATCGCATATCCGGCCCAGGCGGCGTTCGCGACGTCGAAGACGTGGCTGTGCTTGGTCCAGTTGACCAGATCGGGGGACGAGAAGGCGTTGAAGAACGTCTGCTGGGTGTAGGACGGCCGGACCGTCTTGGTCTTGCGCAGTTCCTGCTGATGCGGGGTGAAGCTGGGCGACACGTCCGGCTTGCCCCAGTCATCGGAATAGGTCGGATAGATCCAGTAGCGGTTTCCGAACACCCGTGCCTCGGGATCGGCATACCAGCCTGGCACGATCGGGTTCTCCGCGATCGCGCTGCCGCTTGCGATGAGCGCCGCACCTGCGAGCAGCCATTTGACGCCAAAGCGTTGCAAAACATCCTCCTTCCTATCGGGTGAACCGCCTTCCGCGCCGCGCAAGATGCCCAGCCCTGTGGTGTCATCCGAAGCTAAAAAGGGTGGCTCCGTCGGGAGCCACCCTGAACGGCAAAGCCGAACCTTAGAACTTGTACGCAAACCCCAGATACGCCCGACGTCCTGCATATTCGTTCGAGATGAAGCGATCCTTTGTATCGTTGCCCAGATGCTGCCGCTGCTCGGACTTGGTCAGATTGATGATTGAGCCCGTGATCTGGAAGTTCTCGAACACCTCGAACGCGGCATTGAGATCGACCTGCTCATAGGGGTCGTCGTAGACGTTCAGGCCCGAGGATAGCCCGCGCACGACCTCACCGCGACGATTGTACGACGCGCGCAGTAGGATCGGGCCATGCTCATAGAACACGGATGCATTGAGCTGGGTCTTCGCGCTTCCGACCAGCGGTGACTCGCCGACGTCGGTGCCGTTCAGCGTCACCGCCGCCTGCGAGGTGTCGTTGTAGGTGAAGTTCACCTGCGCGCCGAGACCGAAGTCGAGCGTATGCTGCGCATAGACCTCGACGCCCTGCGACACCGCGCTCGTGCCATTGGCCTGAGTGGCGTATTGCTGCACCGTCACCGTCTCTCCGGCGACCTCCTGCGCCAGATCGATCACGACCGGCACGATGAAGTCCGACACATCCTTGCGGAACAGGGTCGCACCAACGACGGAACCCGGACGGAAATACCATTCCACGCCGACGTCATACTGCCATGCGTTGAACGGCTTGAGGGCGAAGTTACCGCCGTTGCCGAACCACCCAGGGCGCGCGCCGAACTCCGCGCGGTCGAACACGTACGCATCGGAATTGAACGACAGCGAACGTGCGCCGGCCAAGTCGCCATAGCCAGGCCGCGAGATTACCTTCGACGCCGCCGCACGCAGCAGCAGGTTGGGCGTCACATCCCAAGAAATGTTGAAGCTCGGCAGGATGTCCGTGTAGCTCTTGCCTTCGACATTCGGGCTGAACACCCGATCCTGACGATCCTTTTCCGGAATCACCAGGCAGTTCCCGTCCTCACCCTTGGGCTTGTTCGGGTCGAACGCGCCGAGCGGACCATTCACGCAATATTCGTTTTCGTAAATGAGCTGGTCGGTCGAGACGCCGTCCTGCTTCGTGTTGACCACGCGGACGCCGATGTTGCCGCGGACATTGCTGGTCTTGAAGTTCAGCTGCGCATAACCCGCCCAGATTCGCTCCTCGATGTTGTAGAGGTTCTGCGGCTCGGGAACGCGCACCGGGCCATTGTAGGTGTCGTTGAGATACTCGACATACCGTTGGATGTTGATCGCCGGAAAGGCGGTGGAGTCGAAGCCGCCAGCAATGTTGCCCAGCGAGTTGGGATAGAAGAACTCGGGCAGGGCGAGCGCGCCGCCAGGCGTGTCCTGGAACCGTAGCTCGTTCGCGGCGTCCGAATACCATTCGAAGCGGCCCGTTTCGCGATGAATCCGGCCGCTGCGCCACTTCGCGCCGACCTGGAACGAGTCCAGAAACGGCGAATCGAACTTCCGCGTCACGTCCACCTGCGCGTAACGCTGCGAAATCGTGCTGTTCGTGAATCCCGAGCCGGTCGATCCGAGGTCGATCTGCGCCACGCCGTTCAGCATGTTCTGGAGCACGTCAGGCGAGAATTGCATCGCGATCGACTGATCCGTGAAATTCCAGGCACTGAGCTCGTTGCCGTTGACGGTGCCGTTGCGCGGTTTCGCCTGCGCAAAGAATTGGAAGGACGGCCCGCCCTTCGCCTTGGTCTTGCCGACCACGAAGTCGACCTTCAGCCGATCGAGCTCCCAGGTGCCGCGCGCGTCATAGGTATTGGAGACGCTCTTCTCACGAACATAGGTGTTCTGCGGCGCCGGAGTCTCCATGGTACAAAGATTACCCGGGACGCGACAGCCGGTACCTTCCGGCGGCACCTCGAACTTTGCGCCCGTCAGGATCGTACCGCTGCGGTCGAACGTCGCGTCGGTGAAGAAATTGCCGTAGCCCCACTCCGGGATCTTGATCGTATTGCTCGTATAGTCGCCGTTGAGCTGGAACCGGAAGTAATTGGCGGTGATCTCGAGATTGTCGAACGGCCGCATCTGTGCGGTGGCCTGGATCCCGAGCCGCTTGCGCTCCTGCTCGAAGATGTTGGTGCCCACCGACTGGGGCGCCCAGTATCCGCTGTAGTGCCGACCGTCGCGGGTCGTCGTCCCCGCGTTCGCGCCGCTATTCCAATAGGAAATCGCGGCGTCGTTAGCGAAACCGTTGCCGTTGACGTCGGTTGCAGGTTGGCTGGCCTTGTCGTCGGTCCACCACTGCCAGCTGCTGGCAGAAGAGCTTAGGGTACGATTGGTCCGCACCTGGTAGGTGGCGCCGACCAGGAAGCCGAGGGTCTTGTCATCGTTGTGCCAGGAAACCAGACCGGTAAGGTTCGGCTCCACCTTCTCCGTCACGTCGGCATAGGTGCCTTCGGCCGAAAAGCTGGCGGACCACGGCTCCAGATCGAACGGTTCGCGCGTGTGGTTGATGATCACGCCACCGACGCCGCCTTCGTCCAGCCGGGCTTCGGGAGACTTGAACACCTCAACGCTGCCGATCAGCGACGATGGAAGCAGCAGGTAGTTGAACGAGCGCGACGGATCTCCGCTGTCCGCGGACGCGATGAAGTTGCCGTTCAGTTCGGTGAGGGTCAGGTCGGAACTAAGGCCGCGAATGCTCACGCGGCTGCCCTCGCCGCCGTCGCGATCGATGATCACGCCCGGGACGCGTTGCAGCGAGTCTGCGACGTTCTTGTCCGGGAACTTGCCGACGTCCTCGGCAGTGATCACGTCCACGAACGCGTTGGCTTCGCGCTTCTGCGTCAAGCTTTGCTCGATCGAACGGCGGTAGCCGGTGACCAGGATCTCACCGCCAGCGCCCGCGTCCTCCTGTGCTGCCGCAGCACTCGGGTCGGCGATCTGGTCCTGCGCTGTCGTCTGTGTTTCGGCCTGTGAAGCGCTTGTGTCGCGATCGGCGGACTGTCCCGATGGCGGGGTCGAACTGAGGTCTTGCGCATGCGCGACGCCGCCCATGCCGACGATCACACTCGCAGACACCAGCAGGTGGCGAGCCAATCCGGAACGCGTGCGTGCAGTCGACCGACAAAGCTTATGAGCGTTCATCTCCATCCCCATCCTGGTCCCGAGGGCGGCGACGCCCTCTGCTAGTCTTTTCGTTGCGAACGTCCGGCCGGAAGAAACCTCCCCTCTCGACGCCCTGACGGGGATAACAGGATACAAAAAGCAAATTGTCAATTGGATGATATCGCGATCGGCGAGCAGTCGAACTGACGCGTCGGGCTGGAGGTGAGAGTTGTTAGCGATACCGAAGGAGCAGAATAGAACGCTCTCGAGAAAGTCATGCCTCTCCGACTCCGCTACGCGTGGAGCCACACATGCGAGAACGCGCAGAAACCGCGCCCGCGAACCCGCCATACTGCCCTCGCAGACAGGCTGGCTGCTTTGTTCATCATCACCACGCCAGGGAATCATCCCGGCAAGCGTTTCCCCCACCCTTCGAACAGCGGTGTCCGCCGACTCCCTGGGGCAGTGAAGACACTGCCGCGGCCGTCTTCCGGTGACCCGCCGCTGTGCGCTCGCCTTTACGGCCGGCAAGCATACTTCGGCCGGTCCGTGCCGCCCTTGCTGCCGCCAGCACCATTTTCGAGGAGAGCTGAACGCTTACCACGGCCGCCAATTCCGCCCGTTCCACCAGACGGCGGTATGCTGCGGTAGCATCATCAACGACGGCCCTGCACTCGTCGGCCACTTCCTTCGAGCGCGGTTGCCGATGGCAGCCTGGTCGAACGCCGCAACGACATAGCGATCCTGGCAGGCGGCTCAATGGTGACGAGGTCGAAGGCACCATCCGCGCACCCGGCACCTTTATCTTCGGCACCGCGGACGACATCGCGGATGGGGCTGCATCGTCGTCCACGCCGATCTGCGCGGCGACGACTCCTGTGCGTTCGGCAACAGCCGCTACGTTTCCGACGATGGGACGCTCTCAGGAGACCTGCGCTTCGCGGCGGTGACGGCCTCTTCATCCAGTCCCGAGCACGCTAGGCAATGCCAGCTCGCGGGCGCATCCTATTTCGAGCGCCTCGACGATGCGTCTGGCAACTGGAGTCTCACTGTCCGGCCGGCGTGCTCTCACCGGCGTTGGCTGGGGCGGCAGGATTCGAACCTGCGTATGACGGTACCAAAAGCCGCATTGAAGCGCGTTGACCTACGCCGCTCGCTGCGGAACGCGGCAAAATCCGGCCTCGCAAAATCAGCCACTTACGATCCGTTTGCGGAACGCAAAACGACGGTCGCGCTGTGAGCGCCAACCTGTTCGCGAGCATCGCAAACGGCGTTCTCAGCCGCACCCCTGGCTGTCGTAAGGAAGGCGCCGCGACGGACCCGGTCCGCCGTCAAAGCTACCACGAAGCATCGCCAAAGGCACAGCCTTGGCGCATTCACCGGCACGGCAGCGGAAGCCGCAAGCACTGGGGCGCGATCAAGGGCGCGGCCCTGGGCGCGTTCGACCGCCTGTATCGGGCGCACTCCATTGCCTTGACTAAAGCGCGCGCCGATCGTCGCGCGGGGCTTGGTGACGACGTGCCACCTGTTGACCATCGGCTCCATGGCGATGACCGGGCCGTCCTCTGGTACATGCTCGACCGCTACAACCACATGACGGGCCAGCTATACCCGACATACGCGACGATCGCTGCCGAGACCGGGAAGAGCCTCGGCTTCGTGAAGGCGTCGCTGCATCGTTTGCGCCGCTTCGGCTTCATCTGCTGGGTCCGCCGCACCAAGACGAAGGAGGGCGCTGAAGGTCAGGCCGGTCCACAGTTGGAGCAAACCTCCAACGCCTACTTTTTCGCGTGGGCAGAGCAACTGGTAACCGAGGCCAAGTCGACGTTCCAGAACCTGCTGACCATCGCGACCCGCAAGCTGAAGAGCGCTCCCAAGCCTGCCCGCCCGACCGTCCCCAGCGACCCGGAGTGCGCCGCAATCCTCGCCAGGATGGGCCGCGCAATCGACCGGCGCGACGCAGCTATGTCGAGCGCGAGTTCATAATCTGCCGACTACCCGCGGATAGAATAAGATCTGAAGAGGAATCGCTGCGCGATACGCCGCTTTGATTGTCCCCTACCCTTCATGCGGCACTGCCACCCGCCACCGACCGCCCAGCTGCGACTGTCGGTCGCGGCGGCTTGCGCCGCCACGTGGGCTCGGCGACGGGGACGAGCAGAGACCGTGCCAGCAGATCCGGCCTGTCACCCTCGCGGACAGGCTGGCTGCGTCGATCTGCGTCGCGATCAGCGCGCGAGAGTACCCTCGTACAGGGCGCTTTGTCGCTGTAGGCGCCGAGGCGTGATGGTTGCGTCGAAAGCGCCACAAAAAGAGCGCAGGCGAGGAGGGGTTCTCTGCGCGTAAATTGGGGTCGTAGGATCAGGTCCGGCCCGCCGCGCGAGGCATCGCTCTGTGGCGCAGGACGCGGGCTACGCCCCGGAGACGCAGACACTCATTCAATGCATAAGCCCGGCCTTGCGAAGCGCATCTTCGATCACCTTGCCGACACCCTCGATGGTGGGCGCGGGGTGGCTGACGCCCTGCGGCTCGACACGGGCGCGAGTTCCCACCTCCGCCCCAGACCGGTCAGCTGCCGGAGCAAGCTCGCGGAAAGCGAAGCGGGCCGACGTATCAAGGGGCGCCTCGCTGTCGGCCGCGCAGTCCAATCCCCAGAAGCGGCAGAGATGGCGGGTCGAAGAGATGCTCGCCTCGAGCATGAAAGGCCCTTCCTTCCCACAACCCTCGTCGCCCGACACCTCAATCGGGGTCCCGTGCCCCATGCCGGTGATGCTGTACTCCTCGATCACCTCGCGCCCTTCCGCGTCGCACCAGACCCGCCGCGGATATCCCCTGGCGGACTCGGTCCGGCTCGGTCTGGGCCCGACTCCGTGGAGCGCACACCATTGCTCGAGAACCGCCGCCGCATTGGCCGCGTTGACGGTGCTATCGGCGGTGCCATGCCATACCGAAACGGTGGGCCATTTGCCGGAATGATCCGAGGCACCTCGGACCAGCTCCGCCAATTCTGCCCGGTCAGGAATCTTGTGGCCGCGCATGCGATCGAAGGCTTGAGGCATTGTTTGGGCGCAGCCAAAAGGGAGGCCAGCGATGATCGCTCCGCCCGCGAATACCTCCGGATAGGTGGCAAGCATCACCGACGTCATCGCGCCGCCCGCCGAAAGCCCGGTCACGAAAATCCGCGATTTGTCGATCCGATGCTTGTGCAAGACGGTGTCGACCATCTGCCGGATCGAGAGCGCCTCGCCCGACCCGCGCGCCGTATCTTCCGGCGAGAACCAGTTGAAGCACAGGTTGGGATTGTTGGCGCGCTGCTGCTCGGGGAACAGAAGCGCGAAGCCGAAGCGGTCCGCCATCTGCGACCATCCCGAGCCCAGATCATAGCCCCCCGCGCTCTGCGTGCATCCGTGAAGAACCACCACCAGCGGCGCATTGTGCGCAAGCGCCTCCGGAACGTAGAACCTAGCCCGAAGATTCCCAGGATTGGAGCCGAAATCCGACAGATCGGTCAGCCGATCCGGGCCGCTGACGTTCCAATGCAAGTCCGTCGCGTTGCGCGTCGTGGCAAGCCGTTTGATGGTGTCGGAGAGGTTCCGCATCTCAGCATCCTTGATGGAGTGGTCTGCGCGAGGAGGATTGAACCAGCTTGCTGCATCGCAGCATAGGTGGGGACCACGCCTCTGCGAACAAGCCCGCCTGCCGTGCGGCTACATCCGGCTGAGGTAAAAAGGGCCTCCCGGACACGTCGCCTTAGATGCCGCTTTCTTTCTCCCGAATAAGTCCCCATATACGGAGTGCTGACGTCGCATTTGACGGATATCGGGCCGCTCCGGCCTCCCCTTGTCCCTTTCTAGCCGCAAGACGCCGGGATGCCCCGTTGTTGGTGCACGCCCGTTATACATGGGACAAAGGATATCCCTATGATCACCGGAACCGTGAAGTTCTTCAATGCCGACAAGGGCTATGGCTTCATCACGCCCGAAAGCGGAGGCGGGGACGCCTTCGTCCACATCTCTGCCGTCGAGCGCGCCGGCATGTCGACGCTAAACAAGGATCAGCGCGTCTCGTACGAGATGGAAACGGATCGGCGCGGGAAAACTTCCGCCGTAAACCTGCAAGCTGCCTGATTGGCAACTGGCGGAAGCCTGTGCGGCTTCCGCCACCTTTCCTCCGCTCTCCAGGAGCCAGGCATGACTGCACTTCGTAACCGCCGCCAGGCCATACAGAAGATGGCCGCCAAAGCCACAGCGCTCGCAGATGGTCGTGACGGTAGCGGACAAGTCTCGAACATAGATCGCCGCTTCGCGACCGCACTCCCCTCCCGGGGTGACATCTGAACTTGGCCGGCTTGAACACGGCTGAAGTTCCCACGGTCGACCGCAGCGGTTGGGGCGTTCTGGTGGATGTCGCCGACATCCCCGGCGGCGGACATCTGCACCTGGTCCGCCACGGCGTAGATTATGAAATCCTCTACGGCGATGAACAGTTGATGGGTAGTTGGGCCTTCCAATCGGAGGAAGCACTCGCGACCTTGGTTTTGGATCGCCTTGGCACTCGCGCACAGCGGGTCTTGATCGGCGGCTTGGGGATGGGGTTTACCCTTCGTGCGGCAAGGACCGCGCTCCCGCCAGCCGCAACGATTGTCGTGGCCGAGCTCGTGCCGAAAGTTGCCGAATGGGCCGCCGGTCCCCTGGCGCACATCTTGGGTGCCTCGCTGCGCGATCCCAGAGTGACGCTGGAGATTAAGGACGTTCACGACATGATCGTGGAACAGCCGGGCGGCTTTGACGCGATCCTGCTGGACGTCGACAACGGACCCGAGGGTCTGGTCAATCTCGCAAACGAGCGACTCTACTGCAACTGGGGATTGCGTGCGGCCCGAAGCGCCCTGCGCCCCGACGGCGTCCTGGCAGTCTGGTCAGCCTATCCCGACGACGACTTCACTGCCCGGCTTGCCAAGGCGGGGTTCGAGGTGGAGGTCGCTCGCGTGGAGGCGGGCGGAAACGATCAGGGGCAGCCGCACACTATCTGGCTCGCTACGCGGCTTGGGTGATCGAGCGCTCCGACCCGCCTTGCAGCCTCGCCCGTCGGCGTCTTTATTCGGCGATGCCTCTGGCGCCAGAGCAGCCGGCTCCCCATCTCGGATCCATCGCGCCGCCCGCAACGAGCATGGATGCGACTGAGAGCTGGTTTGTGCTCCCGCTCTAGCCGGAGCTGCAAATGATCATGCTCGATCTGACACCCTCACGAGGGGGTTTAGCACTTCTCCAGAACGAAGTTGGCGCTGATGCGGCATACGGCACGTGGCGTTGCGATCGATCCGTTCTCGTGGTCAGTGACCTCGCTCAGGCGAAGGAACTATGATGTCGCTTACACTCGCATTCTGCCGCACGCAGGAGGCGCGCCAATTGGCGATTGCGGCTGCCGCCCCCCTCGAGAACAGCCGACAGATCGCCAACATCGCCGCCGCCGCATGGGCGGAAGAGGCCACTGCGGCAGAGCGCGCCGACGCTCGCAGGCTCAAGAGCGCAGCATCGCGCGGCCCCATGCTTCCCTCCGCCCTCCCGAACGCGGAGGATCGCAGCCTGAGCGAAAACCCGGACCGGGGCTTCGCCTGAGCCTTTCGGCCAGACGGACACGATCCCCGATCTTTCATGCTATCTGGGCCCGGGCATCGATCGCCCCCTGAGCCGGAAGCCATGCGCAGGACAGTCGATGACAAAACTCGAAGAATATACGAGCAAAGCCGAAGCAAGTCTGGCCGCTGCAGAAGCGGCGACGAGTGAGCGTGACCGCGCCTTCCATCGCCGGGCGCACACGATATGGCGGAAGCTGATCCGGGGGATCGGCGAGGCAGAGGAACGGGCCGCAATGCAGCCCGGCTACGGGAAGCGGCCCGCAATTAAGCGTCTCACATCGGCGAAGGCCTAGGTCCCTGCCCCTGAATAGCTGGCTTATATGTAAGCGGTCTGCCTGGAGCGAGCGCCCGAACGGTCGGCACCTTCTCCACGCGGGCCTACGTAGTTTCCAGCGTTCTGCGAGGCTTCCACGTCGAAGATTGAGCCCGGCGCCCCCCCAGCACCTTGGCTTTCACGTACTGCTCGACGCTCATCGTTTTGAGGACGATCTATGGACTCGCATCATCGGTGGACACAGACCCACATCACTCAGCTTCGGGATCAACTTCAACAAGGGGCTGCCGTGAAAGCGATTGCTGAGCAGCTACAACGAGATCCTGAGGAGATCGCGACAATGATGCGCCGCCTGCGTCTCCGGGTTATCCCGGGAACGATACTCTAGCCGCTGTTGCTGCGTTGCTGGCGCGCAGCTGCTGGCAGTGCAACACCGCAATCAGATATAGCCCAAAATCGCGGCGATCGCGGCGGCGACGATCAGCACCCCGATCACCGCCGCTTCCAGATCAGTTGTTGTTGGCCGCCTCACGCGGCGAGCATAGCGCGGTCGCATCGACGTTCGCCACCACCAGCTCGCTGACCTGCTTCGCCGCCCCTGCCCCGACCGTATAGGTCACCGGCAGCTGCGCCTGGTGGAACCGGCCGAACACCTCGCGCGCGCCCGGCGTGTCGTTGATCGACAGCAGGAACTTGCCCTTGATGCCGGCGAGCTGGTCCGCCAGTGCCGTGAAGTCGGCCCGGCCGAACACGTCCTGGCCATAGTCGTCCTCACATCCCCAATATGGCGGGTCGAGATAGAACAGCATGCCTGCGCGGTCATAGCGGCGGATGAACTCGGCATACCCCAGCTGCTCGATCACGACGCCGGCCAGGCGCTCGTGAATGTCGGCCAGCATCGGCTCCAGCTTGGTGACGTTGAACCGCGCACCCTGCCCCGAGCTGACGCCGAAGTGCCGGCCGTTCACCTTGCCCCCGAACGCCAGGCGCTGCAGGTAGAGGAACCGGGCCGCCCGCTCCAGGTCGGTCAGCGTCTCGGGCGCCTGCGCCTTCAGCCGCTCGAACTCGTTGCGGCTCGCCACGCGGAAGCGCAGCATGTCGATGAAGTAGGGGTAATGCCGCTGCAGCACGCGGAAGAACGTGGCGACGTCGCCCGACACGTCGTTGATGATTTCCGCCTTCGGCCGCGACCGGCGGCGCAGGAAGATGCCGCCCATGCCTACGAACGGCTCGGCATAGCCGTCATGCTCGACCTGGGCGATGATCGCGGTGAGCCGCGACGCAAGATTGCGCTTGCCGCCGATATAGCCGGCTGCAGGTGCGACGGGACGTACGTTTGTTGGATACACGGGTAAAAAGCTCGCCTTATGGGGTTCGCGCCTGGCGACATGCCGGGTGCGGGATGGCCGTTGGTCGTGGCGAGCTGGGTCTCGTCGGTTTGCCGGACTGCCATCCGGAGAACCCCCGCCAGGCCGAAGCCGGGCGGGGTAACGGGTCACGCGGCCTGGGCCGCCACCTCTTCCTCTTCGAACGCCACCGCGGGCAACCCCACGGCGTCGTTCAGGTCGAGGAACGCCGCCATAAGCGGCTTGATCTCGTTGCGCCGGAACATCGCGGTCGCATCGGTCGGATTGCCGAACGCGGAGCCCTGCGCCGGCACGATGCCGAGCAGCTGGGGCGGCACGCGGTGCGCGGCCATGACGTCGGCCTGCGTCGCGCTCTTGATGCCGAGGAACTCGTCCTTGGCCGCGGCCTCCGCGATCGAGATGATCTTGATGCTGTTCTCTTTGCCGTTGGGCGCATGGACGAACATCGACCGGAAGTTGCCCGGCCCCTTTGCGCCCCGCATCGCCTCCTTCAGCTTGTCGGTGTCGTTCGCGTCGATGTCGCCGGTCGCGTACATGATATAGCCCGCGTGGGCGCCGTTCAGATAGTAGCGGCGCCGAAACAGCGTCGCCGCTTCGTTCAGCAGCGCCGCCTGCAGTGCCGAGATATACTCGGGCACGCCGTAGATCTCCTGGTTCACGTCGGGCTGCATCAGCTGAACCACGCTGCCCCGGTCGAACTCGCTCTCGCTGGGCACGCCCGGCACGTAGAAGAACCGACCGGCCTCAATGCCGCGCCGGGTGTATTTCGCCGGCGAATAGTCGATCCGCATCGTCGCGCCCGACAGGCTGCGCACCTTCACGGCAAAGCAGTCGCCGAACACCAGATAGTCCTGCACCAGCTTGGCGAACACGGTGCGGCTCAGCCAGCGCGACGGGATGAACGACCCCACCAGCTGGTTGCGCTTGAAGATGATCGCCGAGCTATGATGCGGCGACACCCGGAACGACCGGGCAAGCCCATCGCGCGAGATCGGCGGCTCGTACCAGCGGTTGTTGTGCGGGCACTCCAGCAGGTCGAGCAGCTGGCGCCGGTCGAGCACCGCCTCCGGCTCACCGAAGCTGAACGCCTCGACCTCGGTCGACACCGGCTCGATCGCGCCGGCCGAGGCCGCACGCGCTTCCTGCCGCGACATCCGCCGCGTCCGCTTGCTCATTCGATGATCTCCATGGAGCCCTTGGGCTTTTCCTTGCCGTCCAGCGGCTCGTTGATGAGGATGTGCATCGCCGCCCAGGCGACGTCCGCGTGCCCGTCGTCCCCGCCGCGCCCGGCCTTGAACGTGACGTTCCGGCCGCTGGTGGTGACCGTCTTCTTGATCGAGATGAACGACGACACGACGTCGAGCAGCGAATGGTCGAACGCCAGGCGCTGCCGGCGCACGACGTTCTGCGCCTTCATCACCATCGCCGCCTTCACCTCGAGCGAATATTCGATCTTGGTGACGCCGCGGATCCCGCTCTCCGGCTTGGCGAGCAGCTGGTAGACGCCGGCGCCGACGCCGGTCGCGTCGATGCCCAGATAAGTCACGTTGTAGCGCGACAGCACGTTCCGGATGAACTCGGCCTGCTCTTGGAAGTCGAGCCCCCGCAGCTGGTGCTTTTCGAGGATCCGGAACTTGCCGCCGGACTCCAGCGGCGGCGCCATGATGACCAGCGCGGCGTTGTCGCCTTCCTCGCTGTTTTGCGGATCATAGCCCGCCCAAACCGGGCGGTATCCATAGGGCCGCGCCGCCTCCGGATCGAAATCCTCCCATTCGACCAGGCTGTCGCAGCCGAGCCGGATCAGGTCGTTGAAGCGGAATGCCGACAGGCTGTCGTCGACGAACACGCACCCGAACAGGTTGGCGAACTCGTCCTCGGCATATTCGTCCTGCAGCTCGTCCAGGTCGACCAGGTCGAAGCCCTTGTCGATCGCGTCCTGCACCGTGACGATCTGGCGCCACACCGCGTCCTCGCACAGCCGGCCGTCGCGAAGCGCCGCGTGGCTGACGTCGATCTCGATCCGGTCTTCCTTCTTCCGCTTCCGGTTACGGCGCTCGCCGGTCCAGTACGGATAGGCCGGGTGCGCGACGGTGGACGGCGTCGAGAAATAGGTCTTCCGCCAGTGCTTGTGCGTCGCCATGCCCGAGGCGACCTTGCTCAACTCCTCGAACCCGTGGACCCAGAAGAACTCGTCGAAATAGAAGTTGCCGCTGCGGCCCTGCGCGGTGCGGAAGTTGGTGCCGAGGAAGTGCAGCTCGGCCGCCGCCTCGCCTTCGGGGCGTAGCGCGCTGGTGATCAGCATCGGGTCGCCCTTCAGGTCGACGCCGACCAGCTTGGCAAAGCCGATGATGTAGTTGCGGAACTGGTGCGCCTGCGCCTTGGAAGCGGACAGGAAGATCTGGTTGCGGCCGCTCTCGATCGCGTCGATCAGCGCCTCGAACGCAAAATAATAGGTCGCTCCGATCTGGCGCGACTTCAGGATCATCCGCGTGCGGCGCGACAGGTTCGCCCACCACGTTTCCTGGTACCCGAACAGCTGCTTGAGGAAGATCTCCTTCAGCTCGGCGGCCTGCTCGGCGGTGAAGTGGTTGGGCTTCGCTTTGGGCTTGCGCTCGCCCCGGTTACGGTTGGCGACCTTGTCGTTCAGGTCGCCTTCGTGCCCGCCCGGTTCCTCGTACCGGCGGACCTTCGCCAGCGCGGCGACCTGGCGGCCGAGCAGGTCGATTTCCTTGAAGTCGCCGGGGGTCTTCTTGTCCTTGGCGATCAGCACCATCCATCGCGCTTCGAGGCAGTCCTCAAGCCGGCGGATGCTGGGCGCATCGTCCCATTTGCTGCGATCCTTCCACGACTGCACGGTGGTGCGCGCCACCTGCAGTTCCTCGGCGATCTGGCTCACCTCCCACCCGCGCCAATACAGGCTGCGCGCCGCGCGCCGGCGGTCCTCGACCGGAAGCGTCAGCGGGTCGGCATGCAGGGCAAGCGGGTTGGCGAGGATCGACATGGCGGCGCGAGCCTAGCCACGCCTCCACGGGCAAACGGAGCGGCGGCAATCGTAGAGACGGTCTCTACGATTGCGCGCGCTTGAGAAGCGGCCCGCCTTCGGTCCCTGTTCGGCTTCGCAAACGGCCGGCGATGTCCCGGCATCATCGAACCGACCCCGAGGACCGAACCGCCATGGCCACTAAGAGCAAGTTCTTCCGCATCGCCGTCGAAGGCGGCACCACCGATGGCCGCGTCATCGAGCGCGACTGGATCGAGCAGATGGCGGCCGGCTACAACCCGGCGACCTACACCGCCTGCATCAACTGCGAGCACCTGCGCGGCTACAGCCCCGAGCCGCCGTTCAACAACTATGGCACCGTCTCTGCGCTCAAGACGGAAGAGATCGAGCTGTCGATCGCGGGCAAGAAGGAAAAGCGCCTCGCGCTCCTGGCCCAGCTCGAACCCAACGATCAGCTGCTGTCGGTCAACCGCGCCAAGCAGAAGCTGTTCACCAGCTGCGAGATCTCGCCGAACTTCGGCGGCAGCGGCAAGGCCGGCCTCGTCGGCCTGGCGGTCACCGACAACCCCGCCAGCCTCGGCACCGAGATGCTCCAGTTCGCCGCCGGCAAGGGCGACGCCAACCCGTTCGCCGCGCGCAAGCAGGACAAGGCGAACCTGTTCACCGCTGCCGAGGAAGCGTCGATCGAACTGGACGATGCCGCCGATCCGACCGGCCTGGTGTCGTCGCTGAAGGGCATGTTCGACAGCTTCGCGGCAAAGTTCGCCAAGCCTGACGACAAGCAGGCCGAGACGCCCACCACCCCTGCCGAACCGCCCAAGCCCGCCAACGACAACGACCTGCAGGCGTTCGCGACCGCGATGGGCGAGACGATGTCGCAGGCGCTCGCCGCTGCGCTGGCGCCGGTCAACAGCACCATCGCGAGCATCCAGACCGAGCTGTCGACGGTCAAGGGCAAGCTGGAGACGACCGAAGCACCGCAGCAGTTCTCGCGCCAGCCCTCCACCGGCGGCGGCGCCCAGATCCAGACCGACTTCTGATCGCCGGCTCAACCGCCCTTCCCGCCCCCACCGCCTGCGCCTTTCCCGGAGCCACCCCATGCACAACCAGACCCGTCCGCTGTTCAATGCCCTCCTCGCCCGGGTGGCGTCGCTGAACGGCGTCGCCGACACCACCGTCAAGTTCTCGGTCGCGCCCGCGATCGAACAGAAGCTGGAAGAGGTGATCCAGCTCTCCAGCGAGTTCCTTCAGAAGATCAACGTCGTGCCCGTCCTCGCCCAGGAGGGCGAAAAGGTCGGCGTGGGCGTCACTCGCCCGATCGCGAGCCGCACCCGCACCGATCCGAAGACCGGCAAGCGCCGCATCGCCACCGACCCGACCGACACCGGCGACCGCGGCAAGTATCGCTGCGAGATCACGCACAGCGATGTCGCGATCCGCTATGCCAAGCTCGACCAGTGGCGCCACAAGCCCGAATTCCAGACGCTGGTGGGCGACGTCATCGTCAAGCAGCACGGCCGCGACCGCATCATGATCGGTTGGAACGGCGTCGCCTGCGCCGAGAACACCGACGTCGAGGCGTTCCCGCTGCTGCAGGACGTCAACTATGGCTGGCTCTACAAGATCCGCACCTTTGCGCCGGAACAGGTGCTTGCCGACGGCGACCTGACCGACGGCGCGACGAAGGCGATCTACGTTGCCGCTGGCGACGACGTCGTGCTGGTGAACTCGGACGGGAGCAATGCGGACGAGGCGAATGCCGACTTCGCCAACCTCGACGCGCTGGTGTACGCCGCGACCGAACTGCTGGACGAATGGAACCGCGACGACACCGACCTGGTCGTGATCGTCGGCCGCGACCTGGTTCACGCCCACTTCTCGAACTTCATCAACACCGCCGGCAACACGCCGACCGAGGTGGAGGCGCGCAACCGCATCCTGACCCTGCCCAAGCAGCTGGGTGGCAAGACGGCGGTCATGGTGCCGTTCTTCCCGGCCGACGCGCTGCTGGTCACCCGCCTCGATAACCTGTCGATCTATGTGCAGGAGGGAAGCCGCCGCCGCCAGCTGCGCGACGAACCCGATTTCGAGCAGATCGCCGACTATCAGTCGGTGAACGAGAGCTACGTGGTCGAGGACTACGGCATGACCGCGCTCGTCGAGAACATCGTCTTGGGCAAGAAGCCGGCCGCCTGATCCGCCGCTTCGCCCGCACCTGATCCGCCCCCTTCCGGAAAGTCGCAATGAGCCTCGCTCGACGCCACCAGGCACGCATCCTGGCCGCACAAGCCGCGACCCTTTCTCATGGGGGCGGCACCGCCACCGCCGGTTCGCCGGCGGTGGCGCCCCCCTCGGTCGATCGCGCCGCGTCGACCGCCGCCGCCCAGGTCGCAATGCGACTGACGCACGACCTGCGCCGGCTCAAGCAGATCCAGTCGATCACGCTGAAGATCGCCGCAAAGCGCGAGATGCTGCCGGAATATGCCCCCTGGATCGAAGGGCTGCTGTCTGGCGCCGCCAAGGCCGGTGCCGGTGCGTCCGGCGACGTGCTGCCGACCATCATGGTCTGGAAGATCGACGTTGGCGATTTCGCGGGCGCCATGCCCCTGATCGAGCATGTCCTGCGCCACGACGTTCCCATGCCCCAACGCTATGAGCGCACCGCCGCGACGCTGATCACGGAGGAAGTGGCCGAGGCCGCCATCAAGGCGCAGGCCGCCGGCGAGCCCTTCGACCTGGCGGTGCTGGAGCAGATCGAAGCGCTGGTCGACGGCGTCGACATGCACGACCAGGTGCGCGCCAAGCTCATGAAGGCGATCGGCTTCGAGCTGGACCGCACCGCGCGCGCCGCCGCCGAGGCCGGCGCCGACGCACAGGCGCTGCCCCTGCTCTGCCGCTCGCTGGTCGCGCTGAACGAAGCCCAGAAGCTGCACGACCGCGTCGGAGTGAAATCCACCATCAAGGCGGTGACGAAGCGCGTCGCCGAACTGCAAACCCCGGAGACCTGATGTGCTTCTCTACTGGCTTACCGTCGCTGCGCTGATTTCGTTGATCGGCGGTTCCGTCGTCTCCGCGATCACCTCCATCCGTCACGACCGGCGCACCAAGGGCCTGGCTGCTCATATGCTCAGCCTCTCTTCCTCGCCGGAGTAGCCCTTCGGCGACCACCAGCTGCCCCCCCGGCGCGGGGGCGGATCGCAAGACGCGGGAGGGCCTTCGGGCTGAGGGCCGCGATCCTCCGATCCCCACCCCCGTTTTCATCGAGGATCCACGATGCTGCCCGTCACCGCCATCTGCCTCACGATCCTTGCCGTGCTGGCCATGGCCGGTGGCGCGCTGCTGACGCTCGCCGGTGCCATCGGCGTGGCGGTCGGGCGTGACCTGGGCGAGCAAGGCATGCGCCTGGCGTTCGCCATCTTCGGCGCGGTCGGCCTGATCCTCTTCCTCATCGGCGCCGCCTGCGCCGCCCGGCTGCTCGTATGACTGGCTTCGGCTGCGTCGGCTCGGTCGTTCCGGATGCCGTGGACACCGTCGAGGCGATCATCGACGACCCTTGGTACCCGGCAATTGACCCGGCGCAGCTGCGCCGCGAACACCGCCTGGGCGACGTGGCGAAGGTCACGCCCGAGCGGCTGCGCGCCGCCATCCTTGAAGCGCTGATCTCGATCGACAACCAGATCGGCGTCTGGGCGATGCGGCAGACGGCCGCCGGCTATGAGTCGCTGGCGGACGTGCCCGCTCGCAAGTTCGACGGGGAAAGCCGCCTGGTCATCTCCTTCCGCCGTGCGATCGGCGCGCTGACCAAGCTCGAACTGATCGAGCGGCTTCGAGATCTCGACACCACCTCTGCTGGCGACCGCGATGCGACCGCGCTGGATCCGTCTATTGGCGAGCTGCGCCGCGACGCCGTCCACGCGATCCGCGACATTCTCGGCACCACCCGCACGACGGTCGAGCTGATCTGATGGCGGACGTGGTTCACGCCTGCCAGGGCGACACCCTCGACCAGCTGCTGCACCGCGAGCGCGCGCTGGGGCCGGAAGCGCTGGGCACCGTCCTCGCTGCCAATCCCGGCCTCGCCGCGCTGGGCGCGATCCTGCCGATCGGCACGCCCGTCATCGTCCCGCCCGCCGCGCAGGCCGCGCCGGTCGAGCGCCAGCTCCTCGATTTCTGGGACTGACCATGTCCAAGCTTCCCGACATCCTCGACTCCTTCCTGACCTTCCTCGCGGGTCTGTCGCCGGGCGCGCTCGGCGCCGCGGTCAGTCTCGCTCATGAGAAGGGGCTGACCTGGTCGGAGCGCTGCATCCAGTTCGCCGCCGGCACCACCGTCAGCTGGTTCGCCCAGCGCGGCATCGGCGCGGTCTACGCCTTTGACCCGTTCGTGCTGCAGGGCATCGGCTTCAGCGCCGGCATGGTCGCCTTCAAATCCACGCCGCGCTTCATCGCCAGCGCGGCCGACGTCGCCGGCAGCCTGCCCGCCCTGATCCGCGACCGCTTCTTCCCCGCTCAAAAGGACAAGCCGTGACCGACACGCGCACCCCCGCCCCGGCGCCCAAGCGCCGCACCCTTGCCGGCGTGATCGGTACGATCGGCGGCGCGCTGGCGCTGTTCACGGTGACGCCGTTCTTCGAAAGCGGCCGCACCGTCGAAGCCACAGTCGCGCCGGCCGGCGACGTGCAGATTCGTCACGTCGCGGGCCGCCAGTACCTCGACGCCTATCTCGATATCGTCCGCGTGCCGACTGCCTGCGACGGCATTACGAAGGGCGTCCGGCTCGGCCAGCGCTATACCGAGGCGCAATGCACGGCGATGCTGGAGCGCGAGCTGATCGCGCATGCCGAGGAAGTCATCGCGTGCGTGCCCCAGCTCTACGGCCGCGAGCGGGAAGCGCCCGCCGCCGTGTCGCTCGCCTACAACATCGGCGGCCCCAAGTTCTGCGCCTCCACCGCCGCCCGCCACTTCCGGGCGAAGCGCTGGACCGAGGGCTGCAACGCCGTGACCATGTGGAACAAGGCCGGCGGCCGTGTCGTGCAGGGCCTGGTCAACCGCCGCGAGCGCGAGCGCGCGATCTGCCTGCGCGGCTTCACTCCCCGAAAGGATCCGTGATGATCGCAGCTGCCCTCGCCAAGCTCGCCCGCGCCCGCGAATGGCTCACCCTGCTCGCGCTCGGCGCTGCCGCCGCCTGGATCTACGTCCAGTGGGCAGAGGCCGACCGCGAGCGCGACCGCTACGCGCAATGGGTCGAGGTCACCTGCGCGGGCGCCGGTGCGCCCTATGCCGGCGGCAGCGAGCAGCGCACCGACACGTCGGGCAAGCCGGTGACGGTCACCTTCGCCGATGGCCAGCGCTGCCGCACCGCCATCAACCTCGCCGTCGCCTTCAAGGGCGAGACCGACCGCGCCACTGCCGAGCGCCTGGCGCGGGCCATGCTCGAACACGACGGCAAGCTGCTGGCCGATGCCCGCCTCGCCCGTGTCGCGGCCGAAGCCGCCAAGGCCGCCACCGAACGAATGGAGATCGCAAATGCCGAAGTCGATGCACAAGCGGATGGCACGGGTCGCGTCGATCGCGCTTGGTTCGCTGCTCTTAACGACGTTGCCGGGCTGCGCGCGCCGAGCCGTTGAAGTGCCCGTGCCGCAGCCGGTGCCGGTCGCGGTCGACGTCCGCGACACGCCGCCGGCCGAGCTGCTGCGCTGCCCCGAGCAGCCCGCCGGCTTCCCCACCGATGCCCAGCCGACGATGCCGGCCGGCGTCCGCGCCGCCGCGATCCGCATGGCACGCGCGGTGCGCGACCGTGGCGACCAGCTGGTGCGCCTGATCCGCTGGCACGATCCGGAGGCATGCCGGTGAAGAAGCCGGAGGGCCTGCGCCGCCTGCTGCTCGCGACCGCGCTGAAGGATCAGCCGGAGAAGCTGCAGCTCTACATCGACCGTGGCGGCATCACCTGCCGCCGCGGCCGCAACCTCGCCTTCCAGTACGGCTATACGCTGAATGTCGTGGTCGAGGGCTATACCGGCGAGGTGAACGCGCTGATGGTGCCGGTCCTCGCCTGGGTCGCCGAGCAGCAGCCCGATCTGCTCGACAAGCCACCCTACAAGCCATTCGAATTCGAATCGGAACTGCTCGACGCGAACAGCGCCGACGTCTCGATCAACATCGAGCTGACCGAGAACGTCCTGGTCGACCGCGTCGGCAAGTCGGAATGGTCGGCACGTCACCTGGACGAACCCATCATCGCCGACGCGTTCCCCGACGTCTGCGGTGTCTCTCTGGTCGCCGGCATGATCGACAGCGCCACCACCTCGACGCCATGAGCGACGATCTGATCGAGATCGAGAAGCTGGCGGGCGCGCTTCTGCGCAACGTCGACGCAAACGCGCGCCGCCGGCTGCTGCGATCGGTGGCGAAGAAGGTGCAGGCGAGCCAGCGGGCGCGCATCGCCCGCCAGCAGGATCCGGACGGCTCTCCGTTCGCGCCGCGCCGCAAGCGTCCGGAACCCACGCGCGGCGCCTACACGGTGCGCTTCCTCTACCCCAAGGGCGACCCGAACCCGCGCGAAGTCCTCATGAAGAGCTGGGTATGGGATGGCCCGCTGATGACCGGCTTCGACATTGAGGCCGGCGGCATCCGTTCCTTCCACCGCGACGAGGTCGATCGCTACCTCCCGCTCGAGCCGGGGATGCAGAACGCCAGCGCCGGCAAGCTGCGACGCAAGGGGCACATCCGCCGGGCGGCCATGTTCCGCAAGCTCGCGTCAGCCCGGTACCTGCGCACCGCCGCCACCGACACCGAAGCATGGGTCGGCTTCACCGGGCAGGCCGCACGCGTCGCCGGCATCCACCAGCACGGGCAGGTCGACAAGCCGTCTGAGAAGGCCAAGCCGGTGCGCTATGCGCGGCGAACCCTGCTGGGCCTGAGCGAAGCGGATCGCATGATGGTACTGGACGCGCTGCTTGCCTCGCTAGTCGACGGCGTGTGAGATCCGATCGTGGGTGGTTAGCTGCTGGTCCGCTTCCAGCCATGTGGCAGTGCGTAGCTGCCATTTCAAAATGATGGCCTAGCAGAAGCGCTCATATCCGCTATGCTGGATGCATGGATAACGAGTCGGCCATCGCCGCCTTAGGCGCGCTCGCGCAAGGCACCCGCCTCGAGGTCTTCCGGTTGCTGGTTCGACACGAGCCGGGCGGCATGGCGGCAGGCGAGATCGCCCGCCAGCTCGGCGTACCGCAGAACACGATGTCCGCGCATCTCGGCATCCTCGCCCGTGCGGGCATCGTGCGCTCCGAGCGGCACAGCCGGTCCATCATCTACCGCGCCGACCTCAATGGCCTGCGGGCGCTGACGCTGTTCCTGGTCAAGGATTGCTGCGCCGGCTCGCCCGAGCTGTCCGCGCCCCTCCTCGCCGAACTCTCCCCCTGCTGCTGAAAGGACGCGCCATGGCCGTCGACGTCGTGATCTACCACAACCCCGCCTGCGGCACGTCGCGCAACACGCTGGCAATGATCCGCAACGCTGGCATCGAGCCGCACGTCGTGGAGTATCTGAAGACTCCGCCGTCCCGCGCCCTGCTGGTCGAGCTGATCGACCGCGCCGGCATCACGCCCCGGGATCTGCTGCGCGAGAAGGGCACGCCCTACGCTGAGCTCGGCCTCGGTGACGTCTCGCTGACCGATGACGACCTGCTCGACGCCATGATGGCGCAACCGGTTCTGATCAACCGGCCGCTGGTCGTCTCGCCGCTCGGCGTGAGGCTCTGCCGCCCGTCCGAGACTGTCCTCGATCTGCTGCCCGAGCCGCAGCGGGGCGCGTTCGCCAAGGAGGATGGCGAACAGGTGGTGGACGCCTCCGGGCACCGCGTCGCCTGATGCTCCTCGCCCTCGCCATCTTCGTCATCACGATCACGCTGGTCATCTGGCAGCCCCGAGGCCTCGGCATCGGATGGAGCGCGCTGGGCGGTGCGGCCGTGGCGCTGCTCGCCGGAGTGGTCTCGCTCTCCGACGTGCCGGTGGTCTGGGGCATCGTCTGGAACGCGACAGCGACGTTCGTCGCGATCATCATCGTCAGCCTGCTGCTGGACGAGGCCGGCTTCTTCGAATGGGCGGCGCTGCACGTCGCCCGCTGGGGCAGCGGACACGGCCGACGCCTGTTCGTCCTGATCGTCCTCCTCGGCGCAGCCGTGTCGGCGCTGTTCGCGAACGACGGTGCAGCGTTGATCCTGACCCCGATCGTCATCGCGATGCTGCGGGCGCTCGGCTATCGGGACAAGGCGACGCTGGCGTTCGTGATGGCGGCGGGCTTCGTGGCCGACACGGCCAGTCTGCCGCTGATCGTGTCCAACCTAGTCAACATCGTATCGGCCGACTTCTTCCGCATCGGGTTCGCCGACTACTCCTCGGTGATGGTGCCGGTGGATCTCGCGTCGATCGCAGCGACGCTGGTCGTGCTGCTGCTGTTCTTCCGCCGCGACGTGCCGACCGGCTACGACCTCGCGCAGCTCCGCACGCCGGCCGACGCGATCCGAGATCCAGCCACGTTCAAGGCGGGCTGGGCCGTCCTCGCCGCCCTCCTGGCTGGTTTCTTCCTGCTCGAACCGATCGGCGTGCCGGTCAGCGCCGTCGCCGCAGCCGGCGCGGTCCTGCTGCTCACCATCGCTGGGCGCGGTCACGTCATTGAGACCCGCAAGGTCCTGCGCGGCGCACCGTGGCAGGTCGTGATCTTCTCGCTCGGCATGTACCTGGTCGTTTACGGCCTGCGGAACGCCGGCCTGACCGACCATCTCGCCGGTCTACTCGACCTCGCCGCCCAGGGCGGCGTTTGGGGCGCGGCGTTCGGCACCGGCATCATCGCCGCGCTGCTGTCGTCGGTCATGAACAACATGCCGACTGTCCTGGTCGGTGCCCTGTCGATCGACGCGACCCATGCAACGGGTGCCGTCAGGGAAGCGATGGTCTACGCCAACGTGATCGGCTGCGACCTCGGCCCCAAAATCACGCCGATCGGTTCGCTCGCCACCCTCCTGTGGCTGCACGTTCTTGGACAGAAGGGCATCCGCATCGGCTGGGGCTACTACTTTCGCGTCGGTGCGACGCTGACCGTACCCGTGCTGCTGGTCACACTCGCCGCACTGGCGGTCCGGATCAACGTCGGATGAGCCGCGGCCCCCCCCTGAACTCCATCGGAAACCCCGCCTGATGCCTCTCCGCACCCTCACCGACCCCGACCACCTGCCCGCACTCGATCGCCGCTACGCGCTGGATCGTCCCGCGCTAGGCCTAGGCGCAGGCGACCCGCCCCCGCGGATCCTGCTGCTCTACGGCTCCCTGCGCGAACGGTCCTACTCCCGGCTGTGCGTCGAGGAGGCGGCGCGCCTGCTTCGGTTCTTCGGCGCGGAGGCGCGCATCTTCGACCCTTCGACCCTGCCGCTCCCAGACCAGGTGGCCGGCGACGACCATCCGGCCGTCCACGAGCTGCGCGAGCTGTCGATGTGGTCGGAGGGACAGGTGTGGTGCAGCCCGGAGCGGCATGGCCAGATCACCGGCATCATGAAGCTGCAGGTCGACCACCTGCCGCTGTCAATGGGCGGGATGCGGCCGACCCAGGGCCGGACCCTCGCCGTCATGCAGGTGTCGGCGGGATCGCAGTCGTTCAACAGCGTGAACACCCTGCGCGTCCTAGGCCGCTGGATGCGGATGGTGACGATTCCGAACCAGTCGAGCGTCGCCAAGGCCTTCGAGGAGTTCGACGACGCCGGCCGGATGAAGCCGTCCAGCTACTACGACCGCATCGTGGACGTCATGGAGGAGCTGGTCCGCTTCACGATCCTGCTGCGCCCGCACGTGGCTCAGCTAGTCGACCGGTATTCGGAGCGGAAGGATGCCGGCGTGCCGATCGACGCGACAACCGACCTGTCGAGCATAGCGACGGCGCCGCAACGCTCACGATGAACGAAGGGCAGCTTTAGGTCAGGGCTGAAGGGTCCTGAATTGCCGAGGTTGGGCATTTTCGGCGTAGGTAGCTACGAGGCGTTTCCCGCAATCGTAGAGTGCGTCTCTACGATTGCAGCCCCCTAGCCGCTGTCACCTCCCGCCGCCGACATGGCCGGCGATGTCCACCGCCCCCGCCAGCTCCAATGCTATCGACCTGTCGCGCTTCCCAGCGCCGACGATCGTCGAGCAGCTGACATTCGAGCAGATCCTCGCTGAGCTGGTCGAGTCCCTGCGCGCGCGCTTGCCGGCCTTCGACGCCTTGGTCGAAAGCGATCCGGTCGTGAAGCTGCTGCAGGTCGTCGCCTACCGCGAGCTGCTGTTGCGCCAAGGTGCCAACGACGCCGCGCGCCAGCTGATGGTCGCCTACGCCCTCGGCGCCAATCTGGATCACCTCGCGGCTCTGGTCGGCGTCACCCGCCTGCCCAACGAAGCAGACGACACCCTGCGCCAGCGGGCCGTGCTTGGGCCGGAAGGTTTCTCCGTCGCCGGCCCTGAGCTGGCCTATATCTACCACGCCAAGTCGGCAGATCCCGGCGTGCTGGACGCGAGCGCCATCTCGCCTGCCCCCGGCGAGGTTCGGGTCACGGTGCTGTCGCGGGAAGGCGACGGCGCAGCCTCGGCCGCGCTGCTCGATGCCGTCCGCGAGCGGGTAAACGCACGCGAGGTCCGCCCGCTCGGCGACCTGGTCACCGTCGCCAGCGCCGAGATCCGCACCTTCGCGGTCCACGCCACGCTCTACACCTTCGCCGGCCCCGACCGCTCACTGGTGCTGACCGCAGCCCGCGAGCAGCTCGACCGCTATCTCGCCGAATGCCGGCTTCTAGGCCGCGACGTGACCATGTCCGGCCTCTACGCTGCGCTGACCGTCCCCGGCGTCCAGCGCGTCGTGCTGGCCGCTCCCACGGCCGACGTCGTCTGCGACTATACGCAGGCAGCCTGGTGCACCGACATCGTCATCGCCCACGGCGGCTATGACGCCTAGCCTGCTGCCTCCCAACGCCACCCCGCTGGAACGCGCGGCCGAATCGGCGACCGCGCGCATCGGCGACGTGCCCTTCCCGGTCGAGGCGCTCGGAGATCCGCAGCGGATCCCGCTTCGGTGGCTGCCGTGGCTCGCCTGGGGCCTGTCGGTCGACAGCTGGGACGACGACTGGAGCGAAGCGGAGAAGCGCGCTGCCGTCGCCGGGTCGATCGCGCTGCACCGGATCAAGGGCACCCGCGCGTCGGTGGAGACCGTGCTGGGCCGCTTCGACCAGCTGCTGCACCTGGTCGAATGGCACCAGGCGGCGCCCCGCGCGGATCCGCACACCTTCGAGGTCCGCCTGCCGATCGCCGGTGACGGCGTGGAGCCCGGCGGCCGCCGCGCCACCGCGGCCTTTGCCGAAGCCATCATCCGCGAAGTTTCGCGGGTGAAGCCGGCGCGTGAGCACTTCCGCCTGGTGCAGACGCTCGGGCTTGAGGGCGCGATCGGCATCCAGGGCGTCGCCCGGCTCACCGGCGCCGTCCGCCAGGACATGGCCGCCAACTTCGACACCTCGCCGGCCTGGGCCGCCTACCTCCAAACCGAGGATGGCGAGCCGCTGCAGGAAGACTCCGGCGCCTTTCTGGACACCGCCCCATGAGCAAGCTCGCCCTCACCATCACCCAGGCGGGCCATTCCCGCTTCACCGCCGCCCAGGTCGACGACGACATCGATCTGTCGATCAGCGCGGTCGGCCTCTCCGATCGCGCCTTCGTCGAGGCCCCCACGCTCACCGCGCTGCCGGGCGAGTTCCGTCGCGTGTCTACCATCTCGGGCGAGGCGATCGGCGACAACGTCGTGCACATGGTCGTGCGTGACGCGGATCCGCTCGCCTACACGGTCCGCGGCTTCGGCCTGTTCCTCGCCGATGGCACGCTCTTCGCGACCTATGCTCAGAACGAAGCGCTGTTCGAGAAGTCGGCGCTTTCCGACATGCACCTCGCGATCGACATCGCCTTCCCGACCGGCAACGTCGAGCAGCTGACGTTCGGCGACACCAACTTCCTCAACCCGCCGGCGACCACCGCCACCCGCGGTGTCGTCGAACTGGCGACGCAGGAGGAAGTCGACGCCGGCGAGGACGCGGAGCGCGTCGTCACCCCGCGCACGCTCGCGCAGCGGCTTGCCGGTTGGGCGGGCGGACTGCTCGGCCGTCGCATCACCGGCGCCGGGTTAGCCACGGGCGGCGGGGATCTGACTGCCGACCGCACTATCACCGTGGAAGCGGCGAGCGCCGCCGAGGCGGACGCGGGTACCCTCACGACCAAGGCGCTCACCCCGGCGAGCATCGGCAACGTCCTCGCCTCGATCGCCGCCCGCGTACCGCTCACCCGCCGCATCGACACCGCCGGCCTGGCGCTCGGCGGCGGTGCCCTAGGCACCGACCAGACGATCTCCGTCCCGGCCGCCACGCCCGAGCAGCTGCTCTATGGGACGGCGGGCAATGTCGCCGTCACGCCCGAGAGCTTCGGCGGCTTGGCGCACCTGTTGGAGGCGAACGGCTATTGGACGCTCCCAGGCGGGCTGATCGTCCAGTGGGTCAACTATCGCGCGACCCTCGCGGACGAACCGGCGGTGACGGTCAACTACCCGCTCGCCTTCCCCAACCGCTGCCTGGTTGCGAGCGCCACCGCCTTCATCAGCGCGCCGGCGAACAACCGCGACTCGTGGCCGCAGATCGCCGGCGAGCCCGGCCGCACGTCCTGCGTGATCCAGCTGCAGGCCGACGACCAGAACGACCGTCTGGTGAACGGCTTCACCCTCATCCTCATCGGGTACTGACATGGCCAAGATCTCCGAACTGCCCGAGCTGGTCGAGCCGACCGGCGACGAACCGGTGGTGGTGTTCGACCGGGGCGAAACCAAGCGGATCCGCATGGGCCTGCTTGCCAGCGCCGCCGTGCAGCCGACCCTCGCCGAAGCGCGCCAATACGCCGCCGCCGCCCAGGCAGCCTTCGAGCAGTATCGCTTTGTCGATGTGGCCACCGATGGCCCCGGTGCCGTGGCAGCGGGAAGCGTGGCGACAGCCAACACCGCCCGCTTCGACGGCCGTATCGTCGCCGAGGGCGGGCAGCTGCAGTCACTGACCTACGCCAGCGTGACCGCTGGCAACGCCTATGCCTATCTCGCGCAAGTCGTCAGCCCCACCCAGCTGAAGATCTTCGCGCGCCATTATGGCGCCCGCGTCGTCGGCGAAAACACCATCCCGGCGGATGCATGGGTTTGGGATCCGGCGGTCGTCGACCGCAATCTGCCCGAACGCTGGACCTTCGGCACGCATCATGGCGGCGGTGCTGGCGGCGCGGCGGCATACCTCCTCGCCAATCAGCCTGCAGGCTCAAGCCTGACGATCTCCATCAATCCCGGCCCGGATATCGGTGCGGTCCTGACCGTCTCGGCCTCGACGGCGCCGCCGCGCTGGTCCGCTGTCGTCAAACGCAACAGCGTCCGCGACGTCGCAGTCTCGACGCGCAAGCGCACCACGGCGCTGGAAACCGAGATGAAGGTCGTGCGCAACGGCGGCGCCGTCCAGTACACGACCGAGACCAACTTCGATCAGCGGATCGGCTTCGCCAACGCCAATGCCGTGTGGAGTGCTGCCCATCGCGGTGTCACCAACTATGTGCGTCAGCCGACCTGGACGCGCAGCGAAGGCATCCAGGTCTTCGCAATGATCGAGGGTCGCCGAAACACCGGCGGCGACGACGATCCGGCACCGGGCCTGTTCCGGCGCGGCATCATCGTGCCGATCGGGGGCGATTATGCGAACCTCGACGTGCTGTGGGCGGCCCCGCCTGTCGAACTGGTCCGCAGCTTCACGGTCGACGGCGACGGCGTCGAGCGCGAGAACGCCTGCGGCAACTGGTCGACCTGCTACGATCCGGCCACCCGCCGGCACTGGTTCCTGTTCAAGGTCCGCCACGTGCATAGCTCGATCAAGGGCGTGGTGCCCGACACGGTGCACGCCTTCTACTATGACTGGGCAACCGACGAGTTTCGGGGTGCCGCCGGCACCAAGCTGGCGCTTCCGTTCCGCGACTTCGACTGCATCAGCCTCGACTATCTGGGCGCGCAATATGCGGCGCCGCCGAACTCGTCGGGCATCGTCAAGAAGCTCGCGCCGAACAAAGGCGCCATGTTCTTCCCCTTCCGCTACACCGACACGGTGACGCCGCACTCCGGGTCGGGGTCGAGCATCAAGCTCATCAAGCTGGATCCGGCATGGATCGAGGGGAAGCCGGCGCCCTTCCTGGTCACCTGCACCGTCCCCACGACCCAGATCATGCATCCGGGCACGGGCGAGATGACCTGGCCCGAGCCGGGCGAAAGCAGCATCGCGGAGCTGCCGGACGGCTCGCTCTATGTCCTTTCCCGATCCAGCAGCGAGACGCCGGCGCTGAACGCGAACATGCGCGTCGCCTACAAGTTTTCCGGCCTCGGCACCGCGCTCCTGGGCGGCCCGCGCTACGATCCGGCCTTGAAGGGGCAGAGCCATACGGGCTCGCTGCTGGTGCTGTCGGGACTCAACGACCGCCAGCCCTTCCGCATGCTGTATGCGCACAATTTCGACTTCGAGAACGACAGCAGCAACTCGCGCGCGGGCATCGGCGTCCACATGGCAACCGGGCTCGACAAGGACGGGTGGCCGCTTTGGACTGCCGCGACGGGCGCACTGTTCCCGGCGATCGAGGTCTTCAACCGCGCGATCGACGGCTCGCCCGCGAGCGGCAGCTATGAGACCAACAACAACGCCGCGGCCCTGGCGAACCTCACGCTGGAGCCGACCCTGCCCGTAGCCGGCCTGATGTTGGACAAGCGGGTGCGCCACCCCGCGAACGGCGACAACATCTACATCTGCTCCCCTTGGGTCACCGTGAAGCCGTCCAACTTAAAGCTGTGACCTGATCGTCTGCCGACCCGCAATCGTAGAGTGCGTCTCTACGATTGCGGCCCCCGTGACGCCGCAGCCCGGCCGCGCATGGTCGTTTTCGTGGCCGAACCTGTCGACACCCCCCGCCTGATCGGCGACCTGCTGCGCGAAGGCGTTGTGATCGAACGCGTCGGCGCGACGTGCCGTGTCGCCATCGGCGATCTCGAAAGCGGCCCTATCCCCTGGCTCGCCGGCCGTGCCGGCGATACGACGATCTGGTCGCCCCCGAGCGTGGGCGAACAGGTCGCGGTGCTCTCGCCCGAGGGCGACATCGAGCGCGCGATCGTGCTGCCCGGCATCTTCTCCGACGCGCACCCGGCACCCGGCGGCGACACCACCCACATCGCGTTCTCGGACGGCACCTGGATCGGCTACGACCCCGGCGCGGGCGAAGCCATGGTGGCACTCGGCGACGGCACAAGCTTGTCGATCGCGCCCGGTAAGATCCGCATCAACTGCGACGTCGAGATCGCCGGCAAGCTGACCGCAACCGACGACGTCGTCGGCGCCGGCAAGAGCCTGAAGGATCACGTCCACACCAAGGTGCAGGCCGGCGGCGCGATCTCGGGGCCGCCGCAATGATCGGCATGAACGCCGCCACCGGCAAGCTGCTGGAGGGCATCGAGCATCTGCGCCAGTCGGTGCAGGACATTCTTGCCACGCCGCTCGGCACCCGCGTCGGCCGGCGCTGGTACGGCTCGCACATCCCCGAGCTGCTCGATCAGCCGATGAACGATCGCACGCGCCTGGCGCTGGTCGCCGCCGGCGCCCTCGCCCTGCAGCGTCAGGAGCCGCGGATCCGCGCGACGCGCATCACCGTCGAGACCGGGGCCACCGCCGGCGCCGCCGTTCTCCGCATCGTCGGCAAGCGCCTCGACGGCCCCCGCGCCGGCGCCCCGCTCACCCTCGCCATCCCCGTTCGCTCTGCCCGCGCTTCCTGAAAGGACCATCCATGGCCGACCGTTACCACCACGGCATTTCCCTGACCGAGATCTCCAACGCGCCGCGCATCATCGCGACCGTGGCTACCGCCGTTATCGGCCTGGTCGCGACCGCGCCCGCTGCCACCGCTGACGCCTTCCCGCTCGACCGGCCGGTGCTGGTGCGCGATCTCGACGCCGCAATCGTCGCGGCCGGCGCTGGCGGCACGCTCGCCGCGACCCTGTCCGCAATCGCGGCTACCGTGCGCGCGCCCGTCGTCGTGGTGCGGGTCGCACCTGGTGCGGATGCCGCCGCTACGCAGGCAGCCATCATCGGCGCCGACGCGAACGGCCTGCGCACCGGCATGCAGGCACTGCTCAGTGCCGAGGCGGTCACCGGCGTGAAGCCGCGAATCCTCGCCGCCCCCGGCCTTGAGAATGTCGAGGTCACCACCGCCCTTGCGGAGGTGGCCGAGAAGCTGCGCGGCATGTCCTATGCCAAAGCGCTGGGCGACGACGTCGCTGCCGTCGACGCCTATGCCTCCGGCTTCACCTCGCGCGCGCTCATGCTGCTGTGGCCGGACGTCACCGTGCGTCGCGCGGACGGCACCAGCGTGCCCAGCTACGCCGCCGCCCATGCCGTCGCCATGCGGGCCCGGATCGACCAGGAGCAGGGCTGGCACAAGACGCTGTCCAACGTGCCGCTGCCCGGCATCACCGCCGGCGCCGGCGTCGTCGGCATCACCCGCGACGTCACCTTCGACATTCAGGATCCCGACTGCGACGCCAACGTGCTGAACGCCGCCAACGTCACCACCCTGGTGCGGATCAACGGCGAGCTGCGCTTCTGGGGTTCGCGCACCACCTCCAGCGATGCGAACTTCGCCTTCGAGTCCGCAACCCGCACCGCCCACATCCTCGCCGACACCATCGCCGCCGGCCTGGTCTGGGCGATCGACAAGCCGCTGACCCCTGGCCTCGCGCGCGACATCGTCGAGCAGTGCAACGCCAAGTTCCGCGCGATGAAGCTGGAGGGCGTGATCTACGGCGCCCAGGCGGTGTTCGATGCGGCCAAGAACCCGGTCGACAAGCTGCGCAGCGGCATCCTGACCATCGGCTACCGCTACACGCCGATCCCCCCGCTGGAGCGGCTGAACCTCGTCCAGGAAATCACGGACGAGTTCCTGGCCAACTTCGCCGACCTGGTCGCGGCCTGACCGCGCGCGCCTGATCCCCTCTCCGGAGTATTTTCCCCATGAGCTTTCCCGAAAAACTGAAGAAGGCCGACCTGTTCGTCGACGGCCGCTGGGTTGCCGAACATACCTCGGTCACCCTCCCCAAGCTCGGCCGCAAGCTGGAGGAGTTCCGCGGCGGCGGGATGGACCGCCCGGTCAAGGTCGATATGGGCGGCGAGGCACTGGAGGCCGAATGGGCCTGCGGCGGTTGGGTGCGCGACCTGATCATGGGCTTCGGCCACGAACAGCTCGAAGGGATCCAGATGCGGTTTACCGCAGCGGCCCAGGACGATGCCACCGGCGCCGTCCATAGCTGGGAAGCGATCCTCGGCGGCCGTCACGAAGAGATCGACCTCGGCGAGAGCAAGGCCGGCGAAGATACGGAGATGAAGGGCAAGACCGCCGTCGTCTTCTACCAGCTCACCCGCGACGGCGAGGAGCTGGTCTACATCGACGTCCTCAACGCGATCGAGCGCATCGGCGGCGTCGACCGCATGGAAGCCCAGCGCAACGCCCTCGGCCGCCTCTGATCCCCGGCCCCGGCCGCGCGCCGGGGCCACCCCGCCCCCACGAAATCTAGGATCATCCCATGTCTGCTGTCTTTTCCCGTTTCGCCCTCCAGGCCGCCGTTTCTGTTGCTGGTGTCGTCGCGCACGAAGCCGGTGCCGAGATCGAGGTCCGCAAGCCCGGTGCCGGCGAGATGCGCGGCCTGTCCGTCAACCCGCTCATCCAGGGCGACTACACCTCGCTCGAAACGCTCGCGGGGCGCATCACCAAGCCGGCGCTCACCAAGCCGCAGTTCGCCGCCATGGATCCCGCCGACCTGACGCAGTTCCACCTGGAGGTGCTCGATTTTTTGCTGCCGTCGAGCGCGAAGCAGGCGGTCTCCCCGACCGAGTAGAACCCGTCATGGCGGACATCTGGTGGGTGCTGCGCGGCCAGCCCGACCTGCAGGCGATGTCCGCCATGTCGATCGCCGAACTGATGGACTGGCACCGCCTCGCCGCCGAGCGCGCGCCCAAGAAGGAAAAGTGACGTGTCTGATCGCGAGCTGAAGATCCGCATGCTGCTCGCCGCCAGCGACCGTGTCACCAAGCCGCTGCGCGACATCGCCGGCGGCTCGCGCGCCGCGACCGAGGCACTGCGCGGCACCCGCGAGCGGCTGCGCGAGCTGGATCGCCAGCAGGAGCAGCTGAACAGCTTCGCCACCCTGCGCGCCGGCATGCGTTCGTCGGCAACGGCGATGCGGGCGGCCGAACAGCGTGCGGCAGCGCTCGGCCGCGAGATCGAGCAGACCGCCAAGCCCACCCGCGCCATCAAGCGCGAGTTTGCCGAAGCGACGCGCGCTGCCGAACAGCTCGCCACCAGCCACCGCCACGACGTGCAGCAGCTGCGCGAACTGCGCGGCGCACTCCAGGCTGCCGGCGCCAACACCCGCGACCTGGCTGGCTACGAGCGCAACCTCGCTAGTCGCTACGCCGACACCAATCGCGAGCTGGCCGAGCAGGAACACCGCCTGGAGCGCGTGGCCAACCGCGAGCAGCGCATGGGCGCAGCGCGCGATCGGTTCAGCCGCACCATGGGCACGGCCAGCAATGTCGCCGGCGCTGGCATGGGCATGCTCGCCACCGCGGGCGCCATGGCGCTGCCGATCGTCGCCGGCATCAAGGGCGCGCAGGAATACGAATCGGCCATGACCGACATCGGTCAGAAGGCGAACCTCACCCGCGCTGCGACCGCGCGCATGGGAGTCGACCTGCTGCGCGCAGCACGCGCCGCCAACCAGCTGCCGGAGGCGATGCAGGGAGGCGTCGATACGCTGTCGGGCTTCGGCCTCGATCCGCGTCAGGCAACCGCGATGATGCAGCCGATCGGCCGCGCGGCCACCGCCTACAAGGCTGAGATCTCGGACCTCGCTGCCGCCAGCTTCGCCGCGCACGACAACCTGAAGGTCGCGCTCGACGACACCGGCCGCATGATCGACGCGATGGCGGCGGCGGGCAAGGCCGGCGCCTTCGAGGTGAAGGACATGGCGCAGTACTTCCCGTCGCTGTCGGCCGCCTATCAAGGGCTGGGACAGACGGGCGTCGCTGCCGGTTCCGACCTCGCCGCCGCGCTTCAGATCACGCGCAAGGGCGCAGGCGACAGCGCCAGCGCCGCGACCAACCTGGGCAACATCCTCCAGAAGATCACGTCCCCGGCGACCGTGCGCGCGTTCGGGAAAATGGGCGTGGATCTGCCGAAGGCGCTCAAGCGCATGTATGCCGAGGGGAAAACGCCGATCGAGGCGATCTCCGAGCTGACGAACAAGACGCTGAAGGGCGACCTGTCACGCCTGGGCTACCTGTTCGAGGATGCGCAGGTGCAGCAGGGCCTCCGCCCGCTGATCCAGAACATGGAGGAATATCGGCGGATCCGCAGCGAGGCGATGAGCGCCAGCGGCACCACCGACACCGATTTCGCCGAGCGCCTGCGCGACAGCGAAGAACAGACCAAGCAGCTGACCGTCAACGCCCAGACGCTGGGCATTCAGCTCGGCACCGTGCTGCTGCCCAACGTGAACGATCTGCTCGGCAAGGCGGCTGCCATGGCTTCCCGCCTGGGCGACTGGTCGCAACGCCACCCGGCGCTGACCAAAGCGATCGTCCTGGCGACGGTGGCAATCACGGCGCTCATGGGCGCCGCCGCCCTCCTGACGCTCGCCTATGCCGCGATGATGGGGCCGATGGCGCTCTTCGGCGCGCTGTCGACCGCGACCGGCATCGCCATGGCGCCGCTGATCGGTATCGTCCTGGGCGTCGTCGCCGCCGTCGCCCTGCTCGCCTATGGCGCGTACCAGGTCTACAACAACTGGGGCGCGATCAGCGGGTTCTTCGGCGGCATCTGGGAGCGCATTCGCTCGACCTTCACCTCGAACTGGGCGTTCATCCGCAACCTGCTGCTGGGCGCCCTGGTCATCTTCATGCCGCCGGTCGCCGCGCTGATGCTGGTCGCGAAAGCGGTCTACGGCAATTGGGACCGGATCCGTGCCGGCTTCATGGCCGGCGTCGCCTTCCTCGCCGCCATCGTCGGCCCCATGGTGCAGCCGCTCTACAACGCCTTGAACCTTGTGGGGGGGCTTGTCGGCCGGTTCTCGCAGATGGGCCTGCACCTGATCCAAGGGCTGGGTCGCGGAATCCTCTCCGGCGTCGGTTGGGTGCTGAAGCTGATCACCAACGTCGCCACCACGATCGGCGGCGCCTTTGCCAAGGCGATGGGCATCCACTCCCCGTCCCGCGTGTTCATGGCATACGGCGGCCACCTCATGGCCGGGCTGCACAACGGCATCGACAACGACGCCGATGCGCCGGTCGGCCGCATGACGCGCCTGTCGCGCGACCTGACCCGCGCGCTGGCGGTGACGGCCGCCACCCCGGCACTGGCGGTGGCTGGCGGGGCGCCCGGCCCTGGCAGCCCGCCGGCAGCGCCACGCGCTGCTGCGCCCGCGCCATTGGCGGTCACCATCAACATCAACGGCGCGAACCGCGATCCGCAGGAGATCGCCACCGCCGTCGAGCAGGCGCTTGCCCGCTTCGACGCCGCGCGCCGCGCTGACAGCTATTCGGCCTTCGCCGATGACGCAGATTGGAACGTCTGATGCTGATGTCTTTGGGGCTGTTCCCCTTCTCGCTCGACACCCTCGCCCATGAGGATCTGACCCGCCGTACCGCCTGGCGCCATGCAACCTCGCAGCGCATTGGTCAGCGCGATGCGACGCAGTTCGTCGGTCCTGGGGAGGAAACAGTCTCGATCGCCGGCACCGCCTACGCCGAGCTGAGCGATGGCCGCCTGAACCTCGACCAGTTGCGCACCATGGCGGACAGCGGAGACGCCTGGCCACTGGTCGACGGCGCCGGCATGATCTTCGGCGCCTTCGTCATCCAGACGCTCGACGAACGCCACAAGCACCTGTTCGCCGACGGCACCCCGCGCGCGATCGACTTCCAGATCGAGCTGCTACGCGTCGATAGCGAGCAGCCGGCATGATCGCCAACATCCCCGACTATCGCGTCGAGGTGGACGGCGTCGACATCACGCCGCGGCTGCGCGATCGCGTGCCGGCCAACCGAAACCGCCCGCGCCTGATCTCGCTCGGTATCACCGACAAGCGCGGGAACGAGGCGGATCAGCTCGACCTGGTGCTCGACGATAGCGACGGCGCCTTCAATCTCCCGCGCACCGGCGCCGTGATCCGCGTGCAGCTCGGATGGAAGCAGGGCAGCGACGTGACGGTTGGCCTGGTCGACAAGGGCACCTTCATCGTTGACGAAGTGTCCCATACCGGCCCGCCCGATGTCATTACCGTTCGCGCCCGTGCCGCTGACTTCACCGGCGCGATGCGCGTGCGCCGGGAACGCAGCTGGCGCGGCACCACGCTGGGCGCGATCGTCGCCGACGTTGCCCGTGCGCATGGGCTGACGCCGCGCTGTGCGCCCGCACTGGCGTCGATCGCGGTCACCACGAAGGCGCAGAGCCGGGAAAGCGACCTCGCCTTCCTGCGCCGCCTGGGTCGCGACCACGACGCGGCCGCCACCATCAAGCGCGGGAACCTGGTGCTGGCGCCGCTCGGCAAGGCGGCAACCATCTCCGGCGTCAACTTACCCGCGCGGACCATTCACCGCCGCGACGGCGATCGGCACGACTACCAAGTGCAGAAGCAGGAGGAAGTGACCGGCGTCACCGCCAGCTGGCACGATCGCGCCGCCGCGAAGAAGAAGACGGTCACGGTGGGCAACGCGGACGGCGCCCGCAAGCTGTCCCGCACCTATGCCAACGAAGCCGACGCGCAGGCGGCGGCGACGGCCGAGAGCAGCCGTGCCGCCCGCCAGCCCCGTACGCTGGCGCTAAATCTCGCGCTCGGCCGCGCCGACATGAAGCCAGAACAGCCGGTCACCGTCGTTGGCTTCAAGCCCGTAATCGATGCCGAGCGCTGGGTCGTAAGCGAGGTGTCTCACGCGCTCGGCGACCGAGGGTTCCAGACGCAGGTGAAGCTCGAAATTAGCTATCGCTAGGCCGTGCGTCCATAAAGCTGACCGTCGGAAAGTGCCCAATGTCGGCCGTTCGGCCAAATGGCACCTGCGCAGCTACCTCCCTCCGCTACGGCTGATCACAGAACCTAGAAGCGGATCATGCGCTCCAGCTCGTCCGCGCGGCTTGCCGTCTTCATGACCAAGCAGCTGCTGTTGATCGTCTCTTGATCAACTTTGCACTCATAGTCGCGGGCCTTCAGCCAGGCTCGCTGCTCCGCGCGAAGAGCAAGGCGCTTTTCAGGAGTTTTTGCGAGCTGACGCATCACCTCCTGATAAGCCTTATTCAGCCGAGCATCCTGAGATCCCATTTCAGACTGCGCGCAGATGCCCTGTTGTACGGTGTTATCTCCCGCCCGCGCGTGGCATGCTGTATATCGGTCGGATAGACCCGCAGGAGCGACCTGGGCATGCACTGAGGTGCCAGCCAGACCCACAACGGACGCTGCCACTATCATCTTCAGATTCATCGCGGTTCCCTGCTGCCTGGTCGTGCGGATACTTAGCGATAATACTTGGACCTTGTCCACGGACCTGTGGCTCGCCGGAATGCCGTCTTTGTGGGGCGGCTGTTAGGGCCACCCTACCTCTCAAAAGCTGCCTGCCCGCTTTCCACCCACCTTCGGCCATTCCACGGCGGAGATGCTGTCCGCCGTGATCCAGCAGGCACCGCAGAAAAGCTCGGTTCAAGAGTGGGCGATGCCGAGCGATACCCCAGCGGCACCCCCAGACAGACCGTCATCAGTTTCGGTGTTCGCTGGGCGATTCCGGCGCGTAGGCGCGAAGGTCGTCTTGCAGGTGAACCTTGTTCCACTCGTATGGCGCACCATATCGTCGATATCGGTGAGCGATGTCACGGCCGCACCGACTGAGAGACAAGTGTGCTCCCGCCTACAGACGGAGCACGCATGCGTTACTTCTTCCACATCAATGACGGCAAGGATCTACGCGACAGCGTGGGGGTGGAATTCGCGTCCACTCACGAGGCGCGTTTGCAGGCGGTTCAAACGGCAGGCGCTCTCATTGCGGATAACGCCCATCAGTTCTGGGCTGCTGAAGAGTGGAGCATGGTTGTTACTGACGCGGACAATCTTATCTTGTTCATGCTGACCTTCAACGGGACAATGGCGCCCGCCGCAGAGCAACTTATCCGCTTGCCGCAGCATTTCCTGCCGCAGATCGGCATCCCACGTTCCGGAGCTTAGCTGCGTACACGCTTTTAGCGCTGCGCCCGCGGACACTGCAGAGGACCAAGCCCTAGGAGCCGCTACTGGCAAAGCGGTACGCCTCGCCTCCTACTCTGGGGCTGCTCGTGCAGAAATGCCGTTCACCTAGGTTTCCCAAAGCACCAACTTTTCTGCAGGCGTGACATTCACGCTCCACGGGCAGGACCCCCAGGTGAGGCTCTCGCCCGACCCAGCAGTTCGCCGAGGCAGCGGCAGACGATGCCGTGAACGCCGCTAGCCCCGGCCGAGCGCCTCTCTCAGTGCATCGATGATCGCCCGATTGGCAGCCGCGCCTGCGAGCCCCACTGCCACGTCGGCGTAACCCTCGCGACGCAGCAGCTGCCGCACGTGATTGACCGACGTGCATCCGCCCGAGCGCGCCAATCCGATTGCCCGCTCAAGCACTGGAACCTTTTCCATTTCGATGTTGTCCAGCAAGGGAGCGATCGGGGTTGGCTCGTGTGCAGCCTCACCGACCCCGGAAAAAGGCTGTTCGAGGAACGTCTCGGGCCAAGAGCTTGCCCGAACACGCCTGACGCAAAACGTCCGCGTCAGAAATGTTCATCAGCACGACGCGAGTGCCACCGCCCGGCAGCGGCTCGATCACGCTGATCGCCGCATCATGCTTCGCGCACAGTTGCTCGATCCGCGCCTTAGACAGATTCAAGTTCAGAGCCCGCGACCGCGTCTGCACGTTTGTACCCGGTTGTGATGTGTTCATGATTGTGCCTTGGCTATTCGCGGAGCGGCCGGCGTCCGAGAGAAGGGCAACCAAGCCGGCGCTTGTCGCGAGCAGCGGGCGCAGCGATAGCGGCGGACCCGTCTCCACAATTATATGGGGATGCAACTAGCAAGCCGTGAGTCCCCCCGGAAGGTAAATCGTATCCACAGCTGATCGCCGGCGGACCGGCTCCTTCCCCCCGGTCGCGGCGGAGAGACCCTCCGCCGCGCCCAGGTAGGCACCGCAGAAAGCCTGGGTCTGAGAGCCGCAACCGCTAAGCTGTACCCCGCCGATACCCCCGACCGGCAACGGCAGGTAACGCCGAGTTGCGGACGTTCACGGCTGTCGTATCGGACGAAGAAGCTCGCTCCAGCGACTTGCGGCAGCGAGGCTTCCGCCGATTCAGTCCAGTTTCTCTAACGCCCGGTCGTAGACCTCCAGCAGATCCTTCCCTGTCGCCAGCGCTGCCGTTACGTACATCCGATTGATGCCGACAGCACGCTGCGCTTCGCGGAGTTCCTCTTTGCTCATGGATGAGGGATCTTCACCCAAGGTGCCAGCCATCTCGATGTATGGCTTGCGCGCCTCTTGCTGCAATCCATTGAAGGTCCGGCTTGCGGAATAGGCGAGCGCAAGCGTCTGTGCCTCTTCATACGGCATATGGGTCAGTGCCTGGGTCGCAACGGTACTTTCCCAGGCCGCAGTCCGCATCTCGATGAAATCGATGTTGATGTCGATGCTGGCGCTCTCCGGTTTTTTGCCCGCCAGAGTCGTCCCAATTATGGCAGACATACGGTTTAAGCCCAGCAATGCACTGCGCTCGGTGGCCAGCGACTTTGCCAACCCTTTTCGGTTGTCATCGAGTTCTCTGCGGAGATTGGCGCGGGCCTGCTCCACCAGTTCATGATGGTGCCAAGCTTCCACGCCTGCTTCCAGACTCAGCGCGATCAGAATGCCCACGGTGATGGTGCTGATCTCGACCAGAAACTCGCGCACGGAATGCGCCAATTTCGGAACATGAATGTGCATTGCGGTGCCCCCCCCTTTTCGCGAAATGCCGCTGCGCCATCGCAGCGGTTTCGCCCAGGGGTCAAGCCGCTTTCCCTTGAAATGCATCTAGCCTCTTGTGCCGCTTGACGACCACCTGCCTGGCTCGGAGCCGCAGGTTATCGTCAGCTTTCCACCCAATCTCTGCCTTTAGTCCCTTAGGCGCCGGTGGAGAGCCTTCCACGCAGCCTCGTCCCGGGGAAAAGGATCCGCCAGGGTTGGCGGCTGCGGGGTGGCGCTGAGGCGCGGCCCGCGCTTTCCACAAGCCCGGCAGCGGATGTGGTGACCCAGTGCGCCTAGCTGCGTGTTCCAGGAACGGAGCATGGCGTACCGCCAGAAGCGGCCAGCGTCGAAAACATGCTCCGCACCACATGAGCAGCGGACTCGCAGGTTGGCACGGTGCTTTGTTAGGTCGCTCAGGCTGTCCAGCCGGGTATTAGCGGACACCTCAGAGCGGAAGCGGCATCTGCCGTGCGTCGTGAGCCGCCTGCGGACGAGCCAGGGCGTCGATGATGGTCTCAGCCAACTCTGCCGCAGCTTGCTCGCGCAGGCGCTGATTAGGCGCTGTAAGTCCCATGCGGGCCCATCCCGGAGCATGGAGGAGGGTGTGGGCGAGGCTGGAGGAGTCGGGCGTCATCATGGCCCTATGTTCTCCTCTTGTTCCGATTCGTGCAAGCTAGTTTATGTGGCCACCCACGATCAGACGCGGCTAACCACTGATTGCTTGCCGCGCCGCGCCTCAGCCTCGGCTGCAACAGCTTCCTCCATGCACTCGGCATAGCAAGCCGCCCACCGGTGCTCGTCCTCACAGATCACGCCATCGGCGGCGATCACCCGCTGCACGTACTGCGTCAGCACCGCCCGAGAGGTGCTGCTATGGGCGTACTGCCGGATGGCGCTTTCAAACACCTCGCCATCGGGCGCGAGCCGGCGGGCGTGCGCGACGATCCGGTCGAGCGGCGGTGATCCTTCCCACTCCTTCCGCAGCCAGAGCGAGCAGATGAAATCTTCGATCGTCTGCGTCTCCAGCGGGTGCCATTGGCCGTCGCATCGCGCCATGAACGCCAGCACGTTCAAGCCGGCGACGATCAGCGACTTTCGCGGCGATGTGGTGTCCCACATATCCGCCAGCGGCTTGGCTGCGCTGACCGTAAAGCGCTCGAAATAGGAACCGTCGCCGAGCGAGGCTCCCGTCTCCGCGTCGCATACCTCCATGATCCGGTCGCAGCGAAAGAGCTTGTAACGCCTGGAGTTGCCGCAGATCGCGCCGACGGACGCGTTGCCGCCGATCGTGAGATAGCGACGGCAGGTTATCAGACGCTCGGTGACCGCACCGTCTTTATCCGCATATTCGATGACGCACATGAACCCGGCAATCGCCTGCGGTTCGTCCGAATCTGTCGGCGCGTCGGGAAGCGTGTCGACGTCCTCGCAGTCTAGCAAAGCTGTGAGGCCAGGCGGCAGAACCGCCTCCTTAACCGCGAACTCCTGAAGTGCCCCCATGCTTCCCCCTATCGTCGCCCCTTAGAAGCCCGCTGCTTCACCCCAGGACGTGTTCGAACATCGCGTCGCGGGCAGCGTGTTTGCCGCCGCTTTCCTACAAGACCTCGCATGGCCAAATGCGAACGGAATAGGAACACTCATCGAGCCGCTCTTGAACGAACCCGTCTTCCGAACCGCCCCTGGCTGCGAGCTTGCCTGCCTACGCTGCGAGGTCATGTGCGCGATCCTCGCTGGGACGCGGGATGATCTGTGGCGGGAGGTGGAGGCGCTGCATCGGGAACGGTCTCTGGCGCCATCGCCTCGGGCGGAAGAGCGGTTGCAAGCCGCGCTAGGCCATTTGGAAGCCGCTGAGCGAGAATTCGCGCGAGCTCGTCCACGGGCGCCGTTCGATCGAGCGGCCGAAGCAGCCCTTCGAACATGCGCGCCAAAGCGGCCTCACTAGGCAGCATCACTGACATAGGGATTACCTGCGCGGCTGCGGGTGCCGCGCCTGCCGGCACGTCATCAACGGCCCGCCGGACCCAAGAGACCCACATGGGTACCGTCTTAAGGCGTCCATTCTCGAAAGCTGACACCGCTTGTTGGGTCAGCGAGATCGGAACGCCCGCTTCGGCAGCCTGCTCAACGGCTACGCGAGCCACATCAGCCGCGGTCCAGCCACGCCGCTGGCGCTGAGCGCGAAGCCACGCGCCTTCTTCCTCAACCGTGCTCACAGCTAGAGCTTACAAACAAATTTGTACAAGCGTCGTACAAACGGCTTGTATTCTGCTTGTATCGTTTGTACGCCGATTGCCATGGAACATGACGCTAGCATCCAAGCTTTTAAGCGTGCGGTCGGTTTGGCGGGCAGCCAAACTGCCTTCGCGAAGGCAACTGGCGCCTCTCAGCAGCTGATCTCTTACTTGCTGAAGCGGAAGCGCCCCCTATCCGCGAAGTACGTCCTCAAGGCGGAGGCTGCCTTCGGCGTTCCTCGTCATGCGCTGCGTCCGGACATCTACCCCACCGACCCTGTTTCCGCCTCTGACGCTCCAGCCGTAAAGCCAAGCGGACCGGTCGTCGCGTCGAAAGCAGACGCCGCTTTCTATGGGAAGCGCCCCTGATGGCACCGCGTATCCCCGACACGGCCGCGGACGCCGTGCTGCAGATCGCCGGCCGCATCGGCTATCCGGCGGCGGCGGCGGTCGCTGGCCGCTCGGTCGCGTGTATCCGCGACTGGACGAACGAGGCGACGACCTCCTGCCCCAGCTTCGTCCAGGCAATCGCCCTTGACGCTGCATACATCGCTGCCGGCGGCGAGAACGCGCCGCTGCACGATGCCTATGCGGCGCAGCTCAAGATTACGGTCGAGGATCGCACCGCCTGCGCTCGCGCGCTCTCCAGCGAGGTGGCCACCGCCGCCCGCGAATGCGGTGACCTGATCGCCGCCAGTTTGTCGGTCTGCCAGGCCGGTCACAGCCCCAACGATGTGCAGCGCGCATTGCTCGAAGCCGACGAGGCCGAGACTGCCGTCGCAGCCATCAAGCGCCGGCTGTTCAGTTTCCTTAAGACCGGCGCGGGGCCGGTCGGGAAAGCCGGGGGTTCCCACCGATGAGTCGTACCGCGCGTCCGCGCCAGCCTTCCTTCGACTGCCCACACTGCCGATCGCGCGCGATCGTCCGCAGCAGCGCGCAGGTCACCAGCCTGGTGCGTGAGCTGGACTATGCCTGCACCAACCACCGCTGCGGCCACACCTTCGTCGCCCAGCTGGAGGCGGTTCGCACCATCGTGCCCAGCGCAATGCCGAGCGCAGCCGTCCACCTGCCCTTCGGCAACCGCAACCTGGGGCCGAAGCGCCTGCCGGTCCCGGCCAACGACGACACCCGCGAACCGGCGAATGAGGACGGCCCCAGCGCCGCCCAGGCGCCCGATCCCATGAGCGGCTGATCCGCCGCGGCACCCGCCGCGCTCCCGCTCCTCCCCGACTGACCTGCTCCCCCGGCTTTGCACCCCGCTGCCGGCATCGCCCCCGCTTTGCCCTGTTCCCGAAAGGATGCCCCATGCTGCACCGTCACGCATTCGCCACGCCGCCGCGCAAGCGGTTCCTGCCCCGCATCCCTGACGCGCGACCGCTGACGCCAGAAGGCTATCTGCGCCTGCGCCGCAAGGCCGCCGGTCTGGAGATCCGTGACCTCGCCGTCCGCCTGACCGGTCTGCGCGCAGCGTTGTGGGAAGCCGGCGAATTGCCCGCCGGCATGCTGGCCGACGGCGGTGACATCGTCTCGGTCCTGGTCATGCTCGAGGCGCCGGGCGTCCGCGCCCGCATGCGGGAAACGCTCGACGCGATCGCCGCGGTGATGCCGTTCGATGCCGACGTCTACCAGCAGCTCGCTGATGCAGACCCGCGTCGCCATCCGCGCGTGTGTCGCGGCTGCGGCACCTCGACCCACGATCACGACATGCCCCGCTGGGCGACGGCGACCAGCTGCACCCGCTGCGATCCCGCGGGAGACGGCCTGTGACCGCCCGCCGCGTGCTCAAGCGGCGGGAGATGACCCGCCGCACCCTGCGCGCCCTGGTCATCGCCGGCGGCATCGTGGTGGCGATGCTCTGCATCCCGGTGCTGATCGCGAAGACGTTCGTCGACGCAAAGGGTGTGCGGTGATGTCGCCGCACGTCGCGGGACAGACCGAGCCTAAAAACAGGCTCGGCATGGGCGACCGCGCCCGCCGGATCACGCTGCTGCGTGGCGCCGCCGACCTGTTCGGCACCGCCCGCGCTGCCGCTGCACTGGGTATCGAGCAACGCTCCTTCCGCGCCAAGCTCGAAGCCACGCGCAGCGTTGCCGTCGCCGACCTGCACGCCATGGCCGATGCGCTCGATCGTCATGCCGCCGCTGCCACCGCGCACGCCGCCACCATCCGCGACAATCTGGCAGATCGAAAGGATGCCGCATGAGTGCGGAATTCGACCCGCAGGCGCGCTTGCAGAGCAAAGCCGGCATCTGCGCCTACCTCGGCCACATCAGCGCCGCGACCTACGACATCTGGGCGCAGAAGGGCCTGGTGCCCGGTCCCGTGCGCGGCACCAACCGCTACGACGTGCGCGCGCACGACCAGCTGCTCGATCGTCACGCTGGCCTGAACACCGGCACGAACAGCCTCTCACCGCTCGAACAGTGGGAGGCGGAACATGCGCGTGCCGCTTAGGGGGGTCTACGCCAGCAGGAAGAAGCTCGCCGACGGCACCCGCCGGACCTACTACTTCCTGCGCGGGTTCGGCGCGCTGAAGCCGCAGGATGGCGACGAGGCGGCGGAGTTTGCGCCCGGCACCCCCGCGTTCATGCGCGCCTACCACGCCGCGATCCAGGCGCCCCGCATCGCCCGCACGCACGGCACGCTCCAGGCTATCATCGACGGCTACCAGCGGTCGCCGCAGTACCTGAAGCTCGCTCCGCGGACGAAGCGCGACTACGACGCCGCGCTGCTCCGCATCGGCGAGCGGTTCGGCGATCACCCGCTGGCGGTGATCGAGGATCCGAAGATCCGGGTGCGTTTCCTCCAGTGGCGCGACGATCGCGCCAAGACATCGGCCCGCCAGGCGGATGCCCTCCTGGGTGTGCTTCGCATCGTCATCGAATGGGGTCGTGACCGCGGCCTGCTGATGCACAACCACGCGACGCGCCCGAAGAAGGTCTACAAGGCAGACCGCGCCGACAAGCTGTGGCTCCCGCCCGACATCGCGGCACTACGGGAAGTCGCCGAGCCTGAAATCAGGCTCGCGTTCGAGCTGGCGCTCGGCACCGGCCAGCGCAAGGGCGACCTCCTGGAACTGCCCTGGACGGCGTACGACGGCCAGCGCATCCGGCTGCGCCAAGCCAAGCGCAAGCGCATGATCGACATGCCGGTCACTCAGTCGCTGAAGGCGCTCCTCGACGCGCAGCCGCGCACCGCCAAGACGATCCTGACGCGCAACGGCAAGCCGTGGGGCAAGGTCAACTTCGATCATCGCTGGCGAGAGACAGTCGTGAAGGCCGGCCGCGACGGGCTCCACTTCCACGATCTGCGCGGCACCGCCTGCACGATCCTGGCGCAGGCCGGTGCCACGCCATCGGAAATCGCCGCGATGCTGGGTTGGACCGTCTCCACCGTCGCCCGGATGCTCGATCTCTACCAGGCGATGACCGCGTCGCTGAGCGATTCGGCGGTCGCAAAACTCGAAGCGCGCAACGCGCAATTGCGGAACGAGGTGCGGAACACGCCCGAAGCGCACACCGAAAAAGGGGAAGAAAGTGAATAAAAACAGATGGCTGGGGCGGCAGGATTCGAACCTGCGTATGACGGTACCAAAAACCGTTGCCTTACCGCTTGGCGACGCCCCAGCAGCCGCGGGGCCTTATACCGGCCCCGGGCGTGGTGGAAAGAGGGTTATGCGCCGATCCGCTCGAGCCAGCCGTACGGATCCTCAGCGCGGCCCCGCTGGAGATTCACCAACGTGTCGCGCAGCGCGATCGTGCGCTCGCCCGGGCCGCCGTTTCCGATCGAGAAGCTGCCCTGCGGAGAGGATACCTTGCCGATCGGCGTGACCACCGCTGCGGTACCGCAGGCGAACGCTTCGCGAAGCCGGCCGCTGCGGGCATCGGCTTCCCACTGGTCGATCCCATAGCGCTCCTCGCGCACGGCGATCCCCTGGTTGCGGGCGAGGCGCAGGATCGAGTCGCGGGTGATACCGGGCAAGATCGTGCCGGTCAGCGGCGGCGTCAGCATGCTGCCGTCGTCGAAGACGAAGAAGATGTTCATCCCGCCGAGTTCCTCGACCCAGCGGCGCTCGGCTGCATCGAGGAAGACGACCTGGTCGCACCCCTGGCGGATCGCCTCCGCCTGCGCCACCAGACTGGCGGCATAGTTGCCGCCGCACTTGGCGTCACCGGTGCCGCCCGGCGCCGCGCGCGTGTACTCCTGGGAGACCCACAGCGACACGCTCGGCGCGCCACCCTTGAAATAGGCGCCGACCGAGGATGCGAGCACGATGTAGAGATATTCGGCGGACGGCTTCACCCCCAGGAACACCTCGCTCGCGAACATGAACGGGCGCAGGTAGAGCGCTCCGCCCTCACCCTCGGGGATCCAGTCCCGCTCGACCAGCGAGAGTTCTCGGCACGACGCGAGGAACAACTCCTCCGGCAGCTCCGGCATCGCCATGCGGCGTGCCGAACGACGGAAACGCTTCGCATTCTCTTCCGGACGGAAAAGGCCGACGCCGCCATCCTCGAGCCGATACGCCTTCAAACCCTCGAAGATTTCCTGCGCATAGTGGAGCACGGCGGCGGCCGGATCCATCTGCACGGGACCGCGCGCCACGATCCGCATGTCGTGCCAGCCCTTCTCGTCGGACCAGCGTGCAATCGCCATATGATCGGTGAACACGCGACCGAAGCCCGGGCTCACCAGCTTTTCCGCGCGCTCGCTGGCCGGGAGCGGCGAGGCGTTCGGCGTAAGAGGAAAGCGCGTTTCGGACTGGTCGGTCATGATCTGCTCCGCAATCGGACGGCGCGGTGCCGTTCCGGCTTGCGGTGGCCTAAGCCCACTGGCAGAACAGGTCAACATGACTGTCCCAAATCGTGCAGCCTCGGCCCAGTTCCTCCGCGAAACGGAAATCCGCCGCGGCTTCGAACTGCTCTATTTCGGGCATTCCAATCTGACCCGCGTGACCGATGCCGAGCTGGAAGCACACAAGCTCGGGCGCGCGCATTACCGGGCCCTGTATTTCATCGCCCGCAAGCCCAGCCTGTCGGTGAGCGAACTGCTGCGGCTGCTCGCGATCACGAAGCAATCGCTGGGGCGCGTGCTGGGGGAGCTCTCCGAACGTGGCCTGGTGGAAAGCCGAAGCGACGATCGCGACGCGCGCAGGCGGCTGCTGAAGCTGACGCCTGCGGGCGCGGCGCTGGAGAGCCGGTTATATCAACTCGTCCGCGAGCGGCTGGCCAAGGCCTATCAGACGGCCGGCCCCGAAGCGGTTGCAGGCTTCTGGACCGTCCTCGAAAGCCTCATCCCCGAGAGCGACCGTCCCATCATTCGGGCGCTCGGCGACCGCTGATCAGCCGCGCGCCGCGGCCGCCATCTCGGCATTTCGCCGCGCCGAGGCGGCCAGGGTTTCCTGCATCAGCCGACGGAGGGCCTCCTCGCGATCGAGCACGTTGAGGCCTTCCCGGGTCGAGCCGCCGGGGCTTGCCACGCGGTCCGCCAGCGCTCCGGGCGAAGCATCCGCTCCGCCGGCCAGGGCGCCTGCCCCTTCGACGGTCGCGATCGCCAGGCGACGCGCCTGGTCGTCCGGAAGCCCAAGCGCCGCGCCGGCCGCACCCATCGCATCGATGAAGCGAAAGACGAAGCCGGGGCCGCATCCCGACAGCGCGGTCACCGCGTCGAAGAGCCCTTCCTCGCCGATCCATTCCACCGTGCCGAGCGGTGCCATCAGCGCCGTCGCCGCACCCCGCAGCACCTCATCGGTGCTATCGCTGTGAAGCGCCACCACCCCCTTGCCGATCGAGACCGGCAGGTTCGGCATCGCGCGCACGATGGCGTCGGCCTGGAACCGTGCGGCAAGCGCAGCATTCTCGACGCCCGCCAGGATCGAGAGCAGGAGCTGCGGGCGCACCTGGGCAAGTGCCGTCCGGGCGATGATGTCGATCTGCTGCGGCTTCACGCCCAGCATGACCGTCGCCGGCGCGGGTGCACCCGCAGGCACCTCCGTCACCACGCGGATGCCATCGATCGGAAGCGAGCCGCTGCGATTGATGACGGTCACGTCGGCGGCAGAAACATGGCCGGTATCCAGCCAACGGCGGAGCATCGCGCCCGCCATGTTGCCGCACCCGACCAGCCACAAGGGTCCGGCGAGCGGCGTGCTCATGCCTCGCCCCGCGTCTCGATCATGGAGGCGGCGATCGCCTCCCGCGGGGACTTGCCGCCCCACAGCACGAACTGGAACACCGGATAGAAGCGCTCGCACTCGTCGATCGCGGTGTCGACCAGAACCTCTGCCTGCTCCAGCGAGAGCGCGGCTTCCTCGACGTCGATCATCGCCGCGTGGCGGAACAGCAGGATGCCGCTCGACGACCACAGTTCGAAGTGGCCGATCCACAGCTGCTCGTTGATGAGCCCGATCGCCTCGTAGATCGCGCCGCGACGGTCGTCCGCCACGCGCACGTCGGGAAAGGCAAGGAACTGGAGCACCCCGTCGTCCGCACGCCAGATCGCGCGCAGCTCGAACTCGGTCCAGCTTCCCTTGACCTTCGCGACGATCTCGTCCTCGTCGCGCTGGTGCGACCAGCCGTGCGCGGCGAAGTAGCGCTCCAACATGTCGATCGGAGCGGCAGCGTCGCGATCATCCTCGGCTTCGTCGAGCATCAGGTCCTTTCCGGATGGGCAGTCGTCATGGTTCGGAAATGCCAAGCGGCGCGCATCGACACAAGGTCGACACGCGCCGCTTGGCCCAGAAAGCTGGGGAAAACCCGTTAGCCGATGCTGTCGCCGGCAAGCGGCTCAGCCGCCGCCGACGGGTTGCTTCCAGCGGCGAGCTTCGCCTCCAGCGCTTCCAGCCGTGCTTTGAGGACATCCGCCTCGTCACGCGCGGCCACGGCCATGGCCTTCACGACCTCGAACTCGTCGCGGCTGACGAAGTCGAGACCGCCGACGAACTCACGCACCCGCTCGCGCGCAGCGCTTTCGCCCTCGCGCGCCATGCCAGCCAGCGTACCGGCAGCACCGTTCACGAACTTGGCGAAATCGTCGAAGATCCGGTTTTCGGATTGCATGTGTCAGGTCCTTCCCGCGTCTAGATCGCCATTTGGGCAGACGAGGTCGCCGGCACAAGGGTTTCGGCACCCGGATTGCGACGATCGATCTCCCAGGTGAGGGCCGTCGCCAGGACCAGCCAGGCCAGATAGGGGACGAACAGCAGCGCCGCACGGCGGCGGATCCGGGCGAACAGCCAGGCCGTAAGCACCACCAGAACAAGCAGCGCCAGGATCAACGCCAGGGCCGCGGACACCCGATGCGCTCCGAAGAACAGCGGCATCCACGCTAGGTTGAGCACCAGTTGCACCACAAAGACGCTGACGGCGATCCCACGCCCGCGCGCGCCGCGCGCGTCGAGCACCATGGCCAAAGCCACGCCCAGCAGCACGTAGATCAGCGTCCAGGCGGCTGGGAAAGCCCAGTCCGGGGGCGTGAACCAAGGCTTCGCCAGGGCGGCGTACCAGCCGTTTTTGGATCCGGCCGGCACCAGGCTGCCCGCGGCTAGCCCCAGCAGGAGGACGAGCGGCACGGTCACGATCGCCCACCGCAGGAAGCCCGCACGCAGTTGCGCTCTGGAAGCGATCTCGTTCACGCGCTCAATCCTGTTCATCCGGTGGCGTTGTCTGCGGTGCGGCCGGATGCAATGCAAGCCGGAGCCGTCACCCAGGCCGTGTCCCTATTCGGGACCGCCCGCCTCCTCCGGCGCGTGGGCAGCGATGAGGAACTCGATATTGCCCTCGGGCCCGGTGATCGGGCTCCGCGTCACCCCCTCGACACGCCAGCCGCGACCGGTCAGCCAGCCCGCCACCTCGTCGCACACGCGTGCGTGCACGGAAGGGTCTCGCACCACACCGCCCTTGCCGACTTCGCTGCGTCCGGCCTCGAACTGCGGTTTGATCAGCGCGAGCAGCCGGGCCCCCGGCCTGGCGAAACCCATCGGCACGTCCAGAACCTTGGCAAGCGCGATGAAGCTCGCGTCGCAGACGATCAGGTCCACCGGCTCCGGGACATGGGCGTCCGTGAGGAGCCGCGCACTCGTCTGCTCGTGCACGATGACCCTCGGATCCTGGCGGAGCTTCCAGGCGAGCTGGTTGGTACCGCTGTCGACGGCATAGACGCGCGCCGCCCCGCGGGTCAGGAGCACGTCGGTGAAGCCGCCGGTCGACGAGCCGACGTCGATCGCAACCGCGCCGTCGACCGCCCAGCCGAAGTGGTCGAGGCCATGGGCGAGCTTCACGCCGCCACGGGACACCCAGGGATGGTCGCGCCCGCGCACGTCCAGCACGGCATCGTCCGCGAGTTGCTGCCCCGGCTTGTCGATCTTTCGATCGCCGACGAACACCAGGCCTGCCATCACCAGCGCCTGCGCGCGCGTACGGCTTTCGGCGAGGCCTCGGTCGACGAGCAACTGGTCGGCGCGGATCTTGGACATGGCGGCCGAATGGACCGGAACGGCCTCCGCAGGCAAGCCGTCAGCAGGCGACGACGTTCACCGCCAGGCCTCCCAGGCTCGTCTCCTTATACTCGAAGCGCATGTGGTCGCCCGTTTGCCGCATCGTCTCGATCACCGCGTCGAGGGGCACGATATGGCTGCCGTCGCCATGAAGCGCGAGATAGGCGGCGTTGACCGCCTTCACCGCACCCATCGTGTTGCGCTCGATGCAGGGCACCTGCACCAGGCCGCCGATCGGGTCGCAGGTGAGCCCCAGGTTGTGCTCCATCCCGATCTCGGCGGCATTCTCGATCTGCTGGTTCGTCCCCCCGAGCACTGCCGCAAGTCCGGCCGCCGCCATCGAGCAGGCGACCCCGACCTCACCCTGGCAGCCCATTTCGGCCGCGGAGATCGAAGCCCGCTTCTTGTAGAGAAAGCCGATCGCCGCAGCCGTGGCGAGCAGCATCCGCGAGCCCTCCGGCGTCGCTCCTTCGACGAAGCTCTCATAATATTTGAGCACGGCCGGGATCACGCCCGCCGCCCCATTGGTGGGCGCGGTCACGACCCGCCCGCCGGCGGCATTCTCCTCGTTGACCGCGAGCGCCCAGAGACTGATCCACTCCATCACCGAAGCAGGAGCAGCGCGGTCGCTCCGTGCCGTCAGCGTCCCGTGCAGCCCCTTGGCGCGGCGGCGGACGTTCAGGCCCCCGGGAAGAATGCCATCCGTGGCACAACCGCGTTCGATGGAGGCAAGCATTGCCCCTCGGACGGCGTCCAGAAACGCGTCCGTCTCCGCGTGGCTCCGCCAGGCGCACTCGTTGCGAAGGACGATCTCGCCGATCGACAACCCGGTCTCCTGTCCGAGTTCGAGCAGTTCGGCACCCGACGCAAAGGGGTGCGCGACCGCGGCATTGGCGATCTGCAAACCCGCGCCCTCCTCCACCACGACCCCGCCGCCGATGGAGAAATACGTCCGGGTGAACTCGGAGCCATCGCTTCCGACAGCGGTGAAGCGCACCGCGTTTGGGTGCCCCGGGAGAAAGGCGTGGGAGAAGAGGACATCCTCCATGCTGAACGCGATCGGGACGCGCCCGCCCAGCTTCAACCGCCCGTCCGCATGTACCGAATGCAGGATCTGCGGCACTGCGTCGGGATCCACCGCGTCTGGCAAGTGCCCGGCCAAACCCAGGACTACCGCATTGTCCGTCGCGTGCCCCCGCCCCGTCAGCGACAGCGAGCCGAACAATTCACACCGCACGCGCACCGGAGATTGGGCCTCCAGAGCCGCCTCTGCGAAGGCGTGCGCCGCGCGCATCGGACCAACGGTGTGCGAGCTCGACGGTCCGATCCCGATCGTGAACAATTCGGTGACGCTGATAGAACGGCGCAGGTCACTGGGGGTATCCTGGGAGGCGGCTTCGGGCATGATGAACTCCCCGCCTCATGGCGGTTCCATGCCCCCTCTGTCCTTCCTGCCTGAGAATGCTATCCCGTCGGCGGACGCCAGCGCGCCTCTCTCCAGATGTTGATGACGACCGGTCCTTCTGCCTGAAAGTTTCCGGGGCGGTTGCTCCTTCGGCGCCGGGATGCACCCGGTCTCTCCCATGTCGTCGCACCGATGCTTCCGCTGGCGCCCGACGCAAGTCAAGCGGGGATCGCCCTTACTTCACAACGATCGGGATGCCTGCCACGGTCATGTGGACGCGGTCGGCGATCGCGGCGATCCGCTGGTTGATGGTTCCCGCAAGGTCACGAAAGCGGCGGGCGAGCGCATTGTCCGGCACGATGCCGAGCCCGACCTCGTTCGCGACCAGCAATACCTTCGCGCGCATCTTGCCCAGAACCTCGGCTAGCTCCGCCAGCCTCGCATCGCCATCCTCGTCGCCGAGCAGCAGGTTGGAGGCCCAGAGCGTCAGGCAGTCGATCAACACGACCGTGTCCTCGGCATCCACCGCAGAGATGGCACCGGCAAGGTCGACCGGTGCGTCCACCGTTGTCCAGCGATGGTCGCGATCGGCTTGATGGCGGCGGATGCGATCGGTCATCTCGGCATCGAACGCCTGAGCGGTCGCAACGAACACCAGCCGGCCGCCGGCAGCCTCTGCCACGGCCTGGGCATAGCGGCTCTTGCCCGAGCGCGCACCGCCCAGCACCAGCATGATGCGATAGGTCTGGTCGATGGGCATCGTTCCCCCTTGCCTGTTGCCTCGCCAATGCTGATGGAGGCCGCCGCATTCCAAGTCGAGGCCTCGCTTTGCGCGCACTGATGTTCCACGGCGGCTGCCTCGATGCGGCGGCGCGATATTTTCCGGATGCGCCGCGGCCATGGCTCGACCTCTCGACCGGGATCAATCCGGATGCCTGGGAGGCGCCGAGCGCTTCGACCATCGACTTGAGAGCGCTTCCTTCCGCCCAGGCGCTCGCAAGGCTGGAAGCGACCGCCGGAACGGCATTTGGTGCCAGGCACCTGCCGGTGGCGGCGCTCCCCGGAACCGAGCTCGGGCTACGACTGCTCGGCCGTCTCGGATTGCCGCGCCCTTACCGTCACGTCGCGCCCGGTTATCGGACCCATGCGGCAGCGCTGCCCGGCTCGACCGCTATCTCTCCGGACAGGATCGACGAGGTTGGCGGCGGTACCCTGCTCCTGGCGAACCCCAACAACCCGGACGGCCGCCTCGTGCCTCCCGATCGGCTGCTGGATCTCGCCCGCCGCCTCGGCAGGGCGGGCGGCGTCCTGCTGATCGACGAGGCCTTCGCCGATGCCGCGCCGGAAGCAAGCGTGCTGCCTCGTCTCGCACCGGAAGACCGGGTCCTGGTGTTCCGATCCTTCGGGAAATTCTTCGGCCTGGCCGGGCTACGTCTGGGGTTCGTGTCCGGGGCCGCCGACCTCATCGGCGAAATGCGCGAGCAGCTCGGAAGCTGGCCCGTATCCGCTCCCGCGATCGCGCTGGGCACGGCGGCCTACGCCGATACCGACTGGATCCTGGGGACGCGTAGACGACTGGCGGCCCGGTGCGAGGAACTCGACGAGACGCTTCGGCGACACCGCCTCTATCCTAAAGGCTCGTGCCCGTTGTTCCGCCTGATCGAAACCCCTGCCGCACCGGTGATCTTCGAGCACCTGGCGCAGCGTGGCATCCTAACCCGGCCCTTCGACTATGCTCCCGACTGGTTGCGGATCGGCTTGCCCGCGAATGCAGAGGCTGTGACCCGGCTCGATCGGGCACTGACCGATCGCTGAGCCCGTCGCCCTGCTCGCCCTTGCCATCGACGCTGCCGTCGGGTGGCCGCAGTGGCTCTATGCGCGCGTCGGTCACCCGGTCGGCGGCTTCGCACGTCTGATCGGTGCGTGCGAAACGCGGTGGAACGAGCCCGAGCGATCGGAGCGCGACAAGCGGCTTGCAGGCGTTGTGACGGCCGGCGTGCTCATTGTGGCCGCAGCGGGGGGCGCATGGGCCGCCGAGGCTCTGATCCGGACGCTTCTAGGCCCATATGCCTGGGTCGGCATCGCCCTGATCGCGGCACCCGGCCTCGCCCAGCGAAGCCTGGACGATCACGTCCGGTCGGTGGCCGCTGCCCTTCTTCGGGGTGATCTGCCGGGTGCCCGGTCCGCCGTGGGACGGATCGTCGGGCGTGACACAGCGGCGCTCGACGAGCCGGGCATCACGCGCGCAGCGATCGAGAGCCTGTCGGAGAGTTTCTGCGACGGCGTCGCCGCACCGCTCTTCTGGCTTCTGCTGCTGGGGCTGCCCGGGCTTTGGGCTTACAAGGCGCTCAACACCGCGGATAGCTTGATCGGCCATCGGGAGCCGCGATGGCGCGCGTTCGGCTGGGCCTCGGCGCGGGCCGACGACATCGCGAACCTCGTGCCGGCGCGGCTGGGGGGCGTCGCTCTCTGTATCGTGGGGGGGCGTGGGTGGCGGACCATGCTGCGCGACGCGCACCGTCACGCCTCGCCCAACGCCGGGTGGACGGAAGCGGCCATGGCCGGCGTCTTGCGGGTACGCCTCGCGGGACCGATCGCCTATGACGGCGTTGTCGCCACGAAGCCATGGATCGGCGGCGCCTTCCCCGACCCGCAACCCCGCGACCTCCGGCGCGCGCTTCACGTCTATCGCCGCGCCTGTCTGTTTCTCTGGGTCGTTGCAGGAGCCGTTGCATGGGTGCCGTGATGCTGCAAGGGACCGGCTCCGACGTCGGAAAGTCGGTGCTGGTGGCGGGCCTCTGCCGGGCACTCGCCAATCGGGGACTGCGCGTGCGCCCCTTCAAGCCGCAGAACATGTCCAACAACGCCGCGGTCACGGCAGAAGGCGGCGAAATCGGCCGTGCCCAGGCCACCCAGGCACTGGCCGCACGCGTTCCGGCAAGCGTCGACATGAACCCGGTGCTGCTCAAACCCCAGGGAGATCGCACCTCGCAGCTGGTGGTGCGCGGACAGGTTCGCGGCATTCTCAGGGCCGCACAGTGGCGCCAGGGACGCGACGGCCTGCTCGACGCGGTATTGGCGAGCTATCGTCGGTTGCAGGCAGAGGCGGACATCGTCGTGATCGAGGGCGCCGGCTCGCCTGCAGAGATCAACCTGCGCGCAGGCGACATCGCCAACATGGGCTTCGCGCGTGCCGCCGGGGTCCCGGTGGTGCTCGTCGGCGACATCGACCGTGGGGGCGTGATCGCATCGCTGGTCGGGACGTGTGCGGTGATCGACCCGGAGGATGCCGCGATGATCCAGGGCTTCCTGGTCAACAAGTTCCGCGGTGACCCGGCTCTCTTCGCCGATGGCTATCGTGCGATCGCGGAGCGGACGGGGTGGCGCGGTTTCGGCGTGGTCCCTTGGCTCGCGGATGCGGCCAAGCTGCCGAGCGAGGATGCGGTTGTCCTCCAGCAATCCCACGCACCGGGCGCGGGTCGCGTGGTGATCGCCTGCCCGATCACGGCGCACATCGCCAACTTCGACGACCTCGATCCCCTGCGTCTCGAACCGGACGTCGAACTGATTATGGTGCCCCCGGGCATGCCGATCCCGGCAGAGGCGGCGCTGATCGTCCTCCCGGGCTCCAAGGCAACAATCGCCGACCTCCGCTTCGTGCGCGCGCAAGGGTGGGACATCGACATACGCGCGCATCATCGGCGTGGGCGCCCGGTCCTGGGGCTCTGTGGCGGCTACCAGATGCTTGGCCGCAGCATCGCCGATCCGGACGGGATCGAGGGCCCGCCGGAGACGGTGGAGGGACTGGGATTGCTGGCCGTCGATACCGTGCTCGGCGGCGAAAAGGCGCTGGCCATAGTGCGCGGGATCGCCAACGGGGCCGCGTTCGAGGGTTACGAGATGCATCTCGGCAGGACTTTTGGGCCCGACCGGGAGCGACCGGCGGTACGCTTCGACGACGGGCGGCCGGACGGCGCAGTGAGCGCGGACGGTCTGGTGACCGGAAGCTATGTGCATGGTCTGCTGGGGGTCGCCGCGCAACGGCGGGCGTGGCTCGCGCGGGTCGGCGTGGCAGGCAGCGGCCCGGACCACAGCGCTTCCGTCGATCGCGCGCTCGACAGCATCGCAGCGCAGTTGGAGCAGCACGTGGACGTCGATGCGCTGATCGCGCTGTCAGGCCTGGCCGATCGCCACTAGCGCCACCAGCAATCCGGTCTCGACCAGTTCGATTCCTGCACCGTGAGCGTCGCCGGTGATCCCGCCCAGGCGCGCCCGGAACCAGGCCGCGGCAAGCGCGATCAGCAGCGGCGTGACGACCAGGAAAGGCGCCCCGACGCATGCGGCCGCCAACACGGCTCCCCAGCCCCAGAGATCGCGCGGGCGGACCGCCGACGCCACGGTTGCGCCCAAGCCAGCCCGCTTGAGCGGTCGGAGCCAGCGCGCCCAGGCGAGCGGGCCCAGGCGGGCGGCAAACGGCACCAGAAGCAGGGGAAGCCCCCCAGCGCTCGCTGCGCCATGGAGCAGAATCAGCTTGGCCAGCAGTTGCAACACGATCGCCGCCACCCCGAAGCTGCCGACATGAGGGTCGGCCATGACCGCGACCAGGCGGCTACGGTCGCCGTGCGCTGCGCCGACGCCGTCGGCGACGTCCGCCAGACCATCGAGATGCAGCGCGCCCGTGACGGCGACCCAGCAGACAAGCGCCGCCAGCGCGCCGACCCACGGGTCCGCGAGATTCCCGAGCCACCCTGCTCCGGCAACGAACGCCCCCACCACCAGCCCCACGAGCGGATAACAGCGGATCGCCGCCGCGAACGCTTCGGGACTGGCGGCCCCGGATGGAACGGGAAGCCGGGTAAGGAAGCCGAGCGCCAGCAGCAGCCCCTTCACGGGCGCAGCGCCAGGATCTGTGCCGTTGGTGCCTCGCCACGCCAGAGGCGGAGCGAGAGTACACAGGCATAAGGCAGGTCGAAGGCCCAGCTCTGGCGCCGATCGAAGCCGCACGCAGCGACCAAAGCCGCCCGCATGGCACCCGCATGGGTCACAATCAGGCTGGCATCCTCGACCTCTTCCAGGGCCTGGGCGACGCGCGCGAGGAGCGTCGACCAACGCTCTCCGCCAGGCGGCGACGCCCCATCCGGATCGTCCCAGAACCCGCGCAGCGCGGTAGCGTCCACGTCTTCCGGGCTCCGCCCATCCCAGCGTCCGAAATCAAGCTCCCGCCAGCGGCTGTCGAGGCGCAGCGCAACGTCTTTATCCGCTGCGATCGCCGCGGCGCAGTCTGCCGAGCGACGCAGGTCGGACGCGATCACCCGGCTAAACGCCAGCCCGGCCGCAGCCGAACGGCACGCCCGCACTCCGGCCGGAAGAACGTCACAATCCGTGCTGCCGAGAAGCCGGCCGGCAAGCGCCGGCTCGCCGTGGCGCATCAGGTGAAGATCGATCGGGGCCGTCACGCCTCGGAGACGCCTGCCTCGGCAAAGCTCGCCATCTGGTCGTGGCTGGCGATGGCGGCGCGCACCACGCCCGCCGCAACCGCAGCCCCGCTCCCCTCGCCCAACCGCATCCCCAAGGACAAAATCGGGTCGAGCCCCAGTCGATCGAGGAGCCGCCCATGGCCGGGCTCGGCCGAGCAATGTCCGGCGAGGCAGTGTCCGACGATGTCCGGGTTGGTCGCCGCAAGCGGGGCCACCCCGGAACAACAGATGAAGCCGTCCAGCAGCACGGGAACGCCTGCCTGTCGCGCAGCGAGCACCGCCCCGGCAATGGCGGCGATTTCCCGCCCGCCCAGTCGCCGAAGAATGTCGAAGGCACCCGATGCTGCCTTTGCGTGGCGGGTTAGGGCCGCGTCCACGGCCGCAACCTTGGCTTCGAACGCGCTGCCATGGACGCCGGTACCTGGACCGACCCATTCGCGGGCACCGCCGCCGAAGCTCGCCGCCGCCAGCGCGGCCGCCGCGGTCGAGTTGGCGATCCCCATCTCGCCCAGCACCAGCATGTCGAGACCCGGCTCGACCACGGCTGCGCCCAGGTTGAGCGCCGCGAGGCACTCCTCGGCCGACATGGCGGGAACTTCGACGAAGTCCTTTGTCGGGCGGTCGAGATCGATCGGGACGACGACCAGTTCCAGCCCGGCCGCATGGGCCAAGGCGTTGATGGCAGCGCCTCCGGCTTCGAAGTTGGCGACCATCTGCGCCGTGACTTCGGACGGGAAGGCACTCACGCCCCGCGCCGCCACGCCATGATTGCCCGCGAAGATCGCTACCCGCGCCCGCTCGATCCGAGGACGCTCGCGCCCCTGCCACCCGGCGAGAAACAGCGCGATCTCCTCCAGCCTGCCCAGCGATCCGGGTGGCTTGGTGAGGACGTCCTGCCGGGCGGCGGCAGCGTCGCGCGCCGCCGCATCGATGCCCCGCAAGCTTTCCAGCGCCGCTTCGAACGCCGCGACCGAAGCGAAGAAGCCGCTCATGCCACCACGAAGCCGGCGGGCGGCATGCGCGTGAGGAAATGTCCTTTCACGCCCTCCGGCCAATCACGATAGGGCACCTGGCCGCCATCGCTGCCGGCATACAGGACCGCATAGTCCAGGATTGCGCGTGCCGCGCTCTCGTCCGGGGTGAAGCGCCCGAGCACGTAACCGACCTTGTCCGGCGCGCGCAGATGCACCGTGCAGGAGTCCCCGCAGGCGAAGAGGCAAGGCATCTCCTCGACTGCCACGGCTTCATAGACCGGGTCGCTCGCCTGCACGGCCCTCAGTGCCTCGACCAGGCGGGCGCCGCTTCGCTTGTCGCTTCCGCCGGCCTGCTCCTCGCCGGAAATGCGGCAGGTGTTGCACGCCACGATCGCCGGCCCCGTGGCCGCGGGCTTCAGGATCATGCGAGCGCACGCTCCGTCCGCGCGGGCGGCACGCCCAGGCCGGTGAGCAGACGATGGAGAACCAACAAGCCCCCGAGCACCGCGGCATTGCGCGCCAGCTGGCGCAGCAGCACGTCTGGGGCGAAGGCTGCGGTTCCGCCATCCAGCACCACGGTCCCGAGAAGGATCATCCCCTTGAAGGCGACAAAGGAGGCAACGAAGCTCAGCGCGAGCCGGGTGGGGAACCCCGCCCCCGACGCCGCGGCGGTCCGATGGGCTGCAAGCGCGCCGGCGATCGCCGCCACCCCCATTACCGCACCCCAGCCGAGGCTGTTGGCGGTGAGAGGGTAATCAAGCCAGCAGAAGCCGACGAGCTGGCTCGTCGCCCACGCCAGCAGCGCGAGCGAGACCCCGTCCTTCGCCCGCATGTGCACCGCCGCCACGGCGGCAAGCGCCGGGAACGGAGTCGCGCACTTGAACACCAGGGTGGTCGCAACGCTCGCCAGCGTCAGCAACAGGATCCAGAGCGCCGATGCAGCTTGCGAAGAACGGGGTGTCGTCATCGATCATTTCCCTCAGAAGCGGCCGCGCAGGCCTGCATAGACGCTGCGGCCGAGCGTGCCGTACCGGTAGACGGTGGCATAGTTCTCGTCGAACAGGTTCTCCACCCGGGCGAAGAGCCGCACCTTCGGGCTCAGCGGCACCTCGCCCCGAACATCGACCAGCGTATAGTCGTCCAGTCGCGTTGTATTCGCCGCATTGTCGAAGCTCTTGCCGGCCCACCGCAGCGCCGCGCCCAGAGACGCGCCACTCGGCAGGCTGTAGGTCACGGACGCATTGGCCGTGTGGCGGGGTCGCCGCGGCAACCAGTTGCCGTAGGCGCTGCCGGCCGAGCGGTTCTCGGCCTCGGTCCAGCTGTAGTTGGCGTCGGCCGTCACTCGCGACCCCAGGCGGGCAGCAATGGTCGCTTCCACCCCGCGGGCGAACGCGCGGGCGATGTTGTCGTAATAGCCCCAGCGCGCGATGTCGGTGCCGGGGATGACGCAGAGCGGGTCCGGCGTGGCGCCGCAGCCGATATATTCGACCAGATCGCGGGTCCGGCGCTCGAAATACGTCGCCGAAAGCGTCACCGCCCGGTCGAGCAGGCGCTGCTCGACCCCCGCCTCCCAGCTTCGCGCGCGCTCGGGGTTGAGGGCTTGGTTCCCGTATTCGGAGAACAGCTGGTAGAGCGTCGGCGCCTTGAAGCCTTCGGAGTAGCTGGCGCGAACAACGGTGCCCCCCGGAAGTGCCCAGGCACCGCCTCCGGCGAACAGCGTCTTGCTGCCGTAGCGGTTGTGGTCATCCTGCCGCAGCCCCGCAGTCAGGGTGAGGCCGTCGACCACCACGCCGTTGACCTGCCCGAAGACGCCGGTGAGCTCCGCCGTGCCGCGTGCCGGCTCCGGCACCGGGTCCGACAAAGCGCCGGAAGGCGAAACGGAACGGAAGCGCGACTTCTCGTTCTCGATCCCGAACACGGCGTTCCATCCGGTCGCGATCGCAAGGCTGCCCTGATACTCGAGCCGCTCGTTCCGGCCTGCCGCGTCAAACGTCTTGGGCCGGTCGCGCGCCGGATCGTAGTTGTCGCGGTTGGTGTCGGTATAGCCGTAGCCGAAGCGGTTGCGCAGACGGCCACCCAGAAGGTCGACGTTCAGGCCCGCATATCCCACGAACTCGCGGTTGCGCGAATATTCCAGGCTGTCGCCGGCGAACCCGTCGATCTCCACGCGTCCATTGGCATAATAGCCCCGCACCTCCGCGCTGACGCCGGTCGCCAGCTCGAGCCGGGCGCGGCCCTGCGCGCTTTGGTTCGTATAGCCGTCCGCCTCGCGGCCTCCGAAGTCCGGCGCTACTGCCGAGACACCGTCGGTGGTGAACGTCTGGCCACCGACCCGCCACGCCAGCGGGCCGGTCTGCCCGCCCAGCGCCGCTCGGGCGCTCACGGTGTCGCGCGACCCCGCCTCTACGTCGAAGCTGCCTTCCAAATCACTCTGCGGCAGCGGGGTGACGACATTGACCACGCCGCCGATCGCCTGACTGCCCCACAGGATCGACTGGACACCGCGCAGCACCTCGATGCGTGAAGCGTCACCCACCAACAGGTTCGCGAAGTTATAGCCGCCGCCGGTGGACGACGGATCGTTCAGCTTGACGCCGTCGATCACGACGACGGTCTGGTCGCCCTCGGCACCGCGGATGCGGACCGAGGTGGCGGTACCAAAGCCGCCGTTGCTCGACAGGCTGACGCCCGGGGTGCGGAGCAGCAGCCCTGCCACGGTCAGGTCCTGAGCCTGGTCGATCGCTTCCTTGTCGAGCACCGTGATCGATGCGGCGACCCGATCGGCAGCGACCGGAGTGCGGGTCGCGGTGACGACGACCTCGTCGGACGCCGGAGCAGTGGCGGCATCCGGGATCGGCGCCTCCTGCGCAAAAGCGGGAAGCGAAAACAGCAGCGGCAACGGCGCAAGAACTCGGATCATGAAACCCCCTTCAACATGCAACGCCCGCTGCTTGCCGGGAGAGGGCGCACGCCCTCGCCCCCGCAAGCATGCAGGCTGACGATGTCGTCGCTCGGGTTTCCCCGTCCGTTCGGCGCACCCTGACCGATCGAAGGACGACTGCGTCAGGCAGGTCTCCTGGCTCGCGGGTCTCAGCCGGTCCTCGCCGCCTTCTCAGGATCACTCCCAATGGCGTATGGCGCGGTGGCTCGCCGCGTACAGTTGCAGGGGCAGCCGGGGTTTTCCCGTTCCCTTTTCATCCCCGTTACCGGGGAACCTGTCGCAAGCCGCCCGGTAGCTCCGCCACCGGGCGCGGTCAATCGCGCTCCGCGCCCGGCGTTGGCTGCGCGGTTAGAATTCGATCCCGGCCTGCGCCTTCACCCCGTCGCGGAACGGATGCTTGACCTGCGTCATCTCGGTGACCAGGTCGGCCATGTCGATCAGCGCCTGTGGCGCGTTGCGCCCGGTGACGACGAAATGCTGCCGAGGCCCCCGTGCCGCAGCGGCCTCCAGCACCTCCTCCACCGGCAGATAGTCGTAGCGCAGAACGATGTTGAGCTCGTCGGCGATCACCATATCGTAAGCCGGATTCTCCAGCATCCGCTTCACCTCTTCCCAGGCGGTGCGGGTCACGGCGATGTCGCGGGCGCGGTCCTGGGTGTCCCAGGTGAAGCCCTCGCCCATCTGGCGGAACTCGATGTGATCGGAAAGCGCGTCGAATACCGCCTTCTCGCCGGTGTCCATCGCGCCTTTCACGAACTGAATCACGCCCACCTTCATGCCGTGTCCGATCGCCCGCACCGCCATGCCGAGCGCCGCAGTGGTCTTCCCCTTGCCCGGCCCGGTGTGGACGATCAGCAGCCCCTTCTCGATCGTCTTGGTCGCCATCATCGCCTGGCGCGCAAGCTGTACCTTGCGCATCCTGGCGTTGTGGCGCGCGTCCTTGTCCTGCTCCAACCCACTCTCCTGACAGCAACTCGCGCCCGCCGTCGCGCTGCGCACCGCGATCGTCAAGGCGACGAGGCGGCCGGATCAGGAAAGGTGGCGCTTCTCCAGCTTACGAGCGAGGGTGCGCCGATGCATGCCGAGCCGCCGCGCGGCCTCCGACACGTTGAAGTCGCTGGCGGCCAGCGTCTGGTGGATATGCTCCCACTCCAGCGTCTTGATCGTCGTGGGAGTAGCGGAAACCTCGACCTGAGCGTCGCCACCGGGCCGGTCGAACGCCGCCTCGATCTCGTCGGTGTGGGAGGGCTTCGTCAGATAGTTGGTGGCACCCAGCTTGATCGCCTCCACCGCCGTGGCGATGCTCGCAAAGCCCGTCAGCACCACGATCCGCATCTCCGGGTCCGCTGCATGGAGCTGCTCGACGCAGGCAAGGCCCGATGCCCCGCCGAGACGCAGGTCCACGACGGCGAACTCGGGCGCGAACCGATCGACGATGCCCGCCAGATCTTCCAGGTCCGCCGTGACCTCCACCTGATAGCCACGCCGCTCGAAGGATCGGGCGAGCGTGCGCGCGAAGACGGCGTCGTCCTCAACGATCAGGAGCCTGCGGTCGGTCATTCGGTGTCCTCCAGCGCAAGCGAAGCGATCGGCAGCGCCAGCACCACCTCCGCGCCGCCGCCGGGCCGGTTCTGTGCTTCCAGCGTACCGCCGAGCGTGCGCAGTACGTTGGTGGCGAGGAACAGCCCCAGGCCGCCCGCTTCCTTGCTGCTGCGATACGGCTGTCCGACGGTGCCCAACATATCTTCCCGAAAGCCACGGCCGTCGTCGCGGACCGCCAGCACCAATATGGGGCCGTCCATCACGGCTGCCAGCGTGATCGACCCCGCGCCAGCCTCGGCGGCATTGTCGAAGAGATTGGTGAGTGCCTGTGCCAACGCACGATCGGCGACGATCGGTCGGTCTGGACCCAGATGGCTCTCGAAACGAAGCGGCACCGGGCCTTTCCCGCGCCAATCCGCAACGACGCCTTCCAGGAAGCGACGCAAGCTCGTGCGTACCGGCGCCTCGCCGGTGACCTCGCCCGCGGCGAACAGGACGCCGCCCAGGATCTTCTTACAGCGCGCGATCTCGTCGCGCATCTCGTCCACCTCCGCCGCGAGACGCGGGCTTTCGGCGATCGCGGGTTCCTGCCTCCAGTCGCCGAGCGCTACAGAAAGCGACGCGAGCGGCGTCCCGAGCTCGTGCGCGGCGCCGCTCGCAAGCAACCCCATGCGAACAATGTGGTCTTCTTCGGCTGCTCGCTGGCGGATGGCGGCCAGGTGGGCATCCCGATCGCGGACGTTGCGCGCCATGCGGGTCACGAACGCCACCAGCAGGATCGAGGTCAGCGTGAAGTTGAACCAGTTCGCCGTCATGAACGCCGGCGACAGGTCGCTCGCCAGAGCCGCTGGGAGCGGCAGAGGCCGGTGCACCACCGCAAGCGCCGCAAACGCGACGCTGGTCATCGCCACCAGCGCCCAACTCGACCAGGCGGACAGCAGCACCGCGCCGATGACCACCTGCAACAGGTAGAGGGTCACGAACGGGTTGGTGGAGCCGCCCGACAGGTAGAGCTGGACCGTGAGCGCCCCGACATCGACCAGCAGCGCGCCGAACATCTGGAGGTTGGTCGTCGCCCTGCCCCGGCGGAACAGGGCGAACAGGTTGAGGCCGAGAAGCAGCCCGAGGGTGACCAGCATGGGCTTCAGCGGAAGCGCGATCCCGAAGCCGAAGTGCACGGCGAGGATGGCCGTCAGCTGCCCGCCGATCGCGATCCAGCGAAGCTGTATCAGCAGCCGCTGGTTCCGGCTTGCCGCGTCGGCGTCGGCGCGAAAGGCGATACTACGCGTCATGGGGCGGCGCCTCCTGGACCTCCCGCCCCCAGCGGCGGGCGACGCCCACCATGATGAGCAGGCCGGCGGCAAGGCCAAACCATGTGAAGGCATAGCCCAGGTGATTGTTCCGGAAACGCACCACCGTCAGGCCGCCCCGTGGCCATCCGGATCGGGGTTCGGTGGCGTCGATGAAATAGGGAGCGACGTTCTCCAGCCCGCGCTTCGCGGCGATCGCTGAGATGTCGCGGGAGTACCAGCGGTCCTGCGCCGGGTCGTTGCTGCGCAGAAAGCCCCCGCCGGGCTCCGTCGCCCGCAACAGCCCCTCCACGGCGACCTGCCCCTGGGGCGCGGCCACCTTGCCGCGCTGTTCCGGCGGTACGAAGCCCCGGTTGACCATGAGCGTGAACTTGCCCGTGTCGAGCGGCGTCAGCACCCAGTAGCCCGGACCAAGCGTTGTGCTGGCCTGCACGAAGGTGTCTGCGCCGGGTCGATACCGGCCGCTTGCCACCAGGCGGGTATACACGTCCCCGTCGCCGATGGTGCTCCAGGCCTCCGGCCCCGGAGCCGCGACAGGTGGAGCGTGCAGTCGCTGCTCCACCTGTGCGATCAACGCCAGCTTCCAGCTGCGGCGTTCCAGCTGCCAGATCCCCAGCGCCACCAGCGCCGCGAAGACCAGGCAGATCAGCGTGCCCAGCGCAAGCCGGGCGACACGCTGCTTCACATCGCTTCCATGGCCTCGGACGCCATCTCGGGCATCATGTTGAGGTTCATGTGGTACATGACCCACAGCGAGCCGGCGACCACGATGACGACAATGATGATCGTGAAGATCAGCGCCATCAGCGTCCAGCCGCTCTCCGACTTGGTGTTCATGTGCAGGAAGTAGATCATGTGGACGACGATCTGCACCATCGCCATCGCCGTCACGATGCCCGCGGTCACCCGCGGATCCGAAAAGGCGTTGGTCATGACTAGCGCGAAGGGAATCGCCGTCAGCACGACCGACAGGAGAAAGCCGATCACATAGTCGCGGCGCGAGCCATGTGCTTCGCCGCTGGCGTGATGGGCGACGGGTTCCGCGCTCATCGCAGCACTCCCAACAGATAGACAAAGGTGAAGACGCCGATCCAGACGACATCCAGAAAGTGCCAGAACAGCGAGAGGCACTGCAACCGGCGCTGGTTCGCCGCGATCAGGCCGCCGCGGCTCACCTGAACCATCAGCACCACCAGCCAGATGATGCCGAAGGTGACGTGCAGACCGTGCGTGCCGACGAGCGTGAAGAAGCCCGACAGGAACGCACTGCGCCACGGACCCGCGCCTTCATGGATCAGGTGCGAGAACTCGTAGAGCTCGATGCCCAGGAACGCGAGGCCGAACAGGCCGGTCGCGGCCAGCCAGCCGAGGGTGGCGCCCTTGTTCTGCTCGCCGGCTGCGATCATCGCGAAGCCATAGGTGATCGACGACAGCAGCAGCATCGCGGTGTTCACCGCGACCAGCTTCAGGTCGAACAGCTCCTGCGGTCCGGGACCGCCAGCCAGGCTGCCGCTGTACACGCCGTAGCAGGCGAACAGCATCGCGAAGATGAGGCAGTCGCTCATCAGGTACATCCAGAAGCCCAGCATGGTGCTGGACCCGGCGTCGTGATGATGCTCGTCGAGCTCGTAGAACATCGGCGCCTCGGCGCCGGGCGGAATGGTGGCCTCGGCCATCGTTATGCTGCTCCTGCCGCGGCGAGCTGGCGGCCATAGGCCTCCTCGGTCGCGGTGACTTCTTCGGCCGGGATGTAGAAGTCCCGGTCATAGTTGAAGCTGTGGATGATCGTCGCTGCGATGACGCCGATCAGGCCAAGTGCTGCCAGCCACCACATGTACCAGATCAGGCCGAAGGCACAGACCGCCGAGAACGCGGCGATGATGATGCCTGCGCCCGTGTTCTTGGGCATGTGGATGTCGCGATAGCCACCGGTCGGACGAGCCGCCTGACGGTTCTTCATGTCGTACCAGGCGTCCAGATCGTGGACGATCGGCGTGAACGCGAAGTTGTAGGCCGGCGGCGGCGACGAGGTCGCCCACTCCAGCGTACGGCCACCCCACGGATCGCCGGTCAGGTCGCGCAGCTGGTCACGACGCAGGATGCTCACCCCGAACTGGATCAGCATGGCGAGGATGCCCACCGCGATCAGCGCTGCACCGAAGCCTGCGATGATGAACCAGATCTGGAGCGACGGGTCCTCGAACACGCGCAGGCGACGGGTGACGCCCATCAGGCCCAGGATGTAGACCGGTGCAAACGCGACCCAGAAACCGACGACCCAGCACCAGAAGCTGACCTTCCCCCAGAACGGGTCGAGGCGGAAGCCCAGCGCCTTGGGCCACCAGTAGTTCACGCCTGCGAACAGGCCGAACAGCACGCCGCCGATGATCACGTTGTGGAAGTGGGCGACCAGGAACAGCGAGTTGTGGAGGACGAAGTCCGCCGGCGGCACCGCGAGGATGACGCCCGTCATGCCGCCGATCACGAAGGTCAGCATGAACGCGACCGTCCACATCATCGGCAGTTCGAAGCGCACGCGCCCCTTGTACATGGTGAACAGCCAGTTGAAGATCTTCGCGCCCGTCGGGATCGAGATGATCATCGTCGTGATGCCGAAGAAGGAGTTCACGCTCGCGCCCGAGCCCATCGTGAAGAAGTGATGGAGCCAGACGAGGTACGACAGGATCGTGATGACGAGGGTAGCGTAGACCATCGACGTATAGCCGAACAGGCGCTTGCTCGAGAAGGTGGAGGTCACCTCGGAGAAGATGCCGAATGCCGGCAGGATCAGGATGTACACCTCCGGGTGGCCCCAGATCCAGATCATGTTCACGTACATCATCGGGTTGCCGCCGAGGGTGTTCGTGAAGAAGTTGGTTCCTGCGTAGCGGTCGAGCGACAGGAGCGCGAGCACCGCGGTCAGCACCGGGAAGGCCGCGACGATCAGCACGTTGGTCGCCAGCGACGTCCAGACGAACACCGGCATCTTCATCATGGTCATGCCCGGCGCGCGCATCTTGACGATGGTCGCGATCAGGTTGACGCCCGATAGCAAGGTGCCGACGCCGGCCACCTGCAAGGCCCAGATGTAATAGTCCACGCCGACGTCCGGCGAATAGTCGAGCCCCGACAGCGGCGCCATCGCCAGCCAGCCGGTCCGCGCGAACTCGCCCACGAACAGGCTGACCATCACGAGCGCCGCACCGAATGCGGTCATCCAGAAGCTGAAGTTGTTCAGGAACGGGAACGACACGTCGCGCGCGCCGATTTGGAGCGGTACCACGAGGTTCATGAGGCCCGTGACGAACGGCATCGCCACGAAGAAGATCATGATCACGCCGTGGGCGGTGAACACCTGGTCGAAGTGATGGGCGTTCAGATAGCCCTCGCTCCCGCCGAATGCCAACGCCTGCTGCAGACGCATCATCACCGCGTCGGCGAACCCGCGCAGGAACATGATCAGCGCCAGGATGATGTACATGATCCCGATGCGCTTGTGATCGACCGTGGTGAACCACTCCTTCCAGAGATAGCCCCACAGCCGGAAGTAGGTGAGCGCCCCCACCACCGCGAGACCACCCAGCATGACCCCCGCGAAGGTGACCAGCAGGATCGGCTCGTGGATCGGGAAGCTCTCGAGCGTCAGTCGCCCGAAGATTGTCTTGAGAATGCTGTCTGACATGGTTCGGCCTTTATGCGCGGTCGGCCGCGCTCGCACCCGGCACGCGGGGGCGGAGGAGCTGGGTCATATTGCGGTTGGCCTCGGATCCGGGGTTCTGCGTACCCTCGGCGGGGCCACTCGGCTTCGACTGGTGGTCACCGCCGTGCTTTTCCTCATTGCCCTTGAAGAGCGCGCCTTCCGGCTCGCCCGGCATCGCGTGGCGGTTATTCACGCCCGGCTGGCCCCCATGCCCCATGTTGTGGGTATCACAGGGGCGCTTGGGATCCGGGCACATCTGCACGATGCGGTCGAACAGGCCCTTGTCGACGCCGCCGAAGCGCATCACCGGCACCTTCTCGGACGGCTTCTCAAGCTTGAGATAGGTTGCCGCGTCGAGCGGCGTCTTGGCCGCCCTTGCCTCCGACACCCAGCGCGCGAAGCCCGCATCGTCCACCGAGTGGGTGGTGAAGCGCATGTGGCTGTAGCCCGCGCCACTGTAGTTCGAGGAGATGCCCGGGAACTGGCCGGGGCGGTTCAGGACGGCGTGAAGCTTCGTCTCCATGCCCGGCATGGTGTAGATCATACCCGCCATCGCCGGCACGTAGAACGCGTTCATGACGCTGGAGGACGTCAGGCGGAACCGGACCTGGCGTCCGACCGGCACCACCAGTTCGTTCACCGTCGCGACCCCCTGTTCCGGGTAGATGAACAGCCACTTCCAGTCGAGCGACACTACTTCGACCTCCAGCGGCCGCTCGCTCGCCTTCACCGCCTGCGTCGGCGAGAGGCGACCCAGCGGACGATAGGGATCGAGGAGGTGCGTCGAGGTCCAGGTCAGCGCGCCGAGCGCGATGATGATCAGCAGCGGCGCCGACCAGATCACCAGCTCGAGCATGATCGAGTGATCCCAGTCCGGCTTGTACTCGGCATCCTTGTTGCTCGCGCGGTAGCGCCAGGCGAACAGGACGGTGAGCACCATCACCGGTACGATGATCAGCAGCATCAGACCGGTCGACCAGAGAATCAGGTCGCCCTGCTGACGCGCCACGTCACCGGAGGGGTTCAGCACCACCAGGTCGCACCCTCCGAGGAGTGCGGCAAGCGGCAGGCTCAGGCCGCATCGCGCGGCGAAGGAAGACGATAGGCGGGACATCATCGGCGCGCCTAGACCTCCGTTCGCACATGCGGAATAGGACAATTTGTCCTATCCCCGTTCGGCGCCCCGGAGCCTATCGGGACGCCGAACGTTCGGAGAGTTGAATACGTAATGGCTCAGGCCCATGCCTCGTCCGCGCCCTTGGAGCGCGATGCCCGCGTCGTGAATTCCCGCGGCCATGATGACGTGCACCCGGGAGAGATCGCCGTCGGTGTGATCATCGGGCGCACGTCGGAATTCTTCGACTTTTTCGTCTACGCGATCGCTTCGGTGCTCGTCTTCCCGCGATTCGTGTTCCCGTACCTGGAACCGGTCGCGGCGACCCTCGCCTCCTTCGCCCTTTTCGCGCTGGCGTTCATCGCCCGCCCGGTCGGCAGCCAGATCTTCATGGCGATCGACCGGCGCTATGGTCGCAGCGTCAAGCTGACGATCGCGCTGTTCCTGCTCGGCACGTCCACGGTGTCGGTGGCCTTCCTCCCCAGCTATGCGCAGGTCGGCGCCGCGTCGGCGGTTCTGCTGGCCATCTTCCGCATCGGCCAGGGTCTCGCGCTGGGTGGTAGCTGGGACGGCCTCGCCTCGCTGCTCGCGCTCAACGCGCCGCCGCACAAGCGTGGCTGGTACGCCATGGTTCCGCAGCTCGGTGCCCCGATCGGCCTGATCGTGGCGAGCGCCCTGTTCGCCTTCTTCCTCGGCACCCTGGGGGGCGAGGACTTCCTCAGCTGGGGCTGGCGCTATCCGTTCTTCGTGGCGTTCGCGCTAAACGTCGTGGCGCTGTTCGCCCGGCTTCGCATGGTCGCATCGCCGGAATATTCCGAGCTGTTCAAGTCGCGCGAACTGACCGCGTCTCCGGTTCCGGCGACGCTCAAGAACCAGTGGCGGAACATCATTATCGGCGCGTTCGCGCCGCTGGCGAGCTTCGCGCTGTTCCACATGGTCACCGTGTTCCCGCTTTCGTGGGTCGCGGTGTTCACGCAGGAGAGCGTCACCCGCTTCCTCGTGATCGAGATGGTCGGCGCCGTCTTCGGCGTGGTGGCGATCGTCTGCTCCGGCCTGCTGGCGGATCGGATCGGGCGCCGCTCGGTGCTCGGCTACACCGCCGCCGCCATCGCGATCTTCGCCTGCGTCGCACCGATGCTGCTGAACGGTGGCGAAGCCGGTGAGACCGCGTTCATGATCGTGGGCTTCATCCTGCTCGGCCTGTCGTTCGGCCAGTCGTCGGGTGCCGTGACCAGCAACTTCCCGAAGCGCGCACGCTACACGGGTGCGGCCCTGACGTCGGATCTGGCGTGGCTGTTCGGTGCGGGCTTCGCTCCGTTCGCGGCACTGTGGCTGGCAGAGACCTTCGGCCTGATCGCCGCCGGCGGTTATCTGCTGTCGGGTGCCGTCGCGACGCTGATCGCACTGCTCCTGAACCGCGAACTGGCTCGCCGCCTCGACTGAGGCCGTGCTCCGGACCAAAAGAAAGGCGGCGGGGCCCCGGTCCTCGCCGCCTTTTTCTTTGTCTCTCGTCCCCGATCAAGCAAACCCGACGACGGCATGGGGCACATAGGGTGCCTCCAGCCGCTCGACTTCGTCTTCGCTCAAGACAAAATCCAGTGCCGCGACCGCGTCCTGCAGGTGCCCCGGCTTGGAGGCACCCACGATCGGCGCACTCACCATCGGCTTCGCCAGCACCCAGGCGAGCGCGATCTGCGCGGGCGGCACGCCCCTGCCCGCGGCCACCTCTGCCACCGCCTCGATGACCTTTCGGTCGGCATCGGCAGTGTGCGCGTAGAGGCTCCTGCCAAAAGCGTCGCTCTGCGTCCGCTCCGTCTCCGCGTTCCAGGGGCGCGTCAGCCGCCCGCGGGCAAGCGGGCTCCACGGGATCACGCCGACTCCCTCCGCCTCGCAGAGCGGCAGCATCTCGCGCTCCTCCTCTCGATAGAGCAGGTTCACGTAGTTCTGCATGGTGGCGAAGCGCGTCCAGCCGTTCGCCTCGGCGACGTGGAGCATGGTGGCGAACTGCCAGGCATACATCGAGGAAGCGCCGATGTATCGGGCCTTGCCCGCCTTCACGACGTCGTGCAGCGCCTCCAGCGTTTCTTCGATCGGGGTTTCGGGATCGAACCGGTGGATCTGGTAGAGGTCCACATAGTCTGTGCCCAGGCGGCGAAGCGATGCGTCGATCTCCTGCAGGATGGCCTTGCGGCTGAGACCGGCGCCATTCGGCCCCGCATGCATGCGACCGTGGACCTTGGTGGCGATCACCACCTCATCCCGCCGCGTGAACTCCTTGAGCGCCCGCCCCACGATCTCCTCCGACGTGCCATCCGAATAGACGTTGGCGGTGTCGAAGAAGTTGATCCCGGCCTCCACCGCCTGACGCAGCAGCGGGCGGCTACGTTCCTCGTCCAGCGTCCACGGATGGGCTCCGCGGTCGGGGACGCCGTAGGTCATGCAGCCAAGGCACAGGCGGGACACGTCCAGGCCGGTGCTGCCGAGCTTCCGATATTCCATGCTGATCTCCTCCGGACACAAAACGGCCGGCGCGGGAGGCTGATCCCGCACCGGCCGCAATCAGGATGGTCGACCGGCCGCAGCCCGCCCGATGTTACTGGGCGGAAACCTCACGAAGGCCGCCGCCCAGCGCGACATAGAGCGACACGCCGTTCTGGAGCTCCGCGGCGCGAAGCGCGAGCAACTGCTGCTCGGCGGCGAACAGGTTGCGCTCCGCGTCCAGCACCTCGAGATAGATCGAGATGCCGTTCTGGTACCGCAGCCGCGCCGTACGGGCGAGGCTGCGCTGCGCCGCCACCGCGCGCGTCTGCGCGTCGATCTGCTCGGCGTAGCGTCGACGCGCGACGAGGGCGTCCGCGACCTCGCGGAATGCCTCCTGAACCGTCCGCTGATAGGCCGCGACGAGTTCGTCCGCCTGTGCCCGGGTCAGTTGGAGATTGGCCTCGCGGCGCCCCCAGTCGAAGATCGGCAGGTTGAGCGCACCGCCGAAGGACCAGCTCTGCGAGCTCCCGCTGAACAGGCTTCCCAGATCCGGCGACGCGAAGCCATAGTTGCCGGTGAGCGAGATGTTCGGGAAGAAGGCAGCCCGCGCCGCGCCGATGTCGGCATTCGCCGCACGAAGCTGCAGTTCCGCGCCGAGGATGTCCGGTCGGTTGGCAAGGAGCGCGGAAGGAAGGCCCGGGTCGAGCGCGCTGAACTGCGCGGATTGGCTGAGCGGCAGCGCCTCCGGCAGCGGCCCCGTCAGCGGCCCGCCGATCAACACCGTCAGCAGGTTCTCCGACTGGGCAGTGGTCCGCCGCAGCTCGGCGAGTTCCGCTTCCGCCTGGGTCACGAGCAAGGTGGACTGGTCGAAGTCCACCGACGAGGTGACGCCACGCTCCATGCGAAGCCGCGCGATACGCAAGCCTTCGCGACGGGCCTCAAGCGTGCGCTCGGCGAGCGCGATGCGCTCCTCACCCGCGCGGATCGACAGGTAAGTGGCGGCGACCTGGCTCACCAGCGACAAGCGGAAGGCGCGCTCCGCCTCGATCGTCGCCAGGTAGCGCGCCCGTGCCGCTTCGCTGAGGTTGCGCACGCGCCCCCAGAAATCGAGCTCGAACGAAGTGACCGCCACGCCCACGTTGAGCTGGGTGACTTCGATCGCGTCGGGCGACTCCGCCGCCTCGCCGTCGCCTCCGCCCAACGCGTCGCCGAACCCCAGCGAGTTGAGCGGCGTGCGCGTGCGGGTGCCGCGGGCCTGCAGCCCCAGCTCTGGCAAGCGCTGCGCATCGGTGATCCGATACTGCGCCCGGGCCTGCTCGATCCGCGCGACCGACTGCGCCAGGTCTCGGTTGTTGGCCAGCGCCGCAGCAATATAGGATTCCAGCCGCGCGTCCCCGAAGAACTCGCGCCAGCCGATTTCAGTCGCGAGGCGGCTTCCCGGGGCGGCGACCGCCTCCGGGAACGTTCCGGACACGGGTGCCACCGGCTGGCGATACTGGGGCGCGAAGTTGCACCCCGCGAGCATGGTGGTCGCCGCAAGGGCGGTGACGAGCTTACGCATTCTGGGGCTCCCCGGCGCGGCCGTTGCGCTCGGCAAGGCGTCGGGCATCCTCCGCCTCCTCGCGCGCATCCATCGCCTCATAGTCGTGGTCGCGGGCAAGCCACTTCTTCGCCGCGATGTAGAACACCGGCGTGAAGAAGATGCCGAGCAGCGTGGCGGTGATCATGCCACCCATCACGCCCGTACCCACCGCATGGCGGCTTGCCGCACCCGGGCCGGTCGCGATCACCAGCGGGACCATGCCCAGAATGAACGCAAGGCTGGTCATCAGGATCGGCCGCAGGCGCTGGCGTGCCGCCTCTACGGTGGCAGCCTGGGCAGTCTTGTCGCCCTGTTCGTCCTCGATCGCGAACTCGACGATCAGGATCGCGTTCTTTGCGGCCAGACCGATGATCGTGATCAGGCCGACGTTGAAGTAGACGTCTGCCGACAGCCCGCGCAGCGAGGTGAAGACCACCGCGCCCAGCACGCCGAACGGCACCACTAGCAGCACCGCCAACGGGATCGGCCAGCTGTTGTAGAGCGCTGCCAGCAGCAGGAAGACGACCACCATCGAGAGACCGAGCAGAAGGCCGATCTGACCACCCGCCTGCTTCTCTTCGTAAGCGGTGCCGGTCCACTCATAGGCCTGGCTGCCCTTGAGCACCTCGCCCGCGATCTTCTCCATCTCCTCCAACGCGGTCCCGCTCGACTGGCCCGGAGCCGCCTGGCCCGAGATCGTCATCGAGGGATAGCCGTTGTAGCGCTCCAGCTGGGTCGGGCCGGAAGTCCAGCGCACGGTCGTGAAGGCGGAGAACGGCACCATCGTGCCGGTCGTCGCATTGCGGACCCGCAGGTTCAGCACATCCTCCGGCTTCATCCGCTGCGGAGCATCCGCCTGCAGATAGACGCGCAGCACGTTGCCGTCGCGGCTGAAGTCGTTGGCATAGGCCGAGCCGAAGCTGATCGCGAGCGTCGCGTTCACGTCCGCGATCGAGAGGCCAAGCGCGCGCGCCTGGACCCGGTCGATGTCCACGTAGAGCTGCGGCGCCTCGCCCTGCCCTTCCGGCCGGACGCCGGCCAGCACCTTGCTCTGCATCGCGCGGCCGAGAATGGCGTTGCGTGCTGCGAGCAGGCCGGCGCGATCGGTGCCGCTGCGGTCCTCGATCTTCATCGAGAAGCCCGTGGCGTTGCCGAGCGACTGGATCGGCGGCGGGTTCAGCGGGAACACGGTCGCAGAGGCGATGCCGGACACGAAGCCGAACGTCTTGCCGATGATGGTGTCGACGCTGTTCTCCTTGCCGGGGCGCTCCTCCCAAGGGTGGAGATCGACGAACGACAACGCGGCCGACTGACCCTGGCCGAAGAAGTTGAAGCCGACGATGGACACGATGTTGCGGACCTGCGGCTGCTCCTTCAGGAACGCTTCGGTCGTCTTCACCGCCGCCTCGGTCCGCTGCATCGTGGAACCGGGCGCTGCGTCATAGTTGACCATGAAATAGCCCTGGTCCTCGTTCGGCAGGAAGCCGCCGGGCAGGCGCATGAACATCAGCACGGTGATGACGAGCACGACCGCGAACACGGCGAGCCAACGCACCGGACGCGACAGCATCGATCCGACAGTCCGTCCGTAGCGGTTGGTCGCGCGACCGAACCGGTTGTTGAACCAGTTGAAGAAGCGCTGCGGGATGCCCCGCCAGCCCGGCTTCGGCTCGGGCGGGTGCTCGCCCGGCAGATGCGCCTGATCCCGCTTCAGCAGCTGCCCGCAAAGCGCAGGCGTGAGCGTGAGCGCGAGCACGGCCGAGAAGAAGATCGAAACGGCGAGCGTGACCGAAAACTGGCGATAGATGCCGCCGGTCGAACCGGGGAAGAACGCCATCGGGATGAACACGGCGATCAGCACCAGCGTTATGCCGATGATAGCGCCCCGGATCTGCCCCATCGCCTTCACCGTCGCGCGGCGGGGGCTGAGCCCCTCCTCCGCCATGATGCGCTCGACGTTCTCGACGACCACGATCGCGTCGTCGACGAGGATGCCGATCGCCACCACCATGCCGAACAGCGACAGCGTATTGATGGAGAAGCCGAAGAGGTAGAGCCCCAGGCACGCGCCCGCGAGCGCGATCGGGACCACGATCGCCGGGATCAGCGTCGCCCGCCAGTTCTGCAGGAACAGGAACATGACGATGAACACCAGCACCATCGCTTCGACCAGCGTATGGATGACGCTGTCGATCGAGGCGTTGATGAAGGGCGTCGTGTCGAACGGCACCCGCCACGTCATCTGGGGCGGGAAGTTCGCCTCGAGCTCCTGCATGCGGGTGCGCACGGCCTCTGCCGTCGCGACCGCGTTCGCGCCGGCCGCCAGCTGCACGCCCATGCCGGCGATCTCGCTGCCGTTCAGGGTCGCCTTGAAGCCATAGCTTTCGGCGCCGAGTTCGACGCGCGCAACGTCGCCCAGGCGGATGGTCGCGCCGCTCGGGTCGGAACGGACGATGATGTTCCGGAACTGCTCGGGGTCGCTGAAGCGGTTCTGCGTGACGATCTTCGCGTTGAACTCGGTCTCGCGCGTGATCGGCTGCTCGCCCAGGCCGCCACCGGCCGTCTGGCTGTTCTGCTCCTGAACCGCCGCCAGCGCCTCGGCCGGCGAGATGCCATAGCCGGCGAGCTTCTCCGGATCGAGCCAGATGCGCATCGCATATTGCGAGCCGAACAGCTGCACGTCGCCCACGCCCTCGACGCGGCGCAATTCGTTGACGACGTTGTTCGCGGCGTAGTTGCCGAGCTCGACGACCGGCATGGTGCCGTTCTTCGAGGTCAGCGCGACCACCATCAGGAAGCCGGAGGTGTTGTCGGTGATCTGGATGCCTAGGCGCCGCACGTCTTCGGGCAACCGCGGCTCGGCCCGGTTGAGGCGGTCCTGGACCTCGACGCGGGCGGTGTTCAGATCGGTGCCGCTCTCGAACGTCAGCGTGATCTGTGCCGTACCGTTCGATCGGCTGGTCGAGTTCATGTACAGGAACCCGTCGATGCCGTTCATCTCGCGCTCGATGACCGAAGTCACGTTGCGGTCGAGCGTCTCGGCGTCGGCACCATTATAGGTGAAGGCCAGGTTCAGCGCCGGCGGCGCGACCTGCGGATACTGCTCGATCGGCAGGCCGATCAACCCTATCACGCCGGCCAGGGCGATGAACGCCGCAATGACCCATGCGAAAACAGGCTTGTAGACGAAAAAGCGGTCCATGGATCAGCGCCCCGATGCCGGGCCGTTTGCGGCACCCGGTTGGCCGGGCTGCCCCGACTGCGCGGCAGTGCCGCCCTGGCCCGGCTGTCCAGCAGCGCCGCCCTGTCCGGCCGGCCCCGCGGCGCCAGGGGCGCCGGCTGCGGCGGGCTGCTCGCCCTGCACCCGCACCTTGCCGCCCGGCTGTACCTTCTGCCAGCCTTCGGTGATCACGCGGTCACCCGCCTTCAGGCCCGATCGGATGATCCAGTTGGCGCCGCTCTGCCCGCCCAGCTGCACCGGACGCGTGCTCACGCTTCCGTCCTGGGCAACGACCGAGACACTCGCGTTGCTGCCGGCGATCTGAACCGCGCGCTGCGGGACCATGAAGCCGTTGACGGTGCCCGCAGACAGGCGGCCGCGCACGAACTGCCCCGGCAGCAGCCGGCGGTCGGGGTTCACGAAGCTTGCCCGCAGCACCTGGCTGCCGGTGGCGGGATCGACGCTCAGGTCGGCGAAGTTCAGCCGGCCGACCGGCCCATAATCCTCGCCGCTCTCCAGGATCAACCGGACTTCCACGCCCGTGAGGGTCGGTAGCTTCAGTTCACCGTTACGCGCGCGGGTCAGCAGCGTCTGCAGTTCGGTGCTCGACTGGGCGAAGACGGCGTAGACCGGCGACAACTGCTCGATGGTCGTGAGCGGCGTTGCCTGGGTGGCGCTTGCAAGCGCACCCTCAGTCACCTGGGCGCGACCGACGCGGCCACTGATCGGCGCACGCACGGTCGCGTAACTCAGCTCCAGCTCCGCACGCGTGAGCGCCGCACGGGCGTCGGCGACGCCGGCTTCCGCCTGGCGGAGCGTGGCCTGGGCTGCCTCATATTCCTGTGCGCTCACCGCGCGCTCGTTGATGAGCGGCCGATAGCGATCCACTACCTGGCGGGCGTTGAGGCGCGACGCCTCCGCCCGCTGCACCGCAGCCCGCGCCTGCTGCACCGCCGCCCGCTTGTCGCGCGGGTCGATCAGGAACAGCGGCGTGCCTTCGCGCACGTCGGTCCCTTCCTGATACAGCCGCCGCTCGATGATGCCGTCGGTGCGCGCGCGAACCTCGGCCGAGCGGACCGCCTCGATGCGGCCGGGCAGTTCGATGATGTTGGGCACGGTCTGCGCCTGGATCGTCACCACCGACACGAGCGGCGGCGGGGGCGCGGGCGCTTGCTCCGCACCGCCGCCGCAAGAGGCGAGGGCAAGCGCACCAGCGACGACGACCAGCGTCCGGCCGGGCCGGCCGAAGGAGGGGGCGATGATCACAAACGTTTCTCCAAGAGGGCGAGCCCGTGCAGGCGCGGATTTCTGTACCGCTCAAAAACGACAAATCAACTGCGCCGTGTATTTTTTTGCTGACCAGTGTACATCGTTCGGAGGAAAGCGTGGAGCTACTGAATTGAAATGTGGTGAACGCCGGGGCGCCGGCCGCCCGACGCGCGAGGAAGCGGCCGCGATCAACGACCGGGTCCTGGACGGCGCCCGCACGGCCTTTTGTCGCCAGGGCATCTCGGGCGCCTCGATGGATGAGATCGCCAGCGCGGTCGGCGTGACGAAGCACACCATCTATCGCCGCTATCCCAGCAAGGCTGCGTTGCTCGACGCCGTGGTGCAGCGCGATCTCTCCCGCTTTGCAGGACAAATGCAGGCCGGGGGCGATCAGGGCGGAGCCGAAGGGGACGACCCTGTGCAAGCGCTGAAGCTCGCGACCAAGCGCTTCTTCCAGTGCTGCGTGACGCCCGAAGACGTCGCCTTCATCTCCTTCCTCCAGGCCGAAGGCGCCTTTTCGGAAGACATGCGTCGCAAGCTGACGGAATGGGAGCAGGTCGCGAACGCGCCGTTGCGCGAACGGATAGAGGAAGCGCAGGCCGCCGGCTGCATCCGCCCGGGCGATTCCGTCAGGATCTGCGAGGTTCTGGTCGATCTGATCGACGGCGGTGCCCGCAGGTCCTCCTCGCCCGATGGAGGAAGCGGCGGGTCCGGAGAGCGCTTCGAAGAGCGCTGGAGCATCTTCGCGCGGGCGATGCTCCAGTCCTGCTAGAGCGTGCCGGCGCGGCTAGTCGACCGTTCCGCCCTCGGCAACCAGGCGCTCGGGATCGAGAATGCGGACCCGCTTGCGGCCGGCCGCGACGATACCGGCGCGCTGCCAGCGGCTTACCAACCGGCTGACGCTGTGGAGCGTCGTGGCGGTGAGTTCGGCAAGGTCCTGACGCGATAGCGCCACCTGCACCCCCTGTCCGCCAGACGCCCCGTCCGCCGCGAGCCGCAGGAGCGCCCGTGCCACGCGCTGCGCGACCGGCAGCGTAGACACCTCGTGAAGGCGCTGGAGCATCTCCTCGTTGCGCTCGGCGATCATCTGAAGGAAGTTGCCGGCCAGCGCCGGGTGCGCGGCGACAAGTTGGCGCATCCGGTCGGACGGCCAGCTTAACGCGCGGATGTCCGTCAATGCGGTAACGGTCGCCGGATAGGGGATCTGGCGCAACCCGGCGACGCAGCCCGGCATCGTTCCCGGACCCATCATGTGCACGGTCATGGCCGTGCCCCCCGTCGACGTCCGCCACACCCGCACCCGTCCGTCCGTCAGCAGCAGGAACTGGTCGGCCTCATCCTCCTCGAACATCAGGACCTGCCCGGCCCGGTAGCTCCGCGGCGTGGCAGTACGGCGCAACAGTGCCTCCAGTTCGTACGAAAGCCCGTCAAACAAGCGGCAGTTGGGCATAGATTTCGGCACAGCGGTTCCGTTTCTCCGCGCGGCCAAACGACGCGCCCGTTGCAAGCAGCCGCAATCTGTCCGCGGCGTTCCCGACGGTCCGGCAACTAGAAAGCCGCACGCAATGCTTCTTTGATACGGGTCAAACCCCGTTGTTTGACCGCCATCAAATCCCGCTCTTCTCGGCCGTGCCATTCGGGACCCCTGATTCCCGGCGCCCGGATTGCGTCAGGACTGTTGGCGCAGGGAGGAAGTTGCGCATGCCGATCGGAGTTATCACCGGTACCTACGGCCTGTTGATCCTGGTGACGCTAGTGTCGGGCTATTTCGCGTTCCTGCACGCCAACACGCTCGCGCGGGAGTCACAGACGCTGGACAACGACGTCGTCGCCGGCCGAAGCCGTCCCGTCGGCCGCCGGGGACGAGCACGCCGTTCGATCCTGGCGGTGATCATCTTCCACCTGGCCTGGATCGGCCTGATGGTTCTGATCGGCCTGCACGCGAGCGGCACGCTCTCCACGCTGGTCAAGTCCCAGGACGTGACGGTGCAGCGGCCCTAGCCGAGCCGCGCCGCAGGTCTTGACGGAAATCAATGTTGCAGGGGGCCGAGCAGCCGAGGGCCCCCGTTAGCTGGATCGGCTGCTCGAGCGAGGGGCTCATGGACAATATCATCACAAATGCGGGGGCCTGGTTGCTCCTGGCCATCCTGGCGCTGTTCGGCGCGGCGCTCGCCGCCGACGCCGGCTTCGCCGTGCACATGGGGATCATGGCGATCGCGGCGCTGGCCGCGTCGTTCCTCACCATGGCCAAGGGGGACTTCAACGCTCTGCCCGGCCGGTTCGCCGGGCCTTCGGCACTGCGGAGCCGCTATTACGACGACGTAATCCGCTGGGGTGTGATCGCAACCGTCTTCTGGGGCGTCGTCGGGTTCCTGGTCGGGGTGGTCATTGCGCTCCAGCTCCCCTTCCCGGCCTTGAACCTCAACAACGAGTTCACGACCTTCGGCCGCCTGCGGCCGCTGCATACCTCTGCGGTGATCTTCGCGTTCGGCGGTAACGCGCTGCTGGCGACGAGCTTCTATGTCGTGCAGCGCACCTGCCGCGCGCGGCTGTTCGCGCCCAAGCTCGCGAACTTCGTCTTCTGGGGCTATCAGCTGTTCATCGTGCTGGCGGCGACCGGCTACATCCTCGGCATCACCGAGGGCAAGGAATATGCCGAACCCGAATGGTATGTCGACCTTTGGCTGACCATCGTCTGGGTCTGCTATCTGGCGGTCTTCGTCGGCACGATCGTGAAGCGGTCCGAACCCCACATCTATGTGGCCAACTGGTTCTACCTGTCCTTCATCATCACCATCGCGATGCTGCACATCGTCAACAACCTGTCGATGCCGGTGTCGCTGCTGGGCTCCAAGTCCTATGCCGCCTTCGCCGGCGTGCAGGATGCGCTGACCCAATGGTGGTACGGCCACAACGCGGTCGGTTTCTTCCTGACTGCCGGCTTCCTGGGCATGATGTACTATTTCGTGCCGAAGCAGGCCGAGCGCCCGGTCTACAGCTACCGGCTGTCGATCATCCACTTCTGGTCGCTGATCTTCCTCTACATCTGGGCGGGTCCGCACCACCTCCACTACACCGCGCTGCCCGACTGGGCGCAGACGCTGGGCATGGTGTTCTCGGTAATGCTGTGGATGCCCAGCTGGGGCGGCATGATCAACGGCCTGATGACGCTCAACGGCGCCTGGGACAAGATCCGCACCGACCCGATCATCCGCATGATGGTCTTCGCGCTGGCCTTCTACGGCATGGCGACGTTCGAAGGCCCGATGATGTCGATCAAGTCGGTCAACTCGCTCAGCCACTATACCGAATGGACCATCGGCCACGTCCACTCCGGCGCGCTCGGATGGAACGGCATGATCACCTTCTCGGCGATCTACTACATGGCGCCGCGCCTGTGGGGTCGTGAACGGCTCTACTCGCTCCGGATGGTCAACTGGCACTTCTGGCTCGCGACGCTGGGGATCGTTCTCTACGCCTCCTCCATGTGGGTGGCGGGCATCACCCAGGGCCTGATGTGGCGCGAGTATGGAGAGGACGGGTACCTCGTCTACGCCTTCGCCGAAGTCGTGTCCGCCGTGAAGCCCTACTACGTGATCCGCATGGTCGGCGGCCTGTTCTACCTGACCGGTTCGCTAGTGATGGCCTGGAACATCTACAAGACGATCAAGGGCGACCTCCGCCAAGAGGCGCCGATGACGGACGCCGCCTTCGATCCCGAGGCGGACCGCCCGGTCGTGCGGGCACCCGCCGCCGGCACCCCCCAGCCCGCTCCGGCCGAGTAAGGACAAGGACGATGGCTTCCAAGTTCCTCGATCACAAGAAGATCGAACGCAACGTCACGATCCTGGGCGTCCTCGCCTTCCTGGCGGTGATCGTCGGCGGCATCGTGGAGATCGCGCCCCTGTTCTGGATCGACTCCACGGTCGAGAAGGTGGAGGGGGTGCGCCCCTACACCCCGCTCGAGCTGGCGGGCCGCAACATCTACATCCGCGAGGGCTGCTACAATTGCCACAGCCAGCAGATCCGCCCCTTCCGGGACGAGGTCGAGCGCTATGGCCACTACAGCCTGGCGGCCGAGAGCATGTACGACCATCCGTTCCAGTGGGGCTCCAAGCGCACGGGTCCTGACCTGGCCCGCGTCGGCGGTCGCTACTCGGACGAGTGGCACGTCCAGCACCTCAAAGACCCCCGCTCCGTCGTCCCGGAGTCGATCATGCCGCCCTATGCCTTCATGGCAGAGCGCGACCTGGACGCCGGCGACATGGCCAAGCACCTGACCGCAATGCGCCGGGTCGGCGTCCCCTACACGGACGAGGACATCCAGAAGGCCCAGCAGGACCTGCAGCAGCAGGCGCTCGCAGACGGCGACGCCGCCGACCTCGCCCGCCGCTATCCCAAAGCGCAAGCCCGGGACTTCGACGGCGATCCCAACCGGCTGACCGAGATGGATGCGCTGGTCGCCTATCTCCAGATGCTCGGCACCACCGTCGATCTTCGGTCGGCGGAGGCACAGGAGCAGCCCCGGTGAACTACAGCGCTCTGCGGCATTTCGCAGACAGCTACGGCCTGGTCTTCATGAGCGTGGTCTTCCTCGTGCTGGTTGGGTGGACGTTCCGCCGCAACGCCGGGAAGCACCACGACCAGGCCGCCCACAGCATCTTCGAGGAAGAGGACCGCTCCGATGGTTGAGCGCAAGCGGATCGACGACAAGACCGGCACCAGCACGGTCGGACACGAATGGGACGGGATCGAGGAACTCGACACCCCGATGCCGCGCTGGTGGCTGGTCACCTTCTTCGCGACGATAGTCTTCGCGGCGGTATACGTCGTGCTCTACCCCGCCTGGCCGCTGGTCCACAGCGCCACCGCGGGCGTGCTGGGCTGGTCCAGCCGCGGCCAGCTCGCCAAGGAGGTGGCGACCGAAGGCACCCGCAAGGCGCCGATCGAGCAGGCCTTGGCCCGCATTCCGATCGAGCGCCTGCCGGAGAACAGCGAACTCTTCCAGGCGGCGGTCGCCGGCGGCAGCGCCGCGTTCAAGGTTTATTGCGTCCAGTGCCACGGTGCGGGCGCTGCGGGCACCAAGGGCTATCCCAACCTCAACGATGACGACTGGCTGTGGGGTGGCGACCTCAAGACCATCCAGCAGACGCTCGCCAACGGCATTCGCCAGCCCGGCAACGACGCGACCCGCATGTCGGTGATGCCCGCCTTTGGCCGCGACGCTATCCTCCAGCCCGCCGAGGTGCAGGACGTGGTGAGCTACGTTCGGCTCCTCTCCCATCAGGAGAAGCCGAGCGAAGCCGCCCGCCGCGGCGCCACGCTGTTCGCCAACAACTGCGTCGCCTGCCACGGGCCGCAGGGCAAGGGCATGCGCGACTTCGGTGCCCCTAACCTGACCGACGGCATCTGGCTGTACGGCGGCGATCGCGACACGCTGACGGAGACCGTCACCAACTCGCGCTATGGCGTGATGCCCGCCTGGGGTCATCGCCTCGATCCGGTGACCATCAAGATGCTCGCAGCCTATGTCCATTCGCTGGGCGGCGGCGAGGCGTTCGTACCCGAGACCCCGGCAGCCGTCGCTGCCGCCACGTCCAACCCGGAGGCGGCCACACCGGTCGCGCAACCGCGAAATGTCCAGCCCTGACGACCTCGCGGGCCCCAAGCAGAAGCTGTTCGAGGCCCGCACCAAGATCTTCCCCAAGGCAGTCGACGGCAGCTTCCGCCGGCTGAAGTGGGCGCTGATGGCCGTCACCCTGGCCATCTATTATGTCACGCCCTGGCTGCGGTGGGACCGGGGGCCGTACGCCCCCGACCAGGCGGTGCTGGTGGACATCGCCCACCGCCGCTTCTTCCTGTTCTCGATCGAGATCTGGCCGCACGAGTTCTACTATGTGGCCGGCCTCCTCATCATGGCCGGGATCGGGCTGTTCTTGGTGACCTCTGCAGTGGGGCGCGCCTGGTGCGGCTATGCCTGCCCGCAGACGGTTTGGACCGACCTGTTCGTCCATGTCGAACGCGCGATCGAAGGCGATCGCAACGCCCAGATCCGCCTGCAAAAGGCGCCCTGGGGTTCGGCCAAGATCGCCAAGCGCGTCACCAAGCACGGCATCTGGCTGCTGATCGCGGTTGCGACCGGCGGTGCCTGGATCTTCTACTTCGACGATGCGCCGACGCTGTTCGGCGAGGTGGTCCGCGGTGAGGCGCCGATCGCCGCCTATGCGACCATCGCGATCCTGACGGGCACCACCTATGTGCTGGGCGGGCTGATGCGCGAGCAGGTGTGCGTCTACATGTGCCCGTGGCCGCGCATCCAGGGCGCGATGCTCGACGAGAAGTCGCTGCTGGTCACCTACAAATACTGGCGGGGCGAGCCGCGCACCCATGGCCTGAAGCGCGCCGGCCCTGCCCCGCGCCGTCCGGAGGTGCAGGACCAGGGCGCCGAGCCGCAAGGCGGCATCCCCTCGCTGGTGGCGCTCGCCGCCAACCCGGAAAAGACGCCGCGGATCGGCGACTGCATTGACTGCAACGCCTGCGTGGCGGTGTGCCCGACCGGCATCGACATCCGCAACGGCAGCCAGATCGGCTGCATTACCTGCGGGCTGTGCATCGATGCGTGCGACCAGATCATGGCCAGGATCGGCCGGCCGCCGCGGCTGATCGGCTACAGCACCACCGAGGACGAGAGGATCGCGGGCGAAGGCGGCGAGCCGATGCATCCGCTGCGCCGGCTGCTGCGGCTGCGCACCATCCTCTACACGCTGGTGTGGGCGGGGATCGGCATGGGCATGCTGTTCGCCCTGGGGACTCGCACGCGGATCGACCTGTCGGTCAGCCAGACGCGCAACCCGCTCTACGTCCGCCTGTCGGACGGCAGCATCCGCAACACCTACACGATCAAGGTCCGCAACATGGAGAACCGCCCGCGCGAGGTGGAGATCGGCCTCTCCGGGCTGACGGGCGCCGCCATGTGGAACGACGGCGGCAGCCGTGAGACCGCAGGCCCGGCCGTCCGGCTGAAGGTTCCGGCCGACCAGGTCACGCGGACCCGCGTCTTCGTGGCCGCGCCCGCTCAAGGACCCGTCCGCCAGGACGTGACCTTCACCGTCCGCGCCCTGGACCAGGAAGGCGGGCAGGACATGGACCAGAACTTCTTCGAGCGCCCGGAGACCGGACAGTGATCAGCCCCCGCCCCGCCCCCGCCCGCCGCTTCACGGGCTGGCACATGCTGGCGATCCTGCTGGGCATGTTCGGCACGATCATCGCGGTGAACGTCGTCATGGCTCGCTTTGCGGTGGGCACGTTCGGAGGCACGGTGGTCGACAACAGCTATGTGGCGAGCCAGAAGTTCAACCATTGGCTTGCCGAGGCACGGGCGCAGGAGGCCCTTGGCTGGAAGCTCCAGACCAGGGTCGACGAGGGGCGGATCCTGCGCATCACGACCAGTTCGCCGATGGGGCCGCTGTACGCCGCCACCATGGACGCGGTGGCGATCCACCCGCTGGGCCGCGCGCCCGAGCGGAAGCTCCACTTCGTGAACGCCGGTGGCGGCACCTTCGCATCGCAACAGCCGCTGCCGGAAGGGCGCTGGCTGCTCCGGATCGAGGTTCGGGAAGGCCGCAACACCGCCCGCTTCGACGACCAGGTCGGCGCATGAACGCGCCGGCCCCCGCCGCGCTTGCGGCCGAGCGCTGCGCCACGAGCCAGTTCAGCGTGCCGACGCTGCACTGTGCCGGCTGCATCGCGAAGCTGGAGGGCGGGCTCGCCGCCACGCCCGGCGTGATCGACGCGCGCGTGAACTTCACCACCAGGCGGGTGCGCGTCACCCACTTGCCCGAACTCGACACCGGCGCGGTGCGCGAGGCGATCGCCCGCATCGGCTTTCCGGCCGAGCCGTTCCTGGGCGAAGCGGACGGCGCCGCCAGCCGCGAGAGCCGCGCGCTGGTGAAGGCGCTGGCCGTCGCAGGCTTCGCCGCCATGAACGTCATGCTGCTGTCGGTGTCGGTCTGGTCCGGCGCGGAAGGGGCGACCCGGCAGCTGTTCCACTGGCTGTCGGCGATGATCGCGCTGCCGGCGGTCGCCTATGCCGGCCGCCCGTTCTTCCGAAGCGCCTGGGCGGCGCTGCGCCATGGCCGCACCAACATGGACGTGCCGATCTCGATCGGAGTGGTCCTTGCCTGCGGGCTGAGCCTCTACGAGACCGCGACCGGCGGCCACGACGCCTATTTCGACGGCGCGGTGATGCTGCTTTTCTTCCTGCTCGCGGGGCGCTTCCTAGACAGCGTGATGCGGGCACGGGCGCAGGACAGCGCGGGCGCGCTCCTGCGCCAGACGGCACCGGGGGCACAGGTGCTCGACAAGCAGAACGTCCCGCAGTGGCGCGCGGCCGAGGAGCTTGCCCCCAACATGCGGATGCTGGTGGCGGCCGGCGATCGGCTGGCAGCGGACGGCGTCGTGGAGAGCGGCACCAGCAGCGTCGACCGGTCGCTGATCACCGGCGAGAGCGTGCCGGAGACGGTGGCACCCGGCAGCCGGGTGCTCGCCGGCACGATCAACATGGACGGGCCGCTGATCGTGAAGGTGACGGCTGCGGGCGAGAACACGGCGATCGCGGACATCGCCCGGCTGATGGAGGCGGCGGGCGGCACCAAGTCGCGCTACGTCCGCATCGCCGATCGCGCGGCGCGGCTCTACGCGCCGGCGGTACACAGCCTGGCGGCGCTGAGCTTCCTGGGCTGGATGCTCGCCGGAGCCGGCGTGCACCAGGCGGTGCTGATCGCGGTCGCCGTGCTGATCATCACCTGCCCGTGCGCGCTGGGGCTGGCGGTGCCGGTGGCGCAGGTCGTCGCGTCCGGCGCGCTGATGCGGGCCGGCGTGCTGATCAAGGACGGCTCGGCCCTGGAGCGCCTCGCCGAAGCCGACGTCGCGCTGTTCGACAAGACCGGCACGCTGACCCTGGGTCGGCCCACTCCGCTCGGCGCCCTGCCGCTCACCGCCGAGGAGAAGCCGGTCGCGCTGGCGCTGGCGCGCGCGAGCCGCCACCCGCTGTCGCGCGCGCTGACTGCAGCGCTGGAGGCGGAGGGCGTCGAGGCAGCGCCGCTCGCGGACATGATCGAGCAGCCCGGGCTGGGGATCGAGGGGCACGTCGATGGGGTGCGCGCACGGCTGGGCCGGGCGGACTGGGTCGGCGCGGAGCAGCCGGCCGAGGGTGCGGCGCTCAGCACCGGCTTCGTGCTGGGCAGCGCGCAGGCGCGGCTGCTCCGCTTCGAGGACGCCTTGCGACCCGATTCCGAGGCGGCGGTCGCGCGGCTGCGGAGACAGGGCCTCGCGCCGGCGATCCTGTCCGGAGACCGGATGCAGGCCGTGGCGGCGATCGGCCGGCAGCTTGCGGTCGATGCGACGGCCGAGTTGTCGCCGGCCGACAAGTTCGCCGCGATCGAGCGGCTGTCGGCATCCGGACGCCGCGTGCTGATGGTCGGCGACGGCCTCAACGACGGCCCTGCGCTGAAGGCGGCGCATGTCTCGATCGCCCCCTCCTCCGCCAGCGACGTCGGCCAGACCGCGGCGGACCTGCTGTTCCTGGGCGACCGGCTGATGCCGGTGCCGGTGGCGGTCGCCGCCGCGCGGCGCACGATGGCGGTGGTGCGGCAGAACTTCGCGCTGGCGATCGGCTATAACGTGCTGGCCGTGCCGCTCGCGATCGCGGGCTATGTGACGCCCTTGATCGCGGCGCTCGCCATGTCCGGATCCTCGCTGATCGTGGTCGCCAATGCGCTGCGGTTGCGGAGTGCTGCGCGATGAACGGGCTGGCCCTGTTGATCCCCATCGCGCTACTGCTCGGCCTGGCGGGCCTGGGCGCGTTCTTCTGGTCGGTGAAGTCGGGCCAGTTCGAGGACATGGACGGCGCCGCCATGCGGGTTCTGATCGACGACGAAGCCCCCGCAGAGGCGCCCGACGCGCGATCGGACCGCGGAAAGTTAGGCTAAGGTTAGTCCAAGAACGCGCCTGTCGTCCGGTGCGGAAGGCACGTTTGCCGATGCTGCGCAGCGTTTCCAGGCGACATCTCGCCGGCCCGGACTGTATTCTTCGCACACCTCATGGCGATCATGCTCCGGCAACGCTCCGACCTTCGGATCAGGGGGAGCGGAGCGTAGCTCGTCGTCGCTGCTGTAGGACAGAGCCGAACCCGACGGGCCCGTCCCGGACCAAGGTCGCGCACCCTCGAACGACCGTTCGTGTGCTGGCGGCTACCGGTGGGTGGCAGGCAGCCGGTCTTCTTCCGGCTGCCATCCTGTGCTGGCGGCTACTCCTCCTCGCCAAGCGGCCGGGTGCGCCAACTCGCGTGCAGGGTCGGCACCGCGCTGAACAGCGCCATCATGTAGAAGGCGAGCGCGGTCAGTTCCTGCTGCGCAACGGTGGCCGGCCATCGCTCCATCGCCAACATCCCGACCGTCAGCCATATGCCCCCGATGCCCGCCGCGGCCGCCGCCGCCAGGCCGACGAGCAGCGAGTCGCGCCGCTGCTGCCGCTCGAACTCGTCCGCGCGCTCGCTGAAGCGCCGCAGCGGTCCCCAGATCGGCATCAGGTTGGCGATGAAGAAGCCGACCATGATCAGGGTGTAGCCAATCCAGTAGCTGCGGCCGGGATGCAAAAGGCACCAGAGCAGTCCCCCGCTGGAGACCAGCAGCGCAAGCAGCGGCGGCCAGCGGAGGTGCCTCTTGCGGGGCGTTCCCGTCGCCAGGTCGGGAACGCCCGTCCACATGACCGACCGATCCAGCCAAGCCAGAAAACGATGCTGCCGATCGCTCATTGCTCCACTCCTATCCGCCGCAGGCTGGCCCCGATCGCTTCGAACGGGGTGAGCGAGAAGATCAGCTCGACAGGGACGTCGAATACCGCAGCGACCTTGAGCGCCAGTTCGAGGCTCGGCTTGTAATCGCCGCGCTCGAGGTAGCCGATCGTCTGGGGGTTCACGTCGACCGCCTCCGCGAGCTGTCGGCGCGACAACCCATGTTCTGCCCGAAAGACGGCGATCCTGTTGTGCATGGCCTTCCCTAAACACCGACCCCGTTACGAGTCGTTGTCTTTACACAACAGATTGGGGGGACGGTCAATAGTCTCCGTCTGTCGCTCGGCCCCGGCCCGGGCAGGCCCGCCGGACCAGATCGCGAACCCGTCAACGACTGCCTCCGGTTCGAGCGCGGAACGGCCGACTGTGGGTGGATAGCGCAACGGCGGCTTCTGGGCGGGCGATGGTACCAGCTGCCATTGTGGATCGGCCTCCGCTTCCGACGTGCCACCGGGGCACGGGGCGAGGCGGCTCATCGAACGGCCGGCAGTCCTGTTACGGTCACGAAGCGGCCCGCTAAGGTGCGCCGCAGAATTTGCCGCTGGCCATTCTCGGCAGAGAGCGCGGGGTCGGCGAGCATCTGACAGGTCCCCGCCGGTGCTCGTGGCGCCGACGGGTCCTCACACAAGACCAGCCAGTCCGCGGACGCAGCCTCGCCCGCCCGGTAGATCTCCCCCGCTTTCGCGCATAGCGCGGGCATCCCGTCGGTGCAGCCCATCGCATAGGCGAGGTAGCGAAGATACTCGTGCGGCCATTGCGCGTCGCTTCGGCCCATCACACGCGCAGTGGGCAGACCGTCGCCAAGCGCAGCGCAGCCCCGGCCGTCGAGATTATGGTCGGCATTGTGGGTGAAGCACGCGCGTACGAAGGAATAGGCGCTTTCCCCGGCCAGTCGCTCGCCGCCGAGCCCGTCGCGCTGCATGATTCCGAGATAGGTGCAGCCATAGGGGCCCATCCCGACATCGCGGGAGGCACACACGCGCGCCATCCGCTTCCGCGCAAGCCGATAGTCGCGCAAGGCGGGATTGAGAAACGCGATCTTCCCGGCCTCGTAGCAGCCGTAGATCGTCAAGCCGGCCGAGCAAGAGCGATCGTAGGCGGCGAACGCCGCCGCCGCATCGCCGCGCCGTTCGGCGAGAACCCCATCCTTCCAGCAGCTGTCCACGTCATCGACCGCGGCGCAGGCCGTCGCGGCCATATGCGTGGGAGGTGCCCCGGCAGGCGCAGGCGCCATTGGCCACGGCAGAAAGGCCGCCAGGAGCGCAAGCCAGCGTAGGCGCGCCATATCAGCGGCGGCTGACGCCGTATAGGATCGCGCCGCTGGCCACCGCCAGCGGCATCCAGAAGTGGAGCAGGCCGATGGAACTCAGGACCTCGAACCGCTCGCGGCAGCCGGTCGGGTTCATCCCACACCCCAGCGGCACGAAATAGAAGAACCACACGAAGGTGGCGATGACGAGCAGGATGCCGAATATCAGCGCGAGCGTCTTCATGCCCCCTACGTTCCCCGAAAACTCTCGATCGTCCAGTGCCTGTCTTCCCAAGGCGACGAATCCCGAGGCCGCGACTTCCACAAAGCAGGTCATCGGCTAGTATCGGCCTCAGAGCGATGCCGCACGACGGCCCGCTATTTGGGCGCTTCCGGTCCTTCCTCTCGCTCCCATTGGCCGCCGGTCACGCGGATCAATTCGGCTTCGGCAAGTTCGGCTGTCCCGTAGATCCCGCTGAGTACGCGATCTTCCAGCCAATAGGGCTGGGACCCGTCTTCCAGGGTTGCTCCGTCATGGACGACCTGGAACGCCCCGTCGGACCGGCGCCGGACCGAGTAACGCATCCCGTCGGAAGGATCCACATATCGTACGATTGGGTCGCCCGCGTCCGCCATGGCGTCCGTGTAGCGCGTCTTCCGCGGGTTCGGCTACTGGGCGGATGCTGGTCGGCGTTCATCCGCCTGCCGCCTGGTTCGGCGCCCGCCCCCCGGCTGATGCTGCGGCGGATGCGGCAGTCGCGCGCCGGAGCCGCTGTTGTTTTGCAGCCGCGATCGTGCATAGATGGGGCCACGGGCTTTTTTCGCGGACGCCCGTTCAGACGGTTGTCGTCCAAGTCCGCTCCCGGAGTCGCGCCCGTGCGACCAGGAGCCGATACGATGCACGCCCCATCCTCCCAGCCGCCCGCCATCACCCTTCCCCAGCTGTTCGCCAAGTTCCTGCGCTTCGGGATGCTGGCCTTCGGCGGGCCGGTCGCGCAGATCGCCATGATCCGCCAGGCGTTGGTGGAGGAAGAAGGCTGGATTTCGAGCAGCCGCTTCAACCGCCTGCTGGCGGTGATGCAGGTGCTGCCCGGGCCGGAAGCGCACGAATTGTGCGTGCACATGGGCATGATCGCGCGCGGCCGCATCGGCGGGGTGCTCGCCGGCCTGGGCTTCATGCTGCCGGGGTTCCTGCTGATGCTGCTGTGCGCCTGGGCCTATGCCGCCTTCATCGCGGGCGATGCGCAGCTCGCCGGGGTGCTGCTGGGCGTGCAGGCGGCGGTGTTGGCGATCATCCTGCGGGCCGTGCACCGGATCGGCAGCCATATCCTGGTGGACCGGACGCTGATGGGGCTGGCGATCCTGGGCCTCGTCGGCACGCTTGCGGGCGTGCCCTTCTGGATCCTGCTGGCGGCGGCGGGGGCTGCCCATGGCTTTCTCCGGCGGCCGGTTGCGATCCTGGGCTCGGTGCTGCTGGCGGCGCTCGCGGCAGGGATCGTGCTCCACTCGGGCGCGACGCCCGAAGGCGCCCTAGTCGCGCGCGCGGCCGTCCCGGCCGGAGTCCTCGCCCTCTTCGTCGCGGGGCTGAAGGGCGGGCTCCTGACCTTCGGGGGCGCCTATACCGCCATTCCCTATGTGCGCGAGGATACGGTTGGCCGCGGCTGGCTTGCGGACGGCGCATTCCTCGACGGGGTGGCGCTGGCAGGACTGTTGCCGGCACCGCTGGTGATCTTTGCGACCTTTGCGGGCTATCTCGCTGGAGGCCTGGCGGGCGCGCTGGCGATCACGGCGGGCATGTTCCTGCCAGCCTTTGCCTTTTCGCTCCTCTTATTCGAGCGGCTGGAGGCGCTGGTCGACAACCCGACCCTGCACCGCGTGCTCGACAGCGTCGCCGCGACGGTGGTCGGCATCATCGCCGCGACCTTCCTGGAACTCGGCGCGAGCACGCTGGAGCGAGCGCCCCGGCTGCTGCCGGTAGTGGCGATCTTCGTGGTCGCGGCGCTGGTCAGCTGGCGGCTGAAGCGGCGTTGGCTGCCGCTCGCACTTGTGGGCTTTGGCGGCGCGGCGGGTTGGCTGGCGCTTTCCTGACGCCGTGCTGCCGCTTGCGGCGGGGTTCGTCTTCCACTCCAGCGTTGTCGCACCCGGAAAAACCCTGCCCCTCCGCCTCTCCGTCCTGCGCGGGCAGTCGGTTGAGGTGGAGGAACAGGGTTCCCTCGCTCTGGGCGGAGAGCCTTAGAAGCGGGTGCCGATGCCGATGCCGAACACCAGCGGATCGATGCTGAGCTTGACGCTCTGGCGGCCGGCCGCGGTGGTGTAGAGCTTGGCGGTGGTGTCGATGTCGATGTACTTCACGTCGAGGTTCAGGAAGACCTTGGGCGTGAGGTCGATGTCGACGCCGGCCTGGGCGGCCCAGCCGAAGCTGTCGTCCATCTTGACCCGGGTCTCGCCGACCGCGGCCTCGAGCGAACCCGACGCCTTCTCGTTCCAGAAGATCGTGTAGTTGACGCCCGCGCCGACATAGGGACGCACGGTGCCGGTCGGGTTGAGGTGGTACTGGGCCGTCAGCGTCGGGGGGAGCACCCAGGTGCTGGCGAGCTTGCCGAGGGAGCCGGTGATGCCGGTCCGGCCGGACGCCTTGTGCTTGGTGGTGGACGCGATCAGTTCGAAGCCGATGTTGTCGGTCGCCATGTAGGTGACGTCAACTTCGGGCATGAAGCTGTTGTTGACGCTGACCTTTTCACCCGGGAACGCCGGAAGCACGCTGCCCGACTTCTCGTTCGGCGCCACGACGATGCCGCGCAGGCGGACCAGGACGTCGCCTGCCGCGACCCCGACGCGACCGGTGTCCTGGGCTGCCGCGGGCGTTGCCGCCACACCGGCTGCAAGAGCGGCGAGGATCGCGCCCTTCATCGTCTTGTTCATCCCCCGTCTCCTTCAAATTGGGTGAGGGCGGATTAGGAGTGCTGCCGACCGCCAGCTTTGATCCAGCCCAAAGCGGTGTTTGCGCGGCGTCAACGTGGGCATCGGGAGGCGGGAGCATTGAGAAGGGGCGATGCTGACCAGCGCCCCGCCCCTTGCCCGCTTTGCCTGCACGACGCTGTCGGCCGCGAGCGCGCTGGTGCTGGCGGTGCCGGCAGGCGTGCTGCCGGCCCGGGTGCTGGTGGTGGCGATGTGTCATGGCGGACCGGTGTCGATCCCGATCGGGGACGAGCGGCCGGAGCCGAACAAGCAATGCCCCGGCGCGTGCCATGCAGCGTGCACGCGCAAGCGGGCGGACGACGAGGGCGCGGAGTGAGACCCGGGCAGGCTGCGGCGCAGCGGCCGCCCCCCGGCAAGGGCCGGGGTCCGGTTGCGGCGGCTGTCGATACCGGCGCGACGTCTCCCACCCGGCCCCGCCCTTCGCCCGAGCCGGGACGGCGGGCGTGGCGACGCTAGGCGCGGACCAGTTCTGCGCTCAGGCGTAGCGGGAGGGGTTCGCCGGCCTCCGCGCGGGTGAGGCTGTCGAGGGTGGTGGTGGCGATCGCCTCCAGCGCCTCCTCGGTCAAGAAGGCCTGGTGGCCGGTGACCAGCACGTTGGGGAAGGTCAGCAGGCGCTGGAACACGTCGTCCTGGATGATCTCGTCGGAGAGATCCTCGAAGAACAGGTCGGCCTCCTGCTCATAGACGTCGAGGGCGACGCCGCCGAGCTTGCGGGACTTCAGGCCCTCGATCAGCGCCGACGTGTCGATGAGGCCGCCGCGGCTGGTGTTCACCACGATGAGGCCGGGGCGCGCCGCCTCGATCGCGGCGGCGTTCAGGATGTGGCGCGTCTCCGGCGTGAGCGGGCAGTGGAGGCTGACGATGTCGACCTGGCGCAGCAGCTCGGCCGGCTCGGCGTAGCGGACGCCGATCGCTTCCAGCTCGGGATCGCGGGTCACGTCGCTTGCCAGCACCTCGCAGCCGAAGCCGAGGCGAAAGGCGCGCGCGACGAGCGCGCCGATGCGGCCGGTGCCGATGATGCCCACCGTGCGCCCGTGGAGGTTGCGGCCGATCAGCCCGTCCAGCGCGAAGTTGTTCTCGCGCACCCGCGCCCAGGCGCGATGGATCCTGCGGTCGAGCGCCATCAGCAGCGCGACCGTGAACTCCGACACCGCATGCGGCGAATAGGCGGGCACGCGCACGACCGTGATCTCCAGCGCGTCGGCGGCGCGCAGATCGACGTTGTTGAAGCCTGCGCAGCGGAGAGCAATGATGCGGATGCCGGCATTCGCCAGCGCCTCCAGCACGGGGCGGTCGACGCGGTCGTTCACGAAGACGCAGACCGCGTCGTGGCCCTCCGCCAGCACCGCAGTCTGCTCGTCCAGGCGCGCCTCGAAGAAGCTCAGCGAATGGCCGAACTTCTCGTTCGCGGCCTCCAGGAACCGGCGGTCGTAGCCCTTGGTACTGAACACCGCGACGCGCATGCTTGTCTCCCCTGTCAGATGCGAAGGCCGGCGGGATCGCCGAAGCGGCCGGCCTGGTAATCGTGGATCGCCCGGACGATTTCCTCGCGCGTGTTCATCACGAACGGGCCGTGCGCGACAACCGGCTCACCGATCGGGTCGGCGTGGCCGAAGAGGAGCAGCGCTCCGGCTTCGCTTGCGAGCGCAAGCGTGTCCCCGTCGTGGGAGAGTTCTGCCAGATGCCACTGCGGGAGCGGCGTTCCGCCGATCGTGACGGCACCGCGCACGGCGTAGAGGAAGACGCTGCGGTCGGCGGGTGCGGGCACGCGGACCTCGGCTCCGGGGGCGAGCGATACGACGGACATGAAGACGCCGGTGAGCGAGTCCACCGGGCCCTGCGCATCGGCGAAGCTGCCGGAGACGAGGCGCAGGTCGCTGCCTTCGCCGAGCGGCAGCACCGGGATCGCGTCCGCCTGGACGCCGGTGTAGCGCGGCTCGGTCATCTTGAGGCGGCCGGGCAGGTTCACCCAGAGCTGCAGGATCTCCATCGGGCCGCCGTCCCGCTTGAACTCCGGCGGGGAGAGTTCGGCGTGGATGAGGCCGGATCCGGCCGTCATCCACTGCACGCCGCCTGCGTCCACCACATAGGCATGGCCGCCGGTGTCGTGATGCGCGAGGCTTCCCTCCAGGATGAAGGTCACCGTCTCGAACCCGCGATGCGGGTGCGGACCGAACGGAAGGCCGTGGTTCCCGGGCGCGTAGGTCTGCGGGCCGTGGTGGTTGAGGAACAGGAACGGATCGATCTGCGGCAGGCCGGGTCCGGGCAACGGGCGGCGGGTGACGAGATCGGCGATGTCGTCGCGGTGCGCCAGGTGCGCGGCGATCAGGCTGCGGTCAGTCATGCGCCAAGCTCCAGGGTCATGTCCGGCCCGACGGGCACGATGCCGGTCGGGTTGATGGTCGCGTGGCTCTGATAATAGTGCCGCTTGATGTGATCGAAGTTGGTCGTCTCGGCCACCCCCGGCAGCCGGTAGAGATCGCGCACGAAGCGGGAGAGCGCGGGATAGTCGGCGATCCGGCGCAGGTTGCACTTGAAGTGCCCGTGATAGACCGGGTCGAAGCGGATGAGGGTGGTGAAGAGCCGGATATCGGCTTCCGTCAGCGTATCGCCGAACAGGTATCGCCCCTGCCCGAGCCGCGCCTCCAGTGCATCGAGCGCGGCGAACAGCGGGACGACCGCTTCCTCATAGGCCTCCTGCGTGGTCGCGAAGCCGGCGCGGTACACGCCGTTGTTGACGTCGTGGTAGATGCGCTCGTTGAGCGCATCGATCTCGGCCCGCAGCGGTTCGGGATAGAAGTCGCCCGGCCGTGCGCCCGCGCCGTCGAAGGCGCTGCCGAACATGCGCAGGATGTCGGCGGATTCGTTGCTGACGATGGTGCCGCGCTGCTTGTCCCACAGCACCGGCACCGTGACGCGGCCGCTGTAGCTCGGGTCGGCGGCGGTATAGACTTGGTGGAGATAGTCGGCGCCGTGGAGCGGATCGCCGGTGACGCAGGGGCCGGCGGCGAACGTCCAGCCGTTCTCCTGCATCAGCCAGTGCACGACCGAGATCGGAACCAACTCCTCCAGCCCCTTCAGCCGGCGCGCGATCAGCGTGCGGTGGGCCCAGGGGCAGGCAAGGCTGACGTAGAGGTGATAGCGGCCGGGCTCCGCCGCGAAGCCGCCCTCGCCGGTCGGGCCGGGTGCGCCGTCGGGCGTCACCCAATTGCGGAACTGGCTCTTGGAGCGTTCGAACCGCCCGCCCGTCTTGCCGGTGTCGTACCAGCGGTCGTGCCAGATGCCGTCGACGAGCAGTCCCATGCGTTTCCTTCCTGGTTGCCCCGGCGGAACGCGCGAGCCCGGCGAACGTCTCCGCCCGCCGGGCCGGTTGATCAGATGAACTCGATCTTGGACACCACGTAATAGCGGTCGCCGGCGGGCACCGACACCTCGACCTCGTCCTCGACCTTGCGGCCGATCAGCGCGCGGCCGAGCGGCGAGTTGTACGAGATGCGGCCGGTCTTCGCATCCGCCTCGGTCTGGCCGACGATCTGGTACTTCACCGGCTTGTCGTCGTCGTCGAGCAGCGTGACGGTGGCGCCGAACACGATCTTGTCGCCCGACAGGTCGCGCGGGTCGATCACCTGCGCGCGGCTGAGCTTGTCCTCGATGTCGGAGATCGATGCCTCGACCTGGCCCTGGCGCTCCTTGGCGGCGTGATATTCGGCGTTTTCCGACAGATCGCCGTGCGCGCGCGCTTCCTCGATCGCATCGACGATCTGCGGCCGTTCTTCTTTGAGACGCTTCAGGTCCTGGATGAGCTTTTCATAGCCCTCCTGGAGCATCGGCATCTTTTCGACGGTCGCCATCGTTGCGGTCCTTCGTTCACGCCCCCTGCCCGCGAGCGGACCCGAATGGTCCGCCCGCACGCTGTCTTGTTGTTCTGGGGATCAGTTGTGCGGCTGCGAATAATAGGCCTGGAGCGGCCGCACTTCAAGGGAGCGCCGCGAAAGCGCCGCGATGGCCTGTGCCGTCGCCACGCTCGCCGAAGCGGTGGTGAAATACGGCACCTTCTGCGCGACCGCGGACGCGCGGATCGACTCGGAGTCACGCAGCGACTGCCAACCCTCCGTCGTGTTGAAGATCAACGCGATGTCGCCGTCCAGGATCCGGTCGACGATGTGCGGCCGGCCCTGCGCCACCTTGTTCACGCGCTCGACCGGCACGCCGGCCGCTTCGAGATAGTCGGCGGTGCCGGCGGTGGCGACGATGGCGAACCCCATCTCCACCAGCAGCCGGGCGCCCGGCAGGATCACCGGCTTGTCGCTGTCCTTGACCGACACGAACACCGTGCCGCGTTCCGGCAGGGTGATGCCGGCGCCGAGCTGCGACTTGGCGAAGGCGGTGGCGAAATCGCTATCAATTCCCATCACTTCGCCCGTGGACTTCATCTCCGGGCTGAGCACCGGATCGACGCCGGGGAAGCGGCCCCACGGGAACACGGCCTCCTTGACGGCGATATGGTCGATGTTGCGGTCGATCGGCGGCAGGTCGGCGAGCATCTCGCCCGCCATCACCCGGCTGGCGATCTTGGCGACCGGCACGCCGATCGCCTTGGCGACGAACGGCACGGTGCGCGACGCGCGCGGGTTCACCTCGATGAGGTAGACCTGCCCATCCTTGACCGCGAACTGGATGTTCATCAGCCCCTTGACCGACAGCGCCTTGGCGAGTGCCACCGTCTGGCGCTCGATCTCGGCGATCAGCTCGGCCGAGAGGCTGTAGGGCGGGATCGAGCAGGCGCTGTCGCCCGAGTGGACGCCCGCCTCTTCGATGTGCTGCAGCACGCCCGCGACCGTCACGTCCGTGCCGTCGCTGATCGCGTCGACGTCGACCTCGATCGCATCGCGCAGATACTGGTCGATCAGGACCGGCGAGTCCCCCGACACCTGCACCGCCGTCTGGATATAATCGTCGAGCTGGCGCTGGCTGTCGACGATCTCCATCGCGCGGCCGCCCAGCACATAGCTGGGGCGCATCAGCACCGGGTAGCCGATGCGCTCGGCCACCGCGACCGCCTCGTCGCGGCTGCGGGCGATGCCGTTCGCGGGCTGGAGCAGGCCGAGCTTGGAGACGAGCGCGGCGAAGCGCTCGCGGTCCTCGGCCAGATCTATCGCATCGGGGCTGGTGCCGAGGATCGGGATCCCTGCGTCCTCCAGCGCCTTGGCGAGGTTGAGCGGGGTCTGGCCGCCGAACTGAACGATGACGCCCAGGAGCGTGCCCTTCTGCTGCTCGACGTGCAGGATCTCCAGCACGTCCTCGGCCGTCAGCGGCTCGAAATAGAGGCGGTCGGAGGTGTCATAGTCGGTGCTCACCGTCTCCGGGTTGCAGTTGACCATGATCGTCTCATAGCCCGCGTCCGACAGCGCGAAGCAGGCGTGGCAGCAGCAATAGTCGAACTCGATGCCCTGGCCGATGCGGTTGGGACCGCCGCCCAGGATCACGACCTTGGTGCGCTCCGACGGCTGGCTCTCGTCCTCCGGGTCGCCGAAGGTCGGCGCCTCGTAGGTCGAGTACATGTACGGCGTCTTCGCCTCGAACTCGGCCGCGCAGGTGTCGATGCGCTTGAACACCGGGCGGACGCCCAGCTTCAGGCGATGCTCACGCACCTCCGCCTCGGTCACGCCGCCCGACATCGCCTTCACCACCTCGTGGATCAGGCCGGAGCCTTGCGCGATGCCGCGCTGCATGCCGCGCAGGTGGACCGAGTCCAGCGCGAGCTTGGCCAGCCGCTTGTCGGAAAAGCCCATCGCCTTGAGGCGGCGCATGCCGGCCGTGTCGATCGGCAGGCCGTTGCGCTTCACCTCGTCCTCGGCAGCGATGATCTCGGCGATGCGCTCGAGGAACCAGGGGTCGTACTTGGCGATCGCGTGGACCTCGGCGACGGTGAAGCCTTCGCGCAGCGCCTGGGCGGCGACGAGCAGCCGGTCCGGGGTGGCGACGGCGAGTGCGGCCTCGATCAGGTCGCGACGCGCCCCCACCAGCCGCTCGACCTCGTTGAAGCCGGAGAGACCGGTCTCCAGGCCGCGCAGCGCCTTTTGCAGGCTCTCGTGGATGTTGCGGCCGATCGCCATCACCTCGCCCACCGACTTCATCGCGGTGGAGAGCACGGCCTCGGAGCCCTTGAACTTCTCGAACGCGAAGCGCGGGATCTTGGTGACCACGTAATCGATGGTCGGCTCGAACGAGGCCGGGGTCGCGCCGGTGATGTCGTTGGTGATCTCGTCCAGCGTGTAGCCGACCGCGAGCTTGGCCGCGACCTTGGCGATCGGGAAGCCGGTCGCCTTGGATGCGAGCGCCGAGGAGCGCGACACGCGCGGGTTCATCTCGATGACGATCAGGCGACCGTCCTTCGGATTGACTGCGAACTGGACGTTGGAACCGCCTGTTTCGACGCCGATTTCCCGCAGGACCGCGATCGATGCGTTGCGCATGATCTGGTATTCCTTGTCGGTCAGCGTCAGCGCCGGGGCGACCGTGATGGAGTCGCCGGTGTGGACGCCCATCGGATCGATATTCTCGATCGAGCAGACGATGATGCAATTGTCCGCGCGGTCGCGGACCACCTCCATCTCATATTCCTTCCAGCCGAGCAGCGACTCCTCGATCAGCACCTCGGTCGTCGGCGAGGCGTCGAGGCCGGCGCGGACGATCTTGAGGAACTCGTCCTTGTTGTAGGCGACGCCGCCACCGGTGCCGCCGAGCGTGAAGCTCGGGCGGATGATCGCGGGCAGGCCGACCTTTTCCAGGCCCTCCAGCGCCTCCGCCTCGGTATGCGCGATCGCCGAGCGCGCGCTTTCAAGGCCGATCTTGTCCATCGCGTCGCGGAACTTCAGCCGGTCCTCGGCCTTGTCGATCGCGTCGGCGTCGGCACCGATCATCTTCACGCCGAACTTGTCGAGCGTGCCGTCGCGGAACAGCGCGAGCGCGGTGTTGAGCGCGGTCTGCCCGCCCATCGTCGGGAGCACCGCGTCGGGGCGCTCCTTCTCGATGATCTTGGCGACCACCGCCGGCGTGATCGGCTCGACATAGGTGGCGTCGGCCAGCTCGGGATCGGTCATGATCGTCGCCGGGTTCGAATTGACCAGGACGATGCGGAAGCCCTCTTCCTTCAGCGCCTTGATCGCCTGCACGCCCGAATAGTCGAACTCACAGGCCTGGCCAATGACGATCGGCCCCGCGCCGATGACGAGGATGGAGGAGATGTCGGTGCGTTTTGGCATTATTTCTTCTCGGTCTCGGGCAGCGCTTCGTTCCCGACGAAGCCTAGGTTCATCGGGATGCGGCTCTCGCGGAGCTGCTTCAGCACGCAATCTACTTTGTCGTATTCGGCATCCGGATCAGGAAGGAAGCGTACCTCGTTTCCCCCCTTGTGCCTGAGCCAGCCACGCGGCGCACGGCAAACATCAGTCATAGCGTCCAACTGCTTTTGCGACAGCGCTGCGCCACCCGCCTGAGGCGCGGACGAAAACGCAACTTGCAGGAGCAGAAGGGCAGCGATGGATGTCACCGCAGCATGCCCACAAACCGCTCGAACAGATAGAAACTGTCCTGCGGGCCGGGGCTGGCTTCGGGGTGGTACTGGACGCTGAAGGCGGGCTTGTCGGTGAGCTCCAGGCCGGCGTTGCTGCCGTCGAACAGCGAGACGTGGGTCTCGCGGACGTTGGCGGGCAGGCTGTCGCGCTCGACGGCGAAGCCGTGGTTCATCGAGGTGATCTCGACCGCGCCGTCCTCCAGCCGCTTGACCGGATGGTTGGCGCCGCGGTGGCCCTGGAACATCTTGGTCGTGGTGGCGCCGACCGCCAGGCCGAGCAGCTGGTGGCCCAAGCAGATGCCGAACAGCGGCTTGCCGGTGTCGAGCAGCTGGCGGATCACCGGCACGGCGTATTCGCCGGTCGCGGCCGGGTCGCCCGGGCCGTTCGACAGGAAGATGCCGTCCGGGTTCTGCGCCATCACCTCGTCGAAGGTGGCGGTGGCGGGCAGTACGGACACGCGCGCGCCGGCCTGGACCAGGTTGCGGAAGATGTTGCGCTTCGAACCATAGTCGATCGCGACGACGTGCGGTGCGGCGCTTGCCTGCACGGCGCGCGCCTGCGCCTCGTCGGCCGGGTTCTCGCTGGTGTCGTAGCCGGCGCCCAGGCGCCAGATGCCGCCCTGCCAGCCGTAGTGCGACTCGCAGCTGACGTCCTTGGCGAGGTCCATGCCCTCCAGCCCCGGCCAGCCGCGCGCCTTTTCGAGCAGGGCGTCGATGTCGAACTCGCCAATCGGCGAATGGGCGATGACGCCGTTGGGGGCGCCGCCGACGCGGATGCGGCGGGTGAGCGCGCGGGTGTCGATGCCGGCGAGGCCGATGCGACCGTGCTGGCGCATCCAGGCGATCAGCGGCTCGGCCGAGCGGAAGTTGCTCGGCGCGGTCGGATCCTCGCGCACGATCATGCCGAGCGCATGGGGATCGTTCGCCTCGATGTCGTCGGGGTTGGCGCCGACGTTGCCGATGTGCGGGAAGGTGAAGGTGATGATCTGGCCGGCAAAGGACGGATCGGTCATGATCTCCTGATAGCCGGTCATCGCGGTGTGGAAGCAGACTTCGCCAACGGCGTCGCCCTCGGCCCCGAAGCCGCGGCCCCACAACACGTCACCGGACGCCAGAACGAGTACGCCGGTGGCTCCTTCGGGCGCGGGCATGGGTTTGGCGTCGGCCACTAGGGCGATCCTCCTGAAAAAGGTTGTGCTGGCGATGTCGCTAAGCGCTGCCGGCTAAGGCCCACTGGCGCTCGCGTCAATCTGTTAAAGAAGGCGAGTTCCGGCTACCCTCCCCGGCTTTCCGACGAACCGAGAGAACCGATGATTCGCGACACCATCAAGGCTGCGCTGGTTTCCGCCATGAAGGGCGGCGACAAGCAGACCACGGCCACGATCCGCCTGATCCAGTCCGCGATCAAGAACCGCGACATCGAGGTGCGCACCGGCGGCGCCCCCGCCGACGACGACGCGCTGGTGGTCGAGGTGCTGCAGAAGATGGTGAAGCAGCGCCGCGAATCGATCGCCATGTACGAGCAGGGCAACCGCCCGGAGCTCGCCGCGACCGAGGCCGCCGAGGTCGAGGTGATCGAGCGCTTCCTGCCCGCCCAGATGGACGAGGCCGAGACGGCGGCGGCGATCGAGGCGATCAAGGCCGAGCTGGGTGCGACGGGCATGAAGGACATGGGCCGCGTGATGGCCGAGCTGAAGGCGCGCCATGCCGCGAACCTCGACATGAGCAAGGCGTCGGGCGCGGTGAAGGCGGCGCTGGCGGGCTGAGCCCAAGCGCGCCCCTGCCTGGCGGCGGGGGCGCCGGCGGCGCGTACCGATGAGCCTCTCCCCCCAGTTCCTCGACGAGCTGCGCGCCCGCACGGTGCTGTCGGCGCTGATCGGCAAGAGCGTGAAGCTCCAGCGTGCGGGGCGGGAGTGGCGCGCCTGCTGCCCCTTCCACAACGAGAAGACGCCCAGCTTCTACGTCAACGACGACAAGGGCTTCTACCACTGCTTCGGCTGTTCGGCGCATGGCGATGCCATCCGCTGGATGACCGACCAGCAGGGCCTGCCCTTCATCGATGCGGTCAAGGAACTGGCGCAGGCGGCGGGCCTGGAGGTGCCGGCGCAGGACCGCCGCTCCGCCGAGCGGGCGGAGCGCGCCAAGGGCCTCCATGACGCGATGGAAGAGGCGTCGCGCTGGTTCACCGAGCAGTTGCACGGGCTCGCCGGTGCCGAGGCGCGGGCGGCGCTGGAGCGGCGCGGCATCTCGGCCGGCACGGCGCGCAGCTTCGGGCTGGGCTACTCCCCCGATTCGAGGGGCAAGCTGAAGGAAGCGCTCGCAAGTTTCGGCGACCCGATGCTGGTCGAGGCCGGCTTGCTGATCCAGGTCGAGGACAAGGCGCCCTATGACCGGTTCCGCGGGCGGCTGATGATCCCGATCCGCGATGCGCGCGGGCGGGTGATCGCATTCGGCGGCCGCGTGATCGGCGACGGCGAACCCAAGTACCTCAACTCCCCCGAGACGCCGCTGTTCGACAAGGGGCGCACGCTGTTCAACCTCGACCGTGCGCAGGCCGCCGCGCGCAAGGCCGGCAGAGTGATCGCGGTCGAGGGCTATATGGACGTGATCGCCCTCGCCCAGGCTGGATTCGGGGAGGCGGTGGCGCCGCTCGGGACCGCGATGACCGAGGCGCAGCTGGAACGGCTGTGGCGGATGTCGGACGTGCCGATCCTGTGCTTCGACGGCGATGCCGCGGGGCAGAAGGCGGCGATCCGCGCGGCGCATCGCGCGCTGCCGCTGCTGGGGCCCGGCCGCAGCCTCTCCTTCGTGACGCTGCCGCAGGGACAGGATCCGGACGACCTGGTCCGCAGCAAAGGACCGGGCGCGTTCGAGACGCTGCTGCGCGAACCCGAGCCGCTGGTCGAGCGGCTGTGGAAGCAGGAGCTTGCCGCAGAACCGCTGACGACGCCGGAGAACCGCGCGGGCCTGAAGCGCCGGCTGGGCGAGCTTGCCCGCACGATCGGCGACCCGATGGTGCGGGACGAATATCTGTCCGAGTTCCGCAACCGCTGCGACGAGGCGTTCGCGCCGCCCGAGCGGAACCGGCAGTGGCAGGGCGGCGGCGGGGGTTCGTGGCAGCGCGGCAGCGGCGGCCAGCCGCGCGGCGGCAACCGGCCGGGGCAGCGTGGCGGCTGGCGTCCGCCCGAGCCCCCGCCCTCCGACACCGCGCGCCAGATCGCGCAAGGGATCGACCCGGTGCTCGCCAAGGCGGTGGTCGCCGGACTGATCCGACACCCCGCGCAGATCGCCCGGCACCTGGAGGTGCTGGGATCGCTTCGCCTGGCCGACGGCGCGCTCGGGCGGTTGTTCGAAGCAGTCGTCGATGTGGCACTTGCCGACCGGCAACTTGATAGCGGCGGAGTTCGTACCATATTGGCGAAGTCTGGTTTCAACGACATCGCAAACGAACTGCTGAGGGCGGATACCCTGCCCTTTTCGTTCACTCGTCATGACGGGGACGACGAAGCGCGGGCGGTGGCGGACCTGGACGAGGCGATCGCCGTTCTGGTGACGCGTCCCGCGGTGGATGCGGCATTGGCGGAGGCGACGGCAGCGTTGCAGGCCGGGCTCGATGAGACCGCATTCGAGCGTCAGGTGGCGCTGGTGCAGGAACAGGAAGCGCTCAAGGCGCGTCTTGCAAATCTGGTGCTGGCAGACGAAGACGATTAGAATCAGGCCGGATTTCAGTCCGGGTTTTTCGAGGGCAATTGATGGCGAAGGCGAACGGTGGCGGCGACGACACGATGGAGACGGGCGACGCGCCGCTGATCGATCTGAACGAGGGATCGATCAAGAAGCTGATCGCGCGCGCAAAGAAGCGCGGCTACATCACGGTCGATCAGCTCAACGAGATGCTGCCGCAGGACCAGATGTCCTCGGAGCAGATCGAGGACATCATGGCCGCGCTCAATGAAATGGGCGTGAACGTCGTCGAGAACGAGGAAGCCGGCGAGGAAGGCGAGACCGAGCAGGCCGCCGACGACGGCGACGAGGATTCGGGCGACCAGCAGGACGATTCCGCGCCTGCGTTCGAGGCGGCGAAGAAGAAGGAGACGGTCGATCGCACCGACGATCCCGTCCGCATGTACCTGCGCGAGATGGGCGCCGTCGAGCTGCTCAGCCGCGAGGGCGAGATCGCGATCGCCAAGCGCATCGAGGCCGGCCGGGACACGATGATCCTGGGGCTGTGCGAAAGCCCGATCACCTTCAACGCGATCATCGGCTGGTCCGAGGCGCTGAACGAAGGCACGATGCAGCTGCGCGAGATCCTGGATCTCGACGCGATGCTGTCGAAGGGTCCGTCTGCCGAGCAGGTCGAAGCCGCCGAGGACGACGAAGGCGACGAGATCAACGAGAAGAGCACCGGCCCGTCCTTCAAGGAAGAGGAAGAGCCGGAAGAGGAGTCTTCGGACGACGAGGACGGCGAGCGCCGGGGCCCGCGCAACTCCGACGACGAGGAGGAGGACAACACCCTCAGCCTCGCGCAGATGGAGGAGACGCTCAAGCCGCAGGCGCTGGAGAAGTTCGCCAACATCACCGCGATCTACGAGCAGTTCTCGCGCATGCAGGCGCGCCGGCTCGACGCGATGGGCACGGGTGCCGAGCTGACGGCCGCCGACGAGGCGACCTACCAGAAGCTGCGCGAGGACCTGACCGCCGAGGTCGAGAGCGTCCAGTTCCACCAGGCGAAGATCGAGTATCTCGTCGACCAGCTCTATGCCTTCAACCGGCGCCTGACGGCGCTGGGCGGCCAGATGCTGCGCCTTGCCGAGCGCCATAAGGTGCCGCGCAAGTCGTTCCTGGAGCAGTATGTCGACCATGAGATGGACGAGCAGTGGCTGACCTCGGTCGCCAGCCTCGACAAGAAGTGGAAGGCGTTCGCCGAGAACGAGGCGGCGTCGGTGGACCGCATCCGCAGTGAGGTCGCCGAGATCTCGCAGCAGACCGGCATGGCGCTGAGCGAATTCCGCCGCATCGTGAACATGGTGCAGAAGGCGGAGCGCGAGGCGCGCATCGCCAAGAAGGAGATGGTCGAGGCGAACCTGCGCCTCGTGATCTCGATCGCCAAAAAGTACACCAACCGCGGCCTGCAGTTCCTGGATCTGATCCAGGAGGGCAACATCGGCCTGATGAAGGCGGTGGACAAGTTCGAGTATCGCCGCGGCTACAAGTTCTCGACCTATGCGACGTGGTGGATCCGGCAGGCGATCACCCGCTCGATCGCGGACCAGGCGCGGACCATCCGCATCCCGGTCCACATGATCGAGACGATCAACAAGCTGGTGCGCACCAGCCGCCAGTTCCTCCACGAGCAGGGCCGCGAGCCTACGCCCGAGGAAATGGCGGAGCGCCTCTCCATGCCGCTGGAGAAGGTGCGCAAGGTGATGAAGATCGCCAAGGAGCCGATCTCCCTCGAAACGCCGATCGGCGACGAGGAGGACAGCCACCTGGGCGACTTCATCGAGGACAAGAACGCGATCATCCCGGTGGACGCCGCGATCCAGGCGAACCTGAAGGAAACGGTCACCCGCGTCCTCGCCTCGCTCACCCCGCGTGAGGAGCGCGTGCTGCGCATGCGCTTCGGCATCGGCATGAACACCGATCACACGCTAGAGGAAGTCGGCCAGCAGTTCTCGGTCACCCGCGAACGCATCCGCCAGATCGAGGCAAAGGCGCTCCGGAAGCTCAAGCATCCGAGCCGGTCTCGCAAGATGCGCAGCTTCCTCGACCAGTAAGCACCACAAGGCCCCGGAAAGCAGCGCTTTTCGGGGTCTTTCTTTTGGGGCGGCCCGACGCCACATGCACGGTCTGTTTACGCCCTTCTGCTAGGCGGTCGCATGAGCGGGTGCCATGGCGGGCCCCGGGGCAGTGGACGCGACGGAGGAGGCCGGTCCGTGGGTGGGGTGATCAACGCGACGGCGCCGGACGCATGGTCCATGGTGTCGTCGCTGGCGAAGCGCGACGGCAGTGCCGGGCAGCCGCAACTTGCGGCGCTCGCCCAGGACGCGTGCGACCCGCGCGACGTCGCCGATGCCGCCCATCACCTCTGCATCCTCCACGGCCGCCAGCCCGGCGTCATCGAACATGCGGCGGCCCATAGCGACTTCGACTTCGCGCGCGACTGGCTGATCGAGGCGGCGGCGGGCTTCGCACAGGAACGCGGCCATCTGGTGGCCTTGGCCGCCGCGGCGGGGCCGATGCCGAGCACGCCGGGCCAGGCCAATACCGAAGCGGCGATTGCGGCGCAGCGCCACGCGATCGACATGCTTTCGCAGTCCGAACGGCGTGGCTGTGCGCTGGGCGCCGCGATCGCGCTGGTGCTGGACTGGCCGGCGATCCGGACCGGGCTGGATGCGGCGGCAATCCGCCAGGGGCTGGACCCGGTGCCGCTTGCCCTCCCCGACTCGGCCACGACCGCCGATCTCGTCGCCATGCTCGCGGCCAACCGGGCGACCGAGCGCGCGATGCTGTTCGGGGTGGAACAGCTGCTTGCCCAGCACCGCGGGCTCTGGGACCTGATGGAGGCCCGATCGGAAGCGCGCGCCGGCTGACCGCGGGCGCTTTTGCGCGAGTCCCTGCGCCCGCGTTAACCGACAGGTTAGGAAGCCGGGCTACCACGGCCCCATGTTCGCTTCGATGCTCAGGGGCGCGCTCTGCCTCTCCCTTGCTGTCACCGCGACGCTGCCCGCCGGCGCGCGAACCCTGCTCGACTATACGGGCGAGTGCGTGCCCTTTGCCCGCAGCGCGTCCGGCGTGCAGATCTACGGCGATGCCTGGACCTGGTGGGACCAGGCGAAGGGCAAGTACGAACGCGGCCACGTACCCAAGGTCGGCGCGGTGCTGGCGATGGCCAAGTCCGAGCGGCTGCGGCTCGGCCATGTCGCGGTGGTCAGCCGGATCGTCGACAAGCGCGTGCTGATGGTCACCCACGCCAACTGGTCGCGAATCGGTGGCACGCGCGGACAGGTGGAGCAGGACGTGACGCTGTTCGACGTCTCCCCGGAAAACGACTGGACGCAGGTAAAGGTCTGGTACCGCGACAGCGACGGGCTGGGCGGCAGCATCTATCCCGCCCACGGCTTCATCTATGGGGACAAGCCGGTGGCCGAGCTGAGCGGCAAGAGCCCTGATTACGTAGGATCGCTGATCGACGCCTATGCGCGCTGACCGCTGCCCGCTAGCCTGAGCCGGGGGGCGCGAATGGGGGCGTGGAAGCGGGATGCGCGTTGGGCGCTTGCGGCCGTCGCGACAGCGATCGCGGCAGGCCTGGCGCTGCGCATCGCGGCGGGCACCGGCGCGCTGTGGCTGGACGAGGCCTGGTCGGCGGTGTTCGCGCGCGACGCCGGAACCCCGCTCGGCGTCCTGTGGCTCATCAACCACGACAACAACCACCATCTCAACACGCTGTGGATGCAGCTGGTGGGGTTCGATGCGCCCCCGCTTCTCCAGCGGGCGCTGGCGATCGCGTCGGGCACGCTCACCATCGGCGTGGCGGCGGCGATCGGCTGGCGGCGCAGCCCCGTGGCCGGGGCGATCACGGCGGGGCTGTTCGCGCTTTCGCCCGCGCTGGTCTGCTACGGTTCGGAGGCTCGCGGCTACGCGCCGATGCTGCTGGCCTTCGTGACCGCGGTGCTGCTGGTCGACCGCTGGCTCGCCGCCCCCGAACGACCGCCGAAGGCCGCAAGCCTCGCGATGGCGCTGGGCCTGGGGCTGCTCGCCCAGGCGACGATCGTCTTCGGGCTGGCGGCGCTGCTCGGCTGGGCGGCGGTCGAGCGGCGGCGCGTCGTCGGCCCCGGCACTGTGGCACGCGAAATGCTGCGCGTCTTCGGCCCTGCCCTGCTGACGATGGCGGGCGTCGTCGCGCTGATGTGGCTCGCCGCGCACAGGAGTGCGGCCGGCTTTGCCGTGGGCGGGGTACAGCCGCACAGCTGGGCCGGCTGGGCACATGCGCTGTCGCAGCTGCTCCACTATACGCTGGGGCTGCCACCGCTGGTGGGCGCGGTCGTCCCCCTGATGCTGTTGCGCGCACCCCGCAGCCCGCTGCGCGACCTGGCCCTCTGGAGCGCGATCGCGTTTCCGCTGATGCTGGCGCTGCTCGCGCTGCCCAACAGCATGATGCCCCGCTATTATCTGGTCGGCAGCGTCGGGCTGCTGCTGTGGCTGGGCGAGGGGCTGGCGCGGCTTGCCGGGCGGGGTGCCCGCGCGCGGGCGGCGGTCGGCGTGGCGCTGCTCGCCGGAGCGATGGCGATGCTCGCGACCGACCGGCTGCTGATCGCGGACCAGCGTGGCGATCCCGGGCAGGCGATCGCCGCCATGGCAGCACTCGCGCCCAAGGGCACGACGGTGGTGGTGCACCGCGACCGGGAGACGGCGGTGCTGGACGCCGCAGCGGCCGCACGCGGCTACCCGCTGGAGGTGCGGGTCGCGCCCTGCCCGGCCGCGCCGTTCGTGCTGGTGGACCGTGACGGCGACCACCCCTTTCCCGCCCATGTCCGCGCGTGCGGCCAGCCCTATGCGGTGGTGGCGGAGCGCCGTGCCCGGGGGCTCTCCGGCCTCCACTGGCAGCTGCTGCGGCGGCGCGACTGATCCGCCTGCGACCGCGCCGAGGCGAGGGCCGGGCTGGTGTTGCGCAGGCGCAATAAATGCTACAGCCCCGCCCCATGGATTCCGGCTTCAGCACCGCGGGCGAACAGGCGCCAGACGTACAGGCATATGCGGGCGAGACGCACCGCTCGTTCGACCCCGTGCAGCAGGAGGCCGAGGCGGAAGCCCCGTCGGCACGGCGCTGGCTGGTGCCGGCGGTCGTGCTGGTGCTCGCACTCGGGTGGGTGGTGCTGATGGTGTCGCTGGCGGGACCGTGGCTGGGAAGCGGCCCCTTCCCGCCGCAGGTCGCGAGCTTCGTGGCGGCGCTGTGCGTCCCGCCGATGCTGCTGGCGATCCTGTGGCTGGTCTTCCAGCGCAACAGCGCCGCGGAAGCGCGGCGGTTCGGCGACGTGGCGAGCGGCCTGCGCGCCGAGGCCGAGCGCCTGGAGCAATCGGTGGCGGCGCTGACCGAGCGGCTGGCAGCGAATCGCGCCGAACTGGCGGAACAGGCGAACACGCTGCTGGCGCTCGCCGGCAATGCGAGCGAGCGGCTGGCAGTGATCCGCAGCGGCATGGCGCAGGAGAGCGAGGCGCTGAAGCGGCACACCGACCTTTTGGGCGGCACCGCGCGCGAGGCCGAGCAGCGATTGCAGCGGCTGGTGCAGGCGCTGCCGGATGCCCGGACCGAGATCAGCGAGATCGCCGAGGCGGTCGAGCGTGCGGGGACGGCCGCGGCCCGTTCCGCGGGCGAGCTCGACGCCCGGCTGGTCCAGCTGGCGGAGCACGGACGCGTCGCCGGCACCGAAGCTGGGGCAGCAACCGAACGGCTGGCGCAGCATCTCGCGCGGATCGAGGCGTCGGGCGACTTTGCCGGCGCACGGCTGGAGACGGTCGCGGGGAGCATGGTCGACATGATCGAGGCGGTGCTGGAGCGGACCGGCAGCGCCGTCGAGAACGCCCGCTCGGCGCTTGCCGCCGAAGGCGATGCGGCGATCGAGCGGCTCCAGCGCGAGCATCTGGCGATCGAGCGCACGGCGCGCGAGGGCGGCGAGGCGCTGGAGGCGCGCATCGCCCGCATCGAGGACGGGCTGGCGCGGATCGGCGCGACGCTGACCGAGCGGCACCGCGAAAGCGATGCGCTGGTGCGCACCCTGGCCGACGGCATCGACGACGTCGACGCGCGCTTCGCCACGCTGCATGCGACCGGCACCGAGCGCGCCCAGGCGCTGGCGGGCGCGATCGACGCGCTGCGCAACCTGGTGGGCTCGACCACTGCGGCGATGCGCAACGGCGACGCGACCGCGCAGGAGGTTATCGCCACGGCCGAGCGGCTGCTGACCGCGCTCGACGCATCGGCGCGCGAGCTGGACGAGACGCTGCCGGCGGCGCTCGGGCGGCTGGACGAGCGGCTCGCCGTCACGCGCGGCGCGGTTGCCGGCACCACGCCGGAAGTGCGCGCGCTGGTGCAGGACGCCGAGGCGACGCAGCAGGCGGTGGAAAGGGTCGGCGCGCTGATCGAGGGCCAGCGCGTGGCACTGAACGACGCGGCACGCACCATGGCCGAGACGCTGGACACGGGGCGCGAGCGCGTGGACGGCGTTCACGTCATCGTCGACGCAACGGTTGCGACCACCCGGCGCTTCGCCGAGGAGGCGGCACCCCAGCTGATCGAGGCGCTGGAGCAGATCCGCGCGACCGCGACCGGCACTGCGGAGGACGCGCAGAACGCGTTCGACCGGATCGTGCCGACCGCAGCCAAGCGGCTCCAGACCGAGAGCGCCGCAGCGCTTTCGCGCGCGATCGACCGGGCGGTGGTGCAGCAGGTCGCGGCGCTCGGCGAAGCTGCGACCAAGGCGGTCGAGGCTGCCCACCGCGCCTCCGACCGGCTGGCGCAGCAGCTCGGCCAGATCGCGGAGACCAGCGCCGCCATGGAAGCGCGCCTCGCCGAGCATGAGGCGGAGCGTGAGGCATCCGACACGGACACGCTGGCGCGCCGGGTGTCGCTGCTCATCGAGGCGATGCATTCGGCCTCGATCGACATCACCCGCGCCTTCTCGCAGGAAGTGACCGACGCCGCCTGGGCCGCGTATCTGAAGGGCGACCGCGGCGTCTTCACCCGCCGCGCCGTCAAGCTGATCGACTCCGCCCAGGCGCGCGAGATCGCTCAATTCTATGACGAGGATGCGGGCTTCCGCGAGCAGGTGAACCGCTACATCCACGACTTCGAGGCGATGCTGCGCCAGATCCTGACGCTGCGCGACGGATCGCCGCTGGGCGTGACGCTGCTGTCGTCGGACATGGGCAAGCTCTACGTCGCGCTCGCCCAGGCGATCGAGCGGCTGCGCGGCTGAGCCGGCCGCGGAAAGTTAGTCGAAAGTTAGCCCAAGAACCGCCCTCCCCACATCTCCGGCGGACGGCCCCGGAAGGCCGCCGCCGGGACCTGTGCCCGCCGAGTCAGATCAGAGCCGGGCGCTGTAGGAAAGCCCCTGCTCGCGTTCCGGCGGCAGTTTTGCCGCTCAGCCGGTGGCCGATATCGCGGCCGCGATGCAACTTCTGGGGCCGCCCTCCGCTCTAGCCGGGTCTGCAAGTCAAAGCCGGCGGGGTGTTGCCGATGCCTTCTGCGGTGCTGCGTACCATTCTGGTTCCCCGCGCGACGATCTCGCCGGAAGCGCGCGAGCGCGGCTTGCGCTTCCTGCTGATCGACGCCGCCTTCGCCACCGCGATCGGCGCGCTCAACAGCGGCGTGGTGCTGCTGGCGCTGGCGCTGCACATCGGGGCGAGCGAGATCGAGATCGGCGTGATCGCGGCCATCCCGCTGCTGACCCAGATGCTCCAGGCGCCGGCCGTGACCCTGGTGGAGCGGGTGCGGCGGCGGCGGCTGATCTCGGTCGCCTGTGTGTTCGGCGCGCGGCTGGCGCTGCCGGTCTATGCGGCGGTTCCGCTGATCCCCGACCGGAACATCGCCGTCGACGTGCTCGTCGCCGCAGCGCTGCTTCACTACGGCCTGAACGCGGTGGGTGCGTGCAGCTGGAACAGCTGGATGCGGGACCTGCTGCCCGAAGAGCAGCTGGGGGCGTTCTTCGCGCGCCGCAACCTCTATGGAACGGTCGTGGGCGCGGTGGCGACGCTGCTGGCGGCGTTCGCGCTGCAGCGCGCGGGGCGATCGGACCCGGGCGGCGATCGCGTCTATGTGGCGCTGTACCTGATCGGCTTCCTGTGCGGGCTGGCGAGCACCGCGGCGCTGGCGCAGGTGCCCGAGCCGTGGATGGGGCGACGGCGCGGGCGGCCGTCGCTGCGCCGGTTGTTGCTGCGGCCACTGCGCGATCGCAACTTCCGCTCGGTGCTGCGCTACTTGGCCAGCTGGCAATTCGCGGTGAACCTGGCGACGCCGTTCTTCACCGTCTATTTCGTCCGCGAGCTGGGCTTTTCGGTGGGCTTCGTCCTTACCCTGACGGTGGCGAGCCAGCTGGCCAATGCGGCGGTGGTGCGCGGCTGGGGCAGCCTGTCGGACCGGTTCACCAACAAGTCGGTGCTGACGGTCGCCTCCCCCCTCTACCTGCTGTGCATCGCCGGGATGATCTTTGCCGACGACTTCACCGGCGAGCTGTCCCGACCGGCCTATCTGCTGGCGCTGCACCTGGTGATGGGTGCCGCCCAGGCCGGCGTCGGGCTCGCGGCCGGCAACATCGTCATCAAGCTGAGCCCGGCGGGCGCGGCCACCAGCTTCATGGCGACCAACGCGCTGGTGGGGGCGCTGGCATCCGGCGCCGCGCCGATCGTCGGCGGCTGGCTGACGGAGTTCTTCGCCGCGCGCAAGCTGCACCTGTCGATGGAGTGGACGAGCCCGAGCGGCACCGCCGAACTGTTCGGCGTGGGCATCGTGCATTGGGAGTTCTTCTTCCTCCTGTCCGCGGTGCTGGGTCTCTATGCCCTCCACCGGCTGTCGGTGGTGACGGAGCTCGGCTCGGTCGAGCGGCGCGAGGTGATCCAGCACATCGTCCAGTCGGCGCGCTACAACCTGCGCAACGCCTCCTCGGTTGCGGGCGTGCGCCAGGCGCTCGCCTTTCCCGCCGACGCGCTGATCAAGTCGCGGGAGGGGACGCGCTTCCTGGTCGAGGCGCTGTTCGAGCGCCACCGCGACACGCGCGCGCCGGAGGTCGCCCAGGAGGCGGTCGGCACCATGCTGGACGCCGCGTTCGAGCCGCCCGCGGACGACATGTTCGACGCGCTGGTCCGCAAGCTCGACGCGCAGCCGGGGCGGGACTAGCCTATCGCGGGATGGCCGCCAGCACGGGATCGTGGCTGCCGTCGCGCTCGGCACGGGGAAGGTACAGGCGGGGGCGATAGGCTTCGCGGGGGAGACCGTCGACCGTGAAGAGCTGCTCGGTGCCGAGGTCGACCTTGGCGGTGGAGCCATCGATCGTCTCGTTGCTCAGCGCGCCGAGCAGGTCGCCGAGGTCGCTGCCCACGGTGGTGGCGCCGATCGCGTCGAAGCCGATCATCAGCCCCTCCCCCATGCTGCCGGTCCATCGGCCGCCGGCGACATAGACCTTGCCGGCGTAGCGCGCCCCGAACGGGGCGACATATTCCGCGAACCGGCGCGGCGGCCCGAGCACGCGGGACTCATAGGGGATGACGTGCACCTGATAGGGCCGCTCGTGATCGACGAAATGGCCGAGGATGCCGCGCGCGACGCTGGTGTTGCCGCCGCTGGGCGTGTTGCGCAGGTCGATCAGCAGCGTGGTCGTGTCGGCGAGGCTCGCCAGCGCCTGCGCAAATTGTGCGATCAAGGCTTGATCGCCGAGCGAGTTGTGGATGCGCAGGATGCCGAGCGTGCCTTGCCGCTCCACGCTCAGCAGCGGGCCTTCCTGGACACGCCTGGCCTGATCGGTGGTCGCCGCCAGTGCGACGCTGCGGCGGCGGTGCCCGTCGGTTACCTCCAGCGTGCGCGGGCGCCGGCGAGTGCCGGCTAGCGCCATGTTGAAGGCGAAGTCGATCTGGGTCGGGGCGAGCGTCGCGAAGGGGCGGCCGGTGATGGCCTCGATCGCCGCGCTCGGTGAGCGGCCGTCCAGCGCCCGCACGATCATGCCGGGCTTCAGGTCCTTGGCGAGTGCGTCGCTGTCGGCCCGCACCTCGAGGATTCGGAACGTAGTGCCGTCATAGCTGCCGAACAGGTCCGAGGCGGTGGGGATGACCGCCCGGTCCTCGAGATCGAGCGGCCCGACGACGAAATGCGGGTCGGCGAAATTGTGCGCGACGAGCTGGAGCGTGTCGATGAAGGCCTTGTCGTCCGGTGCCCGGCGGGCCTGTTCGGCGAAGGCGGAGAGGATGGCGTTGCCGTCTATACCGGGCCGGTCGAAATAGCCGTAGCGCTCCCGCAGCAGCGTTTCGAACGAGGCCCAGGCGGCCGTGGCGTCGAACGGCTTTGCCGCGGGCGTCGTTTGCGCGCGGGCCGTTGGAGCGGAAAGCAGCAGCAGGACTGCCAGCGGAACGGTCGCGCGAAGATGGGCCATCGGGCGATCATCCGACATGGGGCGGCGGAATGGCAAGCTCGGCGTCAGTGGGCGGTTCAGGCCGCGGTGAGGCGCGTCATCAGGATTTCGCGGCGGTGGCGGAAGCCCAGGCGTTCGTAGAGGGCGATGGCGGCCTGGTTGCTGGCATAGGCGTGCAGGAACGGCGTGTCCCCGCGTTCCAGGATGCCGGTGGCGACGCGGCGCATCAGTGCCGCGGCGTATCCGCGGCCCCGATGGTCCGGATGGGTGCAGACGCCGCTCACCTCGGTGAAGCCGTCGGGCTGCATCCGCTCGCCGGCCATGGCGACGAGGCGGCCGTCCTGGCGGATGCCGACGAAGCGGCCGAGCTGGTGGGTCTTTTCGAAGAAGGGGCCCGGCTCGGTGAGGGTGGCGAGCGCGAGCATCTCGGGCGCGTCGGCGTCGCCGAGCGGGATGGGCGCGGCGTCTGGGGCGCTCGCATCGGTAAGTTGCGTTGCCACCATCTGGACGCCGACGTCCTGGGACACGACCGCGAGGCCGGAGATCGGTGGAGGCGCGTCCGGCTGGAGCAGGGCCACGTCGCCGTGCTCGATCACCAGCGCGGCCAGGCTGGCGAGGCTCGGCTCCGCATCGTCCGCGAGCGCGGCGAAGACGCCATAGTCGGGATGGTAGCGGCGGACTGCGCCGTAGAGGACGGCGAAGCGCGCGTGGCGGCCGTTGAGCGCGGAGAGGGCTGGAAGGTCGAGGGGGTGCGATGCCGTCATGGGGCGGAGCTTAGTCGCACTGGGGGGTGCGTCGGTAGCGGGCTCGTGGGGCCGGCGTGGCGCGAATTTCGGGCGGCATCGCAACTGGGCCCCGGCCTTCGCCGGGGTACGGGTTAGGCTTTGGGGTTGAGCGGGTGGCCAGTTGCGGGGATCGGAATCTGGCCGCGGCCCTAGCCCGTGATCGTACCCCGGCGGAGGCCGGGGTCCAGGTGGGGGCCGGTTGCGGCGAAATGTGCTGCAGCATTACCCCCTCGTTCGCGTCACACCGTGCTCCTGCGTAGGCAGGAGCACGGTTGGCTGCCGGTATGCGGGGGCCGCCGCGCACCGCCCCTAGCTGAAGAAGTCGAGGTTCTCCGGCGTCAGCCAGCCATAGATGTAGTTGAGGTAGAACACCCCGAACAGCACCACCGAGACGATCGTGGTGCGCAGCGCGATCCTGCCCGGCGCGAACTGGACGGGCGCGCTTTCGGCTTGGCCGGGGACATGCGGCTGGCCCGCCTCCTCCGCCGTGCGCATGCCGAACGGCAGGACAAGGAATGCGCTGAGCACCCAGAACAGCAGGTAGATCGCCAATGCCGACTGCCAGCGCATAATCCTCAAGCCTCGATGAGCAGCACGTCCACGATCGGCTTCTTGCCGGTCCAGCGGGTCGCCACGCGACGGACGGCGAGGCGAAGCTGCTCGCGCAGCTTCTCACGGTCGCGGCCACCCTTGCGCACCGCCGCCTCGGCGGCGTCGGCGGCTTCCTCCAGGAAGGGATCGCGCTCGTCCTCGACCGGCACGCCCTGGGCGCGCACCACGGCGTTGCCGACCAGGTTGCCGCGGCGGTCGATCGCGACGGCGACCGACATCTGGCCATATTGCGAGATACGGCGGCGCTCGTTGATGGTGTTGCCGTCCGCCGGCAGGATCACGTCGCCATCGAGTGCGAGCCGCCCGACCACGGCGTGGCCGATGCGGCGCGGGTTGCCCGGTGCCAGACGCAGGATGTCGCCGTTCTGCTGCGTGATCGCATCCGGCACGCCCTGCGCCAGCGCGAAGCGGGTGTGCTCGGCCAGGTGGCGGGCCTCGCCGTGGACGGGCACGACCAGATCCGGGCGGATCCACTTGTACATGGCCGCGAGCTCCGGCCGGCCGGGATGGCCCGACACGTGGACGTGCGCCTGGCGATCGGTGATCATCTCCACACCCTTCAACGCAAGCGCGTTCATGATGCGGCCGATCGCGACCTCGTTGCCGGGGATCTGCTTGGAGGAGAAGACGACGCGGTCGCCCTGCTCCAGGCTGATCTGATGGCTGCCGTCCGCCACGCGGGCGAGGGCCGCGCGCGGTTCGCCCTGGCCGCCGGTGGCGATGATCAGCACCTCGTTGCGGGGCATCGACATGGCGGTGTCGAAGTCGACAGTCGCCGGGAAGTCCGTCAGATAGCCGGTGGCACGGGCGACGCGCAGAATGCGATCGAGCGAGCGACCGGCGACGCAGACGGCGCGGCCGGTTTCCTGCGCGACCTTGCCCAGCGTCGAGAGGCGTGCGGCGTTGGAGGCGAAGGTGGTGACCATGACGCGGCCGCGCGCGCTGGCGACCGTGTCGAGCAGCCCGGCATAGACATCATCCTCGGAACCCGAGGCGGTGTCGTTGAGGACGTTGGTGGAATCGCAGACCAGCGCGAACACGCCTTCGTCGCCGATCGCTTCCAGCTCGGCCGGGGTAGAGGCTGCGCCGACCAGGGTGGTCTTGTCCAGCTTCCAGTCGCCGGTGTGGAACACGCGGCCGTGCGGCGTGTCGATCAGGAGCGCGTTCGCCTCCGGGATCGAGTGGGCGAGCGGCACGAAGCGGAAGCCGAACGGGCCCGCGCGGAAGCTGCCGGCGCGCTCGATCACCTTGAGCTCGACGGTGTCGGCGATGCCCTCTTCCTCGAGCTTGCCGCGGATCAGGCCGGCCGTGAACGGCGTGGCGTAGATCGGCACGTCGAGGTCGGCGGCGAGGTAGGGCAGCCCGCCGATGTGATCCTCATGCCCGTGGGTGATGACGATGCCGACGAGGTCGTCCAGGCGATCCTCGATGAACTGGAGGTCTGGCAGCATCACGTCGATGCCGGGATAGGCCGGATCGGCAAAGGTGATGCCGCAATCGACCATCACCCACTTGCCCTGGGTTCCGTAGAGATTGACGTTCATGCCGATCTCGCCCGATCCGCCGAGCGCGACAAATAAAAGTTCGTTTCCGGGAGTCACTGGGTTCTTTCTTCAGGTAACTCGCCGCCATCCCGCGACGAGGGGCCCGACCGTGCCGGTGCCACTTTGCAAAATCTCTTCAGGCTTCGGCGGCTATATGGGTTCTTGCCCACAGCATCGCCAGCCCTCGCAAGGTGAGGTCCGCCTCCACCACGTCGAACACCGCCGTGCGCTGTTCGAACAGGATGGCGAGGCCGCCGGTCGCGATCACCTTCACGGGGCGGCCGATCTCCTGCTTCAGCCGGGCGACCAGCCCCTCGATCATCGCGACATAGCCCCAATAGATGCCGATGTGCATCTGGCTGACCGTGTTGCGGCCGATCACGGTGGAATCGGCCGGCGCCTCGATCGCGATGCGGGGCAGCTTGGCGGCCGCGGTCACCAGCGCGTCGAGCGAGAGATTGATGCCGGGGGCGATGATGCCGCCCTTGTAGGCACCTCGGAAGTCGACCACGTCGAAGGTGGTGGCGGTGCCGAAGTCGATGACGATCAGGTCGCCGGGATGCTCGGCATGGGCGGCGATGACGTTGAGCGCGCGGTCGGCGCCCAGGTTCTGCGGCTCGTCCACATCGAGCGGGAAGCCCCAGGGCGCGGCGGCGCTGCCGGCGATCACCGGCTCCGTGCCGAAATATTTGCGGGCGAGCACCTGGAGGTTGTGGAGCGCGCGCGGGACCACGGTGCCGATCATCACGCCGTCGACATCGGAACGCTGGTGGCCCTCCAGCGCGAGCAGCTGGCTCAGCCACACGGCATATTCGTCGGCGGTCCGCCGGGGATCGGTCGCGATGCGCCAGCGCGCATGGATGGCCTCGCCCTCCATCAGCGCGAACACGATGTTGGTGTTGCCGGCGTCGATCGCGAGCAGCATGGCGGCTTCTACCCTTTGGTTCGTGGCGGGCGTGCGGGCGTCAGGCCAGCAGCACGTCGCCTGCGTGCATGGCATGGCGCGTGCCATCGGCCAAGCGCAGCAGCAACGCCCCGTCGGAATCGAGCCCGTCGAACAGCCCGGTGACGCTGCCGCCGTCGGGCAGGCGCGCGGTGAGCGCAGTGCCGAGCGGATGGGCGCGATCGAGCCAGCGCTGGCGGATGGGCGCGAGCCCCTCCCCGCGCCACCGGCCGAGCCAGCGCGCGAAGCCTTCCGCCAGCGTCTCCAGGAACGCGTCGGGCGCCACCGGGGCACCGTGCGCGGCGAGGCTGGTGGTGGCGCGGTCCGCGAGATCGGGATGGTGGGCGATATTGACGCCGATGCCGATCACGACCGCGTCCCCTGCCCGCTCCAGCAACATGCCCGAAAGCTTGGCGCCGTCGACCAGCAGGTCGTTGGGCCATTTGAGTGCGAGCCCCGCCGCTTGCGGAAGATAGACGCGCACCGCATCGTCCAGCGCAACGGCCGCCACGAAGGCGAGCGTGGGGGCGGGCGGATCGGTGGGGCGCAGACACACGACGGTGCTGGCGTAGCAGTTGCCGGGAGGCGAGACCCAGGGCCGGCCGAGCCGACCGCGGCCGGCGGTCTGGCGCTCGGCGCGCAGCCACAGGCCTTCGGATGCGAGACCGGCCCCGACCAGCGCCGACAGATCGGCGTTGGTGGAGCCGGTCTCCGCGACGACGCGGATGGTCGTCAGAACAGCGACCGTGCCGCCGTCATGGTCCAGGCGCCGAGCGGGGCGAGCAGGAACCAGCCCACCGGCGAGATGAACACGGCGGTCGCCGCGAGCAGACCGCCCTCGAAGCGATCGGTGCGGACGGCGACGCCCTCTGCCGGTGCATCGAAGTAGAGCGTCTTAACGATGCGGAGGTAGTAATAGGCGCCCGGCACCGAGCCGATCACCGCAACCACCGCCAGCACGAACAGGTCGGCCTGGACCGCGGCGTTGAACACCTCCAGCTTTGCATTAAAGCCGAGCAGCGGCGGGATGCCTGCAAGCGAGAACATCATGATCGCGAGCGCCGCGGCGAGGCCCGGATGCGAACGCGAGAGACCGGAGAAGCCGGCGATCGTCTCGATCGGGCGACCCGCGACGTCGCGCATCTGCAGCACCACCAGGAAGGAGCCGAGCGTCATGACGATGTAGATCGCCATGTAGAACAGTACCGAGGCGACGCCCTCCGGCGTGCCGGCCGCCAGGCCGACCAGCGCGAAGCCGACGTTGTTGATCGACGAATAGGCGAGCAGGCGCTTGATGTTGGTCTGGCCGATCGCCGCGACCGCACCGAGCACGATCGACGCGAGCGAGGCGAAGATCACGATCTGGCGCCAATCGGCGGTCGCCGGGCCCATCGCCTCGATCGCGACGCGCATGCCGAGGCCGATCGCCGCCACCTTGGGCGCCGAGGCGAAGAACGCGGTGACCGGGGTCGGCGCGCCCTCGTACACGTCCGGCGTCCACATGTGGAACGGCACGGCCGACATCTTGAAGGCGATGCCCGCGAACACGAACACCAGGCCAAAGAGCAGGCCGAGCGACCGCTCGCCGCCGAGGTCGCCGGCATAGGCCTGGGCAATGTCGACGAACAAGGTCGTGCCGCTGAAGCCGTACACCAGGCTGATGCCGTAGAGCAGGATGCCCGAGGCCAGCGCGCCGAGGACGAAATACTTCAGGCCCGCTTCGGCCGAGCGCGTGTCGCGGCGCATGAAGCTGGCGAGGACATAGGCGGCAAGGCTCTGCAGCTCGAGGCCGACGTAGAGCAGCAGCATGTCGCCCGCCGACACCATCATGCCCATGCCGGTGCACGAGAGCAGGATAAGGATCGGATATTCGGGCTTCAGGTTATCGCCGGCCGTCTGCGCGAAGAAGCGCGGGGCGACCATGATCGCGATCGCCGAGGCGGCGTAGATCAGCACCTTCGCATAGGCTGCGAAGGCGTCGGCACGATACATGCCGCCGAATGCGGTCGCACCCGACGAGGCCGGACCGATGAGCGCGATGCCCGCGCCCACCAAGACGAAGACGGAGGCGATGCTGACCGCGCGGGTCGAGCGCTGCCCGCCCCAGGCGGCGACGAGCATCAGCACGATCGCGCCGGCCGCGAGCACGAGCTCCGGCAGGGTGGTCGCGAGTTGGGATGCGTAGCTCATCAGTGCGCCTCGGAGTGTGCAGGGGCGCCATGCGCCGCTTCGCCGCCGTGCTCAGCCGCCGCGGCCGCAGCCGCTTCGGGGTTGCCGGGGGTGGGTCGGGAATCGCTGGCCGGGGTCGCACGTTCGATGCGGGCCAGCAGCGTGGTGACGTCGTTGCGCATCGGCGCCATGAAGCTTTCCGGATAGACACCCATCCAGAGCGCCACGGCCGCGACCGGTGCCAGGAGCGCGATCTCGCGCACCGACAGGTCCGGCATCGCCCGCACGTCTTCCTTGTCGAGCGGGCCATAGGCGACCCGGCGATAGAGGTAGAGCATGTAGGCAGCGCCCAGGATGATGCTGGTGGTGCAGATCAGCGCCGCCCAGGTCGACACCTGGTAGAGGCCGGCAAGGCTGAGGAACTCGGCGACGAAGCCGCTGGTCCCCGGCAGGCCGATCGATGCCATGGTGAAGAACAGGAAGAACACGGCGTAGCGCGGCATGTTTTCCGCCAGACCGCCGTAGCGGGCGATCTCACGGGTGTGCAGGCGGTCGTAGATGACGCCCACGCACAGGAACAGCGCGCCCGAGACCAGACCGTGGCTGAGCATCATGATCATCGCGCCCTCGATGCCCTGCCGGTTGAAGGCGAACAGGCCGATGGTCACGATCGCCATGTGCGCGACCGACGAATAGGCGATGAGCTTCTTCATGTCCGACTGCACCAGCGCGACGAGCGAGGTGTAGACCACCGCAACGGCCGAGAGCAGGAAGATGAGCCAGGCGAGATCGCCCGAGGCATCCGGGAACATCGGCAGCGAGAAGCGCAGGAAGCCGTAGCCGCCGAGCTTCAGCAGCACGCCCGCCAGGATGACGGAACCCGCGGTCGGCGCCTGCACGTGCGCGTCCGGAAGCCAGGTGTGGACCGGCCACATCGGCATCTTGACCGCGAACGATGCGAAGAACGCCAGCCACAGCCATGTCTGGACCTGCGGCGGGAAGTCGTACGCCATCAGCGTCGGGATGTCGGTCGTGCCGGCGGTCGAGCGGATGTAGATCATCGCGATCAGCATCAGCACCGAGCCGAGCAGCGTGTAGAGGAAGAACTTGTACGACGCGTAGATCCGGTTCGCCCCGCCCCAGATGCCGATGATCAGGTACATCGGGATCAGGCCACCTTCGAAGAAGATGTAGAACAGCAGCAGGTCCTGCGCCGCGAAGGTGCCGATCATCAGCACCTCGGTAAGGCAGAAGGCGGCCATGTATTCCGGCACGCGATCCGTCACCGACTTCCAGCTGGCGCCGATGCAGATCGGCATCAGGAAGACGCTGAGCATGATCAGCAGCAGCGAGATGCCGTCGATGCCGAGCGCCCAGTTGAAGCCGCCGACGTTGATCGGGCCTTCAACGAACTGCCACTGGGCGCCGCCGACGTCGAACGACGCCCACAGCAGGATGCCCAGCGCGAAGTCGACCAGCGTGGCGAAGAGCGCGATCCAGCGCGCCGCCTCCGCCTTGACGAACAGGCAGGCGATGGCCGCGATCGCGGGGACCGCCAGCATCACCGACAGGATCGGGAACTCCATCACTTCGCGAACCCCCGAACCACGATCGTTACATAGCCGGCCATTGCCGGACCCCCCATTGCTTGTTCGGTCATCCCGGTGCCGCGCACGGCCGGTGCGCCCGCGCCGCCGATCACGACGCGATCGCCCAGGTGACCGCCGCCGTCAGGCCGATCAGCATGACGAAGGCATAGGTGTAGAGATAGCCGGTCTGCATCTTGACCGCGACGCGGCTGCCCAGTGCCACCACCGCGGCCGAGCCGTTGGGCCCGAACCGATCGATGGTGCCCTCGTCGCCGCGCTTCCAGAAGAAGCGGCCGAGCGCGAACGCCGGGCGGACGAAGATGAGGTTGTACAGCTCGTCGAAGTACCATTTGCGCAGCAGGAACTGATGCAGCGGACGCAGGGCGGTTGCCGTGCGGCGCGACGTTCCGGGCTTGAGCACATAGGTGACCAGCGCCGCCACGAAGCCGAGGATCATGACGATCGTCGCCGCCAGCTTCACCAGCATCGGGACCTCGTGCATCGCGTGCATCAGGTGTTCGTTGAAGAACAGGCTGCCGCCCCAGAAGCGTGCGCCCTCCTCTGCCCCGATGAACCACGGGTTGAACACGAAGCCTGCGGCCACCGCGCCCACCGTCAGCACGATCAGCGGCACCAGCATCGGCAGCGGGCTTTCGTGCGGGTGATAGCCGCCGGTCCCGGCCGGGACCTGGTCCGCGTGCGCCGCGTGGGTCGAAGGCGCGTGGCCTGCGTCTTCGGCATCCGCGTGCACTTCCTGGCCGTGCGAGTCCGCAACCGCATGGGCATGGGCGTGGTCGTCGTGACCGTGCGCGTCATGGCCATGGCCGTGGGCGTCGTGGAGCGCATGCTGGATGTGCTCCGACGCGGCCCAGCGGGGCGTGCCGAAGAAGGTCAGGAAGATCAGCCGCCACGAGTAGAAGCTGGTCAGCAGGGCTGCGAAGGTGCCGACGTAGAACGCCAGCGTACCGGTGCCGCCGGCCGCGAACGCCGCCTCGAGGATCGCGTCCTTCGAATGGTAGCCCGCGAAGCCGCCCACGCCGTAGATGCCGACGCCGGTGATCGCGAGCGTGCCCGCCATCATCGCCCAGAAGGTGAGCGGGATCGACTTCCGCAGGCCGCCGTAGAAGCGCATGTCCTGCTCGTGGTGCATCGCGTGGATCACCGACCCCGCACCCAGGAACAACAGCGCCTTGAAGAAAGCGTGGGTGAACAGGTGGAACATCGCCGCCCCATAGGCGCCGACGCCGGCCGCGAAGAACATGTAGCCGAGCTGCGAGCAGGTCGAATAGGCGATCACGCGCTTGATGTCGGTCTGCACCAGGCCGATCGTCGCGGCGAACAGGCAGGTCGCGGCACCGACGACGGTGACGACGGTGAGCGCCGTCGGGCTCACCTCGAACATCGGCGACAGGCGGCACACCATGAAGACGCCCGCGGTGACCATGGTCGCCGCGTGGATCAGCGCCGACACCGGGGTCGGGCCCTCCATCGCGTCCGGCAGCCAGGTGTGGAGGCCCAGCTGCGCCGACTTGCCCATCGCGCCGACGAACAGCAGCAGGCAGAGCACGGTCATCGTATCGAAGCGCGCGCCCAGGAAGCCGATCGTCGAGCCGGCCATGCCCGGTGCGGCAGCCAGGATCTCCGGAATGGAGACGGTGCCGAACACCAGGAAGGTGCCGAAGATGCCGAGCATGAAGCCGAGGTCGCCGACGCGGTTGACGACGAACGCCTTGATCGCGGCGGCATTGGCGCTGGGCTTATAGTACCAGAAGCCGATCAGCAGGTAGGACGCGAGACCCACGCCTTCCCAGCCGAAGAACATCTGCACCAGATTGTTCGCCGTCACGAGCATCAGCATCGCGAAGGTGAACAGCGACAGATAGGCGAAGAAGCGCGGCTGCGACGGGTCCTCGCTCATATAGCCCCAGCTATAGAGGTGGACGAGCGCGGACACGCTGGTGATCACCACCAGCATCACGGCCGTCATCGCATCGACGCGCAGCGCCCAGGCGATGTCCATGTCCCCGGAGACGATCCAAGTGAACAGCGGCTCGACGTGCGCCACCTGCGTGCCGCGCATGAAGTCGATGAAGATCGGCCAGGACATGGCGCACGAGGCGAACAGCGCGCCCGTGGTCACGATCTTCGGGAATGCGGTGCCGAACGCACGGTTGCTCAGGCCTGCAATCGCAGCGGCCAGGAGCGGCAGGAGAACGATAAGCTGGATCACCGAATGATCACCCCTTCATCCGGTTGACGTCGTCGACCGAGATCGAGCCGCGGCCACGGAAATAGATCACCAGGATCGCCAGGCCGATGGCGGCTTCGCCGGCGGCCACGGTGAGCACGAACATCGCGAACACCTGCCCCACCAGGTCGCCCAGGTAGGAGGAGAAGGCCACGAGGTTGATGTTCACGCTGAGCAGGATCAGCTCGATCGCCATCAGCAGCACGATCAGGTTCTTCCGGTTGAGGAAGATGCCGAGCACGCCGAGCGTGAACAGGATCGCCCCCACGACCAGATAATGGATCAGACCGATCACAGCTCCACTCCCTGCCCGACGGGCTGATTGACGTTGCGGGTCGCATCCTTGGAACGGCGCGCAACCTGGCGGCTGACGTTCTGGCGATGGCTGTCGGTGCGGTTGCGGTGCGTGAGCACGATCGCGCCGATCATGGCGACCAGCAGCACCAGCCCCGCGCCTTCGAAGACGTAGAGATAGCGCGTGTAGAGCAGGTGGCCGATCGCCTCGATGTTCGGGAGCGCGCCGTCGATCGGCGCGATGCGCCGGCCAAGCTCGATGCGCCCCGTCGACCAGGCGCCGACCGCGATCAGGATCTCCGCCACCAGCGCCACCGCGAGCACCAGGCCCAGCGGCAGGTAGCGGACGAAGCCCGCGCGCAGCTCCGCGAAGTCGATGTCGAGCATCATGACCACGAACAGGAACAGCACGGCGACCGCGCCCACATAGACGATGACGAGCAGCATCGCGATGAACTCGGCACCGACGAGCACCATCAGGCCGGCCGCGTTGAAGAACGCGAGGATCAGCCAGAGCACGGCGTGGACCGGGTTGCGCGACGTGATCGTCAGCGCGGCCGACACGACCACCACCGCGGCGAAGAGATAAAAGGCGAGTGTATGGATCACGGACGCGTTGGGCCCCCTGCCCTCCGTTCGCCCCGCGCGCTGCGCGAGGCCGGTTCACTTCTTGAGGAAGCAGCGCAGGGCCTCGACTGGCTCGGCCCGAACGGCATGAATTTCGAAGTCGCGCGCATTACCGGTACGGCGCGTCGCTCGCAAGGTTCGCGGCAATCGCGCGTTCCCAGCGGTCCCCGTTCGCGAGCAGCTTGTCCTTGTGGTAGATCAGCTCCTCACGCGTCTCGGTCGCGAACTCCAGGTTCGGCCCCTCGACGACGGCGTCCACCGGGCATGCCTCCTGGCAGAGACCGCAGTAGATGCACTTGGTCATGTCGATGTCGTAGCGCGTGGTGCGGCGGCTGCCGTCCTCGCGCGGTTCGGCCTCGATCGTGATCGCCAGCGCCGGGCACACCGCCTCGCACAGCTTGCACGCGATGCAGCGCTCTTCGCCGTTGGGATAGCGACGCAGCGCATGCTCACCGCGGAAACGGGGCGAGAGCGGGTTCTTCTCGTACGGATAGTTGATCGTCGCCTTGGGCTTGAAGAAATAGCGCAAGGTCAGCGCGTGGGCCTTGATGAACTCCCACAGCGTGAACGATCGGATTACCTGTGCGACGCTCATGCGGGCACTCCAACGCGGTCGAGCATGAGATACCCCGACACCATGAACACGAACAACAGCGACAGCGGCAGGAAGATCTTCCAGCCAAGCCGCATCAGCTGGTCGTAGCGGTACCGCGGCACCGTCGCGCGAACCCAGCTGAACACGAAGAAGAAGAACAGGATCTTGGCGAACAGCCAGATGATGCCCGGCACCATGTAGAGCGGCGCCCAGTCGACCGGCGGCAGCCAGCCACCCCAGAACAGCGTCGCGTTGAGCGCGCACATCAGGAGGACGTTGGCGTACTCACCCAGCCAGAACAGCGCGAACGCCATCGAGCTGTATTCGGTCTGGTAGCCGGCGACGAGTTCGGACTCCGCCTCGGTCAAGTCGAACGGGGCGCGCTGCGTCTCCGCCATGGACGAGATCAGGAACACCACCGCCATCGGGAACAGCAGCGGGTTGAAGCCGAAGCCGTTGATGAAGCCGAAGATGTGCCCCTTCTGCTCCGTCACGATCGTGGAGAGGTTGAACGATCCGGCCCAGAGCACCACCGCGATCAGCACGAAGCCGATGGCGACTTCGTACGACACCATCTGCGCGGCGCCGCGAAGCGCCGAGTAGAAGGGGTACTTCGAGTTGGACGCCCAGCCTGCGATGATGATGCCGTAGACGCCGAGCGACGAGGCCGCGAGGACGTAGAGCAGGCCGACGTTGATGTTCGAGAGGACCATGCCCTCCTGGAACGGCACCACCGCCCACACGATCAGCGCCACCGTAAAGGTGATGATCGGCGCGAGCAGGAACAGGCCCTTGTTCGCGCTGGTCGGGATGATGGTTTCCTGGAGGAACACCTTCAGGCCGTCGGCGAAGCTCTGCAGCAGGCCGAACGGGCCGACGACGTTGGGGCCGCGGCGCAGCGCCATCGCCGCCCAGATCTTGCGATCGGCGTAGATGATCATGGCGACGGCCAGCATCAGCGGCAGCGCGATCAGCAGGATCGAGACGACCGTGCCGACGAACCACGCCCAGTCGTAGGGAAGCCCTACGGTATTCTGAAAGAACGAAGTCACTCCGCGGCCTCCGCGAAATCCTGGCCATGGACCAGTTCAGCCGAGCAGCGCTGCATCGTCGGGCTCGCGCGGCAGATGGCGTTGGTGAGATAGAAGTCGGCGATCGGATAGGTGACGCTGCCTTCGGCACGCGCGTCCAGCACCGGCGGGTTCCAGTCGTAGCGGACCAGACCCTCGGTGGCGAGCGCGGGCACCTCGGCGAACATCGCCGCGCGCAAGCCCTGGAACGTGTCGAACGGCAGGGTCGCGCTCAGCCGATCCGACAGCGCGCGCAGGATCGTCCAGTCCTCGCGTGCGTCGCCCGGTGCGAACACCGCCGCGTCGCCACGCTGCACGCGCCCTTCCAGATTCACATAGGTGCCCGCCTTTTCGGCGTAGCTGGCACCCGGCAGGATCACGTCCGCATGGTGCGCGCCCTTGTCGCCGTGGTGGCCGATGTAGACCTTGAAGCTGTTCGCAAACGCCGTGAAGTCGACCTCGTCCGCACCCATGAAGAAGACGAGCTTCGGATTGGCGGCGACGATGTCGGCGATGCCGCCCGGCTGCGCGAAGCCGAGCATCAGCCCGCCCATGCGCGCCGCGGCGGTGTGGACGACGTTGAAGCCGTTCCAGCCATCGCGGACCAGATTGCCGTCGGTGGCGAGCTTGAGCGCTGCCGCATGGCCGTTCTTGAGCGCGCCCGGGCCGACGATGACCATCGGGCGCTCGGCCGCGTCCAGCGCCTCTGCGGCGCGGTCGGGAAGACCGCCCAGCAGCGACAGGTCTTCGCCCAGCCACTCGACCTTATAGGTCAGGTCCGTCTCCGGCCCGATCGCGAACACGCGCGCACCGCGCTTGATCGCCTTGCGCACGCGGGTGTTCACCAGCGGCGCCTCGTGGCGGAGGTCGGTGCCGACCAGCAGGATGGCGTCGGCCTGCTCGACACCGGCGATGGTGGTGTTGAACGCCACTGCGCCGAGGTTCGAGACGTCATAGGCCATGCCGGTCTGGCGACCCTCGATCAGCGACGAGCCCATGTTGCGGACGAGCGCCTTGGCAGCGAACATCGTCTCGCAATCGAGCAGGTCGCCCGCGATCGCGGCGACGCTGGAGCCGGCGTTGACCGCGGCGATTGCATCGAAGGCCTCGTCCCAATCGACCGCGACCAGCTTGCCGTCGCGACGGACGTACGGGCGATCGAGCCGCTTGCGCACGAGACCGTCCACGGCGTGGCGGGTCTTGTCGTGCGCCCACTCCTCGTTGACGTCCTCGTTGATGCGCGGCAGCGCGCGCAGCACCTGGCGACCGCGGCTGTCGAGCCGGATGTTGGTGCCGACCGCGTCCATCACGTCGATGGCGAGCGTCTTCTTGAGCTCCCAGGGCCGCGCTTCGAACGCATAGGGCTTCGAGGTCAGTGCGCCGACCGGGCAGAGGTCGACGACGTTGCCCGAAAGCTCGCTCGACACCGCGCGTTCGAGGTAGGAGGTGATCTGCATGTCCTCGCCGCGATAGATCGCGCCGATTTCCTCCACGCCCGCGACTTCCTCCGCAAAGCGGACGCAGCGCGTGCACTGGATGCAGCGGGTCATCACCGTCTTGACGATGGGGCCCATGTACTTCTCGGTCACGGCGCGCTTGTTCTCGTCATAGCGAGAAATGCCGCGGCCATAGGCGACCGACTGGTCCTGCAGGTCGCACTCGCCGCCCTGATCGCAGATCGGGCAGTCGAGCGGGTGGTTGATGAGCAGGAACTCCATCACGCCCTCGCGCGCGGCCTTCACCATCGCGCTGTCGGTGCGGATTTCCTGGCCGTCGGCAGCCGGCAGCGCGCACGACGCCTGCGGCTTGGGCGGCCCGGGCTTCACCTCGACGAGGCACATGCGGCAGTTGCCGGCGATCGACAGGCGTTCGTGGTAGCAGAAGCGCGGGATTTCCTTGCCCGCGATCTCGCACGCCTGGAGCACCGTGGCGCCCTGGGGGACCTCAACTTCGATCCCGTCTACTTTGAGCTTCGGCATTACTCGGCAGCTTCCATCATCGGTTCCAGCCCGCCGCCGCGCTTCTCGAGGATGCGGCGTTCGATTTCGGGGCGGAAGTGTCGGATCAGGCCCTGGATCGGCCAGGCCGCCGCGTCGCCGAGCGCGCAGATGGTATGGCCTTCGACCTGCTTGGTGACCTGGTGCAGCGTGTCGATCTCGGAAATGTCAGCGTCGCCGGTGCGGAGCCGCTCCATCACGCGCCACATCCAGCCCGTGCCCTCACGGCACGGAGTGCACTGGCCGCAGCTCTCGTGCTTGTAGAAGTACGACAGGCGGCTGATCGCGCGTACGATGTCCGTGGACTTGTCCATGACGATGATCGCCGCGGTGCCCAGGCCCGAGCCCAGCGCCTTGAGGCCATCGAAGTCCATCGGCGCGTCCATGATCTGCGCCGCGGGCACCAGCGGCACGGACGAGCCGCCCGGGATCACCGCGAGCAGATTGTCCCACCCGCCGCGGATGCCGCCGCAATGCGTCTCGATCAGCTCGCGGAAGGAGATCGACATCGCCTCCTCCACCACGCACGGACGATTCACATGGCCGCTGATCTGGAAGAGCTTGGTGCCCTTGTTGTTCTCGTTGCCGAAGCTGGAGAACCATTCGGGACCGCGCCGCAGGATCGTCGGCGCGACCGCGATCGACTCCACGTTGTTGACCGTGGTCGGGCAGCCATAAAGGCCAGCGCCGGCCGGGAACGGCGGCTTCAGGCGCGGCTGGCCCTTCTTGCCCTCGAGGCTTTCCAGCATCGCGGTCTCTTCGCCGCAAATGTAGGCGCCGGCACCGCGGTGCACGAAGACGTCGAAGTCATAGCCCGAGCCGCAGGCGTTCTTGCCCACCAGGCCCTTGGCATAGGCTTCGGCGACGGCCGCGAACAGCGTCTCGGCCTCACGGATATATTCGCCGCGGATGTAGATGTAGGCGGCACGCGCCCGCATCGCGAAGCCGGCGACCAGCGCGCCCTCGATCAGCTTGTGCGGATCGTGGCGGATGATCTCGCGGTCCTTGCACGAGCCGGGCTCGGACTCGTCGGCGTTGATGACTAGGAAGCTCGGCCGTTCCGGCGTCGGGTTCTTGGGCATGAAGCTCCACTTCATGCCGGTCGGGAAGCCTGCGCCCCCGCGCCCGCGCAGGCCCGAGGCCTTGATGCGATCGATGATCACATCGGGCCCGAGCTGGAGCAGCGCCTTGGTATTGTCCCAGTCGCCGCGCTTGATCGCTGCTTCCAGGTTCCACGGCTGAAAGCCGTAGACGTTGGTGAAGATACGGTCCTTGTCCGCGAGCACGGTCAGCGCCCCTTCCCGATAAGCTTTTCGGCCAGCAAATAGGCCACAACCGCCACGCCGATCGCGATCAGGACGCCGATCAACTTCAGCGCGCCCACGAACAGCTGCAGCAGCACCCACAGTGCCACGAACCCGACGAGGATCGCCAGGATCAGGGATCCCAGCGCCTTCACGCCGCCGAGCCCCATTCGCCGCGATAGTCGTGGTTCTCGCCCACCATCGCCTGAAGCGTGGTCGGACCGCCTTCCGGCGCGCTCGCCTGACGCTCGATCTGCGGACCCGGCTTCGGGGTTTCGCCCCGCGCCAGCGCGTCCAGGATCGCGACGGTCTTGTCGTAGTCGAGATCTTCGAAGTTATCGTCGTTGATCTGGGCCATCGGCGCGTTGGCGCAGGTGCCCAGGCACTCGACCTCGGTCAGCGTGAACAGCCCGTCCGGCGTGGTCTTGCCCTTGGCGAGGCCGCGGTTCTTGCAGGCCGCGAGCACGTCGTCCGAGCCGCGCAGCATGCACGGCGTCGTGCCGCAGACCTGTACGTGATAGCGGCCGACCGGCGCCAGGTTGAACATCGTGTAGAAGGTCGCGACCTCGAACACGCGGATATAGGCGACGCCGATCTCGCGCGCGACGAACTCGATCACCGGGACCGGCAGCCAGCCCTGGGTGTTCGTCTCCTCCCCGACCTGGCGCTGGGCGAGGTCGAGGAACGGGATCGAGGCCGACTGCTCGCGGCCCGCCGGATAGCGCGACAGGATCTCGCGCGCCTTTTCGGCGTTCTTCTCGTTCCACGCGAAGTTGCCCCAGCGTGCGCGGGTCTCCGCCTCGTCCGGGATATGGGGTGCGTCAGCCATCAGCGGTCACATTCACCAAAAACAATGTCCATCGCGCCCAGGATGGCGGTCGTGTCGGCGAGCATGTGCCCCTTCGACATGAAGTCCATCGCCTGGAGGTGGCTGAACGCGGTCGGGCGGATCTTGCACCGGTACGGCTTGTTGGTGCCGTCGGAGACCAGATACACGCCGAACTCGCCCTTGGGGCTCTCGGTCGCGACATAGACTTCGCCGGCGGGCACGTGGAAGCCCTCGGTGAAATATTTGAAGTGGTGGATGAGCGCTTCCATCGAGCGCTTCATCTCGCCACGCTTGGGCGGCGCGACCTTGCGGTCGAGGCTGAGCGTGGGCCCTTCCGGCATTTCGGCAAGGCACTGCTTCATGATGCGCGCCGACTGGCGCACCTCCTCCACGCGGACCATGAACCGGTCGTAGCAGTCGCCCCGCGTGCCGACCGGCACGTCGAAGTTCATGCGCGCATAGACGTCGTACGGCTGCGACTTGCGCAGATCCCATGGCAGGCCGGCGGCGCGGATCATCGGGCCGGAGAAGCCCCACTTGAGCGCATCCTCGCGGCTGACGATCGCGATGTCGACGTTGCGCTGCTTGAAGATGCGGTTTTCGGCCACCAGGCTGATCGCATCCTCGAACAGGCGCGGCAGGCGGGTGTCGAGCCACTCGGCGATGTCGGTCAGCAGCTTCAGCGGCACGTCCTGGCGGACGCCGCCCGGGCGGAAATAGTTCGCATGCATACGCGCGCCCGAGGCCCGCTCATAGAAGTTCATGCAGTCTTCGCGCAGCTCGAACAGCCACAGGTTGGGCGTCATCGCGCCCACGTCCATGATGTGCGAACCGAGGTTCAGCATGTGGTTCTTGATGCGAGTCAGCTCCGCGAAGAACACGCGGAGGTACTGCGCGCGCAGCGGCACTTCGAGGTCGAGCAGCTTCTCGATGGCGAGCACATAGCTGTGCTCCATGCACATCGGCGAGCAGTAATCGAGCCGGTCGAAGTACGGGATCGACTGCAGGTAGGTCTTGTACTCGATGAACTTCTCAGTCCCGCGATGCAGCAGCCCGACGTGCGGGTCCACCCGCTCGACGATCTCGCCGTCGAGCTCCATCACCAGACGCAGCACGCCGTGCGCGGCCGGATGCTGGGGGCCGAAGTTGATCGTGTAGTTCTGGATCTCGACATCGCCGGCCGACGTGTGATCGTCGGCGCGATGCTCGAGCTGGTCGAGATACTCAGCCATTACTGGTTCTGCCCCTCACCCTTGGACGGAATGACATCCGGATCCTTGGGCTTTTCCTCGGGCTTGTTGCCCGGATCGGACTTGCCGGCGCCAGTCTGCGCGGGAGACTCGGTGACCTTCGTCTCCGGCGCGTTCGGCGGCGAATCCTTTTTGTCGTCGTCGGCGCGGCGCACCTGCTCGGCCGTCACCGGCGAGGGCGCACCCTTGGCCTGCGGCAGCGCCGCCTTGTGCTCGCCCGACGGGGTCGCCTTCTCGTCACCCGGGAGGACGTATTCGGCGCCTTCCCATGGGCTCATGAAGTCGAAGCTGCGGAAATCCTGCGCCAGCTTCACCGGCTCATAGACCACGCGCTTGGCCTCTTCCGAATAGCGCACCTCGGCAAAGCCGGAGAGCGGGAAGTCCTTGCGCTGCGGATGGCCGCGGAAGCCATAGTCCGTCAGGATGCGGCGCAGGTCGAGGTTCCCCTCGAAGATCACGCCGTACATGTCGAACGTCTCGCGCTCCAGCCAGCCGGCAACCGGCCAGATGCCGGTGACCGACGGCACCGGCTGCACCTCGTCGGTGCGCACGCGCACGCGGATGCGGTGATTCCGGGTGACCGAGAGCAGGTGGTAGCAGACGTCGAAGCGCTCGACGCGCGACGGATAGTCGACGCCGGCGATTTCCATCAGCTGCTGGTACTCGAGGCCGGGCGTGTCGCGCAGCGCGATCATCGCCGGCACGAGCTGGTCGCGCTCGACCAGCAGCGTCACTTCGCCGACGAGATCCTGCGCCTCGAGCAGCGCCGCGCCGAGGGCGGCGGTCGCCGTCTCGATGACGCCGTCGTTGGCGGCATAGGCAGGTGCGGGCGCCCTCACCGTTCGATGCTCCCCGAGCGACGGATCTTCCGCTGCAGCTGCATGACGCCGTAGAGCAGCGCCTCGGCGGTCGGCGGGCAGCCGGGGACATAGATGTCCACGGGCACCACGCGGTCGCAGCCGCGCACGACGCTGTAGCTATAGTGATAATAGCCGCCGCCGTTGGCGCACGACCCCATCGAGATCACGTACTTCGGCTCCGACATCTGGTCGTACACGCGACGCAGCGCCGGGGCCATCTTGTTGCACAAGGTGCCCGCGACGATCATCACGTCCGACTGGCGCGGGGACGCGCGAGGGGCCGCACCGAAGCGCTCCATGTCATAGCGCGGCATGTTGACGTGGATCATTTCGACCGCGCAGCAGGCGAGGCCAAAGGTCATCCACCACAGGCTGCCGGTACGGGCCCAATGGAACAGGTCTTCGGTCGAGGTGACAAGGAAGCCCTTGTCGGTCAGCTCGCCGTTCAGGTCGTCGAAGAAGCGCTGGTCCGGCGCGACGTGCGCGCCGGGGGCCAGGGCGTTCTGCTCGCCGAAAGCGGCAGGCGACGGGTTCAGTTCTACTCCCAATCCAACGCTCCCATCTTCCACGCGTACACGAGGCCCAGCGCCAGTTCGCCGATGAAGATCATCATGGAGATCCATGCCGTCCAACCGAGGTCGAACACCGACACTGCCCAGGGATATAGGAACGCCGCCTCCAGATCGAAGACGATGAAGAGGATCGCCACCAGATAAAAGCGGACGTCATACTGGCTGCGCGAGTCCTCGAACGCGGGGAAACCGCATTCATATTCCGAGAGCTTCTCGGCATTGGGCTTGTCCGCGCCGGTGAGGCGCGACACGAGGATCGGCAGCGCCACGAAGGCACCGGACAGGAGAAGCGCGATCCCAAGGAAAATCAGGATCGGCAGATATTGCGATAGGTCGACCAAGGTCATCTCGCGGTTGCGGAATGCTGAGGGGCTTCTAGGCGCATGACCCGGAGGCATCAAGGCGCAAACCCCTTGAGAATCGCTCGCAATTAGGCTCTGGTGTCGACTGGCACAGCCGCATCAGGCGCGCGCAAACGCCCGCGAGCCGGCCCGCAGTGCGGACCGACTAACCTAGCGCAAACTCCGGGAGTTCGAAGGCCGGCCCGCGGGCGCAGCGGGTCGCCGGAGGGACCGCGCGGGCGCGACTCGTCCCGTTGGGCTAACGGGGACGACGCCGGTGCGGAGGGCGGCGCGCGCCAGGCACCCCGCCCTGCCCGGATCAGCGCAGCGCGCCGGCGACCAGCTTGTGAAGGCGCGAGTGCAGCGCGTCGTTCGCCGCCAGCACTTCGCGCTTGATGTAGGCGCGGTCGGCGCCCTTGAAGTCGGTGACGAAGCCACCGGCCTCGCGCACCAGCAGAATGCCGGCGGCGATGTCCCAGGGCTGGAGACCCGATTCCCAATAGCCGTCGAAACGGCCCGCGGCGACCCAGGCCAGGTCGAGCGCGGCGGAACCGAAGCGGCGGATGCCGGCGACTTCGGGTGCGACCGCACCGAAGATGCGGCTCCACTCGGCGAAATTGCCATGGCCCATGAACGGAATGCCGGTCGCGATCAGCGATTCGGTCAGGTCGCGGCGTGCCGAGACGCGCAGCCGCTGATCCTGGTGCCAGGCGCCACGGCCCTTCTCGGCCCAGAAGCTCTCGTCCGTGATCGGCTGATAGACGAGCGCGGTGGTGATCTCGGGCTGGCCGCCGGCGCCGTTCGGCTCCTCGACCGCGATCGAGATCGCGAAGTGCGGGATGCCGTGCAGGAAGTTGCTGGTGCCGTCGAGCGGATCGATGATCCAGCGCGGCTTGGTCGGGTCGCCCTCGATCTTGCCGCCTTCTTCCAACAGGAAGCCCCAGTCGGGACGTGCCTTGCGCAATTCCTCGACCAGCGTCTGTTCGGCGCGCTTGTCGGCGATCGACACGAAGTCGGCCGGGCCCTTGCGGCTGACCTGGAGGTGCTGGACCTCGCCGAAGTCGCGGCGCAGGCGGGGGCCCGCCTTGCGCGCGGCGCGCTCCATCACCGTGAAGAGGCCGGAATGTGCAACCATGATATTTAGCGTCCCTGGGGCTTCTTGGCAGCCGGCGCGGCGCCCGGGGGCGCTTCACGCACGCCGCACACGGCCGCGACCGCCGAGAGGCGATCGGTCGTGTTGGACGCGTTCAGCTTGTCCTTGTTCTGATTGAGCATCTGCGTGGTGCGCAGGCTGATCTCGGCCAGCGGCGCACGATAGATGCAGGCGAACAGCGCGCTCTTCACCTGTTCGGGCACCTTGTCCGACTGGAGCCCGCCGATCATCGCGGCAAGCGTCCGGGAAGCATTCTCCACCTCCTCGCGGGAGGGTTGCCCGGCCGCGGGCTTGGCTGCCGCGGGCTTGGCAGCACCGCTCTTCGCCTTCTGCGCCGAGGCGCCGGGGCTGAGGACCAGGGCGGCCGCAGCCGCGAGGGGGAGGAGAAGCTTCATACGCGTTACTCTCGTTGCTCAGTCCGCGCGGCGGACGTACGTCTGCTCGTACACGTCAACCACGATGCGGGTTCCGCTGGCGATGTGCGGCGGCACCATCACGCGCACGCCATTGTCCAGCACGGCCGGCTTGTAGGACGACGAGGCGGTCTGCCCCTTCACCACCGCGTCCGCCTCGACGATCGTGGCTTCGATCGTGTCGGGCAGCTGGACGCTGATCGCTTCCTCGTCATAGAGCTCCATCACGACGTCCATGCCGTCCTGAAGGAAGGCGGCTGCGTCGCCCAGCAGGTCACGCGGGAGCGAAACCTGATCATAGGTTTCCTTGTCCATGAAGACGAGCATGTCGCCTTCCGGGTACAGGAACTGGAAGTCCTTGGTGTCGAGGCGCACGCGCTCCACCGTCTCTGCCGAGCGGAAGCGGACGTTGTTCTTGCGGCCGTCGCGCAGGTTCTTGAGCTCCACCTGCATGTAGGCGCCGCCCTTGCCAGGCTGGGTGTGCTGGATCTTCACCGCACGCCAGATGCCGCCTTCATATTCGATGATGTTGCCGGGACGGATGTCGACGCCGCTGATCTTCATGCTGGAACCTGTGGTGGAAAGAGCCAAGGGCCGGCGACGCAAGTCGCCCGGGCCACGATGCGCGCGGCTTTAGCCGCCGCCACCGGTTCCGGCAAGCAGCGGATAGGGGTTGAGCGGCGTCCCCTGGTGCCAGCGCTCGGCCGGCGCCATGTGCTTCACTGCGAAATGGAGGTGGGGACCGTCCGGGCTGGCGTTGCCGGTGGAGCCGACGGTGCCGATCCCCTGCCCCCGGCGCACCAGCTGCCCCTCCTGCAAGCCGGAGGCATAGGCGTCGAGGTGCGCGTAATAGTCGATGTGCGCGCCATCGGCGGTGCGGATGTAGATGGTGTGGCCGCCGGCGGCGCTGTCGAACAGCTTCTCGATGCGGCCCCCGCGGGCGGCGAGCACGAGCGTGCCGCGCGGTGCCATGATGTCGATCGCCTGATGCTCGCGCGCGCCGCCCGCGCGGCTCTGGTGCCAAGTGTCAACGAGCTGATCGGGCGCGACGCCGGCGACGGGGATGATGAGGCCGGCGGCGTTGGCACGCGGCCGCGCGGCGGGTGGCACGGCGACGGGCTCGGTTGCCGCACCGCGCGGCGGCGGTGCGGTGCCCGGCGACAGCATCAGGGCGAAGGCGCCGCCCGCGAGCACCAGCAGCAGCAGGATCGACCAGCCGAGGCGGTTCATGATTGGCGCCCCGGCCGTTCGGTGACCCCGCCGATTGCTGTCCGACCCATCGCGCGCTCCCAGGATGTTTCGGGTGGAGAACGTTCGAGGGGGCGGCGGTATCCCGGCCATCCCGCCTGCGGCGCCCCCCGCGCAAGCGGGACTTCTGGGAACAGGAGCCGCCGTCTTTTGATCGTACCCGTATTCCTGCGAAGGCTGGAAATCAGGGCCATGCAGACCACGACTTGCGGTGGTTGGGACCCTGGGCTCCTGCTTTCGCAGGAGCACTGTCAGGCGCTTCGCAGAGGTCTCGCGCAGGCGGGAATCCAGGTGCAACCACGACGCGTGGCCTTCGGAACCCTGGCTCCCGCCTGCGCGGGAGCAGACGGAAGGGGAGCTTAGCGCGTCTTGCCCTGCGCGAGCAGCTCGGCGAAGGCGCGCACGGCCGCAGCTTCGTCGCCGTTCCAGACCGAGCCGCTCACCGCCAGAAAGTCGGCGCCGGCGTCGATCAGCGGCTGCGCGTTGGCGGGCGTGATGCCGCCGATCGCGACGCAGGGCAGCTCGAACAGCGTGGTCCACCAGGACAGGATCGCCGGCTCCGCGCGGTGCCGGACTTCCTTGGTGGTGGTCGGATAGAAGCTGCCGAAGGCGACGTAATCGGCTCCCGCCTCCCCTGCCCCCATCGCCAGGTGGCGGCTGTCGTGGCAGGTCACGCCGATCTGGACCGCGGGGCCGAGCGTGGCGCGCGCCTCACGCGGGTCGCCGTCCTCCTGGCCGAGATGGACACCGTCCGCGCCCAGCCGCTTGGCGAGGCTGACGCTGTCGTTGACGATGAACGCGACCTCGCGATCGGCGCAGAGGCGCTGGAGCGGCTCGGCCAGGCGGGCGGCGGCGTGCTGGTCCATGTCCTTCACGCGGAACTGGAAGGCCGCGACAGGACCCGCGTCGAGCGCGCGGGCGAGCCGGTCCGCAAAGGCGCCGGACACGTCGAGCGGCGAGACGAGGTAGAGCTGGCAGGCGGGCCGGCGATCGTCGCGCTCGAATTGATCCGCGAAGCCCTCCAGCGCGTTGTCGGCTTCGAGGTCGTCTTCGGGATCGTGCATGGAAAGCTCCGGGTTTGCGGCAGTTCGGGTGGGGTGTTCGGGTTGGATCTACCCGCATTGGCGTGGCCGCTTCTACCCCGAGAAGCTGGCGGTCAAGCGCTGGTTCGCCTTCTATGCCGAGCATTTCGACACGGTCGAGATCAACAACAGCTTCTATCGCCTGCCGAAACCGGAGACGTTCGATGGCTGGGCGGCGCAGGCGCCGCCGGGCTTTCGCTATGCGGTGAAGGCCAACCGCTTCCTGACCCAGGCCAAGAAGCTGAAGGAGTGCGAGGAGCCGATGGCGCGGATGATGCCGGCGTTCCGGCATCTGGGGCAGACGCTGGGGCCGGTGCTCTACCAGCTGCCGCCGCGGTTCAAGGTCAACCTGGAGCGGCTGGAGGCATTCCTACAACTCGTACCAAAAGACGTCGTCAACGTCTTCGAATTCCGAGAGAAGAGCTGGTACGACGATCGGGTTTTCGCGCTGCTGGAGCGCCATGGCGCGAGTTTCTGCGCGCACGACATGCCGGGATCGGAGAGCCCCGATCTGGCGGTGGGGCCGGTCGCCTATCTGCGCTTTCATGGGGGCGAGGGGAAATACTGGGGGCGCTATTCCGAGGAGCGCCTGCTGCGCTGGACCGACTGGATGACGGCCGAGGCGCGCGCCGGGCGCGAGGTGTGGGCCTATTTCAACAACGATGCCGAGGCGCATGCGGTCGAGGACGCGCTGACGCTGAAGGCGATGCTGCGGCAAGCTGGGCAGTAGCGGCCTGCGGTATCGCAACGGCGGCCGGTGGGTGTGGCTCCTGCCTGCGCAGGAGCACTGTGGGTGCAATCCACATAGCCGTACCCCGGCGGAGGCCGGAGTCCAGTCGCGGGCGCCTCGCGATGCGGAGGGGTTTCCCGACTGGGCCCCGGCCTTCGCCGGGGTACGAAGAAGGGGATCGCGTCAGGCGCCGGCGAGGAAGCTGCCGGGGACCGGGCGGGTCTCGGCGCTGAGGTCGAAGCCGACGATCAGGGGGCGGCCCTTGGCGATCGCGTCCTGGACGGCCGGGAGCTTCAGCGAGGCGGCGTGGCTTTCCTTGGCGTCCCAGAGTTCGGTGATCCAGATCGCGTCCGGATCGCCCGCATCCTCGGCGATCAGATACGCCAGGCAGCCCGGCATCGCGTCGGTGCCGCTGGCGAGGATGGCGACGAGCTCGGCGCGGGTGCCCGGCTTTGTCCTGATCTTGCCGATCATGCCGAAACCTGCGGTCGTGCTCGCCATTGCCACCTCTCCTTCGAAAAGGCGCCCGCCGACCAGCGCGAGCGCGAGCCCGGCCAGGAGCGGGCGCCGCTCCATCAGTCCTGACCCTGATAGATGCCGATGATCTTGTCGAGCATCGCCAGTGCCTCGTCACGCGGGCGCTGGAAGGTGTTGCGGCCGATGATCGAGCCGTTGCCGCCGCCGTCGCGAATGTCGCGCGCGTCCTGGTAGACGGCATCGGCACCCTTGGCGGCGCCGCCCGAGAAGACGACGATGCGACGGCCGTTGAAGCAGCTCTTCACAACGTGGCTGACGCGCTTGGCCTGGGTGGAGGCGTCGAAGCCTTCGTAGACCTTCTTGGCTTCCTTCTGCTCGATGTGGTCGGTGGGCAGCTTCACCTTGATGATGTGCGCGCCGAGCAGCGCCGCCATGTGCGCGGCATAGGCGCCGACGTCGAGCGCGAGCTCGCCATCCTTCGAGAGATTGCCGCCACGCGGATAGGACCAGATGACGGTGGCGATGCCGACCGACTTGGCCTGGGCCGAAAGCTCGCGGATCTCCTCCATCATGTCGAACACGTCGTCGGCGCCCGGATAGATGGTGAAGCCGATCGCCGAGCAGCCGAGGCGCAGCGCGTCGTCGACGCCGCCGGTCACCGCCTGGTTGATGCCGGTCGCCCAGCTGTTGGAGGAGTTGACCTTCAGGATGGTCGGGATCTGCCCGGCGAAGGTGCCGGCGCCCGCCTCCAGCATGCCGAGCGGCGCCGCATAGGCCGAGAGGCCGGCGTCGATCGCGAGCTGGAAGTGGTAGTGCGGGTCGTATGCCGGCTCGTTGACCGCAAAGCTGCGCGCGGGGCCATGCTCGAAGCCCTGGTCGACGGGCAGGATGACCAGCTTGCCGGTGCCGCCCAGCCGACCCTGCATCAGGATGCGGGCGAGGTTCGCCTTCACGCCTGGATTGTCGGACTCGTAGTTCGCGAGAATTGCTCTGACGGTCGGCGTCATTCCAAAGGTCTCCCATGCTGCTGTTCGCTGCGGCTCTTACCGCTTGCCCGACCTCGTTAGGCGGGCGCCGCCCACCCCACAAGGGCGCCCCGAACGTGGGAACGCTCCCTTCGTCGCGGTGCAACGAACTCGGGGGCGACGCGTATGTCCGGGATGCGTGAACGGCCCCCTGCGACCCCGCGCCATCGCCCACTGAGCCCCGGCGAGACGGCCATGCTGCGCGGCGTGTTCGGCGAGGGCATCGACTATGGCCGGGTGCGGATCCACGCGCGCAGATGGTGGTTCGTCTTTCCGGGCGACCGGCCCATGGCGCCCAACGGACACGCCTATTTCCCTGGCGACACCCATGTCCCCGATTTCGCCGCGCCCGGCGTGCCGCTGTGGCGCAAGGCGGGCTTCGTGCACGAGGGGACGCACCTCTTTCAGTGGTACGGGCTGAAGCAGTGGGTGTGGGTGCGCGGACCGTTCCAGCGCAACTACGACTATCGGCTGGAGCCGGGAAAGCCGTTCACCCGCTATGGGCTGGAGCAGATGGGGATGATCGCCCAGCATTATTTCACGCTGGCGAACGGCGGCCGCATCCCCCTGCCCTATACGCTGGCGGACTATGCGCCGCTGCTGCCGCTGACATGAGGTGCGCGCTGCCGGCGCTGGCCGTCGTGCTGGCGGGATGCTCGAGCCAGAGCACGGAGGAGGCGGACTGGCATTCAAGCAAGCGGGCGACCGACCTGGTCGTGGAGGAAGCGCTTGCCGACGAGCCGCCCGATTATGCGCGGGCAATCACCGCGATCGAGCGATCCGGGCGGCCAAGTGCGACGGTGGCACTGGAGACCGGCAATCTGATCATCGCCGGGCATCGTGAGGTGCAGCCGGAGCGGCGGCCGGCAGCGACGCTGGAACAGGGCCTGTCCTTGCTCGAGCGAGCTGCGAGCGATCGCGGCGAAGCGGCTGATATCGCGCCACAACATCTGCGGCTTTGGTTCGAGCGGGGGGTCGGCAGCGGGGTGTACCAGGCGATGCCGCCGCGACCGGAACTGGCGCGATGCTGGGGTGCGGTGGAAGAGCGGGCACAGCGCGCGGCGGCGTGTATCGCGATGCGGGCTGGCCGGCGGTAGGGCTTGGCGGGCCGCTTGCGTGACGGTGTCCCGGCGGAGGCCGGGACCCAGGTGCGAGCAGATCGCGAGATGCGAAAAGACATGCCAACTGGGCCACGGCCTTCGCCGGGGTACATTAGAAGATCGGGTTAGCGGGCCAGGGCAGCGACGCCGGGAAGCTCGCGGCCTTCCATCCATTCCAGGAAGGCGCCGCCTGCCGTGGAGACGAAGGTGAAGGCGCCGGCCGCGCCGGCCTGGTTGAGCGCCGCGACGGTGTCGCCGCCGCCGGCGACCGACACGAGCGAGCCGTCGCTGGTGAGCGCGGCTGCGGTCTTGGCCAGCGACACCGTGGCGGCGTCGAACGGCGGCGTCTCGAACGCACCGAGCGGGCCGTTCCACACCAGCGTGCGGCAGTTCTTGAGCACGTCGCCCAGCGCCTCGACCGCGGCGGGGCCGACGTCGAGGATCATCTCGTCGGCGGCGACTTCGTGCACGTTGACGGTGCGGGTCGCCGGGTTCGGCTTGAACTCGGTCGCGACCACCACGTCATACGGCAGGTGGATGGTGCAGCCGGCCTTGTCGGCAGCGTCAAAAATTTCGTCGGCCGTGCCGGTGAGGTCGTGCTCGCACAGGCTCTTGCCGACGTTCACGCCGCGCGCGGCGAGAAAGGTGTTGGCCATGCCGCCGCCGATGATGAGGTGATCGACCCGGCCGACCAGGTGCTTGAGCACGTCGAGCTTGGTCGAGACCTTGGCGCCGCCGACCACGGCCGCGACCGGATGCTCGGGGGTGCCGAGCGCCTTGTCGAGCGCGTCGAGCTCTGCCTCCATCTGGCGACCGGCAAACGCCGGCAGCTTGTGGGCGAGCCCTGCCGTCGAGGCATGGGCGCGGTGCGCCGCGGAGAAGGCGTCGTTGACGTAGAGGTCGCCGAGCGCCGCGAAGCGATCCACGACCGCCGGATCGTTCTTTTCCTCGCCGCCGAAGAAGCGGGTGTTCTCCAGCAGCGCGATGTCGCCGGACTGGAGCGTGGCGACCGCGTCGGCCGCACCTTCCCAGTCGATGTAGCGGACGGGGCGCCCGAGCACCTGGCCGAACGGGATCGCCAGCTGGGCGGTCGAGAATTCGGGGCTCGGCACGCCCTTGGGGCGGCCGAAGTGGGCGAGCACCAGCACGATCGCGCCGCGATCGGCGAGTTCGGTCACGGTGGAGATCGCCGCGCGCAGGCGGGTGTCGTCGGTGACATGGCCGTCGGCCATCGGCACGTTCAGGTCCTCGCGGACCAGCACGCGCTTGCCCGCGATCTCACCCATGTCGTCCAGGGTCTTGAAGTTGCGTGTCATGTCTCGATCCTGATTGTGTCGCCCACGGCGATCGTTCCGCCCGCCACCACCCGCGTGCAGGCACCGCCGCGCCAGTCGGGGAGCATCGCCTCGCGAAGCCCGGGGACCAGCGCGTCCATGCGAACGCACGGGTCGCATTCATACGTGATTTCCAGCACCACCTCGGCACCGATGCGAAGCCGCGTGCCGGGGACCTGCGGCAGATCGAACCCGTCGACCAGCAGGTTGGCGCGGCGTTCCTGCCACGGGATGGTGCGGCCGATCGCGGCGGTGGCCGCTTCCCAGTCGCCGCGCTCCATCAGCGTCACCTGGCGCTTGCCGGTGCTGCCGGGCTTGCGCCGGCCGCGGTGGTCGCCGGCGATGCCGGCGTCCACGCTGATCTCGGCGCGGTCGAGCACCTCCATGGGTGCCCGTACAAAGGCGTGGCGCGCGATGCCGGCGATCGTGCCGACCCGCGCGCCCGCTTGCCCGTCCTCTCCGGCATCCGCCAGCGCGACGGGCATCGACATCAGCCGAACTTGGCCATCGCGCAGGCGGTGTCGACCATGCGGTTGGAGAAGCCCCACTCGTTGTCGTACCAGCTGACGACGCGCACCAGCTTGCCGTCGATCACCGCCGTCTCCAGGCTGTCGACGGTCGAGGATGCCGGCGTGTGGACGATGTCGATCGAGACGAGCGGCTCGTCCGAATAGACCAGGATGCCCTTGAGCGGGCCGTCTTCGGACGCCGCCTTGAGGATGGCGTTGACCTCGTCCTTGGTCGTGTCGCGCTTCGGCGTGAAGGTCAGGTCGATCAGGCTGCCGTCCGGCACCGGCACGCGCACCGACGAACCGTCGAGCTTGCCCTTGAGCTCCGGAAGCACCTCACCCACCGCGCGGGCAGCGCCCGTGGTCGTCGGGATGATCGACATGGCGGCCGCACGCGCGCGGCGCAGGTCCTTGTGGATCTGGTCCAGGATCTTCTGGTCGTTGGTATAGGCGTGGATCGTGGTCATCAGGCCACGCTCGATGCCGATCGAGTCGTTCAGCACCTTGGCAACCGGCGCCAGGCAGTTGGTGGTGCACGATGCGTTGGAGACGATCGTGTGGCCGGCCTCCAGCTTGTCGTGATTTACGCCGTAGACGACCGTCAGGTCGACGTTCTTGCCCGGTGCCGAGATCAGCACCTTCTTGGCGCCGGCATCGATGTGCTTCTGCGCGCTCGCACGGTCGGTGAAGAAGCCGGTGCACTCCAGCACCAGATCGACGCCGTTTTCGCCGTGCGGCAGGTTCGCGGGGTCGCGCTCTGCGGTCACCTTGATGCGCTTGCCGTCGATCACGAGGTCGTTGCCGTCGGCCGAGACTTCACCCGGATAGCGGCCGTGCACGCTGTCACGGCTGAACAGCCAGGCGTTCGACTTCGCGTCGGACAGGTCGTTGATGGTGACCAGTTCGAGGCCGCAATCGGGGCGCTCCAGAATGGCCCGCGCCACCAGGCGGCCGATGCGCCCGAACCCGTTGATCGCTACCTTCGTCATGTTGCCGATCCTTTCACTTGGATGGTCCAATGCCCGCGTCGCCGCAGGCCTCAATTCTCGAGCGCAGCCGCAACCTTGGTGGCGATCGCGTCCGCAGTCAGTCCAAAATAATCGTAGAGCTTGGGTGCCGGGCCGGAGGCGCCGAACCGGTCGATGCCGAAGCGCAGGCCGTCGAGCCCGGTATAGCGTTCCCAGCCCATGGTGGTGCCGGCCTCGATCGAGACGATCAGGGCGTCCTTGGGCAGCACATCGCGACGATAGTCGGCAGGCTGTGCGTCGAAGCGCGACCAGCAGGGCATGGACACCACATCGGCACCGATGCCCTTCGCTTCAAGCTGCGCGCGGGCAGAAACTGCGAGTTCGACTTCCGAGCCGGTGGCGACGAGCACCACGCGGCGCGGCGCCTCGGCCGCGACCAGGCGGTAGGCACCCTTGGCGCAGAGGTTCTCCGAGGCGTCGGTGCGCAGCTGCGGCAAGTTCTGACGCGACAGCGCGAGGAGCGACGGGCCGGTCGCATCCTGGAGCGACAATTCCCAGCACTCCGCGGTCTCGATCGTGTCGCACGGGCGGTAGACGTCGAGGTTGGGGATCAGGCGCAGGCTGTTGAGGTGCTCGATAGGCTGGTGGGTCGGGCCATCCTCGCCCAGGCCGATGGAGTCGTGCGTCATGACGTAGATGACGCGTGCGTTCTGGAGCGCCGACAGGCGGATCGCCGGGCGGGCATAGTCCGCGAACACCAGGAAGGTGCCGCCAAACGGGACGATGCCACCGTGCAGCGCCAGGCCGTTCATCGCCGCGGCCATGCCGAACTCGCGGATGCCATAGTAGACATAGCGGCCGGCATAGTCGTTGCGGTTGAGCGGCTGCAGCGCCTTGGTCTTGGTGTTGTTCGAGCCGGTGAGGTCGGCCGAGCCGCCGACGGTCTCGGGCAGCTGCTCGGTGATGGTGCCGAGCACCAGTTCCGACGCCTTGCGGGTCGCGAGCTTCTGCGGATTGGCGAGCAGGCCGTCGAGGTAGGGCTTGAGCGTGAAGCCCTCGGTCAGCTCGCCTGACATGCGGCGGCGGAAGGTCGCCCCCTGCGCGTCGGCGTCGCAGCGTGCCTCCCAGGCGAGGCGCACGTCGCGGCTGCGGACGCCGGCAGCGGCCCAGGTCTCGGCGATCTCCTCCGGCACCTCGAACGCCTCGGGCTCCCAGCCCATGGCGAGGCGGGTCTTGGCGACGATGTCCGGGCCGAGCGCGGCGCCGTGGACGGCGCTGGTGCCCTCCTTGCCGGGTGCGCCCTTGCCGATGATGGTGCGGCAGGCGACCAGCGACGGGCGTGGATCGGCGATCGCCTCGTCGAGCGCGCGGCAGATGTCGGCGGGATCATGGCCGTCGCAGGCGACGGTGTGCCAGCCGGTCGCGGCATAGCGCGCGGCGATGTTCTCGCTCGACGACAGCTCGACCGCGCCGTCGATGGTGATGCGGTTGTCGTCCCACAGCACGATCATGCGCCCGAGGCCGAGATGACCGGCGAGGCCGATCGCCTCGTGGTTGATCCCCTCCATCAGGCAGCCGTCGCCGGCGATCACCCAGGTACGGTGGTCGACCAGGTCGTCGCCGAAGGTGGCGTTGAGGTGGCGCTCGGCGAGCGCAAGACCGACCGCGGTTGCGAGGCCCTGGCCGAGCGGACCGGTGGTGGTCTCGATGCCCGGCAGCTCGAAATTCTCGGGGTGGCCGGCGCACGGGCTGTGCAGCTGGCGGAAGTTCTTGATGTCGTCGATGGTCGGACGCGCGTGGCCGGTCAGGTGCAGCAGCGCGTAGATCAGCATCGAGCCATGGCCGGCCGACAGCACGAAGCGGTCGCGGTCCGGCCACTTGGGGTCGGCGGCATCGAACTTGAGGTAGCGGGTCCACAACACCGTGGCGACGTCCGCCATGCCCATCGGCATGCCCGGATGACCGGAGTTGGCGGCCTCCACCGCATCCATCGCAAGCGCACGAATCGCGTTGGCGAGCAGGGTATCCGAGGCGGCCATGAGTCATCCTTGTGACAGGCGCGGTCCCCCTTGACCGCGCATGCCCGCCTTTGGGGCGGCGACCCGCCTTCGTCAACCGGCGAGCCGTGCTTGCCGCGGCGGTTCGCCCCTCCTATCCGGGGACCATGGACCAGCCCGAAGCGAACCCAGGCCTCGCCCGCATCGATGCCGCACTCCAGCGGATCGAGGCAGCGGCACGCGCCCGCGCCGCGGCAGCCGAATCGCTCGAGCGCCGGCATGCGGCGCTGCGGGCGAGCATGGCGGAGGCGATCACCGCGCTGGACCACGTGATCGCGGGCCGGAGCGACAGCTGATGGCGCAGGTCAGCTTCACCGTCGCGAATCGCTCCCACAGCGTCGCCTGCCGAGACGGCGAGGAGCCGCACCTGCTGGCGCTGGTCGAGCGGCTGCAACGACATGCGCCGGCAGCGATGCGGGCTTCGGCCGGAACCTCGGCGGAGCGGACGCTGCTGCTGATCGCGCTGATGCTGGCGGACGAGCTCGACGAGCGCGACCGCACCCCTGCCGCCCCGGCCGCCGCCCCTGCGGCCGAGCCGCCAGTACCGGCGCGGGAACCGGAGCTGCCGCAGGATCTGCTCGACGAAATCGCCGAACGACTGGAAGCCGTCGCGGCAGCCCTTGAGGATCACGGCCACGTCGCCTAAGTTGGTCCCCGGCGGGCACTGCCCGGTACGAGCCTTCATTATCCCTGAGGCTATTCATCATCCATGGGGGCTGTCCCTGCGCAGATCCTGGTCTGACGTACATGGTCCCCACCTGACGTACTGGGCGTCAGTGGATATCGCGGCCAACGGCCACGGCGGTCCCGCCACCCGCTTCCCCCGATGACGCTCGACAAAAAAGCCCTGCGCGCCCAGCTGCGCGCCGCGCGCGACGCCTTCTTCGTCCAGAGCCGCCCGCGGCTGGCCGTCCCCGACCTGCTGCGAACGCGGCTGGCGCCGGGGGTGGTGGTTGCCAGCTACCTGCCGGTCGGAAGCGAGGCGGACCCTGCCCCGCTGGTCGACGCCGCGCGGGACGCCGGCTGCGTGCTGGCGCTCGCCTGGGTGGCGGATCGCGCGACCCCGATGGAGTTCCTGCGCTGGGACGCGGACACCGCGATCGAGGCGGGGCCGCTCGGCCTTCGCCAGCCGCCGCGCAGCGCGCCCGCAGTGGTGCCGGACGTGATCCTGACGCCGCTGGTGGGGTTCGATTCGAAGCTCAACCGGCTGGGCCAGGGAGCCGGCTTCTACGACCGGGCTTTCGCGCAGCATGGGGGCGCGTGGCGGCTGGGGCTCGCCTGGTCGGTGCAGCAGGTGCCCGAGCTGCCCGCCGATCCCTGGGACGTGCCGCTGCACGCCCTCCTCACAGAGCAGGCGCTGCACCTGCCGGAGCAACGTTGATGCAACCGACCTGGCGCAAACCCGTGGGGATGCTGGGCATCCTGGCGTTCATCCTGTTCTGGCTGGTCGCGGTGGCGAGCCTGTCGCCCTGGATCGGCGCCCTGCCCGCACTGGTGCAGATGCTGGTCTATGGCGTCGCCGGGGTCGCGTGGATCGCGCCGCTGAAGCCGGCGTTGCGGTGGATGGAGACCGGGCGCTGGCGGCGCTGAGGGTGGCCTGATTGCATACCCGCATACCCCGGCGACGTCCGGGGTCCAGTTGCAACCCCTCCTGAGACCGCGCGCTGCCCTACCCAGCCGGTCCCCCGACTGGGCCCCGGCCTTCGCCGGGGTACAATGTTGAGGTACTGACGTTCGCTGTCCGTGGCGTCCGGCAGATCGTCGATGTGGAAGGGCTCGCAAGCGGCGGATCCTGCCATCGGCGGTTCTTCAAAACCGCTGCAATGGCGCGAGTGACGGGGCTCGAACCCGCGACCTCCGGCGTGACAGGCCGGCGCTCTAACCAACTGAGCTACACCCGCTCGCTTGCGAGGAGGCGGGCTCTAGGCGAGCTGTCCGGGCCTGTCAAAGCCAGAATCGGCCGATTTCGCGATTTTCGTAAAAAAGTTTCGGAAGCGTATCGAAGGGGCGCAATGCCGCGTGCAGGCGAGTGCCTGTGGGGTCGATATGGCGATTTTCCAGGGGAGTTTCGCAAGCGGCGGATTAGCCATCGGCGGTTCTCGAAAACCGCTGCAATGGCGCGAGTGACGGGGCTCGAACCCGCGACCTCCGGCGTGACAGGCCGGCGCTCTAACCAACTGAGCTACACCCGCTCGCTTGCGAGGAGGCGGCCTCTAAGCGAGGGGCCCGGACCTGTCAACCGCCTTGCCGTCGGCTTTTTCACCGGCCGGCGCGTTCCCGGCCTGAACCGGGGTGCCGGGCGGCGCCACGTCGTTCACCAGCGTGCCGTGCTCGAACAGGAAGCCCGCGATATCGGGCTTGCCGGCCGCCCTGACGACCGTCTGGATGATGATGAGCAGCGGCACCGCCAAGAGCGCGCCGGGCGTCCCCCACACCCATCCCCAGAAGCTGAGCGCCACCAGGATCATGAGCGGGCTGATGGTCAGGCGATGGCCGACGATCAGCGGTGTGACGACGTTCGCCTCCACCAGATGCGCCCCGACCATGATCGCGGCCGGCAGCAGCGCCCACCAGACGTCCGTGAAGGTCATGAGCCCGCCCAGCGCCAGCAACGCCGCCGACAGAATCGGGCCGAAATAGGGGATGTAGTTGAGCACGGCGACGATGCCGCCCCACATGAGCGGCGTGGGCATCCCCACGAACCACAGGGCGCCGGCCACCAGCAGCCCGAGCGTGAGGTTGATGAAGGAGATGGTGCCCAGATAGGCGGAGGTGAAGTCGACCACGTCCTGGATCACCCGCGCCGTCGCCATGGCACCACCGAAGCTGGTGCGGCTGGTGATCGCCGAGCGCCGGAGCCGCGTCCAGCCTGCGAGAAAGAAGTAGATCACCAGGATCGCGAAGAACATCTCGATCAGGGCGGAGGGCGCCGTGCTGGCGGTGAAATCGAGCAGCGAGGCCGGACGCTCGGCCGTGGCCCCCGTCTGGCGCACCGGCGTGTTGGCGACGTTGGCGAGCAGCTCGTTCACGAACCGCTCCAGGTTCGAATAGAAGTCGATCAGCGGCGCGATGTTCTGCTGCACGCGATCGATGCGCTCGGGCAGAATCTCCGCCCAGCCCCAGGCGGGCAGCACGATCGAGGCGATCGCGCCGTTGGCGACGACCAGGAACAAGAGCACGCAGGCGAATGCCGCGAGCGGCGCCGGAAGGCGGCGGCGCTCCAGCCACTCGAGCAGCGGCACCAGCGCGATCGCGATGACGATGGCGGCGGTGAGCGGCAGGAAGAAGCGCGACCCTGCCTTCAGCGCGAACGGCAGGGCGAGGACCAGACCCGCCCCGGCGATCAGGGTGAGCGCGGCGAGCAGGCGGTCGCGGCGCAGCTCTTCCTTGGGGGCGCCCTCCGCCGGTTCGGGCAACGCCGGTTCGACCACGGCCGCGGCGGAAGAAGGGGCGCGAACTGACTCGGCGATACCGAAATGATCCAAGTGCGGAGGTCCTTTCGTCCGCACCCTAGCGGCTTTCCCGGTCGGTGTAATCCCGTCCCGCTCAACGCACACGCCAGATATGAAAGAGGTCGCCGAGCCCCCGCAGGGGCCCGACGACCTCAAGCATGGTCAGCGGCCGGAAGCTCCAGCCCGGGAGACCATGCGAACCGCGTCGCGACGCCCGGTCCTGAGACCGGGCCGCCGTTTAGCGGCGCGTCTCCCGAACGAACTGAACCGACCCCATTGCTGAACCATGAGACATCGGATCACCTCCTTTCGCTAGTTGAGCTAGAGCGTGACCGCTGCTGCGATCACGACCCGAATGTGTGACACGGCGCACCTGCAAACAAGTCTTGTAATGCGCGGCAGATTCCACGAACTTCTTCCGCCTGCCCGGATCAGCGGCCGCGACAGAAGCTTATCACCGCAGCGATCGCGGGATCGGCCGGAACGGCAAGGACCTGCCCCTCCCCCAGCGACACGCCGATCGTGCCCTTCACCTTCTGCAGCGCGGCGAGGAAGCGATCGTCGATGCCGGCGCGTGCCTCCACCCTGCGGCCGCTTGCGACCACCGGATAGGACGCCGCGGCCATCCCGGTCACGACCCGCAGCATGGCGCCTCCATCGGCGGTGCCGCTGCGCAGGAGGACGAGCTCGCGGCGTGCGGAGTCGCAGCGGAGCGCAAAGGCGCCCGTCCCACCCGCGTCGACGAAGCGGGCGCTACCCTTGCCCGTGTGCCATTGGCCCGCGGCAGGCGCGACGCCGGCCAGTTCGGGCGCGGGCAATTCGCCCGGCGCCAGCGCGCCCACGTCGATCGGGGCAGGCGCAGGCGTGGATGTGGCAGCGGGCTGCGGCGTGGCGCTGGGCGCAGGTGCCGGCTGCTCGCCGGAACAGCCCGCAAGCGCAAGCGCGAGCAGCCCCGGCCGCCACCGCATCACCCGCGGCAATCCTCCGTCAGGCGCAGCACTTCGGCCCAGGCAGGCACCACCAGCGGCGCCTGGCCCGGCAGCTCCACGATGAAGCGGCCGCGGCTGAAGCCCATGGCATCGAGCAACGGATCTTGCGCGGGAAGCGCGGCGGCGACCGTGCCTGCGCCCGCCGTCACGGGAAGCGTCCGCGCGGTGCTGGAGGTGCGGATCGTCAGCGCGGCGCCGGGCGCAGCGGCACCCGTGCGGGTGAGCGTCACCTGGCGGCGCGCGCGATCGCAGCGCAGCGTCAACACGGGCGCGGTGCCGGGCGCGCCGAAGGAGGCGACGGCGCCCTGCCCGTCCTGCGCATAGCGCCAGTCGCCGCGGGTGACCGGCCAGTCGCGCCAGTCGCCGACCGGCGGCGGTGTCGCCGGCACCACGGGCGCAGCGGCGACGGGCGCAGGCGGCGGAGGCGCCGGCGGCGGTTCGGAGGGGCGGACGCACTGGGTCAGGACCAGCAGGGGCAGGATGAGGACGACGCGACGCATGCCCGGCTTATGGGGGAAGCCGGCAGGCGGCTCAACCACCCGTCCCTCCGCCGCGCGGCGAGCGGTTCGCCGCAGACGCGGATCGGCCCCTATTGGTGCATGGCGTGCGCCGGCCCGGTTGGGCTATCCGAAGGCCATGACGATCAAGCTCATCTGCCTCGATGCCGACGACACGCTGTGGCACAACATGCGCCACTTCAACGCGACCGAAGAGGCGCTGCTCGCGCTGATCGCGCCGTTCGCGGCTCGCGACATCGCCCGCGAGCGATTGAACGCCTGCGAGGCGCGCAACCTGAAGCTCTATGGCTATGGGGCCAAGGGCTTCACGCTGTCGATGATCGAGACGGCGATCGAGCTGGCCGACGACCCGCTGCCCAAGGCGTTGATCGCCGACATCCTGGCGGCGGGACGCGCGCTTCTGTCCCACCCCGTCGAGCTGTTCGAAGGAATCGCCGACACACTCGAACGGCTCGCGGAGCGCGGCCGGCTGGTGCTGGTGACCAAGGGCGACCTGCTCCACCAGGAGGCGAAGCTTGCCGCATCGGGGCTCGGCGCCCGGTTCAGCGGGATCGAGATCGTGAGCGACAAGACGGCCGACACCTTCCGGCGACTGTTCCAGAAGGAAGGTGTCGCGCCGGAGGAGGCGGTGATGGCAGGCGATTCGCTGCGGTCCGACATCAACCCGGCGCTGGAAGCCGGCGCCTGGGCGGCGTTCATCCCCCAGGAGGGCGCCTGGTCCCACGAGCACGCACCGCTACCGGCCGGGCACCCGCGCTTCCGCCAGCTGCGAGGGCTCGCGGAGTTGCCGGAGTGGATTGATAGGTTGGCGTAGCGCCACCCACGACACGCGCCGTGACGCCGGGCCGCCCACGAGCACTCGACGGCCGCCGGCCGAGACGAATATCTTCCTCCAAACGAGAATGGCCCCGATCTCTCGGGGCCATTCGTTGATCGAAGAGGTCTACGATCAGAATTTGATGTTGGCGTTCGCGAAGAACGACCGACCAACATAGTCGTAGCCGGAATACAGCGGTGCGTTCCCGATCACCGTAAAGTACGGAGACGCAGTGACCCGCGGCGGCTTCGTGTCGAGCAGGTTCCGCACGCCGACCGTGAACTGGAAGCGCTTCTGCACGTTGAACTGTGCAGAGAGCGAGTGGAGGAAGTAGTCGTCCACCTCCAAGTAGTATTCGTCGCGGAAGGACTGCACGTCCGCCGGATCGGTGATACCGGTCAGGTTATCGAACGCCAGATACTCGTACGTCTTGTCCTTGTCGCCATCGATCCAGTCGAGGCCGTAGCGGATGGTCACGCCGCCGATACGGTAAGTCGCATCGAAGTTCCCGACCCAGTCAGGCGAACCCAGCACGCCGTTGTTGTCCGCGAGGAACTCCTCCGGGAACAGGCGGGTCGACTGTTCGGTGTACTTGGTGATGCCCGCGTTCAGGATGAAGCGACCACCGAAGAGGTCCCGCGCATAGCGACCGTTGAACTCGAACCCCTTCACGATGTTCTCGGAAAGGTTCACGAAGCTGCTCGTGACGATCAGAGCGTTGTTGCTGTCACGCTCGACGAACCGACAGAGGCCGGCCGTCGGATCGAAGTTCTGCGCTTCGTAGCAGCGATTGAGGATCGTGCCGCCGGCGAGATCCGACACGCCGTTTTCGACCTTGATGTCGAAATAGTCGAGCGACAGCGACAGCGATCCGATCGACTCCGGCAGCGGCGGACGAACGACCGCACCCACGGTCCAATTCGTCGACGTCTCTGCACTCAGGCCCGCCTCGGCACCGCCGACGCGGAAGACCCGAACGCTGTTGCGCTGCTCGAAGTCGGCCGGCAAGCCGACGGAGGCGCAGTTGCGGGCAACGGTCTGCTCGACAGGCGACTGCTCGCCAGGCGCCGGCAGTGCACTGCAGGGATCGCTGTTGCTGCTCAGGAAGCCGCTGGTGGCTCCAAGGAACTGTTCCGCAAGCGCCGGAGCGCGATAGGACGTGCCATAGCTGCCCCGGAAGCCGAGGCCGCGGAACGGCTCCCACTCTGCCGCGATCTTGTAGGTCCAGTCGGATCCGTAAGACGCATAGTCCGTGTACCGCGCCGAACCGGTGAAGTTCAGGCGGTAGAAGAACGGCTTGTCAGCCAACAGCGGCACGAACAGCTCGCCGAACGCTTCCTTGACGTTGTCCTTGCCGACCGTCGGGGTGGCAGCGGTCAGGCCGAACAGGTTGCCGTTGACCGAGTTGGGGTCGGGTTGATCATTGATGCTCTGACGGCGGTGCTCGACGCCAAGGGCCAGCTGAACGTCGCCACCAGGCAGCGCGAACAGGGGACCGTCGATGCTGAACGCATAGGTCGTTTCGCGGAACTGCGTCTTACCGATGGTGTTGGCGACGATGTAGTTCCGGAACTCCGCAGGAAGATTGCCGCCGATGACCGCGGCGCTCAGCGCAGGAGCCGCGACGCAGTTCGGGTTCGAGGCGAGGCTCGCGCAGCTGAACGATCCGTCCCCGTTCGCCACAACGTTCAGCGAATTGGCGAGACGGTCGGTCAGGAACGACTCCGCCTCATAGGTGCCGTCGTTCCAAGACTTACCGACATAGGCGTCATAGCGCCATTCCGGGAAGAAGAAGTCGCCGCGGATCCCGCCGGACGCGCGGACATAATCCACCGTCTGGTTCGACGAGGTCAGTCCGTAACCAATGAACGCACGCGCGGCGATGTTCTGGCCGCTCGAGGTTTCCGTCGGATTGGCGAAGAGGCCGTCCCGGAGATCGGCGGGAAGCAGCGGACTGCCCTGCAGATAGTCGAGCGACAGCTGGCGGTACAAGGGCGACGAAGACTTGCGACGGGTCGCCAGCAGCTCTCCGTACACTTCCGCATCGCCCAGGGCGTTCAGCTTGTAAGTCGCGGAGAGATAACCGGTGTAGGTCTTCTGACCAGTGACCAGCGGCTCCTCTTCCTGCCGGGGATCGAACGTATCGCGATCGTAGGTGCCGACGCCCAGGTAGCCGGGGAACGGACCGGTGGTCACGCCCGGTGCTGGGACGAAACGGTTGAAGCGACCGAGCGTGCCGCTGGTGCGGCCGATCGCATCACGGGTGGGGAGGCCAAGCGTATTGATGGTCACGCCACCGTTGTCGATGGTGAAGCAGTTGCGGCGGTCACCAACCGGGTACGGATCGGCCGAGCCGAACTCCGAGTCCTCACCGTTCAGGAACCCGCCCACCGGGCAGTTGAAGAACGAAACATCGTTCCGGGCGATCGCGTCACGCTTGCGGTATTCGACCGAGCCGACGACACTGAGGCGATCAGTTTGGAAGCCGAAGGAGGCGCTGATACGACGGTCGAGGCCGGCACCGACTTCCGGCACGTTCGTCTGCATATCGAGCTCAAGGCCGCGCAGAGCATTGTCGGTGATGATGTTCACGACGCCCGCAACCGCGTCCGAACCATAGACGGACGAAGCGCCGGCCTTCAGCACCTCGATGCGCTCGATCAGCGCGTTCGGCAGGACGTTGAGGTCGGCAGCCAGCAGCGAACCGCGGGTACCGCCAGGCGCGAGACGGCGGCCATTGAGCAGCGTCAGCGTGCGCGACGGCCCGAGGCCGCGAAGGCCGATCGTGTTCGCGCCGGTGCCGCCGTCGGTGACAAAGCCGCCATAGGTGTTGTTGATCTGCGAAGCACCCTGCGTCACCGCAGCGCTCTGTAGCGCGTCGGCGGCGCTCGCGAAGCCCGCCTGCGTGATCTCTTCGCGGCCGATGACGGTCAGCGGCTCTGCAACCGAGAACTCGTCGCGACGAATGCGCGAGCCGGTGACGGTAATCTCCCCCGGCGCCGCGGCGCTGCCCTGGTCCGCACGCGGGGACTCCGGGTTCTGCGCGTCTTCGGGAACCTGGGTCGGATCCGGGCTGACGGCCGATTGCGCGAATGCAGGCGCAGCGGAAGCGATGGCGAGCGGCAGCAAGGCTGCAGCGGCGTACAAGTGGTAAGACCTCACTAAAATAACCCCCGTTGCTCTACGCTCTAAGAGCTTCAAACCAAGGCATAAGAAGTTCTACAGGGGGTCTGCACAAGCCGAACTTGGGCGGAGCATGAACCTTTTCTGACAGCGTGACACATATGCCACATTGCAGCGGCACTTGCGCAACAGTCGTATAGTCCACCCTCGGTCCACGCAATAAAGTTTCAGGGAAGAGTTTTCGGTAGATGTGAGAAGAGAGATTTTTCAAGCGCGTCGGCGATCTATCCAATCTTTCGCTACCTGCCATGGTGGCTCCGACGACCGGTTAAGTGGATCCAACGTCGTCACTGACTTGGACGATGTTCATCCCGCGGGAGGCACGCGCAGCTGCCCACCGAGCACCCGCGCTTCCGCCAGTTGCGAAGCCTTGCCGAACTGCCGGGGTGGATCGACGCGATCGCCTAGCCCGGCGGCGGCGCCGGTGCGGGGCCGGCACCACGGCAGCGCCGTTGCCGATCCCGCACCGGGAGGCGTGGCTCAACCGCGCTTGGCGGCGATCCAGCGGTCGATCTTCTGCTCCAGGATGTTCATCGGCAGGGAACCGGTCATCAGCACCTGGGTGTGGAACTCCTTGAGGTCGAACTTCGCACCCAGCGCCCGCTCGGCCCTGGCGCGCAGTTCCAGGATCTTGAGCTGGCCGATCTTGTAGGAGAGCGCCTGGCCCGGCATCGCGATGTAGCGCTCGACTTCGCTGGTCGCGTCGGTGCGGCCCATCGAGCTGTTGTCGAGCATGTACTTGATCGCCTGGTCGCGGGTCCAACCCTTGGCGTGGATGCCGCTGTCGACGACCAGCCGCATCGCGCGCAGCATCTCGTCGTTCAAGCCGCCGAAGCGCTGATAGGGATCGGTTTCCATGCCGAGTTCGTCCCACAGCGTTTCGGCATAGAGCGCCCAGCCCTCGACATAGGCGGTGTTGCCGCCGAACCGCATGAAATTGGGAAGCCCGGCATTCTCCTGCGCGAGGCTGATCTGGAAGTGATGCCCGGGCGCGCCCTCGTGGAGGTAGAGCGTCTCCTGCCCCCAGGTGGAGCGGGAGGGCAGGTCGTAGGTGTTGTAGTAGAAGGTGCCCGGCCGCGATCCGTCCGGTGCGCCCTGCATGTAGGAGCCGCCGGCGTCGGTCTTTTCGCGATAGTCCGGCACCGGGCGGATCTCGAGCGCGGTCTTGGGAAGGGTGGAGAAGATCTCGCCGACGCGCGCGTCGACCCGCTTGCCGATCGCATAATATTCGTCGCGCAGCGCCTGCTTACTGGCGGGACGGAACTTCGGAGCGGTGCGCAGGAATTCGAAGAAGGCCGGAAGCGTGCCCTTGAAGCCGACCTGCGTCTTCACCGCCTCCATCTCACGGTGGATGCGCGCCACTTCGCTGAGGCCAAGGGTGTGGACTTCGTCCGCGGAGAGCGGCAGCGTCGTGTTCTGTTCGATCAGGAAGGCGTAGAGCTTTGGCCCGCCCTTCATGTGGACGAGGCCGACGCCCTCGCGCGCGGCGGGGAGATATTCCCTGGCCAGGAAGTCGCGCAGGCGCTGATAGGCCGGGCGGATCTCGTCGCGGATCACGGCCGCGGTGTCGGTGCGCAGCTGCGCCTGGTCGGCGGCGGAGATGTCGGCCGGGAACGCCTTCAGCGGTGCGTAGAAGGTCGAGCCCTCGACGCCCTGCGCCAGCTGCAGGTCGAGCTGGTCGATGACGTTGCGCACGACTAGCTTGGGCTGGACGACGCCGGCCGCCATCCCCTGGCGGAAGCGGCCGATCGACGCGTCAAGGATCTGCGCATAGCGGTGGTGGCGGCTGATGCTGTCGCGATAGTCCTTCACCGTCTTGAACGGCGCCGCGCTCTGGCCCGAGGCAAGATCGGGGTAGAAGGTGTGGATGCCCGTGAAATGGTCGATCGGACGCACGACCGACAGCGGCAGGACATCGGGGCCGAGCGCACGCAACCCGAGCTCCGTCTGCCACCGGAACACGTCATAGGCGAGCTGGTCGGTGGGCGAGAGCGCCGCGCGATCGATGCGCCGCAGCGCCGCCAGGTCCTTCTCGCCGGCCGCCCGCTCCGCGTCGAAATAGGCGTCGCTGATCATGTCGCCGAGCTGATCGGCATAGCGCATGTCGCCCCGGAACAGCGCGTTGAGCGGATTGCGGCGCAGATTGTCCTCGTCGCTCTGCTTGAACAGCGCGTGGAGGGCCGTGGCGGCATCCGCCGAAGCCGCCTCGGGCGCGGCAGCGGCAGGCGAGGAAGGGGCAGGCGGCGCCGTCGTGGCGCAGCCTGCCAGAAGCGCCGCGGCCGAAGCGGCGAGAAGTCGAACGCGCAAGTGGATCCCCCCAAATACAACTGTGTTGCAGGGATGCAGCACCGTGCCGGCCGAGGCAAGCGCCCGCGTACGGAGACCGCGCCAGCCCCGCGCAGTCGCGTCGCAGCCCGGTTCATTCTCATTGTCCGCGAAACGCTTTCGGCGCAGAGGAGCAGTCGCCGAGATCGGCAGGAGGCCCGAATTGCGTTTTTCCGTTGTCCTGGCGCTTGCGTTGGCGACCGCTGCCACTCCGGCGGCGGCGCAGGAGCACGATGCGCAACTCTGGCTGACCGCGAACGCCTCCACCGAATTGCGCGAAGGGCTCAAGCTGGAGCTGGAGACCAACCAGCGGTTCAGCGACAACAGCGGCGAGCTGTACGAGAGCCAATATCTCGCCGCACTCACGGTCCAGGTCGCGACCGGGGTCACCCTGACGGGCGGGCTGAACCGCGTGGTCCGGCCCCGCGACGGCAGGGTGCAGAGCACCGAATGGCGGCCGCGCCAGCAGATCGGGTTCGCGATCGCAAAGCTGGGTTCAGGTCAGCTGGCGGGTCGCGTTCGCCTGGAGCAGCGTTTCCGGAGTGACGACAGCGAGATGGGGCACCGGGTTCGGCCGGAGATCACCTATACCCTGCCCGTCTATCGCGACGTCAAACTGCGGCTGGCGCACGAAAGCTACTTCAACCTCAACAGCACCGGCTTCCAGGACCGGGGGCATGAGCGGATGCGCAACTGGGCCATCGCCACCGTGCCGGTCACGAAGAACCTCAGCGCACAGCTCGGCTACATGAACCAGTATCGCTTCAACGACGAGGACCCGGACGTCATGGAGCACGGGCTGATGACGGCTCTGTACGTGACGTTCTGACGAGAAGGCGGGCGCGCGGCCATGGCGTCGCCTGCGCACCGCCCGCTCCCGCGCCGCGACCCGGCTACGCCCGCCGGTGGCTCATGCGGGTCTTCTGCTGCTTGCCGTAGCGCGTCTTGCGGGTGCCGGGCTTGCCCTCGTTCGAGCGGCCCATCACCGGCGCCTTGTGCTCGGCCGCAGGCAGCCCGAGTTCCTCGTTCTCCAGGCTGCGGATCTCGTCGCGCAGGCGGCCGGCTTCCTCGAACTCCAGGTTCGCGGCGGCCTCCCGCATCTTCTTTTCCAGGCTCTCGATGTAGGAGCGCAGGTTGTGGCCGACCATGTGCGGCCGTTCGTCGTCGATCTCGACCGTAACCTGATCCTTGGACGCGACATGGGCGATGATGTCGCCGATGTTGCGCTTGATCGTGGTCGGCGTGATGCCGTGTTCGAGGTTGTACGCTTTTTGCTTTTCGCGGCGGCGGTCGGTTTCGGCGATCGCGCGCTCCATGCTGCCGGTCATGCGATCGGCATAGAGGATCACGCGGCCCTCGACGTTGCGCGCGGCGCGACCGATCGTCTGGATCAGCGACGTCTCCGAACGCAGGAAGCCTTCCTTGTCCGCGTCGAGGATCGCGACCAGCCCGCATTCGGGAATGTCGAGCCCCTCGCGCAGCAGGTTGATGCCGACCAGCACGTCGTACACGCCCATGCGCAGGTCGCGGATCAGCTCGATGCGCTCCAGCGTCTCGACGTCGGAGTGCATGTAGCGGACCTTCAGACCCGCCTCGTGCATGAACTCGGTCAGGTCCTCGGCCATGCGCTTGGTGAGGGTCGTCACCAGCGTGCGATAGCCGGCCTCCGCGGTCTTCTTCGCCTCGTGGATCAGGTCGTCGACCTGTTCCTCGACCGGCTTGATCTCGATCGGCGGGTCGATGAGGCCGGTGGGGCGGATGACCTGTTCGGAGAACACGCCGCCGGTCTGCTCCAGCTCCCAGCCGCCCGGCGTCGCGGAGACGCAGACGGTCTGCGGGCGCATCGCGTCCCATTCGTTGAAGCGCAGCGGCCGGTTGTCGATGCACGACGGCAGACGAAAGCCGTACTCCGCGAGCGTGATCTTCCGCCGGTGGTCGCCCCGCGCCATGCCGTTGACCTGGCCGATCGTCTGGTGGCTCTCGTCCACGAACAGCAGCGCGTTTTCGGGAAGATACTCGAACAGCGTGGGCGGCGGCTCGCCCGGCAGGCGGCCGGTGAGGAAGCGCGAGTAGTTCTCGATGCCGGCGCAGCTCCCGGTCGCGGCGATCATCTCCAGGTCGAAGTTGGTGCGCTGCTCCAGCCGCTGGGCTTCGAGCAGCTTGCCCTCGGCATGCAGCTCCTTCAGCCGCTCGGCGAGCTCGTGCTTGATCGCCTCGCTCGCCTGCTTGAGCGTGGGGCCGGGCGTCACATAGTGCGAGTTGGCGTAGACGCGCACGGAGTTGAGCTCGGCGACCTTCTTGCCGGTCAGCGGATCGAACTCGGTGATCGCCTCGATCTCGTCGCCGAAGAAGGTGATCCGCCAGGCGCTGTCCTCATAGTGCGAGGGGAACAGCTCCAGGCTGTCGCCGCGCACGCGAAAGGCGCCGCGCTGGAAGGCGGCGTCGTTGCGCTTGTACTGGAGCGCGACCAGCTTGCGCACGATCTCGCGCTGGTCGACCACCTGCCCCTTCTTGAGGTCGAAGATCATCGCCGAATAGGTCTCGACCGAGCCGATGCCGTAGAGGCACGATACCGAGGCGACGATGATGACGTCGTCGCGCTCCAGCAGCGAGCGCGTGGCGGAGTGGCGCATGCGGTCGATCGCCTCGTTCACCGAGCTTTCCTTCTCGATGTAGGTGTCCGACCGCGGCACATAGGCCTCGGGCTGGTAATAGTCGTAGTAGCTGACGAAATACTCGACCGCATTGTCGGGGAAGAAGCTCTTGAACTCGCCGTAGAGCTGGGCGGCGAGGATCTTGTTCGGCGCCAGGATCAGCGCGGGGCGTTGCAGCGCCTCGATCGTCTTGGCCATGGTGAAGGTCTTGCCCGAGCCGGTGACGCCCAGCAGCACCTGGTCGCGCTCGCCCGCCTGGGCCGCGGCCACCAGCTCGGCGATGGCGGTCGGCTGGTCGCCCGACGCTTCGTATTCCGAGACGAGCTTGAAGGTCTTGCCGCCCTCCACCTTGGGCGGGCGTGCCGGCCGGTGGGGCACGAAGGAGGGGCCGGTTTCCGGCTCGGCAAGGCTGGTGCGGATCTGGATCGCCATAAGTCGCCAATATGGGGGTGCGGTGAAGCAGCGGCAACGCGGGGCACAAGCTTTGCTTTGGTTGACCGGGCGCCGTGCAGCCCATAGTGCGATGCCCTCGCAACAAGCCCAGGCAAGACGAACCGCGCCTGTCCAGACGCGGCTGAAGGAAGAAGTGCATGACCGACGTCCGCGAACCCGTGCTCATCCCGGAATCCAAGGCGTTCCTGAACGCCAAGGTGCTGTGGGTGCGCCATTGGAACGACCGGCTGTTCTCCTTCGCAGTCGAGCGCCCGTCGAGCTTCCGCTTCCGTTCGGGCGAGTTCGTGATGATCGGCCTGCCCGGCGACACCAAGCCGATCATGCGTGCCTATTCGATCGCCAGCCCGCATTATGCCGAGGAGCTGGAGTTCCTGTCGATCAAGGTCGAGGACGGCCCCCTCACCTCCAAGCTCCAGCTGATCCAGCCCGGCGACGAAGTGTATCTGGGCAAGAAGCCGACCGGCACGCTGGTGACCGACGCGCTGACCGGCGGCAAGCGGCTGTTCTTCTTCTCGACCGGCACCGGCCTGGCGCCGTTCCTGAGCCTCGCGCGCGACCCGGACGTCTATTCGATGTTCGATCAGGTGATCCTGGTGCATTCGGTGCGCCAGGTGAGCGACCTCGCCTATCATGACGAGCTGGCGTCGCGGCTGGCGGACGATCCGCTGGTGGCGGACGAGGCGCAGGCGCAGTTCCACTATATCCCGACGGTCACGCGCGAGGCGTTCCGCAACACCGGCCGCATCAACGACCTGATCGAAAGCGCCGCGCTGTTCGGCGAGCCGGTGCAGGGCCCCAAGAAGCTCGATCCGGAAACCGACCGCATCATGCTGTGCGGCAGCATGGCGATGATCCGCGACTTCGCCGCGATGCTGGAGGGCATGGGCTTCGTCGAGGGATCGAACGCGGCGCCGGGCCAGTTCGTGATCGAGCGCGCGTTCGTCGATTGATCTGAACGAGACTTCGCCTTCCCTCCACCGCGCTCCTGCGGAGGCAGGAGCCCAAGGCCAAGCAGCGGAACATCCGGTAGCGCCGATACCCTGGGCTCCCGGCTGCGCGGGAGCACGAGGTGGGGCGGTAGAGGCTCGCGCGAGGCCTCTCACAATCAGTCCTGTCCACCCTTGATGTACCCCGGCGAAGGCCGGGGTCCAGTTGGAAGGCGGATGTTAGGTCGCGCTCCCTCACTGGCACCTTCCCAACTGAGCCCCGGCCTCCGCCGGGGTACGGGTGGCGTTTGGGGCAACGTTGCGCCTCTCCCTCCCCCATCTTGCCGCAGCGCAGCGAGCTTGCTAGAGGCGCGCCAGCATCGAGAGTCGGGGCGACCCCGACACCAACCTGCTCCCGAGCAAGGTGGTGCCTTCGCGCTTCGCGGGAAGGGATGTGGCCGGTCGGCAAACCACGGGACCCAAGCCACACGTCGCACCGACTCTCCAACGAGGTACGACAAAGGCATGACCCAGGAACCCCAGCAGTTCGCCAGCGACAACTACGCCGGCATTTGTCCCGCGGCATGGGCGGCGATGGACGAGGCAAACCGCGGCTACGTGCCCGCCTATGGCGAGGACCCGTGGACGCAGCGCGCCTCCGACTCGTTCCGCACGCTGTTCGAGACGGACTGCGAGGTGTTCTTCGCGTTCAACGGCACCGCCGCCAACTCGCTGGCGCTGGCGGCGCTGTGCCAGTCCTACCATAGCGTGATCTGCTCCTCCTCCGCCCACGTCGAGACCGACGAGTGCGGCGCGCCCGAATTCTTCTCCAACGGCTCCAAGCTGCTGGTGGCGCAGACCGAGGGCGGCAAGCTGACGCCCGAGGCGGTGCGCGCGCTGGCGACCGGGCGCTCCGACATCCACTTTCCCAAGCCGCGCGCGGTGACGATCACCCAGCCGACCGAGACGGGCCAGGTCTATTCGCTGGACGAGATCCGGGCGCTGTCGGCGATCTGCCGTGAGCTGGGCCTGCGCCTGCACATGGACGGGGCGCGCTTCGCCAACGCGTGCGCGGCCCTCGGCTGCTCGCCGGCCGAGATGACGTGGCGCTCGGGCGTCGACGTGCTGTGCTTCGGCGGCACCAAGAACGGCATGGCCGCCGGCGAGGCGATCCTGTTCTTCGACCACGCGCTCGCCGTCGACTTCGACTATCGCTGCAAGCAGGCGGGGCAGCTCGCCTCCAAGATGCGCTTCCTGGCCGCACCCTGGGTGGGGATGCTGGAGAGCGGCGTGTGGCTGAGCAACGCGGCGCACGGCAACGACTGCGCCCGCCGCCTGGCCACCGCGATCGCCGACCTGCCGGGCATCGAGCCGATGTTCCCGGTCGAGGCCAATGCGGTGTTCCTGCGGGCACCCGAGCCGGTGCTGGAGGGACTGCGCGCCCGCGGCTGGCGCTTCTACACCTTCATCGGCGGCGGCGCGCGGTTCATGTTCGCGTGGGATGCGGACCCGGCGCGGGTCGATGCGCTGGCGGGCGACCTGCGCGCGGCGGTGCAGGAGGCGCAGGCTGGCGTGACCCTCGCAGCCTGACCCGCCCCGGCGAAACGCTGCGTTCCGCGGAACCGCGCTGCGCGGCCGCCCATTCCAGAGACGTGGTTTTCAACTGACGAGGTCAGGACATGACGGACGCGCGCAGCTTCGAAGACAAGGTCGCGATCATCACCGGCGCCGCGGGTGCCATCGGTCTCGAGACCGCGGTGCTGATGGCGGAACGCGGCGCGAAGATCGTGGCGGTGGACATTCCCGGCGCCGACTTCGGCCCGCTGAGGGAGCGGATTGCCGCCGACGCCCTGGCCATCGTGGAAGCGGACGTGAGCAACGAAGCCTCCGTCCGCAACTATGTCGAGGAAGCGAAGCGGGCGTTCGGCGGCCGGATCGACGTGTTCTTCAACAACGCCGGAATCGAAGGGCCGGTGAAGCCGATCGGCGACTATCCGTTCGATGCGTTCAAGAAGGTGTTCGCCGTCAACGTCGACGGCGTGTTCCTGGGGCTCAAGTACGTGCTGCCGGTGATGCTGGAACAGGGCGCGGGCGCGATCGTCAACTCGTCCAGCGTCGCCGGGCTGAGCGGATCGCCGGGAACGTCCGCCTACAACGCCAGCAAGCATGCGGTGCTGGGGCTGACCCGCGTGGCGGCGATGGAAGTCGCCGACAAGAACATCCGGGTGAACTGCATCAACCCCGGTCCGATCCACAGTCGGATGATGGACTCGCTCGACGAGGGCAGCAAGGGTTCGGAAGCCGAACGTGCAAAGGCGCTGCCCGCCAGGCGCTATGGCCGGGCGGAAGAGGTGGCGCAGCTGGTGGCGTTCCTCGCCTCGGACGCGGCAGGGTACATCAACGGCGCGTACCACGCGATCGACGGCGGGCTGCACGCGTCGAGGTGAGCGGCACCCTGCCCCGGAGTGCTCCTGCGCAGGCAGGAGCCCAGGGTTTCACGCAGCAACAGCCGTTGTTCTGCTTGGCCCTGGGCCCTGGGCCCTGGGCCCCGGCCTCCGCCGGGGTACGGGTTGCGGTTGGGGCGATGCGGTCTCCGAACGCCTGACCGAAGTCAGGCGTTCTCGAGCAGGCGCTCCTTGGCGATCTTCTCGCGCCACACCAGCGGCGCGAGCGTGTGGACGTTCTGCCCCTCGGCATCCACCGCGACGGTGACGGGGAAGTCCTGCACCTCGAACTCGTAGATCGCCTCCATGCCGAGGTCCTCGAAGCCGACGACCTTGGAGCCCTTGATCGCGCGGGCGACGAGATAGGCCGCACCGCCGACCGCCATCAGATAGGCGCTCTTGTGGTCCTTGATCGCATCGGTCGCGGCCGGGCCGCGCTCGGCCTTGCCGACCATTGCGAGCAGGCCTTGGTCGAGCATCATGCGGGTGAACTTGTCCATGCGGGTGGCGGTGGTGGGACCGGCGGGGCCGACCACTTCCTCACCGACCGGATCGACCGGACCGACATAGTAGATCACCCGACCCTTGAACTCGACGGGCAGCTGCTCGCCGCGGGCGAGCATGTCGGCGATGCGCTTGTGCGCGGCGTCGCGGCCGGTGAGCATCTTGCCGTTCAGGAGCAGGCGATCGCCGTGCTTCCACGACTGCACCACCTCAGGCGTGAGCGTGTCGAGGTCGACGCGCTTGGCCTCGGCCGAGGGCTTCCACTCGACCTTGGGCCATTCGTCGAGCTTGGGCGCTTCCAGATAGACCGGCCCCGAACCGTCGAGGGTGAAGTGCGCGTGGCGCGTGGCGGCGCAGTTGGGGATCATCGCGACCGGCTTGGACGCGGCATGGGTCGGCCAGTCGAGGATCTTGATGTCGAGGATGGTCGAGAGACCACCCAGCCCCTGCGCGCCGATGCCGAGCGCGTTGACCTTGTCGAACAGCTCGATGCGCAGCGCCTCGATGTCGTTCTGGGGGCCGCGCTGCTTCAACTGCGCCATGTCGATCGCGCCCATCAGCGATTCCTTGGCGAGCAGCATCGCCTTTTCCGCAGTGCCGCCGATGCCGATGCCGAGCATGCCGGGCGGGCACCAGCCGGCGCCCATCTGCGGCACCATCTCCAGAACCCAGTCGACGATCGAGTCGCTGGGGTTCATCATCTTGAACTTGGTCTTGTTCTCCGAGCCGCCGCCCTTGGCCGCGACGTCAACCGAAACCGTGTTCCCCGGCACCATCTCGACGTGCATCACGCTCGGCGTATTGTCGCGGGTGTTGCGGCGGGTGAAAGCCGGGTCCGCCAGGATTGAGGCGCGCAGCTTGTTCTCCGGGTGGAGATAGGCACGGCGCACGCCCTCATCGACGACTTCCTGCAGCGAGCGGTCCGACTGGAGGCGGCAGTCCTGGCCCCATTTCACGAAAACGGTGACGATGCCGGTATCCTGGCAAATCGGGCGATGCCCCTCCGCGCACATGCGGCTGTTGGTCAGGATCTGCGCGATGGCGTCCTTGGCCGCCGGGCTCTGCTCGGCCTCATAGGCCTGGCCCAGCGCGCGGATGTAATCCATTGGGTGGTAGTAGCTGATGAACTGGAGGGCGTCGGCGACGCTTTCGATCAGGTCGGCTTCGGTGATGATGGTGGTCATTGCGGGTCCATGGTGGTTTGCGCCCCTATGCAACACGAGCGCGGCTGGGAAAACCGCGTTCGCACCGGCGCGCGCGCCTTGATCGCGGCGGCGTCCGTGATACCGACCGGGCATGGACCCGCTGCCCCAGACCGACCAGGACGCCGCCCAGGAACTCGCCGCGCTTTCCGCCGAGATCGCGCGCCACAACGAGCTCTATCACAACGCCGATGCGCCCGAGATCAGCGACGCGGACTATGACGCGCTGGTCCGCCGGAACGCGGCGATCGAGGCGGCCTTTCCGCATCTGGTGCTGAGCGACTCGGCGGCGCGTCAGGTAGGTGCGGCGCCGACCGGCCACCTGGCCAAGGTGGCGCATGCGCGGCCGATGCTGAGCCTCGACAATGCCTTCAGCGACGAGGAGGTGGCGGACTTTCTGGGCCGGGTGCGGCGGTTCCTGGCGCTGGGTGTCGATGCGCCGGTGGCGCTGACCGCCGAGCCCAAAATCGACGGCCTCTCCTGCTCGCTGCGCTACGAGAACCGCCGGCTGGTGCGCGCGCTCACCCGCGGCGACGGCGCGGTGGGCGAGGATGTGACCGCCAACGTCCGCACCATCGCCGACATTCCCGAGACGCTGCCTGACGCGGCGCCCGACCTCTTCGAGGTGCGCGGCGAGGTATACATGGAAAAGTCGGCGTTCGCGGCGCTCAACGCGCGGCTGCTCGCCGAGGCGACCGACCCTGCCAAGGCGCGCCAGTTCGCCAACCCGCGCAACGCCGCCGCCGGATCGCTGCGGCAGAAGGATGCGGGCGTCACCGCCACCCGCCCCTTGCGCTTCCTGATGCACGGCTGGGGCGAGACCAGCAGCCTGCCGGGCGAGACCCAGGCGGCCGTGGTGGCGGCGATCGCCGGCTGGGGCTTCCCGGTCGCCGACAGCTTCGCGCTGACTCCGACGCTGGAGGACGCGCTCGGCATCTACCGCGCGATCGAGGCGCAGCGTGCGGACCTGCCGTTCGATATCGACGGCGTCGTCTACAAGGTCGACCGGCTCGACTGGCAGGCGCGGCTGGGCCAGGTCGGCCGCGCCCCGCGCTGGGCGCTGGCGCACAAGTTCCCCGCCGAGCGCGCGCAGACGACGCTGGAGCGGATCGACATCCAGGTCGGGCGCACCGGCAAGCTGACGCCGGTCGCGCGGCTGGAGGCGGTGACGGTCGGCGGCGTGGTCGTCACCAACGCGACGCTGCACAACGCCGACGAGATCGCGCGGCTGGGCGTGCGCCCCGGCGACCGGGTGGTGCTGCAGCGCGCCGGCGACGTGATCCCGCAGATCGTCGACAATCTGACGCGCGACGTGGCGCGGGAGCCTTGGGCGTTCCCGACCCATTGTCCGGAGTGCGGATCGGATGCGGTGGCCGAAGAAGGCGAGGTCGATATCCGCTGCACCGGCGGGCTGATCTGCCCGGCGCAGCGCGTGGAGCGGTTCAAGCATTTCGCCAGCCGCGGCGCACTCGACATCGAAGGGCTGGGCGCGACCACGATCGAGGCCTTTGTGCGCGACGGGCTGCTGCATTCGCCGGCCGACATCTTTCGCCTGAAGGACCGCCGCGCCGACATCCTCGCCCGCGAGCGCTGGGCCGACATTTCGGTCGACAACCTGCTGGCCGCGATCGAGGCGAAGCGTGCGCCGGATCCGGTGCGGCTGCTGTTCGGCCTCGGCATCCGCCACATCGGCATCGTGACGGCGCGGGACCTGCTCAAGCGCTATGCCACCCTGCCCGCGATCCAGACGCTAGCGGACGAGATCATCGCCCTGCGCCAGGGCATGGCGCCGGTGGTCGGCGAGACCGACCAGAAGTTCCAGGCGCGCGTCGACAAGGCGATCGCCGAGCACATCGGCGTCGAGAACGTCGGCGCGGCGGTGGGCCATGCGCTCGCCGACTTCTTCGCCGAGCCCCACAATCGCGCGCTGTGGGCGGACTTGCTGGGCGAAGTCAGCCCGCCTGCGTTTGTCCCCGAGGTTCGCGAGTCGGAGGTGACTGGTCTCACCGTGGTCTTCACCGGCACCCTGGAAACGATGTCGCGCGACGAGGCAAAGGCCCAGGCAGAGGCACTGGGTGCACGGGTCGCGGGATCGGTTTCCGCAAAAACCGGCCTGGTCGTCGCAGGTGCGAATGCCGGCTCCAAGCTCAAGAAGGCAGCCGAACTGGGCGTCAGGGTGGTTAACGAACAGGAATGGGCGCAAATAGTTACGGCAGCAGCCTAATTTCCGGACAGAACTCCCGGTGTGGCGTTTGTGCAACGCAGCAAAAAGCTTTTAGTTCCCCCTCCCCTGATTGTCACAAAGTCGACATATGAATCGCCCACGGGGCGGCCAGACGGTGAACGGGCACCGCATCTGAGCATCCGCTCACGATAGGGGAACACATGCGTACGAAGCTTTTTGCAGGCGTGGCTTTTGCCGCGCTGGTCATTCCGGCTGCCGCAATGGCGCAGTCGACCGGTACGGTCGACGCGGAGGGCGAGGACATCGTCGTCACCGGTGCGCGCGGGGAGCGCAGCATCAATGGCGTGCAGACGCCCGACACGCCCAAGGCGCGTGCCGTCATCACCCAGGAGCTGATCGAGCGCCGCGCGCCGGGCCAGACCATCCTGGACACGATCAACCTCGTCCCGGGCGTGAGCTTCACCAACAGCGATCCGTACGGCTCGTCGGGCGGCAACCTGCGCATCCGCGGGTTCAGCGGCGACCGCGTCTCGCTGACCTTCGACGGCATTCCGCTGAACGATTCGGGCAACTACTCGATCTATTCGAACCAGCAGCTCGACCCCGAGCTGATCGAGCAGGTCAACGTGAACTTCGGCGCGACCGACGTCGACTCGCCGACCGCGAGCGCTTCGGGCGGTACCGTCAACTATCGTTCGCTTGAGCCGCGCGACGAGCTGGGCGCGATGGCCGTCTTCTCGCACGGCACCTTTGACCGCAACCGCGCCTTCGTGATGCTGAACACCGGCACGCTGACCGCGTCGGGCACCAAGGCCTGGCTGTCGGCGAGCAAGGACACGTACGACCAGTTCCGCGGGTACGGCCGCATCGACAAGCAGCAGTACAACGGCAAGATCTATCAGCCGATCGGCAACAACGGCGACTTCGTGTCGCTGGCGGCGCACTACAACCAGAACCGCAACAGCTCGTACAGCAACCCGACGACCGCAAACATGCGGAACGTGCTGGGCGAGAGCGTGATTCCGGCGGCGGCGGCGGTGTCGCCGGACGCACCGTTCAAGCTCGACCTGAGCAAGGGCCAGTACGACACTCTGTTCAACGACACCTCGACGTCGTTCCTCTACAGCGACGTCTGCGAGCGCCCGGCTGCGAACGGCGGCCCGGGCCGTCAGGACGACACCACGGGCAACTGCTTCAACTCGCGGTACACGGCGATCAACCCGTCCAACACGGGCAACGTCCGCCTCAACTCGCGCCTCACCCTGAACGAGAAGCTGACCTTCACCTTCGACGGTGCGTACAGCTTCACGCGTGCGAACGGCGGCGGCTCGACCGTGTTCGCCGAGAGCGATGCCGCGGCGAATGGCCGCAACCAGTACAATCAGCAGTTCGGCCGCGTCGGTGCGGGCATCGCCGCCGGTGCAGACCTGAACGGCGACGGCGACCTGAGCGATCTGGTGCGCGTCTACTGGCCGTCCAACACCCGCACCCAGCGCTTCACCGCGATCGCAGGCCTGCGCTATGACCTGGACGACAACAACCTCGTCCGCATCGCCTATACCTGGGACCGCGCACGTCACCGCCAGACAGGCGAGGCGAGCCGCCTGACGGAAGCGGGCCAGCCGTTCGACGTGTTCAGCGCGCTCGACGGCGAAGGCGACTATGCGATCGTCGACGCTGCCGGCAACGTGCTCAACAAGCGCAACCGCCTCTCCTACGCGATCCTGCACCAGGTGTCGGGCGAATACCGCGGCAAGTTCTTCGACGACCGCCTGAACGTCGCGCTCGGCGTTCGCGCACCGTTCTTCCGCCGCAACCTGAGCAACTATTGCTACACGATCCCGGGCAACTCGAGCGACGCCTACTGCACCTCGCAGTCGCCGGAGTCGGTCGCAGCGAACCCGAACACCGCAGGCTTTGGCGCGCCGTACGAGCACCGCATCAAGAAGTATGACGCGCTGCTGCCGAACGTCGGCCTCACCTACGAGCTGGTGAACAACCTCAGCGTCTTCGCCAGCTACTCGAAGGGCTTCTCGGTTCCCAAGACCGACAACCTCTATTCGTACGACGACGTGACGATCCGCCCGGCGGATGAAGTGCAGCCGGAGCGGACCGACTCGTTCGACCTGGGCCTGCGCTACAACTCGGGCATCATCCAGGCGCAGGTCGCCGGGTGGTACGTCTACTACAAGAACCGCATCATCAGCTCGATCCAGGAGCTCGAGGGTGGCGGCACCATCAGCATCGACCGCAACGTCGGCGCGGTGAAGAGCGGCGGCGTGGACGCGAGCTTCGGCATTCGTCCGACGCGCTTCCTGTCGCTCTATGCGTTCGGTTCGTACATCGACTCCGAACTGCAGGACAACGCGATCAACCCGATCAGCGGTGCCGTGATCGCAGCCACCGAAGGCAAGTTCACGGTCGAGACGCCGAAGTGGCAGTATGGCGGCCGCATCCAGGCCGAGGGTGGCCCGGTGTCGGTCGGCGTGGAAGCCAAGCACACGGGCGATCGCTGGGTCACCGACGTGAACGACCTCAAGGTCGCCGGGTACACGCTCGTCAACCTCGACGCGCGCCTCGACCTGGGCTTCGCGGGGCTGGAGCGTACCTTCTTCCAGTTCAACGCGACCAACCTGCTCAAGGAGCGCTATTTCGGCAACCTGAGCACCCAGACCGCGTTCTCGAACAACCCGCGCCTCAACTTCGGCGCACCGCGCACGTTCATCGGCTCGATCCACTTCGAGTTCTGATCCGAACGCCCGGGAAACCGGACCGCAAGCAGGCCGCCGCTCCCCACCCGGGGAGCGGCGGTTTTGCTTTTCGGCGCGGGTGTGTGGCCGCCCTGCCCCTTCCCCGCGAAGTAGACCCGCAGTAAGGCGGCGGCACGATGGCTGCCGTGTCTTCCCTGTTCTCGCGCCCGTTCTTCGAAGAGAAGAGCCGCGCCTTCTGGATCCTGCAGGCGGCGGGATGGAGCGGCTATCTGCTGCTGCGCACCGTCTCCAGCGTGTTCAACGCGCCGACCGCGAAGGTGGTGCTGGCCGTCATCGTGGAGTCGATCGTCGGCTATTGCCTCACGCTGCTGATGTCGGTGCTCTACGGAAGCTATCGGCGGCTGCCGCGGGTCTGGGCCGTCATCGCGACACTGGTGACGCTGTTCGCCGCGACGCTGCTGTACGCGGTGATCGAGGCGTACACCTTCTCCCTGTTCCGCGCGACGACCGCGACCCCCGGGCTGGACCTGTCGCTGCTGCCAGCGCTGATCTTCCTGACCTTCACGGTGCTCGCCGGCTGGTCGGCGCTCTATTTCGGCATCAACTTCTACCTCATCGTCGAGCAGCAGACCCGCACCATGCAGGCGCTGGAGAACCAGGCCTCCTCGGCACAGCTGGCGATGCTGCGCTACCAGCTGAACCCGCACTTCCTGTTCAACACGCTCAACTCGATCTCGACGCTGGTGCTGCTCAAGCACACCGAGCGCGCCAACATCATGCTGTCGCGGCTGTCCTCGTTCCTACGCTACACGCTCGCCAACGAGCCGACCGCGCATGTGACGCTGGCGCAGGAGGTGGAGACGCTGAAGCTGTACCTCGACATCGAGAAGATGCGCTTCGAGGAGCGGTTGCAGACGCGGTTCGACATCGACCCGCGGGTGGCGAACGCCCGGCTGCCCTCGCTGCTGCTGCAGCCGCTGGTCGAAAACGCCATCAAGTACGCAGTCACCCCCAAGGAAGAGGGTGCCGAGATCGCGGTCACGGCTCGGCTCGCCGGGGAACGGGTGCAGATTGGCGTTTCGGACACCGGCCCGGGCTTGAACGAAGCGTCGCGCAGGCCGACCTTATCGACCGGCGTGGGACTGGCAAACATCCGAGAGCGACTGGCGCAGGCATATGGTGAAGACCATCGCCTCGACACGCGGTCGATTCCGGGCAGCGGGTTCAGCGTCGAGATCGAAATTCCGTTCCAGGTCGAGGAACGCACGCGAGAGGCTGCATGACCATCCGTACCATCCTAGTCGACGACGAGCCGCTGGCCATCCAGGGGCTGGAACTGCGCCTGCAGGCGCATGAGGACGTCGAGATCGTCGACAAGTGCGTCAATGGCCGCGAGGCCATCCGCTCGATCAAGACCCACAAGCCCGACCTCGTGTTTCTCGACATCCAGATGCCCGGCTTTGACGGCTTCTCGGTCGTCCAGGGGCTGATGGAAGTCGAGCCGCCGCTGGTGGTGTTCGTGACCGCCTATTCCGACCACGCGCTGCGCGCGTTCGAGGCGCAGGCGGTCGACTATCTGATGAAGCCGGTGGACGACTCGCGCCTGGCCGACACGCTCGACCGCGTGCGCCAGCGCCTGAACGAAAAGCGCGGCCAGGCCGAGGTCGACCGGCTGAAGGAAGTGCTGGCCGAGGTTGCACCCGAAGCCGCCGAGACGCTGTCGGACGGCAGCGACGGCGCCCACAACGCCAACCGGTTCGAGAAGCTCATCAACATCAAGGATCGCGGGCAGATCTTCCGCGTGGACGTCGACACGATCGAGCGCATCGACGCGGCGGGCGATTACATGTGCATCTACACCGGCGACAACACGCTGATCCTGCGCGAGACGATGAAGGACCTGGAGAAGCGGCTCGACCCGCGGCGGTTCCAGCGCGTCCACCGCTCGACCATCGTCAACCTGGACCTGGTGAAGCAGGTGAAGCCGCACACCAACGGCGAGTGCTTCCTGGTGCTCGACTCCGGCGCGCAGGTGAAGGTGAGCCGCAGCTATCGCGACGTAGTGGCGCGCTTCGTCCACTGAGGCAGGCGCGCGGCGTCACTTGACGATGTGGAAAGTGTTCGTCACTTTCCACGTTGGAAAGTGGAGACACGCTCATGCCGCACCCTGATTCGCCTGATCCCGCCAGCGCTGCGCTGGCACTTGCCGCCACCAATCGCGCCCGCTCCCGCATGGCCGCCGGCGATCTTGGCACGAGCTGGTACGCGCCCCTGTACGGTCTCGCTACCGGGGCCCTGATCGCCAGCTATGCGCTTCCCGAGCATCTGATTTCGATCGGGGTGGCGGTGAGCATTCTCGGCATGGCGCTGCTGTTCCGGACGTGGAAGCGGCGCACCGGGCTTTCGGTGAACGGCTATCGCGCCGGCCGCACCCGGCGGACGGTGGTCGCATTCGCGGTGCTGATGTTGGGCATGCTGATAGCTGGCGTCGTGCTCCGCTTCCGCCTGGGCATCGTCTGGGCGCCGCTGCCGCTGGGGGTAGTCGGCGGGGTCGTGGCGACGCTCGCCAGCCGGCGCTTCGATCGCATCTGGCGCGAAGAACTGGCGGCGCCGCTGTGAGCGCGATCCCGGGCTATGATGCGGTGCTGAACGCCCCAGTGCGCCTGCAGGTCTGCGCGCTGCTGATCGAGGCGGAGGAGGTGGAGTTCGCCCGCATCCGGGAAGCCATCGGCATCAGCGAATCCGTGCTGTCCAAGCACGCGGCGCAGCTGGATGCGGCAGGCTATGTCCGGCTGCGCAAGGCCAGCATGGGGGGGCGGCAACGAACCTGGCTGGGGCTGACGACGGCGGGCAAGCAGGCGTTTCGAACGCATGTGGCCGCACTCACACGCCTGGCCGTCATGGCCGAGGCGGCGGAGTAACGCGCGGGCATAGCGACCCGCGCGCCCAGGGTCGGACGGTCAGCCCTGCTCGGCTTCGTCGGCCGCGGCTTCGTCATCGGTGCCGGTCTGGAACCAGGCCTCGACCGGGCCGACCAGCTTGATAGTGAGCGGCTGGCCATGGCGATCGACCTTCTTGCCCAGGCCCACGCGGATCCAGCCTTCGGAGATCGAATATTCCTCGACGTCGCGGCGCTCCACGCCCTTGAAGCGGATGCCGACGCCGCGTTCCAGCGCCTCGCGGTCGAAATGCGGGCTGCGCGGGTTGATCGAAAGGTGGTCGGGGGGTGTATCGCTCATGGGCGGCCGCATGGCGCAAAACCGCGTCCGCGCCAACAAAAAAAGGGCGGCGCGTGGCCCCTGCCCGCGCCGCCCTCCGGTGGTGGCAGCGTCAGTTGCAGACGCGCACGCGCACCGGATAGCCGTCGTACGGATCGAAGCGTTGCTCGTCCCAGCACTGGCGGTGATCGCGATAGCGATAGGCGTAATAGCCGTCGGCCGGATAATAGCCCCGCTGACGATAGTAGCGATCGTCATAGTCATAGGCGTAGCCGCGGTCGCGGTAGTAGCGATCGCGGTACCGGCGGTCGTTGGCGCTGGATGCGAGCGCTGCGCCCAGCACCACTCCGACGACGCCTGCCGCGATCGCCGGACCGGCCGAGCTGCGCCCGCGGTAGCCTCGATAGCCGGGATAGTAGCCGTGGTAGCCGCCGTGCGGGTAATAGCCGCCGCGGTAGCGCTGGGCTTCCGCAGGCGCCGACGCGGTCAGCGCGGTGGCGGCGAGCGCGATGCCCAGCCCGGCCTTCTTCAACAAGGATTTCATCTCCGAACTCCTCCTCTCTCCTCGCGCCGGGCGTGACGGACATCACGCAATGGGCACGACAGCCAGGCAGTAGCGCGGGCGCGCTGAACCGGGGGGTAACCCGTTGTTCAGCCAGGGTTTAGTCGGTCAGCAAAAAGGCGCCGGATGCGGGTGCATCCGACGCCTCTTGCGTTGGTTCGCAGATCGCGAAGGCTAGGCCCGGATCAGGCCGCCTTGGCGCGCGAGGCGCGCTTGCGCTCGTGCGGGTCCAGGTGGCGCTTGCGCAGGCGGATGTTCTTGGGCGTGACCTCGACCATCTCGTCGTCGTCGATGTAGGCGATCGCCTGCTCCAGCGTCATCTTCTTCGGCGGGGTCAGGCGGATCGCGTCGTCCTTGCCGCCCGAGGCGCGGAAGTTCGTCAGCTGCTTCGCCTTCATCGGGTTGACCTCGAGGTCATCCGTCTTGGCGTTCTCGCCGATGATCATGCCCTCGTAGAGGGTCTCGCCGTGGCCGACGAACAGGATGCCGCGGTCCTCGAGCGGGCCGAGTGCATAGCCTTGGGCCTCGCCGGCGCCGTTCGAGATCAGCACGCCGTTCTTGCGGCCCTCGATCTGGCCCTTGAACGGACCATAGCGCTCGAACAGGCGGTTCATGATGCCGGTGCCGCGGGTGTCCGACAGGAACTCGCCATGGTAGCCGATCAGGCCGCGCGACGGTGCCGAGAAGGTGATGCGGGTCTTGCCGCCACCCGACGGACGCATGTCCGTCATCTCGGCCTTGCGCTGGTTCATCTTGTCGACGACCGTTCCCGAGAACTCGTCGTCCACGTCGATCACCACCGTCTCGTACGGCTCGGTCTTGGCGCCGTTCTCGTCGGTGCCGAACAGCACGCGGGGACGGCTGATGCCGAGCTCGAAGCCCTCGCGGCGCATCGTCTCGATCAGCACGCCCAGCTGAAGCTCGCCGCGGCCGGCGACTTCGAAGCTGTCGCGGTCCTCGCTCTCGGTGACCTTGATGGCGACGTTGGACTCGGCCTCGCGCTCCAGGCGGTCGCGGATCATGCGGCTGGTCACCTTCGAACCCTCACGGCCCGCCAGCGGCGAGTCGTTGACGGCGAAGCGCATCGACAGCGTCGGCGGATCGATCGGCTGCGCCTGGATCGCCTCGGTCACCGACGGATCGGCGATGGTGTTCGACACGGTCGCGACGGTGAGGCCCGCGAGCGAGATGATATCGCCTGCCTTGGCCTCTTCGGTCGGCACGCGCTCCAGACCCTGGAAGGTCATGATCTTGGAGGCGCGGCCCGTCTCGATCACGTTGCCCGCCATGTCGAGCGCGTGGATCGGCTGGTTGAGCTTCACCGTGCCCGACTGGACGCGGCCGGTGAGGATACGGCCCAGGAAGTTGTCGCGGTCGAGCAGCGTCACCAGGAAGCTGAACGGCGCGTCGACGTCGAGGTTCGGCGCCGGCACGTGGCTGACGATCTTCTCGAACAGCGGGATCAGCGTGCCTTCGCGCGCATCGGGGTTGTCCGAAGCATAGCCGTTGCGGCCCGACGCGTAGAGCACCGGGAAGTCGAGCTGCTCGTCGGTCGCGTCGAGCGAGACGAACAGGTCGAACACCTCGTCCAGCACTTCCTGCACGCGGCTGTCCGAACGGTCGATCTTGTTGACGACGACGATCGGCTTGAGGCCGAGCTTCAGCGCCTTGCCGGTCACGAACTTCGTCTGCGGCATCGCGCCTTCCGACGAGTCGACCAGCAGGATCACGCCGTCGACCATCGAGAGGATGCGCTCCACCTCGCCGCCGAAGTCGGCGTGGCCGGGCGTGTCGACGATGTTGATGCGCACCGGCTCGCCGCCGCCCGGAGGCGCCCACTCGACCGAGGTCGGCTTGGCGAGAATGGTGATCCCGCGCTCCTTCTCGAGGTCGTTCGAGTCCATCGCGCGCTCTTCCACGCGCTGGTTGTCGCGGAAGGTGCCCGACTGGCGGAACAGCTGGTCGACAAGGGTGGTTTTGCCATGATCGACGTGCGCGATGATGGCGATGTTGCGCAGGCTCATTCAATTTCCCGGAAAGTGGCCGACGCAGTGCGCGGGCGGTTTCGGCGCGGCCCTTAGCTTATTTCGTGCGCCGCGGAAAGGTCATTCGACGAAGCGCCCGCCTTGCAGCACGGCCAGCGGATCGGAAATCGTCAACATCTCTTCCAGCGCGCGGCGCTTGTCGGGCTGGCGTGCATACCAGCGCTCCCAGATGCGCTGTCCCATCCAATATCCGGCCTCGCCCGGCCAGCCCTCGGGCGCGCTGCTGTAGTTTCCGACCCAACGATGCATCGCGACCTCCGCGGGCGAGCCGCGCGCCGGATCGCCCTTGGTGTCGGCGGTGGTCGCCAGGTCGGCCTTGAGCATCTGCCAGAGCGCCGCTTCGCGGGCGCTGCCCCAGGCCGCGCGCTTGGGGTCCATCTCGGTCCCGGTCGCCAGCGCGGCGATGAAGTCGGCAGCGCCCTCGGCCAGCACGGAGCGCAGCAGCGGTCCGCCAGGCGAGGGCTCGCCGCCGTCCCGCTGCAGCGCATGGACGGTCTCGTGCGCATAGAATTGCCGGAGCACCGCGCGCAACGCCTCGGGATTGCCTGCAATCCTGCACAGCGTCTCCAGCCCGAGCACCTGCATGCCAGGCGCTGCGGTTCCACCGGAGTTGTCCGCCCCCACCACCAGGTAGATGCGTGGGAGTGACCGGCCCGGAAACAGGGCACTCAGCGCGAGATAGGTGGCGCGAAGCTCCGGCGTCGTACCTTTGACGACCGGCAGGCATTCCCGAACCGCCTCGGTATAGAGGCCGCGCTTAGCGGCGACGGTGCGCGCCAGATGCGCGGCATCCCGGATACGGCCCGGCGTGAACACCCGCACCCCGTCGCTGGCGCCATCCAGATAGTCACGCTGGATCTGCTCGGCCGTCAGCGGGCCCTCCGTGCGCGCGAGCAACGCCGCGAAGCGATCGGCGTCGCCGGTCTCGATTTCCACCGTCAGCGGGTCAACGGCAGGCGGCGGAACTTCCACTTGGCCCAGCGCAAGCGCGGCCCCGATCAGCAACTTCAGCAACCTACCCCCCTGCACTGCGTGTTATTTGGCTGATACACTTGCACGGCCGCGGCAAGCAACTATCCTCAAGGGACCAAGCACAGGAGACGATATGGCGACGCAGGTGGCGGAACAGGAGCTGAAACTCGAAGCGCCGGATCCCGTGCCCGCCGTTACGCCTGCCAAGGCTGCCGGGCTGGTGCCGGTGGACGACAAGAAGAAGTCGGAGCTGGAGACCCGCGTCGACAGCTTCATCGAGGACCTGATCGCGCAGGACGTGAACTCGCCGGAGTTCGGCAAGCGGGTCGACGCGATCACCAACATGGGCGCGCGCGAGATCCGCGAGGCCGCGGGCCAATCGAACCGCTTCCTCGATCGGCCGGTGAAGGCGATGGACCGCGAGAGCGGCGTCGGTGCCGACCTCGCCCAGCTGCGCCGCACGATCGAGGACCTCGACCCCGGCAAGCAGGGCAATCTGATGGCGCCCAAGAAGCTGTTCGGCATCCTGCCGTTCGGCAACAAGATGCGCGATTACTTCGACAGCTACAAAAGCTCGCAGACGCACATCGCGCAGATCCTGAAGAGCCTGCAGTCGGGCAAGGACGAGCTGCTGATGGATAATGCCGCGATCGACGTGGAGCGGCAGAACCTGTGGGCGGCGATGGGCCGGCTGGAGCAAATGATCTATCTCTCCAAGGAGATGGATCGCAAGCTGGAGGACCGGGCCAACGACCTGGACCACACCGATCCTGCCAAGGCCAAGGCGATCCGCGAGACCGCGTTGTTCTATGTGCGGCAGCGTACCCAGGATCTGCTGACGCAGATGGCGGTGACGGTGCAGGGCTATCTGGCCCTCGACCTGGTCAAGAAGAACAATGTCGAGCTGGTGAAGGGCGTCGACCGCGCCTCCACCACCACGGTCGGCGCGCTGCGCACGGCGGTGACGGTGGCGCAGGCGCTCACCAACCAGAAGCTGGTGCTGGAGCAGATCACCGCGCTCAACACCACGACCGCGAACATCATCGATTCGACCGGCAAGCTGCTCAAGTCGCAAACCGCGCAGATCCACGAGCAGGCGGCGGCCTCCACCATCCCGGTCGAGACGCTGCAGCGCGCGTTCCAGAACATCTATGACACGATGGACGCGATCGACGTGTTCAAGCTCAAGGCGCTCGACAGCATGAAGACCACGGTCAACACGCTGTCGAACGAAGTCGAGCGGTCGAAGGGCTATATCGCCCGGGCCGAGGGCGCCGCGCAGAACGCCGGCGGCGGCGGCGAGACCTTCAAGCTCGAGGCGCTGTAAGGAACCGCCATGCAGAGCGAAGTCGACCACCAGATCGCCCGTTCGACCGAAGTGCTGGAGCGCGCGCGTGATCGCTATCGCGGCGGCGCGCAGCGCGTGAAGCGCAGGCGGGAAGCCGAGGTGCTGCGGCGGCTGGGCCGCATCGCCGCGGCCGACCTCGCGATCCTGATCGGGGCGCTGGTGGTCGGCTGGTTCGTGCCGCTGGGGATCGGTGGCGCGATGCTGGTGATGGCTCTGCTGATCGCCGCCACCGCGCTGTTCGCGATCTTCCCGGTCGTACCGGCGGCGACGCCGGAGACGTTCGCGACCGCGCCGCTGAAGGCGCTGCCGCAGCAGACCGAGCGCTGGCTGGAGACGCAGCGCCCCGCCCTGCCCGCGCCGGCACGTACGCTCACCGACTCGATCGGCGTGCGGCTCGATACGCTCAGCCAGCAGCTGGGGGCGCTCGACGAGCGCGAACCCGCGGCGGCCGAGGTGCGCAAGCTGGTGGGCGAACAGCTGCCCGAACTGGTGCGCGGCTACCAGCGCGTGCCCGAGCCGCTGCGCCGGGTGGAGCGCAACGGGCGCACCCCGGACGACCAGCTGGTCGAGGGGCTGAAGCTGATCGACGAAGAGATCGCCGACATGAGCCGCCAGCTGGCGCAGGGGGACCTGGACAGCCTGGCGACCCGCAACCGCTACCTCCAGATCAAATATCGCGACGACGAGACGCTGGCGTAGCAGGCCGGTAGAGGCGTAGCATCGCCGCCGAGGCGGGCCTACGCTCGCGTTCGAGGAGATGGGCCATGACGGTGCGTCCTGCCGTGATCCCGGTGCTGCGCTACGCCGATGCGCCGCATGCGATCGACTTCCTGTGCGCGGCCTTTGGCTTCGTGCGCTATGCCGTCTACAGCGATGCGGCCACGCCCTCCCGGATCGACCATGCCGAGCTGGTCTGGGCGGGGCAGATGATCATGGTGTCCTCAGCGATCGACACGCCCTTTGCACAGGCGGCGGGCATGCGCACCGCTGCCGAGGCGGGCTGCGTGACCCAGTCGCTCTACCTGGTGGTGGACGACGTCGACGGCCATGCCGCGACCGCCGCCGCCGCGGGTGCCGAAATTTTCCTGCCGCCCCAGGACCAGCCCTATGGCGGCCGCAGCTACAGCGCGCGCGATCCAGAGGGGAACGTCTGGACCTTTGGCAGCTATGATCCGTACGCGGGCTGAGAGCGGCTGATCCGCAGGCGGGATTGGACAGAGGGGCCAGGCCTGCCCACATGGCGGGGCGTGACCGATACCGTTCTTCTGGAAGCGCCCGACACCGACCCGCCCCGCCAGCCGCAATGGACGGCATATGGGACGCGCGCCTACCGCCGCATCAGCCTGGCGCTGTTCCTGGCCGGGTTCGCCACCTTTTCGCTGATCTACTGCGTGCAGCCGCTGCTGCCGGAGTTCGCGCGCGATTTCCGCGTGGCGCCGGGCGTTGCCTCGCTGGCGCTGTCGCTGACCACCGGACTTCTTGCGCTGGCGATCTTCGTGGCGGGTGCCTTTTCGCAGATGGTGCCCAGGCGCGGGCTGATGTTCGCGTCGATGGCGGGGGCAGCGGTGCTCAACCTCGTTGCCGCCCTGACGCCGAGCTTCGCGCTGCTGCTCGCGGCGCGCGCGCTGGAGGGGCTGGTGCTGGGCGGCGTGCCGGCGGTGGCGATGGCCTATCTGGCCGAGGAGATTGATCCGGCGCACCTGGGGCGCGCCATGGGCCTCTATGTCGCGGGTACCGCGTTTGGCGGGATGATGGGGCGCGTCGGCATGGGGCTGGCGACGGACCTCACCAGCTGGCGCGGGGCGATGGGGCTGCTGGGAGCACTCGACCTGGCGGCGGCGGTGGGCTTTGCGCTGCTGTTGCCGGCGTCGCGCAACTTCGCGGTGGTGCGGGGCTTCGACCTCGGCTTCCACCTTCGGACGTGGCGGGCACATCTGCGCGACCCCCGGCTGCTGCGCCTGTTCACCCTCGCCTTCCTGCTGATGAGCGTCTTCGTGGCGCTGTTCAACTATGCCGGCTTCCGGCTGGCAGCAGCGCCCTATCACCTGGGCCAGACCGCGAGCAGCATGATCTTCCTGACCTATGCGCTCGGGATGGTCGCCTCCTCCAGTGCGGGGCGGCTCGCGGACCGGCATGGCCGTGCGCGCACGCTGGCCGTCGGGCTGGCGCTGCTGCTCGCCGGGATCGCGCTGACCCTGTCGGCGAGCCTGGTGTGGATCGTGGCCGGCATCACGTTGCTGACGATCGGCTTCTTTATCGGCCATTCGGTGGCGAGTGGGTGGGTCGGACGGGTCGCGCAGGGGGCGAAGGGGCATGCGGCGTCGCTGTACCTGCTGTTCTACTATGTCGGGTCGAGCGTGACGGGAACGCTGGGCGGCTGGTTCTGGGAGCATGGCGGATGGCATGCACTCGCCGCGCTGACCGCGGTGCTGACGCTGGCGGGGTTCTGGGTGCTGGCGTCGCTGGCGCGGTCGAGCCGGGTGGCTGCGTAGCGACGGAACGGCACCCCGGCGGAGGCCGGGTCCAGCCAGAGTGGGCCGGCGGTTGTGGGAGCCGGCTGAGGCCATCCCGACTGGGCACCGACCTTCGCCGGGGTACGGGATTGCGGCAGCCGGGCCCGCTGCGCCAGCGTTCGTGGCCCTGGGCTTCTGCCCTGTAAGGAGCACGGGTGAGGTCAGGGCTCGGGGGCGAACATCTCTCGCAGCGCCCGCTTCAGGATCTTGCCGTTGGCGTTGCGGGGCAGCGTGGCCTCGACGAAGCGGATCGCGACCGGCACCTTGAAGGCGGCGAGGCGCGCGCGAACCCAGGCCTGCAGCTCGGCCTCGTCGGCGTGTGTCCCCGGCGCGAGATGGACGACGGCCGCCGGCTGTTCGCCGAGCGTGCGGTGGCGGATGCCGACCAGGGCGCAGTCGGTGACGGAAGGATGGGCGTAGAGCACGTCCTCCACCTCGGCCGCATAGATGTTCTCGCCGCCGCGGATCACCACGTCCTTCAGGCGATCGACGATGTGGCAGAAGCCTTCGGCATCGATGCGCGCGAGGTCGCCGGTGCGGACCCAGCCATCCACGAAGCCGGCGGCGGTTTCCTGCGGGCGGTTCCAATAGCCCTGCACCACCATCGGCCCACGTGCCCAGAGTTCGCCCACCTCCCCCTGCGGGACCCGCTCGCCCGTGTCCGGCGAGAGGATCTTGAGGTCGGCGGTCGCGACCGGCGGGCCGCAGCTGGTGGGGCGGGCGAGATAGTCCTCCGCCGCATTGCTGGCGACCGTGGCCATGGTCTCGGTCATGCCCCAGCCGTTGCTGGGCATGGCGCCGAATTCCGCGTGGATGCGGCGGGCGAGTTCGGGCGCGGCCGGCGCGCCGCCATAGGCGATGCGGACGAGCGAGGAGAGATCGTGCGCAGAACGGTCGGGGTGCTCGAGCAGCTGCCAGGCGATGGCGGGGACCCCGCCGATCGCCTCGATCCGTTCCCGCTCGATCAGCGCCATGGCGGCGGCGGCATCCCATTTGCGCATCAGCACGACCGCGCCGCCGGTCGCGAGGGCGATCATCAGGAAGGCGCTGCACGCGGTGACGTGAAAGAGCGGGATCGGCAGCAGCACCGTCTGCGGCTGGGAGCGCTCCGGCAGCGGCGCCCCGCGCCGCAGCAGCGTGCGGGCGGAGACGAAGGCGGAGGAGAGGATGTTGCTCATCAGGTTGCGGTGGGTGCCGACCGCACCCTTGGGGCCGCCGGTGGTGCCGCTGGTGTAGAAGATGGTGACGGGATCGTCGGGGGCGACCTCCGCCTCGGGGAACGGGACTTCGGGTAGCCGTGCCCAATCATTCGGGCTCCCGATCAGCGCCTCCAGGGCCTCGGCGTCACCGCCCGCCTTCTCGCGCCAGCCGGAGACGAGCACCGCCTCCAGCGCCGGCAAATCCGCATAATGGTCGAGCAGCCGTTCGTGGCGGCGGGCGTCGGCGATCAGCAGGCGGGCGCCGGTGTCGGCGAGCGCGAAGGCGAGTTCGCCGCCGGTCCACCAGGCGTTGAGCGGCACCGCGATGGCGCCCAGGCTCGCGATCGCCATCAGCGCGATCGGCCATTGCGGGCGGTTGCGCATCGCGATCGCCACCCGGTCGCCCTTAACGATGCCGCGCGCGGCGAGGGCTGCGGCGAGCGTAGCGACCGCTCGATAGCTCGCCTCGAAGGTGACGCGTTCGTCCTCGTGGACCAGGAACAGGCGATCGCCATGCGCGCAGGACGACTGGGCAAGCGCGGCGAGGCTGCGCGGCGCGTGCTTCCAGGTGCGGGTCGGCACGCCGCGGATCGCGACCGTCTCCATCTCGTACCGCTCGCCGGGTGCGGTGAGCCGCGCGGTCGCCTCCGCAAGGGTGCAGGCGGGCCAGGCGGAGCCCGGCGGCGGTTCGATCGGTTGGTGCGTGGACACCGCGCGGCTTCAAGCGCCGGCAGCCGGCGCCGTCAAGCCGGGCGGATAAGTGCTTGCCGAATACGTAAAGCATGTGCCTATTGGTGCGATCGGATCGAAGGAACGACTATTCCCATGACGCACACCCCGGAACGGCTGGTCGAGACGCTGACCGCGCTGCTCGACCTGGAGGAACTGGACACGGACCTGTACCGGGGCGCGCGGCTGCCCGGCGGGCGCGGGCGGGTGTTCGGCGGCCAGGTGATCGGCCAGGCGCTCCAGGCGGCGCAGCGCTCCGTCGACGACAAGATCGCCCATTCGCTTCACGCCTATTTCATGCGCGCAGGCGATGCCGAGCATCCGATCCTGTTCCGAGTGACCCGCGACTTCGACGGGCGAAGCTTCGCGACGCGGCGCGTGATGGCGCTGCAGGGCGGGCAGCCGATCCTGGTGCTCGCCGCCTCGTTCCAGCATCAGGAGGAAGGGCTGCACCACCAGGACGCGATGCCGGACGTGCCGCCGCCCGAAGCGCTGGGATCCGAAGCGCAAGTGCAGGCGGAGATGGCGGGCGAGCTGTCGGATCCGGTGCGCAAGTTCCTCGCCCAGCCGCGGCCGATCGAGATGCGGCCGGTGGCACCGGGGGACTGGCTGCGCTCCGAGCCGCGGCCGCCGGCGCAGCACAGCTGGTTCCGGACGGTCGCTCCCCTGCCCGGGGATCCCACGCTGCACCGGGCGGTGCTCGCCTATGCCAGCGACATGCTGCTGCTCGGCACGTCGATGATGCCGCACTCGGTACGGCTGGGCGACCCGCGCATGCAGACCGCAAGCCTGGACCACGCGCTGTGGCTGCACGAGCCGTTCCGGTTCGACGATTGGCTGCTCTACACGACCGACAGCCCCTGGGCGGGCAACGGGCGTGGGTTCAACCGCGGGCGCATCTTCACGCGCGACGGGCGACTGGTGGCGAGCGTCGCGCAGGAAGGGCTGATCCGCAAGCGGGGGTGAGGTCGGCTGGCCGGAGGCGGTGCGAGGATGGGCGGGCTCCTGCGAAACAGGGGCCGTCCTTTGGCCCCACCCCTATTCCTGCGCAGGCGGGAATCGAGGGCCAAGCTGACCAACGACTTGCGGTGCTCGGAACCCTGGGCTCCTGCCTGCGCAGGATTACGGTGGAAGCGGCCGACATCACTGCCGCCTTGCGAATTGGGGCGCGGCCTCGGCTGGGTACGGTTTGTGACGTCGGCCTGGGCGGCACCTAGGCGCCGGCGCGCCGGGCGTAGGTCCAGGCGGTGGCGGCCAGCGTCGCGCTGTGGGCCGGTGCCTCTTCCTGCTCCAGAAGCGCGAGGCGGAAGAGCGTGTAGGCGAGGTGCCAGTCGAGGGCTGCGCCTGCGTCGCGGCCGCTCGCCCGGCAGTAGCGCGCCACCATCGCGTCTGCCGAGGGGATGCCGCTCTCGGGGCCGGCGAGTTCGTCCAGGGCGGGATGGAGTTCCGTGCCGCTCACCCAGCGCGCGAGCACATAGGCGAGGTCGATGCGCGGGTCGCCGAGGCCGGCCTGGTCCCAGTCGAGCACCGCGGCGACGTCCACACCCTCCTGCGAGAAGAGGAGGTTTTGGAGGCGGAAGTCGCCGTGGACGATCGCGGGCGGCGCATGGTCCGGAAGGGCACGGAGGAGCCAGTCGGCGATGCGGGCGAGTTCGGGCGTCGCGCGAGCGGCCGGCCTGGCGGTCCAATGGCGCAGCTTGCGGTCGAGCTGGCATTCGGTGAAGCCGATGGCGTCGAGTGCGAGCGGCGCCGGTTCGATCGCATGGAGCGCTGCGAGCGCGTCGATCCAGGCGTCGAAATGTTCCCGGCGATGGGCCGGCGTCATGCCGGGTATCGTCTCGTCCCAGAGGGTGCGGCCCTCCACCAGCTGCATCACGTAGAAAGGGTCGCCGAGCACCGAGGCGTCGGTGCAGAGCGCGAGCGGACGCGGGGCGGGGAAGCCGGTCGGCTGCAAGGCCTGAAGCAGCCGGAATTCGCGATCGAGCGGCCGGACCGCCGGTCCCTGCGGATCGGACGGGCGGCGGCGGAGCACATAGGCGCGCTCGGGCGTGTCGATGCGATAGGTGCGGTTGCGGCGCCCTCCGGCGAAGCGGACATAGGCGAGCGGCCCTTCGAACCCGTCGATCGCCTGCCGCATCCACCGTGCGAGCGCGGCGCCGTCGAGATCGTCGGCCGGGCGGGTCCCGAGCATCTGCGAGGTGTCGCGGGTGGTCATGCGCGCCTCGGCCGGCAGGAGCACGAGGATGGGCGCTGCGCCCCTGTTGCCGGGCTGCCGTTCGCCATCGCGCTCTCCCCCTCTGCCTTGCGTGACCGTCATCGCCGCGCCTGGGACTGATACGCGCGCCGCCCCCGGCGCGTTCCCTCGCCTTGCGCGTGCCGACCGGCCAGCCCATGTCTCCTCGCCGAAACAAGGAGCCCTGCCGATGATCCATCTCCACTATTGGCCGACCCCGAACGGCCACAAGATCACGCTGTTCCTGGAGGAGACCGGCCTCCCCTACACCGTCCACCCGGTGAACATCGGCAAGGGCGAGCAGTTCGCGCCCGACTTCCTGAAGATCGCGCCCAACAACCGCATGCCCGCGATCGTCGATGACGAACCGGCGGACGGCGGCGAGCCGATCAGCATCTTCGAATCCGGGGCGATCCTGCTCTACCTGGCCGAGAAGACCGGCCGCTTCCTGGGCCCGGACCTGCGCACGCGCGTCGAACAGACGCAGTGGCTGATGTGGCAGATGGGCGGCCTGGGCCCGATGCTGGGCCAGAACCATCACTTCAATCGCTACGCGCCCGAGAAGATCCCCTACGCGATCGAGCGCTATGTCAAGGAAACCAACCGCTTGTACGGTGTTCTTGACCGGCGGCTGGAAGGGCGCCCGTTTATCGCCGGCGACTATTCGATCGCCGACATGGCCGCCTATCCTTGGGTCGTGCCGCATGAGGCGCAGGGCCAGGATCTGGCAGACTTCCCCAACGTCCGGCGCTGGTTCGAGGCGATCCGCACGCGCCCCGCGACCGAGCGCGCCTATGCCCTTGGCGAACAGGTGAATGCGAGCGGTGGCGAGATGACGGAGGAGGCGCGTCGCAACCTGTTCGGCCAGACGGCGAAGCGGGACTGAGCGACGAGACAATTTGCGACAGTTTTCGGGTCGCGCGACATACCGGTGCGACAGGCCGGGCCCAGATAACGGACCGTCGCCGCGGCATTCTGCCCCGGCAAGCAATGCAGAGGCTTTTGCCATGAAGAAGTTCGTTGTTGCGGCAGCGTTGGGCGCCACCATGCTGACCGGCGTCGCCCAGGCGGAACCGCAGGGCAGCCCGGCGCCGCGTCGCGCCGGCCTGATGACGATGATCGACACCAACAAGGATGGCGTGGTCACCCGCGACGAGGCGATGGCCGCCGCCGACCTCCAGTTCGCGCGCATGGACCAGAACAAGGACGGCAAGGTTGACGCGACCGAGATGCGCCCGCCGCATCGTCGCGGCGGCGCCCCGGCCGCGGCGGACGGCAAGGCTCCCGCCGGCAAGCCGGCGCCCGGCATGCACAGGGCCGGCGGCATGGGGCAGCGCATGCTGGCCCGCGTCGACACCAACAAGGACGGCGCGATCAGCCGCGAGGAGTTCCGCGCCGCCGCGGCGACGCGCTTCGAACGGATGGACGCCAACCGCGACGGTCGCATCGACGCCGCCGAGCAGAATGCGATGCGCGAGCGCATGAAGGCCCGCTCGGGCCGTGCGGCGCCGCAGGCGGCCGCCGAAGGCGCAAACGACTGACGTTCCCCGCCGGGCGGTGCTTCGCCGCCCGGCGCTCTCCCGCAGGCTGTTGCCGGCCGGGGAGTGTGATAGGTCCCCTGTTCATGGCCGATATTCCCCACCTGCTGCTGGTCGATGACGAACGTTCGATCCGCGAGCCGCTTGCCCAGTATCTGACCAAGCAGGGCTTTCGCGTCACCCAGGCGGGCGACGCCGAGGGCGCGCGCGCGCGCCTGGCGGCCTATGCGATCGACCTGATCGTGCTCGACATCATGATGCCGGGCGAGGACGGGCTGTCGCTGTGCCGCCACATCCGCGAGACCAGCGACACGCCCGTGATCCTGCTGACGGCGCGCGCCGAGGAGACCGACCGTATCGTCGGGCTGGAGATGGGCGCGGACGATTATGTGGTGAAGCCGTTCTCGCCGCGCGAACTGGCGGCGCGCATCAAGGTGGTGCTGCGGCGGCTGGCCGCCGGTGGCGTGCGCCAGCATGCGCCGGAAAGCGGCTCCTTCGCCTTTGCCGGCTGGGTGCTGAAAAGCGGTGAGCGCAGTCTCGTCGACCGCGAGGGCGTGTCGGTGCCCCTGTCGACGGGCGAGTACAACCTGCTTCACGCCCTGGTGACGCGGCCGCGCCAGGTGCTGACGCGCGACCAGCTGCTCGACCTGACGCAGGGTCGTGAGGCCGCGGCGTTCGATCGGGCGATCGACAACCAGATCAGCCGCCTGCGCAAGAAGATCGAGACCGACCCCAAGAACCCCGAAATCATCAAGACCGTGTGGGGCGGCGGCTATACGCTGGCGAGCGAGGTCACCCGGCTTTGACCCGGCTGTGGCCCCGCAGCCTTTCCGGCCAGATCGCGCTGCTGGTCGCCATCGCGCTGTTCGTGGCGCAGGCGATCAACTTCGGGATGCTGCTGCGCGAGCGGCGGGCCGTGCGGTTCGCACAGGTGACGGTGCCCGCCGTGACGCGCATGGTGGACGCGGCGGAGCGCGTGCGCGGCGGCAGGCCCGTGGACCCGCGCCGGCTCGATCGCGACCGCCCACGCGCCGTGCGGCTGGTGGCGGACAACCCGCTGAGCCACCAGGAACCGAGCGATGGCGAGTTCGAGGCGGCGGTGCGCAGCGCCTTTGCCGACGCGGCGCTTCAGGTAGGCCGGATCGAGACGGAGATCCGCCTGGTCGATCCGGACAGCCCGGTGCTGCGCAGGATGGACCGGGTGCACGCCGAGCGGCTTCGGCGCTTCGGGGCCACGCTGAAGGTGGCGGCCGAAATCCCGGGCCACGGCTGGCTGGTGCTGGAGACGCCCTGGCCGAACACCCAGCAGGGGCTGGTGTGGCAGCTCGTGGCGCAGACGCTGATCCTCTACGGCTTCGTGCTGCTGCCGGTGCTGTGGATCGGGCGCCGCATCTCCAAGCCGCTGCGCGCGCTGGCTCAGGCGGCGCACGACTATCGTCCGGGATCGGCGGCCAACACCGTCGAAGAATCCGGGCCTGGAGACGTGCGCGCCGTGATCGCCGCCTTCAACGGGATGAGCGTGCGCGTGAGCGGCATGCTGGAGGAAAAAGACCGGATGCTGGGCGCGATCGGCCACGACCTGCGCACGCCGCTGGCAGCGCTGCGCGTCCGCATCGAATCGGTCGAGGACGACGCGGACCGTGCGCGCATGGCGGAGACCATCGACGAGATGAACCGCACGCTGGAGGACATCCTGTCGCTTGCGCGGCTGGGCCGTCCGAGCGAGCCCGAGACGCAGGTGGACCTGGCGGCGCTGGTGGACGCGGTGGTCGAGGACTTCCGCGACCTGGGCGCCGACGTGTCGTTCGAGGAGGCGGAGCGCCAGAGGCTGCGCCTGCGCCCGACCCTGATGCGGCGCGCGATCCGCAACCTGATCGAGAATGCGGTCAAATATGCGGGTGGCGCGGAGGTACGGCTGGTCGCCGATCCGGCGCGGGTGCGCATCGAGGTGGCCGACCGCGGGCCGGGCATCCCGCCGGACCAGATCGCCCGGGTGTTCCAGCCGTTCACCCGGCTGGAGACGTCGCGCAACCGCGAGACCGGCGGCATCGGCCTGGGCCTTGCCCTGGCACAGGCGATCGTCGGCGATGCCGGCGGCGAGATCGCGCTCGCAAATCGGGACGGGGGCGGGCTGCTCGCCACCATCACCCTGCCGCGCGGATGAGCGGCCCGAACAGCTGAATCCTTTCGGTGGCGGAACCAGTTCGGCGCGCCCGCACTTGTTTCCCAGTCCTTCCAGAGCTTTCCCCACAGGCATCCCGGATGATCAAGATCGCGAGCTACAACATGCGCAAGGCCCTCGGCACCGATCGGCGCCGCCGGCCGGAGCGCACGCTGGAGGTGCTGCGCGAGATCGACGCCGACGTCATCGCCCTGCAGGAATGCGACCGCCGCTTCGGCCAGCGCATGGGCGTGATCCCCGAGCATATGCTGGAGGAGCATACCGACTGGCGTGCCGTCCCCGTGGCGGCGCGCGCCCACAGCATGGGATGGCACGGCAACGCGCTGCTGATCCGCAAGTCGGCGCAAGTGGTGGATTGCGAGCGGATCGAGCTGCCCGCCCTGGAGCCGCGCGGCGCCGTGTCGGCCGACCTGCGCATCGGCGGGATGCTGCTGCGCGCGGTCGGCATGCACCTGGACCTGTCCGGCCTGTGGCGGCGCAAGCAGGCGGCCGCGATCCTGAGCCATTGCGACAGCGCAGCGCGGACGATGCCGACGGTGCTGATGGGGGATCTCAACGAATGGAGCGCGGCGTCGGGCTGCCTGCGTGACTTTGCACGCCACCATCGGTTTGCGGCGACGGGCCCGAGCTTCCACGCGCGTCGGCCGGTGGGCAGGCTCGATCGGATCATGGCCTCGCCCGAACTGAAGATCGTGGATGCCGGCGTCCACGACACGGCGGCGGCGCGGACCGCATCCGACCACCTGCCGATCTGGGCGGTGGTGGAGCGGGCCTAAGCGCCCTCACCTTCCCCTCCCTTGCCCGCGCGGCGCTCCCCGCCTAAGCAGGCGGCGACCGCAAACCATAGGGGCACGGCCATGCAATTCCTCAAAACCCTGTTCTGGGCGCTGCTCGTCGGGGTCGTGGTGGCCTTCAGCCTCAACAACATGACGATGGTACCCGTTCGCCTGTGGGGCAGCGTCGTGGCGGACGTGAACCTGCCGCTGCTGCTGATCATCACCTTCCTGCTTGGCTTCGTGCCGGCCTATCTGTCGCTGGTGACGGTGCGGTGGCGGGCACGGCAGCGGATCGCCGCGACCGAGCGCGCGCTGGCGGACCTGCGCGCCGTACAGGCGACCCCGCCTGCCGCGCTGGCGCCGGGCGACGTGCCCGCCGCCCGCGTCGTGCCGGCTCCGGCCCCGGCCGTGACCCCGGTCAATGCCGTGGACGCGCCGGTGACCGACAACGCGCTCGGCGAGCACCCCATCGCGCCGGGCACGATTTCCCAGGACCGTTCATGACCTCTCCGATCTACGTCGCTCTCGATACGCCCGACCTCGAACGTGCCAAGGCGCTGGCAAAGCGCGTCCAGCGCCACGTCGGCGGCATCAAGCTGGGGCTGGAATTCTTCATGGCCAACGGCCGCCAGGGCGTCCGCGAAATGGCGGACATCGGCCTGCCGATCTTCCTGGACCTGAAGTTCCACGACATCCCGAACACGGTCGCCAAGGCGATCCAGGCGCTGGGGCCGATCAGGCCGGCGATCCTGACCGTCCATGCCGCGGGCGGCCGGGCGATGCTGGAGGATGCCAAGGCGGCAGCGCCGACCGGCACCAAGGTGGTGGCGGTGACGATGCTCACCAGCCTGGACGCCGACGACCTGCGCTCGATCGGCCTGTCGCCCGACCCGCACGAACAGGTCGTGCGGCTGGCGGAACTCGCCAAGTCCGCAGGCGTCGACGGCATCGTCTGTTCGGGCGAGGAGGTGCGCGCAGCGCGTGCTGCCTGGCGCGACGGCTTCTTCGTGGTGCCGGGCGTGCGTCCGGCGCAGGGGAACGTCGGGGACCAGAAGCGGGTGGTCACCCCGCGCGCCGCCCTCGATGCCGGCGCCTCGATCCTGGTGATAGGCCGGCCGATCACCCAGGCGGAAGATCCCGACGAAGCAGCACGGGCGATCGGCGCCACGCTGTAGCTCCTGCCTCCGCGGCAAGCATCATCGCGCTGCCGAGCCCATAAGCAAGGAAGTCGCGGGGGTCGAAGGCGGTGCCTAGAATGGCCGAGGCGATCGGATCGGCGCGGAGCCCGAGCGCGTCGACGAGGCGGAACCCCTGCGATAGCTCGACCGCGAAGGCGATCGTCAGTGCGGCGACCGTCGCTCCGCCTGCGGACAGCGTGGTCGTTGCGCGCAGGGCGAGATAGACCAGGACGACCGCCAGGCTGTCGCCGAAATAGGGGCGGATCAGCGGATCGCGCAGCCAGACCGCGATTGCCACTTCTGTCAGAAAGACGAGCAGCGCGGCGGCGGCATAACCGGGGCGGAAGGTGCGAGCGCGGGTGTTCATGGCACTGCCGTAGCGCCCCTAGATGCAGATCCAATGCAGCCAGCGTCTTCGTTTCGGCGACCTGTCCGCCTCCTGCCGCCCGGTTGACACCGTTGCGGCTGAGGCGCAGCCTCAGACCATGTTGGCAGTCGTCCTGGCGCTCCTTGCGGGCCCGCAAAGCTGTATCGAGGTGCAGCAGCAGTGCCGTGCCTGCGCGACCGGGGCAGGCCGGCAGCAATGCTCCAACATCGGCATTGCGTGTCAGCCGGTGCGGCGGATCTGCCGTGCCCCCGACAAGCAAGTCCGGCAGGCCCCGGCGGCGGGTCCGAAGGAGCATGCGGAGCGGCGCTGAGCAGCCGTTTGCGGCGGAGCCTCCCCGCTCAAGACCATGGCGCCCGTCCGCGCGCTTTCTCCTCGCGCCCGAGGCCCGGCTGTTCTATCGGGCTGCCATGCCAGTTTCCGCCAAGATCTGCGGCCTCTCGACGCCCGCAACCCTCGACGCGGCAGTGGCCGGCGGGGCGAGCCATGTCGGGTTCGTGTTCTTCGCGCCCTCCCCCCGCAACGTCGGGCTGGACCTCGCCGCCGGGCTTGCCGCGCGGGTGCCGGCGCAGGTGCGGCGCGTGGGCGTGTTCGTCGATCCCGACGACGCGCTGCTCGACGCGGCCGTGGCGGCAGGGCGACTCGAGTCGATCCAGCTGCACAAGACGGCGCCCGAACGGGTGGCGGCGATCCGCAGCCGCCTGCGCCGGGACACCTGGGCGGCGGTGGCGGTGAAGACCCGCGCCGACCTGGACGCCGCGCGCAGCTATGCCGGGGCGGCGGATCGCATCCTCTATGACGCGAAGACGCCGCCGGGCGCGGCACTGCCGGGCGGCATGGGACTTCGCTTCGACTGGGCGTTGCTCGACGGCTTCCGGCATCCGCTGCCCTGGGCATTGTCGGGTGGGCTCGATCCGGCGAACGTGGCCGAGGCGATCGCGCGCACCGGCGCGCCGCTAGTAGACGTCTCGTCGGGGGTCGAGGAGGCGCCTGGCGTAAAGGATCCGGCGCGGATCGGCGCCTTCTTGGGGGCGGTCACCCGCGTCTAAGGGCGGGTCGCGCGCGAAAGGGGTTGAGGGCGTCCCCGCCGCTGCTAAAGCCGACCCCATGAACGCGCCCAACACCTTCCGCGCCCAGCCCGACGAACGCGGCCATTTCGGCCAGTTCGGCGGCCGCTATGTCGCCGAGACGCTGATGCCGCTGATCCTCGACCTGGAGCGCGAATATCGCGCCGCCAAGGCTGATCCGGCGTTCCAGGCCCAGTTCGACGATCTGCTCGAACATTATGTCGGACGGCCGAGCCCGCTCTACTATGCCGAGCGCCTCACCGAGACGCTGCGCGAAAGCGCGGCACCGGGCATGGGCGCGCAGATCTGGTTCAAGCGCGACGAGCTCAACCACACGGGCGCGCACAAGATCAACAACTGCATCGGCCAGATCCTGCTGGCGATGCGGATGGGCAAGACGCGCATCATCGCAGAGACCGGCGCGGGCCAGCACGGCGTCGCGACCGCGACCGTGTGCGCGCGCTTCGGCCTGCCCTGCACCATCTTCATGGGCGCCAAGGACGTCGAGCGGCAGCAGCCCAACGTATTTCGCATGAAGCTGCTGGGCGCCGAGGTGCGGCCGGTGGCGAGCGGCGCGGCGACGCTCAAGGACGCGATGAACGAGGCGCTGCGCGACTGGGTCGCGAACGTCCACGACACCTTCTACATCATCGGCACCGCCGCCGGCCCCCACCCCTATCCGGAGCTGGTGCGCGACTTCCAGTCGGTGATCGGGCGCGAGGCGCGCGCGCAGATGCTGTCGCGCATCAACCGGCTGCCCGACCTGTTGGTGGCGGCGATCGGTGGCGGATCGAACGCGATCGGGCTGTTCCACCCGTTCCTGGACGACGCCGACGTGGCGATGCTCGGCATCGAGGCGGCCGGCCATGGCCTGGACAAGCAGCATGCGGCCAGCCTTGCGGGCGGCGCGCCGGGCATCCTCCACGGCAACAAGACCTACCTGCTGCAGGACGAGGACGGCCAGATTGCGGAAGCGCATTCGATCTCGGCCGGGCTCGACTATCCGGGCATCGGGCCGGAGCACAGCTGGCTGCACGAGATCGGCCGCGTGAAATACGAGGCAGTGACGGACGTGGAAGCGCTCGACGCCTTCCAGCTGCTGTGCCGGACCGAGGGCATCATCCCCGCGCTCGAGCCTTCGCACGCGATCGCAGCGGTGTCGCGCAAAGCACGAGAAATGCGGGAAGATCAGATCATCCTCGCAAACCTGTGCGGGCGCGGCGACAAGGACATCTTCACGGTCGCAGCCGCCCTTGGGGTGGCGATATGAGCCGCATCGCCGAGACCTTCGCGCGCTGTCGCGAGCAAGGCCGCGCGGCGCTCGTCACCTTCGTGACGGCGGGCGACCCCGCCCCCGCAGCGACGGGCGCGATCCTGGACGCGCTGGTCGCAGGCGGCGCCGACGTGATCGAGCTGGGCATGCCGTTCACCGATCCGATGGCGGACGGGCCGGCGATCCAGCTGGCCAACATCCGCAGCCTGGGCGCGGGCACGACTACTGCTGACATCCTGGCGATCGTCCGCGAGTTCCGCAGCCGGCACGCCGACGTGCCGCTGGTGCTGATGGGCTATGCCAACCCGATGGTCCGCCGCGGTGCCGACTGGTTCGCGGAGGCGGCAGCGGATGCGGGCGTGGACGGCGTGATCTGCGTCGACATCCCGCCGGAAGAGGACGACAGCCTGGGCGTGGCGCTGCGCGCGCGCGGCATCGCGCCGATCCGGCTCGCCACCCCCACCACCGACGTGGCGCGATTGCCGGCGGTGCTCGATGGCGCCGGTGGCTTCCTCTACTACGTGTCCGTCGCCGGCATCACCGGCAAGCAGCAGGCGGCCCAGGCGTCGATCGACGCGGCGGTGGCGCGGCTGAAGCAATCGACCGACCTGCCGATCGCGGTGGGCTTCGGCGTCCGCACGCCCGAACAGGCAGCCGCGATCGGCGGCGTGGCCGACGGCGTGGTGGTCGGATCGGCGATCGTGGAGATCGTCGGCGTACACGGCACCGCTGCGGCGGAGCCGGTGCGCACCTATATTCAGTCGCTCGCCGCCGGGCTGGCGAGCGCCCGGAAGGAACTTGCATGAGCTGGATTACCCGCGTTCGCAACGCGCTCCCCTTTGTCGCCCCGCGCCAGACGCCCGACAATCTGTGGCACAAGTGCAAGGGCTGCGGGCAGATGGTCTTCACCAAGGAATTGGAAGAGAACCAATATGTCTGCCCGATGTGCGACCATCACGAGCGCATCGGCCCCAAGGAGCGGTTCGCCTACCTGTTCGACGAGGGCAGCTGCGAGACGCTGCCTAGCCCGACGGTGCCGGAGGACCCGCTCAAGTTCCGCGACTCCAAGCGCTATGCCGACCGGCTGAGGGCGGCGCGCGCCAGCACCGGGGACAGCGACGCCTGGATCAACGCGCTGGGCACCATCGACGGGCACAAGGCCGTGGTGGGCGTGCAGAACTTCGGCTTCATGGGCGGGTCGATGGGCCAGGCCGTGGGCGAGGCGTTCATCGCCGGCGTGGAAAAGGCGATCGAGCAGAACTGCCCGTTCATCGTCTTCACCGCATCGGGCGGCGCGCGCATGCAGGAAGGCATCCTGAGCCTGATGCAGATGCCGCGCACCACGGTGGCGATCGAGATGCTGCACGATGCCGGCCTGCCGTACATCGTCGTGCTGACCGATCCGACCTCAGGCGGCGTGATGGCCGCCTATGCGATGCTGGGCGACGTGCAGATCGCCGAGCCCAAGGCGACGCTGGCGTTTACCGGCCGCCGCGTGATCGAAAGCACGATCCGCGAGAAGCTGCCCGACGATTTCCAGACGTCGGAATATTATCGCGACCACGGCCTGATCGACATGGTCACGCACCGGAAGGAACTGCGCAGCACGCTGGCCGAGCTGATCGACTTCCTGTGCGCGGGCAACAAGCAGGCGGCGTGATCCGCGGGCGCCGGCTCCCCGACACGAGCCGGCGCCACTTCCCCCGCGACGACGCCGCCAGGCGGCGCTAAGGCCGCTGCCATGCCCGACCACGCCCGTTCCGCCGACCCCGCCGTACAGTTCCAGCTCGACCGCCTGATGGCACTCGGCCCAGGGGCCGACGTGCTCGGGCTCGACCGGATCACGCGGCTGCTCGCGCGGCTGGGCGATCCGCAGCAGGCGCTGCCGCCGGTGATCCATGTCGCCGGCACCAACGGCAAGGGATCGACCTGCGCCTTCCTGCGCGCGGCCCTGGAGGCAGCGGGCAAGACCGTCCATGTCTATACCAGCCCACACCTCGTGCGCTTCAACGAACGCATCCGCGTCGCCGGCCGCCTGATCGGCGACGCGGAACTGGCAGCGCTGCTGGCGGAGGTGCTGGATGCGGGCGCGGACATCCGCGCGAGCTTCTTCGAGGTGACGACGGCGGTCGCCTTCCTCGCCTTCACCCGCACGCGGGCGGACGCCTGCATCATCGAGGTCGGGCTTGGCGGGCGGCTAGATGCGACCAACGTGATCCCGGCGCCCGCCGCCACGGCCATCGCGCAGCTGGGCATCGACCATCAGGCGTTCCTGGGCGACACCGCCGAGGCGATCGCGCGGGAGAAGGCGGGTATCGCCAAGCCTGGCGTGCCGCTGATCACCATGGCCTATCCGCCGACCGTGGCAGAGGCGGTCGCAGCGGTGGCGGGCGCGGCCGGTGCGCCGCTCTTCCCGCGCAGCAGCGACTGGTCGTTCCGGGTCGAGAGCGGGCAGCTGTGCTACCGCGATGCGAAGGGCACGCTGGCGACGCCGCTTCCCGCTCTCGCCGGGCCGCACCAGCCGGCCAACCTGGCGCTCGCGATCGCCACGCTGCGCCACCAGACGAGCATCGCCGTTCCCGACAGCGCCTTTGCCGCAGCAGCGCGGGAGGCGCGCTGGCCCGCGCGGATGCAGCGCCTGGCGCGCGGCCCCCTGCTCGCGCTGCTGCCCTCCGGGTCCGAGTTGTGGCTCGACGGCGGGCACAACCCGGCAGCGGCCGACGCGGTGGCGGACACCATCGAGCGGGTCGCGCACGGGCGGCCGATCCACCTGGTGCTCGGGATGCTTGCCAACAAGGATGTCGAGGGGCTGCTCGCGCCCTTCGCCCCTTTCACCGCGAGCCTGACGGCAGTGCCGGTGCCGGGCCACGCGCATCATGCCCCGGTCGCGCTGGTGGAGGCGGCGCACCGCCTTGGCATCACCAGCACCGCAGTCGCTGACGAGGTCCCAACCGCGCTGCGGATGCTGGCGGGCCGTGCCACCGCGGGGGAGCCGCCGGTGGTGCTGGTGCTGGGCTCGCTCTACCTGGCGGGCACGGTTTTGGAGGCGAACGACGAACTGCCGGATTGACGCGCCTTATTGATATTGACTTGCAATAGAGGTCGTACGAACCTGCTGCCACCCCACGCGGCAGGAGACTCGCATGACCACCGCCCAGCCCCTTTTGCATTCCCTGTCCGAGATGCTGCCGCATGGCTGGCCGTCGCATGAGGATCGGCTGCTGCTGCTTTACGGCATCCGCCGCACGGGCGCGAACGGGCTCCACGACGCGGCGGCTGCGCACGCGTACATGACCGCGTTCGGCCGGGAGTTCCGGCGACCCTTGCTGCTGCTGCGCGCGCTGATGGCGGAAGTGTCGAAGACTTCCGCCAACCCGATCCAGATCGCGCCCTGTTGCTGCCCGCGGATGACCGCAGGGGAAGCCGCGCTGGTCGACGTGCTGGGCTCGGTCGAGGCCCAGCCCGAGCGGGCCGAACTGCTGCTGCGCGACCTCTTGGGCGTACGGCATGCAGGCGGGCTGGTCGCGACCGCCCACCTGCTCGCGCTGGCGTTCCGCGACGGCGGGCGGCGGCTCGACTAGGCGGCGGCGGGCGCCTCGTCCGGCACCTTCTCGGTGCCGGGCTGGCGGACGTTCTGGACGACGAAGCCGCGCCGCCACAACAGGCCCAGCAGCAGCAGGCCCGGCAGCGCCACCACCATGGTCAGCAGCCAGAAGCCGACCCAGCCGAGCGCATCGGCGGCCACCCCCGCGGGTGCGGCGAGCCACGTCCGCCCGACCGCAGCGAAGGAGGACAGGAGCGCGAACTGGGTGGCGGTATAGGCCAGGTTGGAGAGACCGGAGAGATAGGTCACGAACACGGTCAGGCCGATGCCGCTCGTCACTTGCTCGGTCGCGACCGCGATCGTCAGCCAGGTCACGGAATGGCCGTGCATGGCGAGGATCGCGAAGGTCAGGTTGCTCAGCATCATCAACACGCCCGAGACGATCAGCGCGCGGCCCATGCCGAGCCAGGCCATGAAGGGCGCGGCGAGCGCGGTGCCGACGATCAGGCCCCAGAAGCCGACCACCTTGTTGATGGCGATGAACTCGGTGTCGGAGAAGCCGAGCTCGACGATCATCGGGTTGAGCATCGCCTGCCCCATCGCGTCGCCGAGCTTGTAGATGAGCACGAACAGCAGGATCAGCACCGCGCCGCGGCGGCGCAGGAACTCACGGAAGGGTCCGACGACGGTGTCGCGCAGCCACTGGCCGTGCGAGCCGTCGCGCACGACGGTGGCGTCGTGGCGGCCGGGCCCGGCGATCAAGGCGCCCAGCATTGCCGGGACGACGCAGAAGGCGGTCAGACCATAGCCCAGCGCCCAGCCGAGCCCCCACCCCTCCGGAGAGGCGATGGCGATGGTGCCGACGCCCGCGATGAGGTTGCCCACGCGATAGCCGAACTGGTTGTTGGCGGTGCCGAAGGGCAGCTCCTCGTCGGAAAGGATCTCGATGCGATAGGCGTCGATGACGATGTCCTGGGTGGCGGACAGGAAGGCCGTCACGATTGCCCAGAAGGCGAAAAGCCCCAGATGCAGTTCCGGCTGGCTGGCCCCCAGCATCCACACGGATACGAACAGGAGCGCCTGGATGAAGAACAGCCAGGCGCGGCGCTGCCCGACCAGCGGCGTGAGCACCGGCAGGCGCAGTCGGTCGATCAGCGGCGCCCAGAGGAACTTGAGCGTGTAGGGCGTGGTGAGCCCGATCGCGAAGCCGATGGTCTTCTTGTCGATGCCGACCTTGGCGAGCCAGAAGCCCATGGTGCCGAGCAACAGCGTGAGCGGGAAGCCGCTGGCGATGCCGAGCAGGAAGGCGACCAGCGGCTTCGGGCGCACATAGGGCGCCATCGCTGCCACGCGGCGCCTGCCTCCGTTGCGCTCGCCGGCGACCTCAACCATTGCACTTCCCTCGAAACGCCGCCCCGGCAGCAAACCGCGCGCACCCTAGCGCCCGCCGCGCGCTTTTGAAGGGGCGCAAATCCGCCTGCCGCAAATCCCACCCATTCGGCTGGGGTTCATCTCCAGAGAGTGATAGAAGCACGGTCGACGGCGAGGTTCCGGACCGGAGCCTCGGAACGTCACCCGTCGTCCCGCGTGTCTTACGGACAGCAACCAAGCACGCGGGACGTCGGGACTACCGTGCGACCGATCCCCCGGCCAACATGCTCAGGCGAGCCTGGCGAAGAGGCTGAAGCTGTTCGGCAGCTTTCGCGGGCTCTTTCCGTCGAGCAGCGTTTCCAGCGCCTCGATCGCGGCGAGCAGGTCGCGCTGGGGATAGGGCTTGGCAAGGCAGCCGAGCGCGAACTCGCGCGCGCCGTCCGGGCAGGCTCCCGTCACGAAGATCACCGGGATGCCGCGCTGCCGGGCCGCGCGGGCGACGTCGATGCCGCTGCCGTCGCTGAGCGAGACGTCCACCAGCACCAGGTCGATCGGGGCGTCGCTGTTCACCACCGAGAGGCCTTCGCTCACCAGATCAGTGGTGGCGACGATCTCGAATCCCGAATCCGCCAGAAGATGTTCGGCGTCGAACGCGACCAGCGGCTCGTCCTCCACGACCAGGATGCGCTGGATCCGCCGCTTCTTCTTGCCAAACAACATCCGCCGCTCGCTTCCCTCTCTTCGGGGTCTGTCCTATAGCGTAGAAACACCCGAACCGATCGAACGATCACCGCCGCCGCACGATTTCGTCGCGCAGGCGTAACAGGATAGCATTTCCCCATCGTGTCGACGTCCAAGACCCAAGAACCGCAGCGAATCGCAAAGCTGCTCGCCCGCGCCGGAGTTGCCTCCCGCCGCGACGTCGAACGGCTGATCGAGGCGCGCCGCGTCGCGCTCGACGGCGTGCCGATCGAAACGCCCGCGACGCTGCTCACCTCGCTGCGCGGCATCACCGTGGATGGCGAGCCGGTGCAGGCCGCCGCCCCCACCCGGCTGTTCCGCTATCACAAGCCTGCGGGCGTGCTGACCGCCGCGCGCGACCCGCATGGCCGGCAGACGATCTACGACCGGATGCCGGGCGACCTGCCGCGGCTGATGCCGGTCGGACGGCTCGACCTCAATACGGAGGGGTTGCTGCTGCTGACGACGGACGGCGAATTGAAGCGCCAGCTGGAGCTGCCGGCGACGGGCGTCGAGCGCACCTATCGCGCGCGCGCCTATGGCGAAGTGAGCCAGGCGCAGCTCGAGGAGCTGATGCTGGGCGTCGAGATCGAGGGCGTGCGCTACGGCCCGATCAACGCCAACATGGAGCGGCGCACCGGCACCAACGTCTGGATCGAGATGACCCTGACGGAGGGCAAAAACCGCGAAGTCCGCCGGGTCCTCGAATATCTGGGGCTGCAGGTCTCGCGCCTGATCCGCACCCGCTATGGCCCCTTCTATCTCGAAGACATGCCGATCGCATCGGTCGACGAGATCCGCCAGCACGACCTCGTCGCCTTCCGCAAGACGCTGAAGGACCGGCCGACCAGCAAGCCCGCGCCCGAGGGCGCCGATCCGGCCGCGCTGAAGCAGTGGCGCCGCGAGCCGTCGCGCGATCGCACCGCGCCGCGCCCGCGTCCGTCGCCGGTGTCCTATGGCGAGCGGGTGGCGCGCGAGGTGCAGCCGCACCCGCAGGCGTTCCGCCGCAACCGCCCGACGCCCGAAGACACGGGCGAGGCACCGCGCGGCAGTGGCTTCGGCAAGCGCGCCGCCGAGCGCGGTCCGCGCCGCAAGGACAGTCTTGCCGGCCGCCGCGACGACGCCGGCGCACCGCGCAGCCCGCGGGGGCAGCGCGCAGCCGCCTTTGCCGACCGCACCGGCCGCAAGCCCGCCGCCGAGCGGGGGGAGCGTCCCGTCGAGGCGGGACGTGGCGACAAGCCCCGCAGCACGCTGTCGGCAGCCTTTGGTGGCGAGCGCCCGGCGCGAGACGACCGGCGACCGCCGCGTACCGATCGTGCGGAACGGCCGCAGCGGGGCGAGCGTCCGCAGCGCGCGGATGGGCCGCGTAGCGCATTCGGGAAGCCGCGCTCCGGGGAGTTCGGTGCCGGTGCGCCCCGTGGTGAGGCCGGCCGCGGGCCGCGCGGCGAAGGTCCGCGTACCCCGCGCCCCGACGGTCCGCGGCCGCCGCGCGGGGATGGCCCGCGCGGACCTCGCCGAGACGAACCACGCACGCCGCGCGGTGACGCACCGCGCGCGCCGCGGGGCGATGGTCCCGCCCGGCCGCCGCGGGGCGGACGGCCCGGCAGCCCTCCCAAGGGTCGCCGCTGATGCGGATCATTTCCGGGCAATGGCGCGGGCGCCCGATCGCCGCGCCCAAGGGTGAGGCGACCCGCCCGACCGCGGACCGCACGCGCGAGGCGCTGTTTTCCATGCTGGCGAGCCGGGTCGGCAGCTTCGAGGGGCTGGCGGTCGCGGACCTGTTCGCGGGCTCGGGCGCGCTCGGGCTCGAGGCGTTGTCGCGCGGCGCGGCGTCGTGCCTGTTCGTGGAACAGGACCGGCACGCGCTCGACGCGCTGCGCGCCAATGTCGAGAAGCTCGGCGCCCGGGGCGCGCAGGTGCGGGCCCAGTCGGTGCTGGCGCTGGGGCCGACCGCGACGCCGCTCGACCTGGTGATGATGGACCCGCCCTATGCGAGCGGGGCCGGCTGGGTGGCGGCCGACAAGCTCGCGCGGCTCGGCTGGATCGGACCTGCGACCTGGGTGAGCGTCGAGACCGGGCGCACCGAGGATGCCGATGCCGCCGGCTTTGTGATCGATGCCGAGCGCGTCTACGGCAAGGGCAAGCTCACTTTGCTGCGCCGCGCGGAACCAGCCACAGACCCCCAAGACTGAACAGCCCGGCCATGGCGAGGTAGAGCCCAACCGGGGTGAGCCCGCCCGCCTGGGCGAATGCCTCGGCCGCCATCGGCGTCACCGCGCCGCCGATCACGCCGCCCACGTTGAACGCCATCGACGCGCCGGTGTAGCGCACCCGCGGCGGGAACAGGCCCGGCAGCCAGGCGCCGAGCGGGCCGTAGACGAAGCCCATTGCGAACAGCGCGATCGCGAGCCACGCGGTGACGGCCGCGATCGTGCCACCGCCCATCAGCGGCTGCATCAGCAGGCCGGCGATCACCACCCCGCCGCAGCCGAACGCCAGCACCCGGCCGGTGCTGCTGCGATCCGCCCACCAGCCGGCAAGCGCGATGCCGGCGGCCATGAACAGGATCGCGAACAGCTGCATCGAGAGGAAAGTCTCGCGCGGGAAGCCAAGGCGGGTGGTGCCGTGGCCGAGCGCGAACGCGGTGGCGATATAGTAGAGCGCGAAGCAGGCGACCGCCCCGAAGGTGCCGGCGAGCGTCCCGCGCAGGTGACTGCGGAAGAGTTCGGCGATCGGCACGGAGGCGGGTGCCTCGTGTTCCAGGGCGGCACGGAACTCGGCGGTCTCGGTGAGCTTCAGGCGCACCCACAGGCCGAGCCCCACCAGCAGCGCGCTGGCGAGGAACGGCAGCCGCCAGCCCCAGCTGCGGAACGCGGCTTCGTCCAGGCCGAGGCCGAGCAGCAGGAACAGGCCGTTGGCCGCGAGGAAACCGACCGGTGCGCCCAGCTGAGGCACCGATCCGAAGCGGCCGGCCCAGCCCTTGGGCGCATTCTCCACCGCCAGCAGCGCCGCCCCGCCCCACTCGCCGCCGAGCCCCAGCCCCTGGGCAAACCGCAGCACGCACAACAGGAATGGCGCGAGCAGACCGACCTGGCCGTAGGTGGGCAGGAAGGCGATCGCGAGGGTCGAGCCGCCCATCAGCATCAGCGAGGCGACCAGCGTCGACTTGCGGCCCATGCGGTCGCCGAAGTGGCCGAACAGCGCCGCGCCGAGCGGGCGGGCGAGGAACGCGAGGCCGAGGCTGGCGTAGCTCAGCATCAGCCGGGCCGACTCGGATTCGGCCGGGAAGAACAGCGTCGGGAAGACCAGCGCCGCCGCGGTCGCATAGATGTAGAAGTCGTAGAACTCGACCGAGGTGCCGACGAGGCTCGCGAGCAGAATGCGGCGGCTGGAGGGGCCACCGGCTGCGGGCAGAACGGCGGCCGGGATCGGAACGGCGGCGGAGGATCGAGCGGTCATGCGCGCTGGTTGGCGGGGCGGTTGAGAGAGGTCAACCTACCCGCGCATCTTTGTTGCCGACGAAGCCGGCGCCGGAGCAGTATCCTTGCGCCTTAAACACCGTCAACGAGGGGAGAGGAATCCGGCATCTTCCCCTGTCGTGCTCCTGCGGAGGCAGGAGCCCGGGGTTTCGAGGACCACGTTTCGTTGTTCTGCTTGGCCCTGAATCCCTGCCTGCGCAGGGATATGGCAGCTGCCACGGCGTCTCTTGCACCATTTCAAAGCGGCCGGAGACGCATGGTCTACGGCACCGCTCAAGCCTTGCCCCGGCGGGCTTCGTTCCCTAGCTGTTCGCGCATGACCGTGCCGCAGACGACCCCCTCGCCCCAGGACCCGCCGTACCTGCGTGGCCTCAACGAACCGCAGCGCGAGGCGGTGCTGACGAGCGAGGGGCCGGTGCTGGTTCTGGCGGGTGCGGGCACGGGCAAGACCGCGGCGCTGACGGCGCGGCTGGCGCACCTGCTCTACACGCGCAAGGCGTGGCCGTCGGAGATCCTGTCGGTCACCTTCACCAACAAGGCCGCGCGCGAGATGCGCGAGCGCGTCGGGCGGCTGGTCGGCGACGCGGTCGAGGGCATGCCGTGGCTCGGCACCTTCCACGCGATCGGCGCGAAGATGCTGCGCCGCCATGCCGAGCTGGTGGGGCTGCAGTCGAACTTCACCATCCTCGACACCGACGACCAATTGCGGCTGATGAAGCAGCTGATCGTGGCGGCGAACCTGGACGAGAAGCGCTTCCCGGCTCGCCAGCTCGCCGGCGTGATCGACAGCTGGAAGAACAAGGGGATGACGCCCGCCGACGTCGATGCGGGCGAGAGCGAGCGCTTCGCCAACGGACGCGGCGGCGAGCTGTACCAGCAGTATCAGGACCGGCTCAAAGCGGTGAACGCCTGCGACTTCGGCGACCTGCTGCTGCACGTGCTGACCATCCTGCGCACCCATCGCGACGTGCTGGAGCAGTATCAGCAGCGCTTCCGCTACATCATGGTGGACGAGTATCAGGACACCAACTCGGTCCAGTATCTGTGGCTGCGGCTGCTGGCGCAGGAGCGCAAAAACATCTGCTGCGTCGGCGACGACGACCAGTCGATCTATTCGTGGCGCGGCGCGCAGGTGGAGAACATCCTGCGCTTCGAACGCGACTTCCCCGGCGCCAAGGTGATCCGGCTGGAGCAGAATTATCGCTCCACGCCGCACATCCTGGGCGCGGCCGGCGGCGTCATCGCCAACAACAGCGGGCGGCTGGGCAAGCAGCTGTGGACCGAGCTCGACGCGGGCGAGAAGGTGCGCGTGATCGGCGTCTGGGACGGCCCGGAGGAAGCGCGTCGCGTCGGCGAGGAGATGGAGGCGTGCCGCCGCTCGGGCAAATCCTATGACGAGATGGCGATCCTGGTGCGCGCCCAGCACCAGACCCGCGAGTTCGAGGACCGCTTCATCGCGATCGGCCTTCCCTACCGCATCGTCGGTGGCCAGCGCTTCTACGAGCGCATGGAGATCCGCGATGCGATCGCCTACCTCCGCGTGGTCAACCAGCCGGCCGACGACCTGGCGTTCGAGCGCATCGTCAACGTGCCGAAGCGCGGGCTGGGCGACAAGGCGGTGTCGACCGTCCACCGCTATGCGCGTGCGACCGGCAGCCCGTTAATGACGGCGGCGGCGCGCATCCTCGATACCGACGAACTGACCGGCGCGGCGCGCAAGTCGCTCGGCCGGCTGGTCGGCGACATTGCCCGCTGGCGCGACATGGCGCGCGACCTGCCCCACCCCGAACTCGCACGCCAGCTGCTCGACGAGAGCGGCTATACGGCGATGTGGCAGGCGGAGAAGTCGGCCGAGGCCGCCGGGCGGCTGGAGAACCTCAACGAACTCGTCCGCGCGATGGAGGAGTACGACAGCCTGGGCGCGTTCCTGGAGCATGTCAGCCTGGTGATGGACAATGAAGGGTCCGCGCAGGAGCCGCAGGTCACCATCATGACGATCCACGCCGCCAAGGGGCTAGAGTTCGACACGGTGTTCCTGGCCGGGTGGGAGGAAGGGCTGTTCCCCTCGCAACGCTCGCTGGACGAAGGCGGGCTCGCGAGCCTGGAGGAGGAACGCCGCCTCGCCTATGTGGCGATCACCCGCGCCCGCCGGCTGGCGGTGATCCTGCACGCGGCCAACCGCCGCATCTATGGCCAGTGGACCTCCTCGCTCCCCAGCCGCTTCGTCGGCGAATTGCCGGCCGAGCATATCGACGCCGAGACCACCATGGCGGGCGGCGAGAGCCTGTGGCGCGCGAACTGGTCCGAGCGGGCCGATCCCTTTGCCGACGTGAACCGCGGCACCGGGCGCGGGCCGGGCTGGCAGCGGGCGGCGAGCAGCGGATCCACCTTCACCCGCGACGCCCCGCGCGTGATCGAGAGCCGCGCGAGTGCGGTGAGCCTAGGCAACAAGGGCCGCAGCGACGTGAGCCTGGGCCTACGCGTATTCCACCAGAAGTTCGGCTATGGCACCATCGCCGCGATCGAGGGAAACAAGCTGGAGATCGACTTCGAGACCGGCGGGCGCAAGCGCGTGCTCGACAGCTTCGTGACGGTCGGCTGAGCGGCGCCTGGGACGGCGTCGGCGCTGTCGCTCCGCTTCCCTGCACGGCCGGCCGCGTTGGCGCTTTGAACCGATCGGCGTGCCCTTGCGTTCAGGCATCTGTTGCGCTGCAACAATTGCCCGATCACGGCTTGGAGCCCGCATGCGATACCCGACCCGACGTGAGATCGTCGCCACTGCCGGCCTGGCAGCGCTTTTCGGCGGTCCCTTTGCAGCAATGGCGCGCAGGACGCAGAGCCCGGCCCAGCCATTTTCCTGGGAAGCATTGCAGGAGCGGGCCGCCACCCTTGCCCGCCAGCCCTATCGCGCGCCTGAGCGCGTCGCAGCGGCAGCGGCGATCGACTATGATGCGGTAGGCTCGATCCGGTATCGGCCTGAAGAGACGCTGGCGGGCGGCATCCGCCTGTTTCCGCTCGGCCGCTATGCGCCCACGCCGGTCAAGATCCACATCGTCGAGAACGGCCAGGCGCGCGCGGTCCCCTTCTCGCGCGACCTGTTCCAGGCGGTGTCCGGCCACGCGCCGCCGCTCGGCATCGCCGGTTTCCGGGCGATGGAGCCCGGCAAAGAAAGCGACTGGATGGCGTTCCAGGGCGCGTCCTATTTCCGCACGGCTGGGTCGCAGGACCAATATGGCCTGTCGGCGCGCGGGATCGCGATCAACACCGGCATCTCCGGACGCGAAGAGTTTCCGGACTTCACCGAGTTCTGGATCGAGCGTACCGGTGGGGACGCCTACACCGTCTATGCGCTGATGGACGGCGCCAGCGTGACGGGGGCGTATCGCATCGCCAGCCGCCACCAGAACGGCGTGCAGCAGGACGTGTCGGCGGTGCTGCACCTGCGCCGCGACGTCGAGCGGCTGGGCATCGCGCCCGCCACCAGCATGTTCTGGTATGGCGAGGGCAACCGCGGCGCGGCCGTCGACTGGCGCCCGGAGATCCACGACTCCGACGGCCTCGCACTGCTGACCGGACGCGGCGAGCGCATCTGGCGCCCGCTCGTCAATCCGCCGCACGAGACGCTCGACAGCTTCGCCGACGAAAACCCGCGCGGCTTCGGCCTGCTCCAGCGCGACCGCACCTTCGACCATTACCAGGACGATGGCGCCTTCTACGACCGCCGCCCCAGCCTGTGGGTCGAGCCTCGCGGCCAGTGGGGCCGCGGCAACGTGGTGCTGTTCGCCTTTCCGACCGCCGCCGAGACGGTCGACAACATCGTCTCCTTCTGGGTGCCGGCAGAGGCGCCCAAGGCCGGGCAGCGGCTGCAGTTCGACTATGGCCTGCGCTGGGGATCGGACGATCCGACGCTGGCCCAGGCGACCGCGCATGTGGTCGACAGCTGGACCGGCGTCGCCGGCCGCCCCGGAGACGCGCCGACCAAGGGCGCGCGCAAGCTGGTCGTCGACTTCGAGGGCGCCGGTCTTGCCGGTCTCGACCGGTCGAGCGGGGTCTCGGCGGCGATCGACGTCGCGCGCGGCAAGCTGATCGCCAGCGCCGCCTATCCGGTGGTGGGACAGAAGAACCGCTGGCGCATCACTGCCGACATCGCGCCCGAAGCGAACGGCCCGGCGGACGTGCGGCTGTTCCTGAAGCGGGGCGACCGTGCGCTGAGCGAGACGCTGCTGTTTCCGGTGTTCAACGGGTGAAGCAGCCTGCTCGCCTCCCGGCAGAGGCCCCCATCGACATGCCGGTCCAGCAGTTCGACGGGCCGCCGCCGCCGCGTCGCATTCCCGAGCCCTGGTCCGGGCCCAGCGAAGACGGCGGCGACGTGCTCGCGCGGCGCGTGCTGCTGGTGCTGCTCACCGCGATGCTGGCGACCGCCGCATCGACGGCGCTCAAGGAGTCGCTGGTCGCGGATGGCTGGAGCATCACCGACGCAGTGCTGCTGGGCATCTTCTTTCCCCTGTTCGCGCTGATCTCGTTCGGCTTCGTCAATGCGTCGATCGGCTTCCTGCTGCTGATCACCGGCCTGCGCCCCGGTTTCATGCCGACGCCGCGCTGGTCGTCGCCGCTGAAGGGGCGCACCGCCATCCTGATGCCGGTCCACAACGAGGACGTGGCGGCTGTCTACGCCCGCATCGCCCACATGGCCGAGGCGATCGCCCAGGGCGGCATGGCCAAGCACTTCGACTTCTTCATCCTGAGCGATTCCGCGCCCGAGGCGGAGGCGGAGGAAGTCGCGGCATGGCGGGCGCTGGCGCAGCAGCTCGACTGCGCGCTCTACTATCGCCGGCGGACGCAGAACATCGGCCGGAAACCGGGCAACGTCGCCGAGTGGATCCGGCGGTTCGGCGGCGCCTACGACTATATGCTGATGCTGGACGCCGACAGCCTGATGGGCGGCGACACGATCATCGGCATGGCGCAGGTACTCGACCGGCGGCCGGCGGTGGCGCTGCTTCAGACGGTGCCGATGGTGATCGGCGCGACCACGCTGTTCCAGCGCTGGATGCAGTTCGCGAGCCACCTCTACGGCCCGATCTCGACCGCCGGGCTGGTGTGGTGGTCCGGGTCCGAGGCGACCTTCTGGGGCCACAATGCCCTGATCCGGATCGAGGCGTTCGCCGCCTGCTGCGGTCTGCCCGAGCTTCCGGGCGGGCCGCCGTTCGGCGGTACCATCATGAGCCACGACATGGTGGAGGCAGCGCTGCTGCGGCGGCGCGGCTGGCGCGTGCACATGGTGCTGACGGACGCGACTTTCGAGGAATATCCGCCGACGCTGATCGACGCGGCGGTGCGCGACCGGCGCTGGGCGCAGGGCAACATCCAGCACCTGCGGCTGCTCGGCGCCTCCGGCTTCCACTGGATCAACCGGCTGCAACTTTTGCTGGGCGCTTCTGCCTATCTCGCCTCGCCGCTCTGGCTGCTGCTGATCCTGACCAGCATCGTCCAGGCGCTGGCGGGCGAGCCGAGCCTGATGAACCGAAGCACCTCCGCCGTGGTGCTGGCGGTGACGCTGCTGCTGCTGTTCGGGCCCAAGCTGCTGAGCGTGATCTGGGCGACGGCCGACCGCGAGCGGCGAGAGGCGCTGGGCGGGTGGCGGACGATCGGCCGGTCGGTGCTGCTGGACGTGCCGCTCTCGATGCTGGTGGCGCCGGCAATCGCGCTGACCCAGACGATCGACCTCCTCGGCATCGCGGCGGGCAAACGGTCCGCCTGGGATCCGCAGAGCCGCCAGCGCGACGGCCTCGCCATGCGCGACATCCTGCCGCGCTATCGCTGGCACCTGGGGCTGGGAGTGCTGCTGCTGCTGCTCTCGCCGCTGATGCCGGTGACGGCGCTCTGGCTGCTGCCGGTTACGATCGGGCTGCTCCTGTCCCCGCTTGCGGTTCAGTGGACGGCGAGCGCGCGCGCGGGCGCCTGGGCCGCACGGCACGCGATCTTCGAGCCCCGCTATGGAGAGTTGCGGGCGGCGCCGCTCCCCGAGCAGCGCGTGGCCCCCTCTCCTTCCCCGGTCTGACGGCGCCGCTGCACCGTTTTCCGGGCCTGGCGCGTTGCCGCTGCATCAAGAGGAGGTGAGCCATGGAAATCATCCGAATGCCGAGCGGCGAGGTGGCGCCGGGCGACGTCGACTGCATCAGCATCGTCGGGCTTCCGGACGGGCGCTTTGAGCTGTCGGGCGCGGCGCTGGTCGCCTGCGGGGACGGGGACGAGGTGCAGTCGGTGGCGCTGATCGGGCTGCCGCCGTTCGAAACGCGGGAAGCGGCCGAGGACGCGGGGCTCGCCTGGGCGGCGGAGCAGTGCGTCGAGAGCATCTATGTGACGGACGTGGAGTTCTGCGTGCGGCCATAGCCGCCGCGGGCGTCGCTTGCCCCGGAGGTCAAGCGGCGGCCGGCGCTTAGCGGAAAAACAGGAAGTAGAGGATCAGCACCACCGGCAGCGGCACGCCGAGCACCCACAGCAAACAGCCTCGCTTCATCGCTCCATCCCTTTTTTGTTACGCCCAAACAACGTGGCGTCCGCGCTTTGGTTTCCGTCCGGTGCACGCGAGTTCTCCCGTCGGAGAAGAACGATGCACGCCGCGCGGGAACATTCGCGGGGCCGGGGTTGTGCTCGCGCCGCCAGCGTATCGGCGGAACGAAGAGTATGAAGTCCATGCAGAAATTGCTCGCAGGCGCCCTTGGCGCCGTCCTGGCGATGATCGCCCCCGCCGCCTCCGCGCAGGCGCGAACCGATCCCGCCCCGCATGCGCAGGGCCAGCACCAGCAGAGCCGCACGACCGTGCGGACGGTCACCCGCACGACCACGACGACGCGCGGCAACAGCTATGGCAACTGGGACAACCGCTGGGGTACGCGCCCGGGCGCGCCGACCGCGGCCGCCAGAACGACTGGTACCGCCACGTCCGCGCGTGCCAGCAGCGCCACCGCAGCTACAACGCCGGCACCGACAGCTACACGGTGCGCCCTGGCGTGACCCGCCGCTGCACGCTCTGATCCGTGCCGGAGCCGGCCCGCGCGTCCCGGCTCCCCCGGAACCGCCGAGGCGGTCCACCCGTTGGCGCGGCGAACTTCAGGAGAACCGCATGCCGACGCCCCAGGAAATCCAGACCCGCTTCTGGAAGGCGCTGAAATCCGATCGCACGCTGATGCTGGGGATCGACGGCGTCGGCGACGGCCACGCCCAGCCGATGACGGGCCAGACGCTGGACGGCGCGGAGCACGGGCCGATCTGGTTCTTCACCACCAAGGACAATACGCTGGTGAAGGAGATGCGCGAGGGCACCCGCGCCACCGCCCACTTTGCCTCGAAGAACCACGAGGTGTTCGCAAGCATCCACGGCAACCTGGTCGTGGAGCAGGACCGCGCCATGATCGACCGGCTGTGGAACCGCTTCGCCGCCGCGTGGTACGAAGGCGGCAAGGATGATCCCAAGCTGGAGCTGATCCGGCTGGACGCCGAGCACGCGAAGATCTGGCTGGACGAGTCGAGCCTGTTCGCCGGCATCAAGATCCTGCTGGGGGTCGATCCCAAGGCGGATTACGCCGACAAGGTCGCCGACGTCACCCTCGGCTGAACCCCGCCGCTGCCCCGTCCCCCTGCCGCCCGCCCCTCTTTCCCCGCACAAGGAGTTGCCGATGCCGACTGTCGAGACCCGCGACGGTACCAAGCTGTATGTGAAGGACTGGGGCAGCGGGCCCACGGTCGTGCTGATCCACGGCTGGCCGCTGTCGTCGGACAGCTGGGACCCGCAGGCATTCGCGCTCGCCAACGCCGGCTATCGCGTGATCGCCTATGATCGTCGCGGCTTCGGCCGGTCGGAACAGCCCTGGTCGGGCTATGACTATGACACGCTCTCGGACGATCTGGCCGACGTGATGGAGGCCTGCGGCGTCACCTCCGGCGCGACGCTGGTCGGCTTCTCGATGGGGGGCGGCGAGGTCGCGCGCTACATGTCGCGTCACGGGGGCAAGGGTGTGGCAAAGGCGGTGCTGGTCGGCTCCGTCGTGCCCTACATGCTCCAGACCGACGACAATCCGCATGGCGTGCCGCGCGCGCAGCTGGAGGACATCGGCCACCAGATCGAAGCGGACCGTCCGAAGTTCATGGCGAACTTCCTGGACCAGTTCTTCGGCGTCGGCTTCATCACCAGCCCGGTGAGCGAGGAGCGGCTGCACTGGGCGTGGAACCTGACGCAGCAGGCGGGGCTCAAGCCCACCCTCGCCTGCGCCGAGGCGTTCGCCTTCACCGATTTCCGCCCCGACCTGGCCGCGTTCACCGTCCCGACGCTCGTGATCCACGGCACGTCGGACGACACGGTGCCGATCGATGCGACCGGCCGGGCGGCGGCCGCGGCGATCCCCGGCGCGACGCTGATCGAATATGACGGCGCACCCCACGGCCTGTTCGCGACCGATCAGGACCGGCTGACCGACGACCTGCTCGCGTTCCTGGGCGATCCGGTGGCGGCAACCCACGGCGGCACCGTCCTGTGATCGCCGGCGCGCGGCGGGGCTGCCGCCGCGCGTCCGTCGTCCGTAGCGTCGCGACCAGCCTGCAAAGCGTGATTGCCGCCGGCCCCGCCCCCGCATAGAGCCCTGGACATGGCCGCCGCCCAGCACCCGTTCGCGATCCACAACTTCCGCGCCTATTTCCTGGCCCGGCTGTCGACCACCCTTGCGCAGATGTCGATGGTGATCGTCATCGGCTGGCAGGTCTACGACCTTGCCCGCCGGACGATGGACGTGAAGGAAGCGGCGTTCTACCTCGGTCTCATCGGCGTCGCGCAGTTCCTGCCGCTGCTCGCCCTCTCGCTGGTGGCGGGCTGGGTCGCCGATCGGGTCGACCGTCGCTGGATCGCGCGCGGATCGGTGGCGATCGAGGCGGGATGCGCGATCACCCTCGCGGTGGCGAGCTACCACGAGCATGTGACGCTGGAACTGCTGTTCTTCGTGGCGGCGCTGCTGGGCGTGGCGCGCGCCTTTGCCGGCCCCTCGCTCCAGGCGCTTGCCCCCAATCTGGTGCCCAAGGCGATCCTGCCGACGGCGATCGCGATGAGTTCGGTATCGTGGCAGGCGGGCACGGTGCTGGGGCCGACGATGGGCGGCTACCTCTACGCCGCCAACCACTGGCTGCCCTACACCGTGTCGGGCGCGCTGTTCAGCTTCTCGTTCCTGATGCTGTCGCTGATCGGGCGGGTGCCGCACAATTCGGTGCGCGGGACCGCCAATCCCTTCCGCCAGATGCTGGAGGGTCTGTCCTATGTGCGCCAGAACCGGCTGGTGCTGGGGGCGATCTCGCTCGACCTGTTCGCGGTGCTGCTGGGCGGCGCGACCGCGATGCTGCCCGTCTATGCGCGCGACATCCTGAAGGTCGGCGCCGACGGGCTGGGCCACCTGCGCGCGGCACCCGCGGTCGGCGCGATCGCGGTGGCGCTGTGGTTCTCGTGGCGGCCGCTGCGGACCAACGTCGGCGTGAAGATGCTGGCGGCGGTCGCGGTGTTCGGCGGCGCGACGGTTGCCTTCGGCCTCAGCGCGCCGGCGCTGCTGCCGCTGCTCGGCCAATCGGCGGTCGGGCATGACGGTGCGCCCGCGGTGCTGCTGGCGCTCGCGGCGCTGTTCGTGCTGGGCGCCGCCGACATGGTGTCGGTCTATGTGCGCCAGTCGCTGATCCAGCTCTACACCCCCGACGACATGCGCGGCCGGGTGGGCGCGGTGTCGACGCTGTTCATCTCCGGCTCGAACGAACTGGGCGAGGCGGAATCCGGCTTCCTTGCGGCGGCGATCGGCCCCGTGGCCGCGGTTGTGGCAGGCGGCATCGGTGCCATATTGGTGACGGCACTGTGGGCACGCATTTTTCCAGAGCTTCGCAGGGCGCGCACGTTCGAAGCGCCGGCGACGCTGGAATTCACACCCGTCAAGGAGAAGGCAGAATGAAGGCCAACACCATCCTGGACACTATCGGCAAGACGCCGCACATCCGCATCCAGCGGCTGTTCGGAGACGCCGAGGTGTGGATCAAGTCCGAGCGCTCCAACCCCGGCGGGTCGATCAAGGACCGCATCGCGCTCGCGATGGTCGAGGCGGCCGAGGCGTCGGGCGACCTGCAGCCCGGCGGCACCATCATCGAGCCGACCAGCGGCAACACCGGCGTGGGCCTGGCGATGGTCGCGGCGGTGAAGGGCTACAGGCTGATCCTGGTGATGCCGGAGAGCATGTCGATCGAGCGCCGCCGGCTGATGCTGGCCTATGGCGCGACCTTCGACCTCACCCCGCGCGAGAAAGGCATGAAGGGCGCGATCGAGCGCGCGCAGGAGCTGGCCGAGCAGACGCCCGGCGCCTGGATCCCGCAGCAGTTCGAGAACCCCGCCAACGTCGACGTGCATGTCCGCACCACCGCTCAGGAGATCCTGGAGGACTTCGCCGACACGCCGATCGACGTGCTGATCACCGGCGTTGGCACCGGCGGGCACATCACGGGCGTCGCCGAGACGCTCAAGAAGCAGTGGCCGCAGCTCAAGGTCTATGCGGTGGAGCCGGAGCTTTCGCCGGTGATCTCCGGCGGGCAGCCGGGGCCGCACCCGATCCAGGGCATCGGCGCGGGCTTCATCCCGGCCAACCTCCACACCCAGGCGATCGACGGCGTGATCAAGGTCGGTGCGGGCGTCGCCAAGGACATGGCTCGGCGCTCGGCGCACGAGGAAGGCATGCTGGTCGGCATCTCGTCGGGTGCGACGCTGGCGGCGATCCTGCAGAAGCTGCCCGACCTGCCCGACGGGGCAAGGGTGCTGGGCTTCAACTACGACACGGGCGAGCGCTACCTGTCGGTTCCGGATTTCCTGCCGGAAAGCTGAGCGATCGACATGCTGGTGTTCCGCGGCGCGGCGGCGCCTGATTCCTCAGGCGTGCGCGCGCCGCTGGGCACGGGCTCGCGCGTGCTCGACGGGGTGCTCGCAGCCGTGGCGCTGGCGGCGGTGCTGGTGCCCGCATGGGCAGTGACGCATGCGCCGTCGATGCCCTCGCAGGACGGCCGCGCGATGCGGCATGCGGCACCGCGCCGCGTGCTGCCCCCCGCGGAGCTGCCGGCCGTGGAGCCGATCGAGTTCCAGGACATGACCGCGGACGAGGCGCGGGCCTTCAACGCCGGCATCCCGTTTGCCGGCGGCCCCAATCCTGCCGCCCGCCCCTTCCGCTTCAGCGGCGCGGACGAGGACCGGGCGCGGGCGAGCGACTGCCTCGCCGCGGCCGTGCTCTATGAGGCGGGCGACGATCCGGAGGGGCAGAAGGCCGTCGCCCAGGTGGTGCTGAACCGCGTCCGCCATCCGGCCTTTCCCAAGACGGTGTGCGGGGTGGTGTTCCAGGGCTCCGAGCGGACCACCGGCTGCCAATTCACCTTCACCTGCGACGGGGCGCTGGCGCGCTGGTATTCCGAGCCCTTCTGGGAGCGCGCGCGCAAGGTCGCGGACACGGCCCTGGCAGGCGCCGTCTACAGGCCGGTCGGCCATGCCACCCATTATCACACCGACTGGGTGGTGCCGTACTGGAGCTCCAGCCTCGACAAGATCGTGGCGGTCCACACGCATCTGTTCTTCCGCTGGACCGGCTGGTGGGGGACCCCGCCCGCGTTCCGCTTCACCGCCACGGGCAGCGAACCGCGCGTGACCCAGCTGGCGGCGCACTTCGACGCGCACAAGCTGCCGGAGGTGCTGGCGGCGGAAACCCAGGCACTGGCGATGCAGAAGGCGATGGCGCTGCCGGATTCTGCGCTGAAGCCATCGGCGGACGACCCCAACACCTTCCTGATCCATGTCGATGCCAAGGATGCGGCGAGCTTCCCGATTCTGGCGGACCGCGCCTGCGGCGAGCGCCCCTATTGCAAGTTCATGGGCTGGACCGACCCGCGCCAGCTGCCGGCGAGCGCGAAGGGCACGCTGTCGCCCCAGCAGCTGACGTCGATGTCGTTCAGCTACCTGCGCGACCGACCGCGCAACCTGGAGCGCGCGCTATGGAACTGCGCGGACTTCCCCCAGCCCAAGCCGCAATGCATGCGCCGCGCACCACAGCCGATCGCCTCCCCGGCCCCGGGCGCAGTGACGGAGGACGGCCCCGCGGGGCTGAGCGGCGTGCGGCGCAAGCCTGCCGCGGAGCCGGCGGCGTCGGTCGCCGCAGCGGCCGCGCCGGTCGCATCGTAGTTTCGCGCCAAAGCAGGCAGCCGCTGGCGAAGGGACGGTGTTGCAGGTCGCCGACTGCGGCGGCTTTCGAGGAGCACCTAGCCAGAACTGCTGTCCGGATGAAGACGGGGGAAACCGCGCCTACGTCGCCGAACGGATAAATGGCGACGTGTGGTTTCGACTTGCCTGGTACGCACCTTCCTGCATCAACGGCACGACGTCGGTCGCATCAGACTCAAGCGCGACTTCTACGTCTTCGGCGTACCCCCACCCGGAGAGTTCGCGACCTGACCGACTGTCGCGAATTATCTGGGCGAGGCGAGGCTTCGCTGCCCTGTAAGCCTCGGCCACCAGGTCGGCCTCTGCATTCAGTGTTCCGCTCAAGCCCGCGATAATGGCGCCCGCTCCGAGCCAATCTTCGACAGCCGGGCGTAGCGTCTGATCCGGCCACCGCTCACCTGCCGGGATCACAACGATCGTTCCATCACCAGCAAGGCGGTTTGCCTCCTCGCGGACCGCACGTGCGTTTCGAAGGCAGCCGCAAATCGTCGGAGTGTCGCCGGTGTTCAGGGACAGCCGGGAGCCATTGGGCGACGGAAGCAGAAGGCGCGCGCCCGACTTGATCTGCTTCAGGCTGACTGGCGAAAGACTGAGCTGCCCCCCGCCGGCGCTTCGCGGTGAGGCCGCGACCGCTCCGAGCCGAGCAGCTTCGGTGTCTGCCGCCGCGGCGTCGCCATATGGGAAGGGGAACACCATCGCGCCGTTCTCGACGGATACGCTGACCGCCGTCGAGAAGGACAATATATCAACGATGATGAACACGTCCGCCGAGGCCTTCCAAGCCTCGATCCCGGACAGACCCCATTCGCAAACCACCTTCGACATCATCGAAGCGATGCCAGAGCGAGGCAGGGTTGCCAATTGGCGAGTCGTTGGCGCTAGCCGCGTTCCTCGGCCTTTCCTCCGGCACCCGGCGAAGGCCGGCGTCCATCTCACCGGGTGCGCCTAGTGCCTGATCAATCCCGGCCTTCGCCGGGATGACGATGATGGGTATCAAGCGTGAACCCGACTCATCGAGCGCTAACGGTCGCCGCCTCCGCGCGCGGCGACGCCATTGATCAGCGCCCGAATGGCGAGACCGACAGCCAGCGAGATCACCAGCGCTCCGAGGATCAGCGGCCACTCTAGGTCATGATTGCAGGGCACTTCTGGGATGCAGTGCCCAGCGCACTTACCAATACCGCCAAACCAAGTAGTGGCAGACCCACGACAGCGGCAAGGGCACAGCCCCATTTGCCGCCTGTCGTCCCCCCACCCCGGTACCTTTCGTCGTTCATGCTGCTAGGCTCAACGACAGGATGAGAACGTGCAAGATGCCATTGTACCGATAGCTGACGCACCTTCTGGGCCGGCTTAGCCCCCGCACACGGCCCGGCCGCGGGGGTCGCGGAGGGCGGCGGCTTCGGAGAGGACGTCGCTCATCCGCTCGACGCGCAGGCCGCTGAAGGTACCGCGCGCGCTGCATCGCCCGGCGCATTGCGGCGGCAGCTTGGCGGGGAAGATGACGCGCGCGTCCTCGATCCGCGCCTCCACCTCGCAGGCGTTGCCGAAGTCGATCCGGAGGCGATCGCCCGAACGCTTGGCCGTCCCGCTCGCGCTGCAGCCGAGGCGGCCGCCGTTGAGGACGAAGGCGCCGACCCGCAGCGCCTCCCCCTGCGGCACGAGGCAGAGCCGGTCGCCGCCGCGCGCGTAGAGACCGGTAATCGAGTCGCTCCCGGGATCGCGCACCACCCCGCGCTCGATCGCGACCGTCTCTAGGTCCGGCGCCTCGGTGTTCGCCGGGTCGCCGCCTCCCGAACAGGCCGCAAGTGCCAGCGCCAGCGCGGCGACGCCGCGCCTCATTCGACGGCGACCAGCCGGCCGTCCTCGATCCGGCGGAAGAAGCAGCTGCGCGCGCCGGTGTGGCAGGCGGGCCCTGCGGGCTCGACGCGAAGCCACAGCGCATCCTGGTCGCAGTCGATCCGCACCTCTACCACGCGCAGGACGTGGCCGGAGGTCTCCCCCTTCTTCCACAGCCGGTTGCGGCTCCGCGACCAGAAGGTGGCCTCCCCGCTTTCCAGCGTCGCCGCCAGCGCCTCGGCATTCATATGCGCGACCATCAGAAGTTCGCCGGTTGCGGCATCGGTCGCCACCGCGGTGACGAGCCCCGCGGCGTCGTACTTGGGATTCAGGGTGAGGCCGGTGTCGCGCGCGTCCATGGCCGGCGGCTTACCGGGGAGGCGGCGGGGCGGCAATCCGGGGCGATCGCACATTCTTCGTGACAGAAGGGCGACAAACCCGGAATCGCTCCCTATATGGCGCTCGCATCTCAGCGAACCCCGTGGGGCCGATGTTTAGCACCAATCCATTCGATGACGACAAGCTGCGCGAAGAGTGCGGCATCTTTGGCGTTTCCGGCGCGGACGGCGCGGCAGCACTGGTGGCGCTCGGCCTCCATGCGCTGCAGCATCGCGGGCAGGAAGCCGCCGGCATCTCCAGCTTCGACGGGGTGCAGTTCCACACGCATCGCGCGATGGGGCATGTGGCCGGCAACTTCGACCGGCCCGACGTGATCGAGGCGCTGCCGGGCGCGGCCGCCGTCGGCCACGTCCGCTACTCCACCTCCGGCGAGACGGCGCTGCGCAACGTGCAGCCGCTCTATGCCGAGCTGGCGAGCGGCGGCTTCGCCGTGGCGCACAACGGCAACCTTTCCAATGCGCTGCGGCTCCGCAAGGACCTGGTGCGGACCGGTTCGATCTTCCAGTCGACGTCGGATACCGAGGTGATCATCCACCTGGTCGCCACGTCCAATTACCGTACGCTGCTGGACCGCTTCATCGATGCGTTGAAGCAGGTCGAGGGCGCTTATTCGCTGATCTGCATGACGCCCGAGGGCATGATCGCCTGCCGCGATCCGCTGGGCATCCGCCCGCTGGTGATGGGCAAGCTGGGCGACTCGGTGATCTTTGCGTCCGAGACGGTCGCGCTCGACGTGGTCGGCGCCGAGTACGTCCGCGACGTGGAGCCGGGCGAGCTGGTAATCGTCAAGGGCACCGAGCTGCGCTCGATCCGCCCGTTCACGCCCAACGCGCCGCGGCCGTGCATCTTCGAATATGTCTATTTCTCGCGGCCCGATTCGATCTCGGGCGGCAACTCCGTCTATTCGGTGCGCAAGGCGATCGGCGCGGAGCTCGCGATCGAGAATCCGGTCGATGCCGACCTGGTGATCCCGGTTCCCGATTCGGGCGTGCCGGCGGCGATCGGCTATGCGCAGCAGTCGGGCATCCCGTTCGAACTCGGCATCATCCGCTCGCACTATGTCGGCCGCACCTTCATCCAGCCCGGCGACAAGGTCCGCCACCTTGGCGTGAAGCTGAAGCACAACGCCAACCGCGCGCTCATCGAGGGCAAGCGGATCGTGCTGATCGACGATTCGATCGTGCGCGGCACCACCTCGCTCAAGATCGTGCAGATGATGCGCGATGCCGGCGCTGCCGAGGTGCACATGCGCATCGCCAGCCCGCCGACGCGGCACAGCTGCTTCTATGGCGTCGATACGCCCGAGCGGGCCAAGCTGCTGGCGGCCAAGCTCGATCTGGGCGGCATGACCGAATATATCCAGGCGGACAGCCTGGCGTTCGTGTCGATCGACGGCCTCTACAAGGCGCTGGGCGAGGCCGAGCGCGCAGCGGTGCGGCCGAAATATTGCGACGCCTGCTTCACCGGCGACTATCCGACGCCGCTGACCGACCAGGACGAGACCCGCACGGTCGACCAGCTCGCCATGCTGGAGGAGCGCGTCGGCTGATCGCCGGCGCACCCTGCCCTTCTTTTTTCCAAGCTCCAGGATCTTCGATGACCGACAAGCCCCTTGCCGACCAGCTCGCGCTCGTGACGGGGGCCAGCCGCGGCATCGGCGCGGCGACGGCGCTCGCGCTTGCCGCCCAGGGTGCGCATGTGGTGCTGACCGCGCGCACGCCGGGTGGGCTGGAGGAGGTCGAGGAGGCGATCCACCAGGCGGGCGGCAGCGCGACGATCGCGCCGCTCGACCTGGCCGAGCCGGACGGCGTCGCCCGGCTGGCGGCGGCGCTGGGCGAGCGTTGGCAGGCGCTCGACATGCTGGTGCTGAACGCGGCGATGCTCGGCAGCCTGGGGCCGGTGAACGCGATTGACTTCAAGGAAATGTCGACGCTGTTCACGCTCAACGTGACCGCGCAGGCGGCGCTGTTGGGCGCGTTCGGGCCGATGCTGCGCCAGGCGAAGAACGGCCGGGTCGTCGGGCTGACCTCCAGTGTCGGGCGCACCCCGCGCGCGTATTGGGGGCTGTACGGATCGTCCAAGGCGGCGTTCGAGAACCTACTGACCGCGTTCGGCGAGGAAGTTCGCCAGCTGACCGCGATCCGCACCGCGATCGTCGATCCGGGCGCTACCCGCACCAAGATGCGCGCGCGTGCCTATCCGGGCGAGGCGCCCGAAAGCGTGAAGCCGCCGGAAGTGGTGGCGGAGCGGATTGCCGCGCTGATGGTGGCGGGGTTCGAGACGGGGCATTTCGAGCGCGTCGACTGACCGTTCGTCATCCTGCCGCAAGTCCGAATCCATTGCCGCTACGGCAGGAAGCGCGATCGCAACGCGTATGGATGCCAGCTTTCGCTGGTATGACGAGAAGAGAAGCGAAGCGCGCGCCCTCCTCCCGTGCTCCTGCGCAGGCAGGAGCCTAGAGCCAGGACGCCGGCGCTTGCCGCCCTGAGCTCCTGCCTGCGCAGGAGCACGGTACGCCCGTCGGCTAGCCTTGCTTCACCAGCGTGACCTGGGCGACGTGGATGCCGCCGCCGCGGAAGCCGCCTTCGCAGTACATGAGATAGTAGCGCCACAGGTCGGCGAAACCGGGCGGGAAGTTGCCGGGCAGGTCGCCGGCCGCCTCGGCCGCGTCGAAGGCAAGGCGCCAGCGGTGGAGCGTCTCGGCATAGTCCCGGCCGAAGCGGTGCTCGTCGTGCCAGGCGAGGCCCCGCGCCTGGGCCAGCGCACGAAAGCGCTCGGTCGACAGCAGCAGGCCGCCGGGAAAGATATAGGCCTGGATGAAGTCGACGTTGTTCGCATAGGCGTCGAACAGCGCGTCGTCGATCGCGATATATTGGAGCGCGGCGCGGCCGCCCGGCTTCAGCCGCGCGGCAATCGCGTCCAGATAGGCCGGCCAATATTCCTGCCCCACCGCCTCCACCATCTCGATGCTGGCGATCGCGTCGTAGCTGTCGGCGGCGTCGCGATAGTCGGTGAGCGACACCTCCACGCCCTCCAGCCCGGCCTCGCCGATCCGCTGCTCGACGAAGCGCTTCTGCTCGGACGAGAGGGTCAGGCCATGGACACGGCGACCGGCGCGGGCGGCGCGCTCCGCGAAGGAGCCCCAGCCGCAGCCGATCTCGAGGATGGTGTCGCCCGGTTGCGTCCCGGTGCGGTCGAGGATCGCCTGGAGCTTACGATCCTGCGCGGCCTCCAGCGGCTCGGCGGGATCGTCGAACAGCGCGCTCGAATAGGTCATGCCGGGGTCGAGCCAGGCGCGGTAGAAGTCGTTGCCCAGGTCATAGTGGAACTGGATGTTGCGGCGCGCATTGGCGCGGTGGTTGCGGCGCGACCAATGGGCGAAGCGCCGGGCGATGCCGGTCCATCGCCCGGCGCGGCCGACGTTGCCGAGCGCGCGGCCGTTGCGCATGAACAGATCGAACAGCGGCACGGGATCGGGACTCGACCAGTCGCCTGAGACCCATGCTTCGTACCAGCCGGCAGAGCCGCCGGTCGCCAGCCGCAGCATCGCGCGCCAGCGGTGGAGCACCACCACCGCAATTGGTCCCTCGCCGCGTCCGCCGAGCCGGACCGCACGGCCGGTCGGGAGCGTCGCCTCGATCGCGCCGAACTCCAGCCCCCGGTCGATGCGGCCGAGCATCCGTTCGAACACGGGCGCGAACCAGCGGAGCGGATCGCGCGTTGCGGCCAGGGAAGAGGGCAAGGAAGAGCGGGGCGCGTGCATGGCGCCTTACATGCACCTCCGCGAGATCACCGCAAGCCGTCCTGCTACCGATGGTCCGCGGCGAAGACCCCGCCGAGCGTGAGGATCGAGGCGAGGTGCCGCTCCGAAACCTCCATCGCGTCGTCGCCATAGCCGCCCCCCAGTGCGCTCGCCAGCGGGATGCCGCGGTCGCGCGCCAGCGTCGCCACCCAGCGATCGCGTCGGACGAGACCTTCGCGGCTGAGCGCGAGCCGGCCGAGCCGGTCGCCTGCGAACGGGTCCACCCCGGCCTGGTAGAGCAGCAGGTCGGGCGCGAAGCCGTCGACGAGCGGAACCAGCGTTTCGGCCAGCACCGCGCAATATTCGTCATCGCCGACGCCATCCGCGAGGGGCACGTCGAGGGTCGAGCGCGCCTTTCGGACGGGGAAGTTCTTTTCCGCGTGGATGGAATAGGTGGCGAGCCCGGGCCGGCCCGCCAGCAGCGAGGCGGTGCCGTCGCCCTGGTGCACGTCGCAGTCGACCACCAGCACGCGCGCAGCCGCCCCCTCCTCCACCAGCCGGTTGGCGGCGATCGCCAGGTCGTTGAAGACGCAGAAGCCGGCACCCGTGTCGGCCAGCGCATGGTGGCTTCCGCCCGCGGTGTTCGCGGCAAAGCCGTGTTCCAGTGCGAGCCGGGCGGCGAGATAGGTCCCGCCCGGCACCGCCTGCGCGCGCGCCGCAACCTCGGCGGTGATCGGGAAGCCGATCCGCCGCGCCTTTTCCGGGGGCACCGCAAGCGCGATCACCTCGGCGACATAGCCGGGTTCGTGCACCGCCTCGATCCACCGGCGCGGCATGGGGTCCGGCTCGTGCCAGTCGATCCCGGCGCCCTGCGCGCGCAGCAGGTCGCGGACCAGCCCGTTCTTGTTCCATTGATAGGTGCTGCGCGCCGGCGCGGGCGCGACATAGTCGGGGTGGTGGACGACGCGGATCACGCTCCATAGGTAAGCGCACGCACCGCGGCCGCAACGCCGCGCCACAGGAGAGCGCCTTGACCGTTTTCGTCCGCCCCGACGTCCGCGCCTTCCTCGGCTACCTCGAGAACATGCCGGGCCCGCGCATGCACGAGTTGGAGCCGGCTGCCGCACGCGCGCAGCTCCTTGCGACCAAGGACGTGGCGGATCTGCCGGTGGGAACGCTGGCGGTGATCCGCGACTGCACCATCCCCGCACCGCACGGCGATCTGCGCGCCCGGCTGTTCGACGCGCGTCCGTCGCGGGAGCCGGGCCCTGTGATACTGTTCCTTCATGGCGGCGGCTTCGTCATCGGCGACCTCGACTCGCATGCGAGCGCTTGTGCGGAGATCGCGCGGATGCTCGACCTGCCGGTGGTGGCGCTCGACTATCGGCTTGCGCCCGAACACCCGTGGCCGGCGGCGCCCGACGACGCCGAGACCGCCGCGCGCTGGCTGGCGGCCGGGCCGGCCGTGCTGGAGCGCGGCGTGACGAGCCTGGTGCTGGCGGGCGACAGCGCGGGCGCCACGCTCGCGATCGTCACCGCCATGGCGCTACGCGACCGGCCCGCGGCGGCGCCGGTGATCGCGCAGTGGCCGATCTACCCCGTGACCGACACCACCCGCGAATACCCTTCCTACGGCGAGTTCGCCGAGGGCTATCTGCTGACCCGCGAATCGCTCGCCTGGTTCGGCCAGGCCTATCGCGCGGAGAGCGCGAGCCTGCGCGCCTCGCCGCTGCTGGGGACCATGGCGGAGATGCCGCCGGCGCTGGTGCTGACCGCCGGGCTCGACCCGTTGCGGGATCAGGGCCGCGCCTATGCGGCAGCACTCGCGGAGGCGGGGGTCGCCGTGACCTATCGCGAGGCGCGCGGCAATGTGCACGGGTTCCTCAACCTGCGCCGCGCTATCCCGTCGAGTCAGGGCGACCTTGCCGGCGCGCTGGTCGCCCTGCGCCAGATCGTCACCGAGGCGGAAGCCGAGCGCGTCCTGGCGCAGGCGGCCGGCTGAATCCCTCGACTTGGGCGCGGCCGCACCGCTAGGAGACCTGCCATGAACGAGACCACGCTTCCCTACCGGCCCTGCGCGGGTGTCATGCTGATCAACCGCGACGGGCGCGTGTTCGTCGGCCAGCGGATCGATTCGACGCTGGAGGCGTGGCAGATGCCGCAGGGCGGGATCGACCCCGGCGAGGACGCGCTCGCCGCGGCGCTGCGCGAGCTGCGCGAGGAGACGGGCGTGCAGCCGGACAAGGTCTCGCTGATCGGCGAGGCGCCGGAGGAGCTCACCTACGACCTTCCGGAGGACATGATCGGCAAGGTCTGGGGCGGCAAGTATCGCGGGCAGCGCCAGCGCTGGTTCGCCTTCCGCTTCGAGGGTGAGGAGCAGGACATCGACATCGCAACGCCCGAGCCGGAGTTCCGCGCCTGGCGCTGGGCCGAGCCGGATGAGCTGCCGGAGGCGATCGTCGGCTTCAAGCGCGCACTCTACGAGCGGCTGCTCGAGCTGTTCGCCGAGCCGCTGGGCCGAAACGCCGGCTGACGCGACGGAGCGAGTCGCAAGGCGGGTTCACCTCTCGCTGCATTGCAGCTAAGGACAGGCGCGTGACCAAGGCTGCGTATCTTTTCCTTGCCGCACCGCTCCTGCTGGCAAACGCCGCACCGCCGGCTGCCGCCAAGAAGGACGCGCCGATCCCCGAGCAGCTCAAGATGATGCTCGATGCCGCCATGGCCTCGGGCAACGAGGGCGAGGTCGCGACGCTGGTGAAGTATTCGCGGATCGCAGCGCCCGACAGCATCGACCTGGTTCGTGAGATCACCGGCAAGTGGACGGCCGATCGTGCTGCCCAACGCACCCGTGAGCTGCAGGAGTCCTCGTTCTTCGCGCTGGTGAAGGGACGTGCCGAACTCGGCGGCTATGCGAGTTCGGGCAACAGCGACAATTTCGGCGCGACCGGCGTGCTGGACCTGTCGCGCGAGGGGTTCCGCTGGCGCCACAAGCTGCGCCTGCAGCTCGACTATCAGAAGGCGAACGGCGTCACGAGCCGGGAATATTATCTCGCCGCCTATGAGCCGAACTACAAGGTCGACGACCGGCTCTACGTCTACGGCTCGACGCAGTTCGAGAGCGACCGGTTCGTCGGGTACAACAGCCGCTTCTCGGCCTCGGCGGGTGCCGGTTACAGCGCAATTAAGCGGCCGGCGCTGACGCTGGACCTGGAACTCGGCCCAGCGTTTCGCCAGACCGACTTCACCGACGAGACCCAGGAAAGCAGCCTTGCGGCGCGCGGTTCGGTCGACTTCGACTGGCGCCTGACCCCCGCGCTGACGCTGCGCCAGGACGCCTCCGCCTATCTGGCCGCGCAGGCGAACAGCACCGTGAGCAGCACCACGGCGGTCGATGCCAAGCTGCTGGGGCCGCTTTCCGCACAGGTCTCCTATGCGGTGCGATACGAGAGCCGCCCGCCCGAAGGCAGCGTCACCACCGACACCACCACGCGCGCGTCCCTGGTCTATTCCTTCTAGGCCCCGTTCCTTCCGAGGCGGATCCGCGCTAGCCTCGCGACCATGGATGTTCTTACAAGCGCGGAAGCCGCCGTTGTCGAACGGGCGCGCGCTGCCCCGATGCTGGCGCACCTTGAACCCTGGGTCGCGGTAAACAGCGGCACGCGCAATCTCACCGGGCTTGCCCGGATGGCGCAGCTGTTAGCCGATGCCTTTTCCGCGCTTCCCGGCGGAATTGCGCTGATCAAGCCGGACCCGGTCGAGGCGATCTCCGCCACCGGGCGGCTCCAGCCGATCGAGCACGGACGCCACCTGCTGCTGACGGTGCGGCCGCAGGCGCCGATCCAGCTGCTGTTCGCGGGCCACATGGACACGGTCTATCCGGCGGACCACCCGTTCCAAAAGATGCGGGTGCGCGAGGATGGCGCGCTGAACGGCCCCGGCGCGGCCGACATGAAGGGCGGCTTGGCGGTGATGCTCGCGGCGTTGGAGGCGATCGAGAATTCCGGCTTCGCGGGGCGGCTGGGCTATCAGGTCGTCATCAACTCCGACGAGGAGACGGGCTCGCTCTCCTCCGCTCCGCTGATCGCCCGCGCGGCGCGCGGCAAGGCCGCCGCCTTCGTCTACGAGCCGTCGCTTGCGGACGGAACGCTGGCAGGCGCGCGCGGCGGCACGGGCAATTTCTCGCTCGCGGTGACGGGGCGCAGCGCCCATGCCGGCCGCAATCCCGAGGAAGGCCGCAACGCGCTGGTGGCGGCGGCCGAGCTCGCGCTGCGGCTGGCGGATGCGGCAGGCGATGGCCTCACCGTCAATCCGGCGCGGATCGACGGCGGCAGCCCGAACAACGTCGTGCCGGAGCATGCGGTGCTGCGGGTCAACTTCCGCCCGGCCTCGCTCGACGCGGCAGCGCGCGCGCAAGCGGCGCTCGATTCGGCCGCGACCGAGGTGGCTGCGGGGCACGACGTGCGCGTCGAATGCCACGGCAGCTTCAACCGGCCGCCAAAGCCGATCGATGCCGCCGCCGAGCGCCTGTTCGGGCTGGTCCGCGATGCGGGCCAGAGCCTGGGCCTCTCGGTCGGCTGGCGCGACACCGGGGGCGTGTGCGACGGCAACAACATCGCCGCCTGCGGCGTGCCCGTGATCGACACCATGGGCGTCCGCGGCGGCGCCATCCATTCGCCGGAGGAATATATGCTGCCCGACAGCCTTGCCGAGCGCGCCGCGCTGTCGGCACTTTCGATCCTGCGGCTCGTCGAGCGGGGGAGCGCATGAGCTTTCGCATCCGCGCCGCCCGCGACGAGGACCTGCAGCACCTTTATGAAATGGCGAAGCTGACCGGCGGCGGCTTCACCAACCTGCCCCCCGACAAGCCGGCCCTGCGGGCAAAGCTGGAGCGCAGCCACGCGGCTTTCGCGCGCGAGGCCGACAGCCTGGAAGACGAGCTGTTCGTGCTGGTGCTGGAGAATGCGGAGACGCAGGAGGTGCGCGGCACCTGCCAGATCTTCACCCAGGTCGGCCAGCACTGGCCCTTCTACTCCTATCGGGTCGCGACCCTCACCAAGCATAGCGAGGCGCTGCGCCGGACCTTTCGGGCCGAGATCCTCAACCTGGTGAACGACCTGGAGGGCGCGAGCGAGGTCGGCGGGCTGTTCCTGCATCCGGGCGAGCGCGCCGGCGGGCTGGGGCTGCTGCTGGCGCGCAGCCGCTACCTGTTCATCAAGGCGCATCGCCAGCGCTTCGCAGACCGCATCCTGGCCGAGCTGCGCGGCGTGATCGACGAGGCGGGCGGGTCGCCCTTCTGGGACGGGGTCGCGGGGCGCTTCTTCGGCATGAGCTTCCAGGAGGCGGACCAGTTCAATGCGATCCACGGCAACCAGTTCATCGCCGACCTGATGCCGAAGCATCCGGTCTACACGGCGATGCTGCCGGAGAATGCACGGTCGGTGATCGGCCTGCCCCACCCCTCCGGCCGGGCCGCGATGCGGATGCTGGAGCGCGAAGGCTTCCATTATGAAAACTACGTCGACATCTTCGACGGCGGGCCGACCATGACCGCCCGGACCGACCAGGTGGGGACCATCCGCAACGCGCGGCAGGTGCGCGTGGCGGAACTGGGAGGCGACGGGGAGCCGATGCTGGTGTCGGCCGGGCGGCTGGAGCATTTCCGCGTGGCGCTGGGCCAGGTGCGTGCGGGCGACGCCGGCGACGTGCTGCTCGATCCCGCCTGTGCCGCGCTGCTGGGCGTCGACGCCGGCGACCAGGTGACGGTGGTGGAGCGCGACTGATGGCGGTGCGGGAGATCAACTTCGACGGGATCGTCGGGCCGAGCCACAATTATGCAGGGCTGAGCCACGGCAACCTGGCCGCGACCCGCAATGCCGGTGCGGTCTCGCACCCGCGCGCGGCGGCGTTGCAGGGCATCGACAAGATGCGCGCAAATCTTGCCCTCGGCCTCGCACAGGGGATCCTGCTGCCGCACCCGCGGCCGGATCGCCGCTGGCTGTCGGCGCTGGCCACCGACTATGCGACGGCCCCGGCGCATCTGAAGGCGCAGGCGCTGTCCGCCTCGGCGATGTGGGCGGCCAACGCCGCCACCGTCTCCCCGGCGCCCGACACGGCCGATGGACGGTGCCACTTGAGCGTGGCCAATCTCGTGACCATGGCGCATCGCAGCCACGAGTGGCCCGCGACGCTGGCACAGCTGCGGCTCGCCTTCGCGCACGAGGGCTTCGCCGTACACCCGCCCGTGCCGGCACCGTTCGGGGACGAAGGCGCGGCGAACCACATGCGGCTGTCGGCCGCGCACGATCGGCCCGGCGTCGAGGTGTTCGTCTATGGCGTGGGCGGCGGGCCCTTTCCCGCCCGCCAGCATCGCGAGGCGAGCGCGGCGGTGGCGCGGGCGCATGGCCTGGACCCGACGCGCACCTTGTTCGTGCAGCAATCGGACGCGGCGATCGCGGCCGGCGCCTTTCACAACGACGTGGTGGCGGTGGCGAACGAGCGCGTGCTGTTCTGCCATGAACAGGCCTTTGCCGACGCGCCCGGCTTCTACGCCGAGCTCCGCCGCTTGCTGCCGGAGGTGGAGATCGTCGAGGTGCCCGCGGCACGCGTGCCGCTGGAGGATGCGATCGCGTCCTACCTCTTCAACGCGCAGCTGGTGACGCTGCCGGACGGGGCGCAGGCGCTAGTGCTGCCGGAAGAAGCGCGGGCGACGCCGTCGGTGTGGAACTGGCTGCAGGAACATGTCGCGGGCAATGGCCCGATCCGCCGGCTGGAAGTGGTCGACGTGCGCGAATCCATGGCCAACGGCGGCGGCCCGGCGTGCCTGCGTCTGCGCGTCGTTGCCGATCCGGCTACGGTCGACCCGCGTTTCCTGGTGGACGAGGCAAAGCTCGACCGGATCGCGGAGGTCATCCGCACCCACTGGCCCGAGACGATCGCGCATGACGCCATCGCGGATCCGGGTCTGATCGAGCAGATCGAAATCGCGCGAGCATCGCTGCTCGAAGCGCTCGAACTTGTCGAGTTAACTTACAGTTAACTAGGCTGCGCCAGGCGGAGACGCAGTTTTCCGCCACTGGCACGGGGCTTGCTACGCACCGGCCATGTGGAAGCGTGTCACCCGCCTGTTCACCATCAAGACCAAGTTCGAAGCCTATCTGGTGATCTACGGCCTCGGCATGGGGGCCGTCGAGCGCGGGCTCACCTATGTCGAGCAATACCCCGGCGCCGGGGGTTGGGCGTTGTTCGCCCTCTGCCCGGTCGCGGTGTTTATGGCCGGCGGGCGCATCCTCGACTCGGTCGAGGCGCACTGAACACCCCCGAGGACGCGCCGCTGCCGGCATGTATGTCAGCCGGCGCGGGCCGCCTCGAACCCCTGGACCAACGCCGCGCCGCGGGCGCGCACGTCCTCGACGCTGCGGCCGGGCGCATAGAGCGACGAGCCGATCCCGAAGCCGGCAGCGCCCGCCTGCAGATACGGCCCCATGGTGTTGGGATCGATGCCGCCGACGGGGAATACGGGGAAGCTCTTGGGCAGCACCGCGCGCATCGCCTTCAGCCCCTGCGGCCCGGCGAGTTCGGCGGGGAAGAGCTTGAGCGCGTCGGCACCGGCCGCGATGGCGCGAAACGCCTCGCTGGGGGTGAAGAAGGCGGGCAGCGACTGGAGCCCGGCGTCCTTGGTCGCGGCGATCACGTCGACGTCGGTGTTGGGCGAGATCACGATCTTGCCGCCGGCATCCGCCACCCGGCCGACGTCCGCGACGGTCAGCACCGTGCCCGCACCGACGAGCGCGCGATCGCCCATGCGATCGACGATGCGGCGGATGCTGTCGAACGGCTCGGGCGAGTTGAGTGGCACTTCCAGGCAGCGGAAGCCCACGTCGAACAGCGCATCGGCGATCGCCGGCGCCTCGTCCGGGGTCAGGCCGCGCAGGATCGCGACGAGCGGCAGGCCGCCCAGCAGGGTTTCGATGGTCACTTCAGCAATCCTCCAATTCGCCACAGGCCGCGCGCCACCGCATCGGCGCCGTCGACCACGGCCACATCCGTTACAGCCGCCAGCGCCAGGGCAACGCGGTAATGCGCCGCAAGCACGGCGTTGCAGATCAGCACCACGCCCTGCCCTGCTGCATCCCGCATCGCCGCCACTTCGCCGCCGATCAGCAGGCCGGAGAGATAGCTAGCGACCGCCTGCGGCGCGAGACTGCCGAGTAGCACGTCGGCCCGTGCCGAGAAGAGCAGCGGCAGCACGCCTGCCGGATTGTCGAGGGCGCGCTGGGCGCCGAGCGTGAAGGCGGCCTCGTCGGGCGCGTCGCCCTCCGCAAGCTGCCCCAGCAGCGAGTTGTTCCGCAGCAGGGCGTACATCTCGCCCGTCATGATGGTGGAGAAGCCGGTGATGCGGCCCCCTTCGACGCGGGCCCACTTGCTGTGGGTGCCGGGCAGGACAATGGTGCCGTCTGCAAGCCCGCTGCCGAGGATCTGGGTCTCCTCCCCCCGCATCACGTTGGCCACGCCGCTGGCGCTGCGCGCGGAGAGGCCGGGGACGATGAAGCAGTGGGCCGGCGCATCCTCGGCCCGAAGGGCGGCGGCGGCGAGCCCGGCCGGATCGGCGGGACACGGAAGATACGGTGCCTCGTGCCAGCCGGCGCGCGCACCCACCATGCCGGCGAGCACGACTCGCGTGTCCGCCTCCAGCCAGCCGTCGAGGGTGTCGGCCAGCACCTGCGGGAACTCGTCGCGCTTCAGCCGAGCCGCCCCGCGCGGGGATTCGCGCCGGTCGATCACCGCACCGTCAGGCCCGAAGCGATAGGCGCGCAGGTTGCTCGATCCCCAGTCGACACCAACCAACGTCATGCGCGTGCTCCCAGAAGATGCAACGCGCGCCGGGCCGGCGCGAGGGCGTTGCGGATCATGGCGCTGAAGTGGAACGGCTGCGCGCAAATGTCGAGCCCGGTGCGGCTCTCCAGCATTCCGAGGCGTTTCCGCGCCGGAGCGGGTTGATCGGGCGCAAGGACGGGCGCAGGAGGGGACCCGCATAGCGCCCGGCACACGGGAGGTTCGCGCGATGGAGAGTGACGTAGTGATCATAGGCGGCGGTCCCGCCGGGCTCAGCCTGGCGCGTTCGCTGGCCGATGCGCCCCTGCGCGTGACCGTGATCGAGCGCCAGCCAGAGGCGGCGATCGCCGCCCCCGCCTATGACGGGCGCGAGATCGCCCTCACCCACCGCTCGATCGGCACGCTCAAGGCGCTGGGCGCCTGGGAGCTGCTGCCGGCGGAAGAGATCTCGCCGCTCAACGAAGCGCGGGTGCTGAACGGCGCCTCGCCCTTCGCGCTTTCGTTCGAGACGTCCGGTCACGGCGGCGGGCCGCTGAGCCTGATGGTGCCGAACCACCGCATCCGCGCGGCGCTGTACCGGACGGTCGCCGACCAGCCGAACCTGACGCTGCTGGCCGGGACCGGGGTCGCGGCGATCCGGACGGACGCGCGATCGGCCGAAGTGACGCTCGACGACGGGCGGGTCCTTTCGGCACGGCTGCTGGTGGCGGCGGACTCGCGCTTCTCGCGGGTGCGGGAGCAACTGGGGATCGGGGCGGAGGTCAACCGGCTCGGCCGATCGATGATGGTGTGCCGGGTCCGCCACGAGGGCGATCATGGGGGCGTCGCCACCGAATGGTTCGATCACCACCAGACCGTGGCGATGCTGCCGCTGAACGGGCGCCGGTCGTCGGCGGTGCTCACGCTGCCGGCGGAGGCGATGGCGCGGATCGCGGCGCTGGACGAGGCAGCGCTGGGGGCGGAACTGACGCGGCGGTACCAGGGGCGGCTCGGACGGATGCAAGTGGACGCGCCCGCGCACGTCTATCCGCTCGCCACCACCTATGCCCGGCACTTTGCGGCGACGCGCGCGGCGCTGATCGGCGATGCGGCGGTGGGCATGCACCCCGTCACCGCCCACGGCTTCAACCTGGGTCTGCAAAGCCAGGCGACGCTGGCGCAGTTGGTGACCGATGCCGCGCGGCGCGGCGGCGACATCGCGGCGCCGGCGCTGCTGCGCCGCTACGAGATGACGCACCGGCTCGCGAGCCGCCCGCTCTATGCGGCCACGAATTTCCTGGTTCGGCTCTATACCGACGAGCGCCCGGGCGCGCGGCTCGCGCGTCACGCGACGCTTCGGGTCGGCAGCCGGCTGCCGCTCGCCCGCCAGGCGATCACCGCGATGCTGATGCAGCGCTGAACCCCCGAAAAGGAGAACCAGAACCCGATGGCCGATCGTATCGCGTGCCAGGCGCTTCGTCACAAAATCTGCACCGCCGCCGAGGCTGCGACCCACATCTCGTCGGGCAACACCGTCGGCATGAGCGGATTCACCGGGTCCGGATACCCCAAGGCGGTGCCGACGGCGCTGGCTGCAAGGATCGAAGCCGAACACGCAGCCGGCCGGCCGTTTCGCGTCCGCATCTGGACCGGTGCCTCGACCGGACCGGAACTCGACGGCGCCCTCGCCAAGGCCGACGGCATCGAGTTCCGCCTGCCCTACAATTCCGATCCGATCGCGCGCGCGAAGATCAACGCGGGCGAGATGGACTATTTCGACATGCACCTGAGCCAGGTCGCGCCGATGGCCTGGGAGGGCTTCCTGGGCCCCCTGGACGTCGCGGTGATCGAGGTGTCAGGCATCCGCCCGGACGGCGCGCTGATCCCATCCTCCTCGGTCGGCAACAACAAGACCTGGATCGATCGCGCCGACAAGGTGATCCTGGAGGTGAACCGCTGGCAGGACGCGCGGCTGGATGGCGTCCACGACGTCTATTACGGGACCGCGCTGCCGCCCGCGCGCGTGCCGATCCCGCTGGTGCGGCCGGACGATCGCATCGGCGAGCCCTATTTCCGCTGCGATCCGGGCAAGATCGTCGCGATCGTGGAAACGGATGCGCCCGATCGCAACCTGCCTTTCACCCCGCCGGACGCGACCGCGCGCGCGATCGCGGGTCATCTGCTCGAATTCTTCGGGCATGAGGTGCGCCGCGGGCGCCTGCCGGCGTCGCTACTGCCGATCCAGTCAGGCGTCGGCAACATCGCCAATGCGGTGCTGACCGGCCTGGTCGACAGCCCGTTCCACGACATGACCGCCTTTACCGAGGTGATCCAGGACGGCATGCTCGACCTGCTGGACAGCGGGCGGCTGCGCATGGCCTCGGCCACCGGCTTTTCGCTGAGCCCCGAGGCGGCGGAACGGCTCAACGCGAACATGGGTGTGTATCGGACCAAGATGGTGCTGCGCCCGCAGGAGATCAGCAACCACCCGGAACTGGTCCGGCGGCTCGGCTGCCTCGCGATGAACGGGCTGATCGAGGCGGACATCTACGGCAACGTGAACTCGACCCATGTGATGGGATCGCGCATCCAGAACGGCATCGGCGGATCGGGCGACTTCGCCCGCAACGCCTATATCTCGATCTTCATGACGCCCTCGACCGCAAAGGGCGGCGCCATCTCCGCGATCGTGCCGCAGGTGGCGCATGTCGACCACATCAACCAGGACGTGCAGGTGATCGTCACCGAGCAGGGGCTCGCCGACCTCCGCGGGCTCAGCCCCAAGCAGCGGGCGCGGCTGATCATCGAGAAGTGCGCGCATCCCGACTACCGCCCGATGCTGGCGGACTATTACGCGCGCGCCCTGAAGGGGAGCTATGGCCTGCACGCGCCATCGCTTCCGGGCGAGGCGCTGTCCTGGCACCAGCGCTTCATGGACAGGGGGACGATGCGGCCCTGAGGCCTGCAACCGGTTGCGCGAGATCAAGGCGGATCGAGGCCGGTCCGCCTAGACGCGATCCTGCGCCGCCGCGCCTGGAGACGATGATGACCGCCGCCCCCGCCTCTCCTGCCAAGGCTCCGCCTAGCCTGTACGACCGCATCGGTGGGGCGGACGGCGTGCGGCTGGTCGTCGACCGCTTCTACGACCTGATGGAGCATGCGCCCGAATACGCCGAGCTCCGCGCGATGCACGACGCCGACCTGCTGCCGGTGCGGGTGTCGCTGACGCAGTTCCTTGCCGCTTGGCTGGGCGGCCCGAGGGACTGGTTCGTCGCGCGGCCCGGCGCCTGCATCATGTCGCTGCACCGGGAAATGCCGATCACGCGGGAGACCGCCCGGCAATGGGTGCACGCGATGAGCCGTGCGCTGGCCGAGAACCGGGTCGAGCCGGCGCTCGGCGCGCAGATGCAGCAGTCGTTCCTGCGCATGGCGCATGCGATGATGCTGCGGGGGGAGTGAGGGGCCAGCGAGGAAACCAGCGCCGTGCTCCTGCGCAGGCAGGAGCCCAGAGCCTCAGGCGAACGCGCCCGCGGCCCTGGACTTCTGCTTTCGCAGGAGTACGCTTTCCGCCCCGTGCGCAGCCGCTTCAGGCGGGCTTGCGGGTTTCCTCGACGCCCTCGTTCCAGCGCAGCGCCTTCAGCACCGTGTCGACGATCTGCGGAGCGTTCAGGCCCGCTTCGTCATACTGCTTCTCGGGCTTGTCCTGGTCCTGGAACACGTCGGGCAGGCGCATGGTGCGCAGCTTCAGCCCGGCGTCAATCAGCCCCTCGTCGCTCGCATAGGTGAGGACATGGGCGCCGAGGCCGCCGATCGCGCCCTCCTCCAGCGTCACCGCCACTTCATGGGTGGTGAGCAGTCGGCGGATCAGCGCCTCGTCCAGCGGCTTGGCGAAGCGAAGGTCGGCGACCGTGGTCGACAGGCCCTTGGCCTCCAGCTGCTCGGCGGCCTTGAGCGCCTCTTCCAGGCGCGTGCCGAGCGACAGGATCGCGACCTTCTTGCCCTCGCGCACCACGCGGCCCTTGCCGATCTCCAGTCGCTCGGGCGTGCTCGGCAGCGGCACGCCGACGCCGCTGCCGCGCGGGTAGCGCAGCGCGATCGGCCCGTCGTCGTACAGCGCGGCGGTATGGGTCATGTGGACCAGCTCCGCCTCGTCGGCGGCGGCCATGACCACCATGTTGGGGAGCGTCGCCAGATAGGTGACGTCGAAGCTTCCCGCGTGAGTCGCACCATCGGCACCGACCAGCCCGGCGCGGTCGATCGCGAAGCGGACCGGCAGGTTCTGGATTGCGACGTCGTGGACCACCTGGTCATAGGCGCGCTGGAGGAACGTCGAATAGATCGCGCAGAAGGGGCGCATCCCCTGCGCGGCGAGGCCGGCCGCAAAGGTGACCGCATGCTGCTCGGCGATGCCGACGTCGAAGGTGCGGGCCGGGAAGCGCGCCTGGAACTTGTCCAGGCCGGTGCCCGCCGGCATCGCGGCGGTGATCGCGCAGATGCGGTCGTCGCGCTCGCCCTCTGCCGTCAGCGCCTGGGCGAAGACATTGGTGTAGCTGGGCGGACCCGGCGGTGCCTTGGCCTGGGTGCCGGTGATGACGTCGAACTTCTGGACGCCGTGGTACTTGTCCGCCGACGCCTCGGCCGGGGCATAGCCCTTGCCCTTCTGCGTCACGACGTGGAGCAGGATCGGGCCCTCCTCCGCGTCGCGGATATTCTCGAGCACCGGGATGAGGTGGTCGAGATTATGGCCGTCGACCGGGCCGACGTAGTAGAAGCCGAGCTCCTCGAACAGCGTGCCGCCCATCGTCATGCCGCGGGCGAACTCGTCCGTCTTGCGCGCGGCCGAATGGAGCGGGCGCGGCAGGCGGCGGGCGACCTTCTTGAGCGTCTCGCGCAGGCCGAGGAAGCCGCGGCTGGAGACGATACGCGACAGATAGGCGGAGAGCCCGCCCACCGGCGGCGCGATCGACATGTCGTTGTCGTTGAGGATGACGACCAGCCGGTTGCCCGCCTGCTCGGCATTGTTCATCGCCTCATAGGCCATGCCCGCCGACATCGATCCGTCGCCGATCACCGCGATCGCCTTGCCGGGTCGCCCCGCGATCTTATTGGCGATGGCGAAGCCCAGCGCTGCCGAGATCGAGGTCGAGCTATGAGCGGCGCCGAACGGGTCGTACTCGCTCTCGCTGCGCTTGGTGAAGCCGGACAGCCCCCCGCCCTGGCGCAGCGTGCGGATGCGATCGCGGCGGCCGGTCAGGATCTTGTGCGGATAGCATTGATGCCCGACGTCCCAGATCAGCCGGTCGTCGGGCGTGTTGAACACATAGTGGATCGCCGTCGTCAGCTCGACCACGCCGAGGCCCGATCCGAGGTGCCCCCCCGTCGTACCGACCGCCGAAATGGTCTCCAGGCGCAGTTCGTCGGCAAGCTGGCGCAGCTGCGTGGGCTTCAGCGCCCGCAGATCCTGCGGCGTCCGGACCGTGTCGAGCAGCGGCGTGTTAGGAACGTCTACCATCGGCAGGGCTTAGCGCGGGCTGCGCGCAGTGTCGATTGCCCGAAACGGAAGGTCGGGCGCCTAGCGGCAGTCCGCGCACTTGCCGCGCACCTCGATCACCGGGCGCGTGGGCGAGAAGCCCGCGCCGCTCGCTGCCGAGCGCACGGTGCGGGTGATGCTGTCGTCATCGATGTGCGTGGTCTGACCGCAGCTGTCGCACACCAGGAAGATGCAGTCGTGCAGGCAGTCCGGATGCGCGTTGGCGACATAGGCGTTGGCGCTTTCGACCCGCCGCGCGAGGTTGGCGTTCACGAACAGGTCCAGGATGCGATAGACGCTGTTCGGGGCGACGCGGCGCCCCTCCGCCTGGGACACCGCATCGGCGATGTCATAGGCCGAGGCCGGCTTTTCGAACCCGGCGAGGACGGAGAAGATGCGCGCACGCATGGCCGTCCACTGCTCGCCGGAACGAACGAGCGTGGCTTCCGCGACGCGCGAAAGCGCCTCGCCCGAATGTTCATGATGGTCGTGCGCGTGCATGGCGATGAGATAAGCCTCCGCCGGGGCCGCGGCAAGCCGCCTCCCGAGTTGCCGATCAGGCGACCGCGCGGCGGTTCAGGTCGTGCCCCAGCGCCAGCAGGCCGACGCCGATGATCGTCCAAAAGGTCTCCCCGCCGCCGTGCGGCAGGTGGAGCGCGCCCATCATGACGCCGAGGCCGAGGCCGCCGATCGCCGCGGGCATCATATAGCCGTGCATCATCATGCCGCGACCGAGCGCCAGCGCGCCGAAGCCGATCGCGAGCGCCAGACCCACTTCGTGGAACAAAGGGTTCATCAGCGCGCCCGCGGCCGAGGCGAACAGCCCCAGGAACAGCGCGCTTGCCAGGCAGTGCACCACGCACAGGCCGGAAAGCCCGATCGCGAACCGATCGAGCACTCCGTCGCGCCGCAAGGGGATGCTGCTGGCCATGGCCGATGCAAATAGTCCTGCCCGACACACGTTACAACATCACATTTTCGATTTTTTCCGCGCGTGCGGGGCCCGGCCGCGGCATCGACGCGCCGGCCCGGGCAGCGTAGAGCAGGCGCATGGCACACAGCCCCTCGATCGCGCCCGACGTCGTGGCGCCCACCGCCCGCCCTTCCCGCCCCGCCGCGATCGCGACCTGGCTGCTCGCCGTCGCCGGGCTGATCGTCGTCATGGTGGTGGTGGGCGGCATCACCCGCCTGACCGAATCGGGATTGTCGATCACCGAATGGAAGCCGCTGACCGGCATCATCCCGCCCCTCAACGCCGAGCAGTGGCAGGCGGAGTTCGACAACTACAAGCGCATTCCCGAATATCAGCAGCTGAACCAGGGCATGACGCTGGCCGGATTCCAGGCGATCTTCTTCTGGGAATATCTCCACCGGCTGCTGGGGCGGCTGATCGGCGTCGCCTTTGCCCTGCCGCTGCTATGGTTCGCATGGAGGCGCGCGATCCCGCGCGGCTATGGATGGCGGCTGGTGGCACTGCTGGCGCTGGGCGGGCTGCAGGGCGCGATCGGCTGGTGGATGGTCGCCTCCGGCCTCGTCGAGCGGACCGACGTCAGCCACTTCCGCCTGGCGACTCACCTGCTGACCGCGCTCTTCATCCTGGCAGGACTGGTGTGGACCGCGCTCGACCTGCGCGACCTGGCGCGCGATCCGGGTGCGCGGCCGGCACGACTAACCGGCGTCGGGCTGCTCGTCGGGCTGGTGCTGTTCGTGCAGCTGGTGTTCGGCGCCTTCACCGCGGGGCTGAACGCCGGGCTGGTCACCAACGAGTGGCCGCTGATGAACGGCCGCTTCTTCCCCGAAGGCGTGCTGCAGCATCGCAGCCTGGGCGACGCGCTGCTGAACGACCCCTTCCTGATCCACTTCGTCCATCGCTGGTGGGCCTGGGTGACGGTGGCTGCGCTGGTGGTGCTGGCGCGGCTCGCCCGGCGCGCAGGCGACCGCCGCGCCTCCATCGCGATCCACAGCGCCTTCGGAATCCAGATCCTGCTCGGCATCGCGACCGTGATGACGAGCGTCAACATCCCCCTCGCCGCCCTCCACCAACTCGTCGGTGCGCTGCTGGTGGCGAGCGTCGCCTGGGGCGCGCACGCGATCGGCCGGCGTCCGCAGCGCGCATGAGCCGCATCGCGCTGCTCCAGGCGACCTTCGCCGACGCCGCCGAGGCGGAGCGCATCGGCCGGGCGGTGGTCCAGGAACGCCTCGCCGCCTGCGCGAACCTGCTCGCGCCCTGCACGTCGATCTATCGCTGGCAGGGGGCAGTCGAGACGGCGTCCGAAGTGCCGGCCCTGTTCAAGACGCGGCCGGAGCTGGTGGAAAGGCTCGCCGCCAGGATCGCGGCCCTGCACGGCTATGACCTGCCGGCGATCGAGTGGTGGAGCGCGGAGGCTTCCGCCGCGGTGGTCGACTGGATAGCGCGGGAGACGGCCGAGCTAGGCCCCCCGGTATCATAATACCCGTCAGCAAAGCCGCAGTTTGCTTGACTTTGCGCGCCCCCTCCCGCATTCGGCCCTTGTTCGCGCCGCTCCTGGAATCGGGGCGGCGTGTTGCATGGTGCAACGACCCAGCAAAGAGGTCTCAAGCCTATGAAGGCGCTGATGAAGACCACCAAGTCGGCCAAGCCGCACGAGGTGGAGAAGAAGTGGCATATCGTCGATGCCGAAGGCCTGGTGGTCGGTCGCGCGGCGACGATCATCGCCAATGTCCTGCGTGGCAAGCACAAGACGAGCTTCACCCCGCACGTCGATTGCGGCGACAACGTCGTCGTCATCAACGCGGACAAGGTGAAGTTCACCGGCCGCAAGCTGACGCAGAAGCTCTACTACAAGCACACCGGCTATGCTGGTGGTCTTAAGGAAGTGCGTGCGGACAAGATCCTCGAGGGTCGTTTCCCGGAGCGCATCCTGGAGAAGGCGGTCGAGCGCATGATCCCGCGCGGCCCGCTCGGCCGCCAGCAGATGCGCAACCTGCGCATCTACAAGGGCACCGAGCACCCGCACGAGGCCCAGAACCCCGAAGTCCTCGATATCGCGGGCATGAACCGCAAGAACAAGGTGGGCGCCTGATGTCTGACAATCGCCAGTCCCTTTCCGACCTGGCCAGCCTGACCCAGCAGGCCGCGGCCGCTCCGCAGCAGCAGGACGCCGCACCGGCGGCCGCAGCTCCGGCGCCGGACGCTGCCGCTCCCGAGGTGCCGGCCCAGCCGACCACGCCGCTGCGCGCGCAGGAGATCGACAAGTACGGTCGCGCCTACGCCACCGGCCGCCGCAAGGACGCGGTTGCTCGCGTCTGGCTGAAGCCGGGTTCGGGCAAGATCACGATCAATGGCCGTGACCAGGAAGTCTATTTCGCGCGTCCGACGCTGCGTCTCGTCATCAACCAGCCGTTCGGCGTTGCCGAGCGTGAAGGTCAGTATGACGTGATCTGCACCGTCAAGGGCGGCGGTCTGTCCGGCCAGGCCGGTGCGGTGAAGCACGGCATCAGCCAGGCGATCACCCGCTACGAGCCGGTGCTGCGCGCGCCGATCAAGGCCGCCGGGTTCCTGACCCGCGACAGCCGCGCCGTCGAGCGTAAGAAGTACGGCAAGGCGAAGGCCCGCCGCAGCTTCCAGTTCTCGAAGCGCTAAGCGACAGCTCATCGCATATCGAAGGGCGGCCCCCGTGCGGGGCCGCCCTTTTTATTTGCCCGGTCATGATCGGGTGGTAGCAGCGCCCCGGTAGTCGCGTGAAAGGACCCGTGTGCCGACCCTGACGATCCCGCACCTCCTCCGGCGCCTGGCCGTTCGGAGCCGCGCCGAATGACTTCGCGCGAGACGACGTCGTTCCTGCCGCTCGCCCATGCCGATGGCTGGCAGGACGAGCTCAACCGCACCCTTCTGGAGACGCTGAAGACGATTGGCTTCGCGCTGATCCAGTGGCCGTGGCTGCTGCGGAGCCTGTCGGGCGGATCGGATGCGGCCAAGACCGCGCTGCTCGCGGACCTCGAGCTCGCCCCCGACGCGCTGCCCAACCTGGGCAGCTGGAAGGCGGATACGGGCTATCTTTCGCTGATCGTCGACCACATCAAGGCGATGCACCCGCAAAGCGTCGTCGAGCTCGGCTCGGGCGCGTCGAGCCTGGTGACGGCAAAGGCCTTGCAGCTGCACGGCGGCGGCCGGCTCACCAGCCTGGACCAGCATGCGGACTTCGTGCGGGCGACGCTCGGCTGGCTCCACGATCATGGCGTGGACGCGGCGCTGCACGCGGTGCCACTGCGCCCAGCACCCAGGGACTGGCATGGCGTCTGGTACGACACCAGCCCCGTGCCGGACAGGATCGACCTGCTGCTGATCGACGGTCCGCCCTGGACCATCCACCCGTTCGTGCGCGGGGCGGCGGAGACGCTGTTCAAGCGGATGCCGGTCGGCGGCACCGTGCTGCTCGACGATGCCGCGCGTCCGGGCGAACGGGTGATCGCCGCGCGCTGGCGCCGGCGCTGGCCGAACTTCCGATTCGAACTGGTCAACCGCGGCACCAAGGGAACGCTGATCGGCACCCGCGTCTGGTGAGCGGCGCCTCCATGTGAGCGGGACCGACGTCGGCCGGATGCCGCCGCCTCAGCCCACCGGCTCGGCGGCGACCTGCGGCTCCGTGACCGTATAGTCCGCCTCGCCCATGCGCCGGGCGATCGTCTCGAACTTGCCGTCCTGGATGCGGATCTCGTTGAAGGAGGGCGGGTTGTCGCGGGTGCGCACCGACAGCGTTCCCGCGCCCACCAGCCGGATCGTGCGGCCGTTGACGACCTCCTCGACGTCGAAGGGGTCGTGGACGTGGCCGGAAAGCACCGCATCGACGCCGGCCGCCGCCAGCGCCTCCAGCGCCTCCCGCCCGTGGCGGGTCTTGCCGGTCGAGCGGGTGCCGGCCTCGATCAGCGGGTGGTGCGCTGCCACGAACACTAGGTCGCCCTTGGGCACGGCATCGAGCAGCCCGAGCGACGTCTGCAGCGCCTTCTTCCCGACGAACCCCTTCGACCAGTTGAACCGCATCTGAAACCGGGCGGTGGTCTTGAGCGGCACCACCGTGATGCCCCGGATGTCGAGCGGCTGCTCGATGACGCGTTCGAGCTGCTTGTAGCGGTGGTAGGGCATCAGGAAGCGCGCGAAGGGGTTGAAGTATGGCAGGTCGTGGTTGCCGACCTCGACCGTGGTCGGCCGCTGCAGCCCTTCGAGCCACGCCGAGGCCTGCTCGAACTCGCGGGAGCGCGCGCGCATCGTCAGGTCGCCGGTCATGATGATCGCGTCCGGCTTTTCCGCCTTCACCGCGCGATCGAACCAGGCGACGGCGGCCCGGTCCTCCGCGCCGAAATGGACGTCGCTGACGTGAAACAGCCGGATCATGCCTTCTCCTCCGCTGGGGTGGGGCGCGCCGCCCCTGCCCCCAACGAACGCACGAGAAGGCAGATGGGTCAGCGAGGCGCCGAGCCCGAGCCGCTCCACATCTTTTCACCGCCGACCCAGGTCTCCAGCACACGGGTCTCGCGCAGCGCCTCGGGCGTCGCTTCGCTCGGATCGCGATCGACGATCACGAAGTCGGCGCGCATGCCCGGCGCCAGCGTGCCGAAACGCTTTTCGGCAAAGCCCGCATAGGCCGCATCGCTGGTGAAGCCGCGCCACGCCTCCAGCCGGCTGACCGCTTCCTGCGGCTGCCAGCCACCGGGCGGCTGGCCCTGCGGATCCTGGCGCGTGAAGGCGGCCGCCCAGCCGACGAAGGGGTTCGGGTTCTCCACGGGATAGTCGGAGCCGAAGGCGATATGGCCGCTCTGCTTGAGCAGGCTTGCCCAGGCGTAGGCGCCGGCGAGCCGGTCCGGACCCAGGCGCGCCTCGACCATCAGGCGGTCCGACGTCTGGTGCACCGGCTGCATGGACGGGATGATGCCGTTCCGGCCGAAGCGCGGCAGGTCGACGGGGTCGACGATCTGCGCATGCTCGATGCGCCAGCGGCGATCGTCCTTGTAGGTCGAGGCGATCTCCTCGATCGCGTCGAGCGCCTGAGTGTTGGCGCGATCCCCGATCGCGTGGATCGCGATCTGGAAGCCGTCCATCGCGCCGCGGCTCATCAGGTTGAGCAGCTGGTCGTCGGCAAGGAAGCCGAGGCCGGTTTCCTTGGCGGCATCGGCATAGGGCCGCTTGAGCCAGGCACCGCGCGAGCCGAGCGCGCCATCGGCATAGAGCTTGATGCCGCCCATGCGCAGCTTGTCCGCATAGAGCCAGGGCGTCGGTGCGTTGCCGCCGACCTGAAGCGCCACGTCGACACCGGCCGAATAGCTCATGATGCGCACGCGCAGCTGGCCGATGTCGCCCATGCGGCGGAAGGTCAGCCAGTCGTCAAGCGTGGTGCCCATGTCCGCGGTCGCGGTGAACCCGTTCGACAGCAGCAGTTCCTGCGCCTTCAGGAACGCGGCGTTGCGCTCGCGCGGCGAGGCTTTCGGCACATGGCGGTCGACCAGCGACACCGCCGCGTCGACAAGGACGCCGCTCGGCTGGCCGTTCGGCAGCTTCTCAATGCGGCCGCCGGCCGGGGCCACGGTCTTCGCGGTGATGCCCGCCGCCTTCAGCGCGGCCGAGTTGACCCAGACCGCGTGGCCGTCCGCGCGTGCGAGCACCACCGGCTTGTCGCGATAGGCCACGTCGAGGTCGGCGGCGGTCGGGAAGCCCTGGCCCCAGACTTCCTGGTTCCAGCCACCCCCGACGATCCAGGGACGGTTGCCGTTGGCCTGCGCGTAATGGGCGATCGCGGCCTGCGCCTCCGCCAGCGAGCGCGTCTTCGACAGGTCGAGCTGGAGCGCGCGGAAGCCCAGTTCCATGAAGTGGCCATGCGCGTCGATCATGCCGGGGATCAGCACGCGCCCCTTCATGTCGGTGCGCCAGTCGAGCTTGTCCGGGCGCTTGTCCCCCTTCTTGAGCAGCTTGGTGACCTTGCCATCCGGCCCGATCAGCACACCGGCGAAGCGCACGACGTTGCCGCGCGCGTCGAGGGCGACACCGTCGACGTTGTCGACCAGCGCGTCCGCATGGGCCGGTGCGGTGGCGAGCAGGGAGGCGAGGAGCGCGGCGGTCCAGCATTTGGCGGAGTGGCTCACTTGGCGAGCCTCCGCACCAGTGCGCTCGTGTCCTGGCGGCCGCCGCCCATCTTCTGCACCTCGCCGTACCATTGATCGACCAGCGCCGAGACCGGCAGGCTCGCGCCGTTGCTGCGCGCTTCATCGAGCGCGAGGCCCAGGTCCTTGCGCATCCAATCGATGGCGAAGCCGAAGTCGAACTGGTCCTCCGCCATGGTCCCCCAGCGGTTGACCATCTGCCAGCTCTGCGCCGCGCCGCCGGAGATGGCGTCGAACACCTTCGCGAGATCGAGATCGGACGCCTGGGCAAAGCGCAGCGCTTCGCTCAAGCCGCCCAGCACGCCCGCGATGCAGATCTGGTTGACCATCTTGGTCGTCTGCCCCGCACCCGCCGCGCCGACATGGACGATGCGCGCGGCATAGCGCTGAAAGATCGGTTCCGCCGCGGCCATCGCCTCGGGCGAGCCGCCGCACATGATCGACAGCGCCCCCTTCTCCGCGCCGGCCTGGCCGCCGGACACGGGCGCGTCGAGCACCAGCAGTCCGCGTGCCTCCCCCTCGCCCGCCAAGCGGCGCGCGATCGCGGCGGAGACCGTGGTGTGATCGGCAAACAGCGCGCCGGGGCGCATCGCGGCAAAGACGCCATCGGTCCCGAGCGTTACCTGCTCCAGGTCCGCATCGTTGCCGACGCAGGCGAGCACCGCGTCCGCGCCCTCGGCCGCCTCGGCGGGGGAGCCCGCGACCCTGCCGCCATGCTGCTCCGCCCACGCGTCCGCCTTGGCGCGGGTGCGATTGTAGACGGTGACCTCGTGCCCGGCGCGCACCAGGTGCCCCGCCATCGGGGCGCCCATCACGCCCATGCCGATGAATGCGATCTTCATGGCCGCCGCATAGGGATTTGCGCGGCCGGGCGCCAGCGGTGCCGCAGCTATTCGCGGCCTTCGGCAACCTGTTTCAGATTGCGACGCCGTTTTGATGGTAAACGACTTTGCATATGGCGGCGGGCCGTTCCATAATCCCGCTTCAGGACAAGTCCGCGGAACGGCGGTGGAAGGGTCGAGAGGTGACAGCTCCGTTTCGGTTTCCGCGTTTCTTCGTCACCAGCCCCTCTCCCTGCCCCTATCTGCCCGATCGGCAGGAGCGGAAGGTCTTCACCGAGCTGACCGGCCCCCATGCGGGCGAACTCAACGATGCGCTCGGCCGCATCGGTTTTCGCCGCAGCCAGTCGGTCGCCTATCGGCCCAGCTGCGGCAGCTGCACCGCCTGCGTCTCGGTGCGGGTGGTCGCGGGCGAGTTCCAGCTGAACGCGACCCAGCGCAAGCTTCGGCGGCGCTACAGCGACCTGGTGGTCACCGCCTGCCGCCCCTGGGCCACCGACGAGCAGTTCCAGCTGCTGCGAAGCTATCTCTCCGCGCGGCATCCGGGCGGCGGCATGACGATGATGGACGAAAGCGACTATGCCGACATGGTCGAGCAGACGCCCGTCAACTCGCACATCATCGAATATCGTGAGCCGAGCGTCGACGGGCGCCCGGGAGCGCTGGTGGGCGCCTGCATCACCGACCAGCACGCGGACGGGCTGTCGATGATCTACAGCTTCTTCCGCACCGACGATCCGTTGCGCCCGGGGCTGGGCACCTACATCATCCTGGACCACATCCTGCGCGCGCGGGCGACGGGCCTTCCGTACGTCTATCTCGGCTATTGGGTTAAGGGGTCGGCGCGGATGGCGTACAAGACCCGCTACCGCCCGATCGAGGCGTTGGGGCCGGCCGGCTGGACCCGGCTGAAGGAAATGGAAACCGTGTCCGCGAGGCCGGTGGAAGCGGTCGTCCTCGCCTGACTTTTCCGAGTTGCGGGGCGGCGTCCCGGCTCAGCGCTCGCGGCCGAGCAGGCCGACCGCCACGTCCACGTCGAGCTCCTCGTCGCCATGGCCGATGCGCGTGCCGGAGATCGGCGCCGCGCCGGCGCTGTCGAGGGCGGCGGCGACCCGGACATAGTCCAGGCCGGGAGCTCCGCCGACGGTAGGATCGAGCATCTGCCACCCCTGTCCGTCCAGGTATACCTCCGCCCAGCCGTGCGGCGCCGGACGCTCGCGCCGCGCGCAGCCGCCGAGGCTGTAGCCCGAGACATAGCGCGCCGGCAGGCCGATCACGCGGACGCAGGCGACCAGCATCTGGGCCAGATCGCGCGGGCTTGCGCGCTCCCCGGCAAAGGCTTCCGCCGCCGGCAGCACGCCATCGCCGCGGCGGCGTTCGATGGTGAAGCGCCCGTGCAGTGCTTCGACGATTCGCGCCGTGCGCACCTGGTCGTCCCCGCTACCCGCAGCCTCCTGCGCGAAGGCCGTCATGGCCGCATCCGCCGCGGACAGGGGCGTCGTGCGGAGATAGAAGGCCGGCGGCAGCGGCTCGTCCGCACCTTCGAGGCGGCGGGGGTTATCGCTCAGCAGCACTTCACCCGAGATGGTGATGCCGATCGTTTCCAGCGGACCCTCGGCATAGAGCATGCGCGTGAGGTTGCCGTAGCCGTCGCGGCTCTCGCGCAGCCGAGCATCGCAGTCCACGTCGATCCGCCAGGCGACCACCGTCTGGTTGTCGGTGTCGTCCGGAAACATGCGGAGCAACTGCACCACGCGCGCCTGGGGCTCGGTGAAGCGGTAGCGGCTGTGGTGTTCGACCTCGATACGCATCAGATGAACCGGAACTGGCGGGCGATTGCGGCGTCGAGCATCGCGTTCTCCCGGATGAAGGCATTCAGATACTCGTGGAGACCGCTGACGATGACCTCGTCCGCGCGCGTCTTCTGCATGCGCGCCAGCCGCGTACGGGCCATCCGGTCGGCCTCGCCCTGCAAGCCGGCGCGCTTGCCGAGCAGGTTGAGCATCTCCACGGTCTCGGCCACGCAGGCGGCGAGGCTGCGCGGGACTTCGCCGCGCGACAGCAGCAGCTCGATCACGAGACTGGGCCGCAGCCCCTCGTTGTACAGCCAGCGATAGGCGGTGACGGCCGAGACGGTCTGGAGGATGGTGGTCCACTGATCGCGATCGACCACGCCGCCGACCTTTTCGCCCTCCGGCAGCAGCAGGTGGTATTTCACATCGATCAGCCGCGCGGTGTTGTCGGCCCGCTCGATCGCGGCGCCCAGCTGGATGAACCAGGTCGCCTCGTTCTTCATCATGCGATGGACGGCGCCTTCGAACCCGCGCGTCTCGGCCTTGATCCCTTCGACAAGGCCCAGCACCTCGGCCGGTTCGTCTCCGGCGGTCGGCGTGTTGAACTGCAACCAGGCGCGGTTGATCGCCGAAAACGCGTCGCGGGTGAGCGCGGTGCGCACCGCCTTGGCATTGTTGCGCGCCACATCCAGGCACCAGAGGATCGAACCCGGGTGGCTGCGGTCGCAGGTAAGGAAGCGGGCGACATCCGCCTGCGTCACCGATAGGCCGGTCTCGGCGAACGCATCCTCCGTATAGGTGACGCTGAGCGCGCTCGCCCAGGCCGCATCGCCCGCCGGGCGGGCCGAGAGCGCGTCGAGGCGCACCGTCGCCTCCACCAGCCGGGCGATGAAGTCGGCCCGCTCGACATAGCGGCCGAGCCAGTAGAGCGACGCCGCGGTGCGGGAGAGCATCGCCATCGGGTCAGCCCTCGCCCTGAGTCTGGGGCATGCCGCCCTGGCTCTGCTGTTGCTTGCTTCCAGCGGGTGCGGGCGTGTCGGGAAGCAGCACGAAGCTGTCCTTGGTGCCGCCGCCCTGGCTGGAGTTCACCACCAGCGACCCTTCTCGGAGCGCCACGCGGGTGAGGCCGCCGGGGACTACCTTCACGCCCCCACTTCCGGTGAGGACAAAGGGGCGGAAGTCGACATGGCGGGGGCTCAGCCCCTTGTCGGTCATGGTCGGCACGGTGGAAAGCGCGAGCGTCGGCTGCGCGATGTAGCGGTGCGGCTCTGCGACCAGCGCAGCGCGGAACGCCTCGATCTCGGCACGGCTGGCCGTGGGCCCGACCAGCATGCCGTATCCGCCCGAGCCGTCGACCAGCTTCACCACCAGCTGATCGAGGTTGTCGAGCACGTACTTCAGCGCCTGCGGCTCACGGCAGCGCCAGGTCTCGACGTTCGGGAGCAGCGGCTCGCCGCCCGAATAGAAGCGCACGATCTCCGGCATGTAGCTGTAGATCGCCTTGTCGTCGGCGATGCCGTTGCCGGGCGCGTTGATGAGGGTGACGTTGCCCGCGCGATAGGCGGCCATGATGCCCGGCACCCCCAGCATCGAATCCGGACGGAACACCAGCGGGTCGAGGAAGTCGTCGTCGATCCGCCGGTAGATCACGTCCACCTTCACTCGGCCGGCGATCGTCTGCATGTAGACCACGTCGTCGTCGACCAGCAGGTCGGCGGCCTCGACGAGTTCAATGCCCATCGAATCCGCCAGGAAGCTGTGCTCGTAATAGGCGGAGTTGAAGTGGCCGGGCGTGAGCACGACGCAGACCGGATTGCGCACGCAGCCGTTCGGGCTGACGGAGCGCATCGTCTCCAGCAGCAGGTCCGGATAGCTATCGACCGGCGCGATGCGCATTTGGCGGAACAGCTCCGGACACAGCCGGATCATCGCCTCGCGATTCTCCAGCATGTAGGAGACGCCGGAGGGGGTGCGGGCATTGTCCTCCAGCACCCAGAACTCGTCCGGCCCGGTGCGCACCAGATCAATGCCGCAGATGTGCGCCCACACGTCGTGGGGCGGGCGGATGCCGACGACCTCCGAGCGGAACTGGGGATTGCCCCAGATCAGCTCGGGCGGAAGGATGTTCTCCTTCAGGATGCGGCGTTCGCCATAGATGTCGTTCAGGAAGGCGTTGATCGCCTCCACTCGCTGGATCAGCCCGCGGGAAAGCCGCTCCCACTCGTCCGCCAGGAACGCGCGCGGCACGACGTCGAACGGGATGATGCGCTCCGCCGCTTCGGTCTCGCCATAGACGGCGAAGGTGATGCCCAGCTGGCGAAAGGTCGCCTCTGCCGATTGCAGCCTGCGGCCGAGCTCACGCTCCGGCGTTTCCCGCATCCAGCGCGCGAGCGCCTCCAGCTCTGGCCCCGATGCCTGTGGTCCGCCATGGCCCCAAATTTCGTCGAACGCCGCCCTCTTCATCAACTAAGCTGAAGCCTCCGCAAGCAACATAGTTCCATGCTGGGACAGCTTTGTGCGCCGCACAAGACGAAAAGGTTCGATGGGAAGTCTAGGACAGATAACCTGTGTAAGTTTCAGACAATCTGCTCTGGCCGTTCAGCCCGGCAGCTGCGCGAGCATGTCCGCGGTCAGCAGCTGGGGGAGCACCTTCGGCGCCTCTTCGCCGGGGGTGTACCAAAGGTAGAGCGGCACACCGGCACGGCCGTGCGCCTCCAGAAAGCGGCCGAGCGCCGGATCGCCGTCGGTCCAGTCGCCGACCAGCACCTGCACGCCCTTGGCGCGGAAGGCGTCGCGAACGCGCGCGGTCTCGATCGCCGTCTTCTCGTTGACCTTGCAGGTGACGCACCAGTCGGCGGTGAAATAGGCGAACACGGGCTTGTCCGCGCCGCGCAGTTCGGCGAGGCGGGCTTCGCTGAACGGCTCGGTGCCGGCAGAGGCGGACTCGGCGCGGGCGGGCGCGCGCTGGACGCTGGCGATCGCGATCGCGGCAACCACCAAGGCGGGCAGCATCGGCCACCCGGCGCGGGGGCGGCCGCTCGCCTGGCGAAGCCCCGTCCACCAAAGGGCGAGGCCGAGCAGCAGCGCGACACCGAGGCCAAACGCCATGCGGTCCACCCCGGCCTGCTGGCCCAGGATCCAGGCGAGCGCGAGCGCGGTTGCGAACATCGGCACCGACAGGATGCGCTGGAGCCGCCCCGTCCAGGCGCCGGGGCGCGGGAGGCGGCGCCGCAGCGCCGGCACGAAGCCCAGCAGCAGGAACGGCAACGCCAGCCCCAGCCCCAGCCCGGCGAACACCGCGAGCGCCGCCAGCGTCGGAAGCACCAGCGCAGCGCCGAGCGCCGCCCCCAGGAAGGGTCCGGTGCAGGGCGTCGCGACAAAGGCGGCGAGCGCCCCGGTGGCGAAGGCGCCGACCGCGCCGCTCTCGCCGGCGAACCGCGGGGTCGGCAGGGTGAACAGCCCGGCGAGGTTGAGCGCCACGCCGGTCACCAGCAGCAACAGCAGCAGGATGACACGCGGATCCTGGAGCTGGAACGCCCAGCCGGCAGCGACACCCGCGGCGCGCAGGGCAAGCATCGCCCCGCCCAGCGCCAGGCACGTCACGAGCACGCCGGCCGTATAGGCCAGCGCCTCATGGCGGGCGTCCCGCTCGGCCCCGCCCGCCCGCGCCAGATGCAGCGCCTTCAGGCTCAGGATCGGGAAGACGCAGGGCATGACATTGAGGATCAGGCCGCCGACCAGCGCGCCGAGCAGCGCCAGCAGAATGGCGCCGCCCTGCCCCTTCGGTTCCGCGACGGTGCCGGGCCGGGCGGACACGGCGAACGCCTGCCCCGTGCCCGTCGCCAGCACGCCCTCGATCCGCCGGGGCGCGGGTCCTTCCGCGGCCTCTGTCTCGATGACCAGCAGGTCGCCGTCGCGCGCCACCTTCTGCGGTGCGCTGTAGGAAAGCGCACCCTGCGTGCTCGGGTAGAAATAGGCGTCCGCGGCGCTCTGGCTCGCCGGAAAGGGAACGCCGATGCGGATCCGCGCCGCCTGCCCCTCCTGCACGACCGCGAACTGCGCGGGCGAGCCGAGCGGCCGCGGCAGGTCCGCGCGCCAGCGATCGAACATGGCGCGGCGCTCCGGCGGAACGCGGCCATCGCCCACGGTGAGATCGATCGCGAGATCGGCATGTTCGGGAACGCACAGCTGCTCGGTGCAGACCAGATAGTCGCTGCGCACGCGGATCGGCAGGCGGGTTCCGGGCGCAAGCCCCTCCGGCAGCTTCAGCCGCACAAGCTGCGCGAAGGGCCCCTCATAGACATAGTTCATCAGCCCGGCGACGGTCAGCCGCTGGGGAATCGGGTAGAGGAGCGGCCCCGCCGTCACGCCTGCCGGAAGCGTCCAGTCGAGACGGGTAGCCACCCCGGCGTCGCCGGGGTTCTGCCAATAGCCGTGCCAGCCGGGCTGCGGCGTGGAATCGAACGCCAGCGTGACGGTGTCGCCGGCGGCAGGCGTCTCCGCTTCGGCGACCAGCCGGATCGCGATGTGCGGCCCTTGGTTCGGCGCCTGGGCGCGGGCGCCCCCTGGGCCGAGCAGCGCCAGCACCGCCAGAAGCATGAAATAGAAGCGCGCCATCAACCTTCCTTGCCGCATCGGCCGCGATCGGGGATAGCCCTGTCCCATCCCGGATGCACCCTGCCTTTCTCAGGAGTTTTGTTCATGCGTCTTGTTCGTCCGCTTGCGTCGCTGATTGCGGCCGGCCTGCTCAGCAGCACCGCGATGGCACCGCTGCGCGCGCAGGAAGCCCCCGCAGCGCCAGCGGCTCCTGCTGCACCGGCTGCGGCCCCGACCACGCCCCCCAAGCTGATCGTCGCGATCTCGGTCGACCAGTTCTCCGCCAACCTTTTTGCCGAGTATCGCAATCGCTTCACCGGCGGGTTCGCGCGATTGCTGGACGGTGCGGTGTTCCCCTCGGGCTATCAGAGCCATGCCGCGACCGAGACCTGTCCCGGCCACTCCACGATCCTGACCGGCTCGCGGCCCTATCGCACCGGCATCATGGCGAACGACTGGTACGACCAGAAGGCAGCGCGCGCGGACAAGAAGATCTATTGCGCTGAGGACGAGACGGTGCCCGGCAGCAACTCCGACGACTACACGGTCTCGGATCGCCACCTGAAGGTGCCGACGCTGGGCGAGCGGATGAAGAACGCCGATCCGGCCACCCGCGTCGTTTCGGTCGCCGGCAAGGATCGGGCTGCCGTGATGATGGGCGGCCATAAGGTGGACGAGCTGTGGTGGTGGGGCGGCAAGGGCTTCGTCTCCTATGCCGGCCGCACGATGCCCGCCGTGGTGCAACGGGCCAATGCCGCCGTCGCCGCGCAGATCGCGCGGGCGCAGCCGGGGCTCGATCTGCCGGCGCTATGCCAGGCGCGTTCGCTGCCGATCCAGGTCGGCACCCGCACGGTCGGCAGCGGCCGGTTCGAGCGGGCTGCGGGCGACACCAACGCCTTCCGCCGCTCGCCCGAGTTCGACGGCGCCGTGCTCGCGCTCGCCGCCGGGCTGATCCAGGACATGAAGCTTGGCCAGGGCCAGGCCACCGACATCATCTCGATCGGTGCTTCGGCCACCGATTATGTCGGCCACGGCTTCGGCACCGAGGGTAGCGAGATGTGCCTGCAGATGCTGTCGCTCGACCGCTCGCTCGGTGACTTCTTCGCGGTGCTGGACGCGACCGGCGTCGATTACCAGGTGGTGCTGACCGCCGACCATGGCGGCCAGGACATTGCCGAGCGCCACGCCATCCACGCCATGCCCGATGCGACGCGCCAGGGCGGCACGCTGGACGTGAAGGTGGTCGGGCAGGAGATCGGCCGGAAGCTGGGGATCGCAGGCCCGGTGCTGCTGGGCGGCGTGAACGGCGACATCTGGTACGACACCAAGCTGACCGCAGCGCAGCGCGCCGCGGTGGAGCGCGAGGCGATCGCCCGGCTTTCCGCCAGTCCGCAGGTGGAAACGGTCTTCACCCGCGCGCAGGTGCTGGCGACGCGGATGCCGGGCCATACCGATCCGCAGACCTGGTCGCTGCTGGAGCGCGCGCGCGCCTCGTTCGATCCCGAGCGTTCGGGCGACCTGCTGGTGCCGCTCAAGCCGCGCGTCACGCCGGTGCCGCTGCCGGTGGGCTCGACGGTCGCGTCGCACGGCAGCTTCTGGGACTATGACCGGCGGGTGCCGATGCTGTTCTGGCGCAAGGGCATGACCGGTTTCGAACAGCCCTTCGGCGTGGAGACGGTGGACATCCTGCCGACGCTCGCCGCGCTGATCCACCTGCCGGTGCCGGCTGAGGAAATCGACGGGCGGTGCCTCGATCTGGACGCCGGGCCGGGCGACAGCTGCCGGCGGTAAGGGTGTTCCTGTAGCGCCCGGTGCTCCTGCGAAAGCAGGAGCACCGGGAGGCAGACGGTGCGCTAGTGGCCCTGGGCTCCTGCCTGCGCAGGAGCGCGGATTGCTTGAGAGGGGACTCGAGGGACCACGGCATTCCGCGCCTCCCCCGTCATGCTGACGAACGTCAGCATCCCGTCGCGCAACGCTCGCGCTTCCTGCCGGACCGGCTAATGAATCCCGACTTCCGCCCGGGTGCCGAAGCAGCAAGGCCGTGCTCCTGCCCAGGCAGGAGCCCAGGGCCACAAGCGCCAGTCCGCGGCCCTGAACTCCCGTCCTCTTCGGAAGCTCCGGTTGCCGCGGCCGCTTACCCTAGTCGGCCGAGTGCCGCCTGAAGCCGCGCAGCTTCCGCCGCCTTGTCGGCGTGGTCGGCGCGCGCCTTTTCCACCGCCTCCGGCTTTGCACGCCCGACGAAGCTCGGGTTGTCGAGCCGCGCGGCCAAGGAGTCCCGCTCCTTCTCCGCCGCCGCGATCGCCTTGGTCAGGCGGGCGCGCTCGGCGTCGAGGTCCACGACGCCTTCCAGCGGCAGCACGAAGGTCGCCTCGTCGACGACGATCTGCAGCGCGCCGCCCGCAGGCACCTCGCCCGTCGCCACGTCGACGCGGGCGAGGCGCGCGAGCACGTTCCCCTCCGCTGCCAGCCGCTCGGCCGTCAGCGCCGAGGCGTCGCGGACATGGATCGGCAGCCGCGCGCCCGGCGGCACGTTGAGTTCGGTCCGCGCCGCGCGCACTTCGCTCACCAGCCGGATCACCCAGTCGATCTCCTGGCTCGCCGCCGGATCGAGCGCCCGCGCGTCGGCGATCGGCCAGCGCGCGACGATCAGGTCGTTCGAGCGCGTCCCCATCGCATGCCACAGCTCTTCGGTGATGAAGGGCATGAACGGGTGGAGCAGCACCAGGATCTGGTCGAGCACCCAGCCGGCGACGGCGCGGGTCTCGTCGGCGCCCTCGGCTCCCTCGCCCTGCAGCACCGGCTTGATGAGCTCGAGATACCAGTCGCAGAAGCGGCTCCAGACGAACTGGTAGATCGTGTTGGCCGCCCCGTCGAAGCGCAGGTCGGCGAGCGCCAGGTCAACTGCCTGCACGCAGGCGACCGTCTCCGCGACGATCCACTTGTTGACCGCGAGCGTCGCTGCCGGCGGCTCCAGCGTGGTGGACGCGCCGATGCCGTTCGCCTGGGCGAAGCGCGACGCGTTCCACAGCTTGGTCGCGAAGTTGCGGTATCCCTCGACCCGCTTCTCATCCATCTTGATGTCGCGGCCCTGGCTTTCCATCGCCGCCATGAAGAAGCGCAGCGCGTCGGCGCCATAGCGGTCGATCAGCCCGAGCGGATCGACGGTGTTGCCCTTGGACTTGGACATCTTGGCGCCGTCGGCCGCGCGCACGAGGCCGTGCAGGTAGAGCTTGCGGAACGGCACCTCGCCCATGAAGTGCAGCCCCTGCATCATCATGCGCGCATCCCAGAAGAACAGGATGTCGAAGCCCGAGATCAGCACGTCGTTGGCGTAGCGCCCGCCGAGCGTCGGGTCGGTGTTCTCCGGCCAGCCGAGCGTCGCGAACGGCCAAAGCGCGGAGGAAAACCAGGTGTCGAGCACGTCGGGATCGCGCGTAAGCGCGACGCCCTCGCCCGCCTGTGCCTGCGCCTCCTCCTCGGTCTCGGCGACGAACGCGCGGCCGTCCTCGGCAAACCACGCGGGAATCCGGTGGCCCCACCACAGCTGGCGCGAGACGCACCACGGCTGGATGTTTTCCATCCAGTTGAAATAGGTCTTTTCCCAGCTCTTGGGCACGATCTGGGTCTTGCCCGAGCGCACCGCCTCGATCGCCGGCTGGGCGAGCGTCTTGGCGTCGACATACCATTGGTCGGTCAGCCACGGCTCGATCACCACGCCCGAACGGTCGCCATAGGGCGTCTGGATGGTGCGCGGCTCGGCGTCGTGCTCGTTGCCGTCCTTGTCGAGGTGGGGGACGAGGAAGCCCTCTTCCTTCAACCGGGCGACGATCGCCTTGCGCGCCTCGAACCGGTCGAGGCCGAGCAGCTCGGCCGGGATCAGCCCGTCGGCGGTCTGGGTGACCTGCGCCTTGGCATCAAGCATGTTGAGCATGTCGCGCGCCTCGATGCCGGCGCGGCGGCCGACCTCGAAGTCGTTGAAGTCATGGCCCGGCGTGATCTTGACCGCGCCCGACCCGAGCGCGGGGTCGGCATGTTCGTCGCCCACGATCGGCACCAGCCGGCCGGTGATCGGCAGGCGCACCTGCTTGCCGATCAGCGCGGTGTAGCGCGGGTCCTCGGGATGCACCGCCACCGCCATGTCGGCGAGCAGCGTCTCCGGCCGGGTCGTGGCGACGCGGATCTCGCCCGATCCGTCCGCCAGCGGATAGCGCAGGTGCCAGAAGCTGCCCTGCACTTCGCGGGTTTCGACCTCCAGGTCGCTGATCGCGGTGCCGAAATGCGGGTCCCAGTTCACCAGCCGCTTGTCGCGATAGAGCAGCCCGTCGCGATGGAGCTGGACGAAGACCTTGAGGACGGCCTTCGAAAAGCCCTCGTCCATCGTGAAGCGCTCGTTGGCCCAGTCCATCGAGCAGCCCAGCCGGCGGAGCTGGCCGGTGATCTGGCCGCCGCTCTCGGCTTTCCACTCCCAGACCTTGTCGACGAACGCCTCGCGGCCGAGGTCGGTGCGCTTCACGCCTTCCTTGGCGAGGTTGCGCTCGACGACCATCTGCGTGGCGATGCCGGCATGGTCGGTGCCGACCACCCAGCGCGCGTCCTTGCCCTGCAGCCGCGCGTGGCGGACCAGGATGTCCTGCAGCGTGTTGTCGAGGGCGTGGCCGATGTGGAGGCTGCCCGTCACGTTGGGCGGCGGGTTGACGATCGTCCAAGGCTCGGCGCCGGAGCGGTCCGGGCGGAACAGCCCCTGCTCCTCCCAATGCGCATACCAGCGCGTTTCGATGGCGGCGGGATCGAAGGTCTTTGCAAGCTCGGTCATGGCCGAGCGCATGGCGCAGCCACCGCGCGGACGCAAGCGCGCCCGCGCCGGGGCGCTTACTCGCGGCCGCTGATGCGGGCGATCTCGCGCGCGACCATCGCCTCGACGATCGCGGGCAGCTTTGCATCGAGCCAGTCGCTGAGCATCGGGCGCAGCATTTCGCGCACCAAGGCCTCGAGCGAATCGGCGCCCGGGGCTTCCGGCTTCACCACCATCCGCGACAGGGCTTCCAGCGCACCGCGGCTCGCCTCGGCAGCGCGGGCGGAGAGGATGGTGGGATCGACCTCGGGCTGCGGCGCGGGGGCAACGGGCGCGGCGGCGGCCCGCGGCGGCAGCGGATCGCTGACCGCGTCCTTCAGCTCCAGCACCTCGTCCTCGTCGTCCTCGTCATAGACCGGGGCCGGGGTACGGACCGGCTTGCGGACGCGCGAGACGGGACCGTCGCCTTCCTCGGCGATGATCCGTTTGATCGACGAAAGGATGTCCTCCATCGACGTCTCGGTACTCATGTCCCCCACCGCGAACCTCATGGTTACCGTCTTCCTGACCGATCAGCTGTCGGGGTTTGCACGATTGGTGTCAACGGGGCGCGTCGCTGCATCGCCACCCCGGCGATTGGCGGCATCGGCGCCGTCCGTGATGCCATAGGGGTTGGCATCGTGCCGCAACTCCGGCTCCAGCTCGCGGGTGACGACCGGCGTCTGGGCGGGCGTCCCCACCGTGGTGGTGGCGACCGGCTTGGGCGTGGGATCGCTGTCCCAGTCCCAGATCCGATTGCGCACGCGGCTGTAGTTGGTGGTCGGGTCGTAGAGGGCGCCGCCGTCCAGCCCCAGGTCCTGCGCCTCCGCACGGCCCATCGCCGCGAGCAGCGCGAAGCCGGCGACATAGGCGTCGCGTCGCGCCGACACGAGCTGGACCTGCGAATTGAGCAGTTCCTGCTCGGCGTTCAGGATGTCCAGGATGGTGCGCGTGCCGACGCTGTTCTCGGCGCGGACGCCCTCCAGCGACAGGCGGTTGGCGGAAACCTGCACTTCCGAGGACTCGATCACGCGCAGCGACGACTGCCAGGCGGCGAAGGCGGAGCGCGCGTCGGACACGACCGCCCGCTCGACCTGCGTCACCCGCTCGATCGCCGAGCTCTCCACCGCCTGCGCGCGCCGGACCTGAGCGGCGGGGCCGCCGCCCTGGAACAGCGGCACCGACAACTGCAAGCCGGCCGTGACGGACGCGCCGTCCGGCGAGATGCGGATCCCGTTGATGTCGGGGATCGAGTTGAGGACGGTCGAGTAGCTGCCGCCGCTCACCGCGGCCACCCGCGGCAGGCGGCTCGCGCGCGCGACGCGGACATCGAAGCCCGCGGCGTCGCTCTCCCGCTGCGCGGCCTGGAGCGAGGGATTGTTATCCACCGCGACCGACACCGCGCCCTGCGGATTCCCCGGCAGGTTCGGAAGCTCTGGCGGCGGCGCCAGCGTGCCGGGCGGGGCGCCCGTCACTTCGACGTAATTCTCGCGGCTGGTGATCAGCTGCGCCTCGGCACTGCGCAGCTGCGCCTGGGCCGAGGCGAGCCGCGCCTCCGACTGGGCGACGTCGGTACGGGTCAGGTCGCCGACCTCGAAGCGATCGCGCGAGGCCTGGAGGTTCACCTCCAGCACGCGGACGTTCTGCTGGTTGAGGCGCACGATCGCCTCGTCCCGCAGGACGTCGTTGTAGGCGGCGACCACCTGGGTGAACACGTTCGCTTCGACGCTGCGCAGGTTGGCGCGCCCCGCCTCCACCCGCCGCTCGGCCGCACGCACCGAGTTGCGCACCGCGCCGCCGCTATAGAGCGGCACCGACAGGTTGACCCCCGCTGCCGCCGTCCGCTGCGGCTGGGCGATGCTGTTGTTCGCCGTGTTGAGCACGTTCTCGCTATACGAGCCGTCGGCGCTCAGCTGCGGCAGGCCGGAGGCCCGCGCCAGCGGCACCCCCTCGTCGGTGGCGCGCAGATTCGCGCGCTCCCCGGTCAATTGCGGGTTGCTGCTGTAGGCGCGCACCAGCGCCTCACGCAGCGTCTCCGCCTGGGCGGCCGATGCCGCACAGGCGATGAGACTGACCCCGGCGATCCAACGAAACGCGCGCATACTCCCCCCCATGGTTTTGCGCGGCTTTAGAACTGGAAGGTGGGCGGTTTGGAGAACCCCGGCAGCACAACACAGTCCACATCCGCAAAGTCGACCAAGCCGAAGCCGCCTTCGCTGCGCCGACCGGCCGCAAGCCGGCTGACGCCCCGGTCGATCACGCCGGTGGTCACACGGCCGTCGATCTTGGCCTGGTGCACGATCGCGTCCGGCACGAACTCGACGGCGCCGTCGATGACGATCGCGTCATAGGGCGCGCCCTGGGCCCATCCCTCGACCAGCGGCCCTTCGACCACCGTGACATTGGCCATGCCGGCAAGTGCCTCACGCGCTTGGGCGGCGAGCGTCGCATCCTCCTCGAGCGCGACCACCGAGCCGGCGAGCTCCGCGAGCACCGCTGCGACATAGCCGGTGGCGGCGCCGACCAGCAGCACCCGGTCTGTCGAGGCGATCTCCGCCTCGTTGATCAGGCGGGCGGAGGCGAGCGGCGCGTTCATGGCGCGGCCGTTGCCCAGCGCGATGTCACGATCATAATAGGCGATCGGACGCGCGGCGGCGGGCACGAAGCGCTCCCGCGGGACCTCGCCCATCACCTTGATCACCCGCGAGTCGTCGACAGCGGTGGTGCGAAGCTGGCTCGCCACCATCGCCGCGCGCATTTCCTCGAACCGAAGGGTATCTGCCGAACCGTCCATGATGCTCCTGTCGCACGTCTGTATTATTCGTGCAATACACTAGTTGTGAAGGCTGCTATGTACTTCGCGCGCACGATGCCGCCAAGCGACCGCCGCCAATTTCTGGCCCACAGTGGAGCGAGGGCCGAAACCCGGTTGACCGCGAGGCGAAAACCGAGCAAGTGCCCGCCTCCCGACGTCGAGGCCCGATGGCGGAGTGGTGACGCAGAGGACTGCAAATCCTTGCACCCGGGTTCGATTCCCGGTCGGGCCTCCATCTTCCGCCGCGCAAGGCTGCACGACGTCCGGGCGCCCCCAACATCTCACGTCCATGCTTCCGAGCGGAAGGACGGGAGCAGGATGATCCTCTTCATGATGCGGCCCGCATTGCTCGGCGGCGTCGTGATGCTGGCGCGGTGCCAGGCACAGGACACCGCCGGCGCTCAACTCCGGTAGCGCGCCTCCATCAGGTCGAGCTCGCGCACCAGCTTGCTGGTGCTAGCGCTGCCGATGCGTCGCTCGCGCGCGCTGCGGAAGATGGCGGCCCGCTCGGCCTTGAGGCCGGCGAGGCGCAGTTCGCGCTCGATGCCATATTCGCGGCGTGCCGCCTCCGCCGCCTCCCCTTCCTGGCTGCGCGCCTCGATGCGCTCGCGATAGAGGTCCATGATCCGCGCCCCGGCGGACGCGTACATATCCGCGTCATTGCGGCCGGCGGCGAGGTCGTGCTGGACGCGTTCGATCTCGCGGATCGCAGCCTCGGCAGCGGCGACGCGCGCGGCATCCTCTTCCGCCTGGGCGGAGGCGTCCGCCGGCATCTTCAAGCCCCGCAGCAGCAGCGGAAGCCCGATGCTGGCGACCACCAGCGAAGTGACGATCACCCCTGCGGCCAGGAAGATGGCGAGGTCGCGCGCCGGGAACGGCGTTCCGTCGGCGGCGAGCAGCGGCAGGGTGAGCACACCGGCCAGCGTGATCGCCCCGCGCACTCCCGCAAAGGACATGGCGGCGACGAGCCGCCACTCCGGGCTTTGCCCGGCGTCGCCGCGGCGGCGGCGGCGCAGCAGCGTCAGCCTTAGCGAGACCCACACCCAGGCGAACCGCAGCGCGGCGAGACCGACGGTGATCGCGAGCACATACGCCGCCAGCCACCAGACGTTCTGGTGCCCGGTCTGCGCCACCGTCTCCCGCGCGCCGTGCAGGATGCCGGGCAGCTGCTCACCCAGCAGCACGAAGATGATGCCGTTAGCGGCGAACTGGATCGTGTCCCACACCGAGTTGCGGCGAACGCGCGTGGCGGGGAGCGCCTGACGCGAGATTTCGGCGAAGCTCATCGTCACGCCGGCCGCCACCGCCGCCAGAATGCCGGAGCAATGGAAGTGCTCCGCCAGCAGGTAGGAGCCGAACGGGATCAGCAGGCTGACCAGGATCTGTGAGCCGATCTCCTCGCCGAAACGCCTGGACAAGCGATACTTGGCCCAGGTCACGGCCATCGTTACGGCAACGCCGATGGCGAGGCCGCCGAACGCCACCCACAGGAAGTTGAGGGCGGCACCAGAGGCAGAGAAGGTGCCGGTAAGCGCTGCGGCAATGGCGAAGCGCAGGCACACCAGGCCTGAGGCGTCGTTGAGCAGCGACTCCCCCTCCAGGATGTGCATCATCCGCTTCGGGATCGGCACGCGCGCCGCGATGGCAGAGACCGCGATCGGGTCAGTGGGCGAGACGACGGCCGCGAGCGCGAAGGCGACCGCCAGCGGCATCGCGGGGATCATCCAGTGGATGAACAGCCCCATGCCCAGCACCGTGATCACGACCAGGCCGAGCGCCAGCTCGACCACCGTGGGCAGATCCTTGAGCAACTCGTCCTTGGGAATGCGCCAGCCGTCCAGGAACAGCAGCGGGGGCAGGAACAGGAAGAAGAACAGTTCCGGATCGAGCGCGACCCGCCAATCCGCCGCGAGCCCGATCGTCGCGCCGAGCGCGATCTGCACCAGCGGCGCCGGCACCGTGAAGGGCACCATCCGCGAGACGGCACCGCTGATCACCACTGCCAGCAGCAGCACAAGAACGATCGTTACTGATTCCAACAGCCACTCCAATGCGTAGGTGAAGGAATGGGCCCATGCGTGCACCCGTCTCCTTCCCCTCCCCTAGCGGCCGGGGGTCGCCCGATGCAAATCGCCGGGCTGCGGGTGCGGGTCAGCGCGACGCGACGCGCACCCCCTTGGCCAGCGTCACCTCGTTGGAGCCGAGCAGCACCACCGGATCGACGCCAAGCCGCGGGATCGGGGATTGCTGGCCCGACTTCCAGGCCGCGAGCTCGACCCGGTAGAGGTCGTAGCGGCGGTAGAAGTCCACGAAGGGCTGATCGAGTTGCGCCAGCGCGCCTGTCGCGAAACTCTCGAACGCGCCGGCCGGAAGTGCGGCGGCCGTGGCGATCATCGGCACGGCGCGGGCGCAGAACTCCTTCTGCACCGGCGGCTGGGCGAAGAAATTGTACAGGCGCGTCATCGAATCGTCGAACCGGTCCTGCCAGTCGCCGCCGGCGGCGCGATACTCGGCCGACAGCGTCTTGTGGGCGGCGGCGAAGCTCTTCGCCTGCGTCTTGATGAGGGCGTTGTATTGGGCGACGACCGTCGGGTCCGAGACGTTGCACTGAAGCGCGGCGACGTTGAGCGCGCTGCGCAGGTGCCACACCTGCCCGGCCGTGGAGAGCGCGCGATTGGGCGTCGGATAGCCGCCGTCCGGCAAGGCGGTCGGCGTGCTGAGCCCTGCGGCGCTGCCGGCGGGTGGCGTGGGCATCGGCGCGGGCGCCGGTGTCGGAGCCGGCGCGGGCGGCGGCGGTGGTGCCGGCTCGGGCTTGCGGGCGCAGCCGGCGATGGCGAGGGCACCAGCGGCGACGAGCAGCTGCAGCTTGTGGGCTTTGTACATGATACGCTTCCATTCCCCTGAACCGCTTCTGGCTTCGCAGGTCAGGGTAACCGAGGGGTTAACGATGCGGTGGACTGCGGCCTCCTCTCTGGTTTCTAGCCCGGAAGGCCGTGGCTTCCGCCGCTTGACAGCTGGTGGGGAGCCACGGATGCTGCCAGGAACCATCATAACCGGCGGCAGGAGAGGACGCTGCGGGCCCGTCGCGCTGCTGCGGCCGCACGCCCCCTCCCCGCGACAAGAGGGCCAGTATCCGGTGATCTTCGTGCGTTTTGCTTATCCGTCCCCCGTGCCCGCGCCGCTTGGCGCCCGTGGCATGGAGGCGCTGTGATGGCGGTCCAGCGCAGCGAACCCGTCAGCATCGTCCAGCTCGGCGCTCCGCTGGGCGAAGGCCCGGTGTGGGTGGAGCGCGATGCCGCGCTCTGGTTCGTCGACATCAAGAGCTACCGCATCCACCGGCTCGAACCGGCGACCAATGCGATCCAGAGCTGGCAGACGCCGGGGCAATGCGGCTTCGTGCTGCCCTCGGCCGACGGGGGAATGATCGCGGGGCTGCAGAGCGGACTTGCCCGCTTCGATCCGACAACGGGGGCATTCGTGCCGCTGGTGAACCCAGAGCCGCAGCATCCGGGCAACCGGCTGAACGACGGCACCGTCGATCCGCACGGCCGGCTGTGGTTCGGCACCATGGACGACGGCGAGACCGCGGAGAGCGGCACCATCTATCGCCTGGGCGCGGACGGGCGCTGCGTCGCATCCACGCCGTCGTGCGCGATCACCAACGGCCCAGCGTTCAGCCCCGACGGCCGCACCATCTATCACGTCGATACCGGCAAGGGCCTGATCTACGCGTGCAGCGTGGGCGAGGACGGCACGCTCAGCGACGCCCGGCTGTTCGCCTCGATCCCGAATTCGGAAGGTCATCCGGACGGACCCACCGTCGATGCGGAAGGCTGCGTCTGGGTGGGGCTCTACAACGGCTGGGGCGTGCGCCGCTACTCGCCCGCGGGCGAGCTGCTGGAGCAGATCCGCTTCCCGGTCAGCGCCATCACCAAGGTCGCGTTCGGCGGGCCAGAGCGCAAGACGCTCTATGCCACCACCGCCTCCAAGCACCTGTTGGCCGCCGAACGTGCCGAGCAGCCGCATGCAGGCGACCTGTTCGCGTTCGAGGTGGACGTCCCCGGCATTCCCGGCGTCGAGATCCGCCACGGGATCTGAACGCAAAGCGGCGGGCTGTCGGAAGGCTCCGGCAGCCCGTCGAAGGCGGGAGGATCATCGGGCGGCGGGCGACATGCCGCTGCGCGGTGACCCCCTCCCTATCTTCCCGCCCGGCTTCGCTCCGCCTTGACCCGCATCAACTCCGGCACCGGCGCGTTTCGCGCGACAAATCGATCCACGTTCCGTATAGGCCCTGCATGGCAGCGATTGAGATTTGCGCCGATTGTTCGGTGCGGGACCTGGCTTTGTGCGGCAGCCTTACCGATCATGAACTGGAAGCGCTGAACGCGCTCGGTAGGCACCAGCGGCTCTCCAAGGGAGAGACGGTCATCTGGGCGGGCGATGAGAGCATCATCTGCGCCAACCTCCTGTCGGGCGTGCTGAAGCTGAGCGCCTCCACCGCCGACGGCCGCGAGCAGATCGTTGGCCTGCACTATCCCGCCGATTTCATCGGCCGCCCCTATGCCGACGCAGCCGACTTCACCGTGACGGCGCTCACTGATGCCCAACTGTGCGTCTTCCCGCGCAAGCAGTTCGAGCAGGTGCTGGAGGACCATGTGCGCATGGAGCGGCTGCTGCTGCAGCGCACCTTTGCCGCACTCGACGAGGCGCGTGGCCGAATGCTGATGCTGGGCCGCAAGTCCGCGGAGGAAAAGATCGCCGGCTTCCTGCTCGACATGGCGGACCGCGCCGGCAGCAGCGCCTGCCGCGCGACCGCCGAAGGGCCGATCACCTTCGACCTGCCGCTGACCCGGGGCCAGATCGCCGACGTGCTGGGCCTCACCATCGAGACGGTGAGCCGGCAGATGACCAAGCTCAAGGCGTCCGGCGTGATCGGCCTGCCCGGTGGCCGTGCGGTGACGCTGCGCGACCGGGCCGCGCTGGAGGAGCGGGCCGAACCGGCCTGAGCTTGCGGCTCAGGCGCCCCGGCAGCGCGCCTGGAGCCGGTCGTCCAGCAGCAGGCGGGCGGCGGGCGTGAGCCTGCGTTCCGCCAGCGTGCGGATCGCCAGCTCCTCGAACGCCATGGCAGCGCGGCAGCCCTCGAAGAAGCAGCGGAGCATGTAACCCAGGGTGGCCGCGCACGGCCCTCGATCGACGGCGTGCGGGCGAAGTACCGCAAGAAGGTCCTGCGCCTGCACCGCGCAGGTGACGTGCTGCGCGCGGATGTACGCCAGCAACGTGTCTGCCAGCGGCGGCGCCTCCGCCCCGAACAGGACGTCCAGCAGCGCGTCTTCCCGGCTCGGCCGCTCGACGGCCTGTGCCTCGAGCGCATCGCAAAGCGCTGCGATCGCTTCCGCATCCGGCAGGTCCGGCAGCGCGTCCGCACATGCCTCCAGCCGGCGGCAGAGCTGTTCGCCGCGCGCATGCTCGCAAAGCAGCGGGACGAGGTCGATCTCGTCGATCACGTGCCAGCGGCGGGTGGCCCGTCGCGTTGGTTCGAACAGGTGCTGGATGTCGGTCACTCGGGTCTCCGCCCAGCCTTGTGCGGTCGGACGCCGTGGGGCGCGTTGACCGGCATCAAACGCCCGCGCCCGAGTTTGACGCGCGTCAACGTGTCCGCGCGTACGGGAGCAGAAAGCGGGCGCCATGCACCGCTACCTGCCCGATTTCGCGCGCCGCTCCGTGCCCCGCTACACCAGCTATCCCACGGCTGCGGAGTTCCACACCGGCGTCGGCCCTGCCGAACAGGCGGAGGCGCTCGCGGCGATCGCCCCAGAGACGCCGGTCTCGCTCTACGTCCATATCCCCTATTGCCACGAGATCTGCTGGTATTGCGGGTGCAACACCGGGGCGATCGGTCGCGCCTCGCGCCTGGACGCCTATCTGGCGGCGCTGGAGCAGGAGATCGGCGCGGTAGCGGCACGGATGCGCGGGCGGGTCGTGGCCATCCACTTCGGCGGCGGCAGCCCCAATGCGCTGCCGCCCGAAGATTTCGTGCGGCTGACCGAGTTGCTGCGCCGGAGCTTCGCTTGCGCCGAACGACTGGAGATCGCGGCGGAGCTCGATCCCCGGACCCTCGACTCGATTTATGCCGAGGCGCTCGCGCGCGCCGGCGTGACCCGGGTGAGCCTGGGCGCGCAGTGCTTCGCGCCGCATGTGCAGCGTGCGATCAACCGCATCCAGCCGTACGAGATGGTGCGCCAGGCGGTGCTGGATCTGCGCGCTGCCGGCATCGCCGCGGTCAACCTGGACCTGATGTACGGCCTGCCCCACCAGACTTCCGAGGACCTCGCCGAGACGCTCGTGGCCGCGCTCGACCTTGCGCCCGATCGCATCGCCATGTTCGGCTATGCGCACATGCCGCGACTGCTGCCGCGGCAGCGAATGATCCCGGACGAAACGCTGCCGGATGCCGCGCAGCGCTTCGCCCAGAGCGCGCTTGCCTATGACATGCTGGTCGGCGCGGGCTATGCCGCGATCGGCTTCGACCATTTCGCGCGGCCGCAGGACAGCCTCGCGCGGGCCGCCGCCACGGGGGCGCTCCGCCGCAACTTCCAGGGGTTCACCGATGAGCCGGGTGAGGCGATCATCGGTCTGGGGGCCTCCTCGATCAGCCAGTACGACGGGCTGCTGGTGCAGAACGAGAAGCACGTCGGCCGCTACCGCATGCGGGTCGCGAACGGCGGCCTGGCGGCGGTCCGCGGCGTCGCACGCTCGGCGGACGACCGGCTGCGCTCGGGCCTGATCGAGCGGCTGCTGTGCGACGGAATCGTCGACGCCGCCCCGGCCCCCGACGCACTGCCCGCGCTTGCCGATCTGGTGGACGAGGGCCTCGTCCGGATCGACGGCACCCGCGTGACCGTCCTGCCGGACGGCCGCCCCTACGCACGGCTCGCGGCCGCAGCGTTCGACCGTTATCGCCAGCCCGACGCGCAGCGCTTCAGCAAGGCGGTCTGACGGGGAAAGGCTCGGCGCCTCATGCGTTGGAATGCCGCAAGGAGATCGCCTGTGGCCACCAACCAGCCGAGCAACGCCCCCGAGACCCCCCAAAAGGACGCGCGCGACGACACCACCGCAGCGGCGGTGCTGACGGACGCACGCATGGACGAAACGCCGGGCGGCGGCGGCCTGGGCGGCACCGCCGCCGCGGAGACCGACCCGCAACGGGCGCGCCCCGCGCAGGCGGCCACGCCGCAGGCGGGAGCCGCCGACACGGCGGACATGCCCGGCAAGCCCGAAGCCGAGGCACGCGCCCAGTCCTCCACCGCGGAGCCGCACCCGCGCACGCAATGACGGACGTCGACGTCGCCATCATCGGCGCCGGTGCTGCCGGCATCGGCGCGGCACGCCGGCTGCACGGGCGCGGCCTGGAGGTGCTGGTGCTGGAGGCGAGCGACCGCATCGGCGGGCGCGCGTGGACGCTGGGCGTCCAGGGCATGCCGCTCGACATGGGCTGCGGCTGGCTCCACTCCGCGGATCGCAACCCGTGGGTGAAGATCGCAGGGGATGCGGGTTTCGCGATCGATCGCAGCGAGTCTGCCTGGGGCAAGCAGCTGCGCGACCTGGGCTTCCCGCCCGCGGAGCGCGCCGCGGCGAACCGGGCGTTCGAGGCATGGGATGCGCGCCTGCGCAGCGACCCGCCCGCGAGCGATCGCGCCGCTGACGCGCTGCCGCCCGGGGACGAGTGGAACGCCTATGTCGAGGCGCTGAGCGGCTACATCAACGGCACGGGGCTCGCCGACCTGTCGGTGGCCGATTACCTCGCCTATGACGACGCCGCGAGCGACGAGAACTGGCGCGTGCCCGCCGGCTACGGAACGCTGGTCGCCTCGCAGTTGCCGCGGGTGGCGGTGGCACTCGGCACCCCGGTGCGACGCATCCGCGACGAGGCGCACCGGCTCGTCCTGGAAAGCCCGCGCGGCGCCGTGCGCGCGCGGACGGCGATCGTGACCGTCGCGACGCCGGTGCTCGCCTGCGGAGGGATCGCGCTTCCGGGCCGCTACGACGCCCGCTGCCATGCGGCCGCGCAGCTGCCGCTGGGGCTTGCCAACAAGCTGTTCCTGCGGCTGGAGGAGCCGGAGGCGGTGCCGCCGGACAGTCACCTGCTCGGCAACCCGCACGCCAGCCAGACCGGCAGCTATTACCTGCGCCCGTTCGGGCGGCCGGTGGTGGAGTGCTTCTTCGGCGGCAGCGGCGCTGCGGCACTCGAGGCTGCGGGCGCGGACGCGACCGCCGCCTGTGCGCGGGACGAACTGGGCGCGCTGCTCGGCGCCGATTTCGCGCGCGGCCTGCGGCTGATCGCCGCCTCCGCCTGGGGGCAGGCGGACGGCTTCGCCGGATCGTACAGCCATGCCCTTCCCGGCCATGCGAATGCCCGCGCCGTCCTTGCCGCTCCGGACGACCGGCTGTTCTTTGCGGGCGAGGCCTGTTCGCCGAGCGACTTCTCGACCGCGCACGGCGCCCTCGCCACCGGCGAGGCCGCGGCCGAAGCGGCACTCGCCGCGCTGGCGTAAGCCACCCCCCACCCCTTCCGAACCGCGCTCCCTGCGCAGGCCGACGCACGCGCCGAGCACGCAGTCTTGGCAGGCTGGGCGGCCGGCGCACCCAAGCGCGCCGGCCATCCCGTCAGTAGTTCTTCGAGTAACGCACGCCGACGTTCGATCCGCCGAACGACCCCGTCTGCGAGAGCACGCTCAGCGCCTTGGTCAGCGCCACCTCGAGCTGCGTGGCGGTGAAGCCGCGCGCATCGGTGATGATCTCGATATAGATGTCGTCGGTGAGGTACTCGCCCGCCGCCAGTGCGGTGCCGCGGCCGGTCGCCTCGTCGCTGCCCAGGATCCGCAACCGATCGATGCCGGTCGCCGAGCGAAGCTTGCCGAGCGGGTTGAGCCCGCCGCCACCCGAGCCGCGCAGCGAGTTGAGCGCCGCCGCCAGCTGGATCGCCTCGGTGGCCGACAGGTCGGTCACCGAGCGGCCGAACAGCAGCCGTGCCAGCACCTCGTCCTGCGCGAGCGCCGGGGTTGAGGTAAAGGAGATGCGCGGCGCCTGCGCGGTACCGGCAACCAGGATGGTGGCCGTGACGTCCTCGACGGTCGTGTTCGCCTCGATGTCGATCACCGGGTTGGTGAAATCGTCGCCTTCGAAGCTGATCTTGCCGCGCTCGACGTCGAACTCCTTGCCCGCGAAGGAATAGGTGCCGCGGATCAGGTCCAGGCCGCCGGCGATGCGGGGCGCCGCCGAGGTGCCGCCGATCCGCAGGTCCGCCTTCCACTCCGATTCGAGGCCCATGCCAGAGACGTAGAGCTGGTTGGGCGCACGCACGCGCAGATCGAGCTTGAACAGGCCAGCCGGAGCCGCCGGGGCTGCCGGACGCGGGTTGGCTGCGACCGCGCGGATTTCGCTCTTCCGGCGGATGCCGGTGAGCTCCGGCACTTCCGAGGCCCCCTGGAAGGCGAGCTGGTAGCGCGCCTCCGGGATGCTCAGCTGTCCGGTGATCGAGCCGCCCTGCGCATTGTTGAGCACGCGGATCTCGCCGGTCGCGGACGCGCCGAGGGCATCGCTGCGTGCGAGTTGCGCCTTGTCGAGCCTGGCGCGGACGTCGATCGGATAGCCGCTGTCGGCGGCGAGGCCGACGTTGCCCTGTGCCGAGATGCTGCCGTCGCCCGCGCGGGCGGTGAGCGTCACCAGCTCGAAGCGGTCGTTGTTGAAGCGGCCGTCGATCTTCATCTGCGTCAGGCGGGTGCCCAGCGACTCATTTTCGTAGGTGAGGTTGTTCGCCCGCACGACGCCGACCAGGCGCGGTGCCTGGACACGCCCGCCGAAGTCCGCCGCGATGCCGATCGGCCCCGACAGCTGCTGGTTGGCCTGCCCCGCGAAGGAGAAGAGCACGCCCGCCGGACCGTTGTAGCGGATGCCACCGGAGAGCGGCGCCGCCATCAGGCGGGTCGTCCACGATCCGGCGCCGGGCGCCAGCGGACGCAGGTTCGCGACCATGCGCCCGACGGTAGTAGTGCCCCGCCGGATCAGCGCCCGGCCGCTGCCGCCCTCCGGCCGCAGGTCGCCCGCGAAGACGATGTCCACCGGATCGGAGACTGCCGCCAGGCTGGAGCGGGTGAAGTTGCGCACGGTGAGCCGCGCATCCGCCTGCGGGAAGCTCGCGCCGCTCGGCTGCGCGTAGTCCAGGCTGCCGGTGGCGGTGCCGCCGACGCCCAGGCCGGGCATGAAGGCGTTGAGGAGGCTCAGGTCGAGGCTGTCGAGCCGCGACTGGAGCGTCATGCCGGCGCCGTAGGAGCCCGCGATCCGCACCGATCCGCGATCGAAGTTGATGCGCGTCGGATAGAGGCGGTAGCCGCCCGAGCCCGGCACGATGCGCGCGGGGTTGGCAGTGCGGAAGTTGACGTTGTTGCCGACGCCCTGCAGCGCCACGAGATACTCGTTCGGGCTCAGGCGGGTGTTGGCGGCGACCCGGAACGGCACGCCGGACGAACCCTCTGCCAGAAGCTGGGCGGTGCCGTTGCCGCCGCGGTAGTTCACCTTGGCACGGGCGCGGGTCACGACCATCTCGCCGCTGCGGAAGTTGCCGAGCTGCGCGTCCGCCACGATCTGCGGCTGGTCGTAGAGCACGGCCGAGGCGGTGACGATCGCCTGCCCGATAGTGATGCCGTCCTGCCCGGGGATGCGGGCATTGTAGGCGCGCGCGTTCAAGTCGGCACGCTGGTACTTGCCGACGGCGCCGAGGTTGGCGAAGCCGTTGATCCCCGAGCCCGAGAAGTTCAGCCGACCGGCGAACGGCCCCGCGTCGGTTGCCTGCACCCGGCCGTTGATGTCGACGCCCGCGAAGCGCGCCGAGCGGATGTCGGCCGTCAGGCGCGGCGCCGTGCTCAACAGAACGTTCGCGTTGAACGGACCATAGTTGGTGCCGCCGGACGCGACGATCGCATAGCGATCGCCCTGCCCGCGCACGTCCGCCTTCAGGTCCACCAAGCCGATGCCGACCCCCGGACGCGGTGCCCTGAGCGACACCACCGGCGCCGCCATGGAGCCGGACACGCGCGCGGTGAGCGGCCCATATTGCGTCGAATAGGCGTCCGCGTTGACCAGCAGCGGCCCGGCCGGATCGTAGCGGCCCGAGCCGCGCAGGATGCGGAACTGGGGCGCGCTCAGCTTCAGGTTGGAGAAGCTGATGATGCCTTCCGGGCTATAGGCGATGTTGGCCGAGGTGGTGGCATTTCCGCCCAGGAAGTTGCGGACGCCCTCGTTGAACAGCTGCTTGGTCTGCGCGACCACGCGGCCGCGGATGCCGTAGCCGCCGTTGGCCGCGGTGTAGAGATCGGCATCGGTCTGCAGGTTGATGATGCCGATGCTGGCGATCTCGTAATTGTTGATCCGCCCCTTCAGCGCGCCCGTATAGCGGCCGGTCGAGAGGTTGGCAGCGATGATCGCGGTCGCGTCGATCCGGTCGGAGCGCAGGCGCAGGTTGTCCGAGAGCACCTGGTCGCCGTTGCTGATCGCCAGGTCGCCGTTGATCGCGACGTTGGTCACCAGCCCGCCGACCGCAGCGTTGAGGCCGGAGATGCGCCGTGCCTTGGCGTTGATCGGGATCAGGATCCGCTCGCTGTCGATCGTCGCCTTGCCCTCGGCATAGAGCTGCTCGACGACGGTTTCCCCGAAGCCGATGGCGGCGGCCTGGACCTTGTAGTCGACGGTCGGCGTGCGGAACGGCCCGTCGAGCACAACGGCGGCCCGCACCGAGCGGCCGTTGAGGTTGGGCGCGATCGAGCCGGGGGTGAGCAGCATCGCCTCCACCCGGAAGTCGCCGAAGCGGCTCTGGCCGAGATCGACCTTGCCGTCGGTCGCGACCGCGAGCGCGTCCGAGCGCAGGCGGAGCTTGGCGTCCATCACCCGCTCGTCGAGTGCGGTGTCGAGCGCGATCTTCAGACGCGGCGCGGTCAGCCGCTCCACCGGTCCCTCGAGGTAGAGCCCCGGACGCGCGAAGCCGCGCACCTGGAAATTGCCCGAGCGGCCGAGGACGTTGAGATCGACGAGCGGCTGCCCGCCGAGCGTGCCGGCTGCGCGACCGCGCCAGTCGCTCCACGCGCCACGGCCGTCGACGTTCAGCACCAGCGGCGCCTTCAGCCCGGCCAGTCCCGCGACCAGGCCGTTGCTGGGCGCGGTCACGCGCAAGTCGACGTCGAGCTTGTTGTCGTCGGGCACCGCATCGAGGCGCAGCACCAACCGGTCACCTCCGGCGAGGCCACCGCCCGCGACCGTCCCGGCGTTCGCCTGGATCTGTGCGCGGCGATCGGCGATGTGCGCCTGGCCGTCGATCTTCGCAACGTAGCGCTGGCCGGCTACCGCCGGCCCGATCTCCAGCCGGCCGACCGACAGCTTGTTGACGTCGATGTCATAGTCCGGGAGCAGCGGCCCCTGATCCTCGCTCGGCGGGGTCGGCAGCAGCTCTGGGTTCCGATCGTAGCGGATCAACGGGCTGGTCAGCGAGCGCACGTCTACATGGCTGCGGATGAAGGCGAACGGACGCCAGTCGATCGCGACCTGCGGCGACGAGGCGAAGACGCCCTTGGTGTCACGCAGCTGCAGGTCGTGGATCACCATCGCGCCGTAGAGCGATCCTTCGATCCGGCCGACATGGACCTTCAAGCCCGAAGCGGTCGAGAAGTTGTTGATCTGGCGCACCAGGATGCCCTGGCCGGGGCGGGTGTTCAGTCCGAGCACCAGCACGACCAGCAGCAGCACCAGGCCCGCCAGGGCGATGGCGACCCATTTGGCGATCCGCTGCCACAGCGGACGGCGATCGACCACCACGACGCGCTCTTCGCCGGCGCCCGTTTCGCGGATCACTTCTTCGGCCATCAGAACGCCTGCCCGATCGAGATGTAGAGGGCCACCTTGGACTCGCCTTCGCGCCGCTTCAGCGGCGTTGCGACGTCCACGCGGAGCGGGCCGAAGTTGGTGTAGAAGCGGCCGCCGATACCCGCGCCGAAGCGCAGGTTGGAGGCGTCGGGCAGCGATCCTTCATAGACCTGCCCCGCATCGAGGAATGGCACGATCCCGAAGTTGCCGAAGCGGTAGCGCGCCTCGATCGCGAACTCGTTGAGGCTGCGGCCGCCGATCGGATCGCCCTCGGGATCGCGCGGGCCCAGTTCCTGATAGCCGAAGCCGCGGACCGAGCCGCCGCCACCGGCATAGTACCGCCGCGAAGGCGCAAGGTCGTCGCGCGCGACGCCGGCGATGCTGCCGGCGCGCGCACGGCCGGCCAAGACGATGCTGTCGCTCACCGGATAATAGGCCGTGCCCTCGACCATGAAGCGGCCATAGGGCTTCACATTGCCGCGCACCGAGGTTTCCGGGCTGGCGTTGAGCTTCAGGCGGAAGCCCTTGGTCGGGTTGAGCAGGTCGTCGGAGGTGTCGAACCCGCCGAACAACGGCAGCGCCGCGACGAAATAGGTCCCACGGTCGCGCTTGTTCTTCTCGAAGCTCCAGACGTCTTCGTTGGTGCCCGTCAGCTCGAAGCCGTAGGCATAGGTGAAGCGCTTCTGCCAGATCGGCGTGGAATCGTAGGAGATCTTGCCGGCGAGCGTGCCGGTGAACGCCTCATAGGCTTCGTAGTTCGAGTGGTTGGCGGACGCGGTCAGGCTGACGGTGCGATCGCGCTGGCCGGCGTTCTGGCGTCGGAAGGTCGCACTCAGGCCCTGCTCCTGGGTACCGCCGACACCGGCGATGATCAGCGCGCCTTCGGGCGGGAAGAGGTTGCGGTGGGTCCAGGAACCCTCGAGACGGAAGCCCTGGCCGGTGCCGTAGCCGGCCTCCGCCGCCAGCGTCCGCGCCGGGCCGGCCGTCTGGTGCACGGCCAGGTCGACGATCTCGGTGCCGTCCGGCGCGATCTGCCCCGTGCGCTTGGGCTCGACCGAGACGCTGGAGAACAGGCCCGTGCCCACCAGCGCATCGCGCAGGTCGTCGACCTTGCGCGTGTCGTAGAGTTGCCCGCGCTCGAAGCGCGCCAGCACGCCGACATGCTCGGCGTCGAACGCGAGCTTGCCGTCGGTCGTATAGCCGCCGAACGAGGAGCGCGGGCCCGTGTCGACCGGCAGCGTATAGTCGCCGGTCACCGTCTGCTCGTCGAGCAGGATGTCGCGCTCGCCCACCTTGACGAAGGGATAGCCCTGCTGCGGCAGCTTCAGGCTGACATTGGCCTCCGCCGCCTGCACCCGCTCGGCGATGATCGGCTCGCCGACCTTGAGGGGCAGCTCCTTCTCGACGAGGTTGGGCGGCGTGGTCGGCGCCGCGTCCACCTTGATGGAAGCCAGCTTGTACTGGGGCCCCGGGGTCGCGTTGATCGTGACCTGGACAGAGCCGCCTTCCCGCTGCTCCACCGTGGAGACGGCGGTGCCGTCGTAATAGCCCTCGGCATGGAGGATGCGGACGGCGAGCTGCTCGTCCTCCTTGGCGCGGGCGCTAATCATGGCCGCGTTCGCCGCCTTGGTGCCGTCCTTCTTGAGCGACGAAAGCGAGTCGAAGCGGCCGAGCGTGTCGATCTCGTCCAGGCCGTTGACGGCGACCTTGTAGCGGATCTCGGTGCCCGCCTTGTCGTCGACGCCCGCGACCTCGACCGGGTTGGCGTCGAAGGTCGCGATCGGCGGCAGCGGCTGCGCGAGCTCGGGCTCTTCCGCCAGCGGCGCGTCCGGGATCGCCTCGCCCACCGTCGTGCCGGCCTGGGGCGCACCCGTCGCCGGCGCGGCTGCCGGCGCGTTGGGCTGGGCGGAGCCGGGCGCGGACGGGGTGGCGGGAGGCATGGCCTCGAGCGGCGCGTCGATGTCGCCGCTGAGCGGCGGAAGCGAGCTGTCGAACTCCGCTTCGGGAACGATGTCGCCCTGCGGCTGGGCGGCAGGGGCCTGCCCGTCCTGCGTGCGGGCATCCACAGGATCCGCGGCAGGGGCTCCGCCGGCCGCAGTGGCAGGCGGTGAGGAAAGCTGGGCGACCGGAGCGGCAAGCGCGGACGGCATCACAAAGGTACTGGCCAGCAGGCTCCAGTACAGCTGTCGACGAGTATCCCCCACACGCTCCCCTTTGTATCCAGGCGCCCGTACGCCCCTGCCCCCGAAGCGCCTTAAACCCCCCGCAACGTACCTTGGTTCCCGCCGGACGGGGAATCGTTTCGGTTGCATCCAGATCGCGACGGCGCGCGTTGCACCCCGGACGACCGAAACCGAGGGATGATACGATGACCGACGCCGCGACCCCTTCCGGCAGCGCGCCTGCTGCCGGCCAGAGCGCACCAGACGTCGATCCGACCGAGACCAAGCTCCACCCGGAGCCTCACGAGGTGCCGGGCGTGGAATCCACCCATCCCTGGCAGCACCCCTGGGCCGCATGGAAGTCCATCCTGAAGCGGGTGTACACGATGGACGGCTATCACAACCTGTCGCTGATGGCGGCCGGGGTCGCCTTCTACTGCTTCCTATCCTTCGTGCCCCTGCTGGGCGCCATCGTGATGACCTATGGCCTGATCGCCGACCCGGCCACCGTCGCCGAGCACATGAAGACGATCTTCGAGCTGGTGCCGGCGGACGCGGCGCGGCTGATCTCGGACCAGCTGATCTCGGTCGCGACCACCGCCGCCTCCAAGGCCGGACTGGGCCTCGCCATCGCGCTGTTCTTCTCCATCTATGGCGCGATGCGCGCGTCTAGCGCGATCATCCAGGCGCTGAACGTCATCTACGAGGAGGAGGAGAGCCGGAACATCATCCAGACCACCCTCGCCTCCGCCCTGCTGACGATCGGAGCGGTGCTGGCCGCGCTGGTCGGTCTCTTTTCCGCGGGTGCGCTCGGCTATCTCCAGACCGCGGTGGACGTGCTGGGGCGCGCGGGCGTCATCACCATCCAGATCCTGACGTGGCTGGTCGCGATCGTCATCGCCAGCAGCACCTTCGCCTTCATCTATCGCTACGCGCCGGACCGCGCGCGGGCGCAGTGGCAGTGGCTGTCGATCGGATCGGTCGCCGCCACGCTGCTGTGGGGCATCGCGACGCTGGGGTTCGGTGTCTATGCCGCGAACTTCGCGAACTACAACGCGACCTATGGGGCGCTGGGCGCGGTCGTGGTGCTGCTGATGTGGCTCTATGTCTCCTGCTACGCCGTGCTGATCGGAGCGGAGATCAACGCGGAGTCCGAACGCCAGACCGGGGTGGACTCCACGACCGGCCGCCCGCGCCCGCAGGGCCGTCGCGGCGCCACCATGGCCGACCAGCTGCCCAGCAAGCGCCAGCACAAGCCCCGCCGCGACAAATATTGAGCGGACCGCCGCCCCCAAGCCGGCATGGCCCGGGGGGCGGAACTCGACTCGCGTGCCGGGCGTAGTGGCGGCTCGAAGGGATCAAATCTAAACCTATGTTTAGCTGGAAGCACGAGGCGCAGGAGCGCCTGGAAGCGATGATGTTCGCCCATGTCGGGGAGCGCGACTTCCCGTGCGTCGGCGCCAAGGCGGCGCTCGCCAAGGGCACGCTGGAAGTGTTCGGCTGCACCCGCATCGACAGCGCCTGGGACGACGTGCGCATCCACGACGCGCTGCTGCGCTTCGCCCAGGCCTATCGCCGCGACAAGACCATGTACCGCAGCTTCGCCGTGGTATTCGACGGCCCCGACGACCTGTCGGAGGCCGCATTCGAGCGGGCGCTGTGGCAGCGCGTCCAGTCGCTGTCGGATAAGGACGTGTGGCGGGGCCAGGAGTATGACACGCGCGTCAGCCCGGACCCGGAGAACCCGCACTTCTCGCTGAGCTTCGGCGGCGAGGCGTTCTTCGTGGTCGGCCTCCATCCCAACTCCAGCCGCCCTGCGCGGCGATTCGAGCGGCCGGCGATGGTCTTCAACCTCCACGACCAGTTCGAGCGGCTGCGCGCGGAGGGCAAGTACGAGAGCATGCGCGAGAAGATCCTGGTGCGCGACGAGGCGCTGGCAGGATCGCGCAACCCGATGCTGGCCCCCCACGGCACGTCCAGCGAAGCACGCCAGTACAGCGGGCGCGAAGTCGACGCGGGCTGGCGCTGCCCGTTCCATTATTCCGGAGACGCCTGATTTCGACCCAAGTCATTCCCGAACGCAGCGGCACCGCCTTTCGACTGGCGAAGGGCGAGACGCTGACCGTGATCGATCCGCGCGGCGAGCAGGTTTCCGACCTGCTGGCGTTCAACGCGCACGATCTGGACGAGGTGATCTCGTCGGGCCGGACGCTCGACTATGCCGAGACGATCTATCTCACGACCGGCCACCGGCTCTATTCGAACCGGTCGCAGGTGATGCTGGAGATCGTCGAGGATACGGTCGGCCGGCACGATTTCCTGCTGACGCCGTGCTCCTACGACACCTTCCACCACTTCTACCCCAAGCTTCCGCCGCATCGCGGCTGCTTCGGCAACCTGTCCGCGGCGCTGGAGCCCCATGGCATCGCGCCCGATCGCATTCCGGTGGCGTTCAACTGCTTCATGAACGTGCCGATCGACGGCGAGACGGGGAAGCTCAAGGTGCTGCCGCCGCTCAGCAAGGCCGGCGACTTCATCCGCTTCCGCGCGCACATGGACCTGGTGATCGGCCTCACCGCCTGTTCGGCCCCGGATTCCAACGGCGGCACGTTCAAGCCGATCCACTATCGTGTGGAGCCGATGGGATCGGAAAGTTAGTCTAAGGTTAGGCCAACGCAGCCCGCTGCACCCGGGCTTCTCGCAGGCGGGAAGAAGGGCTGGAAGGGGTGCGGCGGCCATGCCGCGACTGAAGCAGCTAGCGCGCGTGTAGGACAGGCCCGGCGCGGGCATTCGTTTTCCCCCTTCCCCGCCAGTGGACGGCGTGATGCACGCGTGCTCAAACGGACTCAGCAGTGCTTCGGCGCTGTTCTCTGGGGGGAGAATTGTCTTGTTGATCCTGTCTGTCATGGCCCTGCTTCTTCAAGCAGAGACCGCGGCGCCGCCATCGGGCCCGCAAAAGGCCCGCATCCTGGGGAACCCGGCGCAGTGGTTCTCGGCGGATCATTATCCCGCGGAAGCCGCGGCTGCGCGGAAGGCCGGTCGGGTCTCTACCATCCTGCGGGTGGACGACCATGGTGCCGTTGCGGGCTGCACCATTTCGACGTCCAGCGGCTTCGCTCCCTTGGACAAGGGAACCTGCGACCTGATCGTCCAACACCTCTCCTTCTCGCCGGCCACCGACAGCGCGGGGAAGCCGATCGCCTCGGACTATCCCCTTAGCGTGACCTGGCACCTGGCAATCAACTTTGCTCGGGAAACAAGCCCGACATGCCCGACCCTGCTCCCGATCACGCCTGAGACGGCCGCGCTTTCGCAGGAACAGATCGATCAGATGCACCTGCCGCCCGACATGCGGCTTTGCGCCTAGTACTCACCCAACCTCGATCGCCGTCGTCGCCACCAGCCACAGCACGAAAGCGGCCGGCGCCAGCAGCGTGCCGAGCGGAAGCCGGTCGGTGGCGGCGAGCGGGCGGTCAAGGATGCGGGTGACCAGCACCACCGCCAGCCCCAGCAGGCAGGCGAGCAGCAGCACCAGCGGCAGCGCGTGCCAGCCGAGCCACAGGCCGATCGCACCGAACAGCTTGGGGTCTCCCCCGCCCAGACCCACCCGGCCGCGGAGGCGGCGGTAGGCGGTTGCGACCAGCCACAGGGCCGCAAAGCCGGCGGTGCCTCCGATCAGCCGATCCGGAAGCGACGGCGGGATGCCGAGCAGCCCGGTCCCTAGCCCTAAGAGCGCCACCGTAGCGGTGAGCGGATTGGGCAGCCAGAAGGCGCGCAGGTCGATCGCGGCGAGCGTGAGGAGCAGCCAGCCGAACACCGCCCCGGCGATCGCGGGAAGCCCCGGAGCGGCCAGCCCGCTCGCGACCCCAATGGCGAGGCCGAGCAGCTCCACCACGAGATGACTGGGGGCGATGGCGGCGCCGCAGCTTCGGCAGCGGCCACGCTGGGCGAGGAAGCTCGCCAGCGGCACCAGTTCGACCGCGCGGAGCGTGCGGCCGCAGCCATCGCAGGCGGAGCGGCCGACGAGGCTCGAACGCCCCTCCGGCCAGCGGATGGCGAGCGTGGCGATGAAGCTGCCGAACACCAGCCCGAGCAGCCCCAGGGCGGCGGGCCAGATCCAGGGATCAACCATGGAGGTCGCGCCGGGGCTTACATATCCTCGCCGGCGTCGACACCCCACAGACGGGACTGCTCGACATAGCCGCCGCGCCCCTTCACGTCGAAATAGCACCAGCCGGCCGAACAGCGGCTGAGCCGGCCGACGACGCCCGGTGCGGCGCGCCAGTCGACGTGCGCCGAGGCGTTGGGGGCGGAGCGAAGCTCGACGAGGCCGCCGTTCACATAGCCGGTGCGCTGGTCGGAAAGCAGGCCGACCTGCATCCACCCCTGGGTGCCGTCCGGATCCTCGACCTTGCGCCAGTCCTGATAGATGTCGACCACCTTGATCGGCAGGTCGGCACGACGGAAGGTCCAGCTGACCGGGTAGTTCTTGCCGGGGCCGGTGCGCATCCGTGCCTCGCCCGCGGCGATGGAGGCGTAATAGGGCGGCTTGCGCTTTTGCGCGGCTGCCTCGCCGGCGGGAAGCACCGCCGCGGCCAGGATCGCCGCTCCGCCAAGCCAAACCACCGAATGCCGCATGTGTCGTCCTCTGTTGTCCCCCGGCGCACCGTAGTGCGTTCGGGTCGCTGCCTTCAACCGCCGTGCGCGCCAGGGAGCGAACATCGCGGCGGGAACCTCGGCGCAGCCGATGCTTTGGTCGAATACCCCCAACAACCGGAGACGCTGCCGTGAAGAAGCTGATTGCCCCTGCCCTGCTGATCGCCTGCGCGATGCCGCTGGGTGCCTGTTCCACGCTGACCGGTGCCGGCATCGGCGCGGCGGGCGGCGCCGGAGTTGCTGCGGCGACGAACGGCGACGTGGAGAAGGGTGCTGCCGTCGGCGGCGTCGGCGGCGCGGTCGTCGGCACGATCGCGGACGACTGAGCCCGCACGGGCGCTTCCCGCGCCCGGGGAGAAGGAAGGGCACGGTCGCGATGGCGGCCGTGCCCTTCTTCCGATCAATCGCCGGTCAGGATGCGGTCGACCAGCTGCTTCACCGTCGGCACGAACCCGTTCGAATAGAAGGGATCGCGCTTGAAGTTGTAGGCGGCGTGGCCCGCGAACATCAGGTTGTTGTCGACGGGACCGCCATGGGCGATGTCCTGCAGCGTCTTCTGGATGCAGAAGCTGCGCGGATCGGCCAGCCGGCCGGTCGAGTTCGTCTCGGTATCCGCCCAGGACGAGAAGCTGCACTGGCTCAGACACCCCATGCAGTCGGCCTGGTCCTTGCGGATCATCTGCTTTTCTTCGGGCGTCACGAACACCAGCGTGTTGTCCGGCGTCTTGAGCGCGTCGGTGAAGCCCGCGCCGAACCATTCGCGCGCGCGCAGCAGGTCGTTGCGCGTCACCCAGAAGTTCTTACCCTTCACGCCGACGTCGAGCTGGAAGCTGTGGTCGCCGGCTTCCTGCGTTGTGAAGGCGATCTGCCGGTCCGAACGCGCCTCCAGGCTGCGCAGGAAGGGATTGCGGACCGCGGACGAATAGAAGCCGGTCGGCGAGAAGCGGTGGAGAAGGACGTCGCCCTCCTCGATCTGCATGAGGCGCTGCTTCCACTCTTCCGGGATCGGGCTTTCCTGGGTCAGCAGCGGGCGCGTGCCGAACTGGAAGGCGATCTTGCCGAGTTCCGGATTGTCGATCCAGTCGTTCCAGTCGCGCAGGTACCAGACGCCGCCCGCCATCACGATCGGCACGTCGTCGGAAATGCCGCCCTCGCGCATGGTGTCGCGCAGCGCCTTCACGCGCGGATAAGGGTCCTGCGGCGCGAGCGGGTCCTCTGCATTCGAAAGACCATTGTGGCCGCCGGCGAGCCAGGGATCCTCATAGACCACGGCCGCCAGCCACTCGGCCGCCTTGGAATAGGCGCGCTTCCACAAGGCGCGGAACGCGCGCCCGGAGCTGACGATCGGGAGATAATGGACGTTGTGCTCGGCCGCGATCTCGCTGAGCTTGTAGGGCATGCCGGCGCCGCAGGTGACGCCCGCGACCATGCCGCGGGTGCGCTCCAGCACGCCCTGGAGGACGCGCTGCGCGCCGCCCATCTCCCAGAGCACGTTGATGTTGATCGCGCCCTTGCCGCCGGCGATCTCCCAGGCGCGCTTCACCTGCTGGACGGCGCCCTCGATCGCATATTCGACCAGTTCCTCGTGGCGTTCGCGGCGGGTGAGCGCGCGATACACCTGCGGGATGATCTTCCCCTCGGCATCATAGCTGTCGGCGTTCACTGCCGAGACGGTGCCGATGCCCCCGGCCGCAGCCCAGGCTCCGGCGGATGCGTGGTTGGTGGCGGCAACGCCCTTCCCTCCCTCGACCAGCGGCCAGACCTCACGGCCGTTGTAGCTGATGGGGGACAGACCTTTGAACAAACCAACCTCCGAATGATGCCCGACGAACCTGCGCGGCGGACCAGCGATGCCGCGCCTTTACTGACCAAATTCCTGGCACGCGAGAGAATTACGCTTGGGGGGACAGCGCCCCCGGCTTGCCCATCGCCTGCTCGTACAGCGCCGCATAGGCCGCAATCATCGTCTTCTCGTCAAACAACGCACGAGCGCGCGCCTGGTTCGAAGCGCCAACGCGGCCGCGCGCGGCCGGATCCTGCGCCAGCACCTGGAGCCGATCGCGCAGGTGCACCTCGTGCCGGTCGATGCCCATGTAGGGGGTGTTTTCCTCTGCCACCATCTGCGGGATGTCGCCGACCGGCGGCGCCACCACGGGGAGCCCGGCGGCCATCGCCTCCATGACCGAGATCGGCTGCTGCTCGCTTTTCGACGACAGCGCGAAGATGTCGAACAGCCCCATGTAGCGATGCGGTTCGGGCAGGAATCCCGGGAGGTGGACGCGATCCTCGATCCCCATCCCCTCGGCCGCGTCCAGGATCGCCTGGCGCTCCGGCCCCTCGCCGACCAGCACCAGCTGCACGTCCTCGACGATGCCGCCGACGGCACGCACCAGCAGCGGCAGATCCTTCACGTCGCGAAAGCCCGCGAGCGAGCCGATCACGACCTCGCCGGGATTGCGGCGGAAGCCGGGGATCGCGTCGGGCGCGCAGCCTGCGGCGTATTTCTCGACCGGGATGCCGTTGCCGATGCGGTGGACGCGTGCGCGCGGCTGGCGCCAGGTGTCGAGCGCGATGGTCTCCAGCGCCTGGCTCGGCACCACCAGCGCGTGCGCGGCGCCCAGCGCGAAGCGGCGGTACATGTTGCGCACGGGGCTGAGCCGCCGGGCTTCGTCCTCGTTGAAACCGTCCTCGTGATGGACGACCGGCGGCATGTTCTTGCCGAACGCCCGGCGCGCCATCACCCCGTCGATCGCACCCCAGTTGTAGGTGAGCACCAGGTCGAAGCGCGAGGCATAGCGGGCGATCGCTTCGTAGCGCGCGACCGAGGGCTTACCGGTGAGCGGCGGCGGATTCTGCGCGATCTCGTAGCGGATGCCCTTGGCGATCCAGTCGCGCGCGCCGGTCTGCCCGAGCACGCCCGAGACGATGGTGTGGACGGCGCGGTCGCCCCAGGCGTTCATCAGCCGGACGGCGCGCTGCTCCTTGCCGCCGGGCGCGAAGCTGGAGTGGAGATGGAGGATACGGACGGGCATCGGGGGACCTTCAGGCGAGGCGGGCGAGGAGGCGGTCGATCGCGGCGGCCGCCTCCGGCTCCTCCAGCGTCGGCGCGTGGCCGGTGTGGGCGACGGTGACCAGCTCCGCCTCGGGCAGGCGCTCGGCCATGCGCCCGGCGACCTCGGCCGAGAGGATGTCGGAGCGGTCGCCGCGGACCAGCGCCACGGGCTTGCCGCGCAAAGCGTCGAGCGCGGGCCACATGTCCGGGCCGGCCTCGTTGCCCGGCACGCGGAACGGCTCGGCGATCTTCATGTCATAGTCGAGGAGGATGCGGCCGGACGAATTGAGCCGGTACAGGCGCTTGGCCATGACGAGCCAGTCGGCGATGTCGTAGGTCGGGTAGGTATCAGCGTGGGCCTCGGCGAGCGATCGGGCGGCGTGCATCCAGGTCGGATGCCACAGCTGGCGCCCGACATAGCTGCGGATGCGGCCGAGACCCGCCGGCGACAATTCCGGCCCCACGTCGTTGAGCAGCGCGCCCGCCACGCGCCCGCGCTCGGTGGCCGCGAGCAGCATGGTGAGGATGCCGCCCATCGAGGTCCCGATCAGGATCACCCGGTCGAGCTGGAGATAGCCGAGCAGCGCGTCGATGTCCTGCAGGTAGGTGAGCGGGACATAGGTCATGGGATCGCGGGCATAGGCGCTTTCGCCGCGCCCGCGCATCTCCGGCACGATCACCCGCCAGTCGCCGGAGAGGCGGGCCGCCACGCCCTCGAAATCGCGGGCGTTGCGGGTAAGGCCGTGGAGGCAGAGGATCGGCGGGCGGTCGGCACGGCCTGCGTAATCGCGGAAGTGCAGCCGGAGCCCGTCGTTGGACCACCAGAAATCATCCTGCCAGGCGCCGGCACGGGGCGGGTTGCGTCTGTCGGTCATCGCTCCCCATATCGCCGTATGGCCAATCCCTCGCAACCCAATCCGTCGCCCGCCCCCTATCGGCCCGAACAGGCGATCCTGGAGCTTGGGCCTGAATTCTACGATCCCGTTGCGGCGGCGGACTTTCCCAAGACGATCCTGCGCTTCCGCAACGATCGCGCGGCGGCGAGCGTCGGGCTCGACGCGCTCGACGATGCCGAATGGATCGCGCATTTCGGGCGGTTCCAGCCCTTGGCGGACAACCTCCAGACGCCGCTGGCGCTGCGCTATCACGGGCACCAGTTCCGGTCGTACAACCCGGACCTGGGCGACGGGCGCGGCTTCCTGTTCGCGCAGATGCGGGACGATCGCGGCCGGCTGATGGACCTGGGTACCAAGGGATCGGGCCAGACGCCGTGGAGCCGCTTCGGCGACGGGCGGCTGACGCTGAAGGGCGCCGTGCGCGAGATCCTGGCGACCGAGATGCTGGAGGCGCTGGGGGTCGAGACCAGCCGCACCTTCTCGGTCATCGAGACCGGCGAGGAACTGACGCGGGGCGACGAGCCCTCCCCCACCCGATCGGCGGTAATGGTGCGGCTGAGCCACGGGCATATCCGCATCGGCACCTTCCAGCGCCTCGCCTACCACCAGGACGCAGAATCGATGGAGCGGCTGGTGGGCTATGTGCTGCGCCATTTCTATGGCGAGGAGCCGGGCGAGGACGGCGCGGTGCGGCTGCTCGACCATGTGGTGTCGCGGACCGCGCGGCTTGCCGGGCAATATATGGCGGCGGGCTTCGTCCATGGCGTGCTCAACACCGACAACATCAACGTGACGGGCGAGAGCTTCGACTACGGCCCGTGGCGCTTTGCCCAGACCTGGGACCCGGCGTTCACGGCCGCCTATTTCGACCATGCCGGACTTTATGCGTTCGGGCGCCAGCCGGAGGCGATCTACTGGGACGCGATGCAGCTGGCGGTGGCGCTGCGCACGCTGGCGGAGTCCGAGCCGCTGATCGCGGTGCTCGAGCAGTTCGCGCCGCGCTATCAGGAGGCGGTGCGGGCCGCGATGCTGTGGCGGCTGGGCGTCACGCCGCGCGGGGAGGCCGAGGACCGCACGCTCGTCGGGCAGATGGAGCTTGCCCTGCGCGAAACGAGCGCACCGGTGGATTCCTTCTTCCACGACGCGTTCGGCGGCAGCCTGCCGGACGAGCCCCGCTACGGCGAGGCCTTTGCCGCGGTGCGGGCGGCGCTCGCCGGCTATGCGCCGCGCAAGCCGCGCGACCACCCGCATTGGGAAGCGGCGCCGTGCAAGCTCTCGATTGAGGAAGTGGAGGCGATCTGGGCGCCGATCGCCGAGGCGGACGACTGGTCGGCGCTCCACGACAAGGTGGCGCAGATCCGGCAGCTGGGCGAGGCGCTGCGCTAGGCGCGACGTCCGGGCTGGCGAACTGGCGTCCGCCGCGGCTTTGGGGCACACGGGTTCGCGCGCTGTACCACGAGGGCCAATGAGCGACACCGAACTCGTCTCGACCGAACCCGCGACCGGCGCCTTTCTGTGGCGCGGCACCTGCGGCAACGTCGACGCGGAAGTCGCGCGGGCGCGCGCGAGCTGGGCCGCCTGGGCAGCGCAGCCCCTGTCCTACCGCGCGGAGGCCTTGCGCCGCTTTTCCAACGTGGTGCGGGCGCGTGCCGAGGACTTCGCCGACCTGATCGCGCGCGAGACCGGCAAGCCCCTGTGGGAAGCGCGCGGCGAAGTGGAGGCGGTGATGGCGAAGGTCGACATCGCGATCTCCGCCTTTGCCGAGCGCACCGGCCAGCGCCGGCTGGACGCCCAGATGGGTTCGCGCCTGGCGTTGCGGCACAAGCCGCACGGCGTGCTGGCGGTGCTGGTTCCGTACAATCTTCCCGCCGAGATCGCCAACGGCCACATCGTGCCCGCGCTGCTGGCGGGCAATGCGGTGGTGTTCAAGCCTTCGGAAAAGACGCCGGCGACCGGCGCCTATCTGGTCGACTGCTATCGCGCGGCGGGCATTCCGGAAGGCTGCGTGCGGCTGCTGATCGGCGGGCCGGAGACCGGCCAGGCGCTTGCGGAACACCCGCGGATTGACGGCCTGCTGTTCACCGGGTCGGCGCGCACCGGCCTTGCCCTCAACCGGCGCTTCGCCGAGCATCCGGAAAAGATCCTGGCGCTGGAGATGGGCGGCAACAATCCCATCCTGGTGTGGGACACGCCCGATCTCTACACGGCCGCGGTGCTGGTGGTGCAGTCCGCCTTCCTGAGCGCAGGGCAGCGCTGCACGGCCGCCCGCCGGCTGATCGTCGACCAGCGGCTGGCCGATCCGCTGCTGGAGCAGGTGAATGCGCTGATCGACCGGATGATCCTCGACGGCCCCCATGCCGATCCCGCCCCCTTCATGGGGCCGATGATCGACAATGATGCGGCCGATCGCCTCACCGAGCGGTTCCTGACCCTGTCGGGAAAGGGCGGCCGCCCGATCCGCTATCTGGAGCGGCCGGTCGAGGGGCGCCCCTTCCTCACCCCCGCGCTGATCGACATGACCGAGACGAGCGAGCGCCCCGACGCCGAAGTCTTCGGGCCGCTGCTCCAGGTCATCCGTGCCGAGAGCTTCGAGGCGGCGGTGGCGGAGGCGAACAACACCCGCTACGGCCTGTGCGCCACGCTCGTGAGCCAGGACCCCAGGCGCTACGACGCCTTCTGGGCGAACATCCGCGCAGGCATCATCAACTGGAACCGGCCGACCATCGGCACCTCGCCCAAGGCGCCGTTCGGGGGCCTGGGCTGGTCCGGCAACCACCGTCCGGGCGGCTTCTATGCGGCGGATCACTGCGCCTATCCGGTGACCTCTTCGGAGGCGGAGCAGGCCCGCGCGTCGATCGGCGTCGGGTTGCGCGACGGCTGAGCGCAGGGCCCGCAAAGTTTCGCTAGGGGCACGCGAAGCAAGGGTGACGTTGCGACCGCGCGCGCGAACCGCCATCTGCCCAGCATGCCGACGCTACTCGATCCGCACGCGCGTGGGCGCGTCATCCTGGTGGGCGCAGGACCCGGCGATCCCGGCCTGCTGACCGTGCGCGCGGTGGAGGCGCTGAAAAGCGCCGACGTCGTGGTGCACGACGGGCTGGTGGACGCACGCGTGCTCGACATCGCCCCGGCTTCCGCCCAGCGCATCTCGGTCGCCAAGCGCCGCTCGCGCCACACGCTGCCGCAGGAGTCGATCAACGCGCTGATCGTCGCGCATGTGAAGACGGGCGCCATCGTCGTTCGCCTGAAGGGCGGCGATCCCTTCATCTTCGGGCGCGGCGGCGAGGAAGTCGAAGCGGTGCGTGCCGCGGGCCTGCCCCTGGAGGTGGTTCCGGGCGTTTCGGCAGCGCTTGGCTGTGCGGCCGGTGCCATGCTGCCGCTCACCCACCGCGACTGGTCGTCGGCGGTGAGCTTCGTCGCGGGCCAGTGCAAGGGGCTGACCGACCAGGACTGGTCGGGGCTTGCCGGCAAGGGCCGCACGCTGGTGATCTACATGGGCGTGGCGACCGCCGACGCGATCGCGGACAAGCTGATGGCGGACGGCGTCGCTCCTGACATGCCGGTGGCGGTGCTGGAGCGCGGGACCCTGCCGGGTGCGCGCGCGCTGCGCACGCTGCTCGCCGACCTCGGCCCGATGGTCGCGCGCGAGCAGGTGCAGAGCCCGGCGGTGATCGTGGTGGGCGAAGTGGTCCAGCTGGCGGATGCAGAGGACAAGCTGGGCGCCTGGGCGACCGCAGCGGAGGCAATGGCGTGAAGATCCTGACGGGCAATGATCTGGCGAGCGGCGATGTGGTGTGGTGGACCGGCAACGGCTGGTCCCGGCACCTGGCGGACGCGGTCGACGTCGGCAGCAACGGCGAGGCGATCGCCCATGTCGAGGAAGCCGCGCTGCGCGTGAACGTGCCCTATGTGATCGACGGCGAGCAGACGGCCGAGGGCCCCCGCCCCGCCCATATCAAGGACCGCATCCGCGCGCTCGGCCCCACCGTCCGCGCCGACCTGACGCTGAAGCCCGCCGATCCGAACGCCGGCAGCTGGGTGATCTGAACCGCCGCCGCAGCCTGCGGGCACGACCTGCCGGCTCGCCCGGTGTGATGAGGGTAGCATGTACAAGTACGACGAATACGACCGCTCCATTGTCGAAGCCCGGATCGCGGAGTTCAGCGACCAGGTCGCGCGGCGCCTGTCGGGGCAGATCACCGAGGACCAGTTCAAGCCGCTCAGGCTGATGAACGGCCTCTACCTGCAGCTGCACGCCTATATGCTGCGCGTGGCGGTGCCCTATGGCACGATGGACAGCCGGCAGATGCGGATGCTGGGCCATATCGCGCGCACGTACGACCGCGGCTATGGCCATTTCACCACGCGCCAGAACCTCCAGTTCAACTGGATCAAGCTGGAGGACACGCCCGCGATCCTGCGCGAGCTGGCGACCGTCGAGATGCATGCCATCCAGACCAGCGGCAACTGCATTCGGAACATCTCGTCCGACCAGTATGCCGGCGCCGCCGCCGACGAGGTGACGGACCCGCGCCCCTGGGCCGAGCTGCTGCGCCAGTGGTCGACCTTCCACCCCGAATTCACCTACCTGCCGCGCAAGTTCAAGATCGCGGTGATCGCGGCCGACGAGGATCGCGCGGCGATGCGGCTGCACGACATCGGGCTGCAGATCGTCGAGCGCGAGGGCAAGCTGGGCGCGGCCGTATACGTGGGCGGCGGCATGGGCCGCACGCCGATGATCGCGTCGCTGATCCGCGACTTCGTGCCGTTCGAGGATTTCGTCAGCTATCTGGAGGCGTGCCTGCGCGTCTACAATCGCTACGGCCGGCGCGACAACATGTACAAGGCGCGGATCAAGATCCTGATCCACGAACTGGGCGCCGACGAATATCGCCGCCAGGTGGAGGAAGAGTTTGTCGCGGTGAAGGCGCTGGGCATCGACCCGCCGCAGGCCGAGTTCGACCGCATCGCCGCGCACTTCGCGCCGCCGCCGTTCGAGCAGGGCCTGTCCGACGCGGTCGACCGCAGCGATCCCGACTTCGCGGTCTGGCTCGACCAGAACGTCAAGGCGCACAAGCAGCCGGGCTATGCGATCGTCAACATCAGCCTGAAGCCCGTCGAGGGCATTCCGGGCGACGCCTCGGCCGACCAGATCGACCGCATGGCCGACCTGGCCGAGCGCTACAGCTTCGACGAGCTGCGCGTGACGCATGCGCAGAACATCGTCCTGCCGCATGTCCGCAAGGCGGACCTGTACGCGGTGTGGCAGCAGCTGGTGGAGGCGGGGCTCGCCGAGGCGAACCTGGACCTGATCGGCGACATCATCGCCTGCCCCGGGCTCGACTATTGCAGCCTTGCCAATGCGCGCTCGATCCCGCTCGCGCAGAAGATCGCGGGGCGGTTTGCGGACCTCGGTCGCCAGCGGGATCTGGGCGAACTGAAGCTCAAGATCTCGGGCTGCATCAACGCGTGCGGCCACCATCATGCCGGCCACATCGGCATCCTGGGCGTCGACCGGAAGGGCACCGAAAACTACCAGCTGCTGCTGGGCGGATCGGGCGCCGAAGACGTGAGCCTGGGCAAGATCACGGGACCGGGCTTTTCCGAGGACGGCGTGGTCGACGCGATCGAGCGCGTTACCGACCGCTATCTGGCCGAGCGCCAGCAGGGCGAGCGCTTCGTCGACACCTATCGGCGCATCGGCATGGAGCCGTTCAAGGAGGCGATCTATGGCTGAGCTGACCACCAACCCGGCCGACGCGGGCTTCCTGCGCTTCCGCGACGATGCCCCGCACGACGAACCGGCGGTGACGCTGGACGCGTTCCTGGGCCAGTCCAACGCCACCGCCGTGCGGCTGGAGGCGGGCGACGATGCGCGGGCGCTGCTGCCCTATCTCGACCGCCTCGCGCTGGTGGAGGTGAGCTTCCCCAAGTTCCGCGATGGCCGCGGCTATTCCTCGGCGCGCGTGCTGCGCGAGGCGGGGTACGAGGGCGAGCTGCGCGCGCAGGGCGACGTGCTGGTCGACCAGCTGCTGCCGATGCGGCGCTGCGGATTCGACAGCTTCGCGCCCGAGGCGCCGATCGACCAGGCGACGGCGCAAGCGGCGCTCGCGCGCTACGAGCATTTCTACCAGCGGGCGGCCGACCCGGTGCAACCGGTGTGGAAGCTGCGTCATGGCTAATGCGGCGCTGCGCATCCCCGACCGGCTCGACCTCGCGCCGCGCTTCACCGCGGCCGATGCCGCGCGCCTGAACGAGCGGTTCCGGGGCGTCGACACGCAGGAGATGCTGCGGGTGGCGCTGGGCGAAGGGCTGCTGGGCGAAGTGGCGGTGGTGTCGTCGTTCGGCGCGGAGTCGGCGGCGCTGCTGCACCTGGTGGCGAGCGTCGACCGTTCGGTGCCGGTGCTGTTCCTCGACACCGGCAAGCATTTTCCCGAGACGATCGCCTACCGCGACGAACTGGTGCGCTTCCTGGGCCTCACCGACCTGCGCATCCTACAGCCCGACGCCGAGCGGCTGGCGGCGCGCGACGAGAGCGGGCTGCGCTGGTCCTACGACCCCGACGGCTGCTGCGAGATCCGCAAGGTCGAGCCGCTCGCCCGCGGGCTCGCCGGGTTCGACGCGAGCTTCACCGGGCGCAAGGCGTTCCAGGCGGCCACGCGCGCGAACCTGCCGCGCTTCGAACTCGACGGCGACCGGCTGAAGGTGAACCCGCTCATCACCTGGTCCAAGGAAGAGCTCGACGGCTATTTCGCCGCGCACAACCTGCCGGTGACCCCCCTGGTGGCGATGGGCTATCCGTCGATCGGCTGCCAGCCGTGCACCAACAAGGTGGCGCCGGGCGAAGACCCGCGCTCCGGCCGCTGGAGCGGCTGGAACAAGACCGAATGCGGGATCCACACCCCCATTCCCGACGGCGACCCCAACCAGCCCGTCTTCTGACCGGCCGCGGCCCCCGGCCGCGCTGCCCGCTGCGCCCTCCCGTGCTCCCGCGAAAGCGGGAGCCCAGGGCCACGCGCCCCCTTCGCCGAAGACCTGCGCGCGTGTCGCCGCGGGCGCTCTCGCATCTCGTGCTTGTGCGCAAACCTGTGGATAACTCGTTGGCAAGCGGCTCGCGGTGCGTTGGCACCGTGTGAGCGACCAGCGGACAGCCACGTCGTGTTTGTGGGCGACGTGTGGAGAGCCCGTGCGCAACCCTGTGGATAAGCTGTGGGCAAGGCGTTCAGGAGCGCGGGCATAGGCCCGTGGATGGCTGGGGCAACAGGCTGTGGATAAGGTGTGAAAGGTGGCGGAGCGCTGCGACGCGGAGATCGCTTTTGGGGGCCGGCGCGCGCTGCAAACGAGCCGCCGTACCCGGCGAAGGCCGGGGCCCAGATGGGGAGGTGGTACGAGGGGCGCCCGACCGTCGACGCTGTACTGCCCGGCGGCTCTGGTGGGGATTTAAGCGTAAGCCCTCGCCGTGCGCCTGCGCAGGCAGCAGCCGAGGGTTTTCTAGACTTCGCGAGCGATGGTTCTGCTTGGCCCTGGATCCCTGCCTTCGCAGGGATACTTCGGGGGATCGTTGCGGAGGCTCTGCCACGCCCGTGCCCCAGGGGGGACACTCGTCAGAGGGGTTGCCCATTTCCGATGACGCCGCAGCTGGGCCCCGGCCTTCGCCGGGGTACGCTTGGGGCCGGGGATGGCGGCAGACTGGGACGTGCGGCGAGAGGGGGCGCCCCTCGCCGCTCGCTACGCCACCCCGTTACGGATGCCGCCGCGGGATGCCGTGGCGCACCGCCAGGGCTTCCAGGATGGCGTCGCGGGTGTCGGCGAAGCGCAGGCCGTTCGCCTCCCCGGTCGCCAAGCTTGCCGGTGCATCGTCGCCCAGGATCAGCAGCGGCAGCGACTGGTGCGCCTCCCCCACCAGCGCGACCACCCGCTCGCGGGGGCGCCCCCAGGCGACGTGCTCGACGTCCAAGCGCTCCCGCAGCTGTGGATAGGCGGCGAGGACGCCTTCGATCACGATGCAGTCGAAGCAGAAATACTGCGCATCCGGGTAGCCCGGGTCGGTGCTCGCCGGGTCGATCAGGATCAGCCGGTCGCGCGTCCCCTGCCCCGCCTCACTCATTGTCGAAGCTGCCATAGCCCTCGCCGACATAGTCGCTGAAGCGCGTGATCGTCGGCTCGAACTTCAGCGTCACCTTGCCGGTGGCGCCGTGACGCTGCTTGGCAATGATCAGTTCGGCGAGACCATAGACGCGCTCCATGTCGACCGCCCATTTCGCGTGATCCTCGAACACGCGGGCGTCGTCGCCGTCGCGCGGGCGCTTGGGCTCCTTGGCGGCGACGTAATAATCCTCGCGGTACACGAACCAGACCATGTCGGCGTCCTGCTCGATCGAGCCGGACTCGCGAAGGTCGGAAAGCTGCGGGCGTTTGTCCTCCCGCTGCTCCACCGCACGGCTGAGCTGGGAGAGCGCGATCACCGGCACGCCGATGTCCTTGGCGAGCGTCTTGAGGCCGCGGCTGATCTCCGAGATTTCGTTGACGCGGTTGTCGGATCGGCCGGTGCCCTGCAGCAGCTGGAGATAGTCGACCACCACCAGGCCGAGCTGGTCGTCCAGGCGCCGGTGGAGACGCCGCACGCGCGTGTGCAGGCCGCTGATCGAGAGGCCGGCGGTGTCGTCGATATAGAGCGGCAGCGATTCGAGATCGGCCGCGGCATCGGCGAGCTTCACGAACTCCGCCTTGCTGATCTTGCCCATGCGCAGCGCTTCGGAGCTGATGCCCGACTGTTCGGCAAGCACGCGGGTGGCGAGCTGGTCGGCCGACATTTCGAGGCTGAAGAAGGCGACCTTGGCGCCCACCGACTTGCCCTTTTCCACGCCCGCGCGCTGGTCGTCCATGAAGCGGCGCGCGGCGTTGAAGGCGATGTTGGTGGCAAGCGAGGTCTTGCCCATGCCGGGGCGCCCCGCGAGGATGATCAAGTCGGAATGGTGCAGACCACCGATCCGCGAGTTGACGCTGTCGAGGCCGGTGGTGACGCCCGACAGGCCGCCGCCCGAGTTGAGCGCGCGATCGGCCATCTGCACGGCCATGGTCGTCGCCTGGGCGAAGCTCTTGACCGCATTGGCGGTGGTGCCCTCGGCGGCGACGCGGAACAGCGCCTCTTCGGCCTGCTCGATCTGCTTGCGCGGGTCGATCGTCTGGCTGGTGTCGAGCGCGTTCTCGACCAGCGTCGTGCCGACGGTGATCAACGCGCGCAGCTGGGCGAGGTCGTAGATCTGCTCGGCGAACTGCTTGGCGCCGAGGAGGCCGGCGCCGCTGCCGGTCAGCTGGGCGAGATAGCCCGGGCCGCCGAGCTCGCGCATGCCGGCGTCGTCCTCGAACAACGGGCGCAGCGTGACCGGGTTGGCGAGCATGTTCTGGCGGCGCACGTCGCGGATGCGCTCGAAGATGCGGGCGTGGACGGGCTCGAAGAAATGGTCCGGCTCGAGTCGCTCGACGATGTCGTCGGCCAGCCGGTTGTCGATCATCATCGCGCCCAGAAGCGCCGCTTCCGCCTCGACGTTCTGGGGCAGGCGCGCAGCCGGGGACGGAGCGGACGAACCGCCGATATGTGCAAGTGTGGCCATGGGCCCGCTTTTCCCAGACGCGGCGGCCAAGCTCAAGCGACCCGAGGCGAAACATCTGTGGACAGGTGCGTTTTGCCGGCTTGGGCGTTGCCAAGGCGCGCCAAACGGCTAAGCGCTGCTCCCACCATGGCCGATCCGCGGATCATCGACGTCTCGCTCGACGAGCGCACCATTCTCTGGCGCAGCGCGGACGTCGAGCAGGAACGGCGCATCGCGATCTACGACCTGCTGGAGGGCAACCACTTCGCGCCGCAGCGGGTGCAGCCGGACGGCTATGCCGGGCCCTACCGGGTCCGGCTGCGGGTGGAGGACGGACGGCTGGTGATCGACACCCGCCGCGCCGACGACAGCCCGCTGGAGACGCTGGTGCTGGGCCTTGCCCGCTTCCGCCGGCCGATCCGCGACTATTTCGCGATCTGCGACAGCTACTACCAGGCGATCCGCCAGGCGACGCCGCAGCAGATCGAGACCATCGACATGGCGCGCCGGAGCCTCCACAACGAGGGGGCCGAGCTGCTGATCGAGCGGCTGCGCGGCAAGATCGAGATCGATTTCGATACGGCGCGCCGCCTCTTTACGCTCATCTGCGTGCTGCACATCAGGGGTTGAATTCAGGGAATGCGGGTTTTGAAGGCGGTGCTCGCCATCGCAGCGGCGTTGTGTCTCGCCGGTGCTGCGGGCTGGCACTATGCGACCGACTGGCGCCCCTCCACGGGGGAATATCCGGTACAAGGCATCGACGTGTCGGAGGAGACCGGGCCGGTCGACTGGCTGACGGCGCGCGCCCGCGGCGTGGACTTCGCCTATGTCCGCGCGATCGGCGACGGCACCCGCCGCGACCGGCTGTTCCAGTCCAACTGGGCGGCGCTGGGGGAAGCGGGCATCCGCCGCGGCGTGATCCACCAGTTCTCGCTGTGCCGGCCGGCGGAGGCGCAGGCCGACGCGTTCGTCACCTTCGTGCCCCGCGCGATCGATGCCTTGCCGACGGTGCTGGAGCTGGAACTGGACGAAGGCTGCACTCGTCGCCCGGAGCGCGCGCAGGTCCTTGCCGGCATTCGCCGCTTCCTGGAGGTGGTGGAACACCACACCGGTTCGCCGATGCTGCTCAAGGTCTCCGAGCCGTTCGAAAAGGCCTATCAGGTGAGCGGCGCCGTTAAGCGACCGCTGTGGGCCGCCCAGGAGTTCTTCGCGCCCCTCTATCTGGCACGTCCGTGGCGGATGTGGCAGGCGAGCACCATCCGGCGGATCGACGGCGTCGACCGCCCCGTCCATTGGGATGTCGTAGCACCATGACCGATACCGAAGCCCTGATCGCGGCGGCGCGCACCGCCGCCCGGAACGCCCATGCGCCCTATTCGCGCTTTGCGGTTGGCGCCGCGCTGCGCATGACCGACGGCAGCGTCATCACCGGCGCCAATTTCGAGAATGCGAGCTACGGCCTGTCGCTGTGTGCGGAGACGGTGGCCGTTGCGACCGCCAGCGCCCAGGGGCGGCTGAGCGAGATCGCCGAGGTGGCGGTGATCGGCGGGATGATGGTCGACGGCGTGGCGACCGGGGACGTGCCGGTGCGGCCGTGCGGGCGCTGCCGCCAGGTGCTGAACGAGGCGGCGCAGATCGGGCGGCGGGACCTGCGGGTGTTCTGCGCGGGTGCCGAGGGAGATGCCGTCGAGGAGCATCGGCTGTCGGAACTGCTGCCGAAGGCGTTCGGGCCGGCGGATCTGGGGCTGTAGGGGCGCCGTTAGGGTATACCCCGGCGGAGGCCGGGGTCCAGGTGGGGTGATCTGGCCGGATCGTGCCTCACCGACACCTTCCCAACTGGGCCCCGGCCTTCGCCGGGGTACGGGTTTGGGTGTTCAGCGATGCGCTGCGATCCGACGGGTTCCGGCCAGGGAAGATGGGACGCGGCGACTCCTGAGCCTACCCTTCCCCTCTCGTGCTCCCGCGAAGGCGGGAGCCTAGGATCCAAAGCACCACCGGCCGGTGTTCTGCTTGGCCCTGGATCCCCGCCTTCGCGGGGATACGGGGTAGCGAGAGCGTGGGCGTTACGCCGCGACCTCTGAAGCCTCCGTGGTCCACCCCAGGTGCGGCAGGGTGATCGATCTCCGGCCGGAAAGGTCCGTCCGGCACACGAACAGCTCGCGGCTTTCGATATAGGCGACCAGCCGCTTCACCCGGCCCATCGAGCTGGTGCCATAGGTGCGCGCGATCTCCTCGTCGCTGGGGCACGGCTCGCCGGCGCGGGCGGCGCGGGCGATCAGCAGGAACGGCCCCAGCATGTCATCGGGCAGCGAGGCGGCGAGCTGGAGCGCGTCGCCCCACTCCGCTTCCGGCGATTCGAAGATGCCGGCGCGCGCGCACGACAGCCGGCGCGTGAAGCCCGGCAGGTCGAGCGGCGGGCGCGACAGCCCGGCCATGCGGCAGCGCACGCCGAAGTCCTGGTAGAGCATCGCCGCCGGGCGCTGCGCCGCGTCGTCGTCCGACAGTATCGCGCGCAGCACGTCGGCGATGATCGTGTCGGTCTCTTCCTCCGAACGCTGCGGCAGCGCCGGGGTGGCGACGGGACCTGCGGGCCGCTCGATCGCGGCCATCACCTCTTCCGGAGGGGGCGCGGGGCGCGGCGGCATGGCGAGCGGCAGCATCTCCTCGACCGGGGCGAGCAGCAGGTCCTTGATGTCGGCGACCTGGCCGGAGGGGAGCGGCGTCAGCTTCGGGCTGCCGCTGCGCGCCGAGGTCTCGACCGCGCCGATCCGCACCGCCACCGGCCGGCGCGACACCGCGGGGCCGAGCGCCAGGAACGTGCCGCGCTGCAGGTCGCGGATCTGCTCCGCCTGGCGTCGCTCCATGCCGAGCAGGTCGGCGGCGCGCGCCATGTCGATGTCGAGGAAGGTACGGCCCATCAGGAAGTTCGACGCCTCGGCCGCGACGTTCTTCGCAAGCTTCGCCAGACGCTGGGTCGCGATCACGCCGGCCAGACCACGCTTGCGGCCACGGCACATCAGGTTGGTCATCGCCGACAGCGAGGCGCGGCGCACTTCCTCGGCCACTTCGCCGCCGGTGGTGGGGGCGAACAGCTGCGCCTCGTCCACCACGACCAGCGCCGGATACCAATGCTCGCGCGGGGCATCGAACAAGGCGGACAGGAAGGCGGCGGCGCAGCGCATCTGCCCTTCCGCCTCCAGCCCTTCCAGGCTGAGCACGACGGAGGCGCGATGTTCGCGCGCCCGGGCCGCAAACTTTGCGACCTCGCGCTCGCTGTGGTCGACCGCATCGATGACGATGTGGCCATAGGCGGCGGACAGGGTGACGAAGTCCCCTTCCGGGTCGATCACCACCTGCTGGACGTGGCGCGCGCTGCGTTCGAGCAGGCGGCGCAGCAGGTGCGACTTGCCTGAGCCCGAATTGCCCTGAACCAGCAGGCGGGTGGCGAGAAGTTCTTCGAGATCAATCGGGACCGGCTTGCCGGCCGGATCGGTTCCCATGTCGACGGCAACGGTCATGCGGCGCGTTTGGACGATGGCGGGGGGCTGCGGCAAGGGGGAAGCGTGTGTTTTCGCGGTCGGCACTATTCCTGCCCGCGTCTTCCTTTTCCGTTCGCCTCGAGTAGCCGTCGAGCTTGTCGAGAGCCCGTATCGAGAGGTCGGCGCGCGCGGCTCTCTCGATACGGGCTCTCGACAAGCTCGTTCCCTACTCGAGACAAACGGGTGGGGAATGGTGGGGCCGCGGAAGATCTCTCAGGCGAACAACTGACCCACGAGTGCGCCGACCGAGGCGATCGCCCGATCCGCCTTCTCCGGCGCGATGCCGGGCGCGTCGAGATAGCAGGCGATCAGGATCGGCTTACGGTTGGGCGGCCAGGCGATGGCGATGTCGTTGGCCTGCCCGTTGCCGCTCGTGCCGGTTTTGTCGCCGACTCGCCAGCCCTTGGGCAGCCCGGCGCGCAGCCGCTTGTCGCCGGTGCGGCTGCCGATCATCCAGTCGGCCAGCTGCTTGCGCGAGGTCGGCTGGAGCACGTCGCCCGTCAGCAGCGCCGCCAGCAGCGTCGTCATCGCCATCGGCGTGGTGGTGTCGCGCAGCTCGCCGGGCTTGTACTCGTTGAGCTCGGGCTCCACGCGGTCGAGACGGGTGATCGAATCCCCTGCCGAGCGCAGGAAGCGCGTCAGGCCGGAGGGGCCGCCGAGCTGCGGAAGCAGCAGGTTGGCGGCGGCGTTGTCGCTCCACTCGATGGCGGCGGCGCACAGCTCCGCAAGCGTCATCTCCCCGCGCGACAGGTTCTCGCGCACCACCGGGGCATATTCGAGGAGGTCGCCCTGGGTGAACCGGATCGGGCGCTGGACGTCGAGCTCGCCGCGGTCCGCCCGCGCGAGGATCGCGGCGGCAAGCGGCACCTTGAACGTCGAGCACAAGGGATAGCGGGCCAGCGGGTCGAGCCACAGGCGACGTCCGGTGCCCGTGTCCAGCACGGACACGCCGAGGCGGCCGCCTGCCTCACTGGCGATCGCGGCGAGTGGATCCGCGGGCGCGGCGAAGGCGGCGCCGCCCAGCGCCTCCAGCCAGGCGGGCAGCAGCACCGTGGCCGCGGCACCGCCGACGAACTCGCGCCGCCGCATCAGCGCCGCCTCGCGTCGGCCTGCTGGCCGGGCATGCGCACCGTGAGGCCGTCGAGCGCCTCGGTGAGCGTGATCTGGCAGGCGAGCCGGCTGGTGCGGGTGGCGCCGGGGGCGAAATCGAGCATGTCTTCCTCTTCCTCCGAGGGCGGCGGCAGCAGGTCGGCGAACTCCGGCGCGACGATGACGTGGCAGGTCGAACAGGCCATCTGACCGTCGCAGGTGCCCTCCAGCGGCTGGCCATAGGCTTGCGCCAGGTCGAGCAGCCGGTCGCCGGCGGCGCCGCGCGCCTCCTCCACCGCGCCGTCGACGCCGATGAAGCGGACGATCATGCCGCCACCTGCTGCGCGCGCGCCGCCGCATCGATCCGGGTGATGGCGTTCAACAATTCCTCCTCGCTTGTGGTGCGGCCGAAGCCGATGCGGATGCTCGACCGCGCCTCCGCGTCCGACAGGCCGATTGCGCTGAGCACATGGCTCGGCCGGCCCGACCCGCTGGCACAGGCGGAGCCGGCGGAAAAGGCGATGTCGCGCAGGTCGCTCATCAACCGCGCCACGTCGAGCCCTGCGCGCCGCAGGTTGAGGTTGCCGCGGTAGCGGTGCTCGGTCGAGCCGTTCACGTGCCAACCGGGTCCGAGCGCGGCCAGTGCCGCCTGGGCGAGGCGGGCGACGTGCGCAATGTCGTCGTCGTGCCGCGCCACCGCGAGCCCGGCGGCGGCGCCGAAGCCGGCGCACAGTGCCGGAGAGAGCGTGCCGGAACGTCCCGGCGCCTCCTGTCCCCCGCCGTGGAGCAGCGGCGCGAGCGGCACGCCGTCCCGGACCCACAGCGCGCCGACACCCTTGGGCCCATGGATCTTGTGGGCGGAAACGGCGACCAGATCGCAGCCGTCGGGGATGGGCACCCGGCCATAGCCCTGCACCGCATCGCACAGAAACCGCGCACCTGCGGCGTGGGCGAGTGCCGCGAGCTCCGCGATCGGCTGGATCACGCCGATCTCGTTGTTGACCAGCATCGCCGCCACCAGGCCGGTGCCGGGCGCGATCGCGCGGGCGGCTTCCTCCAGGTCAACGCGGCCGTCGCTGCCGACCGGCAGGACGGTGACCGCACGGCCTTTTCGCGCCTCGGCAGCGACGGTGTCGAGCACGGCGGCATGCTCGGTCGCGAGCGTCACGATCGGGCCCTCGCTGCCCTGGATCGCCCAGTTGAGCGCCTCGGTGGCGCCGGAGGTGAAGGTGACCCGGCCGCCGGGCGGCAGCAGTCTGGCCACCTGCCCGCGCGCCACCTCGACCGCGGCGCGGGCGGCGCGGCCTTCGCGGTGCGGCGAGTGCGGGTTGGCGTGCTGGCGCTCCAGCCAGGGGAGCATCGCCGCCAGCGCCTCGGGCGCGAGCGGAGTCGTCGCCTGATAGTCGAGGTAGCTCATGCCGCGCGGCTCCGCGCCTCGCGGGCGATCGCGGTCCAGGTGTCGGCGAAGCGACGGACGTCCTCGGCCCGCGTGTTCCAGCCGAAGCTCACCCGGACCACCTCGCGCGCGGCCTGCGCTTCCCAGCCCATCGCCCCCAGCACATGGCTGGGCTTGAGGCTGCCCGACGAGCAGGCGCTGCCGGCGGACACCGCGATGCCGCTGCCGTCGAAGCGGATCAGCTGCGCCGCCGAAGGAACGCCGGGCATGCGATAGGCCGCAATGGTGGCGAGGCGCGGCGCGGCGGCGGCCACCAGCTCGCCGCCTTCTGCGACCACCGCCGCGTCGAGCATCGCGCGCCACTCGGCCGCCTGTTCCAGCCAGTCGCGCGGCGCTTCCAGCGCGGCTGCGAAGCCGAGCACGCCCGGCAGGTTCTCCGTCCCGCCGCGATAGCCCTGCTCCTGGCCGCCGCCGGGTTCCAGCACGCCGAAGTCCCGGACCAGCAGCGCACCGATGCCCGGCGGCCCGCCCAGCTTGTGCGCGGACACCGCGATCAGGTCCGCGTCGGGCAGCGGGAGCTTGCCCGCCGATTGCGCGCAGTCGGTGAACAACAGGTCGCCGCGTTCGCGGATTTCGCTGGCGAGCGCGTCGAGCGGCTGCAGCACGCCCGTTTCCGAGTTCGCCGCCTGGATCGCGAACAACCGCCGCTCGCCGGAGGGCTCGGGCAGCGAAGCCCGTCCTGCCGCGTCGACCGGCAACCGTTCCGCGTCGCCCGCGGCGCGCAGCACCGCGTCATGCTCGGTCGGCGACACCGCGATCCGCACGCCCTTGGCGCGGCCGAGCGCCAGCGCGATCGCCTCGCTCGCGCCGCTGGTCAGGATCACCTCATGCTGCCAGCCGAGCGCGGCGGCGATGCGGGCGCGGGCGTCCTCCAGCCTGCGGCGGGCGGCGCGCCCCTCGGCATGGGGAGACGAGGGGTTGGCCCAGCGCGCCATGCCGTCCGCCACGGCGGCGATCGCCTCGGGTCGCATCGGCGTCGTCGCGGCATGATCCAGATAGAGTCGTTCGGCCAAGAATCGTTCCGATTGCGCGGGAAAGCTTGCCGCCTATATAGCGCGCAGCTTGCTGCGCCCAACCGCGCGCCCCATTTCTCTCGGCAGGAAGCCCATGCCCGAAGTCATCTTTCCCGGCCCGGAAGGGCGCCTCGAAGGTCGTTTTGCCCCCGCCCCGCGCCCGCGCGCACCCGTGGCGATGATCCTCCACCCGCACCCCAACGCCAGCGGCACGATGAACAACCGCATCGTGCAGGAGCTCTACAAGACCTTCCAGCGCCGCGGCTTCGCGACGCTGCGCTTCAACTTCCGCGGCGTCGGCAAGAGCCAGGGCACGTTCGACAACGGCGTCGGCGAGCTGTCGGACGCCGCTTCCGCGCTCGACTGGGTGCAGAGCTTCCACCCGGAAGCGCAGACGACCTGGGTCGCCGGCTTCGGCTTCGGCGCCTGGATCGGCATGCAGCTGCTGATGCGCCGTCCCGAGATCCGCGGCTTCATCTCGATCGCGCCGCCGGCCAACATGTTCGACTTCACCTTCCTGGCGCCCTGCCCCTCCTCGGGCATCATCATCCAGGGCGAGGCGGACGAGGTGGTGACGCCGGCCGCGACCCAGAAGCTGGTCGACAAGCTGCGCACCCAGAAGCACATCACCATCCACCACGACGTCATCCCGGGCGCGAACCACTTCTTCGCGGACGAGATGCCGGAGCTGATGGGCAGCGTGGACCGCTATCTCGACATGCGGCTCGACCCGAACTCGCCGATCCGCTGACCCGGCAGCCCGGGGGCGCCGCGCGTCCCCGGGGCCGTTTCCAACACATGATTGCGGCGCCTGCGCGCGCGGTGTAGGCGCGCCAGCAATGCGCGCGGCGTCCGATCCCATCTCGTCGTATCGCGCGTCCCGCCGGCCCCGCACGATCGCGCTGCTGCTGGCGGTCGGGATCAACGTCCTGATCCTCATCATGCTGCTGACGCTCGCGCCCCGGCTGGCGGCCCCGCCGCCGCCGGAAGCGCAGCCCCCAGTCTTCGACATCACCCCCGATCTCCCCGAGACCCAGGCCGCCGGCGACCCGGAGGTGCCGAAGACCGGCGGCGGCGCCACGGCGCGCAGCCGCCCCAAGGCCGCGGTGACGGCGCCGCCGCCGCCGCCCAGCGCACCCCCCGCCCCGCAGCCGACCCCCAGCATGCTGGTTCTGAGCAGCGACGATTTCGCGGCCTCCGACATCGGCGCGATCCGATCGACGCGCGGCACGGAGCTTGCCGACAGCGGTGCTGCGGACGAGGGCGGCGACGCGGCGCACAGCGGTGCGGCCTATGGCCCGGGCGAAGGACCCGGCGGCGAGCGGCTGTACCGGGCGGAATGGTATCGCCGCCCGACCGATCGGGAGCTTGGCGCCTATATGCCGCCGCAGGGCGCGCCGGCCGGCGCCTGGGCGGAAATCGCCTGCCGCACCGTCGCCGACTATCGCGTCGAGGACTGCCGCGAGCTGGGCGACTCTCCGCGGGGATCGCGGCTGGCGGGCGCCATCCGACAGGCCGCATGGCAGTTCCGCGTCCGCCCGCCGCGGGTCGGCGGAAAGCCGATGATCGGCGCCTGGGTCCGCATCCGCATCGACTTCACCCACCGCCCCCAGCCCTAGCCTCGCGGCGGCGTTGTGCCGGCGCCGGGCCCCGCATAGACTGCGGGAATGGAAAGCCTGCTCGCCCTCTTCTCCGACCCGACGGCCTGGGCCGCACTGATCGCGCTCGTGGTGATGGAGGTGGTGCTCGGCATCGACAACCTCGTCTTCATCTCGATCCTTTCGAACAAGCTGCCGGAGGAGCAGCGCGCCCGTGCGCGGCGGGTGGGGATCGGGCTGGCACTCGGGATGCGGCTGATCCTGCTTTCCATGATCGCCTGGCTCGTCGGGCTGACCGCGGTGGTCTTCGACCTGGGGATCACCGGCCCGCTCAACGATTATGGGCAGCCGGCGTTCGAGACCGCCTTCTCCTGGCGCGACCTGATCCTGGTCGCCGGCGGGCTGTTCCTGATCTGGAAAGCGACCAAGGAGATCCACCACAATGTGGACGCCACCCCGAGCGACGACCTGCTCGACAAGAAGCAGGTGGCGGCGATCACCTTCGGATCGGCGATCGTCCAGATCATCCTGCTCGACATGGTGTTCTCGATCGATTCGATCCTGACCGCGGTCGGCATGACCGACAATCTCGCGGTGATGATCATCGCCGTGCTCGCCGCCGTCGGCGCCATGGTGCTGGCGGCCGATCCGCTGGCGAACTTCATCGCGCGCAATCCCACGGTCGTGATGCTCGCGCTGGGCTTCCTGCTGATGATCGGCGCGGTGCTGATCGCCGACGGCTTCGGCGTCCATGTGCCCAAGGGCTACATCTACGCGGCGATGGGCTTCTCGGTACTGGTCGAGCTGCTGAACATGCTCTCCCGCCGCGCGCAGCAGCGCAAGGGTGAGAAGCGCTAAGTCCGGTCCCGCCGCGGCGGCGCCGGCCAGGTCGTGGACTCATCAAGCGGACGGCCTGGAAACGCGCTAATTGCAGACATTCACCCAGGGTGCAAAGTTCAGCTGAAGAAGACGAAGGAGCGCTGACTTGAACAAGCTTCGGGGAAGCTGTCATTGCGGTCGTATTCAGATCATCCTTCGCGATACACCGGTCGAAGCGAGTGAGTGCAACTGCTCGATCTGCAGGCGTACTGCCGGGCTCTGGCACTATTGCTCACCTGATCTGGTGAGCGTTGAAGGATCTGGAGTGGCTTACCGTCAAGGAGATTGTGCGCTCGACCTATGGCACTGCGTCGCATGTGGCTGCACAACGCACTGGACGCCGACAGACCCTTGCTACCTGCGGATGGGTGTCAACCTACGGATGTTCGATCCCGAGGTCTGGAGCGGCCTGCCGCGACGAATGGTCGATGGAGCGAGCTACTAGCAGGTTTGGGTTTGAACGTCCGCCTTCCACCCACCGGTCGCCGCTCGCCGCGGCGAAACCGGACCCCAGAAGCGGACGGTCAGCTACCGCCCAAATGCGGTCGTCCACAGCGATTTGGACGGAGCCTCAAATTAGCCTCTCAGTGATGGGTCTCAAGGTTCCAGTGTGACAGCCACGTCAGCGGCTTTCATGTCACTGGAGATAACGCGCGCGTGGTGGCCGGCGTTGCGAACCGCCGAAGCCTTCGATTGCTTGTTGCGCCACTTGGAGCGAACCTCCGCCCTTCACTCGAGCGCTTAAAAAGCCTGCTCGCGGCGATGGTTAAACCGAATAGCTTGCGGGGCGTTCAGGGAAGATGGCTGACCACAGCGAGATGATGCGGCGCCAGCGCGCGCTGGCCGATTTCGGGGACTTCGTGCTGGATCACGAGGACCTGGACGAAATCCTCAACGAGGGCTGCCGCCTTGTCGCCGAGGCGCTTGGCGTAGATCTGGCCAAAGTCTTGGAGATCGACCGGGAGACGAACACCGGCCTTGTGCGGGCGGGCGTCGGTTGGCGCCCGGGGGTCGTTGGCCATGAACGCGTTGATCTCAGCGAGCGCTCTTCCGAAGCCTATGCGATCGAAAGAACAGAACCGGTCATCACCAACGACATCGCGAGCGAGGAGCGGTTCGAATTCCCGCTATTCCTCCGCGAACACGGCGTGGTCGCTCTGGTGAATGTGCCGATCCTGCTGCCGGGACGCAGGCCCTGGGGCGTGCTGCAAGTCGACGCACGCGAGCCCCGCGAGTTCGACGACCAGAGTATCGAGTTCCTCAAGACCTATTCGATGGTGCTGGGGCCGGTCATCGATCGCTTTTTCGTCGCTGCGGAACGGGAGCAGGCGCGCAGCGGACTGGCTGCACGCGAGGAGCGCCTCGGTCGGCTTCTGGACGGGATGGGTGAGGCGTTCGGTATAATCGGCCCAGACTTCACCATCCTCGAGCAGAACCGCGAAGCTCTTCGACTGAGCGGGCGCCGCCGTGACGAAGTGATCGGGCGGTCGTATTGGGAGGTTCATCGCGGCAGCGAGGGGTCTGCGGTCGGACAATGTCTCAAAACGGCGATGGCTCAGCGGGTGCCGGTTGTCCTGGAGCATGAAGACGCTTCTGACCCTGCGCGTGCGTTGTGGCTCGACATGCGTGCCTATCCGACGGCTGGCGGTGCACTCGCGGTCTTCTGGCGGGACGTGACCGAACGCAAGAGGGCCGAGGAAACACTGCGTGCGAGTGAGGAGCGACAGGCGTTCCTGCTTGCCGTGGGCGACGCCATGCGAGCGCAACCCGGGGCGCGCGAAAAGATCGAAGTGGCGGCCCGGCACCTGGGCGAGCGGCTGAGCGCAACGCGAGTGTTGTTTGCGGAGTTCGACCACGCGATGGGCGTCGCCGATGTCTTCGCCGGCTGGTCTGCCGACGGTACGCGCCCCTTCCCGACGGTCATGCGTCTAGAGGACCATGACGGTCCGGTTCTGGACGACCTTTGCGCGGGCCGCACAGTGCGGATCAATGATGTAAACCTGCTCGCCGATCAGCCGGCGCTTGCCGCGATTGCAAGCGTGGGTGTGGGAGCACTGCTCAGTGTCCCGCTGCTTGTGCATGGCACGCTGCTTGTAAATCTCAGCATCCATCAGCAGGAGGCACGCCGCTGGACGGACGCGGAGGTTGCGCTCGTCCAAGACGTTGCCGAGCGGTTATGGGCGGAGGTGGTGCGCGCCCGCGCCCAGGCGGCGCTGCTAGCAAGCGAGGAGCGCTATCGCGAGCTATTCGAGCGGATCGACGAGGGCTTCTGCATCATCGAAGTCGTTTTCGATGGCGATGCGCCGGTCGATTACCGGTTCCTGGAGGTGAATCCCGCCTTCGAACGCCAGACCGGCATTGTGGACGGCAAAGGCCGCCTCATGCGTGACATCGCACCCGAGCATGAGCAGCATTGGTTCGATGTCTACGGTGAGATTGCCCTGACCGGCGCTGCGAGGCGGCTCGAGGCGCCTGCAAAGGCGCTCGGAGACCGCTGGTATGATCTGAACGCGTTCCGCGTAGGCGAGCCGGAACAGCGGCGCGTGGCGATCCTGTTCAACGACATCACACAGCGTAGAAGCGACGCCGCAGCACTGCGCCAAAGTGAAGAGCGGTTCCGGCTGATCGTCGAGAGCGTCCACAGCTACGCCATCTTCACGACCGATCGCGATGGGATCATCACTTCGTGGCCCGCTGGGGCGGCGGCCGTCTACGGCTGGTCGGCAGCCGAGATGTTGGGCGAATCCATGGACCGCACGTTCCTGCCGGAAGACATCGCGAAAGGCGCTCCGGAGGAGGAGCGGCGGATTGCCGCTTGCGAGGGCTGCGCGCCGAACGTCCGCTGGCATGTGCGCAAAGACGGCGAGCGCATCTTCATCAATGGCTCGACACAACCTCTCCTGAGCGCGGACGGTGAGATTCGCGAGCTCATCAAGGTCGGAGAGGACATCACCGAAGACCGTCGCACGCAGCAGACGTTGGCCGAAAGTGAGGAGCGGTTGCGCAACGCCGCCGAAGTAGGTGGCCTGGGTCTTTGGGACTGGAATGTCACCACTGGGGAGGTCCACTGGTCGGACGAGCATTACCGGATGGAGGGGTATGCAGTCGGTGAAGTAAAGCCCAGCTACGAGGCCTGGGCGTCTCGCATTCATCCTGATGACCGGCAGAGCGCTGAAGGAGCGCTTCAGCGGGCAATGGAGCATCGGGAGGTGTTCGCGCATGAATTTCGCGTCGTCCATCCAAACGGGTCGGTGCACTGGCTCTCCGGGCGCGGCCGGTTTTTCTACAACAACGAGGCGAGCCGGTTCGCATGATCGGCGCGATGGTCGAGACGACCCAGCGGCGGGAATGGGAGGAACGTCAGCAGGTGCTGATCGCCGAGCTTCAACACCGGACGCGCAACCTAATGGGCGTTGTTCGCTCGATCGCGGACAAGACCGTTCGAGCGAGCGCTGACCTTGCGGATTTCCGTAGCCGCTATCGCGATCGCCTCGACGCGCTTGCCCGGGTCCAGGGGCTGCTCTCACGGCTCAACGAACATGATCGGGTGACATTCGATGAACTGATCCAAACGGAGCTTGCCGCTATGGATGGCGGGATCAGCCGGGCCACGCTCGACGGACCATCGGGCATTCGGCTGCGCTCCTCGACCGTCCAGACCCTCGCCATGGCGCTGCACGAGCTTGCGACCAACGCCGTGAAATATGGGGCATTGGGGCAGCCACAGGGGCAGCTTGTCGTCTCATGGGCGTTCGAACGATCAAGCGTCGACAACAAGCCGTGGCTTCATATCGACTGGCGCGAGAGCGGAGTAAAAATGCCAACTCCCGGAGTGCGCACGGCTGGAACCGGACAGGGGCGCGAGCTGATCGAAAGGGCGCTGCCTTATCAGCTCAATGCCAAGACAACGTACACACTCGGACCGGACGGCGTGCATTGCACGATTGCTATGCCAGTTTCGGAAACCGCAATGGAGGTAGAGGAAAATGCTTCAGCATAGTGTTGAAGGTTGCCGCGTCCTCGTCATCGAGGACGAGTATTATCTTGCCGACGATCTTAGGACCGAATTGGATGATGCTGGCGCCATCGTCATCGGCCCGGCCGGCAGCGTTGAAGACGCCATGGACCTGATCGCATCGCAATCGCATCTGGACGCCGCGGTGGTCGATATGAACCTGGGAGGGGAGCCTGCCTCTCCTGTCATCGATACGCTGCTCGAGCGTTCAGTCTTCGTCGTCCTTTCTACCGGATACGATGAAGACGCGATACCCGAGCGGTTCAGGCACCTTCCGAGGTGCGAGAAGCCAATCCGCATTGGCCGACTAACGACGATATTAGGTGAGGCATTCTGACCGGCTGCATGGAAGGGATCGGTGACGGTGATCGCTTTCACTCACCCATAAGTGGACAGGCAGAAATCCACCTGCAGGGGGAGCCCGTGCCCTGCCTTCTAAATCGAAGTGCGCTGACGCCGCCTACCTGCCTGACAGCGGCCTTTCCGCTTCCCACCCAATCCCTGCCGCTCCATTCATACCGCTACAGCCTATCGCCGCCGGGCCCGGAGGCCCATCAGCGCGATAGGCGGGGCGGCTTTCCCGGTTGGGTTCGTTTTCGGGATAGCGCACCCGCGTCAGAGTAAAGGGATGCCATAAGCGTAAAAATCGGTGTCCCGCGTCCATCCGGCCCGCTCGTATAAAGATTGAGCGGCCGTGTTGGTTACAGCGGTAGAGAGTGAGAGCCGCGCCGCGCCTACGTTCCGGCTATACTCACATGCCCCATTCAGCAAAGCTCGACCAGTTCCAGTGCCGCGCGCGTCAGGAGCGACGAACAGATCATTCAGGATGAACGTGCGCGCGAGTCTTGTCGAAGAGAACGACGGAAATAGCTGCACGAAACCAACCGCGTGACTTCCATCAAAGGCAAGCAGGATGATCGACTGCTGATGTTCGAAGCGATCACCGAGGAAAGATCGAGCGCCGATCGGATCGGACGGCTGCCCATAGAACTGCCGATAGTCGTCGAACAGCGGCACCAGTGTGTCCAGATCAGCGATAGTAGCTTGGCGAACGATCAACAACGGACTCCCGCAGCGGTTTACCAGTCCGACGGTGAGCGGAACGGGTACAATATGTTCACCAAGCTCGGCCGTTCAGTGCTCGACCTTGAAGCTGTCGTGGATAGGTTCACGCCCTAGTCTTCTCCCGCCAGCACGGCCGCATAGTCCTGCGGGTCGACGTTCCCGCCCGACAGCAGCACCAGCATGCCGTCTGCCGGCGCCAGCTTGCCGGCGAGCAGCGCCGCGAGGGCGACCGCGCCGCCGGGCTCCACCACCAGGCGCAGCTGGCGCCCGGCCCAGCGCTGGGCTTGGCGGATCTCGGCCTCGCTGACGGCGACGCCGGTCGCGCCCCGGCGTGCGATCACCTCGAAGGTGAGCGGCGACACCCGCTGCGTCTGGAGCGCGTCGCACGCGGTGTCCGGCGCGTCCGGCGCCACCGGTTCGATCCAGCCGGCCTCCAGCGACGCACGCATGTCGTCCCAGCCCTCCGGCTCGACCACCGTCAGCTCGGCGTCCGGCAGGGCGAGCGCGAGGCCGGCGGCCAGGCCACCGCCGCCGCAGGGCGTCACCACGTGGCGCACGGGTCCCAGGCCCTGCGCCTCCATCTGCTGCGCGGCCTCGATCCCGGCGCTGCCCTGCCCCTCGATCACCCAGGGATCGTCGAAGCTCGGCACCAGCGTCGCGCCGCGCGCGGCGGCGAGTTCGCCGGCGATCCGCTCGCGGCTCTCGGTGCGGCGATCGTAGCGCACCACCTCGGCGCCGAGTGCCAGCGTCGCCTCCCGCTTCACCTCCGGCGCATCGGCCGGCATGACGATCGTGGCCGGCATCCGCAGCCGCCGCGCCGCCCAGGCGACTCCCTGCGCGTGATTCCCCGACGAGAAGGCGACGACGCCGCGCGCGCGCGCCGCTTCGTCGAGCGCCGTCAGGCGATGCCACGCGCCACGGATCTTGAACGCCCCGATCGGCTGGAGCGATTCGGCCTTGAACGCGACCCGGCACCCGCGGATCTCGGCCACGAAAAGCGGTGTCGGGGGAAGGATTTGGGCGATCTTTGCGGCCGCATCCCGCACTCCGGCGCGTGTGGGCTGTCGCACGATGGTCACATTTCGTCTCCGCAGCGGGCGTGATGCGAGTCAGGCGCTTTACACGCCGGTTCACCGACCCTATGTGCGCCATCCGCTGCCCCATGGGACTTCCAACCGCAAGGCAGCTCTTGTGTCGAACTACCCCGTTGGAGGTCCCTTGAATTGGCCGAACACCATAGCGCGCTGGGGCTAGCAATCGCCCACTCCGATGCCGTCCGCGGCGTCGACATCGCCCAGCGTGCCCCGGTCCAGCCGGTAACGCTCGTCCGTCCGCACGCCGCGCGTCGGGCCGCCCGATTCTTCGTCGAGAAGTTTCCGGGCCGGTCGATGTATGCGGTGAAGGCGAACCCGTCGCCGGATCTCCTGCAGATCCTGTGGGACAGCGGCATCACCCATTTCGACGTCGCCTCGATCGCCGAGGTGCGGCTCGTCGCGCGCACGCTTCCGGACGCGACCCTGTGCTTCATGCACCCGGTCAAAGCCGAGGAAGCGATCGCGGAGGCGTATTTCACCCACGGCGTGCGCGTCTTCTCGCTCGACACGATCGAGGAGCTGGAAAAGATCGTCCGCGCGACCCGCGGCGCAGAAGACCTGACGCTGTGCGTCCGGCTGCGCGTGTCGTCGGATCACTCCAAGCTCAGCCTCGCGTCGAAGTTCGGCGCGGCGCCGCACGAGGCGAAGGACCTGCTGTTCGCGGCGCGCCAGGCGGCCGACGCGCTAGGCATCTGCTTCCACGTGGGCAGCCAGGCGATGAGCCCGGAAGCCTATGGCAATGCGATGGAGCGCGTGCGCGCCGCCATCGTGGAGGCAGCCGTGACGGTGGACGTGATCGACGTGGGCGGCGGCTTTCCGTCGACCTACCCGGGCATGGAGCCGCCGCCGCTGGAGCGCTATTTCGAGACGATCCACCGCGCGTTCGAAAGCCTGCCGGTGTCCTATTCGGCCGAGCTGTGGGCCGAGCCGGGCCGTGCGCTGTGCGCCGAGTACAGCTCGCTGGTGGTGCGCGTGGAGAAGCGCCGCGGGGCCGAGCTCTACATCAACGACGGCGCCTATGGCGCGTTGTTCGATGCGGCGCACATCGGCTGGCGTTTCCCGGTGCAACTGCTGCGCGAGCCGGAGTCGGACGCCAAGGACGTGGGCTTCAGCTTCTACGGCCCGACCTGCGACGACATGGATCACATGGCGGGTCCGTTCGAGCTGCCGGCGGACATCCGGGCGGGCGACTATGTCGAGATCGGCATGCTCGGCGCCTATGGCTGTGCGATGCGGACGGCGTTCAACGGCTTCGGTTCGGAAGAGACGGTGATCGTCACCGACGAGCCGATGGACTCGCTCTACGTCGCGCTGGAAACGGCCGATCGGGCCACGCGCTCGAACGTCATCAAGCTTTAACGGCCGCAAGGCCTACCTATATGGGCGGCGGGCGCTGACGGCCTCCGCCGCCCTTGACGGGTTTCGTGCGTCCCCTTGAACGACGCCGGTCCTGAAACTGGGAACACCATGACCGACACCACGATCAACGACAACCGCAAGGCTGAGCTGCTCTCGTCCGTCGTCGAGCATATCGACATCAAGAGCTTCGACGCGCGTCCGATCATCGATTCGATGCAGAAGATGAGCTTCACCAGCCGCGACCTGGCGCGCGCGACCGGCATCTACAACCAGATGCTGGAAGACCCGAATTGCTCGATCTTCCTGGTGATCGCGGGCTCGACCTCGGCCGCCGGCTGCATGGACCTCTATGCCGAGCTGGTGCGCAACAACATGGTGGACGGCATCGTCGCGACCGGCGCGACGATCGTCGACATGGATTTCTTCGAAGGGCTTGGCCACAAGCACTATCAGGCGCTGGAGATCCCCGACGACGACACGCTGCGCTCGCTCTACATCGACCGCATCTACGACACCTACATCGACGAGGAAGACCTCCAGAACGTCGACCACACGATCTTCGAGATCGCCGAAACGCTGGAGCCCCGCGCCTACAGCTCGCGCGCGTTCATCCGCGAGATGGGCAAGTATCTCGTCGAGCACGGCAAGAAGGAGAACAGCCTCGTCAAGCTCGCCTACGAGCATGACGTGCCGATCTTCTGCCCGGCGTTCACGGACTCCTCGGCAGGCTTCGGGCTGGTGAAGCACCAGGTCGATGCGATGAAGGCGGGCAAGCCCTACCTGACCATCGACTCGATCGCGGACTTCCGCGAGCTGACCGACATCAAGATCGCGGCCGGCACCACCGGCCTGCTGATGATCGGCGGCGGCGTGCCGAAGAACTTCATCCAGGACACGGTCGTCTGCGCCGAGATCCTGGGTCACGACGACGTCGAAGTGCACAAGTACGCGGTGCAGATCACCGTCGCCGACGTGCGCGACGGCGCCTGCTCGTCCTCGACCCTCCAGGAGGCGGCGAGCTGGGGCAAGGTCAACACCGGCATCGAGCAGATGGTGTTCGCGGAAGCGGGCTCGGTCATGCCGCTGCTGGCGTCCGACGCCTTTCACCGCGGCCACTGGAAGAACCGTGCGAAGCGCGGCTGGGCCAAGCTGTTCGGCGGCAAGTAAGCCTCTTCGCACCTGAAGGAACGAACCCGCCCGGGCATGCCCCGGGCGGGTTTTTCTTTGGGCCTCGTCGCGGTACCTGTGGTTCCAAAGACAGGGAGAGGCACCATGACGATCGACCGCCGCACGCTGCTCGGCACCGCACTCGCACTGCCGGTCGCGGCCGCCAGCCAGGGCGCGCAGGCACAGGCCCGCACGGGCATGACGCCGTGGCCGCCGGCGGAGCATTTCCGGCTGTGGCCGGGCAAGGCGCCCGGCGCGCCGGCCAAGCTCCCCACCCCCAGGCCCGAGATGAGCGGCAACCCGGCGCAGCCGGAGCTGTGGATGCGCGGCACCGCCGATCCGATCGTCGCGGTGTACCGGCCAGAGCGGCCGGATGGGCGCGCGGTGATGTCGATTCCGGGCGGCGGCTATGGCTTCGTCTCGCTGGAGAATGAGGGGATCGACGTCGCCAGCGTCCTCAACCGGCTGGGCGTGACCGTGTTCGTGCTGAGCTACCGGCTGCCGGGCGACGGCTGGGCAAACCGCGCGGATGTGCCGCTGCAGGATGCGCAGCGCGCGATGCGGCTGATCCGCGCCAATGCCGGGCGCTACGGCATTGACCCCGCCAAGCTCGGCGTGCTCGGCTTCTCGGCGGGCGGGCACCTGGCCGCGTCGCTGACGGTCGGGCATGATGACCCGATCTACACGCCGGTCGACGCCGCCGACCGTCAGTCCGCTCGCCCGACCTACTCCGGCCTCGTCTATCCCGTGACCAGCCTCTCGAAGCCGGGGACCCATAGCGGCTCGGCGAACAACCTGCTCGGGCCCAACCCGGACGAGGCGACCCGCCGCCGCTACGACACCCCGCCCCGCATCACGGGCGCGACCCCACCGCTGTTCCTGGTCCACGCCATCGACGATCCGCTGGTGCCGCTGGAGCAGAGCCTGGACGTGCTCGCCGCCGCCCGGGCGGCCAAGGTGCCGGTGGAGGTGCATCTCTTCGAAAAGGGCGGCCACGGCTTCGGGGCGAAGCACCTGCCGGAGACGGCGCCGGGCCGCGACTGGCTCCGCCTGTTCGACCTGTGGGTTCGCACGCACCTGAGTTGAACCGCCGGGCACTTCCGGTCCCAGGCTGGCACAACCGCGGCCGGGTGGAAGTTACGTCCTCGTTTACTTCGTTTCCGGCCCCGGGATACTTTGGCCGGAACAGAGGTGACAGGGGAATCGAGATGAAGCTTTCCACCATGGTTTGCGCGGCACTGCTCGCTGCGGCGGCAAGCACGCCCGCGCTGGCGACCGGCAAGGGCTCAAGCGGCGGCTGGTGGGGCGGCTCCAGCGGCGGCCACACCGGATCGAGCGGCGGGCACACCGGATCGTCCGGCGGAACCCCGGCGCCTGTGCCGGAACCGGCCACCATGCTGCTGCTGGGCGGCGGCGCGGCGGCACTCGCCTTCGCCCGCAAGCGCCGCGCGAAGTAAGCGGTCGGGCGGCTCCGGCCGCCCTGCCCCTCAGCCGAACAGGCGGCGCATCGACCGGTCGAGCATGACCAGCTGCCACAGGGTACGCCCATGCTCGGCCCGGCCGGCCCGGTGATCGGCGGCGAGCCGCTCGACCGCGGCCGGCTCGAACCAGTTCGCCAGCACGGGTGAGCGCGCAAGCGTCGCCGCCTCGGCCGCGAGCGCGTCGCGGAACCAGGCGCTGACCGGGGTCACGAACCCCATCTTGGGCCGGTAGAGGATCTCCTTCGGCAGCCAGGGCTCGAGCGCCTTCTTCATCAGCCACTTGCCCTGCCCGCCGCGCAGCCGAAGGGCCGGCGGCAGCGTCGCCGCGAATTCCACCAGCCGATGATCGAGCAGCGGCTCGCGCGCCTCCAGGCTCACCGCCATGCTGGTGCGATCGACCTTGGTGAGGATGTCGCCCGGCAGCCAGTGCTGCATGTCGGCATATTGGGCGGCGTCCAGCGCGTCGCGCGCCGGCGCCGCGCGCATCGTCGCCACATAGCGCTGCTCGCCGCGATAGCCGCCGAGCGCCGTGCGCGTCGCTGCCGCATAGAGCCGGTCCCGGGTTGCGGGCGCCGTGACCCCGACCGCCCGCGCATAGGCAGTCGCGCCATCGTCGGCGAGCGCGAGCAGCGTCGTCTTGGCGCGCAGCGGCCGCGGTGCCCAGTCCGCCTTGGGATAGGCTCTGCCGAGGGCGCCGAAGAGGCGCGAACGCCATTGCGCCGGCAAGATTCCCCGAACCCGCTCCTCCGCGACATGGAAGCGATGGCGGCGGTATCCGGCGAACGCCTCGTCCGCGCCATCGCCGGACAGCGCCACCGTGACCGTCTCCCGCGCCAGCGCGCAGACCCGATAGGTGGCGAGTGCCGAGGCATCGGCGAAGGGCTCGTCGAAGGCGTCCACCAGCGTGTCGATCAGGCCGAAGTCGTCGGAGGCGACGACGCGGGTGCGGTGCTCCGTCGCGAAGCGGCGGGCGACCAGATCGGCATGGGCACGCTCGTCATGATCGGCTTCCTCGAAGCCGATGGTGCAGGTCTTGACCGGCTGGCGGCTCGCCTCCGCCATCAGCGCGACCACTGCCGAGCTGTCGACGCCGCCGGAAAGAAAGGCGCCGAGCGGCACGTCGGCGACCATGCGGGAGCGGACGGCCTCGCGCAGGTGGTGCACCAGCTGCGCGGTCAGGTCGCGGGTCGAGCCCCGGGCGCGCTGCGAGAAATCCACGTCCCACCACCGCACCGGCTCCGGCACCGGCCGGCCGCGCTCCAGCAGCAGGAAGTGCCCGGCGGGCAGCTTGCGCACGCCGGCGACGATGCTCGAGTCGTCGGGCACATAGCCGAGCGCCATGTAATCCTCGATCGCGCCCAGATCGGGCGCGCGACGGACCAGCGGATGGGCGAGCAGGCCCTTGAGTTCCGACGCGAAGGCGACCGCGCCGTCCGACAGCCCGACATAGTGGAGCGGCTTCACGCCCAGCCGGTCGCGGGCGAGGAACAGGCTGCGCGCCTCGGCATCGTAGAGCGCGAAGGCGAACATGCCGTTCAGCCGCGACAGCAGCCCCGGCCCCCAGGCGCGCCAGCCGTGGAGCAGCACCTCGGTATCGCCGTCGGTCGTGAAGCGGGCGCCGAGGCCCGCGAGTTCGGCGCGCACCTCGCGGTAGTTGTAGATCTCGCCATTGAAGACGACGACGTGGCTTTCGCCGGGCGTCGCCATCGGCTGCGGGCTGCCGGCCACGTCGATGATGGAAAGGCGCCGGTGGCCGAGCCCGACGCCCGGTGCCGTCCAGATGCCCGATCCGTCCGGCCCGCGATGCGCGAGCGCGTTGGTCATGGTCGCGATCCGCGCCGGCTCGATCGGCTTGGGGAGCGCGGGATAATAGAGGCCGGCGATGCCGCACATCAGCGCGCACGCCCCGCGACGGAGGCGGCCAGCCGGTCGATCGGTCCTGCGGCGGCAACGAAGTCCTCGGCCGCCGCGCGGGCAGCCGGGCCGCCGCCCTGCGCCGAGACCAGAACGGCGACGGCCAGCGGCGATCCGCCGAGCAGCTTCACCTTGAGCGTCTCCAGCTTGACCCGGCGGGCGCTGCCGGTCGTGACGTCGCCCAGCCGATACCAGGTGAAGGTCTGGCGCTCGACCGGGCCGGGCGCGGTCATGCGCACGCCGCTGCTGCCGGCGAGCGGCGGCAGGTCCTCGACCCGCACCCAGCGATCGTTCTCGCGAATGGCGCCCTGGCCGAAGCCGACCAGTTCCTTGCCCTCCCGCTGGCCCGCATAGACCGCAATCGCCAGGTCGACCCGGCGTCCGCGTGCATCGACATAGTGGCCCAGCACCAGGCGATCGGCTCCGGGATAGTTGGGCGTCCAAGCCGGCCCGTCGGCGGGTGCCGTCTGCCGCCAGCCGGGGACCGCCGGCGGGGTTGAGCGTGCAGGCAGCGACGCAGCCCTGCCCTCGGCGGCCCAGCCCCAGCCGGCGAACAGCAGCGCGATCCCGAGCACCAGCCCGCTTGCGAGCGGCAGGGCGAGGGTCCGGGTGACGGGCGCCTGCAGCGCGGCGGGGTCGAACCAGGGTGCGTCGGGATCGCGATCGAACCAGTGCCAGCCGATCGCCATCACCGCCGCCATCACCAGCGCGAAGAACACCCAGCCATAGACGATGTGGTCAAAGCCGGTGGCCGCCTCCACCGAGGTCAGGTGCGCGGCATAGATGGTGCCCGCCGCGCGCACGCCGTTTGCCAGCACCGGCACGATCAGCGCCATCGCCAGAAAGGCCGCGCGCCGCCGCCAGCGGACATAGCAGACGTTGGCGACCAGCACGCCATAGGCGGCCATTGCGATCACGAACTTTGTGCCCGAACAGGCCTCCGCCACCTCGAAATAGCCGTTCGGGATGGTGATCAGCACGCCATCGACGACGGCCGGGACACCGAGCAGGTGGAGCAGTCCCATCGTCTGGCGGACGGTCAGCGCCTGGAGCGGCATCTCCAGGAAATCGCCGAACGGGACCAGGAACGCCATGTAGCCGAGCGGAAAGGCGAGTCCGCGCGCGACATTGGGGCCGAGCAGCGCCACCACCGCGCCCGCGAGCATCGTCACCAGCCCGGCGTGGCGGAACAGCGCCACGGCGGCCGCATCGCCGACGAGCCAGGCGAATCCGCCGGCCGCCACCGCCAGCAAGCCGCGTGCCCAGGCCTGGGGGCGCAGCTGCGCCAGTTCCCGCCGCCGCTGCCACACCAGCCAGCCGAGGATCGGCGGCACGAACAGGCAATGGCCATAGGTGGTGGAATTCCACCAGATCCCCAGCATGTGCGCGACGTCCCGCCGGAAGATCAGCAGCAACGCGGCCCAGGTGCCGGCGAGGCCCGCCAGCGAGGCGAGCCACCGCGAGCCGAGGCCGGCGGCGAGCGGCGGCGATGCGAGCGTCCCGCTCATGCCGCCTCCAGCTCCAGCAGCGCATCGAGCGGTGCCAACTGCGCATCCCAGCCGTAGCGACGCTGCACCTGCCTGCGTGCCCGAGCCCCGATCGCGGACGCCTGGGCCGGATCGGCGAGCAATGCCGAGATCGCGTTCGCGAAGTCTCCCGGCGCGCGCGCCACGGAAAGCCAGCCGTCGTGGTCGATCCCCTCCGCCGCTTCCGGCGAGGCGACCACCGGACGCGCCATGGCCATCGCCTCCAGCACCTTGTTCTGGACACCCCGGGCGATGCGGAGCGGCGCGACCACGACGCTTGCCGCAGCCAGCCAGCCGCGGACGTCCGGCACCTCGCCGGTCACCAGCACGCCGGGCACCTGCGCAAGCGCCCGGACCGCCGGCGTCGGCGCCCGGCCGACGATCGCGAAGCGGGCGCCGGGATGTCGTTCCCGAACTTCCGGAAGCACGGTCTCTGCGAACCAGGCGACCGCATCGATGTTGGGGCGATAGTCCATCTGGCCGGTGAAGACGATCAGCGGCCCGGCTTCGGACACCGGCGCACCCGCAGCCGGATCGTAGAAGCCGGTGTCGATGCCGTTGCCGATCGCCCGCACGCGTGGCGCACCCGTCGCCTTGCGGAACAGCGCGGCTTCCGCCTCGCTGACGAACAGGCTGGCGTCGACGCGTGCGGCGACGTCAGCCTCGAACGCCTGGAGCAACCGCGCCTCGCGTGCGAGCAGCCAGCGCATCGGCCCCCTCGCCTCGCCCGCATATTGCGCGAACTTGGCGGAATCCATGTCGACGAAGTCCATCACGATCCGTGCCCTGGAGCCGGCGGGAAGATACTGCGCCATCTGGCCGGAGAAGCCGTAGATCGCGTCGATCGGCTCGCGCGCCAGTACGTCGCCCACCGCCGCGCGCATCGCGGCGGCATCGAAGGCGGTAAGTGAGAACGGGCGGCGGGTCGCCAGCGCCTGGGCGACCGCCCGGACACGGCCCTTGCCGCGCCACAGGATCGTGCGGCTGGCGGTCGCCTCCACGAGCTGGGCACGCGGCTGCAGATCGCGGCGATCGTCGGCAAAGGCGCAGAGATGGACCCGATGGCTGCGGGCCAGGTGCCGCAGCACGTGCCAGCCGCGGATCTTGTCGCCGCGGTCGGGCGGGAAGGGCACCCGGTGCGCCAGGAACAGGATCGATGCCATCAGCCGAGCCCGCGCGCGATCCAGGGGCCGACCCGGTTGGCGACGGCGAGCGGCAGCCGCTGCCAGGCGGCGATCTTCAGCCGATACTTCGGGTTGAGCGGACTGGCGTCGCGGGGCGCCGCGCCGTCGCGGGTCCAGGTCGCATAGGCGAGCGGCCGGGGCGGGAAGCCCCAGTTCTTCTTGAACGCGGCCGGCCCCGTTCCGGCCTTGGACCGGCCGAAGTCGAAGGCAGTGCAGCCGCGATCGCGGGCGTGCCGCATGAGCGCGAAGTACATGGCGTCGTTGGCGCGCAGGGCACGGGCGGCGCGGGTCCCGCCGCCCCAATAGGGGTACACGGTGCCGCGCCAATAGAGGCTGAGCACGCTCGCCACCGGCCTGCCGCCATGGCGCACGGTCAGGATATCGGCGCCTTCCGGCCCGAACGCGTCGAGGACCTCGCGGAACAGCGCCGGCGGGAAGACCGGCGTGCCCAGGTTGCGGACGGACTCGCCGTAGACGGCGAAGTGCTCGGCCAGGTCCCGGCGGCTTCGCCCGGTTGCGATCTCGAAGCCGGCGGCGAGCGCCTTGCGCACCTCGGCGCGCTGCTTGCGCGGGATGGCGGCGAGTTCTGCCGCATCGTCCGCGGCGATCGGGCGGACGAAGCCGAGATAGCGGCCCTCGTCCACCGTCCAACCGGCGCCAACGGGCGCGGGGCCGCCGCGCAACTCGATCGTCGGCGCGTCTTCCGCCTCCGCGATCGCCAGCGCCTGCTCGATCAGCGCTGCCTGCGCCACTTGATCGTCGCCGAGCGGGCCGCCGGCGACGCCGAAGCCGGTCGAGACCAGCGCGGTGCCGAACAGGCGCGATCGCAGGGTGGTGAGCGGCAGGATCGCCGCCACGGCGTCGCCGCGCTCCGCCACCAGCATGGCGAAATGCTGGCCGGTCGCCCGCGCCGTCGCCGCACCCCAGGCCGGGAGGTGAAAGGGCGTGCCGCCCGATTGCCCGGCCACGAAGCCGGCGATGCGCGCGATCTCGGCCGCATCGTCCAGCCGGGCGGTGCGGACGGTCAATCCCGCGGCGAGCTGCGTCACGCGCGCTGCGCCTCCGCGGCCACGATCGCGTCGGCGCGCTCCCAGCGATGCCGGCGCAGCAGCCGGCGCAGCTTGCCCTCCATCGCGCCTAGGCGGGCGTAATGGCGCAGGCGCGAGCGCATCGCCGCACCGGCCACCCGCGGCTGGCCCGCGTCGATCTCCCACGGGTGGAAATAGAACATCGCCGGCCGCCCTTCCCCGGCATTTGCCTGCGCCACCGCTCGTTCGGTGATGGCCCCCGGCAGCAGCCGGAAGAAGCCGCCGCCCGCCGGCACCTGCCGCCCGAGCAACCGCGCGGTGGTGATCGGCCATTCGATCAGGTCGCTGTCGGCAAGCGGACGAAAGGGATGCGGCGGCGCGTCCGGCCAGCCATAATGGTCGTGGCGGACCGGGGCGACGCTCGACGAATAGCGGTGCCCCGTCTCCGCCAGTTCCGTATGCGCCCAAGGAGTGCGCGCGTCGATCGAGAAGCTGGGCGCGCGATAGCCGGTAACGGCGACGCCGCCCGCATCCTCCAGCGCCGCCCGCGCCCTGGCGACATCGGCGCGGAACTGATCGGGCGTGAAGGTGAAGACGCGGCGGTGATCCCAGCCATGGCTCGCGACCTCATGCCCGGCCTCGGCGATGCGGCGGATCAGGCCGGGCGCCCGCTCCGCCACCCAGCCGAGCGTGAAGAAGGTCGCCCGCGTGCCGGTCTCGGCGAACAACGCCAGCACGCGATCGGTATTCGCCTCGACCCGGCTTTCCAGGCGCGGCCAGTCCTCGCGGGCGATCACCGTTTCGAAGGCGCCGACCTGGAACCAGTCCTCGACATCGACCGACATGGCGTTGCGCATGGGCGGCGGCTCAGGCGGCGTTGCCGCGCAGCCGGTCGATGTTGGGCCGGCGCTCCTCGCCCTCCACCCAGTCGACCAGCAGCATCAGCACGCGGCGCAGCGTCTCGTCCTGGTCGGCAAGCCGCGCCTCCAGCTTGGCGATGCGATCGGTCAGCACCGCCAGCTCCGCGGTCTGCGCGGTGCCGGGCGAGGGCACGGCGTGCAGCACGCCCCGGGCCGGCCGGGCCGCCTCTGGCGAGGGCGCAGCGGCAGGCACCTGCTCCTCCGCCTCTTCCGAATGGCCGACATCCTCGGCCAGTTCGGCGCCGACGGCGTCGATTTCGGCCGCGTCGAAGCGCTCGATCTCCTCGACGCCCCCCATCAGGAGCACGCGGCTCATCAAGAGGTTCAGCCGGCGCGGAACGCCGCCCGACCAGCGATGCAGCGCCTCGATCGCCTCGGGCGTGAAATCGGGCCGGCCGTTCCACCCGACCAGCGACAGGCGGTGGACGACATAGGGCTCGACCTCGTGCGCCTCCATCGGATCGAGATGGTGCATCGCGATCACGCGCTGGCGCAGCTGCTCGACCCGGCCGGAGCCCTGCAGCCGCTCGCGGAACTCGGGCTGCCCGAGCAGGAATATCTGGAGCAGCGCGTGGCCGCCGGCCTGGAAATTGGACAGCATCCGCAGCTCTTCGATCGCGGAGAGCGGCAGCGACTGCGCCTCGTCCACCACAAGCAGCGTGCGGCGGCCGGCGCGCGCAACCGCGTGGAGCCCGCGCTCGATCGCGGACAGCAGCTGCGCCTTGGAAAGCCCCGCCGGATCGGTGCCCAGGCCCGATGCGATCACCTGCAACAGGTCCTCCGGCTCCAGCTGGGTCGTCACCAGGCGGATCACGTTCAGGCGGGCCGGGTCGATGGTGGAAAGGACGTGGCCCAAGAGCGTGGTCTTGCCCGCGCCCGGCTCGCCGGTGATGACGATGAAGCCCTCACCCTCGCTCAGGCCGTAGGTGAGGTACGCCATCGCCTTGCGATGCGTGCCGGTGTCGAACCAGAAGGCCGGGTCCGGCGTGAGCTGGAACGGCTTGCCCGAAAGGCCATAGAAATCGTCGTACATCGTCCCGGCCTCCTCAGAAGCGGTAGCCGAAAGCGAGCAGTGCCTGGGCGATCCAGGCGCTTTCGCTCCGTTCGACATCAAAAGTGTACAGCCCGGCCGACAGGGTACCATAGGCCCGGCCGAAGTTGCGATAATAGGCGCCCTGGGCACCGCCGCCCCAGCTGTCGAGCGCCCCGTCGATCCCGCTGGTGAAGTAGTTGGCATAGAGGTCCGCGGTCACCCCAGAACGCGAATCCAGCGCCCGCTGCGCGAACGCCTGCGCATAGTAGCTTTCGTCGTTGCTGCGGTAGATGTCGGCACCCGGCACCTCCGGCAGGAAATAGTGGCGGTTGGTATAGCCTGCCCCCACCCCCAGCCGCGTGTTGCCGCGGCTGACCGCATAGACCGCGTCGACCCCGCGCGCCCGGTAGACCGCAGTGGAGATCGACTGGAACACCGGGGTCAGGCAGGTGCCGGGCTGCGGGACGCCGCCGGGGGTGGCGCCGCCGCTGAACACGCAGCCGCTGTAGCGGTTGCCGAACGGATCGGTACCGCCGTTGTAGAAGCTGGTCGGCAGCGACGCGAGCCCGCTGGTCAGCTGCTGCCCGAAGGTGGTGACCGTGTCGTAGACCCGCACCTGAAGACCGGCATTGGGTGCCGTCTGCCACGTGAGCGAGCCAGTATAGATCATGCTGCCGTAGCGCTGGCCGATCCGCGCCTCGAGCTGGAAGCGCGGGCTCGGGTGCCAGACGACGCCTGCGTCCCAGATCACGCCATCGACGTCATAGGCCAGCCGGACGGGCGAATCGGGATCGGTCACATAGCGGCCGGACCCGTCCAGGACGGGGAAGCCCTGCGCGTCCAGCAGCGGATCGCGCTGGCCCACCTCGATCTTTTCCCAGCCGACGCCGCCGACCACCGCCAGTTCGCGGCTGACCGGCATCAGCGCGTCGAGGCGCAGGAACTTGCCCTCGTAGAACTGGTCGAGCTGGCTCGTGTCCTCCCGCACCAGCCCGCCCGAAAGCGTGAGGCCGACCGGCAGCACCGTGCCCGGCCGGGTCGAGAGACTGCCGGTCAGCTGGTGGCTGGTGGAATCGTCATAGAAGTCCAGCCCGCGACCGGTTTCGTCGCGGAACAGGTCCGGCGCTTCCACCTTGGTATAGCCGAGACGATAGGCGGCGTTGACCGCGACCGGGCCGGCCCGCGTCGAGAGCGTCGGCCCGCCGTAGAGCGAGTAGACCTGCGTGCTGCTGCCGTCATAGCCGGCGAGATAGGCGGGCGAGCCGCCGCCGATGCCGGCGCGGGTGCGGGTTGCGAGCGCCCCCGCCTCGACCGAAATGGTGCGGGTGAGCTGTGCGTTCGCCCGGACGAGGCCGGAATGGACGTCGCTGTCCCGGGCGTCGTCGCCCCATCCGATGGTGCGCTGATACTGGTACGACAGCTGCACCTGCACCCGCCGGCTCTGCACCACCGCGTCCACCCCGGCGGTCAGCTGGGTGTAGGTGAGCACATCGTCGTTGGTGAGGTCCGCCGACAGCACCTGGCCGACCTCGATATAGGGCGACACCTCGACCCGGCGCCCCTGCGCCTGGGCCGGATCCGGCATCGTCAGCACCAGCACGCCCGCACCGGCCAGCCACGCGGCTCGGTTCACGCCTCTTCCTCCGCTTCGTAATAGCTGCCGAAGCGGCGGCCGCGCGGCTGGAGGGACACGGCGTTCAACAGCAGCTGCACCGTGTCGCAGCCATCGAGCAGCGCCACCGCCTCGCGCAGATCGCTCTCGCTGGTGCGATCCGCGCGCACCACGACCAGCACCTGGCCGACATGCTCCGCAAGCGCCGCCGCGGTGGACGCCGCAAGCACCGGCGCCGAGTCGAACACCATCAGCCGGCGGGGGTTCGCCCGCTCCAGCCGCTGGAGCAGGGCATGGGCACGGTCGCTCGCCAGCAGTTCGGTGTCGTTGTCGCTGCGGGCGCCGGCCGGCAGCACCGACAGGTTCGGCACGTCCGTCGGGATGATGCAGCCCTCTACGTCGATCGTCGGGTCAGCGAGCGCGTCGAGCAATCCCGGCCCGCTCGAGATGCCAAGCGTGTCCGGCACGTCGGGCTTGGCGAAATCGGCGTCGACCAGCAGCACTTCCAAGTCGCGCTCGGCCGCGAGCGACAGCGCGAGGTTGACCGAGCAGAAGGTCTTGCCCTCGTCCGGCTGGGCCGAGCAGACGAGCACGCTGCGCGAGCGCGCGGCGTCGCCCTCGCGCGCGGCGAGCAGCAGCTGGCGCTTCACCAGGCGGAATTCCTCGGCCAGCGCCGAGACGGGCCCGCCCGGCACCAGCATGCCGCGCTCCGCCAGACGCGCGCGGTCGATCGGCTGAGGCGCGCGGGCCGGAACCGGCGGCGGCGGCGGCTCGGCCGCATCCGGCTGCCGTGCCGGTGCAGGGCCCATCGGACGCAGCCCGGCGCCCGGCTGGAAACCGTAGCGCTCGACGGCCCGCTCGAGCAGCGAGCCGCGACGGCGCGGCGGCGGCGGCGGCGGAGCGCCGTGGATCGGATCCCCCCTCATGCCGCCGCGAGCCCCCGCATCAGGAACTCGACGGCGATCAGCGCGACGAAAGCCACGCCCAGCGCCGCGGTGGCCCCGGTGAACAGCTTCAGGCGCCGCTGCCGCAGCTGGTGCTGCGCCTGCGTCAGCACCTCGCCGATCGAGCCGATCACCGGCAGGCCGCTCGCCCGCTCCAGCCGCGCGGCGGTGGAGAAGCCCGACCGCAGCTTGCCGAGTGCAAAGGCGCTGGCGACGCCGCCGCCCAGCCCGACGATCAGCACTCCGAACAGCAGCAGCGGCCGATTGGGAGAGGCAGGCACGCTCGACTGGCTGGGCGGGTCGATCAGGCTGAACTTCACCGCATCGGTCTCGTTCTGGACCTGCCGGCGCAGGCGGACCTGCTCACGGTCGGCGAGCAGCTGGTCGTACTGCGTCTTCATGGCCGCGATGTCCTGGTCGAGCTGGGCCTGCTGGGCGGCGGCCGCCGGATCGCGGGCCATGCGGGCCTGGACGCCGGCGAGCTGCGCCTCCAGCTGGCCCTTGCGCTGCGCCAGTTCGGCCACGCGGGCGGCACGCTCGGTGCGCATCGACTGGAGCTGGAAGTAGAGCGGGTTCGTCTGGGCCGCAGATCCGCCGCTGCGCGTGACCGGCTCGTTGCGTGCCGCGGCGCGTGCGGCGGCAAGCTGCCGGTTGAGCGCGATCATGTCCGGGTGCTGGTCGGTCCAGCCGCGCCCGCGGCCTTCCGCCAGCTGCCCCTCGATCGCCGCGACGCGTGCACGCGCCGGGCCGGCCGCAACGCTTCCCGCGTCGCCGGCGACCGTCGCCGCCGTGGCGGCAAGCTGGTTGTTCACGGCCGACAGGCTGGTGTTCGCGGCTGCAAGCTCGCCGTCGATCTGCGCCAGCTGCTCGCGCGCCTGGCTCATCCGCTCGTCCAGCGAGCCGGTGCCCGGCAGCAGGTTCAGGAACTGCGCCTGGAAGCCCTGGCGCTTCGCCTCCACCTGGGCGAGCTGCTGCTGGCGGGCACCCAGCTGCTGGTCCAGGAAGCGGAGGGACTGGCTGGTCGCATCGCGCCCGCTCGCCAGATTGTCCTCGACGAACAGGTCGATCATCTTCTGCACCACTTCGCGCGCCAGCCGGGGATCGCCCAGCGTCGCCGAAATCTCGAACAGATTGTCCTGCTGCGCGACGATGCGGATCGCCTTCTGCAGCATCGCGATGCGTTCGGCGACGTCGCGATCGCTCGCGACGGTGCTCGCCAGGCTGGTGCCGCGGACGACCTTTTCGAGATTATAGGCGGAGGCCAGCGTCTGGCGGACGCGGTCGATGTCCTCCGCCTGCTGTTCCTGGATGCCGCCCGTCGCGGTGCTGGTGGGCAGGATGGAGCGCAGCTGGACCGAGAGACGCGCGGTGGACGTGTAGCGGTTGGGGATCTGCGACACGGCAAGCCAGCCGACCAGGCAGATCGCCCAGGCGACGCCCAGCGCCACCCAGCGACGGAGCCACACCAGGTGCGCGGCGACCCGCAGTTCGTCGAAGAGACCCTCCACCAGCCGACCTTTAGAACATGGTTTCCGGGATGATAATAACATCCCCCGGTGCCAGCCGCACGTTTGCGGAGGTGTCGCCGTCCTTCAGCAGGCTCGCGATGCGCAGGCCATATTCCTGCTGCTTGCCGGTGGTCCGGTCATAGCGCACCAGCCGCGCGCGATTGCCGGCCGCGAACTCGTTCACACCACCGACCGCGATCATCGCATCGAGCAGCGTCATGTTGGCCCGATACGGCAGCGAAGCCGGCTTCTCGGTGGCGCCGACGACGCGCACCTGCTGGCTGTACGTGCCGGAGAAATTCTCCACGATCACCGACACCAGCGGGTCCTTGATATACTCGCCGAGCGCGAGCTTCATGTCCTGGGCGAGCATCGCCGGCGTCTTGCCCACGGCGGGCATGTCGCTGATCAGCGGCGTCGTGATGCGCCCATCGGGGCGGACCTGCACCTTTGCCGACAGCTCCGGGTTGCGCCACACGAAGACGTTGAGCTGGTCGAGCGGGCCGATCACATAATCCTCGCCCGGCGTCTCCTGCGCGGTGACGAAGGGCGCGGCCGGCAGTTCGGGGCGGGTCGCGGCGCATCCGCCCAGCAGCGTCGCTGCCATGGCCATGATGCCGGCCACCGCCGGGAAACTGTGCACGCGCATATCGAACCCCTCGCTCCATCGCCCGCCGCCCAGGGGGCGCAGGATCGTTGCCGCCCTATACCCGGCCCGGTAAAGATAGGGTTAGGTAGAAACCGGCGATTCCCGCGGGCCGGCGTGCCATATCGGGAAGCCTCCCGGTGCCTGCCTGCCGCGCTCCAGCCCCCCAGCGGCCGTTCGGAAGCGGCTCAACGGCCTCCGGGGCCGGCGGTTCCCCGCCCGACGACCAGTTCGCGTGCCGGCGGATGGCCGAGAAAGGCCGCCGGGCTGGCCGTCGCGCCATAGGCTCCGGCCAGGAACACCGCGACCAGCTCTCCCACCGCGACCTCGGGCAAGGCGATCTTGTCGGCGAGCCGGTCGAGCGGCGTGCACAGGCAGCCGACCACCGACGCCGTCCGGGTCGCCGTCTCCCCCATCCGCCCGGCGACGGCGACCGGGTAGTTGCGGCGCACCACGGTTCCGAGATTGCCGCTGGCGGCGAGCTGATGGTGCAGCCCGCCGTCGACGATCACGAAGCACTCGCCGCCGCTGTCCTTCACGTCGACGACGCGCGTGAGATACACCCCCGCCTCGGCCACCAGCCATCGCCCGAGCTCGATCGCGAACGCGCTGTCGGCCAGCACCGCCGGGCGCGCGCCCAGCGCCTCGCCGAGCGCCGCCCCGACCGCTGCGACGTCGACGGGCAGGTCGCCTGCGAAATAGGGAATGCCGAAGCCGCCACCCAGGTTGACCAGCGGGGGCGCGGCCCCGGCCTCGTCCGCCAGCCGGGCGGCGAGCGCCACGGTGGCGGCCTGGGTCTCGACGATCGCGGCGCTGTCGAGCGCCTGGGAGCCGGCGAAGATGTGGAAGCCGCGCCACGCCGCACCGGAGGCGAGGATCGTGCGGACCAGCGCCGGGACGCGCGCCGCGTCGACCCCGAAGGGCGACGCGCGCCCGCCCATCCGCATGCCCGAGCCGCGCAGCTCGAAATCGGGGTTCACCCGCACCGCTACGCGCGGACCGATGCCGAGCCGCTCGCCGATGGCGATGGCGCGGGCGACCTCTCCCTCGGACTCCGCGTTGAGGGTGGCGCCCGCCGCGATCGCCGCCGCGAGTTCGTCGTCGCGCTTGCCGGGGCCGGCAAAGCTGATCTCGGCCGCGGGCTTCACCGCCAGCGCGTGCGCCAGTTCCCCGCCCGACGCGACGTCGAGCCCGTCGACCAGCGGCGCGATGCCGGCGAGCAGTTCGGGATGCGGGTTCGCCTTGATCGCATAATGGATGCCCACCCCGGGCGGCAGCGCCGTTCGCAGCAGGTCCACCCGCCCTGCGACGAGGCCCAGGTCGTAGACGAACAGCGGCGTGTCGCCGGCGCGGGCGACCAGCGCCTCGGCATCCTCGCCGCCGATGGTCAGCCGCCGTTGCCCGGCAAAGGCGGGCGGGATCGGGCCGATCGGCTTCATTGCGGCGTCTCCTGGAACTCGGCGAGCACGGCGGCGCGCAGGCCGCTGCGGTCGAGCTTGCCATTGGCGTTGCGCGGCAGCGCATCGCGCCAGCGATACTGGGCGGGCTGCTGAAAGGCGGGGAGCTCGCGGCGCAGCCGGTCGCGCAGGGCCGCCTCGGCCGCTTCGGCGGGGCCGTTGGCGCGGGCGACGACCAGCACTGCCTGGCCGAGCCGAGGATCGGGCACGCCGAATGCCGCCGCCTCCGCTACCTCCCCGCCCGCAAGCACCGCCTCCTCCACCTCGGTCGGGCTGATGCGGTTGCCGGCGCTCTTGATCATCTCGTCGTCGCGGCCGACGAAGCGGAGCAGGCCGTCCTGCCCCTCCACGACCGTGTCGCCGGACCAGACCGCGGTGCCGCCGTAGTCGGCAAAGGCGGGCGCAGGCCGGAAGCGCTGGACGGTGCGCTCCGCATCTCGCCAATAGCCCTGCGCCACCAGCGGGCCCGCATGGACGAGTTCCCCCGGCTCACCCGCCTGGGCCCGGCTGCCGTCGGGGCGCACCACCAGCACCTCGGCAAAGGGAATGGCGCGGCCGATCGCGTCGGGTGCGCCGTCCACCAGCGCGGGATCGAGGAAGGTCGAGCGGAATGCCTCCGTCAGGCCGTACATCGGGTAGAGATCGGCCCGCGGAAACCGCTGGCGGAGCGCACGCACCATCGGGGTCGTCAGCGCGCCACCCGAATTGGTGAGCCGGCGCAACCGCGCTGCCGTCTCGGCAGGCCAGTTCGCCTCCAGCAGCTGCGTCCACAGCGGCGGGACGCCGGCCAGGCTGGTGACTCGCTCGCGCTCCACCGCCTTCACAACGTCCCGCGCGGTCAGATAGTCGAGCGGCACCACGCAACCGCCCGCCGCCCAGGTGGAGAAAAGCTGGTTCTGCCCATAGTCGAAGCTGAGCGGCAGCACGCCGAGCACGCGGTCGGCGGGCGTAAGGCGGAGATAATGGGCGACCGAGATCGCCCCGAGCCACAGGTTCGCGTGGCTGAGCATCACGCCCTTGGGCCGCCCGGTGGAGCCGGAGGTATAGAGGATCGCGGCAAGCGCGTCCATGTCGCCGCGCGACGGCGGCAATGCCCCCGCCGCGTGGGCTAGCGCCTCTTCCTCCACCGCGATCGCGCAGCCCTGCGGGACGTCGGCTGGCGCGAGCAGCCCGGCACGCATCGGCTGGGTCAGCAGCAGCGCGGCGCCGCTGTCGGCGAGGATATGCGCCACCTGCGCCCGCTTTAGCACCGGGTTGACCGGCACGTGCACCAGCCCGGCGCGGGCGGCGGCGAGCGGCATCAGGCAGGCCGCCCGCGACTTGGGCAGCCAGCTGGCGACGCGGCTGCCCGGCGCCAGCCGGCGCGAGTCCAGCCAGTGCGCGAGGCGGCCCACCGCCTCCTCCAGCCCTGCGTAGGAGAGCGTGCCTTCCTTGCCCGCCAGCGCAGGCGCCGCCGGGTTTCCCCGCAGCAGCAGCGTGTCCAAGGGCCGGGGCACAGGATCGAGCGGAACCATGGGCGAGCGCATAGCCGATGCCGTCACCAAAGCCACGCCCGCATCACGCGCGCAGCTTGGCTTTCGGGTCTGCGACGACTAACAGCGGGTCCAATCAGCAAGAGGAAATTCCCTTGGTTCCGGAACAGGCGAGCGAGATCGAGAACACCGTGCGGGCCGTGCTGCGCGACGTGCTGGGCCTGTCGGCCGAGCGGGTGGCGGCGTTCGATGCGGAAACGCCGCTGTTCGGCGCGCTGCCGGAGCTCGACTCCATGGCCGTCGCGGGCGTGCTCACCGAAATCGAGGACCGGCTGGGCATCCTGATTGAGGACGACGACATCGACGGCGACACGCTGGCGACCTTCGGCTCGCTGACCCGCTTCGCCATGGGCAAGGCGGTGCATTGATCGACCGCTATGACTGGCCCGGCGGCACGGAGGCGATGCTTCGCTTCGGTCCCGCCACCGGGCCGGTCGTTGTGCTTGCCCTGCCGCCCTTCGAGGAGGCGAACCGCACCCGTACGCTGATGGTGTCGGTGCTGCGCCAGCTGGCCGAGGCGGGCATCGGCGGCGCGCTCCCGGACCTGCCGGGACAGGGCGAGAGCCTGATCGCCACCGAAGAGGCGACCCTGACCGATTGGCGGGCCGCCTTCGCCGCGTGCGTCGCCACGCTGCCCCGGCCCCGTTTCTCGCTGAGCATACGCGCCGGGGCGCTGGTCGACGGGGCGGCAGACGTGCAGGCGCGCTGGTCGCTGTCGCCGCAGACCGGCGCCGAACTGTCACGCGAGCTGCACCGCACCGCGCAGGCGGCCGGGGCGCCGGACGGCGCGGGAGCGTCACGCGGTGCGCAACCGGGCTCAGCAGACAGCCGTGTCCCTGCGCAGGCAGGGATCCGGGGCCAGGCCGAAGACCGATTGGCTGAGCAGAGAAACCCTAGGCTCCTGCCTGCGCAGGAGCATGACATGGAACCAGGCACAACCCGCCCAGGCGGCGCCATCGAGATCGCGGGCAACCGGATCGCCATTGGCCTGCTCGATGCGCTTGCCGACGCCGACATCGGGACGCCGGACCGGATCGTCCGGCTGGAGAGCGATGCCCGCGCGGCAGACCGCCGCCTTCCCTTTTCACCGCCCTGGCGGCGAGCGGAGCCCGACGCGAATGCCGCGCTTGCGCAAGCACTTGCCGACGACATCGCCGAATGGGTGCGAACGTGGCGCGCCGCCTGATCGCGTTCCCCTGTGCGGGCGAGCGCCTTGCCGCCACGCTGGACGAGGCGCCGGGCAGCACCGGGCTGCTAATCGTCTCCGGCGGCAACGAACTGCGGGTGGGCGCGCACCGCGGCATGGCACTGCTCGCGCAGCGGATCGCGGCCGCGGGCTGGCCCGTGTTCCGCTACGACCGGCGCGGCATCGGCGATTCGGCGGGCGAGAACCGCGGCTTTGCCGACAGCGGCGCGGACCTCGCCGCCGCCGCCGCGGCGTTTCGCGCGGAGGCACCCGGCGTCTCCCGTATCCTCGGCTTCGGCAACTGCGATGCCGCGACCACCCTGGCGCTGTTCCACCAAACGGCGAGCATCGACGCGCTGCTCCTCGCCAATCCGTGGCTGGCAGAGAGCGAGGGCGACACGCCCCCGCCCGCCGCGGTCCGCGCGCGCTATGCCGAGCGGCTGCGGGACCCGAGCCAGTGGCTCCGGCTGCTGCGCGGGCAGGTCGATTTGGGCAAGCTGGCACGGGGCGTGCGCTCGCTGGCGCGCCCGCGATCCCGAGGACTTATCGACCAGGTTGCCGCCAGCGTCGCCAACAGCGAGGTCCCGATCACGCTCCTGCTTGCGCGACGCGACAACACGGCGATCGCCTGCGCCGACGCATGGCGCGGTCGCGCGTTCGACGCCGTGCGGGGCCGCATCCCCGTGCTGGAACACGACACCGCCAGCCACAGCTTTGCGCGCGCCGCCGACGCCGAATGGCTGCACGCGCGCGTGCGGGAGGCGCTCGGGTAGGCTACGCCGCTGGCTCTTTCTCCGCTCGCCTCGAGTAGCCGTCGAGCTTGTCGAGACGGCGTATCGAGAGGTCGGTCGTTGCGGCTCTCTCGATACGGGCTCTCGACAAGCTCGATCCCTACTCGAGACAAACGGAGGAGAGGCAGATCACTCGGCCGCTTCGGCGATCTTCTCGAAGTCCGCCTCGGCCAGGAAGCGCTCGGCATCGAGCGCGGCCATGCAGCCGGTGCCGGCGGCGGTCACCGCCTGGCGATAGACCTTGTCGGTCACGTCGCCGCACGCGAACACGCCCGGCACGTTGGTGCGGGTCGAGCCCTTCTCCACGACGATATAGCCGTCCTCGTCCAGCTCGACATGGCCACGGAACAGCTCGGTCGCGGGATGGTGCCCGATCGCGACGAAACCGCCGTCCACGTCGATCTGCGACAGCTCGCCGGTGACCGTGTCCTTGAGCTCGATGCCCACCAGCCCGGCGTTGCCGCCGCCGTCGATGAACCGCTCGACCTTCTTGTTCCAGAGCACGTTGACCGCGTCATGCGCGAACAGCCGCTCCTGCAGGATCTTTTCCGCGCGGAAGCTGTCGCGGCGGTGGATGATCGTCACGTCGGGCGAATGGTTGGTGAGGTACAGCGCCTCCTCGACCGCGGTGTTGCCGCCGCCGATCACCGCCACCTTCTTGCCGCGGTAGAAGAAGCCGTCGCAGGTCGCGCAGGCGCTGACGCCCTTGCCCTTCAGCGATTCCTCGCTCTCCAGGCCCAGCCAGCGCGCCTGGGCGCCGGTCGCGATCACCAGCACGTCGCCTTCATAGACGTCGCCGCCGTCGCCGATCAGGCGGAACGGCCGCTGGCTCACGTCCACCTCGACGATGGTGTCGTACATCATCCGCGTGCCGACATGCTCGGCCTGGGCCTGCATCTGCTCCATCAGCCAGGGGCCCTGGATCACCTCCGCGAACCCCGGATAGTTCTCGACATCCGTCGTGGTGGTGAGCTGCCCGCCGGGCTGGATGCCCTGCACGACGATCGGGTTCAGGCCGGCGCGCGCGCCATAGATGGCGGCGGAGAGCCCGGCCGGGCCGGAGCCGAGGATCAGCATGCGGGTGGTGTGGGTGGTCATCTCTTTTCCGTCTCGAAACTGTCGCGCCATTAACGGCACGGCGGGTGTGACCGCAACATGGGGATGTGGCGCGGGCTGTCCCAGCAAAGAAAAGCTCCGGCTGCGCAAAGCCGCGCCCCGGCTGGCGTCGCGGTGCCCGAGCGCATAGGCTGTGCCCCATGTTGAAACGCCTGCTCCTGCTCGTGGCGGCGCTGTGCGCCGCTCCCGCCCTCGCCCAGACGCCCGCCGCCGCCCCTCCCGCCGCCGAAACGGCGCGCGTGAAGGTCGAGACCAGCGAGGGCAGCATCGTGCTGGAGCTGGAAAAGGCGCGGGCGCCGATCACCACCGCCAACTTCCTGCGCTACGTCGACGAGAAGCGGCTGGACGGCACCGTCTTCTATCGGACCGTGCGAGTCACCCCGACCTTCGGCTTCGTCCAGTTCGGCGTGCAGAACGCTCCCAAGCGGGTGCTGCCGCCGATCAAGCATGAGCCGACCACCCAGACCGGCGTGCGCCACGTCGACGGCGCGATCTCCATCGCGCGGCTGGCGCCCGGCACCGCGCAGGGCGACTTCACCATCAGCGTGGGCGCGCAGCCCTCCCTCGACGCGGATCCCAGCCGCGAGGGTGACAACCTCGGCTATGCGGCCTTCGGCCGGGTGATCGAGGGGATGGAAGTTATCCACCGCATCCTGAATGCGCCGGTGAGCGAAGGCGGCCACTTCAAGGGCGAGATGATCGCCGATCCCGTCCGCATCCTGTCCGCCCGCCGGATCGACTGACCGCCCGCTTCGGCGGAGGCTGCGCACCGGCCGCCGCAAGCCGCGTGCCTCGCTCGGCCGCCCCGCCGAGAGGGAACGTCGTTTCCGTTGAACGAGTTTGCCCTTCATGTCCGACGCCCCGAACCGCCTTCGCTTCACCCGCCGTTCGCTCCTGCCGCTCTCCGGGCTTGCCGCAGTAGGCGCCTTTGCGGCCACGCATTCGAGTGCTGGCGGCGGTGCTGGTGCCGACGGCGAGGATGCGGACTGGCCGAGCTGGGCCCCGACCCGGCGCGCGCTCTACGCCGGCTTCGCAGCGGCGCGCAGCAAGGGGCGCGACATCCGCAGCTTCGGCGCGAAGCTCGACGGCAAGACGGACGATACCGAGGCGTTGGAGAAGGCGATCGCCAGCGGGGTGAAGGTCCTGCTGATCCCGGCGGGCGCCCTTCGCGTGACCCGCCTGATCAAGCTTTCGGCACCGATCACGATCCTGGGGGCCGGCGACGCTTCCGTGATCCGGGTGGAGGGCACCGATACCGGCCTGTTCACCGCAGCGCCCGCCAGCGGCGACCCGACCGACTTCCTGCGCGACATCCACATCGACAGCATCCGCGTGGTGCGGCCCGAACCGCTCAAGCCGCTGGGGCTGATCCTGGTCGGCAACAATCTGCGCAACGTCTCGGTCACCCGCTGCTCGACCGACCGCATGGGCGCGCTGCTGGTCACGCACCTGCGCAAGGTGAACCGCAACTACAACAAGGGGCGCAAGGAAATGGTGGACCCGGCCGTCGCCGCGGGCTTCCACCCCACCCGGCCAGACGACCTGAACGAGGACATCTTCGTCTACGACAATCGGGTCGATGCGGGATCGTACATGAGCCAGGTGGTGCGGTTCAACTTCGCCCGCCGGGTCGCCGCCGTCGGCAACGTCGGCCGCTTCGCAAAGGTGAGCTGGTGGGGCGGCGGCGCCCGCTATCGCGAGGGCGGCGCCCCGCAGTTCATGCGCCGCGTTCGCGACGTCTATATCACCCGCAACAAGTTCTCGGGCGCGAACGGCGGCGTCTACGGCAACAACGGCGACGGGATCCTCGTCGCCTACAACGAAATCGATTCCATGACGGACGTGGGCGTCGACTTCGAGGGCTGCTTCAACGCGCTTGCCCACCACAACATCGTGAAGAACGTAGGCAATTTCTGCTACGTCACCTTTTACGCGGCCAAGAACATCGTGTTTCGCGACAATTATGCGAGCCAGGACGGCAGCGGCTCCACGCTCCACATCCGCTTCGGCAAGGGGCGGTACGGCAAGCCGAGGGGCGCCTCGCTGCTGGCCCTCAGAAGCTCCGGCTTCCGCCGCAACGACGGCAGCATCGACGTCCAGTTCCTCAACAACCATCTGGTGTGGGCCGGGGAACGTGGCGCCGGCACCTGCACCGCCAGTTATTTCAGCCGGATGCTGGTGCAGGGAAATCGTTTCGAGAACGTCGGCTGCGACTTCTCCTACCTCAGCACCGGGCAGCTGCAGATGCTCGACAACCGCCTGGTTTTCGACAAGCCCGCGGGCGATCCGGTGCGCATGCTGGGCGGCGGCGCCACGCGGACCGTGATCCGCGGCAACGAAGTGCGCGTCCTGACCCCGCAGGCGGATGAGTCGATCGGCATCCGCGCACGCCCGCTCGGGGCCAACCCGACGATCGAGGTGAGCGACAACCGCTTCATCCTGGGCAAAGGCGTGGCGCCGCTGCCGATCGCCTTGTTCGCGCCTCCAAAGACGGCCGCGCGCTACCGCATCAACGGCAACAGCGTCGGGCCGATCTACGCGATGGCGCCGGAGCAGGTGTCGGCGTCGGCGAACAAGGATCCGGCCGGGCGCCCGGTGACACCTGCGTCCCTCCCAACGAAATACCTCCCGAAGCCCAAGGAGCCGAAGGAGCCGGAGACCCAGGAACCCCCGGAGGAGGCGCGCGAGGACTAGCGCCGCCGCCCGCTCCCCGGACTTCCTCCTGCCGCACCTGCCCAGCCCCGCCGAAACGGTGCCATCGCCCGTCCGATAGCCCTGCTTGTCGCTGGTAAAGCAGCATCCATGTTGATACTCCACCAGATCAGTGGAGATTAGCGCGGACAGACAACAGGGAGGTTGAGTGTGCCGAGTTCGCTTGCGGTGATATTGGCGTTGCAGACCACGGCCCCGCTGGCGAGCACGGAGGCACCCGCCCCCGCTGCCGAAGCGGTGCAGGCGCAGGAGGCGCCGGCGGAGCCGGTCGCCGCAGAAGGCGCGAGCGGGCCGGAGGACGTGGTGGTGACCGCGCGCCGCCGCGCCGAGCGGGCGCAGTCGGTGCCGATCGCGCTGTCGGTGCTGGGGTCCGAGCAGATCGCCCGCACCGGCACCTTCACGATCCAGCAGGTGTCGCAGCAGGCGCCGACACTGCAATATACCTCGTCCAACCCCCGCAACACCGCGCTCAACATCCGCGGCCTGGGCGTGTCGTTCGGGCTCGCCAACGACGGGCTGGAGCAGGGCGTCGGCTTCTATGTCGACCAGGTGTACAACAGCCGCCCGGCCGCATCCGCCTTCGACCTGCTCGACATCGAACGGGTGGAGATCCTGCGCGGGCCGCAAGGCACGCTGTTCGGCAAGAACACGACCGCCGGCGCCGTCAACATCACCACCAAGTCGCCGAGCTTCACGCCCGAGGGCGAGTTCGAGGCGTCGGTCGGGACGCAGAAGTTCGGGCAGATCAAGGCGGCGGTGAGCGGCCCGATCAGCGAGACGCTGGCGTTCCGCGTGGCGGCGGGCAAGACCACCCGCGACGGGTTCGTGCGCAGCACGCTGACCGGCCGCAACGTCAACGACCTCGACAATTTCGCCACGCGCGCGCAGCTGCTGTGGCAGCCGAACGACGACGTCCGGGTGCGCCTGATCGCCGACTACAACCTGTCGGACGCGGACTGCTGCACCCAGGTCTACGCCGGCTATGGCGAGACGCTGCGCTCGCCGGGGCGCCAGTTCCCGGCGCTCGCCGCCGCCCTGGGGTACCGGCCGCCGAGCCTCGATCCCTATGACCGCCTTGCCGATGCGGACGGCGAGCTGAAGGCACGTTCGGAGATCGGCGGCATCTCCGCGATCGCCGACATCGACCTGGGGGGCGCCACGCTCACCTCGGTCAGCGCCTATCGCTGGTGGGACTGGCAGCCGGCGAACGACCGCGACTATACCGCGCTCGACATCCTGCCGCAGTCGGCGAACCCGGTGCAGCAGGACCAGCTGAGCCAGGAGATCCGGCTCGCCTCCAACGGCCAGAACCGGCTCGACTACACGCTCGGTCTCTATGCCTATTACCAGGAGTTGCGCGGGCAGAACGTCACCGAATGGGGTTCGGACGCCGCCTTCTGGCTGCTGGGCACCCAGACGGCGAACGGGACGGCCATCCCGCGCAACCTGCTCGACGGCTACATCACCACGTCCGAGGCGCTGTCGACCATCCAGAGCTATGCGGCGTTTGCGCAGGTCACCTGGCATATCACCGACACGCTGCGCCTGACGCCGGGGCTGCGCTATACCTACGAGCACAAGACAGCCGACTACGAGGCGGTCGTGTCCGGCGGTCTCCAGACCGACGATCCGGCGCTCCAGGCGGCGAAGCTCTCGATCTTCCGCCCGCAGGCCTATGACGTGCGCTTCAACGACGACGCGCTGACCGGCGACATCAACCTGTCGTGGCAGGCGCGGCCGAACCTGCTCGCCTATGCAAGCTATGCGCGCGGCTTCAAGTCGGGCGGCATCAACCTGGCGGGCCTGCCGTTCAACGCCACCAACAACCCGGCGCTCGACCGCGCGATCGTCAGCCCGGAGAAGTCGCAATCCTACGAGCTCGGCATCAAAAGCCAGTGGTTCGGGCGCAAGCTCACCGCCAACTTCGCGCTGTTCCGCACCGACGTGGACGATTTCCAGGCGAACGTCGTCGACACGGGGCCCGGCGCACTGCGCGGCTATCTCGCCAACATCGATTCGGTCCGCTCGCAGGGCGCGGAACTCGACCTGGTGCTGGCGCCGATCTCGGGCTTTTCGGGCTATTTCCGCACGGCCTTCACCGACGCCGACTATGAATCGTTCGAGAACGCCCCCTGCCCGCTCGAGCTGATCGCGTCGGGAACGACGGTGTGTGACCTGTCGGGCAAGCAGCTCCCGGGCACGTCGCGCTGGGCGTTCTCCTATGGCGCGGAATATCGCCGGCCGACCGGCCTGAACGGCGACGCCTATGTCGGCATCGAGGGCCAGTCGCGGACCGGCTATTTCGCCGATGCATCGGATTCCAAGTACCTCCGCATCGACGGCTACACGACCGTCAACCTGCGCGTCGGCTTCGCCGCGGACGCCGGCTGGGAGGTGTTCGGGCTGGTCCGCAACCTGTTCGACAAGGACTATATGACCCTGCTCACCCCGCAGTCGGGCAACTCGGGCATGTTCTCCGGCGTGCCCGGCGACCCGCGCACCGCCCAGGTGACGGCACGCTATCGCTTCTGAAGAAAGGGGGCGATGCCGGCGCCGTGGACAGGCTCCCCCACCGCGCCGGCGTCCGGGTGCCCGGACCAGTTTAAACCATATCTATGTTGTTGGGCGGACTCCGCCACGGCATGGTCGCACCGCAACAACAGGGAAGATGCCGTGGATCCTTCGTTCAGCGTAGAAGCGTTGCTGCCGTTCATTGCCGTGGGATTCGGGGCCCAGATCGTCGACGGGGCCCTGGGCATGGCGTTCGGCGTCATCTGCAACACGCTGCTGGTGGCGGTGATCGGGCTTCCCCCTGCACGCGCCTCCGCCAACGTCCATGTGGTCGAGACCTTCACCACCGCGGTTTCCGGCATCAGCCACGTCCTCTCGGGCAACGTCGACAAGAAGCTGTTCCTGCGGCTGCTGGTGCCGGGCATCATCGGCGGCGTGGGCGGCGCCTATCTGCTGACCAACGTCGACGGCGATGCGGTGAAGCCGTTCGTGCTCGGCTATCTGGTCGCGGTGGGCGTCTACCTGCTGATCCGCGGCATCCTGTTCCCGCCCAAGAACGCCAAGCCCAAGGTGGTCGAACCGCTGGGCCTCGTCGGCGGCTTCCTCGACGCGGCGGGCGGCGGCGGCTGGGGCCCGATCGTCACCTCCAACCTGCTGGTGCAGGGCGTCGAGCCGCGCAAGGTGGTCGGCACGGTAAACAGCGTCGAATTCTTCCTGACGCTGACGGTATCGGCGACCTTCATCTATCATCTGGGCGTCCGCGACTTCGCGACTGCCACGCTAGGCCTCCTGATCGGCGGCATCGTTGCCGCCCCGTTCGGCGCCATCATGGCCAAGCGCATCCCCACCAAGACCATGCTGATCCTGGTCGGCGCGGTGCTGACGATCACCAGCACCTACGGCTTCATCCGCGCGCTCGGCTGAGGCGGCGCAGCGCTCCCTGGCGCCGCCGAAGCTGACAAGCGCGGGCCCAGCGGCTAAGGCACCCTGCATGAAAGCGGTCATCCTGAGCGCCGGCTATGGCTCCCGGCTGCTGCCCCTCACCATGGAAATCCCCAAGTGCCTGGTGAAGGTGCAGGGGCGCGAGATCCTGCTGCAGCAGCTGACTGCGCTGGCCGAGGCGGGGATCGAGGAAGCCGCAGTCGTGGTCGGCTATCGCCACCGCCAGGTGCGCCGGTTCGTCGCCGAACGCGCCCTGCCGCTGCGCGTCTCGACCGTGTTCAACCCGTTCTGGTCGGTCAGCAACAGCATCGGCAGCGTGTGGGTCGCGCGCGCGCACCTGCTGGAGCCCTTCTGCCTGCTGAACGGCGACACCGTGTTCGAGCAGGCGGTGCTGAGCGAGGCGCTCCGCCAGCCGCCGCCGGGGATCGGCCTGGTGGTGGAGGCCACCCGCGGCCATGTGCTGGATGACATGCGCGTGGCGGTGGCGGAGGGGCGCGTGACGGCGGTTGCCAAGGACCTGGATTCCGCACGCACCACCCACCGCTCGCTCGGCGTCATCACCAGCACCGGCCACGACGGCGCCTATGCCCGCGCGCTCGAAACGGTGATCGAGCGCGACAGCGGCCATGCCGCCTATCATCATGCGATCGTCGCCGAACTGGCGGCGACGGTCGGCGTCACCGCCATCGAACATCACGCCGGCAACTGGCAGGAGATCGACCGGCCCGAGGACATCGACGCCTGGGGCGTGGCACAGGGGACGCCCGCCTGATGCGGGACCGGGTCGCCTTTCTGTTCCTGGGCGAAACGCTGCTGATCCCGCACCTCTTCCCGATCGTAGAGGCGCTCGGCGATCTCGCCCCCGACTTGCCGCAGGACCTGTGGGTCAGCACGTCGATGCACGAGGCGCTGATCGGCGGCTGGCTCGCCGAGCGGCCGCACGCGCCGATCCGCATCCGCCGCGCGCCCGGCTTCCGCACGGTGGCGGTCGACGACGGCACGAACCCGCCGCTCCCGCCCAAGCTGCCGATGCTCGCCCGGCTTGCTCCCCGGCTCGCGCGGGTGCCCGTCGCCGTCTGCGCCGAACAGACGAGCCTGTGGCTGCCGCGGCTGCTGCCGTTCCTCCCCACCCGGTTCGTCAAGACGTCGCACGGGGTTGGCTCGATGAGCGCGCGCGACGACCGCCGCCGCCGTGCTGCCTGGCACACGCTGGTCCCGAGCGAGCGCGAGCGCCGCACCTACCTGCAACGCGGGATGCCGCCGGAGCGGATCGTCGCGACCGGCTACGTGAAGGCGGGATTCCGCCAGCGCAGCTATGCCAAGCCGGAGTTTGCGGAGGATCGGCCGGTCCTGCTCTACAATCCGCACTGGCAACAGCACCGCTCTTCCTGGTGGCAGTGGGGCCAGCAGGTCGTCCGGCGGGTGCTGGCCGAGGGCAGGTGGAACCTGATCTTCGCGCCGCACCAGCGGCTCGTCGAGCGCGCGCCCGAGGTTCGCGCCTTGTGCGAGGAACTGAAGGGGCGCGGCGACACGCATTGCGACTACCAGAGCTTCGCCGCGGTGGACGGCAGCTACACCGCCGCGGCCGACCTCTACCTGGGCGACACGTCCAGCCAGCTGCTCGAATTTCTGGTGCGGCCGCGTCCGTGCGTGTTCCTGAACGCGGGCGGCGCAGCCTGGCGGCAGGATCCCTCCTACGCGATGTGGGTGGCGGGCGAAGTGGTGGACAACCTGGACGGGCTTCTCCCCGCCCTGTCCCGTGCCGGGACCGAGCACCCGCGCTTTGCGGATGCGCAGGCGGCACTCGCGAGCGATTCGCTGGGCGACACCAGCGGCGCGGCGCCAGCGCGCGCCGCATCCGAAATCCTGCGCGTATTGGCGGGGCGCCACGCGGGATGACGGCTTTCCTCTCGCAATCGGCGCACGATCGGGTATCGGCCCGGTTATGACACCCAAGGATGCCCAGCCCCGGCCGGCAGTCACGCCCGTCGGCAGCAACCCGACGCTGCTGTGGGGCATGACCAACGAAGAGCGCGTGCGGCGGATCGCCGCCTCGCGCGACCTGCCCTTCACGGACCGGCCGGCGGGCCCGACGATCCTAGTCAACCTGCGGTTCGCGTTCGATCCCGTCTGGGTCGCGCACCTGACCGGCAGGCCGGGAACGCTGGTGAGCCGCAACGGCGTGCCCGCGCTCGCCCATGTCGCGGACGAGGCGCAGCGCGAGGCGGTGCTCGCCGCGATGCAGGCGCAGGCGCCCGTCCCGCTCGAAGCAGGCATGGACGAGATCCGCGCCGAGGCCGAGGAAGGCATCTTCAACGAGGCGCTTCGCAAGCGCGAGCAGCCGTTCGTCGAGCTGCTGGTGCCCGAGGCCGTGCCCGCGATCGAGCGGGCGAGCTATACCGGCGCCTACAAGGGGGTGACCGACCTCCTCACCAAATATCTCTGGCCGGAATGGGCGTTCGCGCTCACCCGCATCGCCGCACGGCTGGGGATCACCCCCAACCAGGTGACGGCCGCCGGAAGCCTGTTGTGCATCGTGGCGACGGTCGCCTTCTGGCACGGCTGGTTCTGGACGGGCCTTGCCACCGGCCTTGTCTTCATGGTGTTCGACACCGTGGACGGGAAGCTCGCGCGCTGCACGATCACGTCGTCCAAGCTCGGCAACGCCTGGGACCATGGCGTCGACCTGGTCCACCCGCCCTTCTGGTGGTGGGCCTGGGCCGCGGGCTGTGCCGATTACGGCCGGCCGCTTTCCGACCAGATGTTCTGGCTGGTGATCGGCACGATGCTGTTCGGCTATGTCGCCCAGCGGCTGATCGAAGGCGCCTTCATCGTGCGCTTCGGCATGCACATCCATGTTTGGGAGCGGTTCGACAGCTGGTTCCGGCTCATCACCGCGCGCCGGAACCCGAACATGGTGATCCTGTTCTTCCTGCTGCTGGTGCAGCGTCCCGACTGGGGCATCATCGGGGTGGCGGCCTGGACCGCCATCTCGCTGGTGGTACACCTCGTCCGGCTGTTCCAGGCGATGTGGACGGCTCGTCAGGGCGAAAGGATCACCAGCTGGCTCGCGTGAACCCGTTCGCCGCGCGCACCGGCACCCCGCGCAAGGGGCTGGGCAGCGTCGCGCACAATCTGGGATGGCTGCTCGCCGGGCGCGGCGTCACCGCCGTGCTGTCGCTCTTCTACCTGGCGATCGTCACGCGCACCCTGGGCGTGACCGACTTCGGGCGTTTCTCGATCATCGTCGGCGCCTCGCAGGTGCTGGTCGCGCTGGTGGGCTTCCAGACCTGGCAGATCATCGTCCGCTACGGCACCGCCCATCGCTCGGCGGGCGACCTCGACCGGCTGGGCCGGCTGTTCCGGGCCTGCACGGCGCTCGACGCGACGAGCGCGGTGGTCGGCGTGGGCGTCGCCGCCACCATCCTGAGCCTGTGGGGCGAGATGCTGGGCATCGGCCCGACGCTGTGGCGGGCGACCTTCATCTTCACGATCATCCAGCTGCTGTCGCTGCGCTCGACGCCGCTCGGCATCCTGCGGCTCAACGACAATTTCTCGCTCGCCGCGCTCGCCGACAGCGCGACGCCCGTGGTGCGGCTGGTCGGCGCGGGGCTGGTCGCACTGATCCACCCGACGCTCCAGGGCTTCCTGGTGGCGTGGATGGCGGCCGAGCTGCTGACCGCCACCGCCTATTGGATCATGGTCGCGCGGACGGGCAACCTGCGGCTGATGCGCCAGCACGGCCACGGACTGCGCGCGGTGGTCACCGACAACCCCGGCATCGTCCAGTTCGCGGTCAGCACCAACGCCAATGCGACCTTCACCCTGTCGAGCAAGCAGTTCCCGCTGCTGCTGGTGGGCGGCGTCGCCGGCACCACCGCGGCGGGCGAGTTCCGCCTGGCGGTGCAGCTGGCGCAGGCAATGACGAAGCTGTCGCAGCTCCTCGCCCGCGCAGCCTTCCCCGAGATCGTGCGCTCGATCGACGCGGGCGGCCTGCGCAAGATCGGCCGCTTCCTGGTGCGCTCGGTCTCGGTCGCGACGCTGGTCGCCGCGCTGGTGTTCGGACTGCTGCTGCTGGCCGGGCAGCATGTGCTGGCGCTGGTCGGCGGATCGGAGTTCACCAACGCCTATTCCAGCCTGCTGTGGCTGACCGCCGCCGGCTGCATCGACCTGTGCACCGTCGGCTTCGAACCCGTGCTGATGGCCGCCAATCGTGCCGGCAGCGCCTTTTTCGTTCGGCTGGCGGCCACCGGCACCATGTTCGCGGCGGCATTCCTGCTGTCGCCGAGCATGGGCGCGAACGGCATCGCCGCCGGGGTGCTGATCGCCTCGGTCGTCACCGCCGTCCTGCTCGCGCTGATGCTGGGCCTTGCGATCCGGCGGGACCGGCTGCGCTCGGAGGGGGTGCCGGCCTGAACGGGCCGCCCATCTCCAGTTCATCCGGCCGGGTGCATGGTGGACGGCATGATGTTGCAACGAGAGTCTTCGATGTCCCGTACCGCTCTTGCCGCGATCGCCCTGGTTGCGGGCGCCGCCGGCCTTTCCGCTCCGGCCCAGGCTGCGCCGGCCTGCGTCGGCACGCCCGGCACCGGCAAGGTGAAGCTGGAGGTCGCCGCCACCCAGTTGCGCAGCGCCGATGGCGAGGTCGCATTCACCGTCTACCCGGATGACAGCAGCCGCTTCCTGAAAGGCGGCGCCAAGCTCGCGCGCGCCAGGGTCAAGACGACGGCCCCTACGACCCGCGCCTGCTTCTGGCTCGCGCCCGGCCATTATGCGCTCGCCACCTATCACGACGAGAACGGCGACCATAAGTTCAACCGGACCGCCTTTGCCCCCAAGGAAGGGTTCGGCTTCTCCAACGACGCGCCGACCGCGCTCGGTCTGCCCTCGTTCAAGGCGACGCGCTTCCCGGTTCCTGCCGGCGGCGGCAGCATCGCCATCCGCACGCGATACGGCCGCTAGGTCGCAAAAGCCGGGCGCTTCCCCGGCCAAAGCGTGCAAAAGGGGTTGCCGAACGCGGCGGTCGCCACAAAACTGCCACGATATGGGCGCGGACGGGCCAATCGTGCGGTGCATGGGCCCGCCTCCCGTTCAAGCATCGTGACCCGGGGGCGCGTTTGAAGAAGATTACCTCGGAACCGGCAGAGCAGATGACGTCCCCCACTCCCCTTGGAACGACGGTCCCCGGGCCCGGCACGCGCCGGGCCGGCCATCCGCGCACCGGGATCATCAGCAACAGCCGCAGCCATCGCAACCGCACCCGCGGTGCCGAGGCGGCGGTGGTGCCGGCCGATACGCCCAACCTCCTGTACCGCGGCCCCCGAACCCACCCGGCGCTCGCCCAGGCGCTGCGCGAGTTCCGCGACGCGGGCATCGAGCTGCTGGTGGTCGACGGCGGCGACGGCACCGTGCGGGACGTGCTGACCTGCGCGCAGGAGGTTTTCGGCGACGCCCTGCCGCGGCTGGCCGTCGTTCCCTCGGGCAAGACCAACGCGCTCGCGCTCGACCTCGGCATCCCGAGCGACTGGACGGTGCAGGACGCGCTGGATGCCGGCGCCCATGGCGGAGTCCGTGCCCGGGCGTCCGTCGAGATCCTGCGCGGCGATGCAACCCGGCCGGAGCTATGCGGCTTCCTGTTCGGGGCAGGCGCCTTCGTGCGCGCGACGGAGCTGGCGCAGCGCACGCACAAGGCCGGCGCCTTCAACAGCTTCGCGGTCGGCATCTCGCTGTTCTGGGGCGTCGCCCAGACGATGTTCGGCGGCCAGGCCAACCAGTGGCGCGCGGGCGAGCCGATGCGGCTGCAGCTGGACGGGGGCACGCCGGTCGACAAGACCTTCTACATCCTCTTCAGCTCGACGCTCGAGCGGTTGCCGCTTCGGCTCAAGCCCTTCGGCCACGAGCGTGCGGGGCTGAAGATGCTGGCGGTCGATGCGCCCCCCGCCCGGCTTTCGCGTGCCGTGCCGGCCCTGCTGCGCGGGTCGGAGGCCGCATGGCTGGAGCAGGCCGGCTACCGCCGCCACGACGTCCGTTCCTTCACCGTCACGCTGGAGGGCGGCTTCATCCTCGACGGCGAGCTCTACGACGGCGGCACCATCACGGTGCGCCAGGGCCGGCCGCTCCAGTTCGTGACGCCGTGATGCGCCCGCTCCGTCGCGCCATCGCCGACATGCTGGCGGCCGAGGTCCGGCCGGAGATCGTCGAGGCCGCCGCCGTCGTCGCCGGCCGGCTCAGCGGATCGGCGGTGCTGTTCTACGGTTCCGTGCTGCGGACCGGGGACCTGGACGGGCTGCTCGACTTCTATGTGCTGACCGAAGGGCCGCCGGCACCCGGCATCCGCGGCATGGTGTCGCATCGGATCTGGCCCGACATCAGCTTCGAGGAGGTCCGCGTCGGCGGCCGCATGCTCCAGGCCAAGGTCGCGACGATGCCGCTCTCCGTCTTCGTGGAGGCCGCCGGCGGCGAACTGGCCGACACGACCATCTGGACCCGCTTCGTGCAGCCGAGTGCGCTGCTGTGGATTGCCGGCGCCGCGCAGGCGGAGGCGGTCGTCGACGCGATCGCGGCGGCGGCGATGACCGCCGCCCGCTTCGCCGCCGTGCTCGGCCCCGCCCATGGCGCACCGTCTGCCTATTGGAAGGCGCTGTTCCGGGAGACCTATCGCGCGGAATTGCGGGTCGAACAGCCAGGACGCGAGGACCAGATCCTCGCCTATGATCCGCAACGCTATGCCGAGCTTCTCCTGCTCGCCTGGAAAGCGGCCGGGATCGAGGTCCGCCGGACGCCGGACGGCGTGTCGCCGGTCCTGGATGCGGAGACACGGGCGCAGTTGCTGCGCCGGTGGCGTTCGCGGCGGCGGCTGGGCAAGCCGCTCAACGCGCTGCGGCTGGTGAAGGCGGCCTTCCTGCTCGATGGTGCAGCGCGCTACGGCGCGTGGAAGGTCGAGCGGCATACTGGCGTGCCCGTCAAGCTGACTCCCTGGGCGGAACGCCACCCCCTGCTCGCCGCCCCCGGCGTGCTGTGGAAGGTCTGGCGCGCGCGGGCGCGGGCATGAGCGCGTTCAACGCCCTGGTGCTCGCGGGCTCGCGGGGCGGTGCCGATCCGGTGGCCGACTATGCCGGCGTGCCCGCCAAGGCGCTGATCGAAGTCGGCGGCGTGACGATGCTCGCCCGCGTCGTCCGGTCGCTCCGCGCCGCCGGCGCCACCCGCATCGGCGTCTCCGTCTCGGACCCGGCCGTCGCCGCCCATGCCGGAACGCTCGGGGTCGAGGTGCTGACCGCCGAGGCCGGCCCCAGCCGCAGCACCCGCAGCGGACTCGCAACCCTGGGCACGCCGCTGCTGGTCACCACCGCCGACCATGCGCTGCTCGAACCGGAGTGGATCACCCGCTTCCTCGCGGCGACGCCGGCGGGTGCGGACGTGACCGCGCTGCTCGCCCGCCGGGACGTGATCGAGGCGGCGGTGCCGGAGACCAAGCGCACCTATCTGCGCTTCGCCGATGGAAGCTGGTCGGGGTGCAACCTCTTCTACCTGGCGACGCCCAGGGCCAATGCCGCACTCGACCTGTGGTCGCAGGTGGAGGCGGATCGCAAGCGCCCGTGGCGGATCGTGCGGCGGCTCGGCACCGGAACGCTGCTGCGCTATCTGGTCGGGCGGCTCACGCTCGACCAGGCGCTCATGCGGCTGGGAGCCGCCGCCGGCATCTCCGCCCGCGCGGTCGCGAGCCCGTTCGGCCTGGCGGCGGTGGATGTCGACAAGCCTGCCGACCTGGACCTCGTCCGCCGCCTGATCGACTAGCGCCTGAAGCCCAGCAGCACGGGCGCGCTCGCCGCCAGCCAGCCCCGTGCCGGCCCGCGGATCAATCCCCGCGCCAGCGGCGAGCGCAGGTAGGCCCGCACCGCCGCAGCCCGCCCCAGCGTCGGCATCGCCACGCGACAGGCGAGCAGCCAGAACCAGCCCGTCGCCAGAGCCATCCCCTCGGGCGGGACATAGCGGCTCTCCGCGTTGCGCGCGCGCAGCGTCTGCAGCCAGTCGTCGGCCCATTGCAGGAAATCCGGCGGCGCCTCGACCCCCTTCAGCTTCGTCTTGCCCAAGAGCGTGTGGCGGCGAAGATCCTCCGCCTCGAAGCCCATGCCGAGTTCGGCCAGCGGCCCCGCGTAGAGCAGGGTCTTGCGCTCGCGGATGCGGTCCTGCCGCTGGGAGACGGTCTGCCCCGGATGCACCCGCCGGTCCGCCAGCACCTGCGGCAGGTTCGCCAGCCGGTGGCTGCGCGACAGGCGCACGAACACGTCGAGGTCCTCGCACACGTCGAAGCTGCGGTCGTAGGGATGCGCCTTGAGCACCTCGGCCCGGCCCATCACCGAGGATTGCTGGAAGGCCGACCGGAACAGCAGCCATGCGGCGATGTCGCCGGATTCGAGCGGCGGGACGCGCACGCCGCGCTTGCGCCGGCCGTCCTTGTCGATCTTGCCCGCGCAGCTGCCGACCAGGGCGATGTCGGGGTTGCGGGCAAGGAAGTCGACCTGTGCGCCCAGCCGCTCCGGCCGGGCGATGTCGTCGCTGTCGAGCCAGGCGATCAGCCTGCCCCGCGCGGCATCCAGGCCGGTGTTGCGTGCGTCCGGAATCCCGAGGTTGCGGGCGTGCCGCACCACCCGGATGCGCGGATCGCCGAAGCCCTCGACCACCGCGACCGATTCATCCGTCGATCCGTCGTCCACCACCACCAGCTCGAAGTCGCCGAACCACTGGGCCAGGATGCTGCGGACGGCATCCCCCACCAGATGCGCCCGATTGTGGACCGGAATGACGACGGAGACGGTCGGAGTTGCCATGCCGCGGGGATAGCCGCCTGCCCCGGCAAAGCCACGCGAATTTGCGACACCCGGCCCGGGCGGGTATCGCGCTCCCATGGAACAACAGGCTCTCCTCTTCGCGCTCATCGGCGTGCTCGGCATCGGCGCGCAATGGGTCGCCTGGCGAACGGGCTGGCCCGCCATCGCGCTGATGCTGGTGGCGGGGATCTTCGCGGGTCCCGTGACCGGCCTGATCGACCCGCATGCCGCCTTCGGCCCGCTGCTCGAACCCGCTATCTCGATCGCGGTCGCGGTGATCCTGTTCGAGGGTGGGCTCAGCCTCAATTTCCGCGAGCTGCGCAAGACCGAGGGCGCAGTCACCCGCCTGGCGCTGATAGGCATCCCGGTCGGCTGGGCGCTGGGTGCGGTCGCCTGCTACTATGTCGCCGGGCTGGTGTGGCCGGTCGCGATCCTGTTCGCCGGCGTCATGGTGGTCACCGGCCCCACCGTGGTCCTGCCGCTGCTGCGCCAGAGCAACGTCGCGCCGCGCCCGCGCGCGATCCTGAAGTGGGAGGCGATCGTCAACGATCCCTTCGGCGCGCTCTGCGCGGTCATCACCTACGAATATCTCCGCCGATCGGAAGCCGGCGCCTCGCTCGGCGGCGTAATCGTGTCGCTGCTGGCGGCCGCGGTGCTGGCTGGCCTGATCGGCTATGCGGTGGCGCGGGCGATCGCCTGGGCGTTCCCGCGCGGGCATGTGCCGGAATATCTGAAGGCGCCCGTCCTCCTGGTCGCGGTGATCGGCACCTTTGTGCTGTCGAACCTGATCCAGCAGGAGACGGGGCTGCTGGCGGTCACGGTGATGGGTGTCGCGCTTGCGAACATGAAGCTCGATTCGCTGCGCGACGTCCACCCGTTCAAGGAGAACATCACCGTCCTCCTGATCTCCGGGGTGTTCGTGCTGCTCTCCGCACAGCTCGACCTGGAGGTGCTGCGCCGCTTCGAATGGCGGTTCGCCGGCTTCCTGGTGGCGCTGCTGCTGCTGGTGCGGCCGGCGACCGTGCTCCTCAGCCTCGCGTTCAGCCGGGTGCCCTGGAACGAGCGGCTGCTGGTCGCCTGGATCGCACCGCGCGGCGTGGTGGCGGTCGCCGTGTCGGGGCTGTTCGCGCTCCGGCTCGACCGGCTCGGCTACAGCGACGGCGACATCCTGGTGACCCTGTCCTTTGCGGTCGTTGTCACCACGATCATCGCCCACGGCTTCAGCATCCGCACCGTGGCACGCTGGCTGAAGGTCACCGGCGCGAGCGAGCGCGGCCTGCTGATCGTGGGGAGCACCGACTGGAGCCTGGCGCTCGCCGAGCACCTCCGCTCGCTCGAGGTGCCGGTGCTGGTGAGCGACAGCAGCTGGCAGCGGCTTGCGCCCGCCCGGCAGCGCGGCATCCCGACCTATCACGGCGAGATCCTGGCGGAGGCGACCGAGGAACAGCTGGACCTCAGCCAGTTCCAGGTCCTGGCCGCGACCTCCGAGAACGAAGCCTATAACGCGCTGGTATGCAGCGAATTCGCGCCGCAGATCGGCCGCGACGCGGTATACCAGCTGGGCGACGCGAGCGGCGATCCGCGGGCTCTGCCGGAGGCGCTGCGCGGCCGCGCGCTGTTCACCTCAGGCCTGGGCGTCGAGGAGATCACCGAGCGCGAACGAGCCGGCTGGTCGTTCCGCAAGACCCGCATCAGCGAGCAGTTCGACTTTGCCGACGCAAAGGCGGTGCTGCCCGACGAAGCCGACATGCTGCTGTTGTTGCGCAAGAACGGGACGCTGCGCTTCTTCACCCATGCCACGCGGCCGACGCCGCAGCCCGGCGACGTGATCGTCTCCTACGCCCCGCCCCGCGTGCGCGAGCCGGAGACCCGAAACGAGAACCTGATTGGGGAGGAACGATGAAACGGACCTTGTGCCACGCGGTGGCGGCCGGCGGGCTGGCCGCGCTTCTGGCGGGATGCGGCCCTTCCGAGGGCAACCGCGCCGACCCCGCTCCGGCCGAGAACAGCGCCGAGCCGGACGTCGCCAACGTCACCCCGGCGCCCGAGCCGACGCCCGAAGGCAAGTCGATCATCCGCCCGGAAACGGAACCGGATGCCGAACCCACGCCGCCGCCGCTCGAGCCGATCGAGAGGACCGTCCAGTTCCCCAAGGGCGCCGCCCTGGACGACCCGGCCAAGGCCATGCTCGACACGCTGCTGGCCGAACCCGCGCTCCAGGCCGGCGGTCCCATCCGGCTGAGCGGCCACAGCGACTCCAAGGGCTCGGACGCGGACAACCTGCGCGCGTCGCGGCGCCGCGCGGAGGCGGTGCGCGACTATCTGATCGCAAAAGGCGTGGCCAAGGATCGCATCACCGTGATCGCGCTCGGTGAAAACCGGCCGGTGGCGCCCAACGCCAATCCGGACGGCAGCGACGACGAAGCCGGCCGCGCGCGCAACCGCCGCGTCGACATCGCGGTCGCGCTTCCCGAGCCGCAGCCGAGCCCCACGCCGGAGCCCACTCCCACCGAGTGACGCGAGGTCAGGCGCCCGCGATGCGCGGCGCGAGCCGCTGCATCAGCATCTCGCAGCCGGCCGCGTCCTCGGCGTCGAAGCGCGCCGGCGAGGGGCTGTCGAGATCGAGCACGCCGAGCAGGCGGCCGTCGTGGACGATCGGCACCACCAGCTCCGAGCGGCTGGCGGCGTCGCAGGCGATGTGCCCGGGGAAGGCGTGCACGTCTTCCACGCGCTGAGTCTCGCGGGTGGACGCAGCGGCGCCGCACACGCCCCTGCCGAACGGGATGCGGATGCAGGCGGCCTTGCCCTGGAACGGCCCCAGCACCAGTTCGTCGGCGACGTTGCGGTAGAAGCCGGACCAGTTGAGGTCGGGCAGATATTCCCACAAGAGCGCCGCCGCGTTCGCCATGTTGGCGACCGCATCCGGCTCGTCGGCGGTGAGCGCATCGAGCGCATTGGCGAGTTCGCGGTACAGCTCCTGCTTGGAGCCGGCGGCGATGTCGAAGACGTACATGGCGTTCCTTTTTCGTTGCGGCCCGGCGCTCAGTCGACGCGGACCTTGCCGCGTCCGGCCTTGACGGCGCTGCGGCCCTTTTTCTCGTCCACCCGCCGCGCCTTTGCCGCGCGGCTGGGCTTGGTCGGCTTGCGCTTGCGCGGGACAAAGGTCGCCTCCCGGATCAGGGCGACCAGCCGCTCGCGCACTTCCTCTCGGTTGAGGAGCTGGGAACGCGCCCCCTCGCTGCGCAAGACCAGCACGCCTTCGCGCGTCATCCGCGATCCCGCCAGCTCGGCCAGCCGGTTCTTCACGGCTTCCGGCAGGCTCGGGGAAGCCGCCACGTCGAAACGCAGCAGCACCGCGCTGTCGGTCGTGTTGACGTGCTGCCCGCCCGGCCCGCTCGCGCGCGTGAAGCTTTCGACGAGCTCGTCGCTGTCGATGCTGATCGAGCGGGTGATCGGGATGGCTGCCATGCGGGCGGCGCCTCAGCTGTCCCCGAAGCCAGCGGCTGCGAAGCTCGGCGGCAGCGGCGCGGTCGCCTCCACCGGGGGCTTGTTGGCGCGGGGCACGGTCAGCTGCGCGGCGTGGAGCAGCATCGCGCCGCCCGGCCGGCCATAGACCGGGTCGCCCGCCACCGGCGCGCCCAGCGCCTCGGCGGCGTGGACGCGGATCTGGTGGGTGCGGCCCGTCTCGGGGAAGAAGGCGACCAGCGCGCGGCCGCCTTCGGCGCGCAGCAGCTTCCAGTTGGTGCGCGCCGGCTTTCCCTCGGGATCGCCGACCATCCGCCAGCCCGCTTCGGCGCTGCTCACCTTGGCGAGCGGCAGGTCGATCGTGCCGGAGCTTTCCGTGGGCACGCCGTCGAGCACGGCCAGGTAGCGCTTCTGCACCAGCCCGCCCTCGAACGCCTGCTGGAAGCGGGCGTGCGCCTTGGGATTGCGGGCGAGCAGCAGGCAGCCGCTGGTATCCCGGTCCAGACGGTGGACCGGCGTCGGCAGCCGCTGGAAGCCGAAGGTCAGCTCGTCCAGCCGCGATTCGATGCTCGGGCTGCGATCCCGCGGGCGGTCGACCGGCAGCCCCGCCGGTTTGTCGATCACGATCGCTTCGCCATCGATGAAGAGCACAAGGTCATCCAGCATGGGAGGTCCCTTGCCACCGCCGTCGCCCACATGCCAGAGCGCAGGCACCGAAAGGCGGCAGCGCCGTCGCGTGCGGTTCAGGAGGTCGGATTGCGTAACTCCCTGCGGATGTCCGCTGCGCTGGTGCTGGCGCTTGCCGCCTGCTCGGCGCCCAAGCCCGCCTCGGTCGAGGCGCCGGTGGTACCGGCGCCCGCGCAAACACCTGCGCCGGCAGCACCGCCGCCCGCCGTCGCCGTCAACCGCGCGCCGATCGCGCTGTGCGACCGCGGCATCGTCCAGCCGGGACCGGACGGCCGGCTGTTCAACCACTTCCCCTACCCGGACACGGTGGAAACCGCGCTGATCCCGGCGCCGGAGGAGTTCGCGCCGGGCGGCAGCTGTCGCATCCACCCGGCGATGCTGGCGGACCTCCAGGCACTGCTCGCCCGCGCCAACCAGGATCCGGCGATCGCGGGCAAGCTGCGGGCGGTGTCCTGCCACCGCTCCGTCCGCCTGCAGCGCCAAACCTTCTGCGGCGGCATCAACCCGGACGGGAGCAGCAGCTTTCGCGAGCGCGCCTGGGCATCGGCGCCGCCGGGGTTCAGCGAGCATGCGACCGGCTATGTGGTAGACTTCGGCACGCGCGACCGCGGCGGCTGCCCGGATGCGGAGGCCTGCTTCGCCGCCACCCCCGCCGGCCGCTGGCTGATCGCGAATGCCGCCGAGTTCGGCTTCGAGCAGTCCTTCCCGGCCGGCAACAAGCAGCAGGTGAAGTGGGAGCCCTGGCACTGGCGCTGGGTCGGCCGCACGCCGAACGCGCCGGGCGCGGCAACCGCCCGCGGGGTGTTCGCGCCGGCCGCCGCGCGCTTCCCCGCCTATCCCAACCGTCCGGAGGACAAGCGGCTGCTGGCGCCGCGGCCTGCGGCACCTGCCGCTCCGGCCCCGAAGCAACCGGCGGCGCCGGCTCCCGTGCAAGCCACGGGACCGACGCCGCAGGGCTGAGGCCCGCCGCTTCGGGAGCGGCGGGTACCCCGGATCAGGCGGTGAGCTTGGCCGCGGTCTCGGCGATGCGGCGGCCCTGGTAGCGCGCCGACTCGAGTTCCTCCTCGTGCGGCTGGCGGCTGCCGTCGCCGCCCGCGATCGTGGTCGCGCCATAGGGCGATCCGCCGCGCACCTCGTCCACGCCCATCTGCCCCTGGAAGCCATAGTCGAGCCCGACGATGGCAAGGCCGTGGTGCAGCAGGTTGGTGATGATCGAGAACAGCGTCGTCTCCTGCCCGCCATGCTGGCTGGCCGTCGAGGTGAAGGCGCCGCCCACCTTGCCGATCAGCGCGCCGCGCGCCCAGACGCCGCCGGTCTTGTCCCAGAACGCCGCCATCTGGCTGGTCATGCGGCCATAGCGGGTGCCGGTACCGACGATGATCGCGTCATAATTGGCGAGCTCGTTCACGTCTTCCAGCACCGGATAGGGCTGATCCATCACATAGTGAGAGGCGCGGGCGAGATCCTCCGGCACCGTCTCGGCGACGCGGCGGATGTCGACCTCGGCGCCGGCGCCGCGCGCGCCCTCGGCCACAGCCTCGGCCATCTTCATGATGTGGCCGTAGGACGAATAATAGAGCACCAGAACCTTCGCCATCGCATGTCTCCTTGCTTCTGCCCGCCCGTCGGGCTGGTATTCGGGGGCCCGCCCAGGGAGGGAGAGATCGGCAGGCCCCCTTCCCCGGCCGCGCGTCGCGGCCCGGGAAACTCGTTATTCGGCGTCGACCAGAACGATCTCCGCATCCTCCAGCGCCGTGATCGCAACGGTCGTACCGCCGTCGATCGCCGCGCCGTCGCGGGCGTCGAAACGCACGCCGTCGATCTCCACTGCGCCGGTCGCCGGGACCAGATAGGCGTGGCGGCCTGCGCCCACCTCGTGGGTCAGGGTCTCTCCCGCCTTCAGCGTCGCGCCCAGCACCCGCGCGTCGGCGCGGATCCGCAGGGCGTCGGCGTCCTCGGCAAAGCCGCTCGCCAGCGTCACCAACCGGCCCGAGCGATCGTCGCGCGGAAAGGGCTTGGCACCCCAGGCGGGCGCGCCGCCCTGTACGCGCGGCTCGATCCAGATCTGGAAGATCCGGGTCGTCTCCGGCTCGAGATTATATTCGGCATGGCGCACGCCGGTGCCGGCGCTCATCACCTGCACGTCGCCCGCCGCCGTGCGCCCGGTGTTGCCCATCGAATCCTGATGGGTGATCGCGCCGCTGCGAACGAAAGTGATGATCTCCATGTCGCGGTGCGGATGCGGCGGGAAGCCGCTGTTGGGCGCGATCTCGTCGTCGTTCCAGACGCGGATCGCACCCCATCCCATCCGCTTGGGATCATGGTAGTTGGCAAAGGAGAAATGGTGCCGTGCGTTCAGCCAACCATGGTCGGCATGTCCCAGGCTTGCGAAACTGCGCTTGTCGATCATGGGAAAGTCCTTTCCGCTGGCATCGAGCCGTTGGTGGAAAGGTAGGCACTCCCATCGCAACGTAAACGGAAACGTTGGAAACTGATCGTTGCGGCGCTATAGCTGCTCGGGACGGAGGTGCTGGTCCGATGATGCTACCCGACTTCGAGGCCTGGGCGATCTTTGCGTCCGTGGTCGAACACCGTTCCTTCAGCGGTGCCGCGCAGGCGCTCGGCACTTCCAAGGCGACGGTTTCTAAGGCGATCAGCCGCCTGGAAGCACGGCTGGGCGCCACGCTGTTCCACCGCACCTCGCGCCGCCTGACCCTGACCGAAAGCGGCCGTGCCCTTTCCGAGCGCGCCGCCCGCATCCTGGCCGAAGCGCGCGAGGCCGAGGAAGTCGCGCGCGATTCCAACAGCACGCCCACCGGGCGCGTGCGCCTGGCGGCGCCGATGAACTTCGGCCTCACCCGCGTCGCCCCGGCGCTCGCCGACTTCCTGACCCTGTACCCCGGCATCGAGGTCGACCTGACGCTGTCGGACGCCCCGACGGACATCGTCGCAGAAGGGATCGACGTCGCGCTGCGGGTCGCCGAACTGCCGGACAGCAGCCTGCGGGTCCGCCGGCTGGCGCCCGTCACGCTGCACCTGGTCGCGGCGCCCGCCTATCTGGAACGGCACGGCCGGCCCGAGCACCCCGCCGACCTCGCCCACCACGCCTGCCTGGCCTATACCAACGCCAGCCGCCCGTTCGTCTGGCAGTTCCGCCGCGGCAACGAGGAAGTCGCGATCCGCCCGGCGGGGCCGCTCTGCACCGACAGCGGCGAGGCGATGCTCCCGGCGCTCCGGGCAGGTCTCGGCATCACGCGCCTGCCCGACTTCATCGTCGACCAGGATCTGGCGGACGGCACGCTCGTCGAACTGCTTCAGGACTGGCGGGAGACCAACATGGCGCTGCACCTCCTCACCCCGCCCGGCACGTTGCGCCCGGCCCGAGTCGAGGTGCTGATCGAGTTCCTGGCGGAACGTTTCCGCCAGCTGTGCGCGAGCCGTTAGTGAACCGGCTTCGCCCGGATGCGGAGGACGCCCGCTTCCTGCGCCGCGTCGTCCTGCTGATCCTGATCGCGGCGGTCGCGGTCGCGCTGTACCGCGCGCTCAACCTCTTGATCCTGGCGTTCGGCTCGATGCTGGGCGCAACCGTCATCCACGCACTGGCCGACATCTATGGGCGACGCCTGCGCGTTCCGGAGCGTGCGCGGGTGCCGGCCGGCATGGTGACGGTGCTGGCGTCCGTCGGCTTCCTGGTGTGGCTTTTCGGCTATCAGTTCGGATCGCAGGTGAACGCGCTGGTGCTGGCGCTGCCGGGCCTGCTCTTCGACCTTGCCGCCTGGATGTCGCACTCGCCCGTCGGCGCGCGCATCGTCGAGGCGGTGGAGGCGGCCTTCGCCGGCTCCCGCATCGCGCAGGACATCGGCGGCCTCGTTCAGGGCTCGGGCGAGCTGCTACTCAACTGCATCCTGCTGCTCGCCGGCGCCATGTTCTTTGCCGCCGATCCCGCGATATACCGCCGCGGCGCGCTGTTGCTGGTCCCCCGTTCGAAGCGAGACGCCTTTTCGGATGCGCTCGACGACACGGCGGAGACGCTGCGGCTGTGGCTGCGCGCCCAGATCATCCTGATGACCAGCATGGGGGTGCTGATCGGCGTCGGCCTGTGGATCTCGGGCGTGCCGTCCGCGGCCGCGCTGGGGCTGCTGGCGGGTCTCAGCGAGTTCATCCCCTATGTCGGCCCGACTGCGGCGATGATCCCGGCGCTGGGCCTGGGCGCCACCCAGGGCACGGGGCCGCTGATCGGCGCGCTGGTCACCTATGCGGTGGTGCGCCTGCTACAGACCAACTTCATCACGCCCTTCGTCCAGGCGCGTGTGATCGCGATCCCGCCTGCCATCACCCTGTTCGCGATCATCGGCATCGGGATGGTATTCGGCCTGTTCGGCCTCTTCTTCTCGGCGGCGTTGCTGGTGGTGATCTTCACGCTGATCCGCAGCCTCTACCTGCGGGAGACGCTTGGCGAGGACGTGTGACATTTCGGCATCCGTACGCGTTCGCGCTAAGAAGGATTTAGGAACGCGTTAACCTTTTGCCTTCACCCCCGTTTAGGTTAATGATTGTCCTACGGCGCGCCGCCTCCGGTCCGCTCGCCGCACAGGGGGACTGCGATGCGCGTTTTGTTGATCGAAGACGAGCCGACCACCGCCAAGGCGATCGAGCTGATGCTCGAGGCCGAAGGGTTCAACGTCTACACCACCGATCTCGGCGAGGAGGGGCTCGATCTCGCCAAGCTCTATGACTACGACATCATCCTTCTCGACCTGAACCTGCCCGACATGCACGGCTACGAGGTTCTGAAGAAGGTCCGCGTGGCCCGGGTGCAGACGCCGGTCCTGATCCTGTCGGGCATCAGCGAGATGGACACCAAGGTCCGCTCGTTCGGCTTCGGCGCGGACGACTACGTCACCAAGCCGTTCCACCGGGAAGAGCTGATCGCCCGCATCCACGCCGTGGTGCGCCGCTCCAAGGGCCATTCCCAGTCGGTCATCAAGACCGGCAAGCTGGCGGTGAACCTGGACGCCAAGACGGTCGAGGTCGACGGCAACCGCGTGCACCTGACCGGCAAGGAATATGCGATGCTGGAGCTGCTCTCGCTCCGCAAGGGCACGACGCTGACCAAGGAGATGTTCCTGAACCATCTCTATGGCGGCATGGACGAGCCCGAGCTCAAGATCATCGACGTGTTCATCTGCAAGCTCCGCAAGAAGCTCAGCACCGCCTGCGAGGGCGAGAACTACATCGAGACGGTGTGGGGCCGCGGCTATGTGCTGCGCGATCCCAACGAGCAGCCGGCGGCTCAGGTCGCCTGATCCCGCCCGTGCCGGACACGAAAAGGGCCGCGGCTTTCAAGCAAGCCGCGGCCCTTTTCCGTTGGCCGGAAAGAGCGCTGGTCAGCCGCCGCGGCTCGGCTGGGGCGGCTCGTTGCTGGCGAGGCGAGCGCTCCGCTGCTGGCAGGCGGCGGCGATCGTGGGGTAGCTCAGGTCGGTGTTGCGGACCAGCGCGTCGGGCATCGCCGCCTGGCACGACTGGATGCTGGTATAGGTCGCCGGCTCGATCCGCGCGCTGCGGCACTGGCTGGAATCATCGGCACAGCCCATGATCGCGATGACGTACAAGATCGAGCTCATTCGACTTCCTTTCGGGGAGTCAAGCGATTGAGATTACATCCGGTTCCCTCTGCCGTGCGCGGCCGCGACCTGCCGGCTCCGTTGCGCACCGGGCCTGGACATCCCAAATCGGGATCCGATGCCTCCTGATACTTCTGCTCCCGCCGCATCCCAGCGGCCGATGATCGCGACCCTCCGGCGCTTCCTTCCCTATCTCTGGCCGCAGGGCCAGGCGGGGCTGAAGCTGCGCGTGGTCGGCGCGCTGCTGCTCGTGGTCCTGTCGAAGCTGGTGCAGGTCTATGGCGCACCCTTTGCGCTGCAGAACGCGATCGACACGATGAGCGCGGGCAGCCGCGACGCGCTGTGGCTCGTGGTCGCGCTGATCGTCGGCTATGCGGCCGCGCGCTTCGGGGCGACGCTGTTCGACAACCTGCGCAACATGGTGTTCGAGCGCGTGGGCCAGGACGCGGCGCGGCGCCTGTCGGGCGCGGTGTTCCGCCATCTCCACGGCCTGTCGCTGCGCTTCCACCTGGAACGGCGCACCGGCGCCGTCACCAAGGTGGTGGAGCGCGGCACCAAGAGCATCGACACGATGCTCTACTTCCTGCTGTTCAACATCGCGCCGACGGTGCTCGAACTGGCGCTGGTGCTGGGCATCTTCGGCATCCGCTTCGGCGGGTGGCTGGTGGTCGGCACGGTCGTGATGGTCGCCGCCTACATCCTCTTCACGCGCTGGGTGACGGACTGGCGCAACGCGCTGCGCGAGCGGATGAACGACCTCGACACGGGCGCGGTCGCCCACGCCGTCGACTCGCTCCTGAACTTCGAGACGGTGAAGTATTTCGGGGCCGAGGGCCGCGAGGCCGAGCGCTACGAGCGTGCGGTCGCCGCCTATGCGACCGCGGCGGTGCGCAGCGAGAACAGCCTTGCCCTCCTCAACATCGGCCAGGCGCTGATCACCGGCGTGATGCTGGCCGGTGGCATGGCGCTGGTGGTGTTCGGCTGGGCGAGCGGGCGCTTCTCGCCCGGCGACGTGGTGCTGGTCTCCACCCTCCTTACCCAGCTGTTCCGCCCGCTCGACCTGCTCGGCATGGTGTATCGCACCATTCGCCAGGGCGTGACCGACATGGGCGCGATGTTCGACCTGATCGACACGCCGACCGAGGTGCGCGACGCCCCCGAGGCGCCGGCGCTTGCCGTATCGCACGGCCATGTCCGGTTCGAGAACGTCCGCTTCGGCTATGATCCGGAGCGGCCGATCCTGAAGGGCATCGACATCGACGTGCCGGCCGGCACCACGCTGGCGGTGGTGGGTCCTTCGGGTGCGGGCAAGTCGACGCTCGCGCGGCTGCTGTTCCGCTTCTACGATCCCACCGGCGGGCGGATCACCATCGACGGGCAGGACATCGCCCGGGTGCGGCAGGACTCGCTGCGCGCGGCAATCGGCATCGTTCCCCAGGATACGGTGCTGTTCAACGACACGGTCGGCTACAACATCGCCTATGGCCGTGCCGGCGCGACCGCGGAGGAGATCGCCGCCGCCGCGCGCGGTGCGGCGATCGCGCCGTTCATCGAGAGCCTGCCGGACGGCTACGACACCCGCGTCGGCGAGCGCGGGCTGAAGCTTTCGGGTGGCGAGAAGCAGCGCGTCGCGATCGCCCGCACCCTGCTCAAGAACCCGCCCGTGCTGATCCTGGACGAGGCGACCAGCGCGCTCGACAGCCGGACGGAGGCGGAGATCCTCTCCACGCTGGAGGCGATCGAGCAGGGCCGCACGACGATCGTCATCGCCCACCGCCTCTCCACCGTGGTGCACGCCGACCGCATCGTCGTGCTGGAGGCCGGCCAGGTGGTGGAAAGCGGCACCCATGCCGAACTGCTACGCAAGGGCGGCGTCTATGCCGAGATGTGGGCGCGCCAGGCCGCCGAGCGCGAGGAGGCGCTCGCCGCCGCCTGAGACGGGGTGCGGGTGCGGGGCAACGGGCCCCTACCCCCGCCGCGGGAAATCCTCTAAGCCGCTGGCCGAGAACTTATCCCCGGGGTGGAAATGCGCCTGTTTGCCGTTGTTTTCGCGTTGTTCGCGTCCTTGTTCGCGCTGCCGGCCGCAGCCCAGCTGATCGATGTTCCCGGCCGCGCGGCACCGCCCGCGACCACGGACAAGGAAAATCTCTGGCTGCTCGACCTGTCGAGCGGTGGCCGCGTCACCGTCTGGCTGCGCCCCGACGTGGCCCCCAAGGCGGTCGAGCGGATCAAGACGCTCACCCGCCAGAAGTTCTACGACGGCCTGCCCTTCCACCGCGTGATCGAGGGCTTCATGGCGCAGGGCGGCGACCCGAAGGGCGACGGCACCGGCGGCTCGGAGCTTCCGGACCTGGAGAAGGAGTTCAACTATCTTCCCCACGTCCGCGGCGCCGTCGCCGCCGCGCGCGCGCAGGACGAGAACAGCGCCAACAGCCAGTTCTACATCATGCTCGCGCCGCGCCTGGCCCTCGACAAGAAGTACACGGTGTTCGGCCGCGTGCTCGAGGGCATGCAGTATGTCGACGCGATCCAGCGCGGCGAGCCGCCGGCGAACCCGACCCGCGTGATCCACGCCTATATCGCCTCCGACAATCCCCCGCCGTACCAGGCGGCGCCCGCCGCCCCCGCCGTGCCGGCCGAGGACCAGAACCTGACGCTGCCGTCCGGCCCCGCCAAGCGCTGAGGCAAGCGCCGGGCATTCGGCGGACCTGAGATGAACGTAGACGATTTCGACTTCGAGCTGCCGGCGGAGCGCATCGCGCTTCGCCCGGCGGCGCCGCGCGATGCCGCGCGCATGCTGGTGCTCGACGGCGCCACCACCCGCGACGCGGTCGTCACCGATCTTCCGGACGCGCTGCGCCCCGGCGACCTGCTGGTGTTCAACGACACGCGCGTCATCCCTGCGCAGTTGGAGGGCCGCCGCGGCGAGGCGCGGATCGGTGCCACCCTCCACAAGCGCGAAGGGCCGCGCGCCTGGCGCGCCTTTGTCCGCAACGCCCGCCGCCTGCGCGATGGCGACGTCATCGACTTTGGCGCCGGCGTCACCGCGGCTGCCGGCGAGCGCGGCGACGACGGCAGCGTGCTGCTGGAGTTCGCGGGCGACGAGCCGGTCGAACTGCTGCTGGAGCGCGCCGGCCGCATGCCGCTGCCGCCCTACATCGCCTCCAAGCGCTCGACCGACGCACGGGATGCCGAGGATTACCAGACGCTGTTCGCGCGCGAGGCCGGTGCCGTCGCCGCCCCCACCGCAGCACTCCACTTCACGCCCGGGCTGATGGCGGCGCTGGAGGCACGCGGCATCGGCCACGCGACGCTCACGCTGCATGTCGGTGCCGGCACCTTCCTGCCCGTCAAGGCGTCGGACACGGACGAGCACCGCATGCATGCGGAGTGGGGCCGGCTCGACGCGGAGACGGCCGAACGGCTCAACCAGGTGCGGCGCGACGGCGGACGCGTGATCGCGGTCGGCACCACCAGCCTGCGCCTGATCGAAAGCGCGAGCGGAGAGGACGGCATCATCCGTCCGTTCGAGGGCGATACCGCCATCTTCATCACGCCGGGTTATCGCTTCCGCGGCATCGACGGGCTGATGACCAACTTCCACCTGCCGCGCTCGACGCTGTTCATGCTGGTGTCGGCGTTGATGGGGCTGGAGCGGATGCAGGCGGCGTACGCGCATGCGATCGCGAGCGGCTATCGCTTCTACAGCTATGGCGACGCCTCGCTGCTGCTGCCCGCACGGCCGGCGTGAGCGACCTTCGCCCCCGCCGCAGCGCGCTGTTCCTGCCGGCGTCGAACGCGCGCGCGATCGAGAAGGCACGCACCCTTCCCTGCGACGTCGTGATCCTCGACCTGGAGGATGCGGTCGCGCCCGAGCAGAAGCAGGCGGCGCGGGAGGCGGCAGTCGCGGCGGCCCGCACGGGCGGCTTCGGCGCGCGCGAGCTGGTGCTGCGCGTCAACGGCCTCGACAGCCCCTGGGCAGCCGACGACCTCGCCGCCGCCGGCAGTGCCCCCTTCGACGCCGTGCTGGTCCCCAAGGTGAATGCCGCGGCCGACATCGATGCGGTCCAGGCACAGCTGCAGCGCGCCCCGATCTGGGCGATGATCGAGACCTGCCGCGCCATCCCCGCCCTCGGCGCCATCGCCGCGGCTGCCGAGCGCATGCGGCTCCAGGCGTTCGTGATCGGCACCAACGACCTTGCCAAGGAACTGCGCTGCCGGCTCTCCCCCGATCGCGCCGAGCTGCTGCCGCTGCTGAGCCTCGCGCTCGCCGCCGGGCGCGGCTGGGGGCTGACGGTGCTCGACGGCGTCCACAACGCGATCGACGACGATGCGGGGTTCGAGGCGGTGTGTCGCCAGGGCGCCGCCATGGGCTTCGACGGCAAGACGCTGATCCACCCGCGCCAGATCGCCGCCTGCAACGTCGCCTTCTCCCCTACCGACGAGCAGGTCGCGCAGGCACGGGCGATCGTCGACGCCTTCGCGACGCCGGACGCCACCGGAAAAGGCGCTATCCGCCTGGGTGGAGCGATGGTCGAGCGGCTGCACCTGGAGGAAGCCCACCGCATCCTCGCGCTGGCGGGGCAGGCCCGCGGCCAGTGACGGCCACCCTAAGGGGCTAAGCCAGCGATGCGACGGAGAGGCATGGAGCGGGTGAAGGGAATCGAACCCTCGTCGTAAGCTTGGGAAGCTTCTGCTCTACCATTGAGCTACACCCGCGACCTGCTGACAAAGCAACAAGTTCCTGCCCTTCGGCAGTTCCGATCCAGGCGGCGAAGACACCACCGGATACGGCTGTGCCGGCATTAGGCCGCCAAATGATTCGGCGCAAGCCATCCCGTGTACCCGCCAAAGGCCGCTCCCGGGCGGAAGCGCGCCCGCATCGTTGCTGCCACCTCGCGCAAAGACGCGTGGCGGCGCGTGGCAGGAGACAGGCGCGGCGTGCGATCGCCCCTCCGCTCAGCCGCTGGCGCACGCAAAACGGCGGGGCCGGCCTCGCACGCCGGGACGCGATCGCCGGCCGAAGCGAACCTTCGTGCCGCCTTATTCCTCCAGCCAGCACTCATGGCATTTGGTGCGACCCACTTCGGCCTGCGCGCCGCAGTGGCACTGGCCGGGATCGGGCGCCCGTAGCGCCTGGTCGAAGTAGCGACGCGGCGCGTGCAAGACCGCACGCGCGACACGAAGAATGGCACCCATCCCCTATCTCCTTCTTTTCTGCGCGCAACTTGCCAAGGGACAGGACGCGTGTCGAGTCGGTACTTTGCGAGACTTTCTTCGTCGCTGGCGCGTCCGTGGAACAGCCTGCCCGACCGGTCAGAGGCTCGCCTCGCAGCGGGAGACCAGGTCCGCCGCCCGCGCGGGATCCAGACCGCGCCGGCTGCTCGCGCAGGGCCGGCCGTCGGCACCGAGCGCGACACTGTAGGGAAGCCCTGCGGTTGCGGAGAGAAGGTCCGCTTGCACGCGCGTCCACCCTTCCCCTTGCGGCCGCCAGCGCTGGACGGCGGGAACCCCCGCCAGCATCTGTTCGACCCGCCTGCCGCTGTCGACCGGCACGACCAGCACTCGATACGGGCGCGCGGCGGCGGTGATCTGCGGCAACTGCTGCAGTTCCGCACGGCACGGCGCGCACCAGCCGGCCACGAACAGCAGCACGGTTCGCGTCGGATATGCGGGCGGCTCGCCCGCTGCCGAGGTGGCCGACAACAGGACCACGCCCGCGAGAACAGCATGAAGCCGACGCGTAAAGAAAAATGCGGTCGACACGATGCTTCGTCTCATGCTTTCGTGATGGCGGGGGGAAAAACACCAATGCTCGCAACTATTCTGCACGTACTTGCGGCAGGTCAAGCCGCTGCGGCACCTGCACCTGCGACCAACCTGCAGCAGTTGTTCGATCGCGCGAACGAGTCGGCTGCCAACGGCAAGTGCGAAGATGCGGTCCGTGACTACGCATCGATCGAGGCGCGACCACAAGGCAGGAAGAACGCGCTGCTCACCGGTGCGATCGACGTGCGCAAGGGCGCGTGCCTGATCTCCCTCGGCCGGGTGGAAGAGGGCGAAGCGGCGCTCCGCCGCGGCCTGCCCGTCCTGACGGCTCAGGGTGTGGAGTTCACCAAGGACGTGCGCGACGGTCAGATGGCGCTCGGCGGCGTGCTGATGCGGCGCTTCGACTATGCCGGGGCGGCCACGGCCTATCGCGAGGCCTTGCAACGCTCCCAAGGGGCCGACCGCATCAAGCCGCTGATGCAGCTGGGGCAGACCCTGTCCTTCGACGGCGATGGCGCGGCCGTGCGCTACGCTGCCGAGGCGCGCAGCATCGTGTTCGCCGACCCCACCATGTCGAAGGACAGCAAGGCCGCCGTTCAGACGATCTATGGCCGCACGCTGCTCAACCAGGGGCAGTTGAAGGAAGCCTATGCGGAGCTGAAGGAAGGCCTGAAGAACCAGGGCGGGCTCACCAACCGGGTCGACATCAGCGACATCGTCACCCGGTCCGACCTAGCGATCGCCGCCATGCTGAACGGCGACAAGGAAGGCGCTCGCCGCTATCTGGCCTACACCGGCGCCGGGCGCATGCGCGACACGCCGTTCAGCCGCGCCGCCAGCATGCAGCCGCCGCTGTGCGGGGGCGCCACCGGGCTGAAGCCCGAGGATTTCGCGATCGTCGAGTTCTCGCTGGGCGAGGATGGCGCCATCTCTGGCGTGCTGCCGATCTACACCACGGGCGGCCGGAACGTCGCGATCGCCTTTGCACAGGCGGTGTCGGAATGGTCGTGGAAGCCGGAGGATGCCAAGGCGGTGCCGCCGCTGTTCCGCTTTGCCACCCGTGTCGAGCTTCGCTGCACCCGCGTGGGCGAGCGTCCGGACCTGACCGCCCCGCTGGCAGAGCAGTTCCACGCCTGGCTCGCCGGGGCGGGGAAGCGCGAGCCGGCCTGGTCCGGCATGCCCGACGCCGCTGCCATCGCGCTGATCCGTCCGGCCGTAGAGCAGGCACGCGCCTCCGGCGACCGCTTGGCGCTGATCCAGGCGCTGGCGGCGCTTGGCGACAACCGCGCCGCCGCGGACAAGGAACGGACCGATGCGCTCGACGAAGCGATGCGGTCTGCGGCTGCAGCGCAGGCGCCGGTCGCGGCCAGTACCTATCTCACCGTCAAGCGGACCTATGCGGATCGCGATTGGGGCAAGCGCGACCGAACGGGGCTCCGGACGCTTCTGTCTGTTCCGGCCGTTGCGTCCGACCCACTGAGTGCGGCGACACTGCGGCTGCTGGTCGCGGTTCCCGGCTACCGCCAGTCGCGCCCGGCCGATGCGATGGCGCTGCTGGAGAGCGTCACCGAAGCGTCTTCGCTTCCGGCGCAGCACCCGCTCAAGGTCAACGCCCTGCTGCAACAGGCGACGATCCTGGCGGACAAGGGCGATCTGGTCGCGGCCCGCGCCAGGTTCGACCGGACCGGCTTGGACGAGGGTCAGTGCGCGCTGATCGGCTTGAAGCCGGCGATGCGCCGCTCGGGCGTGTCGAGCAGCGACTATCCGATGGAAGCTCAGCGGATGGGCTTCGAGGGCTGGGGAATGACCGAGTTCGACATCGCCGCCGACGGACGCACCATCGCACCGCGGGTCATCGCCGCCTACCCGCCCTTCGTCTTCAACGAAGCGGCAGCCGGGGTATTCCGGGGCGCGCGGTACGAGAGCAGCTACCGGCCGAGCGGCGGCCTGGCCTGCACCGCCGAGCAAGCCTCCATCACGTTCCAGCTTTCCGGGTTCTGAGGGGAGCGGAGCGCGGCGCCCGTCCGGACGCCGCGCTCCGCCTTCAGATGCCGCCCGTCACCACCGCGTAGCCGGCGGCGACCAGCCGCGCCGCTAGGTCTTCGACGCAGGCGTCCAGCAACGGCTGCTCGGTGGCGCGGACCACGAAATTGGCGCCCACCCTGCCTTCGCGGAAAAAGGGGTAGCTCCCGATCGAGACGCCAGCGTGGCTACGCTCCGCCTCGCGCAACAGTTCGGCGACCTCGCTCTCCCCCACCCAGCAGCCGAGCGTCGCGGAAAGCACCGGCAGCCCACCTTCCAGCGTACCGGTCAGCGCGTCGAGCATCGCCGCGGCGATATGCGGCACCCCGGCCAGGATGAAGAGGTTGCCGACGCGGATACCCGGCGCGCCCGACTGGCTGTTGGCGATCAGGGTCGCCCCCTCCGGCACCCGCGCCATGCGCAGCCGCGCTTCGTTGACCCCCCCGCGCCCGGCATAATGCGCCTCCAGCATAGCCTGCGCCTCGGGATGGACGACCACGGGGACGCCCAGCGCCGCCGCCACCGCGTCCACCGTGATGTCGTCATGCGTCGGCCCGATGCCGCCGGTGGTGAAGCAATAGTCGTTGCGCGTCCTCAGCGCATCGAGCGCCTCCACGATCGCCGCCTGCCGGTCGGGCACGATCCGCACCTCGGCGAGGCGGATGCCCTGGACGTTCAGCCAGGACGCGAGCTGGGCCACGTTGCGGTCCTGCGTCCGTCCGGAAAGAATCTCGTCCCCGATGACGAGCAGGGCGGCGGTCCAGGTGCGCACGGTCATGTGCCCTGCATAGCGCCCGTCCCCGCCCTCGCAAAGCGGCACCCGAGCGGTTATATCGCGGGGCATGACCGAATATGTAACCGTCACCGCCGACACTCCCCTGGCGCGCACTGGCGCCATCAAGCTGCATGGCCCCGAAGCGTTCGAGGGCATGCGCAAGGCGGGGCGCCTGGCGGCCGAAGTGCTCGACGCGGTGACGCCGCACGTGGTCCCGGGCGTTTCCACCGCCGAGATCGACGCGATGATCTTCCGCATGATCGACGATGCGGGCGCGGTGCCGGCGACGCTGGGCTATCGCGGCTACACCCATTCGACCTGCATCTCGATCAACCATGTCGTGTGCCACGGCATCCCGTCCGACCGCGTGTTCAAGGATGGGGACATCGCCAACATCGACGTGACGCCGCTGCTCGACGGCTGGCACGGCGACACCAGCCGCACCTATCTGGTCGGCAACGTGCCGATCAAGGCGCGCAAGCTGGTCGAGGTGACCTACGACTGCCTGATGCTGGGCATCGAGCAGGCGCGGCCCGGCAACCGGCTGGGCGATGTCGCCCATGCGATCCAGCAGCATGCCGAGGCCCATCGCTATGGCGTGGTGCGGGACTTCTGCGGACATGGCGTGGGCCGGCTGTTCCACGACGCGCCGGAGGTGGTGCATGCCGGGCGTCCAGGCACCGGGCCGGAGCTCAAGCCGGGCATGATCCTGACGATCGAGCCGATGATCAACATCGGCAAGCCGGACGTGAAGGTGCTGGACGACGGCTGGACGGCGGTGACCCGCGACCGCTCGCTCTCCGCGCAGTTCGAGCATTCGATCGGCATCACCGAGGACGGCTGCGAGATCTTCACGCTCAGCCCGGCCGGATACACCAAGCCGCCCTATCTCTGATGGCGGGGCGCCGCCGCTTCGGCTGCGGCGTTCCTTGCGCCAGGACAAGGGCAGCCGCGGCAAAGCCGTCCATCGCGGGCTGGCCGCGGGTCGCCGCATCCCCTAGCCTGGGCTTGTCGGCATGGACCAGGGCTTGGGGCATGCTGGCGCACACGCCCCGGCAAGGCGCGCCGCAACGAGGGAGAGGCCAGAATGAGCGATCACAACAGCGAAGACATGGCGCGGGTCGGCACCGGGCAGCCGGTGGCGAACGCCGATCGATGGACGGGATCGCTGACGACGCGGAGCGGCTTCACCTTCCACGTCCGTCCGGCTCGTCCCGGCGACGAGGAGCGGCTTGCCGAATTCTTCCGCCATGTTTCCGAAGACGACATCCGCTTCCGCTTCCTGATCGCGCTCGACAAGGTGGGCCACGACCGGCTCGTCGCGATGACCGCGGTCGACCATGACCGCACCGAGAACTTCCTGGCGCTCGACGACCAGGGCCGCATCCTCGCCACCGGCATGCTCGCGGCCGATCCGCAGCTGGAGCGGGGCGAGGTCGCGATCTCGATCCGCACCGACCACAAGCGCCGCGGGATCAGCTGGACGCTGCTCGAGCACATCGCCGCCTATGCCGAAGCGCGCGGCATCCGGACGCTGGAATCGATCGAGGCGCGCGAGAATCGTGCCGCCATCGAGCTGGAGCAGGAAATGGGCTTCACCGCCCATCCGCTGGAGGACGATCCGACGCTGGTGCTGGTCCGCCGCACGCTCGGCTGACCGGCCGGTCCGTCAGGCAGCGCCCGGTAGCGGCAGGCGGATTTCCGCGCACAGCCCGCCGGCTGGGCGGTTCGACAGGTGGAACTGCCCGCCCTCTGCCTCCACCGCCCGCACGACGATCGACAGCCCCAGGCCGAAGCCGATCGTGTCGCGCTTGCGGGCGGTGTCCAGGCGGACGAACGGCTCCAGCACCAGCGGCAGCGAGTCCTCCGGAATACCCGGCCCGTCGTCCTCGACCGACAGCACCACCGCCTCGTCCTGCACCGCCAGGCGGATGCAGACGGTATCCGCGTGATGCACCGCATTCTCGACCAGGTTCACCAGCGCGCGCTTCATCCCCGACGGACGCAGCCGGCACTCGAAATGGTCCGGCCCATCATAGGTCACGTTCTGGCCGAGGTCGGCCGCCTCGTCCGCCACCGTCGCGCTCAGCACCGCCAGGTCGATCAGCACGGGCTGCTCGGGCTCGCCCTCCCCTCCCAGAAACGCGAGCAGCGAGGCGATCATCGCCTCCATCTCCGCAAGGTCCGAATCGAGCGTCTCGCGAAGCTCGTCGTCCGCCACCCGCTCGGCACGCAGCCGCAACCGGGCCAGCGGCGTGCGCAGGTCGTGGCCCACCGCCGCCAGCGCGCGGGTGCGATCGTCGATCAGCCGGTGGATGCGCGCCTGCATGCGGTTGAAGGCCGCCACCACGCGGCGCACCTCCCCGGGCCCCGCCTCGGACACGCGGATCGGCGCCCCTTCGGGACCGCTGCGGCCCACCCGGTCGGCGGCGGTCGCCAGCTGGCGCATCGGCAGCAGCGTGCGCCGCACCAGCAGGCCGCCGATCACGATCAGCGCGATCGCCGGGATCAGCGCCAGCAGCACCCGCTCCCACGCGAGGTTGAGCGTGCGCAGTGATTCGAGGGTGCGGAAATGCAGCCAGCTGCCGTCCGGCAGGCGCAATCCCCCGGTGACGACCGAACTGCGCCCGGGCGAGGTCAGCCGCAACCGCAGGTCCGAGGTCGCCAGCGACGGCTCCCAATCCAGGACCTGCTCGCGCATCCCGTCCAGCGACGGGGAGATGCGTGCGGGGGCCGGCAGCTCCGGACTCCAGCGCAGCTCGTAGCGGTCGGTGGTGAGTTCGGCCGCCATCGCCTCGCGGCGCGGGGGCGGACTCTCGGCGATCAGCCGGCGTGCGATCACGAGGTGCTCGGCCAGCCGCCGTGCCTCGTCGTCACGGACCGAAAACTGGCTCGCGCGCTCGTACAGCAGCGTGCTGACGCCGAACTCGAGCGCGGTGGTGAGCAGCAGGATCGCAACGATGCGGCCGAGCAGCCCGAAGGACGGGTGCACGAAGCGCGCGAATCCGGTCAAGCGCGCTCCACCGGCACGTTGAGCATGTAGCCTACGCCGCGCACCGTGATGATCGGCGCGCTGCCGCCGGCGCCCGAGAGCTTGCGGCGCAGACGGCTGACCAGCACGTCGATGCTGCGGTCCGAACTGTCGCCCAGGCGGGTGCGGGACAGCTCGATCAGCCGCTCGCGCGCGATCACGCGCTGGGCATGGTCGAGCAGCACGGCCAGCAGGTCGAACTCCGCGCCGGTCAGGTCGACGACCGCGCCGGTGGGGGAGCGGGTCTCGCGACGCCGCAGGTCGATCGTCCACCCGTCGAAGCGGCGAAGCCCCTCCTCCCGCGCGCCTGGGGGTACCTCGCGGCCGCCGCGCCGCAGCACCGCGCGGACGCGCGCCAGCAGTTCGCGGGTGCTGAACGGCTTGGGCAGATAGTCGTCGGCGCCGAGCTCCAGGCCGGCCACCCGGTCGGACTCGTTGCCCTTGGCGCTGATGAAGATGATCGCGACGTTGCTGCGCTCGCGCAGCTGCCGGCAGAGCTCGATCCCGCTGGGGCCCGGAAGCATGATGTCCAGCAGCACCAGGTCGGCAGGATGCGCGTCCAGCGCCTCCCACATCTCCTGCGCCGCGGATGCGGTGCGGACGAGATACCCGTTCTCCTGGAGGGCGCGGGCGGTCAGCGTGCGGAGTGCGGCGTCGTCCTCGACGAGCACGATGGAAGGGGCGCTCATGCGGTTCGTCGATCCGGAACGGGGCGGTTCATGGGGTTCGGAGGTAGGCAGCGGCCGGGCGTTGGTCAACGCGCCGTGCCAGGAAGGAAGAAGGGGCGGCCCTCGCGACCGCCCGATCCCGCCTCCTGCCGCGGATCAGGAGTCGATGTCGCGGCGGAAGGTCTCGGGCAGGAAGAGCAGCGCGACCACCAGCGTCACGGCGGCGATCACGATCGGATACCACAGGCCGTAGTAGATGTTGCCGGTGGCAGCCACCATCGCGAACGCCGTGGTCGGCAGGAAGCCGCCGAACCAGCCGTTGCCGATGTGATAGGGCAGCGACATGGCGGTGTAGCGGATCCGGGTCGGGAACAGCTCGACCAGCAGCGCCGCGATCGGGCCATAGGCCATGGTCACCAGCAGCACGAGGACGATCAGGATGCCGACCACCATCGGCTTGTCGATCCGCGCCGGATCGGCCGCCCCAGCCGGGTAGCCGGCGGCAGTGAGCGCCTGCTGCACCCTCGCGCCATAGGCCTTGATCGCATCGGCACGGGCGGGGCCGGTCACCGCCGCCGGGTCCACCGCCGGCAGCACCTGCCCGCCGACATGGATGCTGGCGATCGTTCCCGCCGGCGCGACGACGTTGCTGTAGGAGATGCCTGCCTTGGCCAGATAGGCCTTGGCGATGTCGCACGAGCTGCTGTCGAACTTGTTCTTGCCCACGGGGTCGAACTGGACCGAGCATTCGTTCGGGTCCGCCACCACCGACACCGGCGTCGTCCGCTGCGCCTCATACAGCGCCGGGTTGGCGGCATGCGACATCGCCTGGAACAGTGGATAATAGAGCAGCGCCGACAGCAGGAAGCCGCTCAGCAGCACCGGCTTGCGGCCGATCCTGTCGGACAGCCAGCCGAAGAAGACGAACGCCGGCGTCGCGATCAGCAGCGCGACCGCCACCAGGATGTTGGCCGTGGCCCCGTCCACCCGCAGCGTCTTTTCCAGGAAGAACAGCGCGTAGAACTGGCTGGTGTAGAAGATCACCCCCTGCCCCATCGCCGCGCCGAGCAGCGCCACCAGTACCACCTTCAGGTTGCGCCAGGTGCCGAACGCCTCGGTCAGCGGCGCCTTGGAGGTCTTGCCCTCGGCCTTCATCCGCTGGAACACCGGGCTCTCGCTCATCTGCAGGCGGATCCACATCGACACCGCGAGGAGCACGATCGAGATCAGGAACGGCACCCGCCATCCCCAGCTCGCAAACGCTTCCTCGCCGACCGCAAAGCGGGTCCCGATCACGATCAGCAGCGCCGCGAACAGACCGAAGGTCGCCGTCGTCTGGATGAAGCTGGTGTAGAGGCCGCGCTTGTTGTTGGGCGCATGCTCCGCGACATAGGTGGCGGCACCCCCATATTCGCCGCCCAAGGCCAGCCCCTGGAGCAGCCGCAGCACGACCAGCGCGATCGGCGCCGCGACGCCTGCGGTGGCATAGCTCGGCAACAGGCCGACGATGAAGGTCGACAGGCCCATGATGCCCATGGTGACGAGAAAGGTGTTCTTGCGGCCCACCATGTCGCCGATCCGCCCGAACACCAGCGCCCCGAACGGCCGCACCGCAAAGCCCGCCGCAAACGCGGCCAGGGCAAAGATGAACCCGGTGGTCTCGTTCACGCCGGAGAAGAACTGGGCGGTGATGATCGTCGCCAACAGGCCGTAGAGGTAGAAATCATACCACTCGAACACCGTGCCCAGCGAGGACGCCGCGATGACGAGCTTCTCGCCCTGGGTGGCAGGGTGGTGTTTGGGAATGTCCCCCTGTGCGGTCGCCATGTGCTGCCCCTCTCCTTCGGTTCGCGATGCGCGGCGTGACCCTTTCTGCGGGGCCATCGCCGGTCGGCTGCCGGGGCGCCGCGCACGCCCCGGACCCGGTTTCGGCCATGGTGGCGGCATTCGAATTGCGGGTCGAGCCACTTGATCGGCCGGATCCGGAAAATCGCAGCCCCACGCCGGCCGGTCGCGAATCGCTGATCCTTCCATCCGCTCCCTTCGTCCCATTTTGGTCTTGCGCCCGGGGGCGCGGGCGCGGGAGAATGGCGGGGACACCGGTCGCGCGCCGGCCCCGTCCGGTCGTGGCGACATGCCCGCTGGCGGCGCGTTCGAACCGAAGAGAATGGAGAGGATGATGACCCAGTCCTGCTACCCCGTGCCGGCCGAATGGGCCGAAAGGGCGCTGATCGACCAGGACCGCTACGCCGCCATGTACGCGGAGGCCGCGACCGATCCCGACGGCTTCTGGGCGCGCGAGGCCGAGCGGCTCGACTGGGTGCGCTTTCCCAAGCGGATCAAGGACACCTCGTTCGAGGAAGCCGACTTCCACATCCGCTGGTATGAGGATGGTATCCTCAACGTGGCCGAGAATTGCGTCGACCGGCATGCCGCCAAGAACCCGGATCGCGTCGCCATCCTGTGGGAAGGCGATACGCCCGGCGAAGAGCGCAAGATCAGCTACGGCGAGCTGAAGGACGAGGTCAGCCGCCTCGCCAACGCGTTCAAGACGGCGGGCGTCAAGAAGGGCGACCGGGTCACCATCTATCTGCCGATGATCCCGGAAGCCGCGTTCGCGATGCTCGCCTGCGCGCGGATCGGCGCGGTGCATTCGATCGTCTTCGCCGGCTTCTCCCCCGACAGCCTGGCCAACCGCATCCAGGATTGCGGGTCGAAGCTGGTCATCACCGCCGACGAGGGCCTGCGCGGCGGCAAGCGCGTGCCGCTCAAGGCCAATGTCGACGCGGCGCTGGGGGAAGATGCCGGCAAGATCGTCGAGACGGTGATCGTCGTGCGCCGCACCGGCGCCGAGGTGGCGATGCAGGAGGGCCGCGACCTCTGGTACCACGATGTCGTCCAGGCGGAATCTACCGACTGCCCGCCCGAGCCGATGGGCGCGGAAAAGCCGCTGTTTATTCTCTATACCTCGGGCTCGACCGGCAAGCCCAAGGGCGTGCTGCACACCACCGGCGGCTATCTGGTGTGGGCATCGATGACGCACCAGTACGTCTTCGACTATCGCCCGGGCGAGGTGTTCTGGTGCGCGGCCGACGTGGGCTGGGTCACGGGACACAGCTACATCGTCTATGGGGCGCTCGCGAACGGTGCGACGACGCTGATGTTCGAGGGCGTGCCCAACTACCCCGACTTCTCGCGCTTCTGGCAGATCGTCGACAAATACCAGGTGACGAGCTTCTATGCGGCGCCGACCGCCTTGCGCGCGCTGATGCGCGAGGGGGACGAATGGGTGACGAAGACCAGCCGCGCGTCGCTGCGCGTGCTGGGCTCGGTCGGCGAGCCGATCAATCCGGAGGCGTGGGAGTGGTATTACCGTGTCGTCGGCGACAGCCGCTGCCCGATCGTCGACACCTGGTGGCAGACCGAGACCGGCGGCCACATGATCACGCCGCTGCCCGGCGCGACGCCGCTCAAGCCCGGTTCGGCAAGCAAGCCGCTGTTCGGGGTGATGCCGCAGCTGGTCGATTCCGAAGGCGTGGTGCTGGAGGGCGCGACCGAGGGCAATCTGGTGATCGCGGACAGCTGGCCGGGGCAGATGCGCACCGTCTGGAACGACGCCGACCGATTCTTCCAGACCTATTTCACCACCTATCCGGGCAAGTATTTCACCGGGGACGGCTGCCGCCGCGACGCCGACGGCTATTACTGGATCACCGGCCGTGTCGACGACGTCATCAACGTCTCGGGCCACCGCATGGGCACCGCCGAGGTGGAGAGCGCGCTGGTGGCGCATGCCAAGGTCGCGGAGGCGGCGGTGGTCGGCATGCCGCACGACGTGAAGGGCCAGGGCATCTACGCCTATGTGACGCTGAACGCCGGCGAGGAAGGCGATGTCGCGCTCCGCAAGGAACTGATCCAGTGGGTCCGGCGCGAGATCGGACCGATCGCCACGCCCGACGCGCTGCAGTTCACCCCGTCGCTGCCCAAGACGCGATCGGGCAAGATCATGCGCCGCATCCTGCGCAAGATCGCCGAGAACGACTTCGGCAGCCTGGGGGACACCTCCACGCTCGCCGATCCGGGCGTGGTCGACGCGCTCATCGCCGGCCGGGAGGATGCGACCCGGCTGGCGGCATAGCCCTGCGCCGGCCCGGCCGCGGACGATCGATCACCGTTCCGGCCGGCGCACTCCCTCACCCGACGGCACCGCCCCTGGGTCGATCACGGCACCGAGACGGGATCGCGCCGCGGGAACTGGCGCATCAGCGCGGAAGCGAGCTTCGTCGCGACCGCTTCGGCGGCATCGGCCGCGCTTCCCTCCACCTGCACGGTGGAAGCGCGGCCGCTCCAGACGGGCGCATCCCCGCCGCGCAGCAGGATGTCGACCGTCAGGTCGGTCGCCACCAGACCACGGATCTGGCTCTTGCCCGAGGGCAGCGGCACGAACACCTGGCCCATCGCCGCCATCGCCGGCGGCTCCTTCGCATTCGCGGCCACCGTGCCGCTCTCGGTGCGCGTAACCGTCACGCGCGCGACGTAGCGGCTGTGGCTGTCGAGCGGCAGCGGAACGAAGCGCGCGTCGGAAAGCGCGCGGGTGACCGCATCCGTGAACAGCCGATCGGTCGCGGAGGCATCCTCGGCCACCTCGACGGCGATCGTGCCGGGCGCGACCGCGGGGGCAGGCGCCGCCGCCCGGGATTGCAGCGCGAGTGCAAGGAACGCTGCGGTCGGAATGCTCATCTTCTTTTCACCCAAGGCAAAGGGGTATCGGCTGGTCGCACGAACCGGGGACGAAGAACAGAGACGTCGCCCCGCCCCCTCAGGCCGGATCTTCGGCAGGCGGGAAGCCACCATAGCCCATTTTGAAGATCACCCGGTCGACGCAGCCCGAGCGCCCGGTCGCGGACGCCGGCTTGCGCGCCGAACGCAGGACGTGGATCGCCTGCTCGCCGAAATCCGCCGTCGGTTCGCTCGCCAGCACGCGCAGATTGCCGAGCTCCCCCCAGGACGCCACGTCGAACGCGACGACCGCCCAGCCCTCGATGGCGCGCCGCTGGTAGGCGGCCGGATAGCGCAGCGTCGGCGGCGTGGTCCAATCGTCCGAATGCGGGCAGTTGCCGTCGACGGGGCGCAGGGCATCCTGGGCAGGCGGCTCCGGGGCGGCAAGGGTGATCGGCGCCCGCCAATAGGGATAGAGGCAGCCGGTAGTGGCGCCGCCGGTGAAGCGGGACTTGCGCATCGCCCTCACCGCCGCGCGATCCAGCGCTGCACTCCCCGTGCCCTGTGTCGTGCGGACATGGATCGGCCGCCCACGACTATCCTGGTCATAGGCGACCATCGTCCAGTGCTTCACGCCCGGCGTGGCCGGCAGCGTGTCGAAATTGGGATAGGCCGCGACCAGCGGCCTGGGCCGCGGTTCCGCGAGGCACGACGCCGTGGGCGACTGGATCCGGGCCCAGCCGTCGGGCGGCAATTTCCCGGACTGCGGCGTGAGCGAATAGGAGATCAGGTCCCCGACCGGCGTCTCCTCGGGCGGGGTCGCGCGCAGCGTGTAGCGGATGGTGCAGTCCGCCTGCGGCGCGCCCGCCGCGAACCGGCTGGCGGCGAGGGAGGGCGCGACATCCTCGCTCCACGGTGCCGCCATCCCCTCCCGGCGGATCGACAGCGGCCGACCGGCGGCATCGATGCGGAAGCGATAGGTCGCCGCTGCCGGGGTGGCGTGGCCGGTGCCCCAGCGAATGGCCGTGAACGGACGCCGTACCCCGGCCGCCGCGATGGCGGTGCCGCCGCAGCGCACCTCCCCGGGCATCCAGGCGACCAGCTGCCACGACGGCGGCTGAGGCGGCGAAAACGACTGCGACGATGCCGTATTTAAGGGCACCACCAGGCTCATGAACAGCAGCGCCCTCTTCATGCGGCCAGTTTGCACAGAAAAAGACTACATCGGCAAGTAAAGCCCGAGCCTGAAATGGAGGATCTTCCAGCGGATACTTCCGCTGGAGGTCCGCGGCGATGAGAGTTCGCACGAGGCCAGACGGCCCCCCGCTCTCCGCCTGCACAAAAACCAGGCACTTTCCGGCGTTCTGCCGAAAAGGCGGGCAGGATCGACAGGCGCAGCCGGATCGGGGATGCTCACCCCCATGATTCGTGCTCTGGCACGGTTCTTGATTGTCGGCAGCTGTATGCGTGGCCGTGTTCGGCCGGGGGGATTACGCGAGGCATGAAGAAGATCGAGGCCATCATCAAGCCGTTCAAGCTGGATGAGGTGAAGGAGGCGCTGCACGAGGTCGGCGTGAGTGGCATCACCGTCACCGAAGCCAAGGGCTTCGGCCGCCAGAAGGGCCATACCGAGCTCTATCGCGGCGCCGAATATGTCGTCGACTTCCTCCCCAAGGTGAAGCTGGAGGTGGTCGTCGAGGACGGCCTCGCCGAGCGCGTGGTGGAGGCGATCGCGGGCGCTGCCCAGACCGGCCGCATCGGCGACGGCAAGATCTTCGTCATCCCCGTGGAGACGGCGCTTCGCATCCGCACCGGAGAGCGGAACGAAGACGCCATCTGACCGGACATTTCTTTCGACGCATTGCACGGAATCCGCCGCGGGGGGGCGCCTCGCGGGGTAATGGTTTTATCCAGAAAGGGCTTAGTTCCATGGCCAATACCGCCAGCACGATCCTCAAGAAGATCAAGGACGAGGAGATCGAGTGGGTCGACCTCCGCTTCACCGATCCCAAGGGCAAGTGGCAGCACCTGTCGATGGTGGCGTCGATCCTCGGCGAGGACGAGCTGACCGACGGCCTGATGTTCGACGGCTCCTCGATCGAGGGCTGGAAGGCGATCAACGAGTCCGACATGGTGCTCAAGCCCGATCTGGACGCGGTGTACGTCGATCCCTTCTCGGCCACCCCGATGCTGATCGTCTTCTGCGACGTGGTCGAGCCGTCGACCGGCGAACTCTATGCGCGCGACCCGCGCTCGACCGCCAAGCGGGCCGAGGCCTACCTCAAGACCACCGGCATCGGCGACACCGTCTATGTCGGCCCCGAGGCCGAGTTCTTCATGTTCGACGACGTCCGGTTCGAGAACACCTACTCCAGCAGCTACTACAAGCTGGACGACATCGAGCTGCCGACCAACAGCGGCCGCGAATATGAGTCGGGCAACATGGCCCACCGTCCGCGCGCCAAGGGCGGCTATTTCCCGGTCGCGCCGGTCGACAGCGCCGTCGACATCCGCGGTGAGATGGTCTCCACCATGCTCGAAATGGGCCTCCCCTGCGACAAGCACCACCATGAGGTGGCGGCCGCGCAGCACGAGCTGGGCCTGACCTACGGCACGCTGACCACCACTGCCGACCGCATGCAGATCTACAAGTATGTCGTGCACCAGGTTGCGCATGCGTACGGCAAGACCGCGACCTTCATGCCCAAGCCGATCAAGGAAGATAACGGCTCGGGCATGCACACCCACTTCTCGATCTGGAACGAGGGCAATCCCCTGTTCGCGGGCGAGGGCTATGCGGGTCTGTCGGACACCTGCCTCTACTTCATCGGCGGCATCATCAAGCATGCCAAGGCGCTGAACGCCTTCACCAACCCGTCGACCAACAGCTACAAGCGGCTGGTGCCGGGCTATGAGGCGCCGGTGCTGCTCGCCTATTCGGCGCGCAACCGCTCGGCATCGTGCCGCATCCCGTACGGCACCGGGCCCAAGTCGAAGCGCGTCGAGATCCGCTTCCCGGATGCGATGGCCAACCCCTATCTCGCCTATGCGGCGCTGATGATGGCCGGCCTCGACGGCATCCAGAACAAGATCCACCCGGGCGAGGCGATGGACAAGAACCTGTACGACCTGCCGCCGGCAGAGCTCGCGCAGGTCCCGACCGTCTGCGGGTCGCTGCGTGAGGCGCTCGACAGCCTGGAAGCCGATCACGACTTCCTGCTGAAGGGCGACGTCTTCTCGGCAGACCAGATCGAGGCCTATGTCGAGGTCAAGCGTGCCGAGGTCGCCCGCTGGGAGATGACCCCGAGCCCGGTCGAATTTGACATGTACTACTCGGCCTGATCGTCCACACGATCGGCAAACACGGGGGGCGTCCGGAGCGATCCGGGCGCCCCTTTTGCGTGCCGGCGGCGGCGCGCCGCGACTTGCCCCCGCGCCGATCGCACGCCATCGCGGGGGCCGGAAGGACCCCGACATGCGCAGCACTCCCCATTTCATCGACGGCCATTGGGTGGAAAGCCTCGGCGGACGCCCTGCCCAGGTACGCGATCCCGCGACCGGCGAGGTTTGCGCCCAGCTGACGCTGGGCAGCCCCGCCGACATCGACCGCGCGGTTGCGGCCGCACGGCGGGCGTTCGAAGGCTTCTCGCGCACCAGCGTCGCCGAGCGCGCCGCGCTGCTGGAGGCGATCCTCGCCCGCTACGAGGCGCGGCTGGACGCCTTCGCCGCCGCCATGACGCGCGAGGTCGGCTGTCCTGCGAGCATGGCGCGCGACGCGCAGGCCATGTCCGGCGTCGATCACCTGCGGGCGACGCTTCGCGCCCTTGGCGAGGTGGCATGGGAGGAACGCCGCGGCCGCCACGCGATCCTGCGCGAGCCCATCGGGGTGGCGGCGCTGATCACCCCCTGGAACTGGCCCATGAACCAGATCGTGGCCAAGGTCGCGCCCGCACTCGCCGCCGGCTGCACCATGGTGCTCAAGCCCTCGGAAGAAGCGCCGAGCTGTGCCGCGCTGTTCGCCGAGGTGATGGCCGAGGCCGGGGTTCCCGCCGGCGTGTTCAACCTGGTCCAGGGGGATGGCGTCACCGGCGAGGCGCTTGCCGCTCATCCGCAGGTCGACGTGGTGAGCTTCACCGGCTCCACCCGCGCGGGCATCGCGGTGGCGCAGGCCGCCGCGCCCACGGTGAAGCGGGTCCACCAGGAGCTCGGCGGCAAGGCACCCGCACTGGTCCTGCCGAGCGCCGATCTGGAGGCCGCGATACGTGCGACCGTCGGCAGCGTCGCCTTCAATTCCGGGCAGAGCTGCCTCGCCCCCACCCGGCTGCTGGTGCCGGCAGCCCAGCAGGAGGCGGCGGTCGCGATCGCACGGCAGGCGATGACGGCGATCCGGCCCGGCGATCCGCGCGAACCGGGCGATCACATCGGCCCGCTGGTGAACCTGGCGCAATGGCAGCGGGTCCAGCGGCTGATCGCGAGCGCCATTGCGGAGGGGGCGACGCTGGAGGTGGGCGGCCTCGGCCACCCGGAGGGCTTCGAGCGCGGCTTCTACGTGCGCCCGACGTTCTTCTCTGGCGTCACCCCAGACATGACCATCGCGCGCGAGGAGATCTTCGGCCCGGTCGTGACGGTGATCGCCTATGCGGACGAGGAAGAGGCCGTCCACATCGCCAACGACACCGACTATGGCCTCTCCGCAGTCGTGTTCGGCGCGGCCGAGGAGACCCGCCGGCTGGTCCCCCGGTTGCGCGCGGGCATGATCTATGTGAACGGCGGCGTGCCGGACGCCGACATGCCGTTCGGCGGCTACAAGCGATCCGGCAACGGCCGCGAATATGGCGCGCACGGCATTGCCGAATATCTGGAGGTGAAGTCGGTGCTGGGCTGCGGCTGAGCCCAGGGCGCCTCCTTCTACTCCTCCAGCGGCAGGGTCAGCACGAAGCGGGCGCCCTCTCCCAGCGCGCTGTCCACCACGATATCGCCTCCCATCGCGCGGGCGAGCCGCCGGGCGATGTAGAGGCCCAGCCCGCTGCCGCCCTGCTCGCTCGGGTCGACCCGCTCGAACTTCTCGAAGATGCGGGCCTGGTCCTCGGGCGCGATGCCCTTGCCCTGGTCGGCCACGATCACGCAGGCAATCTGCCCCTCGCGCTCCAGCCGCACCCACACGGTGGCGCCCGGCGGCGAATAGCGTACCGCATTGCCGATCAGATTGACGAGGATCTGGAGCGCGCGGCGGAATTCCCCGCGTGCCGCCAGCGTCTCGTGGGCGCCCGGACGGTCGATCGTCACCCCGGCCCGCTCCGCCCGCACCGCCAGCAGCCCGGCCGCACGGCGGGTCACGTCGGCCAGGTCCAGCGACTCCACGGCGATGGCGAAGTCCGGATCCTCGACGGCTTGTACGTCCTCCAGGTCGTTGACGAGGCCCATCAGGTGGCGGCCGGCACTCGCGATGTCGCCGGCATAGTCGGCATAGTCCTGGAGCAGCGCCCCGTCCGCCTGCGCGCTGATGCTGTCGGCATGGGCTACGATCTGGTCGAGCGGGTGGCGCAGCGCCTCGCGCAGCCGCTTGCCGAAGTTCTGCGGCAGGCCCTGCGGTTCCGGCTGCGTCTCGGGCGCGTCCGGCTCGACGGCATGGGCAGCGCCGTTGAAGCCCGCGAAGCGCCCGCCCGCGTCGGTGCGCGGCACCCCGGACAGCAGCACCGTGCGCCCGGTATCGCGCAGCGTCGCATATTGTCCCTCGAACGGCTGCTGCGACGCCATCGCGCCCAGCATCGGGAAGCCGCCCTCGCCATCGTCGGTCAGCTGGAACAGCCAGGTGAGCGGGCGGCCAAGCACGTCCGTCGCATCGAAGCCGAAGCGGCTACCGGCGGCGGGCGAGACATAGGTCAGGTGGAGCCCGCCATCGGCCTCCCACCGCCAGTCGGCATCGAGCGCCAGCAACTCGGCGGCGTCGGCATCGTCGTGCGCCCCCTCGCCTTCGCCCGCAAGCCCCCAGGCGCCGACGGTCAGCCGCAGGCCGTCCCCATCGGGTTCGACCTGCACCCACAGCTCGACGTCGTCCTCGCCATCGGCGACGAGGATCCTGCGTGCGACGTCGATGCCCAGGCGGCGGCTGATGCGCACCAGCTCCGCCATGGCGGGCACCGCGATCGGCTGGCCGGGCTCGCCGCCGGCACGGGCGTTCAGCCCCGCCAGCCGCGGTTCGGCATGGCGCAGCCGCCCTTCGGCATCGAGCATCGCCGACGCGGGCTGGTGGTAGCGGTCGAAGCTGCTCATGCGCCTGCTTCCGCGCCGAGCGCGAGCAGCGCGGTGCGATAGCCGGCGGGAAGCGCCATCGCGGCCACCGCCCGCCATGCCGCCTGCAGGGGCACCGCGGCGACCGTGTCGATCAGGTCGGCGAACGCGTCCAGGTCCCGGGCCGGATCCGCCTCGCACAGCGCGAAGCCGATGCGTGCCAGCGTCTCGCGCGGCAGGTCTAGCGCGCGCAGGAGCATGCAGAGCGGCGCCGGATCCCGTTCCAGCACCAGGTCCCGCACCGCCCGAGGGCCGAGGCCCCCCGCGTCCGCAATCAGCGCCACCACCAGTTCGAGCCGGCGATCGGCGAGCGCCTGTTCGATCAGTTCCGGCAGCGTGGCCACGTCGCGGCGCAGCGCGCGTGCGAGCCGGGCTGCGGCCGGCGCCTCGTTGTCCTGCCCGCGCAGCTGCTCCACCGCCGAGATCAGCGCGCGGTCGAGCAGCGCGATCTCCTCCGGATCGGTCGCATTCTGGCGCAGCGCCGCCGCGATCGGCCAGCACAGCTGCTGGAGCGTCGCGAACTCGGCACCGCTGCCATGGAGCAGCAGCAGCTTGGCCGCCTCGGCGATCATGGCATCATCGGAATGGGCCAGGCGCGCGAGCAGGCTCGGCTGGTCGGGGTTGAAGGGCGCGCGCACCGGAAGCGCCGCGGCAAGCAGCGCCAGCCGCGTCTCGGCCAGCAGTTCGGCAAGCAGCGTCTCGTCCCACAGCGTCGGCACCGCGGCCAGCCGGTCCCAGACCTGTCCGGCCTCGCCTCGGACGCGCGCGGCCAGCGCCGGCTCGGCGGCGGCATCCAGCCGCGCGGCCGCCAGTTCGGCCAGCCGATCGGCCGAGGTGCGGACCAGCCGCTCCAGCCGGTCGCAGAGCGCCGCGCGGGTCCGATCGTCGAGCGGGTCGGACGGCGGCGCGAACAACACGGCCACCGGCGGTGCGGCCCGCACCTGCGCACGCATGCCGCGCGCCGCCGCATGGGAGAGCAGCGCTGCGGGATCGGGATCAATCTGGGTCGAACGGGCGGCCATGCACCCTCGCCTAGCGTGCGGTCGTTAAGACCGACCTAAGCCTTGTGACGGCTGGCTTCAACCGCCGCGGCAAGGCTGACGACCGCGTGCAGCGTCGCAAAGGCCAGGCCCAGCGTCGCTAGGCCCACCAGCGCGAACGGCGTTAGCAGCAGCACCTGCGACGCGGCGCTCGCATACCAGGGGCGCGGGCGCACCGGCACGCGATCGGCCACGGTGTTGCTCGCCACGCCCCACAGCGCCAGCACGAACGGGGTCGCGTGGCCCGCGGCGAGCGAGGCGATGATGCCGAGCAGCAGCGCGGAGAGCACCGCCAGCAGGAGGATGCCCCGCTCCTGCTGGCCCGCCCGGACGTTGTCGCCCCGCAGCCAGCTGAGCAGCGATCCGGCCGAAAGCAGGATCACGGATAGGAGGGCGAGCAGCATGCCCGGCGCCGGATGCCCCAGCCCCAGCGTCCCCAGCGCGAGCAGCCCCGCGCCGCCGCCCGCCGCCGCGGTCGCCCAGGCGGGCACCTCGCGCCGCACGAGCTGGGGCAGCAGGAAGCGGGTGATCGGGGTAAAGAACCAGCGATCCGCCCAACCGGTGCGCTGGTTGGCAAGCGCCCCCAGCACGTCGTTGCTGCGCCCGGCCAGCACCTCCGCGTCGCGCTCCACCCCATGGCCCGATCGGCGGGCGGAGGCAGGGAGCGCCACGTGGCGGGCGCCCGCCTCCACCGCGATGCGGAGCACGGTGGACTGGAAGTCATATTCGCGGGGCAGCGCCGCCACTTCGGCGAGCCGCTGCGCCGAGAGCGTCGCGACGCCCGCCCAGCACTGGCCGCGGTCGAGCCGCTCGACCGCGCCGCTCGCCTCCGCCTCGGGCGTGACCAGGATCGCGTCGGGCGCCTCGCCCGCCATCGCGTGCAGCATCGTGTCGGTGGTCACCAGCCCGTCGGCGATCACGACGACGGTGGCGAGCGGATGGATCTTGGCGGACGCTTCCTCGGCGGAGCGGACGATGTCGACCGTCACCTCGCGCTTGGCGATGCGGCTGACGGCACCCAGCAGTGCGGGCGTCACCCGTCCCACCGCCACCACCATCTGTCCCACGCCGGCTGCGGCGAGCAGCCGCGCCTGATATTCGATCAGCGTCATGCCCCCGAACGGCAGCGTCGCGGCGAGCGTGCCGGCGCGCCCCTCGGCGTCCTCGGTCGCGAAAATAAGCCCTGCAAGCATGGGCATCGGGTTAGGCGGGCGCAGCGGCGCTGCCAAGAGGCGCACGGGGCGCGCATGTGCGGAAAATCGCATCTTCTCGACTTCGCGGGCGCCGAGCGGCTAGGGAGGCCCCGCAAACAGCAGAATGATCGAGCGATGACCCAGTACACCTCCGACCTCCTCCGCCTGCTCGACGCGCGCGGCTACATCCACCAGGTGACCGACGCGGCGGCGCTCGACGCGCTTGCCGCCAGCCAGGTGGTGCCGGGGTATATCGGCTTCGATCCGACCGCCTCGTCGCTCCACGTCGGCCATCTCGTCTCGATCATGATGCTGCGCCAGCTCCAGCGTGCCGGCCACAAGCCGATCGTGTTGATGGGCGGCGGCACCGGCAAGATCGGCGACCCCAGCTTCAAGGACGAAGCGCGCAAGCTGATGACGCAGGAGACGATCCAGGCGAACGTCGCCTCGATCAAGCGCGTGTTCGAGCGCTTCCTGACGTTCGGCGACGGGCCGAGCGACGCGATTATGCTCGACAATGCCGAGTGGCTCGACAAGCTCGAGTACATCCCGTTCCTGCGCGACATCGGCCAGCACTTCTCCGTCAACCGGATGCTGAGCTTCGACTCCGTGAAGCTGCGCCTGGATCGCGAGCAGTCGCTGAGCTTCCTCGAATTCAACTACATGATCCTCCAGGCGTACGACTTCCTGGAGCTGTCGCGCCGCGCCGGCTGCCGCCTGCAGATGGGCGGGTCGGACCAGTGGGGTAACATCGTCAACGGCGTGGACCTCTCGCGCCGCGTGGACGGCACGCCGGTGTTCGGCCTGACGACGCCGCTCCTCACCAACGCCGACGGCACCAAGATGGGCAAGACCGTGGGCGGCGCGGTGTGGCTGAACGAGGACCTGCTGTCGCACTTCGACTATTGGCAGTTCTGGCGGAACACCGACGATCGCGACGTCGGCTCCCGACTGCGCCTGTTCACCGACCTGCCGCTGGACGAGATCGCCCGGCTGGAGGCGCTGCAGGGCGCCGAGATCAACGAGGCGAAGAAGATCCTGGCCGATGCCGCGACCGCGCTGTGCCGCGGTGCGGATGCGGCGGCCCAGGCCGCCGAGACCGCGCGCCGCACCTTCGAAGAGGGTGCGGCCGGCGACGCGCTTCCCACGCACCAGCTGGCGGAGGGCAGCATCGCCGCGGTCGACGCGCTGGTGGCGCTGGGCCTGGCCGCTTCCAAGGGCGAGGCGCGCCGGCTGATCAAGGGCGGCGGCGCTCGCGTCGACGGCGAGAAGATCACCGACGAGGCGATGCAGATCGCGGTCTCGGCGCCCGTGCGTCTGTCGTCGGGCAAGAAGCACCACGGCATCCTGCTGCCGGCGGCTTGAGAGAGCGCCAGTGGCGTAGGCTGCTGGCGTACCCCGTGAGGCGGCCTCGGCGGAATGTGGGACCTCTCACCGCCCACCACCGTATCTCTGCGCAGGCAGGAATCAGGGCCAGACGGGGCAACGCCCGGTTGCGCCCGTGACCCTGGGCTCCTGCCTTCGCAGGAGCACGGAGGACGGCCCTCCTTCTTCGTAACCCGGCGAAGGCCGGGGCCCAGGTGGGTACGGCTGCGAGGGTGCGGACCTCCACTGCGCCCTCTCCAACTGGAACCCGGCCTCCGCCGGGGTACTGAGAGAAACCTTCGCCGGGGTACGAGAGAAACCGGCACCTCCCCAAGACCGTGCCAAGTACCGCCCAAGCATCAATCCTTCCCCCTACCCGCCATTGCTGCTATCCATTTGTCGCAAGGGGGCGCCATGGACGAGAAGTTCAGGCAGACGGCGGCGGGGACGGTCGAACCGTCGCACGTGCGCGACGAAGTGCAGTTCGAGGCGCGGGGCTTTGGTCCCGCGGCCGAGGCGCTGCAGCTGCGGGTGCTCAACCTCTCCTCTCACGGTCTTTCCGCGCGCACGCACCTGGCGTTCCAGCCCGGCGACCGGCTGCGGCTGATCCTGCCGGTGGTGGGGGTGATGGCGGCCGAGGTGCGCTGGGCCAAGGGCAAGCGCTTCGGCTGCATGTTCGACATGCCGATCGACCGTGCGAGCTATTTCGAGCTGCTCGCCAAGGTGCTGGAGCCGCTGCCGCCCGTCGACCCTCAGCCCGAGCGCAGCAGTCCCACGGCGGCATCGCGCTCGAACAAGTAGAGCGCCAGCCGCGCCGCCTCGCCACGGGGGCCGTGCAGCCCACCGTCGCGGTCGACCAGCAGCCGCGCGTCGCCGTTGGCGGCCGGCATCAACTCGCCCAGCATCTCCGGCGTTGCGATGCGGAACTGCATCTCGCCCGACTGGCGCGTCCCCAGGATCTCGCCCGCGCCGCGCAGCCGCAGATCCTCCTCGGCGATGCGGAAGCCATCGTTGCTCTCGCGCATCAAGGCCAGCCGCGCGCGTGACGTCTCGCTCAGCGCATTGCCGCGCAGCAGCAGGCAGCGCGACGTGCCCCCGCCCCGCCCGACGCGCCCGCGCAGCTGGTGGAGCTGGGCCAGGCCGAAGCGGTCGGCGGCCTCGATCACGATCAGCGTGGCGTTCGGCACGTCGACGCCGACCTCGATCACCGTGGTCGCGACCAGCACGCCGGTGCGCGCCGCCTGGAAATCGGCCATGGCGGCATCCTTCTCGGGCGCCTTCATGCGGCCGTGGACCAAGCCGACCCGCGCGCCGAAGCGGCTGCGCAAGGCCTCCGCGCGCGCCTCGGCGGCGGCGAGGTCGCTCTTTTCGCTCTCCTCGACCAACGGGCACACCCAATAGGCCTGCCCGCCGTTGGACAGGTGGCGGGCGAGCGCGTCGACCACTTCGTCGAGCCGGTCCTCCGACACGACGCGCGTCTCGATCGGCTCGCGGCCGGGCGGCATTTCGTCCAGGCGGCTGACGTCCATCTCGCCATATTGGGCGAGCGTCAGCGTGCGCGGGATCGGGGTGGCGGTCATCACCAAGAGGTGCGGCGGGCGCTGTGCCTTGGCCTGGAGCATCATCCGCTGGGCGACGCCGAAGCGGTGCTGCTCGTCCACCACCACCAGCCCCAGGTCGCGATAGCCCACGCCCTCCTGGAAGATCGCGTGGGTGCCGACCAGGATGTCGATCGATCCGTCGGCGAGCCCCATCAGCGTGGCCTCGCGCGCGCGACCCTTGTCGCGGCCGGTCAGCACGGCGACGTTGACGCCGATCGGCTGGAGCAGCCGGGTCAGCGTCTCGCCATGCTGGCGCGCCAGGATCTCGGTCGGCGCGAGCAGCGCGCCCTGCGCCCCCGCCTCCACCGCGACCAAGAGCGCCATGATCGCCACCAGCGTCTTACCGGAGCCGACATCGCCCTGGAGCAGCCGCAGCATCGGCTGCACCTGTGCCAGATCGCCCTCGATCTCGGCGATGGTGCGCGCCTGCGCACCCGTGGGAGCGTATGGCAGCTTCAGCCGCGCGCGGATGCTGCCGTCGCCGGTCAGCGGCCGCCCGCGCTTGGCCCGCGCCTCGCCCCGCACCAGCAGCAGCGCGAGCTGGTTGGCGAACACCTCGTCATAGGCGAGCCGCTCGCGCGCCTTGGCATCGGCGGGATCGGCGTGGATGCGCACCAGCGCCTCGCGCCAGCCGGGCCATCCCTTGGTGGAGAGCAGGCTCGGCTCGATCCACTCGGGGAGCTCGGGCGCCCGCTCGATCGCCTGCTCCACCAAGCCGGCGACGCGGCGCGAGGTGAGGCCTTCGGACAGCGGATACACCGCCTCGCGCTCCGGCAGGCCAGTGGCTTCCTCCAGCGGCAGCACCTGGTCCGGGTGGACGATCTGCAAGCTCTGGCCATAGGTCTCTAGCTTGCCCGACACCCGGCGCGGCTCGCCCAGCGGCAGCAGCTTCTTCACCCAGCCGGCGTTGCCGCCGAAATAGACGAGGCTGACGACATTGCCCGCCGCATCCTGCGCCTGCACCCGCGTCGGTCCGCGCCCGGCACTCAGCCGATAGTCGACCGGCGTAAGCGTGATCGCGATGATCCGCCCCGCGTCGGCCATGTCGAGCGTGTCGCGCGGCAGCCGGTCGACCCAGCCGCTCGGCAGGTGAAAGGCGACGTCGACCACGCGCGACAGGCCCAGCCGGTCGAGCGGCTTGGCCATGGCGGCGCCGACACCTTTCAGCGCGGTGACCTCGGCGAACAGCGGATTGAGAAGTTGGGGACGCATGACTATCTGCTGCCCCTACCGCGTTTCGGCCCATGTCGGGAAGCGGCGTCGCACTGATCCGCCGACGGCCGTTTGCGCCCGCCGGCTCCTTGCCGTTGGAGATCCCATGGACCGCGAAACCCGTCTCAAGCGCCTGCGCTTCCGCGCATGGCACCGCGGCACCAAGGAAGCCGACCTGATGATCGGCGGCTTCTTCGACGCGCATGGCGAGAGCTGGACCGACCAGGAGATCCTCTGGTTCGAGACCTTCCTGGAGGAACAGGACGTCGACATCATGGCCTGGGCGATGGGAACCCAGCCGGTGCCGCCGCAGTTCGAGGGCACGGTTATGGCGGCGCTCAAGACCCTGAACTACGTGCCGATCGCCCGCTGACGGCGACCTCGCCTTCCCCCGTCCCAGACCGAACGGAACGCCCGCGCCCGACATGCCCGATCTCCAGACCATCCTCTCCGCCAGCCGCCCGCTCACGCTTTCGGGCGTCCCGGCGGGGTTCCTGCCCAGCCTGCTCGCCGATCTCGCGCGTGGAAGCGCCGGCGGGGTGGTCTATGTGGCCCCGGACGAGGCGGCGATGCGGGCGGTGGCGGCGACCGCGCCGTTCTTCGCGCCAGAGCTGGAGATCCTGTCCTTCCCGGCGTGGGACTGCCTGCCGTACGACCGCGCCTCCCCCACGTTGCGCGCCATGGCGGAACGACTGGCGACGCTCCACGCGCTCCAGAGCCCCGGCAAGGCGCCGCGGCTGCTGGTCACCACCGTCAACGCCGCCACCCAGCGCGTGCTCACCCCGTTCCGCATCCGCCAGCTGGTGGCGCGGCTGGCGCCGGGCGAGCGCATCTCGCTCGATCGCCTGGCCGAGCTACTGCAGGGCAACGGCTATGTCCGCGTCGAGACGGTGCACGACGCCGGCGAATTCGCGGTACGCGGCGGGCTGGTCGATCTCTTTCCCTCCGGCGCCGAACAGGGGCTGCGGCTCGACTTCTTCGGCGACGAGATCGAGAGTGTGCGCACCTTCGACCCCGCCGACCAGCGCACCAGCGGCCGCATCGACGGCTTCACCCTATTGCCTGCCTCCGAGGCGCTGCTCGACGAGGACAGCGTCAAGCGCTTCCGCGCACGCTATCGCGAGACCTTCGGCGCGACCGCGACCGGCGACCCGCTCTACCAGGCGATCTCCGATGGCCGCCGCCTGTCGGGCATGGAGCATTGGCTGCCGCTGTTCGAGGAACGGCTGGAGACGCTGTTCGAGCATCTGCCCGCCGACGCGGTGATCGTGCGCGACGCCGGCGTCCCCGGCGCCGCCGAGGCGCGCTTCGAGGGGATCGCCGACTATCACGCCAACCGCGCCCGCGCGCAGTCGGCGGACCCGGGCAGCTATCGCCCGCTGCTTCCCAACCAGCTCTACCTCAATGCCGAGGAGTGGACGCGGCGGCTGGACGAGGCGGCCGCGCATCAGGTGACGCCGTTCCACGAGCCGGAGAGCGCGACCGTGCTCGATTTCGGCGTCGACGGCCCGCGCGACTTCGCGCCCGAGCGCACCGGCGGCAGCAACGTCTACGAAGCGGTCGTCGCGCATCTCGCCAAGCTCAAGCGTGAGGGCCGTAAGGCGATCCTCGCGAGCTATTCGCCGGGCGCCCGCGAGCGGCTGACCGGACTGCTCGCCGACCACGGCCTCAATGGCGCGATCGCCGCCGACGGCTGGCAGGAGGCGCTGGGCGCCGCCGAGCGCGGGCCGACGCTGATCGTCCTCCCCCTCGACCACGGCTTCACCGCGCCCAACGTCGCGGTGCTCACCGAGCAGGACATGCTTGGCGACCGGCTGGTGCGCCGCGCCAAGCGCCGCAAGAACACCGACGCCTTCCTGCAGGAGCTGGCGACGCTCTCGCCCGGCGACCTGGTGGTGCACAGCGAGCACGGCATCGGCCGCTACGAGGGACTGACCCAGATCCCGGTGTCGCGCGCGCCGCACGACTGCGTCGCGCTCTCCTATGCCGGCGGCGACAAGCTCTACGTGCCGGTCGAGAACCTGGAAGTGCTCACCCGCTATGGCTCGGGCGAGGAAGGCGCGAGCCTCGACAAGCTGGGTGGCGAGGCGTGGCAGCGGCGCAAGAGCCGCATGAAGGAGCGCATCCGCGCGATCGCGGGCGAGCTCATCGCCACCGCCGCCAAGCGCGCGCTGCGCCCGGCCGAGGTCGCCGAGCCCGACCCCAGCGGCTACCCCGCCTTTGTCGACCGCTTCCCGTACCAGGAAACCGAGGACCAGGACCGCGCGATCGGCGACGTCCTCGACGATCTGGGCGCCGGCACGCCGATGGACCGGCTGGTCGTAGGCGACGTCGGTTTCGGCAAGACCGAGGTCGCGCTGCGCGCCGCCTTTGTCGCCGCGATGGCCGGCATGCAGGTGGCGGTGGTGTGCCCCACCACGCTGCTCGCGCGCCAGCACCACATGAACTTCACCCAGCGGTTCGAGGGCTTCCCGATCAACGTCGGCCGCCTCTCCCGCCTCGTCCCCGCGGCCGAGGCCAAGCGGGTCAAGGAAGGCTTGGCGGACGGCACGATCGACGTGATCGTCGGCACCCACGCGGTGCTCGCCAAGACGATCGACTTCAAGCGCCTGGGCCTCGTCATCGTCGACGAGGAGCAGCGGTTCGGCGTCACCCACAAGGAGCGGCTGAAGGCGCTGAAGGCGGACGTCCACATGCTCACCCTGACCGCAACGCCGATCCCGCGCACGCTGCAGATGGCGATGTCGGGCCTGCGCGAGCTGTCGGTGATCCAGACCCCGCCGGTCGATCGCCTGGCGGTGCGGACCTATGTGATGCCCTGGGACCCGGTGGTGATCCGCGAGGCGCTGCTGCGCGAGCATTATCGCGGCGGCCAGGCCTATTTCGTGACGCCGCGCATCGCCGACCTGCCCGACATCGAGGCGTTCCTGCGCAACGAGGTTCCCGAGGTCCGCTACGTCGTCGCCCACGGCCAGATGAGCCCGAGCGAAGTCGAGGAGCGCATGTCCGCCTTCTACGACAAGCGCTACGACGTGCTGGTGTCGACCACCATCGTCGAGAGCGGGCTCGACATCCCGTCCGCCAACACGCTGGTCATCAATCGCGCCGACAAGTTCGGCCTCGCCCAGCTCTACCAGCTGCGCGGGCGCGTCGGCCGCGCCAAGACGCGTGCGTACGCCTATATGAACACCGCGCCCGAGCGGCAGATGACCGAGGCCGCGACCAAACGGCTGAAGGTGCTGTCCGACCTCGAATCGCTAGGCGCCGGCTTCCAGCTGGCCAGCCACGATCTCGACATTCGCGGCGCCGGCAACCTCCTGGGTGACGAGCAGTCGGGGCACATCAAGGAAGTGGGCTACGAACTCTACCAGTCGATGCTGGAGGAGGCGATCCTCGACGCCAAGGCGGGCGGCCTGCGCGACGACAAGCCCAAGGAGTTCTCGCCGCAGATCACCGTCGATGCGCCGATCCTGATCCCGGAGGACTATGTCCCTGACCTCGACTTGCGCATGGGCCTCTATCGCCGCCTCAACGACGTGGACGACCGCGCCGGCATCGACGCGTTCGCGGCCGAGCTGATCGATCGTTTCGGCAAGCTGCCCGAGGCGACCGAGAACCTGCTCAAGCTCATCGAGACCAAGCTCAACGCCAAGCGCGCCTGCATCGCCAAGATCGACGTCGGCGCCCGCGGCGCGATCGTGACGTTCCACGAGGATAACTTCCCGAACGTCCCCAACCTGCTCGCCTATGTCGACCGCCTGGGCGGCGCGGCGAAGCTGCGGCCCGACATGAAGCTCGCGATCTCGCGCGCCTGGCCCGACCCCGCCAGCCGCCTCCACGGCGCGCTGCAACTCTCGCGGGGGCTGGCGAAGGCGGCGGGGTAACCCCGCGCCCCCCCCCGCGCGCGCTCAGAGTTCGCGGGCGCGGCAGGCGGTCGCCTCGATCTGCAGCACGTCGATCGAGAACGAGCCGTCGGGTTCGATGGCGAAATAGGCGGACGCCTGCGCGGAGGCGCGTTGCTGGAGCGAGCGGATCGCCGCCCGATGCGCGTCGGGAGTCCGCATGCGATCGACCCAGGACGCATAGTCCATCCGCACCCGCCGCTTCTCGCTCCGCCGCACGCGAAAGCCCGCATCGGCGAGCGCGGCGGTCCATTCCGCCTCGGTGTAGTTCCGCACGTGCGATGGATCGCGCAGCAGTTCGATCGCCTGGAGATGCGTGTCGAAGACCGGGTAGCCGGGCGAGATCACGTCGATGAAGATCGCCGGGGCACCGGGCTTCAGCACCCGCCGCGCTTCTCGCAGGCCGGCGCCCCATTGCTGCCAGTGATGCGTGGAATAGCGGCACGCGAGCAGGTCGACCGAGGCGGTCGCGAACGGCAGGCGTTCGGCCGAGGCGACGCAGGTCTCGACGTTCGCCAAACCCCGGGCCTGGGCAGTCTCGCTCACGGCCTCCAGCATGGCTGCGGAAAGATCGACGGCGGCAACGGAGCCCGCGTGCGCGGCGAGGCGATAGGCGACGTGCCCGCCGCCGGTGCCGAGGTCCAGCGCGCGGCTGGGCCGCTCGCGCGCGGCGATGGCCTCCAGGGCGTCGAGGTCCTCCCCTTCGGCATGGACGCTGCTGGCGACATAGGCACTCGCCTGGCTGCCGAACTGCGCTTCGACGACGGCATCGTGGGAACGGGTCATGGTACTTCCTCCTGCCCCGTTCGAGCCGAGCGCTCAGCCTGGTACAAGAGGAGCAGTTATCCTGGTATAGGAACACCCATGCACGACGAGGACCGACGCAAGCTGCTGGGTCAGTTCATCCGTTCCCACCGCGAGCGGATGACGCCGGACGTGGCGACCCCCCGCCGGCGGACGCCGGGCCTGCGACGCGAGGAACTGGCGGCGCGTGCCGGCATCGGCGTCACCTGGTGCGCATGGATCGAGCAGGGCCGCAACGTCAGCGTGTCTCCGCAAGCGCTTGCGCGCCTGGCGCAGGCGCTTGCCCTCACCGCGGCCGAGCGGGCCTATCTGTTCGAACTCGCCGCCAGACGCGATCCTGCCGTGCCGGCCGCAACGACGACCTCCGCCGCACCGGAGGGCGTGTCGGCGCTCGTTCTGGCGCTGCCCTTCCCGGCCTACGGCTTGGACCGGCTGTGGAACGCGAGTTGCTGGAACCCAACGGCGGAGCGCCTGTTCGGCGGCTGGCTCGGCCCGGACGGGGACCGCAACCTGCTGCGCTATACCTTCCTGTCCCCATCCGCGCGCACGCTGCTGCCGGACTGGCAAGATCGGGCGCGGCGCCTGCTGGCCGAGTTCCGCGCCGATTGCGCCCGGATGCTGAACGACCCTGCGCTGGAGCGCCTGACCAACCAGTTGTGCCGCGAGTCCGAGCTCTTCGCGCAGGAGTGGGAGGCGCAGAGCGTCTCCGGCCGCGAAGGCGGCACAAGGACGTTCGCCCATCCCGAAGATGGCCTGATCCGGTTTTCCCAGCACACGTTCAGCATGGCGGAGCGGCCGGACCACAAGCTCGTGACGCTGGTGCCCTGCTAGGACCGGCCGCTTCGGGCGGGGACGAAGAACCTAGCCGATTGGCCCGATGCTCAGGCCGCGGCGGTAGTTCATCGTCACCGCGATCCGATTGACGCCCCCGTCGAGCGGGACGGCGACCTTCGCGAAGTCCGGCTGCAACTTCGTCAGCGACAGCCTGGGGTCTCGCGAGAAGCCACCGCCGTCGTTCCAGTCGGACTTGCCATTGCCGTTCGCATCGTGCCGGACGGCGATGCCATATTGCCCGGCGCGCGGCACCGCCACGCAGACGGTGACGCCGCTGCGTTGCGCCGGCACCTCGACCCGCCCAAGCCAGCGGCCCTTCTTGAGAAAACCGGCGGCGTCGTAGATCTGCACGCGGACCTTGCCGGTCGAGTTCTTGAGGCCGCGCACGCTTACCATCACCCGGTTCGGGGTGGCGGCGGTGCAGGCGCCCGGATCGCCCGGATCGGCGGCGGCAGGGGCGGCAGCGAACAGCGCGGGGGCGAGAAGCGCCGAACCGAGCAGCGTCGCGATTGTCGCGTTCATGATTCCAAATCTCCGTTGTTCGCCGCGAGTCCCCCAACCTCGCAGTCTTCATGCAGAAACGGGCGCCGTTGCGGGCGCCCGTCTCCATCGTTCGTTCTTGGGACGGGCTGCCGGTCAGGCGGCGTCGCCCGCCTTCTGCTTTTCGGCGTAGACGCGGACGGGTTCCTTGCGGCCCTCGATCACGTCCTTGTCGACCACCACCTCGTCGACCCCGTCCATGCCGGGCAGGTCGAACATGGTGTCGAGCAGGATGCCCTCCAGGATCGAGCGCAGGCCACGCGCGCCGGTCTTGCGATCGATCGCCTTCTTCGACACCGCGACCAGCGCATCGTCGTTGAAGCCCAGGCGCACGCCCTCCATGTCGAACAGCTTCTGGTACTGCTTGACCAGCGCGTTCTTCGGCTCGGTCAGGATCTTGACCAGCGCGTCGATGTCGAGGTCCTCGAGCGTCGCGATCACCGGCAGGCGGCCGACGAACTCGGGGATCAGGCCGAACTTGAGCAGATCCTCCGGCTCGGTCTGGCGCAGCACCTCACCCGTGCGGCGCTCCTCGGGAGCGGCCACATAGGCGCCGAAGCCGATCGACTTGCCCTGCAGGCGGTCGCCGATGATCTTTTCCAGGCCCGAGAACGCACCGCCGCAGATGAACAGGATGTTCGTCGTATCCACCTGCAGGAATTCCTGCTGCGGATGCTTGCGGCCACCCTGCGGCGGAACGGACGCGGTGGTACCCTCCATCAGCTTGAGCAGCGCCTGCTGCACGCCTTCCCCCGACACGTCGCGCGTGATCGACGGGTTCTCTGCCTTGCGGCTGATCTTGTCGATCTCGTCGATGTAGACGATGCCGCGCTGCGCCCGCTCGACGTTGTAGTCGGATGCCTGGAGCAGCTTGAGGATGATGTTCTCGACATCCTCGCCGACGTAACCGGCCTCGGTCAGCGTGGTCGCATCCGCCATCGTGAACGGCACGTCGAGGATGCGCGCCAGCGTCTGGGCGAGCAGCGTCTTGCCGCAGCCGGTCGGGCCCACGAGCAGGATGTTCGACTTCGCCAGTTCGACGTCGGCGCCCTTCTGGCCGTGGTTCAGGCGCTTGTAGTGGTTGTGGACGGCCACCGACAGCACGCGCTTGGCCTGCTTCTGCCCGATGACATAGTCGTCCAGCACGTCGCAGATCTCCTGCGGCGTGGGGACGCCCCCATCCTTCTTCGACACCAGCGCGGACTTGGTCTCCTCGCGGATGATGTCGTTGCACAGCTCCACGCACTCATCGCAGATGAACACGGTGGGGCCGGCGATGAGCTTGCGCACCTCATGCTGCGACTTGCCGCAGAAGGAGCAATAGAGCGTGCTCTTGGAGTCACCGCCGCTGAGCTTGGTCATTCACTTCTCTCCCGCGCACCTAGGCGCGTTACACCGCCCGACAGTCTACACTCGGGCACCGGTCCGGCAATCCATAAAACACGTGGGTTATCAGGACGTTGCCCGCGCCGCCGGATTCAGGCGCGGGCATGTTCCAGCCGCGGATCAGGCCGCAGGCGCTTCCTCGGTCGGGGTCGGACGCTTGTCGAACACCTGGTCGACCAGGCCGAATGCCTTGGCCTCGTCCGCCTCCAGGAAGGTGTCGCGGTCCATCGCCCGCTCGATCTCCTCCAGCGGCTTGCCCGTGTACTTGGCATAGAGATCGTTCATCCGGCGACGGATGCGCAGGATCTCCTTGGCCTGGATCTCGATGTCGGAGGCCATGCCCTGGGCGCCGCCCGACGGCTGGTGGATCATGATGCGGGCGTTGGTGAGCGCGACGCGCATCCCCGGCTCGCCGCTGGCGAGCAGGAAGCTGCCCATCGACGCGGCCTGGCCGATGCACACCGTGCCGACGCGCGGACGGATGTACTGCATGGTGTCGTGGATCGCCATGCCGGCGGTCACCACGCCACCCGGCGAGTTGATGTACATCCAGATGTCCTTCTTCGGGTTCTCGGACTCGAGGAAGAGCAGCTGGGCGGTGATGAGCGACGCCATGTGATCCTCGACGCCACCGGTCACGAACACGATCCGCTCGCGCAGCAGGCGCGAATAGATGTCGAAGCTACGCTCGCCGCGGCTCGACTGTTCGATGACGATGGGGACGAGGGCGTCGTGGATGTCCTGCATTGGGTTCCCGCTTGGTAAGGTTCGAAATACAACATCGGCGCTCGGATCGTCCGGCGCAAGGGCCGGGAGGCGCGATCCGCGGCGGGACGTCAGTTGCCGGGGGCCGGATGCGCCAGATAGGCAAGCCGCCGCACCTCGACCCGCCCGCGCACCACCGTGTCGAGGATCAGCCCCGAGAATCCGCACAGCGATGCGAGGATCATCAGGCCCGTCACCAGGATCGCCGTCGGAAAGCGCGGCACGAGGCCGGTCTGGAGATAGGTGACCACCAGTGGTACCGCCAGCAGCAGCGCGACCGCCGCGAGGAGCAGGCCCAACGCGCCAAAGAACCACAGCGGCCGCTCGAACCGATAGAGCGTCGCGATCGTCCGCGCGATCCGCCAGCCGTCGCGATAGGTGCTGAGCTTGGAGTGGGACCCCTCGGGCCGGGCGAAATAGCAGGTCTCGACCTCGGCGACCGGCATCTTGAGTTCCAGCGCATGGACGCTGATCTCGGTCTCGATCTCGAACCCGCCGGACAGCGAGGGGAAGCTCTTCACGAATCGGCGCGAGAACACCCGGTAGCCCGAGAAGATGTCGGTGAAGCTGCGCCCGAACAGCCGCGCGAGGATGCCCGTCATCGCGCGATTTCCGAACCGATGCCCGCGGCGATAGGCCGCCTGGTGCTGCTCGACGCGCGATCCGACGATCATGTCGAGCTGCTCGGTGACGAGCTGCGCCACCATCGCCGGTGCGACGCTGGCGTCATAGGTCGCGTCGCCGTCGGCCATCACATAGACGTCGGCCTCGATGTCGGCGAACATGCGGCGCACGACCGCGCCCTTGCCCTGGATGCGCTCCGAGCGGACCACCGCCCCCGCCTCCCGCGCGACCGCGACCGTCCGATCGCGGCTGTTGTTGTCATAGACGTAGATCGTCGCGTCCGGCAGCGCCTCGCGGAACCCCGCCACCGTCTGCGCGATCGCAGCCTCTTCATTGTAGCAGGGCAGCAGGACGGCGATCTTCATGCAGGTTCCGGTAGCGTCTGGACTGCGCCCGCGACTACCCATCCCGCCCCGCCTCCGCCAGCAGAAAAGGGAGGAGTGCCCGGTCCGGAAAGGCGTGCGATGCGGCTATTCGGCCTCGTCCTCATAATCGGCGAGCGCGGCCAGGACCCGCGGGTCGCCCGCATATCGCGCCCGCAACGCTTTCAACGCGGCATCGGTGCCCGTGCAGGTTCGTGTCAGCGCCTCGCTCAGGAAGGCCGCGCGCTCCTCGTCATACGGGTCCTCCCCACGGAAGTGATCGCACTCGTCCCGGCGTTCGCGAAATGCGGCCACCTCCGACGGCAGCGATGCATCAGGCGCGGGCTCCGCGCCAGGCGTGGCCGGGAGAGGCTCGACCACGGGCGAGGCGGGTTCGGCTGGACTCGGCCTGACGGGCGTCGGCACCGCGCCGGCCTTCTCGCTTGGCATGGGGGCGTGTGCGCCGTCGCAGCCCGTCAGCAGGAGTGCGACCGTCAGGCCAATCCTCTGCAACATCCGCTCCCCCTGTGCCATCGACCCCGCCGCACGGTTCATCCCAGGGTGCGCCGGTAGAATTCCAGCGTCAGCCCCATCGTCTGCAGGAACAGTGCGGGATCGTAGCGCGGCCCCTCGTCGCGCAGGAACGCGTGCTGCGCGTTGACCTCGTGCCATTCATAGGCGGCGCCGACTTCCTCCAGGCGCCGGCGGATCGCCTCCCTTCCGGCAAACGGCACGTGCGGATCCTGCCGGCCCCACACGAACATCACGGCCGCCTTCAGCTCGGCCATGCGCGCCAGGCTGTCGTCCGATCGGCCTTCGCCCAGCGTCCCGGAATGGATGTCGGTAGGGTAGAAACAGGCCGCCGCCGACACCCGCGGATCGAAGGCGGCGCGATAGGCGAGATGCCCGCCGAGGCACACGCCGAAGGTCCCCACCCGGCCGTTGCACGCCGGGTTGCGGAGGAGTGCCGTCACGGCGGCATTCGCGTCGGCATCATAGGCGGCGACGGGCTTGGTGAACTTCAGCGCGTTGCCGCGGTCCGTGCCGACGGGGTCGTAGGTAAGCACCGTGCCGGCGGGCTCATACTCGTGATAGACCTCCGGCACCGCCACGACGAAGCCGTTGCCCGCGATCATCGCCGCAAGCCGGCGGATGGGCGCCGTCACCTGATAGATTTCGGAAAACAGGAGCACGCCCGGGAAGCGTCCCTCGATGGCGGGGCGGAACAGATGCATCCGCATCGCGCCGCTGCCGGGCACGTCCACATCCTGGGTCTCGTCGCTGCGCAAGATCATCCGCTCATCCTCATGGGTCCGGGGAGAGTGCCCATAGAGCCTTGGCCCCGCCCGGGAACAGCGTTCCCTTGGACCGGGGATCGTGCCGCCCCCCGGCGGAATCGGCCGACGTGGCCCCGCCGCCGGTCCCGGCCAACAAAAAAGGGCTGCAGATCGGTCGCGACCTGCAGCCCTTCTTCGATCCGGTCGGACCCGCGCTTAGGCGGCGTCGTCGGCCTTCTTCTTGGCAGCCTTCTTCTTCGGTGCTGCCTCGGCGGCGGCGGCGTCGTCGCCCTCGGCCTTCGGAGCCTTCTTGGTCGCAGCCTTCTTCTTCGGCGCGGCGGGTGCCGCCTCGGCGGCGGCGGCGGCCGGCTCGATGTCGGCGGCTTCGGCCTTCTTGGTCGACTTGCGCTTCGGCTTCACCGGCTCGGCAGCCGCTTCCTCGCCCGCCTCGGCAGCATGGTCGTGGGCATGATCGTGGTCGTGGCCATGCGCGTGATCATGGTCATGGTCGTGATCATGGTTGTGGACGTGGGTGCCGCTGGCGAAGCCGTCCTCGCTCTCGATCGCGGCTTCCAGCTCCTCGCGGGTCACTTCGCGGTCGGTGATCTCGGCCTTGTCGAACAGGAAGTCGACGACCTTGTCCTCATACAGCGGCGCGCGCAGCTGGGCGGCCGCCATCGGCTCCTGCTGGACGTACTGGATGAAGCGCTCGCGGTCCTGCGGCGAATACTGCTGCGCTGCCTGCAGGATCAGGCGCTGCATCTCCTGCTGGCTGACCTCGACGCCGTTCGCCTGGCCGATTTCCGACAGCAGCAGGCCCAGGCGGACGCGACGCACCGCGATCGCGCGGTAATCCTCGCGCTCGTTCTCCAGCTCGGCCTTGGCGGCTTCCGGATCGGCCTCGTGGGTCGCTTCGTGCTCGAGCTGTGCCCAGATCTGGTTGAACTCGGCCTCGACCATCGAGGGCGGAACCTCGAAGTCGTGGTCGGCGGCGAGCTGGTCGAGCAGCTTGCGCTTCATGTGGGTGCGGGTGAGGTTGTTGAGCTCCTGGCCCGCCTGATCCTTCAGGATGCCGCGCAGCTGCTCCAGGCTTTCCAGGCCCAGCGACTTGGCGAACTCGTCGTCCGCGACCGTCTCGCCGGCCGGCACGCGCACGTCGGTGACCTTGAGGTCGAAGGTCGCCGGCTTGCCCTTGAGCGTGTCGACACCGTAGTCCTCGGGGAAATTGACCTCGATGGTCTTCTCGTCGCCCTTCTTCACGCCGACCAGCTGGTCCTCGAAGCCGGGGATGAGGCGGCCCGAGCCGATCTCGATCGACATGCCCTCGCCGGTGCCGCCTTCGAAGGCGACGCCGTCGACCTTGCCGGCGAAATCCATCACCACGACGTCGCCGGTCTCGGCAGCATGGCCCTCGGGCGCGTCGTTGTGCTGCTTGTTCTGGCTGGCGATCTGCTGGATGCGCTCGTCGATCGCCGCTTCGTCTGCGGGAACGGTCAGACGCTCAAGCTTGATGCCGTCGATGGCGGGCGCCGGCACGTCGGGGAGCACTTCCAGCTCGACCTTGACGACCGCGTCCTTGCCCGGCTCGAAGCCCTCGTCCAGCGACACCTGCGGCTGGAGCGCCGGGCGCAGCTTCTGCTCGGCCATCAGCGTCTGCACGCCTTCCTGGATCGAGGTGTTGAGCGCTTCCTGGGTCAGCGCCGGGCCGTGCATCTTGCGCACCAGGTTCGCCGGAACCTTGCCGGGACGGAAGCCGGGCATGCGGATCTGCGGCGACACGCGCTTCACCTCGGCATCGACCTTGGCGTCGATTTCGGCCGCGGTGATGGTGAGCGTGTAGGCCCGCTTCAAACCCTCGTTCAACGTCTCGACAGTCTGCATTCTCGACAGCTTTCGTCCAATAGGATCGGGATCACGGTGTCCTACAAGCTTCGCTTGCGAGAGCGAAGCTGGTGCGGGCGAAGGGAGTCGAACCCCCACATCTTTCGATACTGGAACCTAAATCCAGCGCGTCTACCAATTCCGCCACGCCCGCAAGGCTAAGTACCTGATTTCACTCAGGCCGCGACAACCCTTTCCGGTGATAGTGAACCCATTCCCGCCCCGGTGGGGTGAGCGTGGGGGAGTGAATTATTGGCGGAAAACCGTGAGTTTTCGTTCGCCGCCGATACGTAGTCCCCCACCCGGACCAGTGCATCCTCAAGGTTTTGCGGCTTCACATGTGCATACCGAAGGGTCGTTTCGATACGCTTGTGGCCCATCCATTCCTTGATGACGAAGACGTTTACGCCTGCGTCGACTAGCCGGGTGGCGCAAGTGTGCCGGGTGACATGGAAGACAAACTCGTCATCCTTCGCGAGGCCGATCGCAGCCTTGGCACGGTCCCACCACGAGCGGAGGCTCCGCTGTGAGGGCATCGTCCCTGACCGGATCAGGTCGAGAAGCACGTCTGTAGTCTCCTGCGTCATCGGCACGGTTCGGGGAGTGTCCGTCTTGGTCTCCCATAGGTGCAAGCGCGTGCCGTTAATCTGTGACAGCTCTGCGGTCAACAATTCGTCCCGCCGGCATCCGGTACGGATCGCCACGTAGATGAGCTTCCAGACGGCCAGCGCTGGCCCCTGCCCCTTCGGATCGGTGCGGGTCGTGAGGAACTCGCGCAGGCCCTGCTCCTCCTTATCGGTGATCCAGCGGATGCGCCCTACGCTCTCCTTGCGCCATGCGAACTCGATCTCGTCCTTGATGGGGACGGTCCGGTACTTGCGGCGCTTGGCCCACACGAGGAACGTGCGGAGGTGCGAAAGGTAGCGGTTGATCGTACCGTCCGCTGTGCCCGCCTTCTGCAGGGCCGTGATGACCCGGTCGACCGCCTGGGTGTCCACGTCGTCGAGTCGCGTGTTGCGCCCGAGGATACCGGCGACCTTCTCCAGACGGGCCCAAGAGGTCTCCTCAGTGGACTGGCCGACCCAGAGCTTCCCCTTGGCCAGCGGGATCACTGAGCCGAACGTGTGGACGTCAGGGGCCCCAGGGGCCGCTCCAGGGGCCGGCGGGGTCTCCCCGGCTTCCCAGGCTGCCTGGACTGCTGCCTCGTCCTTCTGAGCCTCCGCATAAGTGTCCCACCGCTTCCGGTAGCGCTGCTTTCCCTTCTGCAACTCCACGCGGAAACGGCCAGTCAGCTTGCCGTCCTTCTTATCCGGGTAGATGGCCATGGTCAGTCCTCCTTGCGGTGACGACCCCGGTGAGGCGGCAAGCCCCTGGTGATCGGATGGTTTGTGGGGGTGGTGGCTGGCGCCATTAGTCCTCCAGTATGTCGACGAGCTGGTTCTTGAGCAGCTTCCCCTTCGGAGTGACCGTGTAGATGATGGACCGGAGGTTATTCGGGTCCTGCGTACGTTGTAGGAGGCCGTAGCCCGGCTGGCCGTTCCGAAGGCGCTCAGAGAGGTCGAGCAGGTGGCGACTCATGGTTGCCTTGGTTGCCCCTGCCCGTTCGGCTAGTTCCACGACGCCAATGCCCTCGTTCTGGCAGGCCAGGACGAAAGTGTGCGCGACCTGCAGCGGGATGCTCTCGCCCATCGACGACCGGATGGTCGAGAAGAGGCGATTCAGCTTCCGCAGGGCGGCAGTGGCTTGGTCTTCGCGGGACATGTGGGTCTCCATGTATAGCCTTCGGCGACAGTCTGCAATCGGTAAACGTCATCCTACACCGACTGTTCCAGATAGCCGACGCTTTTCTGTCGTCAACGTGAACGAAAAAAGAACCCCCCAAACATGGGAGGTTCTTTGCGGGGCCGTCAGCCCAGGATGTTCCAAAAGTGGTCACCCAGGAACGTCAGGACGGCCATTAGACCGCCCGCGATAGCTCCGACAGTGGCCACGCGGGCCTTGCCGGTCTCGATCGCAGAGCGGTTCTCGGCCACCAGGATCGCCTGGGCTTCCTGAGTGGCTTCGAGCTTGTCGAGGCGCCGGTCGATCGTGATGTGCGCCTCGTTGTGCCCGTCGAGCTTGGTCTCGATGCGGGCCATCCGGTCCCGAAGGTCCAGGATGAGCGGGGTGGTGTCGTTGGGGTTCATTGGTCTCAGACGAGGTGGACCTGCCGGCGCCGCGGAGGCGGGTCAGGAGCGGGAGGTAGGGGCCCCTCGACGACGTAGAGGGACAAACTGGAGGCCAGGACGTGCTTCTCCTGTCCCTCCACCAGGTAGTGGGACAGCCGGGAGGACAGGACAGAGGCGTTCTGTCCCTCCACCAGGTAGTGAGACAGCCGAGAGGCAATGAGATGATCGTTTCGTCCCTCTACGATCGACTGGGTAAGCCTAGAAGCCGAAACAGCCATGAGGCTACGCCGTTGCCTTGAGGCCGAACTCGCTGTTCACCTCGGCGATCTGCCAGCGCTCACCAGTCTGCGGGTTCTTCGGAAAGACCGTAGAGGTGCCCGCATAGCCGTCGCTGATCGGGACGTTCGCGGGAGCCTCGCACACTTGACCGCCTACCTTCAGCACCGCCCTGATATTAGTCGGGGCAACAGCGGTGTCTTTGCGGACCCGCGCGGCGACGGCCACGGCTTTGATGACGCTACCTGCCGCCGTCGCTGGCAGAGCGGGCCCGGCAAAGGTCGTGATAGCGCCCTCGGCAGAGGTGCTGATTGCGGTCGCGTCATTGATCGCGGACTCGCTGACCGCGGCGGCGTCACCGCTCCAGCCTGCTAGAGAGCCCACCGCACTAGGGCGCCGGATGCGGACGGTATGTCCAATGGTGTTGTAGGCCGCGACAATGACCTGCGAGAAGGTGCAACCGCGAAATGTAGATGGCACCCCAATCCTGAAGGTGGCGATGTCGCCGATCTTCGAGACGTCCACGCCGCGCTTGAGCACGGTCTCGCCCTGGTTCCAATAGAGCGCGATCAGCCCCTTCGGGAGGTCGACCTGCACATCCACCGCAACATCGGCCGAGAAGTCGGGCATCGCCCACTTTCCGAGCTGTTGAAAGCCGGCGGCGGTGAGCACCTGCAAGGTGAAGGAGTCCGTCCCGCTGCCCAGTACCTTGAGCACCTCGACGTCCTCGGAGTTGAGGAACGTCAGGAACGGAGCTTTGTCGGTGATGCCGGTGCCCCTCACTACGAAGTGGAACCAGCACGCCTGTACCGCAGTGGGCTCGCCGGTAGCGGGATCGGTGAGACGCCCGCGTACATGGTAAGGGTCCCCACCCTGGAGGGTGATTGCCGAGCCAGTGTCCGTGACGCCCGCGGGGCTCGGGGTGAAGGCGTCCACGCCGGAGCCCACGAAGTAGGTAGCCGTAGCGGCCATTAGAGTTGTCCTGCGAAGGTGAAGCGCACTCGCCCGATCGCCATGTCAGGCTCGTCGGGAGCAACCACGCTAATTACGTCACCCGCCGAAACGGTGACTGGAAGATGCCCCAGCGTTCCCAATGTACATGCGCCCATCGGGGTTATCGTCAGGGTGCCGATGGGCTCGTCGTTCTTGGAGACGGTCGCGAGCCACATGTCGTTCGGCGGGATGCCGCAGGAAGCCGCGGACCCGGCGAAGTCCGCGCCAAGAACGTGGCCCTCGATCACTGGGTGATCCATTAGGATTTCCGCGGCTTGGATGCCGGCGACAGCGAAGGCACCGTAGCGGTACTGCGAGTCCTTGCCTGCGCGGCCATCGGTCCCGTCGATGCCATCGGTGCCATCGGTGCCTGCAGGGCCGGTGAGGCCCTGGATGCCTTGCTCGCCGCGGGGGCCCGGAGGTCCCTGGTCGCCCTTGTCGCCCTTGTCGCCCTTGGGGCCGCGCAGGTCGTTCTGGCCCTGCCCGTAAAAGGAGGCAGCGGGGAAGTCTGCCATGGCTTAGTAGTCTCCTCGATATTCGGGGCGGCCGATGCGGGTCGGGCCGCTCATCTTCTCGCCGAGGTCTTGGTTCTGGATGGCGACCACGTAGCCGTCAGACTTGCTCTGGAAGCGCTGCACGTACTGGTCCTCCATCTGAAAATAATCGGCCGCTAGGGCCGCTGCGGCGTAGAGGGCCGCGTTGAAACCGGACCGGGTCCAGACGCTCTCGTCGGTGTCGACCTGGAGCGGAGGGGTCTCGGCATAGTGGTGAACGTAGACGGTCACACCAGCCGCCGGGGTAGGCTTGAGGAGCCAGCTCGCGCCGGTCTTGATGAAGACGCGGGGGCGGCCCTCGGGGCACTCGCGAAAGAAGCGGTCCTTGTCGACCTGTTCCAACGTGCCCTCGGCGGTGAACATGTCGATCAGCTCCATGTAGGCGCTGGGGATCGTGATGGTGTTTGAGGTGCCGTCGAAGGTGGCCTGGAGGAGAGCCTCCATGGAGCCGACCCGGAGGATGCGTTCCATCTCGGTCACTGCCCGGTTGATGAAGTCTCCGGCCAGCTCGTCCGTCAGGTCCTTGCGGTTGATAATGCCCTTCAGGGCAGTCTTGAGTTTGCCGAAGCTCATAAGGGGCTAGAAGGTCCGGGAGGTGGTCTGGAAGGCAGTGAGGTCCTCGGAGCGCAGCTTCGCGAGGATCAGGGCGGCACCGTTGGGGTCGTGGAGGGCCTGGAAGAGGTCGAAGCCCTCACGGCTCCACTTGTTCACGACTGCGACCGGGATGCGGGCGAGGTGAATCTTCTCGATGTCGTCGCCCTTGGTAAGCGCCGAGAAGGACTGGGCGTCCTGCCAGTTTCTCTTGGCGGCGACGCGGTCCAAGAAGGACTGCGGAATATGCTGCTCGGTGACGATCGTGCCGGTGACCTGTAGGTCGGCATCGACCGTGTCGAGTACGAAGTCTTCGTCAAGTCCGACGAAGCGGGAGGTCGTGGTCATTCGCAACTGAATCGGGGTGAAAGGAAACCCCCGGCCCCTTTTGAAGGGACCGAGGGCCTTGAGGTCGATTACTCGCCGATGTTGGTGACGAGCGTCGACGCCTTGAAGTTGTTGTGCTGCAGGCCGTACTCGCCGGCCAGCATGATCTTCGTGTTGTCGCCGGTCTTCGCCAGCGTCTCCCGGAACCAGCCGCGGCCCTTCAGGGTCACGTTCTTCCAGTCCTCCGGGTTCCAGAGCAGGCCGTAGTCCCGCTTCATCTCCCGGTTGGTCTCGATCGACAGCGTGCCGAGCGCCGTGGTGTACACGTCCACGACATGCACGATCTCCTTGGCGTTCTTGCCGGTGATCTCGCGGGTGCGGCTGGCGTTGCCGGCGAACTCGGCGGTCTGCTCCGCAACGTACGGGGCCACCATGAACCGGCGGGCCTTGCCGCCCTCGTCATAGTTCTTGCGAATCGCCGAGCGCAGCGTGGTCTCCGCCAGCGGCGCTGCGGTGGCCGCGTTCTCGATCTTGTTGCCCGCGTCGATGAGCTGGAAGGCCGAGGCGTGGCGGCGCGGCGTGGTCGAGCTGCCCAGGACTGCCACCTGGTCGACACCGACGCAGGCCCGCTCGCGGTCGAGCTTCAGGGCCTTGCCCTTCTTGACGAGCTGACGGGCCAGCTCCGACTTGCGGCCGTAGTGCTCCGTCGCCTCGACCGAACCCGACAGGCGGATGGTGCGCGAGAAAATCTGCGTGGTGTTGGACCGCATCTCGGTCGTGGTGAGGTCTTCCTCGACCGCGTCGAAGCCCTCGACCTGCGCGTTGTCCTGGCCGCCCTCCTGCTCGTCTTCCTGCCACTCGTAGGTCTTCTGGCCGACCGTGCGGTTCGTCAGCGAGCTGGTGAACGGGGTCTCGTGCTTGTTGAGCATCGAGATGACGTCCGAGACGTCTTCCTTGGCGCCGACCGAGTCGTAGGTCTTGAAAGTAGCCATGGTGGGTGTGTTTTCTTCTTTGAGAGTGGGTATTGAAATGGGTGTTGGGATGCGGAGGCCGTTTAGCCCCAGCGCCCCATGAGAACTGCGACGGCGTCGTCGTCCGAGCCGGTGCGGCTCAGGCGCTGTGCGGCCTTCTTGGTGTCGGCGATCCGGGCCGTGCCGTCCTCGCGGGTGCCGCCCTTGATGACCTTGGTCGGGGCAGCCTGGACCTTCTTCGTTGCGACCTTCTGGCCGCGATCGAACAGCATCGCCTTCCGCAGGAGCTTGATGACCTTCGGGTTCGTGATCGCTGTGACGTCGGCCTCGGGAAGGCCCGCCTCGATGCCGTAGGCCATGATCTCGCCGTACAGCTTGTCGTTCCAACCCGGCAGATCGGACCGCAGCTCAGCGACGCAAGCCTGGGCCGCACGGGTGGTTTCGGCTTGCCTGCGTTCGGCCACCACAGCCTCGAAGCCCTGGGCGGCGCCGACGAGCTTCTGGAAGCGGCCCTGGGCCCGCTGGGCGTTCTGTCGGTGCCAAGCGAAGGTCTCGGGGTCCAGCTCCTGCTGCAGTACGAGCCAGTCGACGCCCTCATAGGCCGCGAGGTCTTCCTGCACGGCCTCCAAGGCCGCCTGGAGGGTCGCTGCGGCCCGTCCGCCCAGAAGGTCGGCTTCCTGCCCCCGCTGGGTGATGACGGCCTCTTCGGTCGCGAGTCGCTTCAGGTCGGCGAGCTTGAAGTCCTTCGCTTCGCCGTTGATCTCGACTGCCACGACCGCGTCGTCGTCGAGCGCTGCCGGAGGGGTCTCGTCGTCTTCCGGGGCGTCCTCGTCCACCTCTTCGGTCTCGTCGAGGCCCTCGTCGTCGTCTGCAGGGCCGCCGCTCGGGTCTTCGTCCTCGTCGGCATCCTGGTCGTCATCGTTCTGGTCAGCGGGGTCGCCTCCCAGGCTTTCGAGGAGGGCTGCTTCCGCGGCTTCCTCGCTCATGCTGGTGGAATTGTCGTCCGAAGTCTCGGTGGACAAGGTCGGGGGTTCTTTCAGTAGGGGGCCGGTTCCGTGTCGCCCTCGTCGGGGTCGTCGGACTCGGTCTGGGCTTCAGCCTCGGCAAGCACCTGCTCGCCACGGGCGGCCAGGGCTGCCAGTTCCGCGGTGATCGCGGAGAGGCCTCGGGAGAGGTTGTAGGCATCCTCGCGGGACTGCTGGGCAGCCGGCTCGGACATAAGGATCGCTTCGGCGCACTGGAGGCGCACCGCCTCGATCGCGCGGAGGAACATGGGGTGATCGAGGAGGAGACCGGCGGCCTCCCCCTGTTCGATCGCGTCCTGCTCCGCCTCGCTTAGGACGAGGTTGGACATGGGCTCTTTTAGCTGTTCGGGCTGATGATGGCCGAGACCTTGCTGTTCCCTTCCGGCGCGTTCTGAGCCTGGAAGATTGCCAGCTCCAGCTCCGCCTGAGCGGTGTCGATCCGGTTGGCAGTCTCGTCGTCCCGGCGGTCCGCGTCGCGGTTCCGCAGGTCGATGTCGGATTCCTGCAGCGCTGCCTTGAGCTGCGCCTCGAAGGTTGCGAGCTGTACCTTGTGCTGCGCGGTGGCCTCCTTGAGGACGATCTCGCGCTCGGCCACTTCCACCTCCTTCTGGAGCTTGGCGACCTCAGCGGCGACCTTGGGGTCCGGCTGGGGAGGCTGCAGGGTGGCGGGGTCGGCCAGGAAGTCCTGGACGTTCTTGTGCCCCTTCGCGAGCAGGGCCTTGCGGAGCACGTTGTACTGCTGCTGTTCGCCGTAGAGCCGCGGGTGGGTCTGCGTCATGTACTTGTCGTACGCGAGCAGCTCCTGGGCCTGCTGGTCGCGCTCGTCGTATCCCAGGGTCATGTCGACCTGGACGTGCGAGCGCCTACGCCACTGTTGCGGGGCGATCTCGACGAAGTTGCCCGCGATCTCAAGGATGCGCTGGCGGTCGTTCTCGATGCCGATGGCGTAAACCTTCAGGTACAGCTTCGTGAGAAACTGGACCGCGAAGTGCCGCGCCATGACCTTGCCGCGCACCTGACTGTTGCTGGTGAGCTGCTCGACCAAGCCGGCGCTGTTCTGGTGGCTGAGGGCCTTCTTGTCCAAGCCCTGGCTGAGCCGGCTGATGCCGGTGGTATCCTCCCGCGCCTGGTCGACCATGCCGATCGTCTGGAGGACGAAGGGGTTGATCGGGGTCTGCGGTAGTGGCGCCACGCTATCTACAACGGACCGCACGTTGACGATTCCGCCGCGCCGGTTGTCGATAAGCTCTCGTGGGTTCGCAACGCCGCCACGGGCTACCTGCCAGCGCGGGTTGGTCGCTTCGACCGCCTGCTCGATGATAGCTCGCGTCAGGGTGGTCTTGGTGTTGGCGTGCTGGATCGTACGGGCCGCGAAGTTGCCCCCGTAGAAGGTGTGGGGCTCCGGCAGCATGGAGTAGGTCACGAAGGGATGGTCGGCGACCTTCTGCTTGTCGAGCAGGGTGCGGCCGACGTGAACGACCTTCCAGAGCTGCTGGCGCCCCTCCCCGTCCGCGTCGATGCGGATGAAGGACATGTGGACGGTAACCAGGCGCCCCGCCTCGTCCTCGCTCTCGTCGTCAAGGCCGGTGACGACCGTGTCCTCTTCGCGCTGGAGTCTCTCCTCGTCCAGGGCGAGGTCGTCTTCCTCCCCTTCGATCGCATAGACGACCTTGGGATCATATCCGTCATCCACCAGCTCCCCGAGGGTCACTCGGCGGCGGCGGGCGACGTAAGGCGCACGGGCGAGGTCCTTGAAGCGTCCCGAGACGATGAACTCCTCAGGCGGCACCACTTCGATGCGAACCTGGGAAGTGTCCTCGATCCTCTCAAACTCGCCGGAGACCGTGTACACACCGTTCCCGGCGTCCTTCTGGACCGGCTTGTCGGTGAGGCGCACCGCAGAGTCCGACAGGAGCTGGCTGGCCTCTTCGAGCGGCACGTCCTCGAAGGTGTGCCCGGTCGTAATCGACGAGCGGTCCCAGTAGACTTGGGCGACGCCGACACGGTTCAAGGCGCTGTCGTGGGTGACGCCGTTGATGATCTCCAGGCCATCGTTCTGGGCGAACATGACGTGCTCGCAGTACTCGGTGGCCTGCTGGGCGAGGTCGACATCCCCCGCGTTCTGGGGGCGAAAGGAGACGATGTTGTTGCCGGCGGCGAACGCCTCGGTGATCTGGGCCTTCATGGCCTCGACGCTCTCGTAGACGTCCTGGCTGACGAACCGCGAGCCGCCTTCGCGAAGCGGAAAGGGCTTCTTGCCCTGATAGTACATCGTGACCTCCCGGCGCTCGGCCTGGAGGTTGCTGTCTACGAACGAGGAGCCGGCTTCTGCCCGCGCAACACACGCGCCAACCAAGTCCTCATCGGTGAGGACACGGGGCTTCAGTTTCATGGGGAGTTTATCCGGTCATTTCAAAGTAGAGGTCGTCAGTGGAAGCGATTTGCTCCCAGTGACCCTCATGGATGTGGTTAGCGATTGCCAAGGCGAGGATCGTGTCGTCGTGGCATCCGACTTCGTGCTCGATCTTCCCCGACTTAGGGTCGGCGACAAAGGTCGTCATCTCGTCGAGCGTGGTCTTGTCATAGAGACAGATGGTGGCGTCGCGGACTGCTTGGCGCAGCTCGTCGATGATGAGGGGGCGAGTCTTGACGTCGGTGTAGAAGCCTAGCTCCTCCTTCGTCTCGTCGTTGGTCTTGTCGTAGACCTCACGGGTGTAGAGGTTCGGGTAGGTCTTCAGCTCCCCACGGACCATGAGGCCCTTGTATAGCATGGTGTTCGGCAGGATGCCGTGGTTGTTAAATTCGATCGCCAGTCGGCCCCAGTTGAACAACTCGCCCAGGTGGTAGCAAATATGGGCGAAGTAGTCCGGCTCGACTTGGCCACGCCAGATGCCGACCTGCCGCTTGTGCTGGTCTAGGACCTGCACGACGGACCAGTCGCCCTCGGCGGTGCCCTTGGAGACGTCGGCGCCCAGGGTGTATTCCTGGTGCGGGTCGATCTCGCGGTAGAGGAACAGCCGGCCGCGGGGGTCAGGTTTGAAGCAGCCGGCGACCGGGTCGTATTCCATCCGGTGGAGGATGTCGGGGGCCTCCTCTATGCGGGCGGCGAGCTTCTCAAGGTTGAACACCGGGGACCCGGAGGTCAGGAAGGCGTCCTTTGGAAACGTCGGGTACTCCTGCTTGAACAGGTCGGGGCCATCCTGGGCGATCTTCCGGCGCCGGAAGAGGAGCTGGGCGTCGTCGAGGACTTCGCCATACTCGTCGTAGACCTTGGCGCAGTAGTCCTCCTCGTCGGGGGTGCGCTGGAAGTCTTCTGGAGGCGAGACGCGATATTTCTCGTCCTCAAACCAGGGCGCGAAGTAGGCGAGATAGCCGGATTCCCCGGCCTCGGCGGCCTTCCACTGTTCGTAGAAGGGGCCGGACATGCCGCGGGCGGTACTCTCGATCGCGACGAAGGTGTCGGGAACGTCGGGGACCGCCTGCAGGAGGCCGTTCATAATCTCACGGGCCTTGCCCTTCGGCCACAAGCCGACCTCGGAGAGGTGGGCGAGCTGCAGGGTTTCACCGCGGCCGACCGTATCGGCGCCTGCCGTGGCGATCATGTAGCCGCTGTCGAGCCTGTCGAACTTCAGCTCTCGCCCGTTCGCCTTCGACGTCGAGGGCCGGAGGAACCCCGGCATCTCGGCATGGTAGCGCTTCGTCATGTCGAACAGCGCCGTCGAGGCTTCCGCCTTGTGGGTGACGACGATCCCCTTGGTGGCGCGGTGCTGGCTGATCCACCAGTACATGAAGCCGCCCCAGGCCGTGGAGAACCCGAGCTGGCGGGCCTTCAGGATCACGACCCGGATACGGCCGGTTTCCTGCCACTGCTTCAGGAGCGCCTCGATAAGCCGGCGCTGGGCCCGGTTGAGCACGAAGGGGATGATCTTCGCGTCCTTGGTCCTGATCTTCAGGGCCTTGCGGGCGTAGAATTGGAAGTCGTCTAGGAGGCGCTTGCGGGTAGCCTTGCGGCGGGCCTCGGCGTCCCCTGGAGAGGGCGCATTGGCCATAGGGTGTTACTCTTCGTCCGCCGCCATCTCGTCGAGGATGTCCTCGGCGCTCCGCACGGTGGCTTCGATCTTCTGGGCCGGCTTGGCCTTGGTGAAGTCGAGAATGAGACGGCCGAGCGCGGCGACGTCTTTGGGGGTCTCCGCGGTACGGAGGGTGGTGACGGCTTTTTCCAGAGCCTCGACGGCCCTGGGATCGTCCGGGAGTTGGCCGGCGTCCTTCATCTTCTGGATGATCCTCTTGGCGTCCCGCCGAGCCTCTGCCTGGACCGCAGCCCACTGCGCGTGGGTGAGGTGCCGGGGCTTGCCGGGAATGTTGGTGTTCGGGTGGTTGCCCTTGCGGGCGGCGACGAGCTTCTGGCTGTAGGCCTTCCGCTCCTCGGGGGTCATGTTGGCCCAAGGTCCCCGCGCGGCCTTCTTGGGCGGCGCCGGGGGCGGAGCGATCGGGGAGCGGATGTGCTCGACCACGAACTGCTCGATCGTCTTGGGCTTGTTCTTCACGCCCGGCGGGCGGCCACGGGGGCGGCCGGTCGGCTTAGTGGGCATGGCGAAACTCTATGTCAGGTGTTATCTGGAGCGGCATGAGCCTAGCCCCGCGAAAGAGCCGGTCGGAAATCCCCGTGGAAGACCGGGAGATGGACGATGTCGGCGAAGATATGGTCGAGACCTATCAGACGCTCGGCCGGATACTTGAGGCGATCCTCGTCGAGGGTAAGGTCGAGCGCACGCCGAAAATCCGCGAGCTGCTTAACGATCACAGCACCATGGTAATCCATGCGCTGGGGTGCCGCCCACGGGCGAACTAGGGCCCCTGGTCTCCCAAGGGCCCTGTCCGTTACGGCTGGTATTTGCTGAGCGGTCGGATGTTCCGCAGCACGGCCGGCGTGTCGCCACTCTCCAGTGGGGAGTTGCGGGAACGCTGAGGTGTCAGCGGTAGCTCCGAGAGAGCGCTCGGCGCCGCACCGTTAAGCTGTACCATCACGGGCACGGACTTGACGCCGGCACGGTCTAGAGCAGCCATGCGGTGACGCCCGTCGTGCGACATTACGAGGTTCGGCAGGCTCTCGACGCCCATAGAGCGCTGGACCGCGCTGGGTTCCTTGCCGAGCGTTACGCCCAGCATCGGGGGCGGAGATGCCTCGTACAGCTCCTGCGAGAAATCGCCGATCGACGAGGTGCTGTTCAGCGCCTGCCGCCCCTCGGGGCTCGCGGTGAGCCCAAGGAACTCGCTCGGGGACATCTCGACGACGTAAGCGCTGTTGCTGCCTGCGTGCTTCTGCTTGATGGCCTCGACCATCTCGGGGGACCAATAGCCCAGGCGGCTTTCCGCGGGGGCCGGTGGGACGCCCTGAGGGTCAAGGGCCCATTCCGGGAGCAGGCCGATCTTCTGGTCGGCGAAGACGGTGTCCGCGGTCGAGGCGTTGCGGTTGGCTTCGCCGTGAGGCCCGAAGTTAAGCCAGCTATTCTGCCCGCGGGTCTCGGTCGTCATCGCCGGCCGCGCCTCGGGGCTGAACATGCCGAGGTGAGCACGCCATGCGTTCTCTTCGCCGTCCGCCCTGAAGCCCACGCCGTTCTTGGCATGACCGAAGGCGTCGTGGACGGCGCGGAAGACGTCGTTGACCCTGACCGGCTTGCCGTCCCAGGTCTCGCCGGGGACCTCCGCCAGGAGGGGGTTGTTCGCCAGCTCCTCCGCGGAGATGCCCTGTGAGCCGTAGCCGGCGTCAGTGGGGTAGACCCGCATCTGGCGGTTGTCCCGGAGGTCGCGGACTGCGTCCCAGGGGCTCGGATAGGGGTCGCCGTTCTCCGGGTAGAACCCGAAGCTGTAGCCTGCTTCCTGCAGAGCCCGATATTGCTCCAGGGTCTCGCGAGCGAGTGCCTCATAGGAGCCCCGCACCGCGGGGTTCTGAGGGTCGTGCGGCATGGCTTCGAAGGCCTTGGCGATGGCCCCAGCCCGCTTGGGATCGACGCGGAGGTACTCTGTCGGCGGATCGTACTGGATGCCGGCCTTCTCGGCGTAGCGTCGCGCAACGTCCCGGAGGACACTGTCGGGCCCCGAACCTCGGGGGCCCCGCGGCTGCCCTGCGAGCGGCTTCTGGACGTACTCGTCGGAGAGGACGCCCGCGGGGCGCTGAGGTGCCGGGGTGACGACGGCGCCGTCCTTGGTGCGGACGTCCCGGAGCGGCTGCTTCGGGGCCGAGCGGACGAGCTTAGAGCTGCCTTCGATCGCGGTGTCCTCGACGATCGGCTCTACCTTCGAGAGGGCTCCGAGGATGCGCTTGCCGGCACCTGTCCGGGCGAAGGCCTTTGCGGCCGGTGCGGCGACTTCAGGGGCGAGCGTGAGGGCGCCGGTAACGGCCCCTTGGATCAAGTCGCGCTTGCTGAAGTCCCGGTCGTCGTCGGCGAGGCGTCGGAGCTGCGTGCCGATCGTGTCGGCGGAGGACAGCGGGTTCCACTCGTGGTTCAGCTCCTCGAAGCGAGCGGCTCGTTGGGCTGCGTCACGCTCGGAACTGCCGAGGGCACGCGAGACCCCGGCGACTGCGTCGGAGGCCAGTCGCGTCAGCACGCCCCGCGGCTTGGAAGCCGTGCGGATGGTCGCGCCGGCCTTGGGGCCCTTGGCCTCGGGGTCCCGAAGGGAGCGCATGGTGGGCGTGCTGAAACTGGAAAGGGCCCCGCGTCGGAACGTGGAGAAGTCATGGCCCTTAGGCGCACGGGAGCGGCCCGCAGGCGCAGGCTTCTTGGTTGGCATATTGTCCTGGTGAGGCTGAGGGGGCCAGGGTGTGACCCCCAGCCCCTACTGGTTGGCCCGCGTGTACACGGGTGGCATCAGAGGTTCGTCCTCGCCCTCCGAGGTGGAGGTAGGCGAGGTGTCTTGAGACGCGGCGAGGATCGCTGCGATCTTCGAAGGCTTGATGCCGGCGCGGTTGAGAGCATCCGCGAACGCGGCGTCCTGCTGCGCCCGCCGAGCGATGGCCCGCATTGCGGTTTGCACGTCGGCAGCGCCCGTTGCGGTCATCAGCTCGGAGATGCGGTCCTGGACGTCCTGCTTGAAGCGCAGGGTGCCGCGAGGATTCCCCTGGAACAGGACCGAGGCCACTGCGCCAATGATGTCGCCGCGGGCGGCCCTGCCGGCCACCTGAAGGGCTTGGCCCGAGAGGGCTTCGTCCATCGCCTGCCGGGGCTGCGTCTTGGAGTTGCCGAAGGCCTCGTGGAAGGCCTTGAACCCCTGGTCCTCAGCCTCCAGACGGTCGGCCAGCCGGTTCATCAAGCCAGGGCGGCCCGACATAGCTTCGAGCGCCTGCTGCTTGGCTTGGTCGCCCATGGAGGCGTGGGCCCCTGCCCCGGACATCCCGAGGGACTGGCGGGTGCGCTGGGCCACGTTGGCGGTCGGCTTCAAGCCTGCCTGGGTCGCCTCATCCGCAAGGGCCGTCTGGGCCCCTGTCATCCAGGCCTCCTGGGCGTGCTGCGGCATATCGCGCATTTGGCCGGCGATCTCGGGGCCGGTGAGCTTCGAGACCTCCTGCCCGGCGCCTAGTGCATCGCGGAGTGCCATCTCGTCGGCATAGTTCGCCGTGACGTCTCGGTAGGCTTCGTTCTGGTCCGCGAGGTGGCCGCGAAGGTCGCGGACGCGGTCGTTGATGTGGACCGAGTTGGTCGTGTTCCGTGGGCGGAACCCGCTCGTGTCCATAGCGGCCTGTCCGGCGTCCCGCATGGCGCGGATGACTTGGTCGAAGCCCTCGACGGTGAGGGTCCGGGTGCCGGCAATATTCCCGTCGCGGTCCAGGCGGAAGCCCAGCTCGACCGGGTCGCGTTGGGCGTTGCGGATGTTGCGGAGGGCCTGCGGGAGGGCGTCCTGGAACGCCGGGGTCCGCATGATGCCCTCGATCTCCGGCGTCAGGACCATGGGCTGAGCGTACGCGGCCTGATAGCCTGGGCCGGAAGCCGCAGAAGCACGCCGGTTGATCTGGTCGACCGCCTGGACCGGGTCGACAGCCGGCCCCAGCTCCTCGGCTAGGTGGCCGCGGATGCGAGAACCCTGGGCCGCCTGCCGCTGCAGGAGCATGTTGCGGGCGCGGGTCGCCATGGGGCCATTGCCCTGAAGTGCCCAGCCGGTGATCCGGCGGCCCTTCTCGGACACGTCGACCGGCATTGCAGGCACGTTCATGGCTGCTCGGCGGGCCACCTCGGCTTCGATAGCCTGAGGGGTCGCCTGGGCGCCGCCAGTGCCCATGCCGGTCGCTATGGTGCCCTGCGGCAGCTCGTCGGCCAGTATGCGCTCGCCCTGGGCCGCCGCGGCGTCGCCGGGCTGCGCCAGCGGCTGGTTGCGGAAGCGCCGGGGCACGTTCTCAAGGAACCGAGCGGTCGCGTCGACACCCGGCACGTTGCGGCGGGCTGCCGATCCGATCGCGGCTGCGCCCCGGAAGGCGGGAGCAGCGGCGGCCCCGAGCCCGGCACCTGCGACGCCGCCGAGGATCGCGTTCTCCACGCGACCTCCGCCGGAATCGTTCAGCGCCCCCGAAAGCGCCCCGTAGCCCCCCGCGGTCAGGGCAGCGTTACCCATGCCGGGGAGCATCCCGGAGCCACGAAGGACGCGAGCCTCGGGAAGGAGAAGCGAGCCGACGAGCCCAGCCGCGGAGGCAGCGGTGCTGGCGTTCGGGTGTTGGGCATCAAAGAGGGATTGCGAGAAGTCCTGCTCGTCCTTGCCCTGCTGGAAGGCGGCGGACGGGTCGAACTCCTCGTTGCCGAGCAGGGCCTGCGCGGCGTTCGCGGTGACCTTGTGGACACCACGATCGAGCCCCGCGACACCAGGGAGGATGGCGTCGGCGAACTTGCCTGCCGCGGCCCCCAGGTTCTGCGCCAAGGAGACGGGAGGATGTGCCTCGCCCTCGTAGACGACTTTGCGGCCGACCTTCGAGCCCTGCTGCCGAGCGGCCATGAAGGCGTCGATGTCGGCGTCGTTCAGTGAGAACCCCCGCTGCTTGACGAACCCCTTGAGGTCGGCGGCGGTGGTGCGAGGGTCGGCGGCAAGGGCCGCGTAGGCCTGCTCGTCACCTGCATCCATGCGGGCATCGCGCAGGTCCTCGGCGGAGACACCTTCGGACGCGACATAGGTGTCGATCTCGGCCTCAGGTGCGCCCTGCTCGATCATGGAGCCGACGTTGGCTCTAATCCTGGCGATGTCAGGCATGGTTATTTCAGTCCGTATTTGCGGCGCAGAGCGTCGCTGTTGGGTCGGGAGACCGGCGCTTTAGGAAGCGGTCGGCCGTACGTGTGCTCCTGTGAGAGAGCCTTGAGCTGGGCCGGCGAGTAGCCGGCGAGGCCTCCGTAGGAGGTGATGAAGCCCCGCAGCACGCTATCGAGCGTCTTGAAGCGTTCGGCGTTGGTCGCGTCGAAGGACCAGCGGTTCGGCAGGGCGTCGGTGATGAGCTTCAGCTCACGGTCGGAGTCTGAGCCGGACCCCGCGACGCGGAAGGCCTGCCGGGCTAGCAGCGGGATAGCCGACACCGCGCCGTCGAACTCCTGGTTCTGCCGGTTGAGCGGGTTGAACTCCCGAACGCCTGCGAGGCCTCCCGCCGACATATTCTTGTCGTAGAGCGACCGGACGTGGCTGAGCTGCTTGAGCATCGCGCGGGCGGCACCAACCTTGGTGTAGGCCGCCTGAGCGGATTGGCCGGTGGGGCGGGTTTCCGGGGTGTTGATGTCGAACGCGCCCCCCTTCGGGGGAGCCTTCGGCAGGCTCTTCGTCTGCTGCTGGAGGCCCTTGATGCCCACGAGAGCTTTAACCTCGCGGGCGTCGGTGACGTCTTCCCAGCCGTCGTTGTCTTGATCGACCATTACTTCTTGAGCCTCTTCTGCACCTGCCCGTTCGGGCCGATGCGGTATTCGTAGCGGTTATCGAGGCCGCCCCTGCTGCTGCCGCCGCCGGAGCCCTTCGTCTTGCTGATGGCGAGGCGTTGAGCCCCCTGCGCGATGCGGGCGTCACCTTGGGCGATGCGCTGGGCGCCCTGCGCCGTGGTGGCGATGGAGCGGTCGCGGTAGATGCCGGTCCGCGCGGTGCGGTCGGCCTGGACGTCCTGTCGGTAGTCCTGCAGGGCCGCGGCATTGTCCTTGGCCTGTTGGCGGGTGAGCGCCTGGGAGACCGTCATGCCCATGCCGCTCGTCACGGCGGCGTAGTTCGGATCGTACGCCTCGGGCATCTTCGTCGGGTCGACGCCGAAGTGCTCCGGGTTCTGCCGCATCTGCTCGTACGCTGCGGGCCGCTGATCCTCGGGAAGCTGCTGCAGGGCAAACATGGCGCGGCCGTTGATGTCGGCTACGTCCTTCTGCTTCACCCGCTTCGCCTCCAGGTATTCCTGGAAGGCCGGGACGGGCTGGACGGAGCGCTCGCCTGTCACCGGGTCGGTGATGATCTCGAAGGCGTCGTCGGGCCCCCCGAACTCACGGCCAGCCTTGCTGGACGTCCTCAGGGACTCTTCCAGGCCGAGCACGTTCTGCCCGGCGCGGGCCATGCCCTCCCCGAAGTTTCCGCCGGACAGGAGGCCCGCGCCGATGGCCAGAAGGGTCTTGTGGCGGTTTCCGTGGTCCCAGAGGCCCGCGGGGCGCGGAGGTGCTGCGGGGAGCCGTGAGGCACCCGTAGCCGCCCCAGCGGCGGCGAGGCCCGCGGGGATCATAAGAGGGTTCATGGTTCGCTCGTGTTAGTTGAAGGGTTTCCAGCCGAGGCCGCCGGCCAAGCCGAGGCCCGTGGTGGCAAGGCCCGCTAGGCCCCCGAGGAGCCCCTGGTTCTGCTTGGTGACCTGGGTGCCCGTCGTGGTGCCGGACTGGCCCCACTGGTTGCCGCCAACCATGCCGTAATAGCGGTTGAGGATGTCCCACTGGCGCTGGTCGTTGCCCTGCCACTTCTGGAAGTCGGCCGAGGTTTGACCCTGCCGGTCCGCCTGCTCCTGCGAGTATGCGTTGTTGATCACACCAAAGGAGTTGTTCGCAAGCTGGTTGCCGGCGGAGATGGCAGAGAGGCCCTGGTTCGCGAGACCTGCGTAGCCGCTGGCGCCCGTCGCTAGAGCGTTGAGGTTCGTCGAGCGGTCCTGGGACGCGAGGTTCAGGCCCTGGCTGTACGCCTGACCCCGGAGGGAGGCGGCGTTGTCGGCCATGCGATCCGCCGCGCCGCGCTGGGCGATGCCCGCGGCGACGCCGGCTCGGCTGGAGTTGAGGTTGCCGGTGCCGGACGCAGAGCGGTCGATCGACGGGAGCGTGCTCTCCGTGAGCTGACGCGACACGTCGCGGTTGACCGCATCAATCTGGCCGTCGAGGTACGGATTGTCCGCGTACTGGCTCGCTGCCTTGATATTGGCGCCCGTGGCGTCCGTGTTCGCGAGCGAGGTGTACTGGTCGAGGAGGCCTTGGGCTTTCGCCCCGTTGCCGAGAAGCCCCTGCCCCATCTTCGTCAGGTCGGCCGCCGAGGAGAGCCCGGTGCCGGTGGCGAAGTTGACTTGCCCCTGCAGGGCCGCCTTCTGGGCCTCCGACATGCCGGCATAAAGTTCGCCCTGATAGTAGGGCGTGCCGGACTGGGAGTTGAAGAGGTTCTGCGCCCCGTTGAACGCGGTCTGCAGATAGGGGAGCTGGAATTGCGACGGCCCGGTGTTGGTCGTCTGGTCGGTCTTGGTGGTGTTGGAGCCACCGAATAGAGAGCCCATGGTGTTCTTTACGTCTGGTGGACTTCCATGTGGCGGTGGTGGTGGTCGACGAACGACGCGGCCCAACGGAAGCCGAACATGGCGAGGAACTTGGAGTGCTTGGTGTCGCCCCGCTCGTGCAGGGCGTACAGCGGGCCGCCGTGGAGAGCCTTGAGAGCCTCGAAGTCGGCGGCGAGCTGTCGCTTAACGCGCCCACTCCAGGGGTGATGGACGTCGCAATGGATGAAGGTGTGCTGCGGCGTGGCCTGCTCCAGGTACAGCGTGTACACGGAGCGGCGGACAACCGGGACCTTGAGCTGGTGGCTAGGAGCCGGAAGAGGTGCGCCCATCGGCTCCCCCCTGCTCTGCGAGGCCTGCGAGGATAGGGTCGAGAGCCTGCAGAGCCTCGACAATGTCTCGGGTCGTGGCCGCGAGCCGCTGCAATTCGCCGTCGATGAAGGGAGCGTAGCTCGCTGCCGCCGCCGGCCGGACCTGCCTGCGGAAGGGCACCAGGCTGGCGAGCTTGGCTCGTACCGCGTCGATCAAGGTGGTGCCTGTCATTAGCGCCTCCCGCGGATCACAAGTTGGATGTCGAAGCCGGAAAGCTGGAAGTCTCCGGTCCCGCGGACGCCGAAGCGGTACGCGAGGTATTTTCCGGCCTCGTTGATGTCAATTTTGGCCTCGGCGTTCGGGTCGAAGGTGGTCTCGTCGGACCACGTCGGCTCCTGGTTCACCAAGTCGTTGCCCCCGAACTGCCAGTAGCTGTCGGCCGGCGCCTCCACCCACACTTGGGGCCAGATGGCCTGCAGATGGGTGTACTGCGTCAGGTTCTTGCCGATGATGTCGAGGTCGAGGCCCACGCGCTCGATGAAGGCGGGCTTGACGGCCTCAGGCTCTACCGGCTGGGTGAGCGTGCCACCCCGCAGGAGGTCGAGACCATAGAGCCGCGGGGCCGTGAGCCCCATGGAGGGGTCGGAGCGGCCCACGAAGAGGACGTGCTGGCCCTCGTCGCCCTCCGAAGTGAGGAAGAGGCCCTGCGAGCCGTCCCAGGTGACCTCCTGGTCGTCATCCCAGCTCTTGCCGGAGATGAGGGCCGAGCGACAGGCGCCGGTCACGTTCGGCAGGTCGTAGAAGGTCCAGGTGCCGTTGGCGTAGTTGTAGACCGCGGCGCGGTTGCAGCCGTTGGTCGGGCCCTGCCAGCCCACCAGGCGGTCGGCGGACGGATAGCAGAAGCGTATCTCGCTGAGCCGCGCATCGTGGTTGACGAAGCACAGGTGGCTCTTGGCGGTGTCCAGTGCGTCGAAGATGAACTCGCGCACCTTCTGGTCGGCGATGGACGTCGGGGAGACGCCGTCATGGACGTAGATGTCGTTGCGGTCGAAGACGAAGTGCGACCCGCCCACCTGCACGACGCAGTTGGGATTGATGACGCCGCGCTCGTCGAAGAGTTTGGTGAACTGGTAGATGAAGTCGCCGCCGACGTAGTCCATCTGCCACACGGAGTTGGTGCAGTAGATGACGAAGCTGTTCCGAAGGGCCAGCCCGTCGACAATGGTGTGCTGCATCTCGTTGACGATGTTCTCGCCGGCCGAGTTGGTGGTGCTATCGGTCGACCAGTCGCCCGGCGGGGTGCCGAAGCCGACCAGGTCGGACCACTTCACCATCGTCGGGTAATAGGCGCCCGCCTTGGTCACGCCCAGCGCGACAAGCTGGTCCTTGAAGGAGCGCAGCACCTTGCAGCGGTAGCCTTCAGGCCAGTTGGGGAGCACGTTGTAAGTGCTGTCGCCCGGCACCTTGCAGATGGGGTCGTGGCTCTCGCGGTTCAGGTATGAGACGCCTCCGAGGAAGCAGCTCGTGATCGGGTAGCCTTCGCTGCCGGCGACCTGCCCTGGAGGCGTCAGGTCTTCCAGCTCGGCGCCGTTGAGGCGCTTAACGGTCCCGAAGTCCGCCGAGGCCATGATGATCTCGTCGTAGCCGCCGGAAGATGGCGGGATCGCAACCGCGTGGCCCGGCTCGAAGTCGAGCGTCGCCACGGTGCGGGGGATAGGGCCTCGGGTGACGCGACCGTTGCGGAAGCGCACGTTGACCCCTGCCGTGAAAACCGCGGGGTCCTCAAGGTCTGCGGGGTGCATGTCAGTCACGACCCCGGCCTGACCCAGTCGGCGGACCGGGAAGGTAGACATATCAGCTCTCGTGTTGGAGGCCCGCGGGTGCCCTGGTGCCCCTCAGCGGGGACAGGAGCGCCTAGACCTTGATGATGAAGTGGAGGGCGATCGACGGCTGGGTCGCATCAACGGTGACGGTGTGGCTGTGCCCATCGACCTGTGAGACCGTGAGGCTGTGCGTGTGGGCACCGTCCGCCGTGATGGGGTGGCTGTGGGCCTTGCCCTCGCCGCCGTCCGAGGTCTTGCCGTAACTGGCGGACTCGCTCCGACCCGTGAGGGTGTAGTTGGAGTCGCTGCCGTCCTGCTTGCCGGTGGCCAGGGTGTTGCTGTTGCTCAGCAGCGACGTCGCGGTGCCGGGCGCCGCCACCATGTGGCTGTGGGCAGGCATCTCGGCAGTCGTCAGGGAGTGATCCCCTGTCTTGCCCGAGTGCGAGTGCGAGCCGGCCTCTGCGGCGGTTCCGGTGTGCGTGTGGCTCCCCGCAACCGACGAGGTGTAGGTCGCGCTGGTCTGGCCGAAGGTCGACAGCAACTCGTGGTCCGCGCTGGCGCCTACAGGCACCCGGTTGCGGAGGTCCGGCGTCGTGATCGTGCCGGTGCCGTCGCTCTTAGCGGCCTTGTCGCCGTTGCAGATGGCCCAGCCCTTCGGCACGTCAGCGGGGGCCCCGTGCCAGAGCACAATGGCTCCTACAGGGACCAAGAGGCCCGCGAGGCCGTTCAGGAACGTGTGGGTCACGCTGGTCGACAAGGGGCCGGTGATGCCGGGGAAGGTCGCCTTGAGGACGGCCTTGAGCATCCGAATGTGGTCGTCGCCCTCCTTCAGCCTATCGGCGCCGGACGGATTGGCCGGGTTGAGCTGGTGGAGGTACTGAGCGGTTTCGAGAGACATACGGGGTCCTGCGGCGGACCGATGGGCCGGACGCCTATAATGGGGGTGATTTCGTGGAAGGCTCGCATCAGTGGCGAGCAGCTTGGGGGATCGAGAGACCCTAAGGACCTAAAGGCCCTGAGGACCTAAAGGGATAGATTCCTATATGACTTACCATAAGGACTCTTGAGGGTCTTAAAGGGCCCCTGAGGACCCTTGACGCACAATCGAGGACGGTCGCCATCTGCAGACAGTTGTGCATATGGTCGCACTAATGCACCTCCCCTGATTTCCCGTCATTTTACAGTCGGTTACAGGAGGTCCTACCCGGCCTCCTGGGTGCCCCTGGGTCCCCTCCCGATCAAGCGACTAAGGGTCCTCCGTTTAGGGCCGGGTCGGTCCTTTCAGGGACTCCCGGAGCCTGGATGGGACCCGATGGGACCCGAGAAATAATCGGGTGGTGGCCGGGATGGCACATAGGGACCCGGCAAAGCGCCTCTGGGACCCGCAAGAGCCGCATGGGACCCGCAGAAACTCCAGGGAAACTGCGGATGTCAGAGAGGTCCGACCCGTTTTTATGGGCGTGCAGCGAAGCCGTCAGTTGCGAACGCGATCGGCGAGCGGCCAGCGGGCTCCCGTCCAGCCCCCGGAGGGGACCCGGAGAGGCAATGCCCCCCACAACGACGTCCCCCACCATAACGGAGACCAGCAGGTTTCTGCGGTTTGTCACTGGATGCTGAAGCCGCTGCGTCCCCCACAGCCTAGGGGATTGGCAGCACATTGCGGCGATCCAGCGGGCCTCGCCGTCTCCGGCTGGGGACATTAGGGCCCAGTGTGCCGGTGCGGGATGAGGGGCGTGTACACGCAAGGGGACAGAGGGACCTAGGGCTTGCCGTCCCTCGCCGGCCCTTGCTGTCCTGCCGCCGACAGTGCCTCGATTTGATCGAGCTGGGCCAGCAGGTCCCTGAAGCCCTCAAGGCCATCGACGGGGAACGCGCGATCAAAGCCAGACCCGAGGGCCTGGAGGTCTCGCTGGGTGAGGAGGCCCACGGCCACAATGTTGTCGCGCATGCCCCTCAACGTGCGGGGAGAGCGGATCGGTCCTCGGAGCACCGAAGGATTAGACAGGCCCTCGCCGGCCCTCACCGGGACATTCAGGCACAACCAGGGACGATCGGGCACTGACGAGCACGAGGGGCGGACGGCCGAAAGTAGGTGGATAGCTGCCGTGCGGCGTTGGTGATAGCTTACGCTGATGACCGACCGCTATGAGCCCACTTCTGACTTTTTGAAGGCGGTGATCGCTGAGGAGGTACCGCTTTCCGGCTCAGCCTTCGCCAATGGGAACATGCGGAAGCTAATCGCGATGACGCGGGACGGTGACCTGTCTAACCGCGACTGGGCGACGATGCTTTTGGCATCAGAAGATGCCGATACGCCCGAAATCCGCGAGGCACTGCTGTCAGCCGCCAACGATGAAAATGATGTCGTAAGAGCGGAGGCGCTGCTCGGGATCGCCAAGCGCGATCGGAAGCTAGCGCTGCCACTCGCTTTGGACGCACTATCTGGCGAACAGGCGAGCATGGCCGTGTTCGAGGCCGCCGAGTTGATCGCTGATCCCCTTCTGGTGGAGGTGCTCCGGCCTTGGACTGAGCCATCGGATGACGTGTGGCTGGACCAGCTCGCCCGCGACGCCTTGGCCGCCTGCGAAAAGGCACACGAACCGCTTAGTTGATGGATGTCCGGAACTGGGCGTTAGCTGCCGTCCGGCTTTTTGCACCCTCGCCGGCCCTCAACGTCCCCCGCATTCCCCCAGGCGCCCCACAAACCCGCTTGCACGAATCGGAGAACAAGACGAGAACACCGGGCATGACGAACCCCGACTCCTCCAGCCTCGCCCAGACCCTCCTCCAGGCACCAGGATGGGCCCGTATGGGCCTCACAGCGCCCTCTCAGCGCCTACGGGAACAAGCGGCAGCCGAGCTGGCCGAGACGATCCTCGACGCCATAGCGCGTCCCCAGGGAGCCCACGACGCACGGCAGATGCCGCTGCCGCTCTGAGGTGTCCGCGAATACCCGGCTGGACAGCCTGAGTGACCTGACGAAGCACCGTGCGAACCTGCGGGTCCGCTGCTCGTGTGGTGCAGAGCATGTCTTCGATGCGAACCGCTTCTGGCGCTATGCGATGCTGAAGGGCTGGAGCACCCAGCTTGGGGCACTAGGGCACTACATCCGCTGTAGGACCTGCGGGAAGCGAGGACCGCGGCTGAGTGCCACACCGCAGCCTGCTACGCTCGCCGATCCATTCCCTCGGGATGAGGGGGCCTGGAGGGCACTGCGGCGACGACTGAGGTGCTGAAGCGGCTCCAACACTCAATCCGCCGCCCCTCTCCGTCACCCCATGAACAAGCCGATCCAGCACGCCCCTTCCTCGCCGCTCGCACCTTGCCGCCCTCTCGGCAATCTGTAAGTCTCACGTTTGCGACGTTGGGGGGCTGGGGATGTTCGAGCAGCAATATAAATCGCAGGAGGTCTTCGGCGTAACGACCGAAATCCTGACGCCTTCGTATGTTAACCGCGGCGGGCTGGACGCGCGGATTGAGAAGTTGCTGGGCCGCGATACGCACATCGCTCTTCGTGGCGAATCGAAGTGCGGGAAGAGCTGGCTTAGGAAAAAGAACATCCCCGACGCCATTACGGTCCAGTGCCGGCTCGGTAAGGGAGTGCGCGACCTCTACACCGATGCGTTGGCTCAGCTCGGGCTTCAGCTAGTCACCGAGCGCACATCCGAGAAAGGGTTCAAAGCGAATCTTGAAGCCTCCGGTGAGTTTGCGGTTAAACTGCTGGGCAAGATTGCGGTTAAGCTTGGGCTGGAAGGGGAGTTAAAGACATCCGCGAAGTCCATACCGGTCGGCAGAGACTTGGACGACCTACGGTTCGTCTCCGAGATTATAAACGAATCTGGTCGGCGGCTCGTAATCGAGGACTTTCACTACCTGCCTCATGATGCACGAAAAGCCTTCGCCTTCGATCTGAAGGCTCTATGGGATTATCGTACTTACGTAGTTATCATCGGCATCTGGTCCGAAAACAATCTACTTCTCCATCTTAATTCCGACCTTACGGGGCGGGTGCGCGAGGTCTCAATTTTTTGGTCGGCAGACGACCTGAGAGCGGTGCTGGAGCAAGGCTCAGAAGCACTCAACATCTCCTTTTCGAGGCAGATATGCGGCCGGCTGATCCATGACTCTTATGGCACGGTTGGAATCCTGCAGACACTCGCTTTAGGGATTTTGGACGAAGCAGGCGTCGAACGGCGCCAACCGTCTCGCGTGGAAATCTCCGATGAAGGTGCCTACGAGAGCGCAGCGATGGCATACGCCGACCAACTCAACGCGCAGTACCAAACTTTTGCGGCTCGGGTGGCTGCGGGGATTCGCAGGCGCACGAATGCCACGGGCATCTATGCACATATGCTCAAAGTTGTGATGGAAGCGTCTGTCGCTGACCTCTCCAGCGGTTTCCCGCGAGACCAAATCTACCGCCTCGCCGCGCAACGCGAGCCGAGAATACAGAAACCCAACCTGCGGCAGATACTCTTAAAGATCGACGGGCTTCAGGTCGACGGGGAAGGTCGCGGGCTTGTTCTCTCTTACGACGAGCAGAAGGACGAGGTATTCGTCGTCGACAAGCAGCTCTTCTTCTATCGTCAATACGCGACAGCGAAATGGCCCTGGGAGAGCATCATCGAGCAGGTGGACGAAACCGGTGCGGGATATGAGTCTGACCTTGAGTTTGACCTGCAGCCGGTGGCGTCTTGATCGGCCGCACACCTACCTAGCGGAATAGCGGCCCCCCTCACCGGCCCTTCCGGTCCAGATGATCCGCAGTAGCCTCCAGGTCCTTGGCGAGCTGCTTCAGGGCACGCTCGGCGCCTAGCCGTTCCAGACCGTCCCTTTGGTCCACCGAGCGCGGCCTGCTGGCCCTCGCCGTGGGCAACCGGGCAGCCATTCGTAGCGTCACGGGATCGGGGGCGGAGTCCGTCATGGGCTTAGCGTACCACGAGACAGCCACAGAGTCGGACAGAGTCAAACTTGCGACGAGCCGCGCAGATAGTCTGCGTTTGGCGACATTATGGGATTGTGTACACGCTGGAGCGCATGTAGAGACTGTCTCACATCGCAGACGGGGCGCCGCCCACGGGCACAATCCAAGGAACCGCAACATGGCCCACAAGCACACTCTGGAGGTCACGAAGTACACCGATCGGTCTGGCGAGGTAGCCCTGGGCAGCCTCGGCGCCTTCCGCTTCCTCATCCAGGGGACCAGCGTCCCGGAAGTCTACGGCTGGATCGAGAAGGACCACACGATCACGCATCAGGGTGGGTTTTGGCGCACCCCCGACCCCCTGGAGGCAGCCGAGCGTGCCCTAGCAGCCTTCGGCCTGGAGGTACGCTGATGGACCGCAAAGGCATCGCCCAGGCGCTCGCCAAGGCTCAGGCCTACACCGAGTGCGGCAAGCCCGAGGAGGCCCGCAAGTGGACCGCCCGGCTCGTCGAGCTGCTGGAGGCCGGCGACATCCTCCTCCCCGAGCACCGGGGCCGCTGAGCCCCTCCCTTCATTTGCCCTAAAGGTCTGCAATCCCAGACCGTCTCTCAAGTGGAAACGACCATGAACCTTGCAGCTCTCTTCGACAGCCTCCCCGCCCCCTCGCCGGACCTCATCGTCACCAAGTGCGGCACGCTGGCCCTTATCAACCTCCTCACGCCGGCAGCCCGCGACTGGGTCGACGAGGCCGTCGAGGTGCCTAGCTGGGCATGGATGGGCCAAGGGTTCGCCTGCGAGCCCCGGCTGGTGGATACGCTGCTCGGGGGCGCCATGGACGCCGGCCTTCAGGTGTCCGCGTGAACACCGCTCTCGTCTTCGCAGGGGTCGCCCTGACCTCCGTCCTCGCCATCGTCAGCACCATCCGGGAGGCCCGCTGAGCCATGCCGCACTACTACCTCGGAAAGACCTCGCAGGGCGCCACCGTGAGCCGCACGAGCACCCGCGACGACTTCACGGTCGCCATAGCGAACATCGAGACCGGCGCCTGGGCGACCTTCAGCACGTCTGTTTCGCGGGCCTGGGAGAACCTCCAGCGCACGAGCACCGCGAACCTGGAGGTCGTCGAGGTCCGTCTGGTCGACCGCAAGGCCTTCATGGCCGCCACCGGCAAGGCCAAGGCTCCCGCGGCGCCCGTCGAGGCCAAGCCGGACCTTATGTCCATCATGGAGACCCGCGGGGCCCAGGCGACCCGTGAGGGCTGGCTCAAGGCCTTCGTTGAGGCCGCCCGCCCGGTCTTCGCTGCGGCGGAGGCCGAGCTGCCCAAGCTGGTCCGCGTCTCGGTCGGCTTCCCGTCCAAGGGCGCCCGCTCCAAGGTCATCGGCGAGTGCTGGAACGCCTCGGCGAGCGACGACGGCGTCAGCGAAGTGTTCATCGTGCCGGGCCTCCAGGCCGATCCGGCCCGCGTGGCCGACGTCCTGACCCATGAGCTAATTCATGCCGCCCTCGGGACCGAGGAGGGCCACGGGCCAACCTTCCGCCGCGTGATGAAGCGCCTGGGCTTGGAGGGCAAAGCGACTGCCACGGTAGCCGGCGAGGGCTGGCGCTCCTGGGCCCTGCCGATCGTCGAGGCCCTCGGGCCCTTCCCTGGTGCCGGCTTGAACGCGGGGATGCTCCTGGCCGGCGGCAAGAAGACCCAGACGACCCGCTACCTCAAGGTCTGCTGCTCGATGTGCGACTGGACCGCGCGGGTGACTGCAAAGCACCTGGAGGGCCGGACCCTGCGGTGCCCCGACGATGCCTGCGAGGGCACGCTGGAGCAGGCCGCATGAGCCCCCTCGTGCCCCCGGAGCGCCTCAAGGACTGGCAGCTCGTCCTGCGGTGCATCCACCAGCGCGGAGCGGACCAGGAAGCCTGCCTCGCGGAGCTGAGGGAGCGCGGCCTGTGGCTCTCCGAAGAGCAGCGGGCCCAGGCGGGACTGGTGGGGAACTGAGTCGTGCGGGCCACAGGTCACAGCCGATCGTACGCTAGGGATTTCAAGCCCCTAGCGCCCCGAATCGGTCTGTGGCATGTGCGTCCGTGGGTGTGGAAACCCGGACTGAACATAGGCAGGCGGCCCGTTGGCGCGGGCGCTGCTGAGGAGGCTTGCCCTCCCCTGGCCCGACGCTTGGCGGCGCGTGGCGACTTCGGCTTTCGAGTAGCCGGGGGCGACGCGCCATGTCCAGAGCGCTTGCGCTTAAAAACCGTCGACCTGTCTGTTCAGCAGGTTTCCACCCCCCGGCTAACGGCCCGACCGGAGAAACGGGCCATTGTCGTGTGGATGTCGGCACTTTCTTTCTAGCGTTCTCAATGTCTTACGAAATTCCAGGTCGTAGGAGTTTTCCTACTTCCTTCGATTGAGGTACAAGAACGTATCAGGAACAGATGGTGACTCGGCGCGTGGGAGTAACGGGTGAACGTGGACAAGGATAGCGTGGAAGCAGTGGGTCTTAGCCTTCGTGTGGCCCTGGACGACGGACATGCAGAGAACATGGGGGACGGCATGTTCGTCCTGTTCCAGACGCTCGACGGGGCGCCCCAGTCGGTCACGCTGAGCAGGGACGATCTCGCGAGGATGCTGGACGCCTGCTAGGCGCCGCGCGGATCGACAGGCGACAGAGAGGGGTCGGAGGGGTTGCCTTCCGGCCCCTATCTCTTGCCTGCGGTCCTGGATGGCCCCAAACGGCCCTGGGAGACTCAGGAGAGCGCGATGCCTTGGTGGGGGTGGGTAACTGTAGGCCTTCTGGCGCTCGGCGCTGTGTGGGCCTGGAACGCCGAGAAGGGCTGGAAGCGCTTGGCAGACAAGAAGGAGACGAAGCAGCGTCCGAGCGATTGGGCTTGGCGCTTCCCCGGCGATGCTCCCGAAGACCCCGACAGGTGAAAAAATACCCCCCAGCTCCACGAAGGAACCAGGGGGTGTACACGGGTTAGAGGCGGCCGGTCTTCCAGACGGTGGCGATGTCGCTGCCCAGGCCCTGAAGGTCACGGCGGACCGAGCGGGCGCCGTCGAGGATCGTCCAGTAGACGATCGCGAACGGAAGGATGCCCAGAGCGACGACGAGCTTGGCCCGGCCGGTGAGGATCGGCAGCGCGGCCTTGAAGCGGGCCTTGAGGGCCGAGGGGCTCAGGTTGCGGGCAACCTTCGTGACGGCGTTCCGCGTCGCGGCCGAGACATCGTCGAACGCATCGTCGTGCGCGTCCCAGTAGCTGTAGCCGGTGCGGCCGAACTTGCACCGATCCTCGATCAGCAGCACGAGCGCCCAGGCCGAGACGGCGAACGCGAAGAGGCCGGAAGCCGCGCCCACCAGGAGGCCGAGGGCCAGCAGCGGACCGGCGGCGGCAACGAGGCAAGCGGCAGCGATCAGGACCAAGAGGCCCCGGTTGAAGTTCTTCATGGTGATGCTTTCGGTTTGAAGCCGTCTATGACGGCACGGGTTAGTTGAGCCAGCCGAGGAAGGTCCGGGTGCTTGTGGACCCACTGGCCGGTGTAGTCGGCGAAGTGTTTGCGGAAGAAGGCGTCGAGGCGCCGGTTGCCCGTCGAGACCTTCGGGTCGACGAGCTTGCACTCGCGATCAAAGACCTCGTCGGACACCAGGGAGACGTCGAGGACCTCGTAGGCATACGCCCAGACGGCCACACGAATGCGGCGGCGCCTCTCGACCTCCTGCGGGGTCCCCCAGGCCGCCATTAGTGCCGCGTGGGCACTGCCGGGGCCCGGAGGCTATCGAGCACGCCCAGGGTGCGGGCGCGGAGAACCTCCAGCGTGGAGTCGTTCAGGATCGTCGGCATCTCGCAGGCGTCGAGCAGGCCCTCGCTGGAGTGCCCGTTGACCGGAGCAACGCCAGGGCGGACGACGCGGATCGCATGGCCGCCGATCGCCTGTATGGCCTCCAGCTCCACCGGAAACCGCATGTCGTCGATCACGACCGAGATGCCCTTAGCGAGCATGGCTGCGGCCTTAACCTGGATCATGCGGGACCAGAGGTCCTCCCGGACGGTTAGGCGCCATTCGGTCCCGAGCGTCTGCATCAGGTGCCGCGTGGTGATTTCGCCCAGACCCTCGATCGGTGCCTGCTTCAGGTCACCCTCGACCATGCGTTCCATCAAGTAGGGGTCGACGATGCCCAGGCCGTGTTCCAGGAACGTGCGGGTCATGGCCTTCAGGGTGCCGGCGAACTTCAACGGCTCGAAGCCGCGGCCCATCAGGACCTTCGCGACCTCCGACTTGCCCGAGAGCATGGCGGGGGACGTGAGGGCGATCAGGATGCCGGGCTGCACGAGACCACGGGGGCCCTCGGGAGGGCCGGAGGGATTGCCGTGGCGGCTCAGTGAGCGCTGTTCATAGCGGAAGCCGTGGTCGATCATCAGGCCAGCACCCGCTTGAGCAGGTCCGCCAGCTTCCGGGACTGGGAGGGCCCGAGGATGACGTCGTGGGACTGGCCGTCCTCACCCATCTGGTTGAGCGCCAGGATGCCGTCGCCCATGTCCACCACGGTCAGGGAGTCGTAGCTGTCCTCGTCGAAGACCTCGACGGAATTGGTCGTGTTCAGTTCAGGCATGGGAAACCTCAATGGTAGAGCGTGCGGAGCTTGACTGCGTCGGCCTCAAAGGCCTCGGCGTCGGCGAGCAGGTCCAGGGATGTCAGTTGGTGGAGCGTGCGGTTACCGCCGTCAGCGAAAGGCCACGGCACATCGACCGGCTGTCCGGTGAGCATCACGTTGGCCGCCATGTTGCGGAGCACTTGGGCTTGAGCGTCCAGGTGGTCAGCGAGGACGGTCACCAGTCCCACCGCTGGTAGAAGCGCCCGTAGGGGCCGCAGGCGATTAGGGCCTCGTCCGCGCGTTCCACATGACAGGACCGGCCCACGATGTCCGAAGGCTGGCCCGAGACCGGATCACGGCGCTTCGACGTAGGCCGGCGGCACTCCTCCTGCCCGGACTGGGCCGAACGGTACCGGCAGTCCGCACAGAACCCGCGGACACGGGGCGGCTTCGCCTCGCGGCGGAGGAAAGAGAACATCATTCTTCGGGGCTCCAGAGGATCGGCCGGCGAGCGGCACCATCCCAGTCGGTGTGGCGGAGGATGCGGGCGAGCCGCGCGTTGAGGAGGGCGAGGTCATCGGGGGTCTCCACGCCGGCCTTGGTGAGCGCCTCGGGCTTCTTGGCGCAGCCCTTGCGGTAGGCCTCCAGGATGTTCTCCCAGGGGTCTCCAGGCTTCTCCAGGACCTTGGCGGCACTGACAGGCCCCAGGCCGGGGCAGCCGTGGTAGCCGTCCGTCGTGTCGCCCATGAGGGTCTGGAGGCGCCAGAAGTGGTCGGCGCTTTCCTCGGTGGTCTCGACGAGCTTGTCCTGCCGCCAGATTTCGGTCTCCGGCAGCGTCTGCATGTCCTTGTCCTCGGACACGATGACCCGGCGGACACCAGAGGGCCTGGTTGCCAGGATGCCGATGTAATCGTCACCCTCCAGGCACGGCTCGGAGACGACCCGGTACTTGCCGGCCTCGCGCAGGCTGTCGATGACTGCCCAGTAAGCCGGAGGCTTCAGGGAGGCGCGGCCCGACTTGTACTGCGGCCAGACGTCCTTGCGGAAGTTGGCGTCGCCGGAAAAGACCAGGATGGCCTCGTCGGCGTGGAGCTTCGTGACGTAGCTCTCCACGGACTGGGTGAACTTCTCCAGCGCCTCGTCGTGGCTGGCGGACTGGGTGTGTACCTTCTGGCCGGCGAGGTTCGTCCAGACGTGATCGCGGCGAACGACGCAACAGTCGCGGTACAGGACAAAGTCCGCGTCGATGAGGAGCTGGGTAGTCATAGGGTCCTAGCGGGGGCGTGAGGTGCAGCGCGGGGGCTGCGGGATCACGGCAGGCGTGGGGTTCACGCCGCCGAAGAGCACCGCGATTGCGGCGATGAGTTGGATCATGGGAGGTCGGCCTCGATCCGGCCGGTGATGGTGGTGAGGGGATAGACGAACCGCTTAGGCGGCCCGTCCGCGTGCTGCTGGAGGATGTGCAGGCACCCGTCCGCGACCTCGTAGTCGAGGCGCGAGACGGTCAGGCCGCAGGGTCCCTTGCCGAGCTTGAAGTCGGCGATGCCGCACGCCTCGCCCCCTGCCCCATTTGCCCACATCGTGGGGAAGCGGATGCGGGTGGCGCTCATCAGCGTTTCCGCTCGATAATCTCGGTGGAGACGCGGGCGATCTCGGCCCACCCCTTGTCCTTGGCACGCTGCTGGGCCGCGAAGGCTCGGGCGAAGACGTCGGGGTCGTTGCCCTCCAGGCGATCGAAGGTCTTCCGACCGCCCTGGTAGCGGACCTCGTAGGTGACCTTGGGGCCGCGCTGGTTGTTAAGCAGCATCGGCAGCCTCGAAGGCCCGGAGGAGCGCTAGGGCTGCCTCGTTGTCGCCCAGGACCAGCTCGTCTTCGTGCTTGCGGTAGGTCTCCGTCAGCTCGGCGGTTTCAGCCTCTAACGCGGCTTTGTCGATCTCCTCGCCGCGCTCGGCCGTGAAGATGACGCAATGGGACCAGCCGTAGCGGCGTTCGTCGTGGGTCGCGTCGATGCGGAACGCTCCCGCCTTCAAGGCGGCCAGCTTGGCCTCGGTGCTCAGGCGGATGGCGGGGGTGGTGTGCTTGACTGCGAGCGCCTGCTTGCGGCTCTCGAAGATACGCTGGGCTCGGGTGCGGGCGTACTTTACCTGTGTCTGGTTCATGGGGTCACCTCGGGACATGGATTGTTGTTGGCGGCCCGGAGACGATCGCGCTCGGCGATGCGGACACGGCGGTCGGCCATCGCGAGGCGGGCCAGCGTGTACACATCGTCACCCTTGCGGATCAGGTCGCCGGGATAGGCAGGCATGGGGACCTGCTCGACCGCGCAGGGGACCGGCAGGGCCACCTTGGCGACCACGGGGGCCGGCGGGGCGGCGTTGAGCTGCGGGCGTTCCGGGGTGACCCCGCAGGCCGCCAGGGGCACGGGTGCGAACAGGATCAGGCCCCGGAGGACCCAGCGGCGCAGGATGCCGCCGAGGCCCTCGTGGTGGCGGGTGCCTCCCCAGCCCTCAGGGATGTCAGCGAACACTGAGCATCTCCTGTTCGATCAGCGCCCTCGCCGCCTCGCAGCGGTCGTCGGGGACCTTCACGGGCACGCGGACCAGCTCGGTCGCACGGGCCTCGTGGGTCTTGGCGCCAGTGTCGGCCGCCAGGATGCCGGAGACGTAGGTCTGCCGGTCAGCGTCCGATCGGGCCTTGAGGCCGTCGAGGGACTCCGACTGCTGCCGGATGATCGCGTCGCGGGCCTTCAGGTCCTCGCCGCGCTGGTTGGCGGTCGTGGTGGCGAGGTCGGCGCGGCCCTTCTCGTCCTTGAGGGACTGGCCGAGCGTGGCGATGTCCCCCTGCGCCCCGTGGAGCCGGTGGGTCTGAAGGCCGGCGAACGCCGATGCGGCGAGCGCAGCCGCGCCGAGCCCGCCCGACAGGTAGCCGAGCAGCTTGGTGGTGATTGCGAAAGGCACGATTTGCCTCCTATGTTCGGGCAAACAAGGGGAACCGAGATGGAAGCCAGCAAGAGAGAGCGAATTGTTCTAATGGGCGTGGTGCCCATCTCTTGCGCGGTGCTGGGCGCCGTGGTCTCGGCCCTAGCTACTCGCTACATGAACTCTCCGGCGCCTTCGGAGGCTGTTATGGCCATCCTCAAGACGCCGGGGCTCTCGCCGGCAGAACGCGCAAAGCTCTTGGAGCTTGCGACGGCGGACACGACCAAGTTCTATTCTCTGCTGAACTATATCGCCGGGATGATGATTATCCCGATCGCTTCCATCGGATGGGCACTCGGAGACTGGATCAGAAAGCACTGAGATGATCTCAGTCCTCGTGGTCGGGTTCGGTCCGGCGGGTGATCCAGACGCCAACGCCTCCGGCAGTGAGAATGAGCCCCATCCCCGTCCCGAAGTCGGTTGAGGAGAAGTCCTTACCCAGGACGGCGGTGTGCCAGACGGACAGGATGATCTGGGCGACGGACCCGAGCATCCAGTAGACGCGGGACGGTGCGTAGGTGACACCGTCCTTCGTCGTCAGCAGGTCCTTGATGAACGCCCGGACCTTGCGGAACCGGGGGCAGCGCATCAGGCGGCCTGGAGGAGCCGCTGGCCGTTCAGGATCGAGCGGCTGCCGCGGACGGCGGCGAGGAAAGCGGCTTCTTCGGCCACGACCTGGGGACCGCTCGGGGCGTCCGTGATCGAGATGCCGACAGCCTTCAGGGCTGCCTCGACGCTCTTGACGTACGAGACGACCTCAAGGGTCTCGCTGGCCTGCACGCGGGCCTCGGACTCCAGGATGACGATGCGGGCCTTCAGCTCCTCGCGCTCGTCCATGTGGGCATCGACGACACGGTCGGCGATCTCCAAGGCCTCCAGGGCCGTATCGGCCATCACGGCCGTAGCGTGGCCCGCGTCGATCGCGCAGTCGCGCTGCACGCGCAGCAGATAGTTGGAGCTACGAGCGTCGCTCAGGTTCGCCGACAGGGACGCATTGGCTGCGCGGAGGTCACGAACGGTGGCGAAGATATTCAGGGCACGGAAGAACTTCATGGCAATAGCTCCATGGGGGTTTCCTGGATGTCCAGGAGGGCAAGGCCGCGGGCGGTTATTCGCCAGGCGCGGCCCCAAAGGTGCTGGTCGTGCCGAACGGTCAGGAGACCGAGGCAAGCAGCGATGGCGACTTGATCCGCGTGACTGCGGGCGAAGTCGGAACGGGTTAGAAAGGGCTGCTCCCAGGCCCTTCGGAGGACGGGGAGCAACTCGGGGTGATCGTCAGTGGCACTCGGCCCAGTTGGCGCCGGGTTTGACCTCGACGTCCGTGGGGCACTTCCAGGAAGCGAACGGAGCGCCCGCCTGACGGCCAGTTTCGATAAGGATTGCAGAGACCTTCTCCTCTAGGCCCTCGCGGACGGCGACCTGCAACTCGTCGTGAATCCATCCAAGGAACACGACGTCAGCGTCTCGGTCCCAGTCCTCTCCGAGGCCCTCGCTCAGCTTGAAGCCGGCTTCGACCAGGGCCTTCTCGGCCATGGTGATCCAGCTCTTGCAGATGACGGCACCGGCGGACTGAAGGAGGGTGTTGAGGGCGGCATGTTCGCTGCGGATCGGCAGCTTTCGGCCGTCGAGTCCCTTGAGCCAGCCCTTCTTCGCGGCGTCCTTGACGACCTTCAGCAAGCGCTTGAGCGCCGGGAAGGACTTCAGGAACCGTTCGGTGAGCTGCTCGCCCTTGTAGATGTGGCAGAGCTGCGTGCCGTTGGGCACGGGCTGCCGGCGGCGGCGGAAGCGGTCCTGGATGGCCCGGAGGGCCTTCAGGTGCTTGGGGTCGCTCCTCCAGAGCTTGCGTTCCTCGGCGGTGACACCGGGGATCGAGCCGAGCTTTTCAGGCCCGGCGCCATAGAGGAAGGCGTAGATGAACGTCTTGGCGACGTCCCGGTACTTCTTGTGCTCCGGGTGGTTCTTCTCGTCCCTCAAAAGGTCAGGGTCGAGACCAAACAGAGCCTTCGCGTTCTCCCAGTGAATGTCACCGAAGAGGACGGTCTTGATGTAAGCGCCACCGTCAAAGACGGCGAGGAAGCTGCCGAGGCAGCGAAGCTCTAGGCCGCTTTGGTCAGCGCCGAGTTGCTTCCAGCCGATCGGGACATGGAACAGAACTCGACAGTCCCATCCATATTCCGCACCCACACTCGGGACCTGGGCGATGTTGGGGCTGCTGTGAGTCGCGCGGCCCGTGAGAGCGCCGTTGCTGTTGTAACGACCATGGATTCGCCCTTTCTTCGTGACGAGTTTGAGCCAAGCATTGTTCCCCTCGCCGAGCTGCCCGACCCGTTTCTGGATCAGGAAGTATTCGGCCAGGAGCTTTGCTTCGGGGAACGGAAGAGACTGGAGGATGTCGTCGTCGACCTTTGGCGAACCGCCATCGGTGAACTCGGTCGGCTCCCAGCCGTACTTTGCGGTCAGCCGGTCCGCGATGTGATCGCGTGAAGCCGGATTGAACTCGCGGGTCTCCCAGCGCTCGACAGGGACCCCGGCGATGTAGCCTTTGGCCTTGTTGTTGCGCTTCGGAATGAAGTCTTCGAGCTGGACCTGCCACGGCGGGAAGGCCTCCCGGAGGGCGACCTCCAGCTCGTGCCGGCGCTGCGAGAGCCGGGCGTACAGCTCCTGGGCCTTGCGGACGTCCAGGGGCCAGCCGTTCCGCTCCATGCGGCACACAAGGGCCTGGCAGGCCATCTCCAGGGCCACCGCGAGGGGCTCGACGCCCTCCTCCATCAGGTGGCGGTAGAGCGTCACGTTCACGCGACTGTCCTGGATCATGTAGGCGTGCATCGCCTCGTTCCAGGACTCCCAGGGATCGAGCCCCTGGGCCTTCATCTCCTTCGAGTAGTCGCCCTTGCGTTCGGCCCCGAGGCGGTAGCCCCAGGCTTCCAGCGAGTGCGACCCGACGAACTGGCCGGGGAACTCCAGCGGGGCGCTCGCGGTGTACGGATAGGGTCCCGGATCGCGCCACTCGGGCGGCTCCTCGGTGAAGTCCACGTCCGCGATGTCGGCCTCGTGATCCAGCCGCGAACGCTCGCGCTTCTGGTCCCAGGCGTCGACCTTGGCCTTGTAGGCCTTCCAGGCTTTCGCCAGCGGGAAGTCGGTCTGCTTGATGTCGCTGTAGACCAGCCGAGCAAGCGGCAAGGTGTCGATGATCTCGCAGTCCGGCGAGTGCCGAACGCCGTAGAGCTTGGCCAGGACCGGGATGTCGTAGCCGATGATGTTGTGGCCGATCAGCAGGGTTGCCCGCTGATAAATCTCCAGGAACTTGCCGATCTCGTGAGGCCGGAAGTCCAGGATTTCGTCGGTGTCGATGTCGTAGAGAACCGCGCAGTGTACACGGGTCACGCCGGCCAGGAGGCCGTTCGTCTCCAAGTCGAAGACGTACCGCCCGCGGGAGCGAGCAGTCAGAAGGTCGATCATGTGGTCTTTCAGGCGTCTCGCTGGACGCCTCGGGGTGTTGGCTTAGATGCCGAGAGCGTTGTCGTCGTCGGCAGGATCGTAGGGTGCGAAGCCGGGCTTCTTGGGAGCCTCTTCGTAGCCCTCGGGGAACGGGGTCTCGACGAGCTGCCCGGTGTCGGCCTCGAAGCGGAGGCACATGGTGTTGCCGTTCGCGCGGCCGGTGTAGCGGTCCTTCACGCATCGGAAGGTCGAGTAGTTACGCATCGCCGGGTCGGGGTGCTGGGTGTTCCGCTCCAGGCCGAAGGCGTAGTGCGGCCAAGCGCCCATGGCTCGGGAGCCCTTGAAGTGCTTGAGGCTGACGTGGCCGCCTTCCTCGTGGCTCTTCCCGTCCGGTGTGGCGAGGTGGCAGAGCAGGATGATGTTGATGCCCAACTCTTGGCAGAGCAGCGCCATCTCCTTGATGATGCCCTCGACCGACGCACGCTCGTTGGTCTCGTCGATCAGGGCCGTCATGTTGTCGAGGTAGACGACACGGACACCCTCAGCGACGACGAGGTAGCGGATTTTCTCCTTCACCTCGTCCCACTGGGTGGACGCGAAGTTGCCGCCGAAGATGAGGTTCGGGCTGGCCTCCAGCTCGTCTAGCGCCCTGTCCAGCTCGTCTTGGGTGTAGCCCCCCTCCTCCATCGGAATATGGAAGGGCTTGCCCGCGAACTTCCCGGCGAGCCGCTTGAGGGTCTCGACGGGCGGCTGCTCCAGGTAGATGACCGCGGTCATAATCCCGAGCACCAGGGCGTCGTAAGCGATGGACTGGGTCGTCCAGTCGGTCTTGCCGATCGAGTTGCCAGCGCCCAGCACGTACAGCTCGCCCGGCCGGCGCCCGAAGGTCCAGCGGGTGAGCGTCTCGCTCCACCAGGGCATCCCCATGACGACGGGCTTGCGGGCCTCGTCGATCAGGTCCCGGACCCGGAAGATACCTTCGGGCCGATAGGCCGTGGCGTTCCAGTACGCGGACTGGATGGCCTTAGCGTCGCCGGCCAGGAGCGCCTCGCGGGCATCCTTGTGGCCCGGCACCTCCCCGATGAAGGCCTTGCCGGGCGGCAGGAGCGCTGCGGCACGCTGGGCCCACTCGCGGCCCGTCTTGTCGCCGTCGAAGACCAGGACGATCTTCTCGAAGCCCGAGAGCCACTCGTAGTGGTCCCGGATGCTCTCCTCGGCGCCCTTGGCCCCGTTAGGGAGCGAGACGCACGGGTACTTGCCCTGGGTGACCTGGAAGTAGGCAGAGCAGTCGCCCTCCCCTTCCCAGATAGTCAGCGAGCGCCGGTCGGTGCCCACGGGCCACTTCTGCATGAGCCAGAGCGGCGGCTTGGCCGAGCCCTTGGCGTGCGGGAACCGGAAGGTCTTGTCGTCCTCCGCCTCCTCCGGGAGCTTGTAGCGAATCTTCTGGCCCCAGAGGGTGCCATCGGCGAGCCGGTAGTCGAACGCTACGCAGGCCTTGCGGGGGTACTGAACGCCGAGATGCTCGACGCCCATCGGGACCAGGGAGATGCCGAGGGTCCGGCGGTTGGAGGTGGTGATCCCGTAGGCGCGGGTGAAATCGTCGCCGCCGAGGTCTCCCTCGTACGGCCGGTAGGGTTCGGTCATTTGGTTCCTGGTGGAGGGCTGCCGCTTCCGCGGGGCCCCGTCGTCGTCGTCGGGGAACTCGTTGTGCCCGCAGCCGTGGCAATGCCCTCGGCCGCTGGCGTAGCGAGCCAGGTTGTCGCGGGAGCCGCACTTTGGGCACGGCTCGTGGCCCACGAAGGCGCTCTCGTCGCGCTCTTGGGTCATCAGAAATTCTCGGGTAGGCCCTTCACGAAGGAGAGGGGCATGGCTGTAAAAGCGAGGATTATCGGCGCAGGCAGCGTTCACCTTGCCGACTGCTTGTTCGCCTACCCGTTGAACGAGGGAACCAGCTTCGTCCTAAGAAGCGAGGAGGGAACGCGCATTTACAGGGTGTCTACGGTTGTTCATTTCCCTACCGAAGTAGATGGCGGAAACGAACCGATGGTCGCATACGGCGTGGACGAAGTAAGCCAAGCTAAGTGGTGGAAGAACAAGCAGTGGTGGGGCGAACTACTCATGGACCTGCTGCCGAAAAAATGAGGGTCGACCGGGTTTAATCAGTCGACCCCTTTAGGATCAGGCGCGTTCCACCTTCAGCAGCTGATTGCCCTGGAAGCGGATGCGGTACTCGCCAGCGGCGAAGCTGTGCGAGGTGGTGCCGTCAGCGGCGGCGAAGGCCTCCGCGGCGGTGATGAGATTGGCCAGCGCCGCTTCGAGAGCCTCGGTCGGCGATGGGGCAGCCTTGGCGGCAGCCTTGGGCTTCGGGGTGTCGGACATAGGTCTCCTATCGGCCCGAGAGGACGCCGGTCACTCGATCGGCGACGAGGCCGAGGATGCCAGGCCGCCGGGTCGGCGTGGGTGTTGGCGTGGGTCGCGGGGTGGCCCGGACGGGCCCCGTGGTCGTGTGGGAGTTGCGGAGGCTCTCGCTGCGGTGAGCATAGAAGGCTTTGAGGGTCTCCACGGACACTCCGCGGCGGCGTGCCTCCTCCTCGAAAGGATCGGGCACTAGAAGCCCTCGTCCTCGTAGAGGGCTCGAAGCGCCTCCGCGTAGCCTTCCCAGTTGTCGACGCCGCCGGCCTCCAGAGCCGCGAGCTTCTCGGCGGCCTCCTGGAGCTTTAGGTACTCGTCCCGTGGGATCGAGACCATTGCCGGCAGCGGTAGCGAGAGCTGCGCCTCAGGCGTGGGCGCCATACGTGTACACGTTGTAGCGACGCTTGGTGACGGGGTGGGACTTCACCTCCCCAGTGATCTTGTAGCCGGCGTCGCGCAGCTCCGTGATCCGGCGCGTGAACGAGCCGCTGTTGATGTCGAGGTCGAGCAGGGCCTCGCGGGGCGAAGCGGAGCCCTTGGCCTGGAGGTAGTCGAGAACCTCCTTGGCGCGGGGGCTGAGGGGCTTGGACTTATTGGACACGTCGTTTCCTTTCAGAGCTTGCGGGGACCGAGGCGCATCAGCTCGGCGAGACGATCGGCACGCTTGCCGACCTGCCGGGCCCACTTGGAGACCAGCATGTTCCTCGCGGCGGACTGGTAGTTGCCGTCGCGGATGAGCTGCAGGGTGTTGCGGAAGGAGAGCAGCCCCTTGGAGCTGTTCCCGATCCCCATGTTGAAGCACATGTTCACCAGGACCCGCTGCCGCACCGGATCGAGCTGGCGCCACCAGGGCAGCCGCCGGTCCAGGTCAGCGATCGAGCGGTCGATGTCGTTGTCGAGGCAGACCTCCGCCTGCGCGGCAGTGAGGCCGTTCCGGCGCACGTAGGCCAGCGTGACCCCGAACAGGTCCAACTCGGCCGGCGAGAGACCGACGTCGTCGAGGTTTCGGCCGCAGCCGGCAGAGAGCTTGTTCTCGGTGCAGCGGTAGGTGCGCTTGAGCACCCACCCCTCGTCGCGCTTCAGCTCAGCGCGGAGCACCTCGCGGTTCAGCGAGTCCATGGGTGTCCTTTCAGGGGTCAGGTGGCCGCGGCGGTGATCGCTGCGTGCCGTTCCGGGTCGTCGGGTTCGTCGATCCAGGTCTGGGGGATCGCCTTGTCGGCGAACGGGATGCCGTGCTTGGCGCACCAGGTCCCGTAGGTGGTCTTGCTGCCCTTGCGGATCGGCGAGGCCGACCGGGAGAAGACGAAGCGGATGTCGAGACGCGGGTGTTGCTGGCGGACCAGCTCGTGCTTCTTGCGATCGTCGCTGTCGAAGAGGCCCTTTGTCTCGACGATAATGCCGTTCGGCAGGATGAAGTCGGGCGTGTACTTGTGGCGGCTCGCGGGCTTCTCGTAGCCCAGGCGGACCTGCTCGTAGCGATAGGAGACCCCGCGCTTGGCGAGGTCCTCCATCGTCTTGTCTTCGAGGCCAGAGCGGCCCCGCATCCGGCCCTTAAATGTCGAGGCCGCCGGCATCGTCCGTGGCGTCGTCCGAGGAGTCGTCGCTGTCGTCGCCGAGGTTCAGGTCGGCACCCGCGGAGCTTGCGCTGTCCTGGGTGAAGCCGCCGCCCTCATAGGCGCCGAAGGAAGCCTTCCGGCCGCCCTTCTCCTTGAGGTCGATGATCTGCACGCCGGTCAGCGTGAAGGAGATGCCCTCGTTACCGTTCATGTCGTACGGCGCCAGGAAGCCCTGCACGAGCGCCTTGGTGCCGCCGCCGACGCTCACGGTGCTCGGGTCGATCTCCTTGCCGGCAGCGTCGAACAGCGTCGGGGGGCGCTGGCTCTTGCTCTTCAGCACGAGCTTGCCGGTCGCCACCTTCTTGGGCTTGCGGGCGCCCTCGGGAGCGTTCGGGTCCTTCTGCATCTCGCGGACGAGCGGCAGCTTGGCCTCCTCGGGGTCGAGGTCGAACTTCTTGAGCGCGTCAGCGAGGATCGCCTTCGCCTTCTTCATCGCGGCGGAGTTGGGGTCCTCCACGCCGTTGGCCGTGTACACGTTGTACTTCTCGTCCGGCTCGTTCAGGCAAGGGAACGAGAGGATGAGCGGGCCGAAGGTCGCGTCGATAGTGGGTCGTTTTGCCATTGTGGCGTGATGATTCCGTAGGTGCAGGTGAGCTGCCGATCGGCGACAGTCTGCAATGGTAGAGAAAAAGGAACCGGGAGCCGTCGATGTGGACGACCCCCGGTCATGAGTATCAGGAGGGACACAGGGCACCGGCCGAAGCCAGTTGTGCAAATGGTCGCACTAATGGCGACAGTCGCCTATTGCGGACCTTTTAGGCAAAGGCATACGCGCTCTCTAGGACCTGCTTCAGGTCCAGCGTGCCCTTGCTCGGGATCGGCGGCAGCTTCTCCTGTCCCTCCTCAGAGAGGACGCTACGGGCATAGCGGTCCAGCTCCACGAACGGGTCGTACGTCTCGTACAGGTTCACGAAGGCCTCCCGGATGATCTGGAAGAAGCGGCCGGTGTTGCCCGCGTGGGTGGCGAAGCTGTCATGGATGAGCTGGAATGAGCGGATGCCCTCGCGGTACGCGAAGACGACCGTGCGGATCAGGTGGGCCGCGTCGAGGCTATGGACGATGTTCGGCGAGATGGCCGAGCGTGCCTTCTTCTTGTCGATACGCTTCGTAGGCGCCTCACGGATCAGGCACTCAATACGGGATAGGACGTTGCCGGAGCTGTCCAGCTTGGCCCCAGTCGGCACGTCGACGGCACGCGAGTAGAGCCAGAGGTTCACCCGCTTGGAGGTGTACTCGCTGTACTTCTGCATGACCGGCAGGCCCGTGGGGGTCCGCCAGACGACCGGCAGGCTCTCGTGGGCCAGAGTGGCGGCGACCGACTGGAACCAGTTAGCCGCCTCGTCCGCCTTAGGAGCCACGGAGACGACCGCGGCATAGACGTGAGCCGCCAGCGACGCCGCGCAGGTGAAGCCGCCGTCCAGCGCCTGAGTCTCCTCGCCGGTCTCCTTGTTCTTGCGGGTCGTCAGCATGGCGTAGGGGTGCTCCTTACGCTCGCCCAGCGCGACCTCGTCGGCCAGCGGGCGCATTGTGTCGACCATGTGCTGGTCGCGCATCCCGAACTTCCCCGAGCCGTAGAAGTAGGTCATCACGTTCCGCTTGACGTCGCTGCGGCCGAAGCCCTGGTCGAGGATGATGCGAGCGGCGCGGTTCTTGAGCACGGCAGCGTCCTCCTTCGCCTTGTCGCCCTCGGCCCGGTCGATCTGGACGGCCAGCCACTGGTCGGACGCTTGGTACTCCAGGGTCGGGCGGGCCGCGTCGGCGACCGTGCGGTAAATGTCGCCGGGCTTCTCGCGGGGCAGCAGGTTGACGTGATAGCCCTCCTCCGCCGAGCGGGTCATCGCCGAGTAGTGCTGCAGGCCGGAGCAGGAGCCGTCTAGGGCGATGCCGATGCAGCCCTCCCAGTCCCCGCTGTAGCCGCTGGCGGCCCACTCCGCCCACTCGAAGCAGGCCTGGAGGAAGCAGAAGGGGCTGTCAGCAGTCGACCAGTAGGCATAGGTGCCCTTGGGGTCCTGCGCGACCTCCAAGATTGCCGCCTCGTTCGCATAGACCCAGTCGAGCCGCGTCTGGAAATCCTCCTTGCTGACCTTGTCGAAGTCGCCGCAGTTGGCGAGGTGGACCGCAAGCCACTGCCCGCCCTCGGGGCCCATGGGAACCGTGCCGGCGAAGCGGAACAGCGCCTTGACGTGATCGGAACGCTGCGGGTTGAAGTAGGGCACGGCATAGACCCGGCCGCGGAAGTCGAGGCTGTGCGGCAGGTAGAACTCTGGAACGGCGAGCAGGCGCTCGGCTTCCTGCAGGTCCGTCGCAAAGAGACCGCAGTTGATCCCTGACGCCTCCTGAATGTTGCGGATCGACTTGCGCTTGCGCGACATGGCGGTGCGGGCCTCCATGGAGAGGATCGCCCATTCCTCCTTGCTGACCTTTGCCGGCATCTCGACCGGGTCCGAGACTGGGAAGCTCTTGGAGGGGCGGAGGTTCTCGCCGCGAACCCATGCCATCACGTCGTAGACGCGGCGGTCGATCGCGAAGGCCGTCCCCTGGATCGCGTTGACGCCGTCGAGCAGCTCCTGGGCCGAGCCGTCCTTCAGGGCCGTACGGACCATCATCTGGTGCTCGCGGTTGAACGTGCGGACCAGGGGCACCGTCTTGGACAGGCGGTATTCGAGGTACGCCCCGGTGTCGAAGTGGGTCCATACGCGCGGCTGCACGATCATCGGGCGCAGGATCGGCTGCATCCAGGCCGCGGCCTCCGTCATGTGCGAGAGCTGTTGAATCCCCCGCTCGGTGAACTTCACGACTGGAACGGTGCCGCGGTGGTCGGTCACCGTGCCGCGCTCAAAGATTTCGCCGAGCACCGTCAGGATGACGTTGAGGACCGTCGATCCCACCAGGACCTGAGTGCGTTGGCTCCACTCCAGGCCGATGCCGAGTTGCTCCGCCAGCTCCTCGTGGCGCTTGGCTGCCTTACGCTCGCCGGCCGTCTCGACCATCGCGAGGAAGCGCTTGGCCGCCTTCGCGTCCTCCGCCTCGATCATCCTCGCCTCGACCTCGACCTGGACCGTCCGCCCGATCGCGCAGCAGGTCGCCGAGAGCGCCTTGCCCTTGGCGACGGTTGCAAAGGTCTTCGACAGGGCGCCCAAAGCGACCACGTCGGGGTCTACAGTGGACAGCGGGGCCAAGGCGGCCGGAGGGCGGCCCTTCTTATTCTTCGTCTCCTCGACCCAAGCCGCGATGCCTTGGGAGACCAGCGGCAGGGCGCCGCGGATCAGCTTCGCGACCTCGTCCCGCTTGTCGAAGCCTTCCTTCTCTGCCTTTTTGTCCTGGGCCGCCTTGAACAGGTTGGCGCCTTCCTGGAGGTCATTGGCTTCCATCAGGCGCTGAGCGGCTACAAGCGTGTCGTGGTCGTGCATGGTGTGCCTCTTGCTTCGCGGAACGTCGGGAATGTGATACCGTCTGCTTATGCCGACCAATTAGACGCAGCGATTCCCGCGGTCAATCCCGCAGGGTCGCACTAATGTCGGAGAAGACGGGCGGAGCCCCAACGGGAAACGGTCCCCCACCAGAGCTGATGGGAGACCGCCTTGTTACGTTTAAGCAATGATCGCTGTAAGCCGCAGAAGTCTGCGATTGCGGAACGTCTCGGATGGCAGACTAGTCTACGATTGCAGACTGTAACCTAAATCCAGCGCGTCTACCAGTTCCGCCACGCCCGCGAGCGGACACCGCCGGCACGGCGGCGTCTATAGCAGCCACACAGGCTGGAGCAAGCGTCGTGGCAACCGCGGGCATCCCTGGCGCGTTCAAGGCGCGTCCAAGGAGAGACATCATGCCCGTAGAGCCCCCCATCCCGGCCGCCCCGCCGGAGGCGCCGCCCCCGCCCGGCAACCCGGCTGCGCCCGACGCGCCCCAGCCCGAGGCACCGCCGCAGCCGGCCGAGCCCGGCCAGCCTTCAGCGCCCCCGCCCGAGATCAGCCCGCCGGGCCCGGACATCGACTACCCCAGTCCGGGCGCCGACCCGGTGATCACGCCGGCCCCCGGCCAGCCGATCATGCACGCGTAAAGGAGAGTTTCATGAGCGACCGCGAACGCAGCCCCCACCCCGACAGCGATCCCGCAGCGGACAACGACACCCGCAGCGACATCGAGCAGGCCGTGCAGGCCCGTTCGGACGACGTCGAGCGGCTCGGGTCCAAGGTCGGCACCACCTCCCCGCTCGACCCGCCGGGCGAGTTCGCCGGCACCGCCGGCACCGGCGGCGTGGTCAAGAACCAGGACCTGACGCAGCAGTAATCGGCCGGGTACCGCGTCGCTCAGGCGGCGCGGTACAGCCACTCCGCAGGCAATCCCATCCTGCGGCACGCCTGTGCCGGCGGCGCGCTGCGGATCACCAGCCGGTCGGCCACCATGCCCGCGGCCCGCACCAGCCGCGCACCGCCGCGCGACAGCCCCGCCTCCGGCCCAAGCTCCAGAACCTCGCGCGCGCTCGCGGGCAGCAGGTCGATCGCCGCCCGCAGCAGCAGCCGCTGCATCGGACGCAGCGCGCGCGGGAACGCCGGTGCGTCCCGCAGGATCGCCAGGAACTCGCGGATCTCGGGCGCGGCACGCAGCTTGGGCAACATGGCTGCGAGCATGACCTCCCAGCCTGCCTCGCTGTCCGCCGTGCCGGTGGCGCCGAACAGCCGCGCGCCCGGCTGTGCTTCCCGCCAGAAGCGGTCGCGCTCGGCAGGCGCGAGCGGATGCACGAAGCGGTGGTAGGCGTTCAGGAAGCCGAAGGAGGCGGTCGCCTGCACCCAGTCGAGCAGCTCGGGGTCCATCGCCGCATAGGCCTGCCCCTCGCGCGTCGCCCCGCGCACGCGGGCATGCTGGCGGCCCACGCCAGTGATCATCGCCTCCGCCGCACTTGCCGGCGCATAGACGGTGACCATAGCGGCAAGCCCGGTGCGGCGCAGGCGCGTCACCGGATCGCTGCGAAAGCTGCTATGCTCCCACACGCCGGACCGCACGCGCGGCTCGCCGAGCTCGAGCAGCACCGCGGCCACGCCGCCGATGAACAGCGACACCGGGTTCTTGAACACCCGCCAGGAGACCGAGTCGGCAGCGGCAAGCGCGGGCTCCCCGGCCGGGTGGCTAAAGTCGATTTGCGGCATGCCGTCGCCCCCGAACAGCGACGCACTTTCCCGTTCCAGACGGCGCTGGAGCGGCAGGGGAAGCGAGAGGGTAGCGGCAGTCATGGCCGTTCGACGCGCCGATGCTGCGGGAGGTTCCGCCGGTGGTCAGCCCGCCGGTGCTCGCCCAAAGCGCAACCCGTATCCCGGCGAAGGCCGGGACCCAGGTGCGGGACGGAGGTTAAGGCCGCTCCCTTTCCCACAGCCGTTTGTGCTCCCGCGGAGGCGGGAGCCCAGGGTTCCGAACGCCCGGCACCCGTTGTTGTGCTTGGCCCTGGATTCCCGCCTACGCGGGAATACGAAGATGGAGTGAAAGCGTGCGCGCCCTTTCGCGCGCCTCCCAACTGGGCCCCGGCCTTCGCCGGGGTACACGAGTGGTGGGGGGGAAGCCCCCCGCCCCTCCGAAGCGCCTTACCCCAGCGCCTTCTTCAGCAGCTCGTTCACCACCGCCGGGTTGGCCTTGCCGCCCATCGCCTTCATCGTCTGGCCGACGAAAAAGCCGAACAGCTTGTCCTTGCCGCCGCGATAGTCGGCGACCTTGTCGGCGTTCTTTTCCATCACCTCGGCGATCACCGCCTCGATCGCACCCGTGTCGCTGGTCTGCTTGAGCCCGCGCTCCTCGACGATCGTGCCGGCGCCGTCGCCGGTCTCCAGCATGATCTCGAACACCTGCTTGCCGAGCGTGTTGGAGATGGTGCCGTCCGCGATCAGGCCCAGCAGCTCGGCGCCCTGGGCGGGGCTCACCGGGCTCTCGCCGATGTCCTTGCCCAGCCGGTTGAGCGCACCGAACAGGTCGGAGATCAGCCAGTTCGCCGCGGCCTTCGCGACCTCGGCCTCGCCCTTCTTCTGGACCAGCGCGCTTTCGGCGAGCAGCGCCTCGAACCAGCGCGCCGTCTCCGCCTCGGCGGTCAGCACCGCGGCGTTGTAGGCGGACAGGCCCAGCGCTTGTTCGTAGCGCTGGCGCTTGGCGTCCGGCAGCTCGGGCAGCGACTGGCGGCATTCCTCCAGGAACGCGTCGTCGAGTTCGAGCGGCAGCAGGTCGGGATCGGGGAAGTAGCGATAGTCGTGCGCGTCTTCCTTCGACCGCATCGAACGGGTCACGCCCTTGTCGGGATCGAACAGCCGCGTTTCCTGGACGATGCGGCCGCCGTCCTCCAGCACCTCTACCTGACGCTTCGCCTCATACTCGATCGCCTGCATGACGAAGCGCACGGAGTTGACGTTCTTGGTCTCGGTGCGGGTGCCGAACGGCTCGCCGGGCTTGCGCACGCTGACGTTCACGTCGGCGCGCATCGAGCCTTCCTCCATGTTGCCGTCGCACGAGCCGACATAGCGCAGGATCGTGCGCAGCTTGCGGACATAGGCGCCGGCCTCGGCGGGCGAGCGCATGTCCGGGCGGCTGACGATCTCCATCAGCGCCACGCCCGAGCGGTTGAGGTCGACATAGGAGCGCGTCGGATGCTGGTCGTGCATCAGCTTGCCCGCGTCCTGCTCGACGTGGATGCGCTCGATGCCGATCTCCTTGGTATCGGCGTCCGGATCCTTCTCGTCCAGGCTGATCAGCAAGCGGCCCTCACCCACCAGCGGGTGGTAGAGCTGGCTGATCTGGTAGCCCTGCGGCAGATCGGCGTAGAAATAGTTCTTGCGGTCGAACCGCGACCATTTGTTGATCTGCGCGTCGATCGCCATGCCGGTGCGCACCGCCTGGCGGATGCACTCCTTGTTGGGCGTAGGCAGCATGCCGGGCATCGCCGCGTCGACCAGCGAAACCTGCGTATTCGGCTCTGCACCGAACGCGGTCGCCGCGCCCGAGAAGAGCTTGGCGTTGGAGGTCACCTGGGCGTGGACCTCCAGGCCGATCACGACCTCCCAGTCGCCAGTCTCGCCACGAATGCGGTAAGTGGAGTCAGTCATCGTTCGTTCTTCCTGGAGCACCGCACCTTACCACCACGCCTCGGGACGTGCGGTGAAGCCGGCGCGCTCTTCAATCGCGAGGCCGGCGTTGAGCACGCCCTGCTCGTCGAGCGGCTTGCCGATCACCTGCAGGCCCAGCGGCAGGCCGCCCGCGTCCAGCCCGCCCGGCACGCTCATCGCCGGCAGGCCGGCGAGCGACGACGGCACGGTGAAAACGTCGTTCAGGTACATGGCGATGGGATCGTCCGACTTCTCGCCCAGCGCGAACGCCGCCGACGGCGCGGTCGGCGTGAGCAGCAGGTCGCACTGCCCCCATGCCTTCTCGAAATCCTGCGCGATCAGCGTCCGCACCTTCTGCGCCTGGGTGTAATAGGCGTCGTAGAAGCCGGCCGAGAGCACATAGGTGCCGATCATGATGCGGCGCTTCACCTCGTCGCCAAAGCCGGCGGCGCGGGTGGCGGCGTACATGTCCTGCAGGTTCGCGCCCTCGGGCAGCTCGCGCTGGCCGTAGCGCACGCCGTCATAGCGCGCGAGGTTGGACGACGCTTCCGCCGGCGCGATGATGTAATAGGCCGGCAGCGCATACTTGGTGTGCGGCAGCGAGACCTCGACGATCTCGGCGCCGGCATCCTTCAGCCAGTCGATGCCCTGCTGCCACAGCGCCTCGATCTCGGCCGGCATGTTGTCGACGCGATATTCCTTGGGGATGCCCACGCGCTTGCCGGCGAGGTTGGACGAAAGCCCCGCCTCCCACTTCGGCACCGCCAGATCGAGCGAGGTCGAGTCCTTCACGTCGAAGCCCGACATCGCCTCCAGCATGATCGCGCAGTCGCGCACGTCGCGCGCCATCGGCCCCGCCTGATCGAGCGACGAGGCGAAGGCGATCACGCCCCAGCGCGAGCAGCGGCCATAGGTCGGCTTGATGCCGCTGATGCCGGTGAAGGCGGCGGGCTGGCGGATCGAGCCGCCGGTGTCGGTCCCGGTTGCCGCCGGGCACAGCCGCGCCGCGATCGCCGACGAGCTGCCGCCCGAGGAACCACCGGGTGCGAGCGGGGCATTGTCGCCGCCGCCGCGCCGCCAGGGCGAAATCACGTTGCCGAACGCCGAGGTCTCGTTGGACGAGCCCATCGCGAACTGGTCCATGTTGAGCTTGCCGAGCATGCCGGCGCCCGCGTCCCACAGCCGCTGCGACACGGTCGATTCATAGGTCGGCGTGAAGCCCTCCAGGATGTGGCTCGCCGCGGTCGACGTCACGCCCTTGGTGCAGAACAGGTCCTTCATGCCGATCGGCACGCCGGCCAGGGGCTTCAGCGTCTCGCCGGCGGCACGCGCCTCGTCCGCCTGCTTGGCGGCGGCGAGCGCATGGTCGGGCGTCTCCACCAGGAAGGCGTTCAGATCCTTGGCGCGCGACACCGCGGTCACGAACGCGTCGGCGACTTCGCGCGCGGAAAAGGCGCCGGAGCGCACGCCGTCGCGGATGCCGGCGACGGTCAGGTCGGTAAGCTCGGTCACTATTCGATCACCTTGGGCACGGTGAAAAAGCCATGTTCGGCCTGGGGCGCATTGGCCAGCACCGCGTCGCGCACGTTACCGTCGGTGACGACGTCCTCGCGCAGGCGCAGCGTGTTGGGGATGACGGCGGTCATCGGCTCGACGGCAGAGGTATCCACCTCCCCCAGCTGCTCGATCCAGCCCAGGATGTTGCCGAGTTCGGGCGCCAGGCGCTCCGCTTCGGCATCGGTGATGGCGATGCGCGCAAGGCTCGCCACGCGCTTCACGGTTGCAGTGTCTACGGACATGGGTCCGCGGCTAGCATCCCCGCACCCGTGCCACAAGCGGGCGGCGGCCTCCGTGGCGGGCGGACGGACGGTTGCGTAATGCGCATGCTTGCCGCACGGGAAGCCGGTTGCGTCGGCCTCACCGATGCTGCACTGCACAATGGAGAGCCCACGTGGCCCGCAAATTCCTCTACGGAGTGGCAATTCTGGTCATGCTCGCGCTCGGCGGCACCTTTGCATACCGCATGTTCGGCGCCGAGCTCCTGCGCTGGAGCATGGTGCCGAGCGGCCGCTTCGCAGACCAGCCGGCGGCGGCGCCCGACGCCTATGCCCGACCCGACATGTGGCTCGCGCGGCCGGGCACGGCGAACGACCCGGCACGCTGGACGCCGCCCGGCATCGGCGTCCCGGCACGGGCCGAGGCGGCGGTGTTCTTCATCCACCCCACCTCCTACCTCCGCAAGAACCAGTGGAACGCGCCGCTCGCTGACGAAGAGGCGAACGCCCGCGCCGCGCTGTTCCTGCGCGGCCAGGCAAGCGCATTCAACGACATGGGCGAGGTCTGGGCACCCCGCTACCGCCAGGCGACCTTCGGCGCGTTCCTGACCACGGCCAGCGATGCCGGGCGCGCGCTCGACCTCGCCTATGCCGACGTGCTGCAGGCGTTCGACTCGTTCCTCAGCCAGATCGACCCGAACCGCCCGATCGTGCTTGCCGGCCACAGCCAGGGGTCGCTGCACCTCACCCGCCTGCTGCACGACCGGGTCGCGGGCAAGCCGCTCGCGCGCCGCATCGTCGCCGCCTATGTCGTGGGCTGGCCGGTCTCCCGCACCGCCGATCTCCCCGCCCTCGGCCTTCCCGAATGCACCGCCGCCGACCAGCCCGGCTGCATCCTGTCGTGGCAGAGCTTCGCCGAGCCGGCCGACCCCCGCCTCGTCACCGACACCTTCGATGCGACCACCGGCTTCAACGGCGCGTCGCGCAGGGGCACGCCGCTGGTGTGCACCAACCCGATCACCGGCACGCCGGGCGCCGATGCGCCGGCGAGCGCGAACCTCGGCACGCTGTTCCCGAATGCGAACCTCACCACCGCGACGCTGGAGCCGGGCCGGGTGTCGGCACGCTGCGACGCCCGCGGCTTCCTGCTGCTCGGCCCGAGCGCGCCGGACGTCGGCAGCTATGTGCTGCCCGGCAACAACTATCACGTCTACGACTACAGCCTGTTCTGGGGCAGCGTGCGCGCCGACGCCGCGCGCCGCCTGAAGGCGTGGAAGGCACGATGATCACCACCGATTCCGCCGCATTTCGCGCGGCGCTTCCGGACGGCGGCCGCCTGCTCGGCCTCGACGTCGGCACCAAGACGATCGGCACCGCCGCCTGCGATGCGGGCTGGAGCTTCGCCAGCCCTGCTCTCCTGATCCGCCGCACCAAGTTCACCAAGGACAAGGCCGCGCTGGCAGCGCTGATCGCCGAGCGTCAGACGGTCGGCCTCGTCATCGGCCTGCCGCTCAACATGGACGGCAGCGATTCGCCGCGCACCCAGTCGACCCGCGCCTTCGCCCGCAACCTCGATGACCTCGGGCAGCCGATCCTCTTGTGGGACGAGCGCTGGTCGACGGTCGCCGTCGAGCGCGTGCTGATCGAGCAGGACATGAGCCGGGCGAAGCGCGCCGAGGCAGTGGACAAAATGGCCGCCGCGCATATTTTGCAGGCGGCAATCGACGCGCTGGTGAACAGCTGACGCGCACTTGGCTCCGCGCTATGGGGCACCGGACATAGACAGGACACTATTCATGGCATCCCGCAGCAGCAGCCCCGCCCGCGACCTCAGCTGGCTCGTCGCCATCGACGGCGCTGCCGTCCTCGGCAGCTTTGCGCTCGCCTGCATGACCCCGTTCGCAGCGCTCGCCGCGGCGTCCGCGCTCACGCTCTCGCGCCGCGCCGGCGTCATGGCGGTGCTCGGCGCCTGGCTGCTCAACCAGATCATCGGCTTCGGCTTTCTCGGCTATCCGACCGACCCGATGACGATCCTGCGCGGCGTCGCGATCGCAGTGAGCGCGCTCGCCGGCTTCGGCGTCGCCCATGCGGTGCGCGGCTCCGCCGGCACGCTGTCGCTCGCGCGCATGGTCGCCGCGATCGCCGGTGCGTTCGTCGCCTATGAGGTCGTGACCTACCTCACCGCGATGGTGCTGGGGGGGACGGAGAACTTCACCCCCGCCATCGTGTGGATGCTGGCCCGCAACGACGCGATGTGGTTCACCGGCCTGATGGCGCTCTACCTGGCGCTCACCGCCAGTGCCCCGTCGGTATTCGGCCGCCGCCCGCAGCTGCGCCTCGCCTGAGCCGGGACCGGGCACGCCTTGCGCGTGTCCGCCGCGGGGATTAGGCGGTCCCCTCGATGCACATCTCCGATCACAGCCCCGCCGCCCAGATCCCCGGGGGCGCGGTGTTTCCGCACCGCCACCTGACTGGCATCGAAGGCCTCCAGCCCCACGAGATCCTGTTCCTGCTCGACGAGGCGGAACAATGGGTGGAGGCGAACCGCAGCCGCGCTCCGGGCGACCGACGGCTGGACGGCATCACCCAGATCAACGCCTTTTTTGAAAACTCGACGCGCACGCTGCTGTCGTTCGAGATCGCGGGCAAGCGGCTGGGCGCCGACGTCGTCAACATGCACGCCGCGCAATCGAGCGTGAAGAAGGGCGAGACGCTGATCGACACGGCCGTCACGCTGAACGCGATGCGCGCCGACGTAATCGTCATCCGACATTCCGCCTCGGGCGCGGTCAAGCTGATCGCCGGCAAGGTCGACTGCCCCGTGCTCAACGCCGGTGACGGCTGGCACGAGCATCCGACGCAGGCGCTGCTCGACGCGCTCACCATCCGCCGCCGCACGGGTGCCATCGCCCACCGCAAGGTCGTGATCTGCGGCGACATCCTGCACAGCCGCGTCGCCCGCTCCAACATCCTGGCGCTCACGACGCTGGCTGCCGAGGTGCGCGTGGTCGCCCCTTCGACGCTGATGCCGGCGGAGATCGAGCGCATGGGCGTCACCCCCTTCACCGACTTCGACGCCGCGCTCGAAGGCGCCGAGGTCGTGATGATGCTCCGCCTCCAGAACGAGCGCATGAACGGCGGCTTCATTCCCTCCACCCGCGAGTATCACATGCGCTACGGCCTCACCTCCGAACGGCTGAAGCGCGCGGCGCCCGGCGCCCTCGTCATGCACCCCGGCCCGATGAACCGCGGCGTCGAGATCACCTCCGAGGTCGCCGACGACCTCGAACGCTCGGCGATCACCGAGCAGGTCGAGATGGGCGTCGCCGTCCGCATGGCCTGCCTGGACGTGCTCACCCGGCGCTCGCTCGGCGTGGAGGGCTGGGCATGACCCGCGCCTTCGTCAACGCGACGCTCGTCTGCCCCAACAGCGGCGTCTCCACCGGCACGCTGCTGGTCGAGGGCGATCGCATCGCCGCCGTCGGTGATGTCGTCGTGCCCGAGGGTGCCGAGCGCATCGATGTGCGCGGCAAGCTGCTCGCTCCCGGCATCGTCGACCTGGGCGTGTTCGCGGTCGACCCCGCCGCATTCCGCGCCGGCGGCATCGTTCGCGTCGGGCTGATGCCGGACCAGTCGCCGGTGCTGGACGATCCCGGCATCGTCGAGCGCGCTGCCAAGGCGGGCAAGCCTGACCTCTGGATCCACCCCATCGCCGCCGCCACCCGTGGCCTCCTGGGCACTGACCTCGCCGAAATGGCGATCAACGCCGGTGCCGGTGCGCGCGCGGTTGCGACCGGTCGCCGCTGGATCGGTGACTCGGGCGTGATGCGCAAGGTGCTGCGCTATGCCCGCGACTGCGGCCTGACGGTCATCGCCCATGCCGAGGACGGCGGGCTCACCGACGGTGCGGTGGCGACGGCGGGCGAGACCGCGACCCGGCTCGGCCTCCCCGCCGCGCCGTCGATGGCGGAGGCACTGGCGATCGCGCGCGACCTAATGCTGGTCGAGGAGACCGGCGCCGCGCTCCATTTCCGCCAGGTCACCACCGCCGCCAGCTTCGACCTCGTCCGCCGAGCCAAGGCGCGCGGGCTGCCGGTCACCTGCGGCATCACGCCCGCACACCTGCTGCTCTCCGAGAACACGCTCAACGACTATCGCACCTTTGCCCACCTCTCCCCGCCGCTGCGGTCGGAGAGCGACCGGCAGGCGGCGCTAGCCGCGGTGCGCGACGGCACCGTGGACGTGCTCTGCTCGGGCCACGACCCGCGCGGGCCGGAGCAGAAGCGCCTGCCCTTCACCGATTCGAGCGAGGGCATGGCCGGTGCGGAGACGCTGCTCGCCTTCGGCCTCGGGTTGGTCCGCGATGAGGTGCTGTCGCTCGATCGCCTTTTCGCGCTGCTCGCCGTCAATCCGGCGCGCGTGCTCGGCATCGATACGGGCACGCTGGCCGCCGGCAGCCCCGCCGACCTGGTGATCGCGGACGCCGACGCGCCCTGGCTGATCTCGGCCGAGCGCATGGCGGCAAAGGCCGGCAACACGCCGTTCGACGGCCTGCCGGTGCAGGGCAAGGCATTGAAGGTCATGAAGGGCGGCCGCTTCCTCTAGGCGGCCGCCAGGTCAGCGGGCGGCGAGCTGCCGCCCGGGCTTGGCCCAGTCGGCGACCTGGTCGCCTGCCTGCTCGCGCACGAAGCAGCGGCCGCCTTGCGCGCGCAACCGCTCGCACAGCGCCACCGCCTCCGGCCGCGCGAAGCCGCCCACCGAAAGGCGGTAGAAGCGCCCCTCGCCGACCCGCGCCTCGACACCGGACGGGGTAAGCCCTGCCAGCGCCCGATAGCGACGCCGCGCCGTCTCCCATGCATCTCTCGCCACGGCCGCGTCGTCGTGCGCGCCGAGCTGCACATAATAGCGCCCCCGCGCGGGCACGGCCGCTTCGATCCGCCGCGGCACATCCTGCGAAACCGCCACGCGCGCGGCGATCGGCTGCACGATCTCCTGCCGGGGCGCGAAGCGGACGGCGGCAAGAGGCGCCGCGTCCGCCACGTCCGCCGGCACTGGCACCGCCACCGGCGCGGGCGCGGGCGCCTGCGCCACTGCCACCGGTGCCGCCGCAGCCGGGCGCACCAGCGCGAGCGCCAGCGGCTGCCCCGGGTCGGCCACCGCCTCGGTACCAAGCAGCGTCGCCACCTGCTGCGAGGAGGTCGTCGGCTGCACGAACACCATCCACTCGCGCATTCGTCGCTCGAGTTCGTCACCGGTCAGGTCGACGGCCGCCACGGCACGGGCCTCCGCCCAGCGCCCGCCCAACGCAAGCGCCAGCGCCAGGTTCTGCCGCGCGGTCGCACTGCCGGCGGCACCGCGCGCCTCCTCGCCGATCAGCACCGCGCCGCCGATCGGATCGCCCGCCAGCGCCAGCGCCAACCCGCGATCCGCCGGCCTCAGAACTTCCGCATAAGTGGCAAGGGTCGCCCGCGCCGCGGTCCAGTCGCCGAGCGCCGTCTGTGCGAGCGCCAGGTCGAGCGCCGCACGCGGCTCCCTCGGATCGAGCGCCAGCGCATCGCCCGCCGCCTGCGCGGCCGAGGGGAAGCGGCCAGCCTGCAGATAGGCGTGCGCCAACAGCGCACGATGCGCGGGGTCGGAGGGTGATAGCGCCACGAGCTGCTCGGCATATTTCACGGCAGCCGAGCCGCGATGCTCGGCGATCGCCACCTCCGCCTTGTTGACGAGCTTGTCGATCCGCGATTGGCTGCGCGCCCCTGCAGCGTCGCTCGCCACGGCCAGGTCGCCGGAGCCGCTCGTGCTACATCCCGCGCCCAGCAACAGGGCGGACGCGCCCACGGAAAACAGGGCACGGCTCCTCACCATCTCGTCCCTGCCCCAGCCGCCTGCACGTCGCCCATTCCCGGTCCCTTGATTGCGCGCGCAACCTGTCCCGTTTCCGGATAAGATTGGGTTAATGGAGGCGGCACGAGCATGCCCGCACGCGCACGCACGGCATTGCCCGCGAGGGTGGCGCCCGGATGCTTGCCGCGATAAGCGGGCAGCGACGCGGAAGGATGAAGACCATGCGAGCCAAGCTTTTTCTCGGGACCGCAGCCCTGCTGCTGCTCGGCCAGCCGGCATTTGCCGACGTCAAGGACGGGGTGGACGCCTGGACCCGCGGCGACTTCGCCCGCGCGGTGAAGGAATGGCGCGGCCCGGCGCTGAAGGGCGATCCGGACGCCCAGTTCAACCTCGCGCAGGCCTATAAGCTCGGCCGCGGCGTGCCCGCCGATCTCGTCCAGGCGGAGCAATGGTATGCCAAGGCCGCCGCCCAGGGCCATCCGCAGGCGGTGACCAACTATGGCCTGGCGCTGTTCCAGAACGGCCGCCGCCAGGAAGCGGCCAAGTGGCTCGAACAATCCGCCGCCCGCGGCGAGGCGCGCGCGCAGTTCGTGCTCGGCACCATGTTGTTCAACGGCGATGCCGTGTCGAAGGACTGGGTCCGCGCCTATGCGCTGATGACCCGCGCCTCCAGTTCCGGGCTGCCCCAGGCGTCGCAGACCCTCGCGCAGATGGACAAGTACGTGTCGCTCCAGGATCGCCAGCGCGGCCTGGAGATGGCCCGCACCCTTGAGGCGCAGGCGGCACGCGCGCCGGTGACCGCCACGACGGTCGCTGCGGCAGCGCCGACAGCAGCCGCAACCCCGGCGCGCACCGCCGCTGTGGCACCTCCCCGGGCCGCACCAGCGACGCCGGCTCCGGTACGCACCGCATCAGCCCCTGCTCCTGTGCGGACGGCACCCGCGGCGGCCGCAACCACGGTGGCCGCAACCACGGTGGCCGCTCGCCCGTCCACGCCGGCCGCCGCTCCCGTCACCAGCGGCGGCTGGCGCGTCCAGCTCGGCGCCTTCCGCGAGAGCGGCGGCGCCCAGGCCTTGTGGTCGCAGGTGCGCGCCAAGTTCCCGGGCCGCACGCCCGAATATGTCCAGGCCGGCGCCGTCACCAAGCTGCTGGTCGGCCCCTACGCCTCCAGCGCGGAGGCCACGCGCGCCTGCTCCGCGGTCAAGTCCTGCCTCCCGGTGAAGCGCTGACGAGGGCCGTGCTGCGCTGACGCAAGCGCAGAGCAAGCCGCAGCCGGAGCCCCAGCAATCCTGGACTCCCGCCTGCGCGGGAGTACGCCTCCCCACTCGCCGGCGCGCTCTTCCCACAACCGTGCTCCCGCGGAGGCGGGAGCCCACGAACGCGACGCGGCGTAGCTGCAGCGACGGAACGCCTCGCTCCCTTACTGTACCCCGGCGAAGGCCGGGGCTCAGTCGGGAAGGCCCCAATGGCCGCGCGCCACCGCGCCACCACCGCAACCGAACCTGCCTCCGCCTGGGTCCGACGGGCTACTCCAGCACCCAGCGGTCCCGCGCATAGCCCTGCGCGTAGAGCAGCGTCGACAGATCGCCATGATCGATCCGCGCGCCCGCCGCCGCGGCCACGATCGGCTTCGCATGGAACGCGACGCCCAGCCCTGCCCGGCGGATCATCGCCAGGTCGTTGGCCCCGTCGCCCACGGCCAGCGTCGCCGCCGGATCGAGCGCCAGCGTCGCGATCGCCTCGACCAGCGTCGCTTCCTTGGTCGCCGAATCGACGATCGGCTTCGCCACCGTGCCGTCGAGGACGCCGTCGGCGATCATCAGCCGGTTGGCGATCGCCCGGCCGAAGCCGATCCGGCGGGCGACCGGCTCGGCGAAGCGGGTGAAGCCGCCCGAGATCAGGATCGTCTCCGCCCCGTTCGCGCGCATCGTCTTCACCAGCGCCTCGGCGCCCGGCGTGATCCGTACACGTTCGGCCAGGCAGCGTTCGATCGCGTCCTCGCCGAGCCCCTTGAGCAGCGCGACGCGTGCGTCGAGCGCAGCGGCGAAGTCGAGCTCGCCGCGCATCGCCCGCTCGGTCACCTCGGCGATCTGCGGCTTGATGCCGGCATAGTCGGCGAGTTCGTCGATGCACTCGACGGTGATCATGGTCGAATCCATGTCGGCGATCAGCAGCCGCTTGGCCCGGCCCGCCGCGGGCTGCACCACCACGTCCGTCGCCGCAAAGGCACCCTCCAGCACGCCGCGCGCGAGATCGGGCCCATGGGCGAACGGCACGTCCGCCGCGCGTCCCTCCTCGATCCACGCCCCTGCGCCTGGCGCGCAGCCCGCCGCCGCCAGCCGGTCCGCCGCTGCCGAAATATCGCCTGCGCCGATCCGTTCGGCTGCTATCAGCGTCGCGATGAACATGGTGCATACCCCTCTGCCGAAGGTCGCGCTCATTGCAGGGCCGACCGCCAGCGGCAAGTCCGCGCTGGCGATCGCCGTCGCCGAGCGTCACCGCGGCACCGTCATCAACGCCGATTCCGCCCAGGTCTATCGCGACCTGCGCGTGCTGAGCGCCCGCCCGAGCGCCGAAGAAGAGGCGCGGGTTCCCCACCGCCTGTTCGGCCATGTCGATGGCGGTAAGGACTATTCCGCCGCCCGCTGGGCCGCAGAGGCGCGCGCCGCCATCGACGCGACGCTGGCCGAGGGGCGGCTGCCGGTCCTCGTCGGCGGCACCGGCCTCTACCTGCGCACACTGCTGGACGGCATCGCCCCGGTTCCCGACATCGACCCGGCCATTCGCGCAGAGGTTCGCGCGCTCCCCGTGGCAGAGGCGCACGCCGCACTCGCGCGTCTCGATCCGCAGGCGGCCGAGCGGCTGCGCGCGAGCGATACGACGCGGGTGGCCCGCGCGCTGGAGGTGGTGCGCTCCACCGGCCGGCCGCTCGCCGAGTGGCAGGCCGCGCGCGAAGGGGGCATCGCCGACCGCATCGACCTGGTGCCGCTCGTCCTGCTTCCGGATCGCGCGTGGCTGGTCGAGCGCTGCGACCGGCGGCTGGAGGCGATGTTCGCCGGGGGCGCGGTCGAGGAAGTGGCGGCGTTGCTCGCCCGCAGGGATCTCGGCCCCGACGCCCCGGTGCGCCGCGCGATCGGGGTGCCGCAGATCGCCGCCTATGTCCACGGCGAAATCGGCCGGGAACAGGCACTTGCCGAGAGCCGCCTCGCCACGCGCCAATATGCCAAGCGCCAGTATACCTGGTTCCGCAACCAGCCGCCCGCCGAGTGGCGCCGCGCGGTCGCGATGGAATCATGCGACTTGGAAGCGTTTTTTGAACAAAAGTTGTTCGACTAGCCTTGCATCCTTGCTTTCCTGTCGGTAGGCGGCCTGCGTCCGAGAGGCTGCTGCTGCAGCTGCGAAGTGAGGAGGACGTGACGTGGTCGAGAAAAGCGGAGCCGAAATCCTGGTCGAGGCGCTGGTCGATCTCGGCGTGGAGCTCGTGTTCGGCTATCCCGGCGGCGCGGTGCTTCCGATTTACGACGCGCTGTTCAAGCAGTCCAAGATCCGCCACATCCTGGTCCGCCACGAGCAGGCGGCGACCCATGCGGCGGAGGGCTATGCCCGCTCGACCGGCAAGCCTGGCGTCGTGCTCGTCACCTCGGGCCCGGGCGCGACCAATGCCGTCACCGGCATCACCGACGCGCTGCTCGACTCCATCCCGATGGTGGTCATCACCGGCCAGGTCCCGACCGGGCTGATCGGCACCGACGCGTTCCAGGAAGCGGACACCGTCGGCATCACCAGCCACTGCACCAAGCACAATTATCTCGTGAAGGATCCGGAGCGCCTGGGCTCGGTGGTGCACGAGGCGTTCCACATCGCGACCTCCGGCCGCCCCGGCCCCGTCGTGATCGACATTCCCAAGGACGTGCAGGTCGCGACCGCGCGCTACAGCGCGCCGGGCCCGATCCAACACAAGACCTATCGCCCGCAGGTCGAGCCCGACGCGGCCGCGATCGAGGCGGCGGTCGAGATGCTGGCCGCGGCCGAGCGCCCGGTCTTCTACACCGGCGGCGGCATCATCAACTCGGGGCCGGAAGCCTCGCAGCTGCTGCGCGAGCTGGTGGCGATCACCGGCGCGCCGGTCACCTCGACGCTGATGGGCCTGGGCGCGCTGCCCGCGTCGTCGGACAAGTGGCTGGGCATGCTCGGCATGCACGGCACCTATGAGGCGAACCTGGCGATGAACCAGGCCGACCTGATCGTCTGCCTGGGCGCCCGCTTCGACGATCGCGTCACCGGTCGGCTCGACGCGTTCAGCCCCCACAGCCGCAAGATCCACGTCGACATCGATCGTTCGTCGGTGAACAAGAACGTGCGCGTCGACCTGCCGATCGTCGCGGATTGCGGCCGCGCGCTCGCGGCCATGATCCAGCTCTGGAAGGCGCGGGCCTATCCCACGCCCGACCTGACGGAATGGTTCGCCCGCATCGCCGGCTGGCGCGCGAAGCAGTGCCTCGACTTCGAGGATCGCGCCGACGAGATCATGCCCCAGCGGGCGATCCGTGCGCTGTACGAAGCGACGAAGGATCGCGCGCCGATCATCTCGACCGAAGTCGGCCAGCACCAGATGTGGGCGGCGCAGCACTTCGGGTTCGAGGCGCCGAACAAGTGGCTGACCTCCGGCGGCCTCGGCACGATGGGCTATGGCCTGCCCGCCGCGATCGGTGCGCAGCTGGGCGAACCGGACGCGCTGGTCATCGACATCGCCGGCGAAGCCTCGATCCAGATGAACATCCAGGAGCTGGCGACCGCGACCCAATACCGGCTGCCGGTCAAGATCTTCATCCTCAACAACGAGTATATGGGGATGGTCCGCCAGTGGCAGGAACTGACCTATTCTGGCCGCTATTCCGAGAGTTACAGCGAGAGCCTGCCGGACTTTGTGAAGCTGGCCGAGGCCTATGGCTGGAAGGGCATCCGCATCGAGCATCCGGACGACCTAGAGGGCGGGATCGCGGCGATGCTTGCGCACGACGGGCCGGTGGTGGTCGACTGCCGCGTGTCGAAGCTCGCGAACTGCTTCCCGATGATCCCCTCGGGCGCGGCGCACACCGAGATGATCCTGTGGGCGAGCGAGGTATCGGGCGAGATGGACGACGAGGCCAAGGCGCTGGTCTGACGCCCGTTCGCCTCCCCTCTTTCCCACAGATTTCAACCGGATCGGCTGAACTATGCACATCAAGGAAGAAGTGCGCGAGCGGCACACGCTCGCCATCATCGTCGACAACGAACCCGGCATCCTGGCGCGCATCGCCGGGCTGTTCACGGCGCGCGGCTACAACATCGAGAGCCTGACCGTCACCGACATCTCGGAAGACGACCTCATCAGCCGCATCACCATCGTCACCTCCGCCTCGGCGCCGGTGATGGAGCAGATCATCGCCCAGCTCGAGCGGCTGGTGCCGGTGCACAAGGTCGTCGACCTGACCGCGCTCGGCCCACACGTCGAGCGCGAGCTGGCACTGGTGAAGGTGGTCGGAAGCGGCGAACACCGCATCGAGGCGCTCCGCCTGGCCGAGGTCTACCGCGCACGGGTGCTCGACGCGACCATCTCCAGCTTCGTGTTCGAGGTGACGGGCGGCACCGGCAAGGTCGACACCTTCATCGAGCTGATGCGCGAAGTCGGGCTGGTCGAAGTCGCCCGCACCGGCATCGTCGCCATCGCCCGCGGCCGCGACGCGGCATGATCCCATCCTCGCTCCTGCAACCGCAGGAACGCAGAACCAAACCGCCCCGCACGGGCGCACAAGACCGAACCGAAAGGGAAGAACATGCGCGTTTACTATGATCGCGATGCCGATCTGAACCTGTTGTCGAACAAGAAGATCGCGATCCTGGGCTATGGCTCGCAGGGCCATGCCCATGCGCAGAACCTGCGCGATAGCGGCGTGCAGAACATCGCCATTGCGCTCCGCCCCGGCTCGCCCAGCGCCAAGAAGGCGGAGGACGCCGGCTTCAAGGTGCTGCCCAACCAGGAAGCCGCCGCCTGGGCCGACATCCTGATGATCCTGGCGCCCGACGAGCACCAGGCCGCCGTCTACGACGCCGACATCAAGGGCAATCTGCGTCCCGGCGCCGCGCTCGCCTTCGCCCACGGTCTCAACGTCCACTTCGGCCTGATCGAGCCGCCGGCGGACGTAGACGTCATCATGATCGCGCCCAAGGGCCCGGGCCACACCGTGCGCTCCGAGTACGTCCGCGGCGGCGGCGTGCCCTGCCTGATCGCCGTCCATCAGGACGCGTCGGGCAACGCGCATGACATCGCGCTCGCCTATGCCTCGGGTGTCGGCGGCGGCCGCTCGGGCATCATCGAGACCAACTTCCGCGAGGAGTGCGAGACCGACCTGTTCGGCGAGCAGGCCGTGCTGTGCGGCGGCACCACCGCGCTGGTTCAGGCCGGCTTCGAGACGCTGGTCGAGGCGGGCTACGCGCCCGAAATGGCCTATTTCGAGTGCCTGCACGAGCTCAAGCTGATCGTCGACCTGATGTATGAGGGCGGCATTGCCAACATGCGCTACTCGATCTCGAACACCGCCGAGTACGGCGACATCAAGACCGGGCCGCGCATCATCACCGAAGAGACCAAGAAGGAGATGAAGCGCGTGCTCGCCGACATCCAGTCTGGCCGCTTCGTGAAGGACTTCGTGCTCGACAATCGCGCGGGCCAGCCCGAGCTCAAGGCCAGCCGCAGCGCCGCCAAGCGCCACCAGATCGAGCAGGTCGGCAGCGAGCTGCGTGCGATGATGCCGTGGATCGGCGCCAACAAGCTGGTGGACAAGGACAAGAACTGAGGGGTCGGACGGGAGCGCGCATGCACTCCCGCCAGCCCACCCCCGTTCGTCTCGAGTAGGCATCGAGCTTGTCGAGGCAAACGGAACAGGGAAGATAGGCGGGCAGCGGGAGCGAGAAAACGAACGCTCCCGAAACGACCCGTTTCGCATTGGCCGGTTTGACAGCGAGGGGGCGGCGGCAGACAAATCCGCCGTCCCTTTCTCGTTGGTGGAGACCTTTCGATGCGCATGCCCCTGATCCTCGCCGGCGCCGCCCTTGCCCTCGCCACCCCGCTGCTCGCTCAGCAGATGGCGATCCCCGGCACCGCCGACGCGAGCCGCGTCACCGGCGGCACCTACAAGACCGACCCCGGCCACACGCTGATCGGCTGGCGCGTGAACCACCTGGGCTTCAACGATTATTTCGGCATCTTCGGCGACGCGGACGGCACGCTGGTGCTCGATCCCAAGCAGCCGGCGGCCGCCAAGCTCGACATCACCATCCCGGTGAACAAGCTCACCACCGCCAGCGCCGGGCTCACCAAGCACATGATGAGCAAGGACTTCTTCAACGCGGACGTGACGCCGACCGCACGCTTCACCTCGACGACGGTGAAGGTGAACGGCACGCGCGCGGCGATCACCGGCAACCTGACGCTGAACGGCGTCACCAAGCCAGTGGTGCTCAACGCCCGGTTCACCGGCGCCGGCGCCAACCCGATGTCGAAGAAGGAGACCATCGGCTTCGAGGCGGACGCCGTCCTCAAGCGTTCTGACTTCAACATGGCCTATGGCATCCCGGCCGTGTCGGACGAGGTCGAGCTCGACATCACCGTCGCCTTCGAAAAGGCCTGACGCCTCGCGAGCGGGACGTCCGCGTTCCGCTCGCCGGCCGTGCGCGGCACCGCCAGGGGGTGCCGCAGATCGTTTCGCGCTCGCGTCAAAGCGGCTGGACAAGCCGGACCCCACGGGCCATGACGGCGCCCGTGATCGCAGCACTGCGCCTTCTTCGACTTATCCGCCCTTAGGGGCGTGTCGCGCGTGCGTGCGTGGCCTCTAAGGGCTGCTTTCTTCCGACCGAACCGCTGAACGACGCCCCGCGGCTGCTTGCGCGCGGGCGACCTGCAAAGAGGCTGCGATGCTGCGCGATCCTTCGACCAAATACCGCCCCTTCCCCCAGGTGGACCTGCCCGACCGCCAGTGGCCGTCGCAGACGATCACGCGGGCGCCGCGCTGGCTGTCGACCGACATGCGCGACGGCAACCAGGCGCTGATCGATCCGATGGATGCGGAAAAGAAGACCCGCTTCTTCGACCTGCTCGTCAAGGTCGGCATCAAGGAGATCGAGGTCGGCTTCCCCTCGGCCGGTGCCACCGAGTTCGACTTCATCTCCAGCCTGATCCGCAACGGCCGTGTGCCCAAGGACGTCACCGTCCAGGTGCTGACCCAGTCGCGCCGCGACCTGATCGAAAAGAGCTTCGAGGCGCTGGAGGGCGCGCCCACCGCGATCGTCCACCTCTACAACGCCGTCTCGCCCGCCTGGCGCCGCATCGTCTTCGGCATGAGCCGCGACGAGGTGCGCGAGATCGCCATCACCGGCGCCAAGATCCTGCGCGACGAGGCGGGCAAGCGCCCCGACACCGACTGGCGCTTCGAATATTCCCCGGAAACTTTTTCGACAGCCGAACTCGACTTTTCGGTCGAGGTCTGCGCGGCCGTCATGGACGTGCTCCGGCCGACGCCGGAAAAGCCGCTGATCCTTAACCTGCCGGCGACGGTCGAGGCGGCCAGCCCCAACGTCTATGCCGACCAGATCGAATGGTTCTGCCGCAACGTGCCGAACCGCGACAGCGTCGTGATCAGCCTCCACCCGCACAACGATCGCGGCACCGGCGTCGCCGCCGCCGAGCTCGGCCTGATGGCCGGCGCGGATCGCGTAGAGGGCTGCCTGTTCGGCAACGGCGAGCGCACCGGCAACTGCGATCTCGTGACACTGGCCTTGAACATGTACACGCAAGGCGTTGATCCGGGCCTGGATTTCTCCAACATCGACGAAGTCATCAACACCGTCGAATATTGCAACCAGCTGCCCGTCCACCCGCGCCACCCCTATGCCGGCGAACTGGTGTTCACCGCCTTCTCCGGCAGCCATCAGGACGCGATCAAGAAGGGCTTCGCCGCCCAGGCGCAGCGCAACGACGGGCTGTGGGACGTGCCCTACCTCCCGATCGACCCCGCCGACCTGGGCCGCGATTACGAGGCGGTGATCCGCGTCAATTCCCAGTCGGGCAAGGGTGGTGTCGCCTGGGTGCTGGAGCAGGACAAGGGGCTCAAGCTTCCCAAGCGGATGCAGGCGGACTTCAGCCGCCACGTCCAGCGGGTGGCGGACGAGACCAGCCGCGAGCTGAACGCCGCCGACATCTGGGGCGCGTTCGAGGCTGCCTATCTGCCGGGCGCCGGCGACCGCTTCGAACTGGTCGACTATACGGAACGCCATGGCGCCGCCGGTCAGGCGCGCACCTTCGTGGGCGAGCTGCGGCTCGACGGCGAGACGCGGTCGATCTCCGGCAAGGGCAACGGCCTGCTCTCCAGCCTGCTCTCGGCGCTGCGTGACGACTGCGGCATCGATCTCGACGTGGTCGACTATAGCGAGCACGCGATCGGCAACGGCTCCGACGCGCAAGCGGCGGCCTATCTCGAATGCACGCTGCCGGACGGCACCCGCGTGTTCGGCGCCGGCATCGACGCCGACGTGGCGACCGCGACGGTGCGCGCGGCGCTCAGCGCGGCCAACCGCGTGGCGGCCTAACCCCATCCGCAACCTGTACCCCGGCGAAGGCCGGGGTACAGTCGGGAAGGCTTCGCGAGGGCACGCCAGGCCGGCCAGACCACCGCAACTGGACCCCGGCCTTTGCCGGGGTACGGTCATGGCTCAAGCGTAGTTCGACCGCTCCAATGCTCCTGCGCAAGCAGGAGCCCAGGGCCACAGGCGCCTCGCACCCTCACCCTGGGCTCCCCGCCTCCGCGGGAGCACAACTTGGCCTATCCCAGCCCCATCAGCGACAGCACTTCCTTGCGGCTGCGATCGTCGTCGCGGAATACGCCCATCATCCGGCTGGTGGTCATCGTCACCCCCGGGGTGCGCACGCCGCGCGCGGTCATGCAGGCATGGCTCGCCTCGATCACCACCGCCACGCCGCGGGGGGCCAGCTTTTCCCAGATGCAGTCGGCGACCTGCGCGGTCAGCCGCTCCTGCACCTGCAGCCGCCGGGCGAAGCCGTGCAGCACCCGCGCCAGCTTTGAGATGCCCACGACATGGTCCCTGGGCAGATACGCGATGTGCGCCTTGCCGATGATCGGCGCCATGTGGTGCTCGCAATGCGACTGGAACGGGATGTCGCGCAGCAGCACGATCTCGTCATAGCCGCCCACCTCCTCGAAGGTGCGTGCCAGGTGGTGGGCCGGATCCTCGCCATAGCCCTGGCAATATTCCTTCCACGCGCGCGCCACCCGCTTGGGCGTGTCGAGCAGCCCCTCGCGCGTCGGATCGTCGCCGGCCCAGCGGATCAGCGTGCGGATCGCATCGGCGACCTCGTCCGGCACGGGCAGCTTGGGCTGCGGCGCGACCAGGTCGCCCTCTGCGGTCGCAGGATTGTCGGCTTGCATTCTACTTCCCTTGGCCGGTCACGCTCTCGGCCGGCGCAAAGCACCCCGCCGGAGCCACAAAACGTCGCGCCCGGCGCACACCGCGTTGACGTCTCGAAGAAGGCAGCGTTAATTCCTCGTCGCGCAAAAGGGAACCGCGGCCATGGCGGGCCGCGTGGCGCAGGGGGAGGACGGACGCATCGGCACCAGGGAGCACGGCAGGCCGGCGAGCGAACCGGGGGGTCTCGCGAGCGATGCGCACGCGCACGTCGCCCGCCACGCGCCGATCCTGCACGATGTCCCGGCGGTGCGGCACGATCTTCACAAGCGACAAGCCTCCCCAAACCGCGCATAAGCAAGGCAACCACGCGGCGATCCAAGGGTTCGGACCGCAGGATATAAGGAGAACCAGAATGGCCAAGACTTCGACCACGACCAAGACCGGCGCCGCTCGCGGCGGTATCGCCAAGCCCGTCACGCCGTCGGAAGACCTGGCGAAGATCACCGGCAAGGATCCGCTGCCCCGCAGCGAGGTGGTCAGCAAGATGTGGGAATACATCAAGAAGAACGACCTGCAGAACCCGCAGGACAAGCGCGAGATCCTGGCGGACGAGACGCTGGAGAAGCTCTTCGGCAAGAAGAAGGCTTCCATGTTCGAGATGAACAAGCTGCTCAACGCCCACATGAGCTGATCCTGTCGGAGCCGTCCGGCCATCCGGACGGCTCCGCAGCCATTCCGCCGGCACCGGGTGCCGGCACCTGTTTCCTCCAACAGCCGCCCCTGCGTCCCTTTGGCACGGGCTTGCATCCGCGGGATCGCGCCACTAGGTGGCAGCGCAACTCGCAAGGACCCGGTGCAATCCCGGGTGGCTATTCCGGCCGCCGATCCGCCGGACAACAGATCACATGGACCGCGAAGACGCCGCGCAACGTGCGGCGCCATGTGCCTGCCCGTGGTTTTCTGACATGATCAACCCCGTTTCCCGCTTCCGGACCGAATGGTTCACCAGCGCCGCAGAAGCGCGCCGCGACGTGCTCGCCGGCATCGTCGTCGCCCTTGCCCTCATTCCCGAGGCGATCGGCTTCTCGATCATTTCCGGCGTCGATCCGCGCGTCGGCCTTTATGCCTCGGTCGCGATCGCGATCGTGATCTCGATACTGGGCGGCCGGCCCGGCATGATCTCGGCCGCCACCGCCGCGGTCGCCGTCGTCGTGACGCCGTTGGTGCGCGACCATGGCGTCGCATATCTGTTCGCGGCCACCATCCTGATGGGGCTGATCCAGATGGTCGCCGGGCTGCTGCGGCTCGACCTGCTCATGCAGTTCGTCTCGCGCTCGGTCATCACCGGCTTCGTCAACGCGCTCGCGATTCTCATCTTCATGGCGCAGCTGCCGCAGTTCGTCGGCGTCACCTGGCACACCTATGCGATGGTCGCGGGCGGCCTCGCCATCATCTACCTGGTGCCGCGCGTGACCAGGGCGGTGCCCTCGCCGCTCGTCGCGATCCTGGTGCTCGCCGCGATCAGCATCGCGCTCGGCCTGCCGGTCCGCACCGTGGGCGACATGGGCAAGCTGCCGGAAGGGCTCCCCAGCTTCGCTCTCCCCGACGTGCCGCTGACCTGGGAGACGCTGCGCATCATCCTCCCCTATTCGCTGACCATGGCCGCCGTCGGCCTGCTCGAATCGCTGCTCACCGCCCAGATCGTCGACGACATGACCGACACCGACAGCGACAAGCGGCGCGAGTGCATGGGCCAGGGTGGTGCCAACATCGCCGCGGCGCTGGTGGGCGGCATGGGCGGCTGCGCGATGATCGGCCAGTCGGTGATCAACGTCACCTCGGGCGGGCGCAAGCGCCTGTCGACCTTCACCGCCGGCACCTTCCTGCTGTTCCTGCTCGCCGTGCTGGGGCCGATCGTTGGCCGCATCCCCATGCCGGCGCTGGTCGCGGTGATGGTGATGGTGTCGATCGGCACCTTCAGCTGGAACTCGCTGCTGAACCTGCGCCGCCACCCGCCCACCTCTTCGGCAGTGATGCTGGTGACGGTCGCGGTGGTCGTCGCCACCCACAACCTTGCCGGCGGCGTGCTGGCGGGGGTGCTGCTGTCGGGCATCTTCTTTGCCGGCAAGGTGCGGCGCATGTTCTCGGTGGAACGGGAGGCCGGCATCGACGGCACCGCCACCTACCGCGTCCAGGGCGAGATCTTCTTCGCCTCGGTCGATCGCTTCACCCGCGCCTTCCAGGCAGAGGACACCGCCGCCCGCGTCGTGATCGACGTCTCCGCGGCGCATTTCTGGGACATCTCGGGCGTCGGCGCGCTCGACAAGATCGTCGCCCGCCTGCGGCGCGACGGCCGCGAGGTCGAGGTGATCGGCTACAACCGCGCCAGCGCCGACCTGGTCGACCGCTTCGCCCTCCACGACAAGACCGGCGTCGAGCTTGGGGTAGTGCCGCACTGAGGCGCGCGAGGCAGCCCCGCAATCACGATCGCAATGCCGGCCGGGCGGTGGCAACCGGGCGAATTCGCTCGCCAACGCGCTGCAACCCGGCGATGCTGCCGCCCGGGCGCGCCCATGCATCGCCGGAGGGCCGAACTTGCTGAACCATATCATCTTGCTCGTTGCCGCTGCCGCAACCCTCGCTGCGCCGGAGGCGCGGGCCGACGAGTTGCAGAACCGCGTCGTGGCGGCGATGCGCGCCAGCCGCCCGGATGCGTTCCGCTTCCAGCGGACAAGCGTCACCGACCGAACCGGTTCGGCCCGCACGACGGTGGTGGAGCAGTATGATCCCGGCCGCCCGGCCGCGCTTGGCTGGCAGCTCGTGAGCGTGGACGGGCGCGCGCCGACCGCCAAGGAAGCCGAGAAGTCGCGCAAGGCGAAGCGCGGCCCCGTCCCGTCCTACGCCGAGCTTGCGAAGTGGTTCGGCGCGCCCGCGATCCGAAGCGAGCCCACGCCGGGCTATGTCACCTACCGCTTTGCCCGGCTACCGGCCGGAGCCGTAAAGATCGGCTCCCACGACGCTTCCGCCGACACCCAGGCCGAAGCATGGGTAAACGTCCGAGCCAAGACGCCATTCGTCGAGCGCGTCCGGTTCACCTCCACCAAGGGCTTCCGGATGATGATGGTCGCATCCGTGAAGAGCATGGATGTGGTCAGCCGCTTTGCGCTGCTGCCGGGTGGCGAGGTCGTGCCGGCCGCTTCCGAAACCACCCTGACCGGATCGCTGCTCGGCAAGTCGGGGCGGATCCACTCGACCGCGACCTACGCTGCGTTTCAGCCGGCCCGATAGGTTCTCACCCGGTCTAGGACAGCCCCTCCACCTCCACCGGCCGCACTTCCGGCGGAAGCCGCTCGAGCGCCTCGCGCTCGATCCGCTCGAGTTCGCCCAGCGTCTCCTCCAGTGCCTGCTTCTGCCGACGCAGCCGCTGGATGCGGTCATGGACGCGCAGTGCCAGCTGGCGCATCTGCTCGTGGTGCTGCGGATCCGCGTCGTAGAGGTCCAGGAACTCCTTGATCTCGCGGATCGAGAAGCCCAACCGCTTGCCCCGCAGGATCAGCTGCATCCGCGCCACTTCGCGCCGGGTATAGATGCGCGTGGTGCCGACGCGGCGGGGCTCGATCAGCCCCTGGTCCTCGTAGAAGCGCAGCGTGCGCATCGTCACACCAAGCTCGGCCGACACTTCCTGGATGCCCGACAGCTGTTCGCCGCCAAACTGCTCGGCGGTCCCCTCCGGCTGGCGCGTCGATGCCGCGCGGCTCATGCGACCGCGCCCGCCTGCTCGGCCCTGGCGCGTTCCTCTGCGACCAGTTCCTTTTTCGAAAGCTTGCCGATCAGCGTCTTGGGCAGACTCTCGCGGATTTCGACCTCGCGCGGCATCTCGATCTTGCTGACCCGCCCGCGCAGGAACGCGCACAGTTCCTCGACGCTCGCGGCGTGGCCGGGGCGCAGCGTCACGAACGCCTTGGGCGCCTGTCCACGATAGCGGTCGGGCAGGCCGATCACCACCGCTTCGGCCACCGCCGGATGTTCATACAAGGCCTCCTCGATCACGCGCGGATAGACGTTATAGCCGCCGCACAGCAGCATGTCCTTTATCCGGTCGACCAGGAAGAGGTAGCCGTCCTCGTCGAAATAGCCGACATCGCCCGTGCGCAGCGCACCCTCGATGAAGCACGCCTCGGTCGCGTCCGGCCGCTTCCAATAGCCCATCATCACCTGGGGCCCGCGCACGCACACCTCGCCACGCTCGCCCTGCGGCATCAGCTTGGTGGGGTCGATCAGGTCGCGGATCTCCAGCACGGTGCCGGGAAACGCCGGGCCGGTGCTGTTGCTCTTCACCACGCCGCCGTTGAGCGGGTTGCACGCGATGATCGGCGAGGCTTCGGACAGGCCATAGCCCTCCACCACGCGGCAGCCGGTGCGCTCCTCGAACGCCTGGCGCACCTCCAGCGGCAAGGGCGCGCCGCCCGAGATGCAGGTGTGGCAGAAATCGAGCCGCGGCACCCGGCTCTCGTCCAGCTGGTTCACCGCATTGTAGATGGTCGGCACCGCAAAGATCTGCGTCGGACGCGTGCGCTTCAGGGTGCTGAGGAACTGGTCCATTTCAAACCGCGGCAGCAGGATCATCTCGGCCGCGGTCTCGACCGAATAGTTGAGCACCGTGGTCAGCGCGAAGACGTGGAACAGCGGCAGCACGCCCAGCGTGCGCTCCTGCTCGTCGGGCGGGCGGCCGACGTGGAGCACCATCTGCTGGCTGTTGGCGGTCAGGTTCGCATGGCTGAGCATCGCGCCCTTGGGCTCGCCGGTGGTGCCGCCGGTATATTGCAGCACCGCAAGGTCGCTCGGCGACTGCGCGACAGGGTCGGGCGCGGCGCGGTTCGACACCAGGCGGCTCCACAGGACATGCCTGGGATCGCTGCCGATGCGGGCGAGTTCGCGCCGCTTGAACAGCCTTAGGCCGATCGACTTGGCCCAGGGCAGCACGTCCGCGAGCGGCGCTGCCACCACATGGCGCACCCCGGTCCCCGCGCAGGCGGCGAGCAGCTTGTCGTGGATCGCGACCAGATCGGGCACGATCACCACCTCGGCGCCGGAATCGACCAGCAGGTGATGCAGCTCGCGCTCCACGTAGAGCGGGTTCATCGCCACCACGACCGCGCCGATCCTCAGCACCGCGAAATAGGCGATCACATAATAGGGCGTATTGGGCAGGCAGAGGCCGACGCGCGTGCCGGGCCGGACGCCCAGGTCCTGCAGCCCGCGGGCGGCACGCTCCACCTGTTCCGCGATTGCGCCATAGGTCCAGGTGCGGCCGAGGAAATCGATCGCGGTCCGCTGCGGATACACCGTCGCGGCGCGATCCAGCAGGCTCGGGATCAGCCGCGGCTCGATCGTCGCGGACACCGCGCTTTCGGGCGCGCGGTCCGCCACCGGCACCGCCGCGCTCATCGGGCGGGCTCCAGCATCCAACGGGGCTGCGTCAAACTGCACATGCGGCCTTTGCCTCCTCTCCGGCGCCGCCTGCTCTCGTTCCATCGAACCCGCTTTTCCGCGAGCCCTCGACATGTCGGCGCCTGTTCCTACCTTAAACAGAAATCGGTTGACGTATAGGGAAATCTCGCACCATTAGGAACGAAAGGTGCCGTTAGGATGCCCAAAGCCTCGGAGAGGATTGAGATGAAGAGCGTCGTGATCGCGGGCTATGCCCGTTCCCCCTTTCATCCCGCGCACAAGGGCGCGCTCGCCCGGGTCCGCCCGGACGACCTGGCGGCCCAGGTGATTCGCGGCCTGATCGAGCGCAGCGGCGTCGATGCCCGCGATATCGAGGACCTGATCGTCGGCTGCGCCTTCCCGGAAGGCGAGCAGGGCATGAACGTCGCGCGCCTCGTCGGTCTGCTCGGCGACCTGCCGCTGTCGGTCGGCGGCATGACCGTGAACCGCTTCTGCGGATCCTCGATGAGCTCGATCCACATCGCCATGGGCCAGATCCAGATCGGCGCGGGCGAGGTCTTCATCTGCGCGGGCGTCGAATCGATGAGCCGCGTGCCGATGATGGGCTACAACCCCCTCCCCAACCCTGCGCTCGCCGAGAAGATGCCGGGCGCCTATATGGGCATGGGCGAGACCGCCGAGCGCGTCGCCACCAAGTACCAGATCACCCGCGAGACCCAGGAAGCCTTTGCGGTCGACAGCCAGAAGAAGGCTGCCGCAGCGCAGGCCGGCGGTCGGCTCAACGACGAGATCGTGCCGATCCAGACCAAGAACGGCGTCGTGAGCGAAGACGGCACCGTCCGCCCCGACACGACCGCAGAGGGCTTGGCGGGCCTGAAGCCGGCGTTCGACAAGGACGGTTCGGTCACCGCCGGCACCTCCTCGCCGCTCACCGACGGTGCGGCCGCGGTGCTCGTCACCAGCGAGGACTATGCCCGCGCCCACGGGCTGCCGATCCTCGCCCGGCTGAAGACGGTCGGCATCTCCGGCCTGGAGCCCGAGGTGATGGGCCTCGGCCCCATCGGCGCCTCACGCAAGGCGCTGGAGCGTGGCGGCATCGACGCCAATGCGCTCGACGTGGTCGAGATCAACGAGGCGTTCGCCAGCCAGGCGCTTGCCTGCATCCATGACCTGGGCCTCGACACGGCGAAGGTGAACATCGACGGCGGCGCGATTGCGCTTGGCCACCCGCTCGGCGCGACCGGCGCGCGCATCGTCGGCAAGGCTGCGTCGCTCCTGAAGCGTGAGGGCGGCAAGTATGCGCTCGCGACCCAGTGCATCGGCGGCGGCCAGGGCATCGCGACCCTGCTGGAGGCGGCCGAATGAGCGAGCCCATCTGTAAGGTCTGCGTGATCGGCGCCGGCACCATGGGTGCCGGCATCGCCGCCCAGGTCGCCAACGCCGGCGTGCCGGTACTGCTGCTCGACATCGTCCGCGACGAGGCGAACCGTAATGCGGTGGCCGAGGGCGCGGTGGCCAAGCTGCTCAAGACCGACCCCGCCCCCTTCATGTCGAAGCGTGCGGCCAAGCTGGTCGAGACCGGCAACATCGACGACCATCTCGACCGCATCGCCGAGTGCGACTGGGTGATCGAGGCGATCGTCGAGCGGCTCGACCTGAAGCAGGCGCTCTATGCCCGGATCGAAGCGGCCAAGCGTCCCGGTACCGCGGTATCGTCCAACACCTCGACGATCCCGCTCGGCCAGCTCGTCGAAGGTCGTTCGGACCAGTTCCGCCGCGACTTCCTCATCACCCACTTCTTCAATCCGCCACGCTACATGCGGCTGATCGAGGTCGTGGCCGGCCCGGACAGCGACCCCGAGCTGGTGGCGCGCGTGTCGGACTTCGCCGACCGCAGCCTCGGCAAGACCGTGGTTCCCGCGCACGATACGCCTGGCTTCATCGCCAATCGCGTCGGCACCTATTGGCTGGCGGTCGCGATCAACGCGGCGATGGACCAGGGCCTCACCGTCGAGGAAGCCGACCAGATCGGCGGCAAGCCGATGGGCGTTCCCAAGACCGGCATCTTCGGGCTGGTCGACCTCGTCGGCATCGACCTGATGCCGCTCCTGTCCAAGAGCCTGACGTCCACGCTGTCGCAGGGCGATCCCTATTTCGACACCGTGCGCCCGTTGCCGCTCGTCGATCGCATGATCGCGGAAGGCTATACGGGCCGCAAGGGCAAGGGCGGCTTCTACCGCCTCGACCGTTCGAACGGCGGCAAGGTCAAGCAGTCGATCGACCTCAAGACCGGCGAGTATCACGACAGCCGCAAGCCTGCGTCGCTGCCCTCGGGCGCAGACCGGGACCTGGGCAAGCTGCTCGGCGTCAAGGGCAAGGTCGGCGAGTACGCCTGGACGGTGCTGAGCCATGTGCTGAGCTACGCGGCGATGCTGGTGCCCGAAGCGGCCGACGACATTGTCGCGATCGATGACGCGATGAAGCTCGGCTATAACTGGAAGTTCGGGCCGTTCGAGCTGGTCGACCGCATTGGTGCGGCCAAGCTGGTCGAGCGGCTGAAGGCAGAGGGCCGCACGGTCCCGGCGCTGCTGGAACAGGTCGGCAGCGGCAGCTTCTATCGGGTCGAAGGCGGCAAGCGCCAGTATTTCGGCCTCGACGGCGCCTATCACGACATCGTCCGCCCCGACGGCGTGCTGATGCTCGAGGATATCAAGCGCGCCGGCGAACCGCTCGCCAAGACCGGCTCGGCGGCACTGTGGGACGTGGGCGACGGCGTCGCCTGCATCGAGTTCACCGGCAAGATGAACGCCCTCGATGGCGAGGTCATGAAGCTGATCCAGCAGGCGATCCCGATCGTCAAGGATCGGTTCAAGGCGCTGGTGATCTACAATGACGGCAGCCATTTCTCGGCCGGTGCCAACCTGGGCCTCGCGCTCTTCGCGCTGAACATCGCCGCCTATGGCGAGGTGCAGACGCTGGTCGTGGCCGGGCAGCAGGCGCTCAAGGCGCTGAAATACGCCCCCTTCCCCGTCGTCGCCGCGCCTGCGGGCATGGCGCTGGGCGGCGGCTGCGAGATCGTCCTCCACGCTGATGCGGTCCAGGCGCATGCCGAGACCTATATCGGCCTCGTCGAAACCGGCGTCGGCCTGATCCCGGGCTGGGGCGGCAATGGCGAGATGATCGACCGCTGGCAGCAGTCGGGCCAGCTCCCCAAGGGGCCGATGCCCGCGGTGGCCAAGGTGTTCGAGACGGTTAGCACTGCCACCGTCTCCAAGTCTGCGGCCGAGGCCAAGGAACTGATGTTCCTGCGGGCCAAGGACGGCATCACCATGAACCGCAGCCGGCTGCTCGCGGATGCCAAGGCGAAGGCACTGTCGCTGGTCGACGGCTACACCCCGCCGGCCCCGCCCGAGTTCAAGCTGCCCGGCGCCAGCGGCCGCCTGGCGCTGCGCATGGCGGCCGAGGGCTTCCACAAGCGCGGCATCGCCACCGACTATGACCTGGTCGTGTCGGACAGCCTCGCGGAAGTGCTCACCGGCGGCGAGGCCGACCTGGTCGACACGGTCAAGGAAGCGGATCTCCTCAAGCTGGAGGTCAAGGGCTTCATGACCCGCGTCCGCGATAGCCGCACGGTCGCCCGCATCGAGCAGATGCTCGAAACCGGCAAGCCGCTGCGCAACTGATTTTGCCGCCGGGTGCTCGGGCACCCGGCCGGAAAGGAGATCGACATGCAAGTCTACGAAGCCCCGCTGCGCGACATGCGCTTCGTGCTGCACGAGCTGCACGGCGACGACGGGTTCGGCGATCTCGCCGCCCACGCCGAATTCACGCCCGACCTGCTCGACGCGGTGCTGGAGGAAGCCGCCCGCATGGCGCAGGAAATCCTGCTGCCGCTGAACGCGCCCGGCGATATCGAGGGCTGCCGCATCGAAAACGGCGTGGTCCGCACCCCCGCCGGGTTCAAGGCGGCCTATGACCAGTTCCGCGAAGCCGGCTGGGCGGCGCTTGCCTCCGACCCGCAATGGGGTGGCCAGGGCCTGCCGGAATCGATCAACAAGCTGGTCGAGGAAATGATCTGCGCGACCAACGTGTCGTTCAGCCTCTATCCCGGCCTCACCCACGGCGCGACCACTGCGATCGAGGGCCATGCCTCCGACGATCTGAAGCAGGCCTATCTGCCCAAGATGGTGTCGGGCGAATGGTCGGGCACGATGTGCCTGACGGAATCGCATTGCGGCACCGACCTCGGCCTTTTGCGCACGCGCGCGGTGCCGCAGGAGGACGGCAGCTTCCGCGTCACCGGCTCCAAGATCTTCATCTCGGCCGGCGACCACGACCTGACCGACAACGTCATCCACCTGGTGCTCGCCCGCATGCCGGACGCGCCTCCTGGGGTTAAGGGCATCAGCCTGTTCCTGGTGCCCAAGTTCCTGCCCAATGCTGACGGCACGCTCGGCAATGCCAATGGCGTCACCGTCGCCGGCATCGAGCACAAGATGGGCATGAAGGCGTCGGCCACCTGCCAGATGAACTTCGACGACTCCGTGGGCTGGCTGGTCGGTGAGCCGCACAAGGGCATGGCCGCGATGTTCACGATGATGAACACCGAGCGCGTGTCGGTCGGCGTCCAGGGCCTGGGCATCGGCGAGGCCGCCTATCAGAGCGCTGTTGCCTATGCGCGCGAGCGCCTGCAGGGCCGTGCGCTCGGCGGTGCCAAGCGCCCTGACCTCCCCGCCGACCCGATCATCGTCCACCCCGACGTCCGCCGCATGCTGATGACGGCGCGCGTCTATACGGAAGGGTGCCGCGCGCTCGGCGGCTGGGTCAGCCGTGCGCTGGATGCGGAAAAGGCCTCGGCCGATCCGGAAGTGCGCGCCCGCGCCACCGACTTCATCGCGCTGATGACGCCGGTCGTGAAGGCGCTGTTCACCGACCTCGGCTATGAGTCGGCGAACCTCGCGGTGCAGACCTATGGCGGCCACGGCTACATCCGCGAACATGGCGTCGAGCAATATGTCCGCGATGCCCGCATCGCGATGATCTATGAAGGCACCAACGGCATCCAGGCGCTCGACCTCGTCGGCCGCAAGATGCCGGCCCGCATGGGTCGCAACCTGCGCGCCTTCTTCCACCCTGTGTCGTCGTTCCTCGACGCGCATGAAGGCGAAGAGGCGATCAAGCCGATGGCGCAGGGCCTGCGCCAGGCGTTCGGCGCGCTCCAGCTCGCCACCGGCATGATCGCGCAGCGCGGCATGAAGGACCCGGAAGAGGCCGGTGCGGCCGCCACCGACTATCTGCGCCTCCTCGGCCTCGTCGGCATGGGCTATTGCTTCCTCAAGAGCGCGCGCATCGCAGGCCAGCGGCTGGCCGAGGGCACCGACGAGGCGGGCTTCTACAAGGCGAAGCTCGCCACCGCCGGCTTCTTCTTCGACCGCATCCTGCCGCAGGCGACCGCCGCCTTCCTGGCGATCAAGTCCGGCAAGCGCTCGACGATGGCGCTCGCCGAGGACGCCTTCTGAAGGGCACCGGCGTGACGATGCCCCCCGCCTGGGAACAGCGGCTCGCGATCCCTGCGATCGTGGCGCCGATGTTCCTGATCTCCGGCCCGGCGCTGGTCACCGCCTGCTGCCGGGCGGGGCTCGTCGGCACCTTCCCGGCGCTCAACCAGCGCACCACGGAAGGCTTCGTCGCCTGGCTGGAGGAGATCGAGGGCGCACTCGATGACGGCTGTGCGCCGTACGGCGTCAACCTGATCGTCCATCGCAGCAACACGCGGCTGATGGAGGATCTGGCCGCGATCGTCCGCCACCGCGTGCCGCTGGTGATCACTTCGCTCGGCCTCGTGCCCGAAGTGATCGACGCGGTGCACGGCTATGGCGGGCTCGTCTTCCACGACGTCATCTCGACCCGCCACGCGCAAAAGGCGGTCGCAGCCGGCGTCGACGGGCTGATCGCGGTGGCGGCGGGCGCCGGCGGCCATGCCGGCACCCTCAGTCCCTTCGCGCTGGTGGCGGAAATCCGCCGCTTCTTCGACGGGCCGCTCGCGCTCGCCGGTGCCATGTCGGAGGGACGCCACATCGCTGCGGCACAGATGCTGGGGGCAGACTTCGCCTATCTCGGCAGCCACTTCATCGCCTCGGAAGAAAGCCTCGCCGGTGCGGAGCAAAAGGCGATGATGATCGGTTCTTCTGCTGCCGATGTCGTCCATACCGCCGCCGTCACCGGCGTCGGCGCCAATTTCCTGCGTCCCAGCCTGGAGGCCAATGGCTGGCAGCCGGGCGAGACGCCGACGCTCGACCTCGCCGAAGAGGCGCGGGCGTGGAAAACCATCTGGTCTGCCGGACAGGGCGTGGGCGCCGTCGACGCCATCCGCCCGGCGGCGGCCATCTGCACGGATCTGATCGCGGGCTATGCCCGTGCTTGGGAGAGGAACACATGAAGCTGTTGGTGCCGGTCAAGCGGGTGCTTGACTATAATGTGAAGCCGCGGGTGAAGGCGGACGGGTCGGGGGTCGACCTCGCCAACGTCAAGATGAGCATGAACCCGTTCGACGAGATCGCCGTCGAGGAAGCCATTCGCCTGAAGGAAAAGGGCGTCGCGACCGAGGTCGTGGTCGTCTCGATCGGTGAGCCCAAGGCGCAGGACACGCTGCGCACCGCCCTCGCAATGGGCGCCGACCGCGCCATCCTCATCACCTCGGACGTGCGTCCCGAACCGCTCGGCGTCGCCAAGCTCCTCGCCAAGGTGGTCGAGGAAGAGCAGCCGCAGCTCGTGATCCTCGGCAAGCAGGCGATCGACGACGACAACAACCAGACCGGCCAGATGCTGGCCGCGCTGCTCGGCTGGGGCCAGGGCACCTTCGCCTCCAAGCTCGAGGTCGCAGGCGACACCGCCAACGTCACGCGCGAAGTCGACGGCGGCCTCGAGACGGTGGCGCTGCCGCTGCCCGCCATCGTCACCACCGACCTGCGGCTGAACGAGCCGCGCTACGCCTCGCTGCCCAACATCATGAAGGCCAAGTCCAAGCCGCTCGCGCAGAAGACCCCCGCCGACTATGGCGTCGACCTCTCGCCGCGCATCAGCGTCCTCAAGGTGGAGGAGCCCGCCAAGCGCGCTGCCGGCGTCAAGGTCGACAGCGTCGACGCGCTGGTCGACAAGATCAAGAGCCTGGGAGTGATCGCATGAGCGTGCTGGTACTGGTCGAACAGCTCGACGGCCGCGTGAAGGACGCGACGCTGGCCACCCTCACCGCAGCCGCCAAGCTGGGGGACGTGGTCGCGCTGGTCGCCGGCAGCGGCGACGCCGCCGTGCAGGCCGCCGACGCCGTGTCGAAGGTTGCGGGCGTGTCGAAGGTGCTGCTGGCCAACGATCCGGCCTATGCCAACTTGCTCGCCGAGAATGTCGCAGCGCTGGTGGTGCCGCTGATGGCCGACCACGATGCCTTCCTCGCCAACGCCACCTCGATCGGCAAGAACGTGGCGCCGCGCGTCGCAGCGCTGCTCGACGTGATGCAGGTGAGCGACATCGTCGCGGTCGAGAGCGCCGACACGTTCGTGCGCCCGATCTACGCCGGCAACGCGGTCGCGACCGTGCAGTCGAGCGACGCCAAGAAGGTCATCACCGTGCGTGCCACCGGCTTCGAAAAGGCGGCGACCGAAGGCGGCAGCGCCAGCGTCGAACCCGTCACCGCGCCGGGCGACCAGGGCAAGTCGCGCTTCGTCGGTGCCGAGACCCAGGAGTCCGCCCGTCCCGAGCTCACCAGCGCCGCGGTGATCGTCTCCGGCGGCCGTGCGCTGGGTTCGGAAGAGCAGTTCCACGCCCTGATCGAGCCGCTCGCCGACAAGCTCGGCGCCGCGATCGGCGCCAGCCGCGCCGCGGTGGACGCAGGGTTCGCGCCCAACGACTATCAGGTCGGCCAGACCGGCAAGATCGTCGCCCCCGACGTCTACGTCGCGGTCGGCATTTCGGGCGCCATCCAGCACCTCGCGGGCATGAAGGACAGCAAGACCATCATCGCCATCAACAAGGACGAGGACGCCCCCATCTTCCAGGTCGCCGACGTCGGCCTGGTCGGCGATCTCTTCCAGATCCTGCCCGAGCTGACCGAGAAGCTGTAACCGAAACGGGGCGGGAGCAATCCCGCCCCTTCGTTTACGCGTGACGCGGACCGGCAGACGCGGGACGCCCGCCCCACACCCTACCACCGTACCCCGGCGAAGGCCGGGGCCCAGTTGCGGCGCCGTCGCAGTAGCGCGCCCCATCCGCCACTTCCCAACAGGACCCCGGCCTCCGCCGGGGTACGAGCGGTACGACTGCGCGTTTACCTGCCTGAAGGGTAACAAGCGCCGCCCCCGCGCCTCGTGGGCTCCCGCCTGCGCGGGAGCACGCGCGGGCGCGGCACGTCTCGCGATCGCCAAAAGCAAGTTGTGAACCAATGAACGACGATCCCCTAGATCGAGCGCTGAACGGCCGATTTTGGGTGGGGAGCTCCCTTCGACAAACGTTGGAGGGCTGTCATACTCAAGCAAATCTGGCACGGCGGGATGAGACTATCCGGACTATCAGGCTTCCAGTGAGCGGCACGACCAGCCCCAACATCCCTAGAATTAGCAGTTGGTGAGCCGCGTAAATAAAATGACCGCAAGATGATCGGCCATCAAAGGCGAAGCTAGGTGCATCCGTATCAGAGATACTCAAGAAAGGGCATACACCCCTTAGGTCATCAGGCCGCTGGAAAAAGGTAAAGTAAATAGTCATCGTCAAATAGGTGAAGACGCATAGGGCGAGGCTTAGATTTGCAGCCTTTGAGCTCAACAGCTGCCCTCGTCCGAATAGCGCTGTTAGAAGCCAGTAAATGGCTATTAGCATCACCACAATAGTGTGCATGCGCAGCCACTCGCTGCGCAATGATGCAACCATCCAAGCTTGGTCATCACTAACCACCTCTTGTACAACCGCAACGACTTGTGGCATAAGGACATTCTGAGCTACTGCGACGATAGCTAAGGGCGCGACCGTGATAGCAAAGCCCACTGTCGCTGCCTTGAGTTGGTTTGTTAGCACAGCCTTAGTCTCGCCCTGATACGAACGGCTTATCGAGCTTATAGAGCCGATCCAAGGAACGTCCGCAACGGGGCGTTTCCAGACATTTGGCTTGATGAGTCTACGACCTAAACGCCCTTTCCTGCGACAGAACTTACGAGATCCGCGCGCCCAACTCCCCAACGTGCTCCCGCGGAGGCGGGAGCCTAGGGTTACCGCACGGGGCCCTCGCGACGGCTCACGCGCGCGCACCCGAGCCCCCCCCCCCATTGATCCCGCCCGTCCCCACCGCTATCTCCCCCCCTGCGGCGACCACGTTCCCGCCCCATCATGGGCATCAAGACCGGGACGGCCCGGCACCTCAGTCTTCCGGAGGTTGCCTTGGCTTGGATCGTTCTCATCATCGCGGGTCTGTTCGAGGTCGTCTGGGCCTCCGCCATGAAGCAGTCGCACGGCTTCACCCGCCTGTGGCCCAGCGTCGTCACCATCTCGGGCATGCTGGTGAGCTTCGGCCTGCTCTCCTGGTCGATGAAGTCGCTGCCGCTCGGCACCGCCTATACGGTGTGGACCGGGATCGGCGCGATCGGCGCCTTTGCGATCGGCGTGCTGGTGCTGGGCGAGTCCGCCAGCCCCATGCGCCTGATCGCCGCGTTGCTGATCGTCAGCGGCCTGGCGCTGATGAAGCTCGCCGGGAGCTGAACGGCCCGCGCGCGACCGCTAGCTGTCCTACACGGCTGCCATCTGCTCTCCTGGCACCATGATCGCATCCTCCCCTGCCCCCGCTCCCCGACATGCCCGCCGACACCGCTGCGGCGGGTCGTCTTGGCCTAACCTTCGACTAACTTTCCGATCCGCAGCCCGCCTGCGCGGGCGCAACTGTGGCATTCCGGCACGGACCGCGTGTCCTGATCGAAGAACCCCTGTTACGAGGGTTGACAGCCGGCGCCGGTACCGTAGCGTGCACGTAACTTCCGCATTCGTCAGCCACCGGCACCAATAGTCCGGAGGCGCTGGCGAAGGCGGGACACGACTTGCCATCACAGGCGAGCGTAAGGAGAGGAACGATGATGCTGACGATGTTGCTCGCCGCGGCGGCGGTCGCTGCCGCACCCCAGCCGCAGGACGCAGCCCTCGGCCGCTGGAAAGCCGAAACCAAGAACGGGATCGTGGAGATCAGCCGCTGCGGAGAGTCGATCTGCGGCCGCCTGATCAGTTCCGATCACCTGCGCACGGACCCCACGCTCAAGGACGTCAAGAACAGCAATCCGCAGCTTCGCAGCCGGCCGCTCAAGGGGATGCAGATCCTGGGCGGGTTCAAGTCCAACGGCAAGGAATGGGTCGACGGCACCATCTACAATGCCGACGACGGCAAGACCTACAGCGCCAAGGTGACGCCGGTCGGCGCCAACCAGCTCAAGGTCCGCGGCTGCGTGTTCGTGCCGCTGTGCAAGACCCAGACCTGGACCCGCGTCCGCTAATCCGCTTCGAATCAACCGTCAGGGAAGAACCAATGTCGCCTCGTATCAAGTTCTCGCTGCTCGCCGCCGCTCCCGTGTGGCTGGTCGCCTCCACCGGCGTCGCCCATGCGCAGGCCTTCTACCTCCAGGAGCAGTCGGCGCGCGCCGCCGGCCGCGCCTTCTCGGGCGAAGTCGCCGATACCGGCCCGCAGTCGCTGTGGTGGAACCCGGCAGCGATCGCCGAGATGGACAGCGCGGAAGCCTCGATCGCGATCTCCGCCATCCTGCCGCGCGGCAAGGTCGTCGACGACGGCACGGTGATCGTGCGCCCGGGCCAGCCGCCGGCACCGGTCGGCGGCCAGTCGGTGTCCAAGAACCCGATCAACAACGGCTTCCTCCCCTCGGGCGCGGTCGCCATGCCGCTCAACGAGCGCGTGTCGATCGGCCTGGCGGTGACCTCGCCCTACAGCTTCACCACCAACTATGATTCGGACAGCTGGGCCCGCTACAGCGCGGACAAGACCCGGCTGCGCACCATCGACATCCAGCCGTCGATCGGCGTCGCCGTCACCGACTGGTTGCGCGTCGGCGCGGCGGTGAACGTCGAATACACCGATGCGGAGCTCGGCAACGCGCTCCCGAACCTCTCGGCAGCCCTGCCCGATGGCCAGCAGATCCTGAGCGGCGACGGTTGGGATCTTGGCTGGACCGCGGGCGTGCAGATGCACAATGACTGGGCAACCGTCGGCATCAGCTACAAGTCGGCGATCGAGCACACGCTGAAGGGCAATCTCGAGATCAGCGGCCTGGTTGGTCCGCTTGCGGGCCAGAACCGCTCGCTGGACGGGGTGAAGGCGAAGTTCAAGACGCCCGCGCAGATCATCGTCGGCGGCCGCTTCCGCACCACCGATGCGCTGACGCTGAACGTCCAGGGCATCCGCTACACCTGGGCAGACTTCGACGCGATCCGGCTCGGCTCCCCGCTCAACACGGCGATCCCCGAGAACTACCGCAATACCTGGAGCCTGGCCGGCGGCTTCGACTATGCCGCGACCCCGGACCTGACGCTACGCGCCGGCGTGCAGCGCACGCTGACCCCGACCCGCGACGGCGAGCGCGACGCCCGCGTGCCGGATTCGAACCGCTGGAACTTCGGTGCCGGCGGCTCCTACAATCTGAGCCCCAGCTTCACGATCGACGCAGGCGCCAACTACGTCTCGTTCAAGGACGAGACCGTCGACCGCATCACCGCGGCCTATGCCGGCACGCCGGTGCAGACGCCGGTCGTGACGGACGGCCGACTGGAAGACGCCTATGCGCTGATCTTCACCCTCGGCGGCCGCGTCCGCTTCTAACCACGCCGGGCGCGCACCGTCCCCGCCCGGGGGCGGTGCGCGCCTGTCGATCCGATGCCTGATGGTGCCCCGGGAGAGACTCGAACTCCCGACCTGCGGTTTAGGAAACCGTTGCTCTGTCCTGCTGAGCTACCGGGGCCTCGGCCAACCCACTAAGTTTGCGCGGGTTGCCCGTCAACGCAGGACAAGGCTTCCGGCGCGAGAACCAAGTAGCGGCCTGCCTGAGTTGCGGCGATCTAGTCGCTGTCCCGCCGATCAAGACGATGCTAGGGGGCGTTACTGCTCCTGCTGGACATTCCCGACATGACCGAACCCGCCTCGCTGATCCCTTTTGGAAATGAGGGACTGGACGAGATCCTCCGCGGCGGCCTGCCGACGAACCGGCTCTACCTGCTGGAGGGCGCGCCGGGATCGGGCAAGACGACCTTGTCGCTCCAGTTCCTGCGCGAAGGTGCGCGCCGCGGCGAGCGGGCGCTCTATGTGACCCTGTCCGAGACCAAGGAAGAGCTCGCGATCGTCGCCGCCTCCCATGGCTGGAGCATCGACGAGTTCGACGTCTTCGAACTGAGCATGGCCGACGAGGTGTTGGGCGTCGGCCGCGAGCAGTCGATCCTTTATTCCTGGGAAATGGAGCTCGGCGAGACGATCAAGCTGATCGAGGCCGAGGTGGAGCGCGTGAAGCCGCGCCGCGTCGTCTTCGACAGCCTGTCGGAGATGCGCCTCCTGGCCCAGGATCCGCTTCGCTACCGGCGCCAGGTGCTGGCGCTCAAGCAGTTCTTCGCCGGCCGCGACACGACCGTGCTGCTGGTCGACGACCTTACCGCCTCGCGCGATGGGGGCGACGGCCACCTCCACAGCCTGTGCCACGGGGTCATCACGCTGGAACGGCTGACGCTGGAGTTCGGCGCGGCACGCCGGCGCCTTCAGATCCAGAAACTGCGCGGCGTCGACTTCGTGGCGGGCTTCCACGACTTCACCATCCGCAAGGGTGGCCTCGACATCTACCCGCGGCTGATCGCTAGCGCTCACCAGCGCGCCTTGGTCGGCGAAGCGATTCCGAGCGGCGTCCCGGAGCTCGACGCGCTGCTGGGCGGCGGGCCGCTAAGGGGTACCTCCACGCTCATCACGGGCCCTGCCGGCACGGGCAAGACGACGATCGCCCTGCAATATGCCTATGCCGCCTGCGAACGCGGCGAGCGGGCCGTGATCTATGAGTTCGACGAGCGTATCGGCACGCTCCTGGCCCGCGCCCGTTCGTTCAACCTGGACCTTCAGAAGCATGTCGACGCCGGGCTGCTGATCGTGGAGCAGGTCGATCCGGCCGAGCTTTCGCCGGGCGAGTTCGCGGCGCGCGTCCGCCGCCGGGTGGAGGGAGACCAGGCGCGGGTGATCGTGATCGACAGCCTCAACGGCTATCTCGCGGCCATGCCTCAGGAACAGCAGTTGGTGCTCCAGATGCACGAATTGCTGTCATTCCTGAACCAGCAGGCCGTCGCCACCTTCCTCATCAACCCGCAGCAGGGCCTGTTGGGAACGATGTCGTCGAACATCAACATCTCCTACGTCGCCGACGCGGTGATGCTGCTGCGCTTCTTCGAGGCAGATGGCCGCATCCGCAAGGCGATTTCCGTGCTCAAGAACCGCGCGGGCGCGCATGAGGACACGATCCGCGAGTTCCGCGTCGATGCAGAGGGCATTCGCGTAGGGACACCGCTGGTGGCGTTCCAGGGCGTATTGACCGGGACTCCGGAGTATACGGGCGAGCGCTTGCCCTTGATGGAAAACCGCGAACGTGGGGCATAGGACCGCAGCAGAAGGCTATCGCGTCCTGGTGGTCGCGCCATTCGGGCGCGATGCCGAAGCCGTCGTGGGGCTGCTCCGCGACCAGCGCTATGACGCCGATGCCTGTGCCGACCTGAACGCGGTCGCGGCGCGCCTCGACGAACATGCCGGCGTGGTGTTGCTGACCGAGGAGGCGATGCGGTTCGGCACCCACGCCCTCCGCTCGGCGCTCGCAGGGCAGCCGAGCTGGTCGGACATTCCGTTCATCCTGCTCGCGGCGCGGCAGCGCAGCAGGGGAACGGGCTCGGAGGAACTCCGCGCGCGCCTGCTGGAGCTGACCGGCAACGCCATCGTGCTCGAACGGCCGCTGAGCGTCGCCTCGCTGCTGAGCGCCACCGATTCCGCGATGCGCTCCCGCCAGCGGCAGTTCGAGACCCGCGACCGGATGCACGACCTGGAGGTCAGCCGCACGGCCCTTGCCGCAAGCGAGGCCGAGCTGCGTCGGATCGCGGACTCCCTCCCCGTGCTGATCGCGTTCGTCGACCGCGGCGGACGCTATCGGTTCGGCAACCGCGCCTATGAGGACTGGTTCTACGTCTCTCCGGAGCAGATCATCGGCCGCCATGTCCGCGAGGTGCTGGGCGAAGAAGCGTATCAGGTACGTCAGGCGGACATCCGGCGCGCGCTCGCTGGAGAAACGGTGCGCATGGAGGTCCCGACGCCCCGCCGGGACGGCCGTCGCCGCGACACCGAGATCCGCTATCTCCCACGCCGGAACGCGCAAGGGGAAGTCGACGGTTTCCACGTCTTCGGCATCGACATCACCGATCGCAAGCAGACCGAAGAGCTGCTCGCCGAACGCGTGGCGGAGCGGACCGCGGCGCTCCAGGCGGAGATGGAGAACCGCGCGCGTGCCGAAGCCGCCCTGCTCCAGAGCCAGAAGATGGAAGCGGTCGGCCAGCTGACCGGCGGGATCGCGCACGACTTCAACAACATGCTGACCGGCGTGATCGGCGCCATGGACATCATGAAGCGCCGGATCGCTGCCGGCCGGACCGACGACCTGGACCGCTTCATGGACGCGGCCACGGCCTCCGCGCAGCGGGCGGCGGCGCTGACCGCACGGCTCCTCGCCTTCTCGCGCCGGCAGTCGCTCGACACGCGCCCGATCGAGATCAACGGGCTGATTGCCTCGCTGGAGCAGCTTCTTCGCCGTTCCATCCGCGAGAACATCGCGCTCCACGTCGCGCCTGCGGCCGACGCGCTCTGGGCGGAGACCGACGCCAACCAGCTCGAGAACGCGATCCTGAACCTCACGATCAATGCGCGCGATGCGATGCCCGAGGGCGGGCAGCTGACGATCGAGACGCGCACCGTCGAGCTGGACGAAGCCTATGTGGCGACCAGGCCCGACGTGAAGCCCGGCCGCTACGCAGTCATCGCCGTCTCCGACACGGGGGTCGGCATGGCGCCGGAGCTGGTCCAGAAGGTCTTCGACCCGTTCTTCACCACCAAGCCGATCGGCCAGGGAACCGGCCTCGGCCTCTCCATGGTCTATGGCTTCGTTCGCCAGTCGGGCGGACAGGTCCGCATCCACAGCCAGGCCGGGGCCGGGACGACCGTGTCGCTCTACCTGCGCGCGGTCGACGCACAGCCCGAGCACGACCACGCCGCATCCAGCCGGTCCGTGCCGGAGGGGAACGGACAGACCGTGCTCCTGGTCGAGGACGACCCTTCCGTCCGGCTGCTCGTACGCGAGGTGCTGGAGGAACTGGCCTATGTGCCCATCGAGGCGGAAGAACCCAATGCGGCGATCGCCGTCCTGGCCTCCGACCGGCACATCGACCTGATGGTCTCCGACGTGGGGCTGCCCGGCATGAACGGCCGCCAGCTTGCCGAAGTGGCCCGTCAGCACCGCCCGGAACTGCCGATCCTGTTCGTGACGGGCTATGCGGAGAATGCCGCGATTCGAGCCGACTTCCTGGGCACCAACATGGCGATGATCACCAAGCCGTTCGCGATCCAGGAGCTGTCGGCCAAGATCCGCGAGATGCTCGGCTGACGGTTTAGTTGCGGGCGCCGGGCGGGACGACCGGCAGGGGAAGCGGCGCCACGGGCACGCCCTCCTCGACCAGAGCGCGGGCCTCCTGAGGCGTCGCCTGACCGTGGATCGGGGCCGTCGCCTCCTCCCCCAGGTGCATGGCGCGCGCTCGGTCGGCAAAGCGGGAACCCACCCATTCGGAACCTTCGAGCGCCTTCTCCTGCGCCTTGGCAAGCGCTGCGAGGGCAGCCTTCATCGGGTCGGCACCCGTCGTCGCGCGCTGGTTGCCCTTGGCGGCGACGTTGGGCGCCATCACCGCCTTCTCGACCGAGGCGCTGTCGCACATCGGGCAGCGAACCAGCCCCCGCTCCTTCTGATCGGCGTAGTCGGCGCTCGACCCGAACCAGCTTTCGAAGACGTGGCCGCCGTCGCAGCGAAGATCGAAAACGATCATGCGACGCGCTCGACGGCTGGGATGGCGCGTCGATGCCGCAGCACCGGCAGACGCTCCCGCACGTCGCGAAGGAGGTCACGGTCGAGTTCGGCAAAGCCCAGGCCGGGCGCGTCTCCCATGTCGAGCAATATCGTGCCCCAGGGATCGACCACCAGCGAATGGCCATAGGTCTCGCGGCCGTCCGCATGCACGCCCGTCTGTGCCGCGGCGATCACGAAGGCGGCAGCCTCGATCGCGCGAGCCCGAAGCAGCAGGTGCCAATGGGCGGCACCGGTCGGGCGGGTGAAGGCGGAGGGTACGGCCAGCAATTCGGCACCCGCGTCGCTCAGCGCCCGGTATAGGTCCGGGAAACGCAGGTCGTAGCAGATCGAGAGGCCAAGCGCCCCTGCCGGGGTGTCCGCCACCACTGCGGCGTCGCCAGCGGCGTAGGCGGCCGATTCCTGCCAGCGTTCGCCGCTTTTCAGCGCCACGTCGAACAGGTGGAGCTTGTCGTACCGGGCCCGAACCCCGCCGTCGGGTTCGATCACGAAGCTACGGTTCGCCAGTTTTCCGTCCGACCGGCGGATCGCCAGGGAGCCGAGTTGAACCCACAGGCGATGCTCCGCCGCGGCCGTCCGGACGGCCGCCAGCACGGGATCGCCGGCCTCGTCCGTCAGGACGGCCGCCGCCCTGCTCCGATCCCGATCGATCAGGCCGGACATCTCGGGGGTGAACAGCATGGCGGCGCCCCCGGCGGCCGCCTGGGCCACCGCGTCCGTCAGCACCGCCGCATTGGCGAGCGGGTCGATCCCGCTCGTCATCTGCAGCAGGGCAATCCTCATTGTGCGAGCAGCGGGTCCAGTCCCCCCTGCCGATCCAGCGCGGCGAGATCGTCCGATCCGCCGATATGGCGGCCGTCGATGAACACCTGAGGCACGGTGGTGCGGCCGTTCGCCCGCTGGAGCATCTCCGCGCGGCGTTCGCCGCCCATGGTGATGTCAAATTCCTCGAACGCGGCCCCCTTGCTCTCGAGTAGCCGCTTCGCGCGGGTGCAATAGGGGCAGAAAGCCTTGGTGTAGATTTCGATCTTTGCCATGCGGCCTGAGGTGTGTCGGCGGGCCCCGCTTGTCAATCATGTGCCTCGTCCAGCACGCGTGCCCAGCACAGCACCGTCACCTTGCTGGCACCGGCGGCGGCCAGCCTGCGGGCACAGGCGTTGGCGGTCGCGCCGGAGGTGTAGACGTCGTCCACCAGCACGACGGACTTGCCGGCAAGCCGCGGTCTGCCAGAGCCAGAAACCGCAAAGGCGCCCGCCAGCAGCTTTGCGCGCTCGCGCCGGCCAACTCCCCGGAGGACCGGCGTCGCCCGCGTGCGGGCCAGCAAGTGCAGTTCTGCCGGAACGCCGCAGATCCGCGACAGGGTTCCGGCGACCAGCGCCGCCTGGTTGTAGCCGCGCGACCACAGGCGGCGCCGATGAAGCGGCACGGGCACCAGCAATTCCGCGTCCGCCGGCATCAGCCGCGCCATCAGGCGTGCCATGGTTTCCGCAGCGGCGAGCCGGCCACCGTATTTGAGCTTCAGGGCGACGTCGCGCGCGACCGGACCATAGGCGACCGCTGCCCGGGCACCGGCGTGGGCGGGCGGTGCTGCCAGGCACGCGGCGCAGCAGGCGTCCGCGCCCCGGTCGTGATCGAACGGCAGGGCGCAGCCGGCACACCAAGGCGGCCCCAGGAAATGGAGGCCGTCCCAGCAGCGGGCACAGAAGCGATGGTCCGCCTCCGTCACCTGCCCGCACGCGGGGCAGCGCGGCGGCAGTGCCAGTGCGATGCTGCCTCGGACCAGGGCGGCGACGACGTTCACGCCGATCCTTGTCGTCGCGTCCGCGAAGGCGCACAAGCGCCCCCGTGCAACCGCCAGAGATCTTCCACCGCGCCGCGCGCCGCCTGCGCCGCGACCGGATCGCCGCCCGCTTCGGCGAATCCGACTTCCTGCGCCGCTTCATGATCGAGGGGTTGAGCGAACGACTCGATGCCGTGACCCGCGAGTTCGCCGACGTGCTGGACCTCGGCTGTTTCGACGCAGGCCTGCCGCTTCCCGGCACCCGCATCCTGCGCGTCGACCCTGGCTTCGCCTTTGCCCGGGCGGCAGGCGGCGTGCAGTGCGACGAGGATCGACTGCCCTTCGCGGACGGGTCCTTCGATCTCGTCGTCTCGGCGGGAACGCTGGATCAGGTGAACGACCTTCCGGGGGCGCTGACCCTCATCCGGCGCGCGTTGCGCCCGGACGGCCTGTTCCTGGCCGCATTCACCGGCGGCGGAACGCTATCGACGCTGCGGGCAACGCTGATGGCGGCGGAGCAGGAGCGCCCCGCGGCGCGCGTTCACCCGCAGGTGAACCTGCAGTCGGCCGGTGACCTGTTGATGCGCGCCGGCTTCGCGCTGCCCGTGGCGGACTCGGAAACCCTGAACGTGCGTTACGGAAGCTTCGAACGGTTGATCGGGGACCTGCGCGGCATGGGCGGTACCAGCCTCCTGGTCGACCGTGCTCCCCTGTCCCGCGCGACCCTCGTCGAGGCTGCCGGCCGCTTTGCCGAACGCGCCGATACAGGCGGGCGCGTCCCCGAACAGTTCGAGGTGATCTATCTCACCGGCTGGGCGCCCTCCCCCGACCAGCCGAAGCCGGCGCGTCGCGGCAGCGCCACCGTGTCGCTGGCAGAGGCGCTGCGGCCCAAGCAGTAAGGCTTAGACCAGCGCCTCCAACAGGCCGATGAGCGGACGGTCGGCCGGCGGCATCTCCAGCCGGTGCAGTTCCACCGGCCGGACCCAGCGGAGCGCGGTTGCATGCCGCGCCTCCACGGTTCCCGACCATTTGCGCAGGGCGTAGAGGAGCAGCAGCAGGTGGCGCCCGCCCAGCGGCTCGCTGGCGAAGGTCGCGGGTGCCAGGCACGCGTGCTCCACGGTGATGCCCAGTTCCTCGTGCAGTTCCCGGATGAGCGCCGCCTCCGGCAGTTCGCCCGCTTCGACCTTGCCACCGGGAAACTCCCAGAGGCCCGCCATCGGCAGTCCCTGTGGCCGCTGCTGCACCAGCACCCGGCCATCGCCGTCGACCAGGGCCGCGGCGACGACCATCAACAACCCTGCGCCCGTTCCACTCAGCATTTCTTTACCCGCCGCGCCTAGCCTCTCGTCAGAAGCGAGCGAAAGACCAGCGTATGCGTGTCATTGCAAGTCTATCCCGCGCGCTGCGGCATGATCGACGCGGTGCCACGATGGTCGAATATGCGCTGATCCTTGCGCTGATCGCACTTGCGGCACTGGCGACCCTTGCGCCGATGGCGCGGCAGGTGGTCGGCATGTGGGACCATGCGGACGCGGAAGTTTCCGACGCCAGCGCGCGCTGATCCCGCCCGTCGCACCGTCCGCGCGCCTAAACGCTTTTTCAACGAACAGGTCGGTAGAGCAACGGATGCTGCACCGGGTCTCTCCCGGATCAGCCGGGTATGTTGAAGCACGAACGTTGGAGACCCCAATGCAGAAGATCCGCACCTTCCTGAAGAACAACAAGGGCGCCACCGCGATCGAGTACGGCCTGATCGCAGCCCTGATCGCCGTCGCCGCGATCGCCGCCATGTCCGGCCTCGGCAACTCGCTGAGCGGCACGTTCAACAACGTGAGCGGCAAGCTGCAGAACGCAGCCAGCTAAGACGCTCGCGAACGCTGAAACGCGAAAGGGGCGGAACCCAGGTTCCGCCCCTTTTTCTTTGCCCCTGCCGGTGCGTCGGCGCCTCAGCCGCGTCCCATGTTCAGGAACTTGGCGCGGCGCTCCCGGCGGAGATGCTCGCCCGAGATGCCGTCGAGTTCCTCCAGGGCACTGCCCAGCGCCTCGCCTAGGGAGGCGATCGCGGCAGCAGGGTCGCGGTGCGCGCCCCCCAGCGGCTCTGCCACGATCGTATCGATCACGCCCAGCGCCTGCAGGTCCTGCGCCGTGACCTTCATCGCCTCCGCCGCATCGGGCGCGCGATCGGCGGTCCGCCACAGGATCGAGGCGCAACCTTCCGGCGAGATCACCGAGTAGACCGCGTGCTCCATCATCAGCACCCGGTTGCCGGCTGCCAGCGCCACGGCGCCGCCCGAACCGCCCTCGCCCAGGATCGCGGCGACCATCGGCACGCCGAGCGCCAGGCTCGCCTCGGTCGAGCGGGCGATCGCCTCGGCTTGGCCGCGCTCTTCGGCCTGGATGCCGGGGAACGCACCCGACGTGTCGACCAGCGTCACCACCGGCAGGCCGAAACGGTCGGCGAGCTGCATCAGGCGGATCGCCTTGCGATAGCCCTCCGGCTTGCCCATGCCGAAATTGTGCTTGAGCCGGCTGGCGGTGTCGTCGCCCTTCTCATGGCCGATCACCATCACCTTGCGGCCGTTGAGCCGGCCGAGACCGCCGATGATCGCCGAATCGTCGGCAAAGGCGCGATCGCCGCCCAATGGCATGAAGCCCTCGATCAGCGCTGCGACGTAGTGCTTGAAGTGCGGCCGCTCCGGATGACGCGCGACCTGGGTCTTCTGCCACGGCGTCAGCTTCGCATAGGTGTCGCGCAGCAGCCGATCGGACTTCCCCTGCAGCTTGGAGATTTCCGCCTCGATGTCGACCTCTCCGCCGGCCGCGGTGTCGCGCAGCTCGTCGATCCGGCCCTGCAGCTCGGCGATCGGCTTCTCGAAATCCAGAAAGGTGGCCATCAACTCGGGTTCCGTCTCGATTAGGTGCGCTGCCGCTCCTCGCGGCACCTGGCTGCGGGGCGAACAAATTTCAGGGTGTCGGTTACGGTGCGCGGCGGAGGGCGTCAACGAGCGGATGGCGGGCGTTGACCAGCTCGACCAGGCGCTGGCTGTCGACATGGGTGTAGATTTCGGTGGTGGCGATGTCGGCGTGGCCCAGCATCGCCTGCAGCGCACGCAGGTCCGCACCCCCTTCGAGCAGGTGGGTGGCAAAGGCGTGGCGAAGGACGTGCGGGCTGACCCGGTCCGGCTGGATCCCCGCCTCCCCCGCCAGGGCCTTCAGCAGCTGGAACAAGCGGATGCGCGACAGATGCGTCTTGCCCGATGGGAACAGCCATGGCTTGTCCGCCGGGACATGGGCGCGCCAGCTGGCGACCGCGGCGCGCGCGCGATCGGAGACCGGGACCATCCGCTCGCGCCCGCCCTTGCCGCGCAAGATCAGATACGGCCGATCCGTCGCAATGGCGGTGCGTGGCAGCGACACGAGTTCGGTTGCCCGCAACCCGGAGCCGTAGAGCAGTTCCACCAGCGCTGCGAGGCGAAGGTCGAGGGGGTTCGGTGGATCGCGCGCGATCCGGGCCTCGATCGCCTCGAACAAGCGGTCCACATCTGCCGAAGACAGCGTCCGCGGCAACGGCCGTGCGCTTCCCGGCCGCGGAAGTGCACGACCGGGGTCGTCCGCGCGAAGCCCCTCTTCGGCAAGAAAGGCGAAGAAGCGCCGCAAGGCAGCCGACTTGCGCGCGACCGTGGCCCGCGAGAGATCGCGCCATTCTTCGGCGAGCCGTTCCAGCGCCGGACGATCGGCATCGGCAAGCCGGCCCGCGAGCGCATCCGATGCGAGCCGCAGATCGGTTCCATAGGCGAGCAAGGTGTTGCGCGCCGCCCCCGCCTCTGCCGCCAGCATTTCCAGGAAGCGGTCGATCAGGATGCGATCGCTGCCGGCGGGCGCACCGCCGTCGCTCACGCGCGTGCGATCGCCTCGGCAGCGATCATGCGTGCTTCCCCCTCGAGACCGACCGCCCGCAAGGCGGCGACGATGTGGAACAGTGCCTGGGGCGAAACGCCGCGCCAGTCCCGCGTCTGCATGCCCGCCGCGGCGAGCACCAGGACGCTTCCCGGCTGGTCGCGCCCGGCCGCAAGCGTGATGGCGCGTGTCCAGGCGTTCTCCGCCCCGATCGGCACATCGAGCGACTGTGCGAGTTCCGCCGCGTCCTCTGCCGGAAGCCGGCCCAGGCCCGCGAGGCCGGCGAGCAGCAGTTGCCCCTTGCGCGCGTCGCCATCGGCGTAGCGCAATACGGCGCGCTGCGAGACCTGCCGAGCACGCGGATCGGCAAGCGCCAGCATCGCCCAGGCGTCGCCGCCCTCCGGCGCGACCGAGCGCCAGCGGAGCGCACGCAGGTCCATGCCGGCCGACAGCATCGATGCGACGAGCGCGTCCGCATCCGCGGCATAGTCGGCCGACGGCGGGATCGCCGAGGCCGCGCGCGCGGTGAGCACGCGCCGCGCATAGCTGCGCTGGGCCCCGGTCGCGCCGGTCCAGACCTGGCGCAGCGCCGTCATGCGATCGGCCACCTGCGCTGCCGCGAAAGCCTCGCGAAGGTCGCGCGCGACGGCGGTCAAGTCGCTCGGCGAATCGTCCAGCTCGCCGACGGCGGCATAGAGATCGACCAGCGCGCCGCTGGACAGCACGCCCTGAGCAGCGGCAAGCTCGGCATCCGGCACACGGCGCTCGGGAGGAACCGCGGGCATCAGCGCGTTCCAATACCGGACCTGCGGCCCGACCGTGTCGAACAGCGCGGCCGGGACTTCCACCGCGGTCGCGTGCGCGAGGCCCCAGCGCCAGGCGCTGAGCTGCTCCACGCCGTCCCATTCGATCGTGACCGATCGACGGCCCTGAGCCCCTGCACCGAGCACCTTCTCGGCGAGCTTCAGATCGATGTCGGCACCGACTGCCCGCCGGCGAAAGGCACGGCGCGCCTGGTCGATCAACATGCCCGCCTGCTTGGGCTCGCCGGCAAGTCCGGCGCACATCGCACGGGCGAGCTGCCAACCACGCTCCTGCGAGACACGCTGCGCCGGCTCGACGATCCCGCACATCGCCGCCGGATCGGCCGTCGCCAGCGCCGCCTGCATGGCGACCTGGTACATCTTGGGCGTGTAGTTTTCGGCATCGACCGACTGCACCACGGCACGCGCGGTGGGCGCTTCCCCCATCCGCAGCAGCAGCCAGGCACGCTCGGCGGCAAAGTCCGGCCCGCTGACCCGGGCAGGCGTGTCCACGTCGGAGGCGAGTGCGCGACGCAGCGCGATCGACAGCCAGCGCGATGCGACCGGCGCGTCGAGCCGGCGCATAAGCGTCTCCAGCATGCGCCCGTCGGCGCCGGCGAAGGCGTTGCGCCCCAGCCCGGCGCCGTCGATGCCGATGTGCGCGGTCGACCGCCGCGCATACTCCGGCAGTTCGTACTGCGCGAGGAGCTTCGGGTCGACCGGCCTTGCCGTTGCAGTGGGCGTCGGGGTCGGCGTGGGCGTCGGAATGGGTCCGGGGCCCGCGATCGGCGCCTGCGGCACCCCGGAGGGTCGTGCCGCCGGCTGCTGCGCTGGCGCAGGCGCCGGCGCGACCGGATCGTTGAACCCGGGCGGCAGCAGTGATTCGGGGACGTCCTGGCCGAGCGCCGGCAGGCCGACGAGGCCGGCCAGCACCAGAACCGAGGCGAAGCTGCTAGTTCTGGAGATTTTCAAGCGAGACCGCCTTTTCGACCTGCACCGGCTGCTTCTCCGTCTGGCGACCCGCCAGGAAGAACAGCCCGCCGACGAGAACCAGCAGGACGACGATCAGAAGGACAAGCGATCGGGACATGGCGGACGAAAACTCACGATTGCGAAGCGGGCGCACAAGCTTTTTGCCCGCGCGCCGCCACGCTGTATAGCGCCGGCCACGATGCTGCAAACCCATGCCTCGACACCGCCGTGGAGCGGAAAGCCGATCGTGCTGGTCGGGCTGATGGGCGTGGGCAAATCCACTGTCGGTCGCCGGCTGGCGCACCGCATGCGCCTGCCCTTCGTCGACGCGGACAATGAGATCGAGCGCGCCGCCGGCATGACCATCGCCGAGATGTTCGAGCGGTTCGGCGAAGCGCACTTCCGCGACGGGGAGCGCCGCGTCATCGCCCGGTTGATCGACGGCAGCCCCAAGGTGATCGCCACCGGCGGCGGCGCCTTCATCAACGAAGAGACGCGCGCGCTGATCCTGGAACATGGCCTCGCCATCTGGCTCGACGCCGCGCCGGCGGTGCTCGCCGAGCGGGTCGGCCGCCGCGACCACCGCCCGCTGTTGCGCGGCAAGGATGCCAAGGCGGTGCTGACCGAGCTCGCCGCGATCCGCAACCCGTTCTACGCCATGGCTCCCGTGCACATCGTCAGCCAGCAGGCGCCGCACGAAGCCACCGTCAACGCCATCTTGGAGGCGATCCGCCCGTGACCACCATTCCCGTTTCGCTCGGCGCCCGCAGCTATGACGTCGTCATCGAGGCGGGGCTGCTCGCGCGGGCCGGGGCGTTGCTGGCGCCGATCGCACGCGGCAGGCCGATGCCGATCGTGGCCGACGAGGCGGTCGCGCCGCACTTGGAGACCCTGCGCGCGTCTCTCGCCGCGGCGGGGATCGCGAGCGAGGCGATCGTGCTGCCGGCCGGCGAAGGGTCCAAGAGCTGGGCCACTCTCGAACTGCTGATGGATCGATTGCTCGCGCTCGGAGTCGAACGGCGCGACCATGTGATCGCACTCGGAGGCGGCGTGATCGGGGACCTGGTAGGCTTTGCGAGCGCCATCCTGAAGCGGGGCTGCGGCTTCGTGCAGGTGCCGACCACCCTGCTGGCGCAGGTCGATTCGTCGGTCGGCGGCAAGACCGGCATCAACACGCAGGCGGGCAAGAACCTCGTCGGCGCCTTCCACCAGCCGGCGATCGTGCTCATCGATCCGACGACGCTCGACACCCTGCCATTGCGCGAGGTCCGCGCGGGCTATGCCGAGGTGGCCAAATACGGCCTGATCGACGATCCCGAGTTCTTCGCTTGGTGCGAGGGCAATGCCGACCGGCTGCTCGCGGGGGACCCGGAAGCGCGCGAGATCGCGATCGCGCGATCGGTCGCGGCCAAGGCGCGCATCGTCGGGGAGGACGAGCGCGAGACGAGCGGCCGACGCGCGCTGCTCAACCTCGGCCACACCTTCGGCCACGCGCTGGAGGCGGAGGCCGGCTTCGACGGATCGCTGCTGCACGGCGAAGCGGTTGCGGCAGGCATGGCACTCGCCTTCGCCTTTTCGGCGAGCCGCGGCCTGTGCCCGCCCGAAGATTCGGCGCGGGTGGCGGCCCATCTGCGCGCGGCGGGCCTCCCGGACGGGCTTGCAGCCGCAGGCATTTCGGCGGGCGGTGCTCGGCTGGTCGACCATATGCGCCACGACAAGAAGATGGAGAGCGGCACGCTCGCGCTGCTACTGGCGCGCGGGATCGGCCAGACCTATGTCGACCGCGGCGTGGCGCTGGACGAGATCGCGGCGTTCCTCGACACGCAGCCGCGCTAAGCTCAGCCGCGCACGCCGGTCCAGGCCAGCCAGAGCCAGCCGAGGATCAGCAAGGTGCCACCAATCGGGGTGACCGCGCCGAGCCAGCGCGGCGCCCCCAAGGCCATGGCATAAAGCGTGCCGGCAAAGACCATCGCCCCGGCTACGAACAGCCAACCGGGTCCGCGCGCCTCCAGCCGGAGCGCGACCAGTGCGGCAACGGCATGGACGAGCTGATACTGGCCGCCCGTCTGCAGCCATTCCCGCGCCTGTCCCTCGGCACCATGGGCGCCGAAGGCCCCGGCCGCGACCGCGAGCGCGCCCGACAACGCGGCCAGAAGCATCAGCAGGTTCATAGACGATCCCTTTCCCTCATGCCTCGCGCGAAAGCCCGTCGCGTGCGGCGCTTCCCCGTTCCTGGCTGAACATCGCCTCACGCCCGGCATACAGGTCCTGGGCCTCGAGCTGCTGGGAGAGCCGCTTGGTGTCCAGCTTGCGATAGGCCTCTTCGGTCCGATCGATCTCCGCCTCGTCCACACCGACGCACGCCATCGCCTTGCGCGCCATGGCGACTGCGGCGTCGAACACCTCGCGGACGTAGCCCTCCACCGGGGCGCCCTTCAGGCGCAGGATCGACAGGCGATCGAAGACCCGCATGAAGATCACGGCGTCGGGGAACGCGAGCTTCACCGCTTCGATGTCGCCGGGCTCCATCTGTTGGCCATCGATGCAAAACAGCAGCAACTGCGCCTCGTCCGCGCCCGCCCGGCGCAGCGTATCGATGCGGGTGCCATCGCCGTAATAGACCTTCATGCCGAAGTCGCCGGCGCGCTCGATGGTGACCGGGTCCGTGTCGATCAGCGTCACGCTGACGCCCTGGCCGATCAGCATCTGCCCCACGGTCTGCCCGAAGCGGCCATAGCCGATCACCAGCGCGGCGGCGCCGTCGTGCTTGGGCCCGTCGAGGCCGTCGGTGCTCGCCTGGGGCTCCACGCGGAAGCGGCGGGTGAGCATCATCAGGAACGGCGTTGTGGCCATCGACAGCGTGACGACGGCACCGAACACGCTCGCAGCCTCGGGCGCGATCAGCAGCGCATGCTGGGCCTGGGCGAACAGCACGAAGCCGAACTCGCCGCCCTGACTCAGCAACAGGCCGAGCGCCATCGCCTTGCGCCACGGCATCCCGAACAGCAGCGCCAGCAACCCGATCACCACCGCCTTGGTCGCGATCAGCGCCAGCGCCATGCCGGTCACGAACACCGGCCGCTCGGCAATGGCGGAGAGGTCGAGCAGCATGCCAACGGAGAGGAAGAACAGGCCGAGCAGGATCGCGCGGAACGGCTCGACGTCCGCCTCGAGCTCGTGGCGATAGGGGCTGTCCGCCAGCATCACCCCTGCGATGAAGGCGCCAAGCGCGGTCGAAAGACCCAGCGCCTCCATCACCGCCGCGGACGCGATGACCGTGAACAGCCCCGCGAACACGAACATCTCGCGCTCGCCCAGATTGCCGATCAGGCGGAAGAGCGGCCGCAACAGGAAACGGCCGGCGAGGATCAATCCGGTGATCGCCAGCACCGTGTAGAGCGCCAGCATCCATCCCGGTGGTCCGCCGACGTCGGCCGGGTTGCGCGAAAGCGCCGCCACGATGGTGATCAGCGGGACGATCGACAGATCCTGGAACAGAAGGATCGAAAAGGCGCGCTCGCCGTAGGGCGTCTTCAGACGCCCGGCCGATTGCAGCATCGGCAGTACCTGCGCGGTCGAGGACAGCGCCAGCGGCAGACCGAGCGCAAGGGCTGCAGGGATGGTGAAGCGCGTGAACAACCAGACGACACCGGTGATCGCGATGCCGCACAAGGTCACCTGGAGCAGGCCGAAGCCGAAGATGTCGCGCTTCATCCGCCACAGCCGCGACGGGCTCAGTTCCAGCCCGACCAGGAACAGGAGCAGCGTGATGCCGAGCTCCGCGATGCCCATCTTGGCCTCGGCATCGCCCCCGAGGGCGAGGACCTGCGGCCCCACCACGACGCCCGCGACCAGGAAGCCCAGGGTCGCGCCGAGCTTCAGCTTGCGGAAGATCAGGACGAACAGAAGCGCTGCCCCAAGCAGCGGCGCGAAGTCCCGGACGAACGACGTGGTGGAATGCGCATCCATCAGCCGGGTCGCCCCTCGCGAGCGGATCGGGCCGCCTCGGCCGCCGCCTCGAACGCCAGGCGGATCGAGGCATGGCGGGCGCTATGCGGCAGCGCCGGCTCGAACAGCGCGAGCCCCGGCCAGTCGGGAGGTCCCTCCCCGCCCGCGAGCCAATCCGACAGCGCGGCCCGCGCCGCGTCCAGCTCCTCGGGGGTACGGCCGATCGCATGCGCGGCCATCAGCGACGAGGATGCCTGACCGAGCGCGCAGGCGCGCACGAGCATGCCGAGTTCGGATACCCGCCCCGCCGCATCTAGGTTGAGGTCGACGGTGACGCGGCTGCCGCACACCGGAGAGCGCTTTTCCACGCTCGCCATGGGGGAATCGAGTCGCTGCTGGTGGGGGATGGTTGCGGCAAGCCGCAGGATCTCGGTGTTGTAGAGCGGCGCGGTCACGTCCTGCATGTAGACTGCCGATGCGCCGGGTGCGAGGGGCAACGCACCCCAAAAAACATCAGTAGGACGTGTTCGCCGGGGCGTCCCCGAACATCGGCTCGCCACGACGGCGCCGGTAGACGACGTCGGCGATGCTGGCGCTGGTGGAGTCGAGCAGCGCATAGGTGCGCGACTGGGTGATCCAGTCCGGCCGGCGCTTAGGGCCGCCCGCGATGGTGTCGATGGCCAGCACCAGGAGCAGGAAGCCGAGGCTGCACAGCACCAGGCCCTTCACCGCGCCGAAGCCGAAGCCGAGCGCGCGGTCGACCGGCCCCAGGATCGAGGTGCGGGTCCGCGAGCCCACGCCGTTGGCCACGAGCCGCCCGAGGAAATAGACGATGCCGGCGATCAGCGCGAAGGCCAGCGTGGCAGCGCCCGCCGAAGTGCCGATCACGCCCACCAGCGCGGCGCTGACCGGCGTGTGGAACAGCTTGATCGCGAACACGACGAAGATCCAGGCCATCAGCGACAGCACTTCGGTCACGAAGCCGCGCTTGAGGCCCAGCAGGGCGGCACCGCCGACGATCAGCAGCACCACGATGTCGAGTGCGGTCAGTTCCATCGATGCCCTCCCCAGCGCCTGCTCGCCCCCCTATCCGGGCGCCCTCGCGAAGTCGAGCCGTGCCCTCAGCGGCCCAGCATATGGTCGACGAAGGCCGGAAGGCTGCGGAAGGTCGAGAGGGTGAGACTGGTCCCCTCCGCGGCCTGGGCCCCGGGCACCATCGCCCGTCCGAAGCCGAGCTTGCCAGCCTCCTTCAGCCGCAGCGTACCATGGGCCACCGGACGAACCTCTCCCGACAGCGCCACTTCGCCGAACGCAATCGCGTCGGTCGGGACGGGCCGTTCGGAGAGCGCGGACACGAGCGCCGCTGCCACGGCCAGATCGGCGGCAGGATCCTGCACGCGATAGCCGCCCGCAATGTTGAGATAGACTTCGGACGTCGCGAAGGCGAGGCCGCAGCGAGCCTCCAGCACCGCCAGGATCATCGCCAGCCGGCCCGAATCCCAGCCGACGACCGCGCGGCGCGGCGTTGCGCCCGAAGCGAGCCGCACCGTCAGCGCCTGCACCTCGACCAGCACGGGACGCGTCCCCTCCAGCGCGGGGAAGACCACCGTTCCGGTCACGCTCTCGTCGCGGCTGGTGAGGAACAGCGAGGATGGGTTGGAGACCTCGCTCAGCCCTTCGGTCGCCATCGAGAAGACGCCGATCTCGTCGGTTCCCCCGAAGCGGTTCTTCACCGCGCGCAGAATGCGATATTGGTGGCTTCGCTCGCCCTCGAACGCCAGCACCGTGTCCACCATGTGCTCGAGCACACGCGGGCCTGCGATCGAGCCGTCCTTGGTGACATGGCCGACCAACACCAGCGCCGTGCCGCGTTCCTTGGCGAAGCGGATCAGTTCCCCCGACGACGCGCGCACCTGGCTGACGGTTCCCGGCGCCCCCTCGATCAGGTCGGAGTGCATGGTCTGGATCGAATCGATCACGAGCAGGTCGGGCGCCTTGCCTTCCCCCAGCGTCGTGAGGATGTCGCGCACCGAGGTTGCCGCCGCCAGCTGGACCGGGGCATTGCCGAGGCCGAGGCGGCGGGCCCGAAGCCGCACCTGGTCGGCCGCCTCCTCGCCCGAGACATAGGCGACGGACTTGCCCGCCAGCGCCAGCCGCGCGGTCGCCTGAAGCAGCAGCGTCGACTTGCCGATCCCCGGATCGCCGCCGATCAGCGTCGCCGAGCCCTCAACGAAACCGCCCCCAAGCGCGCGGTCGAGTTCGGAGATGCCGGTCGCCATCCGATCCGGAAGCGGGATGTCGCTGTCGAGCCCGGAGAGCTGGATCGCGCGTCCGCCGGACTGGAGGTTATGCCGCGCCTGGAAGGGCGTCACGACGGCGCCGGCGTCCTCGACCAGCGTGTTCCAGTCCCCGCAGTCGCCGCACTGGCCCGCCCATTGCGCGGTCACCGAACCGCATTGCTGACAGACGTAGCGCTTCCGGGGTTTTGCCATGGGCAGCCCCTAGCACGCGCAGAACGAAAGGGGAATATCGGGCGGCGGCCCGCCGCCTGGCGCCGCTCGGTCAGTGCAGCTCGGAGCCTTCCTTCAGCACCTTGTCGCCGTCCTCCTGGACGATGAGGTAAGCCGGGTTCTCCTTGCTGCCGTTGCGGACGATCTTGCTGCCCTTGATCGTGCGCTGGACCCGGCGCTCGAACTTCTCCTCGACCTTGCCGTGGGCCGTTCCCTTGCCCCAGCTCCAGCTGACCTTGTCACCCTTGGAATAGCTGTTCGCCATCGCGTGTCTCCGTCTGTTCGGGAGCAAGCGCCGTTCGCGGGGAATCGTTCCGGTGGCGTGCGCGGGCATGGGGGGCTATGGGCCGCCTCCATGCAGCCGTCCGACCTTCGTGTCGCCCTCTTCAGTGGCAACTACAATTACGTGCGCGATGGCGCGAACCACGCGCTGAACCTGCTTGCCGGCCATCTCCTCGCGCACGGCGTGACGTTGCGCGTCTATTCCCCGACCGCGGCAACCGCAGCCTTCGAGCCGACCGGCGAGTTGGTGAGCGTGCCTTCGGTCGGCCTGCCCGGCGGGCGCGGCGAATACCGGCTCGGCCTAGGCCTGCCCGCCTCGATCCGCCGAGATCTTGCCAGGTTCCGGCCGAACATCGTCCATGTCTCGGCACCCGACGTGCTGGGTCACCGCGCGGTCAGCTGGGCACGCAGGCACGAGATCGCCTGCCTCGCCTCGCTCCACACCCGGTTCGAAACCTATGCCGGCTATTATGGGATGGGGTTTCTGGAGCCGATCTTCACGACCTTGTCGCGCCGCTTCTACAACCGGGCCGATCAGGTGATGGTGCCCACGCCCTCCATCGAGGCACTGATCCGCAGCTGGGGCGTGAGGACGCCGATCGAGCTCTGGGGCCGCGGCGTCGACCACGACCGCTTCCACCCGGGTGCGCGCAGCCCGGAATGGCGCCGGGCGCTGGGGATCGCCGATGACGAGGTGGCGATAGGTTTCCTCGGCCGGCTGGTGCTGGAAAAGGGGCTCGACATCTTCGCCGATGTGGTGGCGCTGCTGCGCGAACGCGGCGTGCGGCACAAGGTGCTGGTCATCGGCGAAGGACCCGCACGCGAATGGTTTGCGGAGCGTGTCCCCGATGCCGCCTTTGCAGGCTTCCAGCGCGGCGATGCGCTAGGCCGGGCGGTCGCGTCGATGGACGTGCTGTTCAACCCCAGCGTCACCGAGACCTGGGGGCAGGTCACGTCGGAAGCGATGGCCGCCGGCGTGCCGGTGGTCGCCGCCCGCGCCACCGGTGCGGTAGACCTGATCGACGACGGGGTGACGGGCGTGCTGGTGCCGCCGCGCGACGTCACCGCCTACGCCAACGCATTCCAGCGGATCATCCACGATGCGGACCTGCGGAGCGCGATGGGTGCCGCCGGCCGTGCCAAGGCGCAGCGCTATCGCTGGGACACCGCCAATCAGGCGGTGCTCGACGCCTATCTCCGGATGCTGGAACGGCGCGGGCGCTGATCAAGCGCCCGCGCCGCCGGATCAGGCGACCTGCCAGTCGAAGGCCAGCGGCGCCTCGCGAAAGGCGAAGCGGTCGAGGTGCGACGCGACGACCTGCTTGAGGGCGTCCAACTGCTCCGCGGAAGTCGCATCGATCCGCACGGTCAACGTCGCCTCGCCGGCGTCGAACGAGGCGCGCCCGTCTCCTGGGAAGTTCGCGCCGCGCGCGTTGTGCGGGAACACCACGCTGCCCTTCTCCGGGGTGAACTCCACCTGGAGATTGTGACTCCAATGCTTGCATAGCTGCTGGAGGTAGCGGCTGCCGGATGCGGTCGGCACCTCGGCCACCGCGCTGAAGGCGCCGGCGCTCATGCGAGGCGCTCGATGCGCCGGGCGGCTTCGTCCAGGATCGCCGCCACTTCGTGCAGCGTCTCGGGCGGGACCTCCTCGCCACCGAGCCGCTGTCCCAGCACGGTTCGCAGATTGCCCATCGCGCGCTTCACCGGCCCGCCGCTGGTGCGTGCCGTCATCGTGCCGACCTGCGCCAACCGTCCGAGCAGCGCTTCCGCCTGCTCGCGCTGCTCGTCGAGGTGCGCAATGCCCGCCTCGGTGATCGCATAGGCCTTGCGTGCACCCGCTTCCGCCTGCTCCTCGACCAGAGCCATGTCGGCGAGAAGGGTCAAGGTCGGGTAGACCACGCCCGGGCTTGGGGCATAGACGCCGCCGGTGCGCTCCTTGATCTCCCGGATCAGGTCGTAGCCATGACGCGGCTGCTGCTCGATGAGCGCGAGCAGGACCAGCCGCAGATCGCCGCCGTCGAAGAGGCGCCGGCGACCGCCACGACCGCCCCGTCCCTCCCCCTCATGGTCCCAGCCGCCGAAGCCGCCCCCGAAGGGACCGCGTCCCCAGGGACCGGCGAAGCGGCGAGCCCCGCCGAAGCGACCGCCGGGTCCGCAGCCGCCGCGACCATCCTGGTGGCGGTGCGAAGGATGATGCATGCCGAACATGGAACCTCCTGTGTAAGTTCGATAGCGCGAAGATATATCTTAGATCGGTTCGCGCAAGGGGGCTCGTACGAGGCTGCGAATTTTCGCGCCGACGCCTATATCGGCGGCATGGCCGACCTCTTTGCCGCCTTCGATCCGCCTGCCCCAGCCGAGGTGCCCACCACCGGTCCCCTTGCCGACCGGTTGCGCCCGCGCCGGCTGGAGGAGGTGGTGGGCCAGTCGCACCTGACTGGCCCCGAGGGCGCGATCGGCCGAATGGTCGCGGCCGGGAAGCTTTCGTCCATGGTGCTGTGGGGGCCGCCCGGCACCGGCAAGACCACGATCGCGAGGCTGCTTGCGGACGCCGTTGGGCTGCGCTTCGCCTCGATCTCGGCGGTGTTCTCCGGGGTCGCCGACCTGAAGAAGGTGTTCGCGGAGGCGCGGGATCATGGCCGGCTCGGCCGCCGCACGCTGTTGTTCGTGGACGAGATCCACCGGTTCAACCGCGCGCAGCAGGACGGATTCCTGCCCTATGTCGAGGACGGCACCGTGACGCTGGTCGGGGCGACCACCGAGAACCCGTCCTTCGAACTCAACGCTGCACTCGTCTCGCGCGCGCAGGTGCTGATCCTGCGACGGCTCGACGCAGAGGCATTGGAGACGCTGCTCACCCGCGCCGAGGAGGTCGAGGGCCGCCCGCTCCCGCTGGACGCCGATGCGCGGGCGGCGTTGGTCGCCAGTGCCGACGGCGATGGCCGCTTCCTGCTCAACCAGGCGGAAACGCTTTTCTCCATCCAGCTCGACGCCCCGCTGGACCCCGCCAGCCTTTCCGCGCTGCTCCAGCGCCGCATGGCGGTCTATGACAAAGATCGCGAAGGGCACTACAACCTCATCTCCGCGCTCCACAAGTCGCTGCGCGGATCGGATCCCCAGGCGGCGCTCTACTATCTCGCCCGGATGCTGACCGCGGGCGAGGAACCGCTCTACGTCCTGCGGCGGATCACGCGCTTCGCCAGCGAGGACATCGGCCTCGCCGATCCGCAAGCCCTGGTGCAGTGCCTGGCTGCCAAGGACGCCTACGACTTCCTCGGTTCGCCCGAGGGCGAACTCGCGATCGTGCAGGCGTGCCTTTATTGCGCGACCGCGCCCAAATCGAACGCCGCCTACAAGGCGCAGAAGGCCGCGTGGCGATCGGCGAAGGAAACCGGATCGCTGATGCCGCCGCACAACATCCTCAATGCCCCCACCAAGCTGATGAAGGAGATCGGCTATGGCGAGGGATACGCCTATGACCACGACAGCGACGACGGCTTTTCGGGCGCGAACTACTGGCCGGAGGAACTGCCGCCGCAGCACTTCTATGCGCCGACCGAGCGCGGCTTCGAGAAACGGCTGAGCGAGCGCATGGCGTGGTGGGACGCCCGCCGCCATGGCCGCGATCCGGATGCGGCACGCTGACGGTCCCTGAGCACTTCACCCGCTTCGCCGCGATCGACTGGTCGGGCGCCAAGGGGCACCGCCACAAGGGGATCGCGGTTGCGCTCTGCGAGGCGGGAAGCGCCGCGCCGGAGCTCGTCGCGCCACCACGCGGAGTCTGGTCGCGCACGGACGTCCTCCACTGGCTCAAGGCGCAGGCGGACACGCCGTTGCTGGTCGGCTTCGACTTCAGCTTCGCACCGCCGTGGATCGAGCGCAAAGCGTATCTGCCGGGCGAGATCACCCCTTCGACGGCGCGTGCCTTCTGGGCCTATGTCGACGCCGACTGTCCCGATGCCGACCTGGGCGCCGCTTCCTTCCTGGAGCGGCGGCGCGGGGCACATTTCTATCTAGGCGCGCGCGACGGTGCGAAGGCGCAGTTCCTGCACTACCGCCGGTGCGAAGCGGCCTATAACGCGAGCGGGATCGGCCGCGCCTCCACGCTCTATGACGCGATCGGGGCGGCCCAGGTCGCCAAGGCGAGCTTCGCGGGCATGCGCCTGCTCCACCATCTCGGCTCCACGATTCCGATCTGGCCGTTCGACCCGCCGCCGGTGCACGGCGCTCTGGTGGTCGAGATCTACACCACGGTCGGGGCGCGTGCGGCGGGTCTGCGCAAGGGGCTCAGCAAGCTGCGGGATTCGCACGCCCTCGACGCCGCGCTGGAGGCGCTCGGCAGCGGTCGCCACACGCCGCTCGACCGGTACGACGATCACGCCACCGACGCGATCATGGCCGCGGCCTGGCTACGGCGGGTCGCCCGGACACCCGAACTGTGGCAGCCCCCGGCGCTCGCCCCCACAATTCGGCGAAGCGAAGGCTGGACCTTCGGCGTTCTCTGACGCAAGGGAGGCCAACGCCGGTTTAGCTCAGCTGGTAGAGCAGCGGTTTTGTAAACCGAAGGTCGCGGGTTCGATTCCTGCAACCGGCACCAGCCCTCCGGAAGGGTCGGCCATCTCGACGGCGGCGCTTTGCCGCGGAGGCGCTTGTCCGATGACGGTACGTTCCGAGAAGCGGAAGATGCTCGCCGGCGAGCCCTATCGCGCGAGCGATCCCGAGATCGTTGCCGATCAGGAAGCTGCCGCCGAGTGGATGCAGCGGTTCAACGCCACGACCGGAACGGCCGAGCGCGACGCATTGCTGCGCGCACGGCTAGGCTCGGTCGGTCTGGGCGCCACGATCCGGCCGCCCTTTCACTGCGACTATGGCACCAACATCCATCTAGGCGCGTGCGTCTTCCTGAATTTCAACTGCGTCATCCTGGATGTGGTGGAGGTCCGCATCGGCGATGGCACGCAGATCGGTCCCGGCGTGCAGATCCTGACGGCCGATCACCCCCGCGATCCAGCCGAGCGCGCCGCCGGCCTGGAGTGGGGCCGCCCGATCGTCATCGGTGCCAACGTCTGGATCGGCGGCGGCGCCATCCTGTTGCCCGGCATCACCATCGGCGACGACGCGCTGATCGGTGCCGGCAGCGTCGTCACGCGCGACGTCCCTCCCGGAACCGTCGCAGCCGGCAATCCGGCGCGGGTCCGCGCGCGCTGAGGACCGTCCCACTTAGGAGCAGGACGCGGCCACGCCCGCGCGCGCGTCGCTTGATCGCGCGCCGGCGACCACTAGGGTCTCCTCCAGTTGCCGCTGCGGCAGGCCTGCTCGGGGAAGCAACCAGTTGAACGAAGGCGGCCACCGCATCCAGATCGTGGTCAACCCGTCCGCCGGCCGCGTGCGCGGGACAACGCTGGCGAGGATCGTCACCGGCTTCGAGCGGGCCGGCGCGGAGGTGGTGCTCACCGAATGCGGCCCGGGACGGCCGGTCACCATCGCAGAGGATGTCAGCCGCCTCTGCGTGATCGGCGGCGACGGCACCATCCGGCACGTCGCAACCGCATTGCGGACGGCCGAGCGCGATCTTCCGCTCAGCATCTATCCGGCAGGAACCATCAACCTGGCGCATCGGGAACTGCGGTCCCCGCTCGATCCCGATCGCTTCGCCGTCCATGCGCTCGAAAGCGGGGCGCGGCACCACGCCCTGCGCGTGGGCTCCGCCCTGTGCCTTTCCTGCGCCAGCGTGGGGCCGGACAGCCATGCGGTCGCCGCCGTGTCGCCGCGGCTGAAGCGGCGGATCGGCCGCTTCGCCTATCTCGTTGCCTTCTTCCGGGTGCTGCTGACCTGGCGGCGCACGCCGATCCGGCTCGTCTGGGAGGCCGGCGAACAACCGTGCGAGGCGGTCTACGTGGCCAAGGGCCGGTTCTTCGGCGGTCCCTGGAGCTTTGCGCCGGAAGCGGACCGGACCCAGCCGATCATGCACGTGATCGCGCTGCGGACGGCTAAGCGGCGCGACGTCGCCCGCTTCGCATGGGCGGTGCTGCGCGGGCGCTGCCCCTCGGATGCGGCCAATCTCGTCTCCTTCTCGTGCACCGACCTGTGGGTGAAGGCCGACGAGCCGCTGCCGGTGCAGGTCGACGGCGATGCGGAGGCCGTTCTGCCCGTGCGCATGACGATCGATCCCGTCTCCTTTTCCGTCTGCTGAGCGCCATGCGAACGACTGCCAAGCTGCTCCTGATCCTGCTTTACCTGCTCACCGGCGCGAGCGGGATCGCCGAGCGACTCCAGTCGCTGGGCCTTTCGCCCGGGTTACCGATCTACCTCGGGCTGTTCGGGCTGCTGGCATTGGCGCTCGTTGCCGCTGCGTTCACGCGGCCTTGGACGCTGCGCTGGGGGCTCGCCACGCTCCTCTGCGCTGCCGCCTTCTACCTCGATTCCTACGAGGCGATCACGCGCGAGCCGATGAGCTACGACGCGTTCATCAACATGTGGAACTCGGCGGCCTCGGCGCCGGACGCCGTCGATCAGCACGCCGGGGCGCTGGCGGGAACGCTTGCGCGATCGGTGCTGCTGTTCGCGGGACTCGTCCTGCAGCCGCAGGGAAGCCTGCGCTTCGGCAGGCTCGCTCCAGCGGCGCCAGTGGCCGGCGTCCTGCTGCTCGCCGGCATTCTCTTCGCGCGCGGCGGCGAAGGTGGCACGGGGCTCCCCGGCCCCTTCACGCCGCTCGCCTACTCCGGCCTCTTCCTCTACGAGCGTCTCGCGGAGGGTACCCCGCATCGGGAGCCGGTGGCGCTTCGCCCGGCCAGGCCGCCCAGCGGCGACATCGTGCTGATCGTCGACGAAAGCGTAGCCGGCAACTACCTCGACCTGAACTCCCCGAACGGGGCACGCAGCGGGCTCCTCCAGCCGCGGCCGGGTGTTGCGGTGCACGACTTCGGCCTCGCCGCATCGATCACGAACTGCAGCGTCGGCAGCAACGTGACGCTGCGCCACGGCGGCACCCGCGCGGACTATCGCCGCATCAATGCCACCATGCCCTCCATCTTCGATTATGCGAAGGCCGCTGGCCTCACCACCGTCTACCTGGACGCGCAGGGCACGGGCGGCAGGCTCCAGAACCTGATGGACGCGCAGGAGCGGCGGCAGATCGACCGTTTCGTTCAGTTCGACCGGGTCCCCGTGCGCGACCGGGACATGGCGGTGGCCGACACGCTTGCCGCATCGCTGCGCAACGACACACCGGAGTTCGTGCTGATCAACAAGGTCGGCGCGCACTTCCCGGTCCACGACAAATATCCCGACGCCTATATGCGGCACCGCCCCGCCCTTGCCCGCGGGCGCTATGTGGGGATCAGCGACACCGGCGATCGTACCGGCTTCGGCGGCACGGCTGCCGAATGGGTCCGCTACCGCAATGCCTATCGGAATACGCTGGACTGGAACGTCGGCGCCTTCTTCGACCGGGTGCTCGACCGCGTCGACCTGTCGCGCGCGACGCTGATCTACACGTCCGATCATGGACAGGACCTGCACGAGACGGGCAGCCCGGGCAGTAACACCCATTGCAGCGGCGATCCGGTGCCGCAGGAAGGGCTCGTACCGCTGGTGGTGATCGACAGCGGGGCGCCGGCCACCTCTCCCTGGGTCAGGGCGGTCGCCGCAAATCGCAACCGGATGAGCCACTACCGGATCTTCCCGACCCTGCTGGCGCTGATGGGCTATCCGGAGCCGGCAGTCCGCCGCCTCTACGGCGACGCGCTGACCGCATCCGCCGCAGATCCCTTCACCTTCAATACCCGGTTCAACGCGCGCCTGGGCCTGGATCCACGGTGGGAAAAGATCGACCTGCGCAGGATCCCACCAGCGCCGCGGGACACGAAGTGAAGGGGGAGCCGACTGGCTCATGCCGTTCACTCGAGGAGCTGGTGCGGGTGGTCGGACTCGAACCGACACTCCTTGCGGAACCGGATTTTGAGTCCGGCGCGTCTACCAATTTCACCACACCCGCACGGTGCGCGCCGTCCCCCGGACGGCTGGTGGCGGCGCTATACGGCAGGGCATCCGCAAACGCCAGAGTCTGCAAATCCCCTGCGGCGGATCAGGTGAACACCCGTTCCACCTCCCTCTCGCCGAACACGGGGTCCGGACCGAAGCGGTTGGAACCGCGCGTTCCCGGCAGCACCATGAAGACGAACACGATCAGCCCACCCGCATAAGGGATGAAGTTGAGCAGCACGAACAAGCCGCTCCGGTCCTGATCGTGGAAACGGCGAACCTGGACGGCGATGGCCGGAACGATCGTGCCCACGATGAACAGCCCGAGCATCAGCAGCGGCACGATGCTGGGATCGTTCGGTCCATCACCCATCAGGAACGCAAGCGTGGTCAGTCCCGTGATCACCACAAGGTAGAACAGCTGGAACATCCAGAATTCCAGCCGCCGCGAACGGCCGGAAAAGTCGGCATAGCGTTTCAACGGCAACAGCATCCAATGCATGAAGTCCCCCCTCCTGTATCGAACCGCAGCGGCGGTTCCGCGCGGCAACCTGCCACGGGATCGGGAGCCTGCAAGGCTTTTCAGGCGCGCGGTGGCTGGCGGCGGTAGCTGAGTGCCTCGGCGACGTGGAGGCGCCCCACGGTTTCTGCGCCCGCCAGATCCGCGATGGTGCGGGCGACGCGAAGCACGCGCGTGTAGCTGCGCGCAGAAAGCCGCATCGCCTCGGCCGCCTGGGCGAGCAGCTTCGCGCCGGCGGCGTCCGGCGTGGCGGTCGTCTCCAGCACTTCGCCGTCCGCCTCTGCATTGGTGCGCGCCGCGACTTGGCGGTAGCGGCGCGCCTGTACGGCACGGGCGGCGGCGACCCGCGCCCCCACCTCCGCCGATCCTTCGGCAGCGACGGGCAACGCCAGGTCCGCGGCGCTCACCGGCTGCATTTCCAGGTGAAGATCGATGCGGTCGAGCAAGGGGCCCGACACGCGCGCCTGGTAGTCGACGGCACAGCGCGGCGCCCGGGAGCAGGCCAGCGCCGGATCCCCCAGATGTCCGCAGCGGCATGGGTTCATCGCTGCGACCAGCTGGATGCGCGCGGGAAAGCTCACATGCGCGTTGGCCCGCGCGACGCTGACGTTGCCGGTCTCCAGCGGCTGGCGCAGCGAATCGAGCACCGCGCGCTGGAACTCGGGCAGCTCGTCCAGGAACAGCACGCCCAGATGGGCGAGACTCACCTCCCCCGGCCGCACGCGAAGCCCCCCGCCCACCAGCGCGGCCATGGAGGCCGAGTGATGCGGCGCCCGGTAGGGCCGCGCCCGTGTCATCCGGCCGCCCGTCAGCGTGCCTGCGACCGAAGCGACCATCGACACCTCCAGCGCCTCGCTCGAATCGAGCGGGGGGAGGATACCGGGAAGGCAGGACGCGAGCAGCGACTTGCCGGCGCCGGGAGGGCCCACCATCAGCAGGTTGTGACCGCCCGCCGCTGCAATCTCCAGCGCGCGCTTCGCGGTTTCCTGTCCCTTCACCCGCCGCAGGTCCGGTCCGGGGACCAGTTCCTCCGCCTCACCCGGTGCGGGTTCGGGCAACAACTGTGTCCCTTTCAGGTGGTTGAGCAGGCCGATCAGGTCCGTCGCGGCGCAGATACTGCCACCCGCCCACGCCGCTTCGGCGCCCTGCGCTGCCGGGCAGATCAGCCCCAGGCCGCGCTCCGACGCGTGAAGCGCCGCGAGCAGCACCCCGGGCGTCGCCGCGATGCGCCCGTCCAGCCCGAGCTCGCCGACGACGAGATATTCGGACAGCGTCTCCGCATCGACGACGCCCATCGCCGCCAGCAGCCCGAGCGCGATCGGAAGATCATAGTGCGATCCCTCCTTGGGCAGGTCGGCCGGGGAGAGGTTGACCGTGATCCGCTTGGGCGGGAGCGACAGGCCGATCGCGGCAATGGCGGCGCGAACGCGCTCGCGGCTTTCGCCCACCGCCTTGTCCGGAAGCCCGACGACGACAAATGCCGGCACGCCGGGTGCCAGCTGCACCTGCGCCTCGACCGCGCGCGCTTCCAGCCCGAGATACGCCGCCGTCGATACGATCGCGACCATGCTGCCCCCCTCTCCCCGGCACTGCATAGCCGGTTTCGGGCGAAGGGAAACAGCCGCCCGTGTCTTGCGCAAACAATACACAGGGTCCACATCGGCGCGATGTGGCGCAGCCCCTCTTCCGCTCCTGTCCCGGCACAGCCGCGTTGACTTGGGGAGGCGGCTTGCCTATGGGCTGCGGGCACACGGCCGCCGTTCAGGGCGGCTTTTTCCGTTATTGTAGACGTTCGATATCCCGGGGAATGAGTGATGAAGCGGACCTTTCAGCCGAGCAACCTGGTGCGTTCGCGTCGCCACGGCTTCCGGACTCGCATGGCGACGCCGGGTGGCCGCAAGGTGATTCGCGCCCGTCGCAACCGCGGCCGCAAGAAGCTGTCGGCCTGACGCGCCTTACCCGTCGCAGCGAGTATCTCGCTGCGAACGGAGGCAAGCGTGCGCCGATGCCGGGCTTCGTGCTGCTGGTGCGCGCACGCGAGGATGCCGATCCGACGATGCGGATCGGCATCACCGTATCCAAGAAAGTCGGCAACGCCGTCGCCCGCAACCGGGTGAAGCGGCGTTTTCGTGCGCTTGCGCGCGAAGTCCTGCCGGCTGCAGGCATCGCCGGTGCCGACCATGTGCTGATCGGACGCACCTCCGCGATCGAACGGCCCTATGAGTCGCTCAAGACCGAACTGGTCAAGGCGCTGCGCAAGGTGACCCGGTGACCACCGGGCGCCTTCCTCCCCCCGTTTCATTCGGCGCCATGTGGTGATCGCACGGCTGCTGATTCTCGTCGCGCGCGGTTGGCAGCTGGGTCCTTCGCTGATCCTGCCCTCCAGCTGCCGCTACAGCCCCAGCTGTTCGGCCTATGCAATCGAGGCGCTTGGCCGCTATGGCGCGCTGAAGGGCGGCTGGCTTGCGGCGCGGCGGATCGCGCGCTGCCATCCGTGGGGCGGCCACGGCTACGATCCGGTACCATGACGACCGAGCACACAGGGATACGTCGGTGAAGAACGACCAGAAGAACTTCGTCCTCTTCGCGGTGCTGGCCGCGGTGATCCTGTTCGGCTGGCAGCCGATCGCCAGCTATTTCTTCCCGGCCGCCAACCCGCCCGCGACCAAGATCGTCGAGGGCAAGAGCGAGGTGGTGCCGAACCCGGGCGCCGATCCTGCCGCTGATTCGCCCGTGGCCGTGCGCGACCGCGCGCTCGTGCTGCGCGAGACGCCGCGCATCGCCATCGACACGCCGCGCCTGAAGGGCTCGATCAACCTCAAGGGCGCCCGCATCGACGATCTGGTGCTCACCCGCCACAAGGAAACGATCGCCAAGAACAGCGACCCGATCCGCATCCTCTCGCCCTCGGGCACCGGCGACGCCTATTTCGCGAGCTTCGGCTGGTCGGGCAACGGCGTGCAGGCGCCGGGTGCCGACACCGTCTGGCAGGCCAGCGGCACGCGCCTGACCCCGACGACGCCGGTGACGCTCACCAGCCAGGTCGGCGGCCAGCGCTACCAGATCCAGATCGCGGTCGACGACGGCTATATGTTCACCGTCCGCCAAACGATCGGCAACGCAGGCGCGCAGCCGGTGCAGGCAGCGACCTATGGCCTTTTGAGCCGCCGCGCCCCGCCGCGCGACAAGGACACGTGGAGCATCCATTCGGGCCCGATCTATGAGATCAAGGGCGGCGTGAACTTCGACGTCAACTACACCGACGTCGACGAGGCACCGCAGAAGTTCGACACCCAGGGCGGCTGGGCCGGCTTCACCGACCATTACTGGCTGACTGCGCTGGTGCCGGATCAGGGCAAGAGCAACGTCATCCAGTTCCGCAACACCGGCGACAACGTCCACCAGGCGGACTATCGCCCCGCAAGCCTGACGACCGTGCAGCCGGGGCAGCAGGTGACCGCGACCTCGCGCTTCTTCGCCGGGGCCAAGGAAGTCGACCTGCTCGACCGCTATGAGGATGCGGGCGTGGTCCAATTCGGCAATGCGATCGACTGGGGCTGGTTCGGCATCGTCGAGAAGCCAATCTTCGCCTATCTCGACTGGCTGTTCCGCATGATCGGCAACTTCGGTGTGGCGATCATCCTGCTGACCCTCACCATCCGCCTGCTGATGTTCCCGATCGCCCAGCGCCAGTTCGCCTCGATGGCGGCGATGCGCGCGCTCCAGCCCAAGCTGAAGGTGCTTCAGGAGCGCTACAAGGACGACAAGCCGCGCCTCCAGCAGGAGATGATGGGCCTGTACAAGCAGGAGAAGGTGAACCCCGTTGCGGGCTGCCTGCCGACGCTGCTGCAGATCCCGGTGTTCTACGCACTCTACAAGGTGCTAATGCTCACCATCGAGATGCGCCACCAGCCGTTCGTCGGCTGGATCAAGGACCTCTCGGCACCCGATCCGCTGACGCCGGTGAACCTGTTCGGCCTGCTGCCGTTCACGCCGCCGAGCTTCATCGCGATCGGCGTGATCCCGATCCTCCTGGGCGTGTCGATGTACTTCCAGTTCAAGCTGAACCCGCAGCCGATGGACGACGCACAGAAGCAGGTATTCGGCCTGATGCCCTGGGTGATGATGTTCATCATGGCACCGTTCGCGGTCGGCCTGCAGGTCTACTGGATCACGTCCAACCTGCTGACCATCGCGCAGCAGCAGCTGCTCTATTCGCGCCATCCCGGCCTGAAGACGGCGCCCGCCAAGTGACGGATGTCCCCGTCCCCGTAGAGGCGTTCGATCCGGAAGCGATCGAGGCGGCGCGCAAGCTGTTCGCCGGGCCGATCGCCTTCCTGCGCTCGGCCCCGGCGCTCCAGCACCTGCCCGATCCGGTGGTGCCGGAGATCGCCTTTGCCGGACGTTCGAACGTGGGCAAGTCGTCGCTGCTGAACGCGCTCACCGGCCGCAACAGCCTGGCGCGGACCTCGGTGACGCCGGGCCGCACGCAGGAGCTGAACTTCTTCGACGTGGGCGATCCGCTGCGGTTCCGGCTGGTCGACATGCCCGGCTATGGCTTTGCCAAGGCGCCCAAGGACGTGGTGCGCAAGTGGCGCTACCTAGTGAACGACTATCTGCGCGGGCGTGTGGTGCTCAAGCGGACGCTGGTGCTGATCGACTCGCGCCACGGCATCAAGGATGTCGATCGCGAGGTGCTGGAGATGCTCGACAAGGCAGCGGTCAGCTACCGCGTCGTCCTGACCAAGGCGGACAAGATCAAGGCGAGCGAGCTCGCCGCCGTGCATGCCGCCACGGTGGCAGAGGCGCGCAAGCGGCCGGCCGCGCATCCGGAGGTGCTCGCCACCTCCAGCGAAAAGGGCATGGGCATCCCCGAGCTGCGCGCGGCGGTCGTCGAATCGATCGACTGAGGCGCGGGCTGGTTCAGCCGCCCCCGCCCTGCCCCCCGCGGCCGAAGAACCAGCCAAGCCCGCCGCCGATCGCCGCAACCGAGAGGATGCAGGCGATCACCATCAGCAGCCCGTCGCGCACCAGCAGGGCCAGCCCGAACGACAGGATCGCCACCATCGGAAGCGTGCTGGCGAACGGCAGCAACTCGAGCGGCGGCACCGTGGTGCAGAGCGCGATGATTGCGATCGCGGCGATCTTGATCATCGGCCCCTTGGTGAAGGCCGGCATGCGGCCGTGGAACCAGCGGTCGAGCCACTTGGCGACCGGCCGCATCTTGTCGGCGACCTTGACCAGCTTCTCGCCCTTCAGGCCGCGGTTCGCGAGAAAGCCGGGCAGCCACAGGTCCTTGCGTCCGAACAGCAACTGAAGCGCGAGCAGCACCATGACCACCGCCATCGCGGTGGGCAGGCCCGGGATGCCGCCAACCGGCGAGATGTCGATCAACGGGAAGATGATGAAGAAGGGGCCGTAGGCGCGATGGCCCATCGCCTGGACGGCGTCGCCCAGCTTCGCCTTGTCGTGCCCGGCCTCCTCGCCGAGCTCCTTGAGCCGATCGAGCACGTCGCCGACGCTCTGCGGATCCTTGTTCTGCTCCGTCATCGTTGCGCCAACGGAATTGTCGCAAGGCGGTTCCGTTGCGGGAAGCGGCAGGCTAGACCGCGGCATGCTCAAGCTCATCCTCGGCAACAAGGCCTATTCCTCCTGGTCTCTTCGCGGCTGGCTCGCGGCCAAGCTCTCGGGGCTTCCGTTCGAGGAAATGGTCGTCCCGCTCTACGACGAGGGCTGGGACCGCCGACGCGAGGGCGACGAGTTCGCCCCCTCCTCGGGCAAGGTGCCGATCCTGTGGGATGGCGATGTGGTGGTTTGGGACAGCCTGGCCATCGTCGAATATCTGAACGAGAAGTCGGGTGGCGAACGGTTTTGGCCGGCGGACACGGCCGCGCGCGCAATGGCGCGTTCGATGGCCGCGGAGATGCATTCCGGCTTTCAGGCGCTTCGCCGCAAGCACAGCATGAACATCCGTCAGGTCTATCCGCCTGCCCGCCTCGACAACGACGTGGTGCACGACGTCACCCGGGTGCTGGAGCTCTGGGCGCAGGCGCGCGCGCGGTTCGGCGGCACCGGCGAGTTCCTATTCGGCGAGTTCGGCGCCGTGGATGCGATGTTCGCGCCGGTGGTGACCCGCTTCGTCACCTATTCGATTCCGATGCCGCCGTTCGCCGCGGCCTATATGCAGGCGGTACTCTCCCACCGCTGGATGCAGGACTGGATCGCGAGCGCCCAGGAAGAGGAATGGGTGATCGAGCGGTTCGAACAGGCGACCGACGCCCCCTAGGCCGGTTTTCCGCCCACGCGATAGCCCTCCCCGGGCGTCAGCACCATGTCGATGTCCGGATAGTGGCAGCGGCTCTGCGCTGGCCGCCCGACGGCCACGAAGACGCAGTCGGCATCGCTGCGGTTCTGCAGCACATGCCCGTTGCCGTCGTTCTTGGGGAATGCGGCGCAGTCGCCGGCCCGCATCGTCGTCTCGCCGGTGTCGTCGACCAGCACCGCTTCCCCCGACAGGATCGCGACGAACTCATCCTCTCCTTCGTGCCAGTGCCGTTGGGACGACCACGCGCCGGGACGCAGGACGACATGGCTGACACCGAAATCTTCGAGGCCGGCCGCAGGCGCCAGGCGACGGTACCAGCGGCCCCGGACCGCCTCCCCGAACGGCGCCGGATACCCGGTCGCGTTGGTCTGCGGGATTGTATCGAGTTCGAGCTTGGGCAATGCCCCCTCCATCATCTGAAGGAACCAGCGTGGCAGACGTCGTCGAACTTACCAAGGCACTGATCGCAGCCGAAAGCGTCACCCCTGCCCGCGGGCCGGTGTTCGACGTGCTGGAAGCGGCGCTGCGTCCGTTGGGGTTCGACGTCGATCGCTTCGTCTGCGGCGAGGCTCCGGATGGCCCCGTCGAAAACCTGATCGCGGTACGCGGCAGCGGCGGCCGCCACCTGGCGTTCGCCGGCCACGTCGACGTGGTTCCGGCGGGCGACGGCTGGACCGCAGGACCTTTTTCGGGCGAGGAACGCGCAGGGCTGATCTACGGACGCGGCGCCGTCGACATGAAGGGCGCCGTCGCGGCGTTCGTCGCGGCCTGCGCGCAAGTGCCGGTCGATGCGGGCACGCTGTCGCTGCTGATCACCGGCGACGAGGAAGGCCCCGCCGTCTTCGGTACGCGCGCGATCATCGATCGGATGGCCGAGCGCGGCCTGGCACCGGATCTCTGCCTGGTGGGCGAGCCCACCTCCACCGGCCGGCTGGGCGACATGATCAAGATCGGGCGGCGCGGCTCCGTCAACATCTGGATCGACGTGAACGGCCGCCAAGGACATGTGGCGTACCCGCATCTCGCGGACAATCCGGTCCCCCGTCTCGTCAGGGCCCTCGCGGAGATCGACGCCTTGATCCTCGACGAAGGAACCGAGTGGTTCCAGTCGTCGAACCTGGAGGCGACCGATCTGAGCGTCGGCAACCTCGCCACCAACGTCATCCCCGGTCGGGCGTCCGCCCGCCTGTCGATCCGCTTCAACGACCTGCATCGCGGCGAAGCGCTGGTGGAGCGCATCCGCGCGATCGTGGAGCGGCACACGCCCGATGCCCATGTCGTCGGCAAGGTTTCGGGCGAGGCGTTTCTGACGCCTCCGGGGACCTTCTCGACGCTGATCGCGGATGCCATCCGCGAACACACCGGCCTCACGCCGGAGTTGTCGACCACCGGCGGAACCTCCGACGCGCGCTTCCTCTCGCGGCTCTGCCCCACCGTGGAGTTCGGGCTCCTGAACGCCACCATGCACAAGCTGGACGAGGCGGTAGCAGTAGAGGATCTTCGCAGCCTTCAGGCGATCTACGCGACCTTGATACGCCGCGCACTCGGCTGAGCTTCAGCCGGCGAGGCGGCGCCCGGCCGCGGGCGAATCGAGCCAGTCGAGGAATGCTTCCTCTTCCATGGGCGCGGCGATCGCATAGCCCTGCAGCACGTCGCAGCCGATCATACGCAGCATCTTCGCCTGCTCCGCGCTCTCGATGCCTTCGGCAACCGCCGTGCAGCCGAGACCGTGGACCAATCCCACCAGGGCCTGCGCGATCGCGCGCGCTTCATCGCTTTCGGCCACATGGATGGTGAGAGCCCGGTCGAGCTTCACGCGGTCGATCGGAAGCTCGCGCAGGCGCGCGATGCTCGAAAAGCCGGTGCCGAAATCGTCGAGCGCCACGCTGGCGCCGTCTCCGCGCAGCACCGTCACCGCGTCCAGCGCGTCCTCGCTGCATCGCATCAGCAGCGACTCCTTGAGTTCCAATTCGAGCATGGACGCCGGCGCGCCGGCGCTTGCGACCGCGTTGCGCAGCTTGCGCACGAAGCTCGCATGGTCGAGCTCGCTCGCGCTGATGTTGACGCTCAGTCGATGGCGGATTCCCTTCGCGTGCCATCGCCCGATGGTCGCCGCCACCTCCTGGATGATCTGGTCGCCCAGTTCGATGATCAGCCCCGTCTCCTCCGCGCAGGGCAGGAAGCTTGCCGGCAAACGCATGCCGTCCGGATGATGCCAGCGCACCAGCGCCTCGGCCCCGCAGGCAGAGCCCGTCACGGCAAGGACCTGCGGCTGGAACACCAGCCCGAACTCGCCACGATCGATGCCACGCCGCAGCTCCTGCTCCAGCGTCTTGCGCGCGGCGAGCGCGGCGGCGAGCTGCGCATCGAAGGCGTGGACTCGCCCCCGCCCCCCCGCCTTTGCGGCATACATCGCGGTGTCGGCGGCCCGGGTAAGATCGACGAAGTCGCAACCGTGCGCCGGCCACTGCGCGATCCCGATCGAAGCGCCGGCCTGGATCTCGCAATCGAGAAGTCGATGCGGCGCATCCAGCACGTTCAGGATGCCCAGCGCGACCCGCTTCGGGTCCCTTGCCGCCTGGCCGCAGAGCAGGATGTTGAACTCGTCGCCCCCCAACCGCCCGACGATGGGCTGGTCCTCCGGCAGTTCCCCGGACAAGTGATCGGCTGCCTGACGAAGCCGTTCCCCCACCTGCGCCAGCAGCAGGTCGCCGGTCGCGTGGCCATAGGTGTCGTTGACCGCCTTGAACCGGTCCAGGTCCAGGAACAGCAACGCCGCTGGCGGGCTGGGCTGCATGCGCCCCAGCCGCTCCAGCCGCGCCTCGACGAGTCGCTGGAAATGGGAGCGGTTGGGCAGTTCGGTCACGGTGTCGATCTGCGCGGCGCGCTCCACCGCCTCGAGCGTCGTGCGCAGCTGATCGAACAATGCCTGCATGGCGCGGGCGAGACTTGGCACGAAGTTCCACACCGGCCGCGGGATCGGGCTCTGAAGATCGCCCCGCGTCGCTTTGCTCAGCCTCAGGATGGCCTCGTCCACCGCACCCGCGGTGGTGGAGACGTGCCGTTCGGCCGAGGCCCAGCACATGGTCGCGCACACCACCGCCGGGATCAGTGCGCTGGACGCGGTCAGCGCATCCAGCCGACCATGGGTGGTCGCCAAAAGGGCGAGAAAGAAGCTGACCGCGCCGGCGCAGGCGGCGAACACGATTGCGCGGCGTTTGAGCGACTTCGCGTGTGGCAACCCGAACGCCTCCCGTCTGCGCTTCCGTTCGGGCAGCAGCGTGCGGCGAAAAAGTTAACTTTCAGCGCCCACGTACCGTCGGGCGCCGCAAAATGACGTAAAGGGCACCCGCACCTCCATGCCGGGGGTGGGCACCGCGCACCGCGGCGATCCGGTCCGCGTGGCGGGACGCCGCAAGCCAGTCCGGCACGGCGGCGCGAATCGCCCCGCGCGCGAAGGGGCGCTCCGCGTCCGGGCGGGGTGCACGTCCCGTCACGAGCAGGAGGACCCGGTCGCCGCGCCCGATCGACCGCTCCAGCGCGCGGTCCAGCATCGCGTGGGCCGAGGCCAGGCTGTGCCCATGCAAGTCGAAGCTGCTGTCGGGCGCAACAAGCCCGCGCGAGAGGCGGCGGTCCCAGCTGCCGTCGAGAAGATTTGAGACCTGCGGCGAGGGAGCTTGCGCCGGCACTGCCGCGCGCAACGGGGGTATCCGGCCCCGGGGCGGCTTCCCAGGCTTGGGCTCGGGCGGCGGTGGTGCTGGTGGCGGGGGAAGCGGCTTTGGCTTCGCCGGCGCAGCGTGCAGCGGCCTCAGGCCCGCGGTTACGCGCGCCCAGAGCGCCGCTTCGCCCTCGCTAAGGCGTCGGCCGACCACCGCGCCCTGCATTCAGCCGCGCCAGAGCGCCACGGGGCAGAAGCACGAATGCGGTGCCACGCGCGGACATGCCGCCCGCGATCGCCCGCGCCTCGTCCCCGGCGCCCCAGAAAGTGTCGAAGCGATTGGCGCCCTTGATCGCGCCGCCGGTATCCTGCGCGACCCAGAGTCCCGTCGCATCGGTGCGATCCATCGACAGAAACACCGGCGCGCCCAGCGGCACGAACTTCGGATCCGCCGCAACGCTCGCCTGGCCCGTCACCGGCACGCCCAGAGCGCCGAGCGGCCCGGCCCCCGTCAACTCGCGGAAGAACACGAAGCTCTTGTTCTCGCGCATGATCGCACGCCCCTCCGCAGGGTGCGCGCGCAGCCATGCGACGATACCCTGCATGGAGGATTGACCGGGCCCGAGTAGGCCGCGGTCCTTCATCAGCTTGCCGATGCCGGTATAGTCGCGCCCGTTCTGGCCGGCATAGCCGATCCGCATGACGGACCCGTCCGGCAGCCGCAGGCGACCGGAACCCTGGACCTGAAGGAAGAAGAACTCGATCGGGTCCGCCGCCCAGCCGATCTCCAGGCCGCGGCCTTCCAGCGCGCCTTCCTCGATCTGGGTGCGGTCGTAATAGGGAACAAAGCTGCTGCCCTCGGCCCGGCCGCGGATCCGCTTGCCCTTGTACGCGTCCGAGAACAGACCGAGGTCGACTTCGATCAGATCGCTGGGCTTTGCATAGACGGGCACGTCATAGCCGCGCTCGCGCCGGCGGGACCCCGCGATCTCGGGCTCGAAATAGCCGGTCGCGAAGGCGCGGCCCTCGCCCACCTGAACAGGCTCGAGCTGGGTGGCGAAGAACTGCATCGCGTTGCCTGCCGGCACCGTCGCTGCGGCATTGCAAGCAGCGACCCAATCGCCAGGCTGCGTGAGGCCGCTCGCATCGGTGCGGCGGACGAGCGAAGGACAACTGATACGAAAGGCCGCCAGCGCCCGCGCCGCGCTTTCCGGCGTGATCGGCAAGCTGGACGGTCCGGCGAGGACGCCGCTCGCAGCCGCAGTCACCGCCCCCGCGACCGGCGCGACCGCAGCGGGTGCCATCGGCGTCGCCGCCACCGGCTGCCGCACCGGCAGCGCCGTCGACGGCGGCCGGGTGGTAGATGGACGCGCCGGCGCCGGCGCCGTCTCCATGCCACGCGGCACGATCGTGTTCGAACAACCCGCCAGCAGCACCGCCAGTGCCGCCGCCCCCCACATCCGCATCGAGGTCACGCCTCGTCGGTGTCGGAAAGCTTCCAGTTCGGATCGCCGCTCTTGAGCATCCGTGCGAAGGTCCAGACGTCGTGCGTCTCGACCGCGTCGGTCAGCGAGCCGGCGACCACCTGGCCCTCCGCATCGCGGGTGACGGCCGCGATGTCGGCGTCGAAGCGCACCGTGACGCGAGCAAGCCCACCGGCAACGCTCGCGTCGCTGATCACCGCGCGCTCGATCGACACCAGCCGGTTGTCCAGCGTGTGGCCCGCTTCCTCGCGCGCGTCGATCGCAGCGGCGAACGCGGTCTGCACCTCGGCTTCGGTCAGCCAGGCCAGGGTGTCGCGGTCGCCCTTCCAGAAAGCTTCCAGGATCATGCGGTAGGCGGACTTGGCGCCTTCCAGGAACTCGGCGACGTCGAACGTCGGATCGCTCGCGACGATCGCGCGCAGGCCGCTTTCGGCCGCGGGCTCGACATGACGCTGGGCGACGTCGCGCGGCTCCGGCTGCACGTCGATGGTGCGGGGCACCGGCGGCACGCCGACGCGCTCCTCGGCGGGGCGGGCAAGGGGCTGTTCATGGCCGGTGCGCTTGCCCAGCACCGCGTAGAGACGCAGTGCGAGGAACCCCGCGACCATTCCCAGAAGAACAACGACCAGCACTTCGCCTCCCAAATCTGACGCGACCAACATAGGGGCAAGCAGGGCCAGTTTCAAATGGCTGCGGGCGGCCCATCGCACGGGCGCCGCCGTTGAACTGGCGCCGATCGCCTGCTAGGCGCCGAGCCGAAAAACGCGGCAGGCCGCAAAGCTATCCTTCAGCAAGGAAATTCCCATGGACGACCAGAACGACGCCGGCCTCGACGAAAGCTTCGCCAACGGTGCCGACAATCAGCCGCAGGTCGGCGTCCTCTCGCAATATGTGAAGGATCTGTCGTTCGAGAACCCGAATGCGCCGGGCATCTACCAGGTGCAGGGCCAGCCCAAGCTGGACGTCCAGTTCAACATCGGCGCGACCACCGTCGGCGAGGGCGTGCACGAGGTAGTGCTCAAGATCGAGGCACGTGCGGACGTCGAGGGCCAGGCGCTCTACCTCATCGAGCTGAGCTACGCCGGTCTCTTCGGCCTGCGCAACATCCCGGACGAGCACCTCCAGCCGTTCCTGCTCGCCGAAGCGCCGCGCATCATCTTCCCGTTCGCGCGCCGCGTGCTCGCCGACGCGGTCCGCGACGGCGGCTTCCCGCCGCTGATGCTGGAGCCGATCGACTTCGGCGCGCTCTACATGCAGCAGGCGGCGGCGGCTGCAGGCGAACTGTCGGGCAACGCAGCCGGCACGATCGGCCACGCCTGACCCCTGACCTGCGGACGGGCTGACCAAGGCGGCTGACCGGAATGAAGCTCGTTCGCACTCTCGGCTCGGTTGGAGGGCTTACGCTCGCCAGCCGGGTCCTGGCTCTGGTTCGCGATTCGCTGCAGGCGCGCTATGTGGGGGCGAGCTTCGCCTCCGACGCCTTCACGATCGCGTTCCGCCTGCCCAACATGTTCCGCGCGCTGTTCGCGGAAGGCGCGTTCAACGCCGCCTTCATCCCCATGTTCAACCGCAAGGTCGGCGAGACCGGCGAGCTTTCGGCCGGCCTGGACTTCGCAGAGCGCGCGCTTTCGATGTTGTTCGCGGTGCTGCTGGGCTTCACCGCGGTCATGCTGATCGCGGCCTGGCCGATCACCTGGGCGATGTCGCTCGGCTTCAACAACGCCACGCCCGACCAGTTCGCCTTTGCGGTGCAGCTGTCGCGGATCACCATCCCCTATCTGATGCTGATCTCGCTGGCATCGCTCCTGGGCGGCATCCTCAACTCGCTCGACAAGTTCTGGGTGAACGCCGCTGCGCCGATCCTGCTCAACATCGCGATGGTCACCGCGCTCGTCTTCTTCAACGGCGATCCGTACGAAACCGCGCGCGCGCAGGCGGTGGCAATCCCGATCGGCGGGCTGCTGCAACTCGGCTGGCTGGCGCTGGCATGCCGCCGGTCGGGCGTCTCGCTTCGCCCACGCCTCCCCCGGCTCGACCCCGAAGTGAAGCGGCTGATGAAGCTCATCCTGCCGGCTGCGATGGGAGCAGGCGCGTCGCAGGTGAACCTGCTGATCTCCAGCGCGCTTGCGGCCCGGCTGCTCGCGGCAGGTTCGATCTCGTACATCTACTATGCCGACCGGCTGAACCAGTTGCCGCTTGGGCTGATCGGGATCGGGCTGGGCACCATTCTCCTCCCCACCATCTCGCGCCTGCTGGGCGCCGGGCGCGATGTGGAGGCGATGGAGACGCAGAACCGCGGCACGGAACTCGCACTATTCCTGACGCTGCCCGCGATGGTGGCGCTGATCGTCGCGGCCGAGCCGATCGTGCGCGGACTGTTCCAATATGGCGAGTTCGACGCGGCAGATACGCGCGCCTGCGCCTGGGCGCTCGCCGGCTTTTCGGTCGGCCTGCCCTCCTATGTGCTCGTGAAGGTGCTGACGCCCGGCTATTACGCGCGCCAAGACACCCGCACCCCGGTGCGCTATGCGATGTGGTCGGTGGGCGTGAACATCGCTGCCAACATCGTCCTGATCCCGCTGCTCGGCCATGTCGGCCCGCCGCTCGCGACCGCACTCGCCTCCACCGTCAATGTCGCGATGCTGTATCGCACGCTTCGCAAGCGCGGGCATTTCGCCGTCGACGCGCAACTGCGCCGCCGGCTTCCCCGGCTCGCCCTCGCGGCGCTGTTGATGGGAGCTGCCGTGTTCGGCCTGGAGAGCCTGCTGGACCCTTATCTGGTCGGCCCGATGGCCATGCGGTACGCAGCCCTGGTGGTGCTGGTCGGAACCGGCTGCGCGATCTATGGACTGGCCTGCTTCGTCACCGGCGCGTTCCGGGTGGCGGACGTGAAGGCGCTGATCCGGCGCCGCAGCACCAACTGATCGGCGGCCGCTGCACCGCCCAAGCGCAAGGACCACAAGATGCGTGTCGTCTCCGGCATCCAGACCACCGGCAATCTGCACCTCGGCAACTATCTGGGCGCCATCAAGCAGTGGGTGGCGATGCAGGATGCGATGCAGCCGGGAGACGACTGCCTGTTCTTCCTGGCCGATCTCCATGCGCTGACCGTCGCGCAGGATCCCAAGGAACTCGCCGACAACACCATCGGCATGGCGGCCACGCTGCTGGCGGCCGGCATCGATCCCGACCGCTCGATCCTGTTCAACCAGGCGCGCGTGCCTGCGCATAGCGAGCTGTGCTGGCTGCTGATGGGCACCGCCCGCATGGGCTGGCTCAACCGCATGACCCAGTGGAAGGACAAGGCCGGCAAGAACCGCGAGGGTGCCAGCGCCGGTCTCTTCACCTACCCGGTGCTCCAGGCCGCCGACATCCTCGCCTACAAGGCGACGCACGTGCCCGTGGGCGAGGACCAGAAGCAGCATCTGGAGCTGGCGCGCGACATCGCGACCAAGTTCAACACCGACACCGGCGTCGAGCTCTTTCCCCTGCCCGATCCGCTGATCTCCGCAGCCGCCCCGCGCATCATGAGCTTGCGCGACGGCACGGCCAAGATGTCCAAGTCCGACCCCTCGGACATGAGCCGCATCAACCTGATCGACGACGACGACACCATCGCCGCCAAGTTCCGCAAGGCGCGCACCGATCCGGATCCCCTGCCCGACAGCTTCGACGCGCTGGAAGGCCGGGCAGAGGCGAAGAACCTCGTCACCATCTATGCGGCACTCGCCGACGCGACGCCGCAGTCGGTGGTGGAGCAATACGCCGGCCAAGGCTTCGGGACATTCAAGCCCGCGCTCGCGGACCTGGCCGTCACCGTGCTCGGCCCGATCCGCGATCGGCTGACCCGGCTGCTCGACGATCGCGACTCGGTGTCGGCGGCCCTGGCCAAGGGTGCCGGCCGGGCGACCGCGCTTGCCGCCCCGACGCTGCGTTCGGCTCAGGAGGCTCTGGGCCTGCAGGTCTGAGCCGATCCTGCCGCGCGCCGGCCGGCGTCCCTCAGGGGATCAGCCGGTCGGCGCGCAGCCGCTCGAACAGAGCGAAGAAGGCATCGTCGCTCGGCTGGTAGCCGGTGAAGCCGAGCCTGCGGCTCTTGCCCATGTCGGTCACCACTTCGATCGGGCGGCCGAGATCCGCATCCGTGTGCCAGGGAGACGCGAGTCGGGCGAGGTCCGGCTCCGCAAGCTGTTCGCGCGCTGCGATGGTGCGCCAGAGTTCGGCATCACCGGCCATCTGCGCTTCCAGTCGCTGCACCGTGCCGTCGAACGGCGCGGGCTCGATCCCGAACCACTGCGCGATACGCCCCCACATCCACTGCCACCGGAAGACGTCGCCGTTGACGACGTTGAACGCCTCGTTGCGCGCCGCAGGCGTCGTCGCTGCCCAGAGCAGATGGCTGGCGAGCAGTCGGGCGTCGGTCATGTCGGTGAGCCCCTCCCACTGCGCCGCCGATCCGGGGAAGCGGAACGGCCGGCCGGTTTCGCGGCAGAGTGTCGCATAAACCGCCAGCGTCGTTCCCATGTTCATGGCGTTGCCCACCGCCTTGCCGATCACCGTGTGGGGGCGGTGGACGCTCCAGGAGAAGCCATCGCGCTCGGCGGCTGCGAACACGGCGTCCTCCTGCGCATAATAGAAGTTGGGCACGTCGAGCCGCCCCTGCTCTTCCCGGAACGGCGTTTGCGGGAGAGCGCCCTTCCCATAGGCCTCGAACGGCCCGAGATAGTGCTTCAGCCCGGTGACGAGCGCGACGTGGCGCGGCCCGTGCGTCGGCGGCAGGGCGTCCAGCAGGTTGCGGACCATGGCACCGTTCACGCGGATGTTCTCCGCCTCGCTTTCCTGGCGCGCCCAGGTGGTGATGAACACCGCATCCGGCTGCACGCCTGCGAGCGCCGCCGCGGTCGCGTCCCGGTCGGTCAGGTCGGCGGCGATGGCCGTCACGCCGGACTGCGCCTGCGGCCGCCGCGCGAGGCCGAGCACGCGCCAGCCCTCCGCCAGCAGCAGCTCGGTCGTCGCGCTGCCCACGATCCCGCTCGCGCCCACCACCAATCCCGTCTTCGTCATGATCCTGCTTCCTTGTCCGATTGGCACCCCAGCTAGGCAGCCCGGAGCAAGGCTTCTAGACGGCACCATTCAGGGACATAGGCACCAGGAGGTACCCACATGCAGATCGGTTCGGCCGACGAGGAATGGCGCGAGGATTGCGCGCCCCGTCGCACGCTGGAGCTTTTTGCCACCAAATGGACGAGCATGGTGCTGCACACCCTGCATGTCCGTCACGCAGGGGTTGCGCGCACCGGCGTGCTGCTCCGTAGCCTGCCCGGCATTTCGAAGAAGATGCTGACGCAGACCCTGCGTGAGATGGCGGACAGCGGCCTGATCACGCGCCATGTCCACGGGACGATTCCGCCAGCGGTCGAATATGCGCTGACGCCGCTCGGGCGCCGCTTCGTCGAGCCGGTGGAGCTGCTGTACGCCTGGGGCCGCGACAACGCCGATGCGCTGGACCAGCTGCGGCCCCGTCCGACGTCGCGCCGTTAGGGGCGGTCGTCGCAGGGAGCAGCCCGATCCAGCTGCGCGGCGCTCAGGCGCCCTCGAGCTGCCGCATCAGCTGGCGGACGGCGCCGTCGATCTCGCCGTCCAGCCCGCGAAGCGATTCGATGCGCTTGACCGCATGGATGACGGTCGAATGATCGCGGTTGCCGAACTTGCGGCCGATCTCCGGCAGCGAGCGCGTTGTGAGCCGCTTGGCGAGATACATCGCGATCTGGCGCGGGCGCGCGATCGCGACCGCACGGCGCGCGGAGATCAGGTCGAGCTGCTTGAGCTCGAAGTGGCTGGAAACCGCGCGCTGGATGTCGTCGATGGTGATTCGCTTCTTGGGGCCCTGGAGCATCTCGCCCAAGGTCTGGATCGCGAAGTCCATCGTCACCGGCTGGCCGATCAGCTGCGCATAGGCGACGACGCGGTTGAACGCGCCTTCCAGCTCGCGCACGCTGCCGTGGATGCGGCTGGCGAGCAGGTCGAGCACATCGGCCGGCACCGGCACCGCGGCGTTCTCCGCCAAGCGGCGCGCAAGTATCGCATGGCGCAGTTCCAGCGCCGGCGGCTTGATGTCGGCGACCAGGCCCGCACCCAGGCGCGACACCAGCCGGCTCTCCACCCCGTCGAGCAGGTGCGGGCTGCGATCGCACGCGATCACCAGCCGCTTGCCCGCGTCCATGAACGCGTTGACGGTGTGGAAGCACTCCTCCTGGGTCGCGTCCTTTCCGGCCACGAACTGGAGGTCGTCGATCATCAGCAGGTCGACGGCGCGCAGCCGCGCCTTGAAGCTGTGGGTATCGCGGGCGCGCACCGCGCTCACGAACTCGAACATGAAGCGCTCGGCCGGCATGTAGATCGCCGTCGCCTGCGGATTAGCCGCAAGGAACGCGTGGCCGATCGCGTGCATCAGGTGGGTCTTGCCCTGGCCTGTGCCGCTGTGAAGGTAGAGCGGGCTGAACCGGGGCACGCCGGGCTCGGCCAGCAGCTTAGCCGCGTTGCGCGCGACCCGGTTCGAATCATGGGCGACGAATCGGTCGAAGGTGAAGCGCGGGTCGAACTGCGAGCGCCCCGGCGCGCCGATCGGCTGCGCGGGCACGGGCTCGGCAGCCGGGGCGGGCGCAGGCGAATCGGCCAGCAGCGTCGCGCCCGGCACGGGGACCGCAGGCGCGATCGACTCGCCGGTCAGCACGCGCGCGGGCTCCAGCGTGCTCACGGTCTCGACCGATACGGTGCGGATCTCCGGCAGGCAGGCGCGGAACTCGAACAGCAGCCGGTCGGCGTAGTGGCTCTTCACCCAGTTCGTCATGAACGCCGAGGGCAGGCCCAGGCGCACCATGTCGGCGTCGCTGTCCGACAGCAGCACCATCGGCTTCAGCCAGCGGTCGAACAGCCGCTGCCCTGCGGACAGACGCAGGTTGTGGCGCACGCGCCCCCACGCGGCTTCCACGGCTGCTGCGGTTGCTTCCCCCGTTCCCGTCACGCGAACACACCTCTCCCGCGGCCGAAAGCACCCGCTTCCAGCCCACATTTCAAACTAGCGATAAGCTCCAGCGGTACCCTGGTCGCAACGACCGGAACCGCACGCGAAACCACGCGAAAACCGATGCCCCGGAGCCGAGGCATGGCGCATGTTTAGAAAGCCGACGGAACGAAGATCAAGAGCCCGCTCGCGCCAAAAAAATAATATAGAGCATTGACAGCCCGAACCCGAGGAAATCCGGGACTTTCCAGATTTACCAAGCAATAACAGGCACTTAGCAGGCTTGGTTCGTTTCCGTCACGTTCGAATCGTGACAAATCCGTGACTTGTCCGTGACTTGCCTGCGCGTACTTGATTCGTCCCGGACCGCGGATTGCAGGCACGAAAAAAGGGCTTCGCCGGCACCCCGGCGAAGCCCTTTTCAACCTGCTTGTGCGTGCGCTCAGGCGAGCGACGACACCGCCTTGGTCAGGCGTGCGAACTTGCGCGACGCAGTGTTCTTGTGGAGCACGCCCTTGGCGACGCCCCGCGCCAGTTCCGGCTGCGCTGCGGTCAAAGCAGCCGAAGCCGCCTCACGATCGCCCGATGCCAGCGCCGACTCGACCTTCTTGATGAAGGTCCGGATGCGGCTGACCCGCGCGCCGTTGATTTCCGCGCGACGCTCGTTGCGCCGGATACGCTTCTTCGCCTGTGGCGTGTTCGCCATGTGCCGTCCTGATCCTGTGCTGCATGAACGGGCGCAGAAACTCCACGGCCCGGGAAAGCGGCGCCCCTACCGCGCACCGTCGAAAAGGTCAAGCTTTTCAGCGCTGGCACTTGGGGCACCAGAAGGTGGAACGCCCGCCTTCGGTGCGGCGCTGCACCGTCCCTCCACAGGGACAGGCGGCACCCTCGCGTCCATAGACCCGCCACTGCTTGGAGAAATAGCCCAATTCGCCATCCGGCCGCGCATAATCGCGCAAGGTCGAGCCGCCCGCCTCGATCGCGGCGAGCAGGACGGTGCGGATCGCCTCCACCAGCCGGTCGAGCCGGGCGCGCGCGATCTGCCCGCCCCCCCGCGACGGAGCGATTCGCGCCAGGTTCAGCGCCTCGCACACATAGATGTTGCCGAGCCCGGCGACGATCCGCTGGTCCAGCAGCAACGCCTTTACCGGCGCGACCCGGCCGGCGAATGCCTGCGCCAGATGGCCGCCGGTGAACTCGGGGCCCAGCGGCTCCGGCCCCAGCGCGCGGAACGGCGCCCATGCGTCGAGCGATTCGGTCCGCAACAGATCGAGCGAGCCGAATCGCCGCGGATCGTTCAACGCGAGCGACCTTCCCGCCTCGGTCTCGATCAGCAGGTGGTCGTGCGGCAGCAGTTCCGAAGGATCGACGCGCCATCGCCCGGACATGCCGAGGTGGAAGACGAGGGTGTCCCCGCGGTCGGTATCGATCAGGCCGTATTTGGCGCGGCGGCCAAGCGCGGTCACCTGCGCGCCGGTGAGCCGCTGGCCCAGGTCCTCGGGGATCGCGCGGCGCAGGTCGGCGCGGCGGGGCACGACACGCGCGATGCGCTGCCCCTCCAGCACCGGGCGCAGCCCACGCACGGTGGTTTCGACTTCGGGAAGCTCGGGCATGATGGGTGGGAGCTAGGCAGGGTTTGCCCGGGCCACAAGGCTTGGCTAAGGCGCTTGCATGACCAACACCGTCTCGTTCGGCTATGAAGAAGTCGCCCCCGAGGAAAAGACCCGCCGTGTCGGGGACGTCTTCGCCAGCGTAGCCTCCCGCTACGACCTGATGAACGATGCCATGTCGGGGGGCATGCATCGGCTCTGGAAGGATCGCTTCGTGCGGCGGGTGAAGCCGCAGCCGGGCGAGCAGATCCTCGACATGGCTGGCGGCACCGGGGACATCGCCTTCCGCATGGCGGCCAAGGGCGCATCGATCACGGTCGCCGACATCAATCCGGCGATGCTGGAAGTCGGCATGGGCCGCGCGCAGCAGCGCGGGATCGACGGCCTGGTGTGGACCGAAGCGAACGCAGAAGTGCTCCAGTTTCCCGATCGCTTCTTCGACGCCTACACCATTGCCTTCGGCATCCGGAACGTGACGGACATCCCCAAGGCGTTGCGCGAGGCGCACCGTGTGCTGCGCCGCGGCGGCCGCTTCTTCTGCCTGGAGTTCTCGACCACTCAGTGGCCGGGCTTCGCCGAGGTGTACGACGCCTATTCGCACAAGCTGGTCCCCAAGCTCGGCAAGCTCCTCGCCGATGACGAGGACAGCTATCGCTACCTGATCGAATCGATCCGCCGCTTCCCCGACATGCCGACGTTCGAGCGCATGATCGGCGACGCTGGCTTCGTCCGGACCAAGGTGGAGCCGCTGCTCGGCGGTCTGGTCGCGATCCACAGCGGGTGGAAGATCTGAGCCCCCGTCCCCGCCGCATCGAGGATCGGGCATGACCTCCAAGATCACCCACGGCTGGCGCCTTTGGAAATGGGGCCGCACTCTGGCACGCCACGGCGCGCTGCGCGGACTTGAGCGAGACCCGAGCACCCCGCCGGGGCTCCGCCGCGTTGCACGCCTCCTTCAGATGGGCATGTTCGCGCCCAAGGAGCCGCGGTACGCGCAAGCGCTACAGGCGCTTGGCCCGGCTGCCATCAAGCTCGGCCAGACCCTAGCCACCCGTCCCGATCTGGTCGGCGAGGGTCCGGCGCACGACCTGCTCGCGCTGCAGGACGCGCTGCCGCCGCTCCCCTGGTCGGTGATCCGCCCGGCGATCGAGGCCGGTCTCGGCCGGCCGATCGAAAGCGTGTTTGCCGAAATCGAGGAAGTGCCGGTCGGTGCTGCCTCGATCGCGCAGGTGCACCGCGCCGTCACGACCGATGGCCGCACGGTTGCCGTCAAGGTGCTGCGTCCGGGCGTCGAGCACGAATTCAACCAGGCGATCGACACCTATGAATGGGCCGCCGCCCAGCTCGAGGCCTATGGCGGCGAGCTGAAGCGGCTGCGCCCCCGGCTCGTCATCGAGACCATGAAGCGCTGGACCGCGCGCGAGCTCGACCTCCGGCGCGAGGCGGCCTCCGCTTCGGAACTCGCCGAGGCGATGCAGGCGGAGCCGGACTTCACCGTTCCTGCGGTCGATTGGCAGCGCACCACCAGCCGGGTGCTGACGATCGAGTGGATCGACGGCATCAAGCTGTCGAATCGTGCCGCCCTGATCGAGGCGGGCCACGACCTTCCGGCGATGGCGCGCAAGCTGGTGCAGGCGTTCCTGCGGCAGGCGATCGCGGAGGGTTTCTTCCACGCCGACATGCACCAGGGGAACCTGTTCGCGCTGCCGGACGGGCGCATCTGCGCGATCGACTTCGGCATCATGGGTCGCATCGACCGGCGGGCACGGGTGTGGCTTGCCGAAATCCTCTACGGCCTGATCACCGGCAACTATCGCCGTGTCGCCGAAATCCATTTCGAGGCGGGCTATGTGCCCGCGCACCACAATGTCGCGGAGTTTGCAACAGCGCTGCGCGCGGTGGGCGAGCCGATGCGCGGGCTGGCGGTCAAAGACATGTCGGTCGGCATGATGCTGGAGAGCCTCTTCAACATCACGCGCGACTTCGACATGCAGACCCAGCCCCACCTGCTGCTGCTGCAGAAGACCATGGTGATGGTGGAGGGCGTGGCCACCGCGCTCGATCCCGACATCAACCTGTGGGAAACGGCGGCGCCGTTCGTGCGCGGCTGGATCCGCGATGAGCTGGGCCCCGAGGCGGCGGTCGCCGACCGGATCGTCACCGACCTGCGCACCTTTGCGCGGCTGCCGCAGCTGATCCGCAACCTGGAAGCGCGCTATCCGACGCCAGGGGGTGCGCCCCCTCCCCCGCCGTTGCGCGAAATCGAGGTCATCCGCGTCGGCGGCGGATGGCGGTACATCGGCGTGGCCGTGGTGAGCGCCGCGCTGGCGGTAGCGGCGACGCTGCTGGCCAGCTGATGGCGCGGCCCGCCCGCCCGCTGTGGCTGGTCCGCCCAAGCCGGGCCAGCGGCCTCTCGGCCAACCAGGCAGTGGCGCTGGTCCTGTTCCTGCTGCTGGTCGCGGCCGGTGCGCTGATGGGCGTGCGCGGCGGGAGCGTGCCAGCGCCGCGCGCCGCGATCGAGCAGAGCGACATCAGCGTGCACGATGGCATCGTCGGCGCGCTGCGCGGTGGCGAGGCCTATTACCCGGCAACCGCGCGGATGCTGCGCGCCGGCGGCTATCCGCTCAAGCCGTTCCTGACCTTCCCCTTGCCCACGCTGCCGGTGGTGCTCGCAGCGCTGCCGGGGCTGGTTTCGATCCTGCTGCTCCTGCTGCTGGCGATCGGCACCGCCTTTGCCTGGCAGAAGCGGTTGCACGCGGCCTTGGCCCGGCCGCTGCCGGTGTTCGGCGGCATGCTGCTCCTGGCGGGCGGAATGGTTGGCCTGCTGGCCCCCGACGTGGCGCTCTTCCCCGAAACCTGGGCAGGCATGCTGGTCGCTCTGTCGCTGGCGATCCGACACCAGGAGCGCTGGGTAGAGGCAGTCGCCATCGCCACCGCGGCGATGCTGATCCGCGAGACCGCGGCCTTCTACGCCATCGCCATGGGGCTGCTCGCCTTTGCCGAGGGACGCCGCCGCGAGGCTTTGGGCTGGGCGGCGGGCGTCGGTCTGCTGGCCATCGTCCTGGTGTTCCATGCCCAGGCCGTCGCGCAGGTCGTCGGCCCGCTGGATCCGGCCGCGTCGGACGCGGCGGGCCTGCACGGCTTCGGCTTCTTCGTGCGCGCCGCCATCACCACCACCGTGCTCCACCTGCTGCCGGCCGCGATCGCCGCGCTGCTGGTCGCGATCGCGCTGTTCGGCTGGGCGATGTGGGATGATCCGATCGCCTTGCGTGTGACCGTGACGCTGGCGGTCTATGCTGCCGCGACAGCCATCCTCCCGGGCGCGGACGGCTTCTACTGGGCGTTCCTCGTCGCGCCCCTGCTGCTGGTCGGCCTGGCGTTCGCGCCGGACGGGCTGCGCGACCTCGCCCGCGTGCTGCTCGACAGGCGGCGGGTTCGGGTGCAGAGAATCACGCGATGAAGCGCATCCTGCTGATCGTCGGCGGCGGCATCGCCGCCTACAAGGCGTGCGAACTGATCCGCCTGTGCCGCAAGGCCGGCATTTCGGTGCGCTGCGTACTGACCGGCGGAGGCGCGCACTTCGTCACCCCGATGACGCTTGCCGCGCTTTCGGAGGCACCAGTCCACACCAGCCTGTGGGACCTGAAGGATGAGGCCGAGATGGGCCACATCCAGCTCAGCCGCGAGGCGGACCTGGTGGTCGTCGCCCCGGCGACGGCAGACCTGCTCGCGAAGATGGCGGCCGGCATGGCCGACGATCTGGCGACGACGCTTCTGCTCGCGACCGACAAGCCGGTGCTCGCCGCGCCCGCGATGAACGTGCGCATGTGGCAGCACGCCGCCACCGTCCGCAACGTTGCGCAGCTGCGTCGCGACGGAGTCGCCGTGCTCGAACCCGACGAAGGGACGATGGCGTGCGGCGAATATGGCTCAGGCCGCCTGCCGGAACCGGCGGCAATCCTGGCCGCGATCGAACGCGCCCTGGTGCCCGCAGCCCGGCCGCTCGCCGGGCGGCACGTGCTGGTGACGGCGGGGCCGACGCATGAGGCGATCGACCCGGTGCGCTACATCGCCAACCGCTCGTCCGGCCGTCAGGGCTATGCGATCGCGGGCGCGCTGGCGAAGCTCGGCGCGCGCGTGACGCTGGTGTCGGGGCCAACGACACTTGAGACCCCGCCGGGCGTGTCCCGCGTCGACGTGGAAAGCGCGCGCGAGATGGCCGATGCAGTCGATGCGGCGCTTCCGGCCGATGCCGCGGTGATGGTGGCAGCCGTTGCGGACTGGCGGGTCGAGGCCGCACCCCTGAAGCGCGCGAAGGCGGACATGGGCGACCGGCTGGAGCTCGTCCCCAACCCGGACATCCTCGCGAGGCTCGGGCATAGCCCGCGGCGGCCGCGCCTGCTGATCGGGTTCGCGGCGGAAACGCACGACGTACTCGCCCATGCCGCCGGGAAGCGCGCACGGAAGGGCGCAGATTGGATTGTCGCCAACGACGTATCGGGGGACGTGATGGGCGGGACCGCCAATGCGATCCACCTGGTGACGGAACATGGCGTGGAAAGTTGGGAGCGAATGGACAAGGACCTGGTTGCGGAGCGTCTGGCGGAACGGATCGCGCATGGGCTGGCATAGGCTGCTCCCCGTCGCCCTGGGTCTCGCGCTCGCAAGCTGCGCCGGCGACAGCGCTCGTCCGGGCTCCGACAGCGCGGCAGTAGTGCGCGTGCAGGAGCAGGCGTTCGGTGCGAGCGGCCGGCGCTCGGTCAAGGCGCTGGTCTATGTGCTGCACCGGGACGGCGCGAGTTCGGATGCGGCCGATCACCACCGCTTCGCCCGCGACCTGGCGGCGGCGGCCCCTGGCGCGCGGGTGGTGGCGCTTACCCAGCCCGTGCCGGAGGGAGATGCCGACAAGGGCATGACCCGCGGTTTCACGCGGGATCGCATTACGGCTTTTGCCGACCGGATCGAGGCCGGGCGCGAACGCTATCGCGGCGTCCCCACCGTCCTCGTTGGAGACGGCGGCGGCGCGGCACTGGTGGCGGACCTCGCCGGCCTGCGGCCGAAGCTGATCGATGGTATGGTGCTCGCCGCCTGTCCGTGCATGTTGCCCGAATGGCGCAAGCATATGGAGAAGCGGATGCCCGGCACGTCGTTCAAGCCTGCGCCCGACAGTCTCGATCCGCTGATGACGGTAGGCGGTGTGCGCCCGCAGACCAAGGCGGCGCTGCTGGTCGGCTCCGAGGATCCGATCACGCCCCCGAAATTCTCGCGCGGCTATGCGGAAGCGCTCGCGCTGCGCGGGATCGCGACCGATTTCCGCGTGCTTCCACGCAAGGGCAACGAGATCCTGAACGACCCGGAAGTGCTCTCGGCCACGACCCGGATGCTCGCCTCGCTGCAGGCCAGCCAATGAGCGACAGCGCGATTCGCATCGCCGTCCTTCGCCTGGAACACGGCCGGGGACTGCCGCTTCCGGCCTATGCGACGGCAGGTGCCGCCGGCATGGACATCGTCGCCGCCGAAGACTGCATGCTCGCGCCGGGCGCCAGGCACGCGGTCTCGACCGGTTTCGCCCTGGCCATCCCTTCGGGTTACGAAGTGCAGGTCCGTCCGCGCTCCGGCCTTGCAATCAAGCACGGCATCACCTGCCTCAACACGCCCGGCACGATCGACAGTGATTACCGCGGCGAAGTGAAGGTGATCCTGGTCAACCTCGGACAGGAGCCGTTCGCCATCCGCCGCGGCGAGCGCATCGCACAGCTCGTGCCCGCCCCGGTGCTGCGCGCGACGCTCGACGAGGTCACGAGCCTGGACGAGACCGCGCGTGGCGGTGGCGGCTTCGGGTCGACCGGGCGGTGACCGTCCTCTTCGCCCTGATGGCCGCGCTCGCTGCGCAGCTGACGCCACCGCCGGCGGAGCCCGATCCCCTTCGTACGTCCCCGATCGACTGGGATGCACTGGACGCGCTCCCCTACCGTAGCCAACCGGAAGTGACGCCGCAGATGGTCCGCTTCGTCCAGGGGGAGATGGCCCATGGCCGTTGCACGCCTCCGGCGCCGATCGCCGGCAAGCGCCGCGTCCATGCCGACGTTGCCGTCCTGATCGGCAGCGGCGCGAGCGTGCGGGCGACCATTCCTCGCGCCATCAACTGCCCGACCGTGGAACAATATGCGGCCGGGCTGGTGCTCGGCTTCGCGCGCGACAATCTGAACACGCGGTTCGCCGTGGAAGGCACGTGGTACCGCGCGAGCATGACCTTCGACCTGCCCGAATGATCCTGACCGACGCGGAGCTGGAGCGCTACGCCCGCCACATCGTGCTGAGGGAGGTCGGCGGCGCCGGGCAGGCCAGGCTCGCCGCCGCGCATGTATGCGTGGTCGGCGCAGGCGGCATCGGCTCGCCGGTGATCCAGTATCTTGCCGCGGCGGGGGTCGGGCGGCTCAGCGTGATCGACGACGACCGGATCGAGCTGTCGAACCTCCAGCGCCAGACCCTCTTCGGCACCGAGGATCTGGGACAGTCGAAGGCTGAGATCGCGAGCCGTGCGGTCGCACGCCTCAATCCGCACGTATCCATCACGGTGCATCAGGTCCGGATTGATCCGGCCAACGCAGCCGGGCTGGTCGGCGGCATGGACGTGGTGGTCGACGGAACCGACAATTTCGCCACGCGGCTTGCGGTCGCCGATGCGGCGCTTGCAGCTCGCGTGCCGCTGGTCGCCGCCGCAGTCGGCGAGTTCGAAGGACAGCTGGGGGTGTTCCGCGGCTGGGAGGCGGACAAGCCCTGCTATCGCTGCTTCGTCGGCCAGGACCCGGAACGCCCGGATCGCAGCTGTGCCGACACGGGCGTGCTCGGCGCCCTGACCGGCGTGGTCGGCAGCCTCGCCGCACTGGAGGCGATCCGCGCGATCACCGGTTTCGGGGAGGATAGCGCGGGCAAGCTGCTGCTGATCGACACGCTGGCGCTGCGCTTCCGGACGCTCCTGCTCCCCAAGGATCCGGGGTGCCCCGCATGCGGGGGCTGACCGTCCTCGTCGCGACTGCCGATCCCGTCCGCTTTCGGGCGGCGCTCTCCACCGCTGCGGCCACTGCCGCGCTGGGCGGCCGGGCGCGCGTGTTCCTTCATGAAGACGCGGTCGTGCTGCTCCAAGCGTCCGCCGATTCGGATGCCGCTCGATTTGCCGTGGCCGGGTTGCCGAGCCGGGCCGATCTCGTCGCGATCGCCCGTGAGAGCGGCGTGGAACTGCTGGTCTGCCAGTCGGGCCTAGCCCTGACGGGTCTTTCGATGGCCGAGCTCCCCGCCGGCACGACGGCCGGCGGGCTGGTCAGCCTGCTGGCGACCCTGGGCGAGGATCGCCTGCTGGCGTTCTGACGCCCGGCTGCAAACCGGGCGCCGTCGGTCAGGCGAGCAGGTCCTGGGCAAAGGCCCGGACCGCGGGGCCGACGTCCTCGCGCGCCAGTGCCGTTGCGAGATTGGCCTGGAGGAAGCCCGCCTTGTCGCCGCAGTCGTAGCGGACGCCCTGGAACGTCACGCCGTGGAACGGCTGGTTGCCGATCATCCGCGCCATCGCGTCGGTCAGCTGGATCTCGCCACCCGCACCGGCTTCCTGCGTTTCCAGGATGCGCATGACCTCGGGCTGCAGGACATAGCGACCGATCACCGCCAGATTCGACGGCGCCGTCCCTGCCTTGGGCTTTTCGACAAGGCCCTTCACTTCGGTCAGCGTGCCGTCGCGCATTCCCGGCGTGATGACGCCGTATTTGTCGGTCTGGTCGTCGGCCACTTCCTGCGCGCAGATCAGGTTGCCGCCGACCTTGTTGTACGCCTCGACCATCTGCTTGAGACAGCCCGGCTGGCCGACCATGAAGTCGTCCGCGAGCAGCACCGCAAACGGCTCGTCGCCGACGATGTCGCGCGCACACCAGACGGCGTGGCCGAGACCCATCGGCTCCTGCTGACGGACATAGGCGACACGGCCCGGCTTCAGACGCGTGGCGTCCAGCACCTGGAGCGACTTGCCGCGGCCCGACATCGTCGATTCCAGTTCGTAGGCGATGTCGAAATGGTCTTCGATCGCGTGCTTGCCGCGACCGGTGACGAAGATCATCTGCTCGATGCCCGCCTCGATCGCCTCGTCCACCGCATATTGGATCAGCGGGCGATCCACGACGGGAAGCATTTCCTTCGGCATGGCCTTGGTTGCCGGCAGAAAGCGGGTCCCCAGACCCCCGACCGGAAACACCGCCTTGCGAAGTGGTTTGATGGACATGCTTGCTCCCTGTGATGTGCCAGCGCGGCCGGACGGCCGATAGACGGTCAGGCCCCCCTGCCCGATACCTTCGCGCGATTAGCACTCCCTAAACATCCGCGATAGAAGGCTGCCATGGCACCGCACCAAAACCGACGCATTCTGGTCGTATTCGGTACACGGCCCGAAGCGATCAAACTGTTCCCCGTCCTGCACGCGCTCGCGGAGCTCCCCGGACTTGCGGTGCGCAGTTGCGTCACCGCCCAGCATCGCGGTCTTCTCGATCAGGTGCTTTCGATCGCTGGCGTCACCCCGGACATCGATCTGGACCTGATGGAGCCTGGTCAGTCGCTGGATCGCCTGACCGCCCGTCTGCTGCTGGCGCTGGGCGAGGTGATGGACCGCGAGCGTCCCGACCGGGTGATCGTCCAGGGCGACACGGCGACGGCGATGGTGGGCGCCCTTGCCGCCTACTACCGCAAGATCCCGGTCGGCCATGTCGAGGCAGGCCTTCGTTCGGGCGACATCTACCAGCCCTGGCCAGAGGAGGTGAACCGCCGCATCGTCGCCCCGATCGCCGACCTCCATTTCGTGCCGACCGAGACTGCCGCCACCGCCCTGCGTGCGGAGAACGTCTCCCCTGCATCCATCCACGTCACCGGCAACACGGTCATCGACGCACTGCACGCGACCCGAAACCGTATCACGGCAGATCCGGCTCTCGCCGCCGGGATCGGACCGATCGCAGAACGCTTCGCCGGCAAGCGCGTGGTGCTGGTGACCACGCACCGGCGCGAGAACTTCGGGGACGGCATGGCCGCGATCGCGCGGGCGGTGGGGCGGATCGCCGACCGCCCGGACGTGGCGGTGCTCTTCCCGGTGCACCCCAACCCGAACGTGGTCGCGGCCATGGATGCGGTGCTCGGAGAGCGTGCCAATGTCGCGCGCGTGGCGCCGCTGGATTACCCCAACTTCATCCGCGCGCTCGAACTCGCGCACGTCGTCCTCACCGATTCGGGCGGGGTACAGGAGGAAGCACCCGCGCTCGGCAAGCCGGTGCTGGTGATGCGCGAGACGACCGAGCGGCCGGAGGGGGTCACCGCCGGCACCGCGCGCCTCGTCGGCCCGCACGAAGATCGTATCGTTTCGGGAATCTCCACGCTCCTCGACGACCATGACGCCTATGCGGCCATGGCCCGCGCGCATAATCCGTTCGGCGACGGCCGGGCATCGGCAAGGATCGCGGAGATCGTGGCACGTGATTTCGGACTCTGAACTGAAGGTTTGCATGGTGGGGCTGGGCTATATCGGCCTGCCCACCGCCGCGGTGATCGCGCGCTCCGGTGCCTCGGTCCTCGGCATCGACGTCGATCCGCGGGTGGTCGAGACGGTGAACTCGGGCAAGGTCCACATCGAGGAGATCGACCTCGACGGCCTGGTTTCGGGCGTGGTCGCACGCGGGCTGCTGCGGGCCTCGACCCAGGTCGCGCCGGCCGACGTGTTCGTCATCGCGGTGCCGACCCCCTTTGGGCCGAACCATGAGCCCGATGTCGGTTATGTGCTCGAAGCCGCCGCCACCATCGCGCCCGTGCTCAAGGCGGGCGATGCCGTGATCCTGGAGTCCACCTCCCCGATCGGCACCACCGAGAAGGTAGCGGCACTGCTCGCCGAACGGCGGGCCGACCTGGCAATCCCCGGCCACTGCAGCGGAACCGCGGACGTCGCGATCGCCTATTGCCCGGAGCGCGTGCTGCCCGGGCGAATCCTCGTCGAATTGATCGACAACGACCGGGTGATCGGCGGGATCACCCCCCGCTGTGCCCGCAAGGCACTGCATTTCTACCGCCGCTTCGTGCGGGGCGCGTGCGTGACCACCACGGCGCGTGCGGCAGAGATGACCAAGCTCACCGAGAACGCCTTCCGCGACGTCAACATCGCCTTTGCCAACGAACTGTCGGTCGTGGCGGATACGATGGGCATCGACGTCTGGGAGGTGATCCGGCTGGCCAACCGCCACCCGCGGGTCAACATCCTGTCGCCGGGGCCGGGTGTGGGCGGCCACTGCATCGCCGTCGATCCCTGGTTCCTGGTGCATGCCGACCAGGAGAATGCCAGGCTGATCCGCACCGCGCGCGAGGTGAACGACGCGAAGATCGCCCACACGATCGCCCGGGCAGAAGCACTCGCAGAGGCGATGCCGGGAGCGCCGATCGCGTGCCTGGGCCTCGCGTTCAAGGCGAACATCGACGACTTTCGTGAGAGCCCCGCGCTCAAGGTCGCGCTGCACCTGGCGAAGCGGTTCAGCGATCGCGTCCGGATCGTGGAGCCCTATGCCGCACGCCTGCCGCAGGCGTTCGAGGGCACCGGCGCGCAGTTGATCGACCTCGACACCGCACTGGAGACCTGCCCCGCGTTCGTGGTGCTGGTCGACCACGACATCTTCCGCTCGGTGCCACTGGACGAGCGCGCCGAAAAGCGCGTGCACGACGCGCGCGGCATCTGGCCGGACCAACCCAAGGCTCTGGCCACGGCGCCTCGCCTGCGCGTCGCAGGCTGAGCGCTAGTCGGACTGGCTGCCGAGGTCGGGCAGCGGCTCCTGCCCGGCCTGTTCCAGGCGTCGCATGCGGGCGATCTCGGCCTTGATGATCTCGATGCGGCGCCGCTCGCTCGGGTGCGTTGCCGCGCGAAAGATGCCGGCGCCATGTTCGCGGCCATAGCGTTCCCAGAAGCGGACCGCCGCCTGCGGATCGAAACCGGCGTGGGCCATCAGGTACACGCCGAACCGATCCGCCTCGACCTCCGTGTTGCGAGTCAGCCGCGCGTTGCGGCCGAATTGCTGGAGCAGGCCGCGCTGGATACCCGCGGCATTGAGGCGCGCGCGGTGCTTCAGGATGTTGTGCGCCATCTCATGCCCCAGCACGGCTGCAAGCTCGGCATCGTCCCCGGCGTAGGCGACCATTGCGGTGGTCGCTTCGACATAGTCGCCGTTGGCGCGGGCATCGAGCGTATCCGACGGCCGGGTCTGGAAGCGCGACGGGCATCCCTGTTCCGGGGTGAACCGGATTTCCTGCCGCGCGCCGCTCCGCTCGACCGTCAGCGTCACCGCACCGCCGGCCAGCGCCTTCTCGAGCTGGTCCGTCACTGCCACGAGGCGCGTGAAGGTCCCGCTGGTGCCGCTCGGCAGATCGGGCACGGGCCGGCCGTCGATCGCGACGATCCCATCGTCCTCGCGAAGCCCCGCGTGCGCGGCTGGGCTGTCCGGCGCCAGTGCCAGCACCGATGGCGCATTGCCGATCCCGAAGGTGGTGCGCACCTCCGCGCGATCCGACTCGCCATACTGGCTGACGTCGTGCAGCAGAAAGCCCGGCAGCGGCGCTTTCTCCGGACACAAACGCGCGGCCCGTGCCGCCAGACGATAGCCGACCGTCTCCATCCGTCGATCCAGCGTACGCAGTGCCAGCAGGTCGTCGTTCGCGGACACGGCGGACGCAAAGGCCCCGATTGCAGCGGCCGGTGTCGTGAACGACAGCAGCAAGGCGCACAGGACCGGAGAAAAACGCGGCATCCCCCCTGCTAGCATCTCGACTCCGCGAGGCAAGCGCACGCAATTCGCCTTGCGTTCAGCCTGCACTCTTATCAAGAGCGGCGGCCACTGCGATTCTGCGACATTTCAAGGTGATGATGTTCTTCAAACGCCGAAAAGCGGAATGCCGAAGCTACAAGCTTCCCGAGGGACAGCGGATCTATGCGATCGGAGATATCCACGGCCGCATCGACCTGTTGCGGGAATTGCTCGATCGGATCGATGCCGACCTTCGAGCCCGACCGACTGCCGGAACCGTCCTGCTGGTGTTCCTTGGCGACCTTGTCGATCGCGGACCCGACTCAGCCGCAGTGGTCGCCCTGGTGCGGGAACTGGTCACGGCCGGACGCGCGGTTCTGATCAAGGGCAATCACGAGGAGATCTTCGTACAGGCCGCACGCGGGGAGGCGCGCGCCGCGCGCGGCCTGCTGCAGATCGGCGGGGGTGCCACGCTTGCGAGTTACGGGGTCGCGCAGGAGGAGATCGACCGCGGCAGCTTTGCCGATCTCGCCGAGTTGCTGGTCGATCGTATCCCGCGCGCGGACGTCGATTTCCTGGACCGTGCACGCGACTGGTATCGCAGCGGTGATTATCTCTTCGTGCATGCGGGCATCCGGCCGCGCGTCTCGCTGGACGACCAGGATCCTTCGGATTTTCGCTGGATCCGGCGCGAGTTCATCGACAGCAACCACGATCATGCGATGATGATCGTGCATGGTCACACCATCGCAGCCGAGGTCCAGGAAAAGCCGAACCGGATCGGGATCGACACGGGCGCCTATCGCAGCGGTGTACTCTCTGCCCTGGGCCTCGAAGCGGGGGAACGCTGGGTGCTGCAAACCGAAGCGCCCACCCACGCCTGACCGAGGATCCCTCGGTCCAGGCGTAGTCGCACCGCCCCTTCCCTAGGGACGGGCGCGGCGACTAGAAGGCGCCCCCATGAAGATCCTCCACGTAGCGCAGAAGGTGAAGGGCGGCGTCGCCACACACCTCTGCGAACTGATCCCCGATCAACAGGCGCGATACGGGAAGGATCAGGTTCTGGTCGCCGTGGCGGCGGACGAAATCGAACACCTCGCCTCCCTGCCGAGCTCGACACTGCGGCTTTTCAGGAGTTCGGCTCGCAGCCCCGGCGCACTAGCCGCCATGGGCCGTGAGGTCGCGCGGCTGATACGGCGCGAGCAGCCGGACATCGTCCACATCCACAGCACCTTTGCGGGTTTGGTCGTGCGGCTGCCATTGTTGTTGCGGCGCGGCGAACGGCCGCGGGTCGTCTACTGTGCCCACGGGTGGGCCTTCAACATGCAGGTGTCGCAAGCAAAGCGCCGTGCCTATGCAGCGGCAGAACGGCTGCTAGCCCGGGTGACCGACGCCATTCTCTGCATCTCGGAGTTCGAGGAACGCCGGGCGGCCGAAGTCGGTCTGCCCGGGGACAAGCTGCACATGGTCTACAATGGCATCGCACCTGATACGCCCCCGGTGGCAACGGCGACACTGCCGAACTTCGACACCGAGCACCTGAACCTGCTGTTCGTCGGCCGCCAGGACCCGCAGAAAGGCTTCGACGACCTGCGCCACGCCATGGCGCAGGTCGCCGACATCCCGGTCCATCTGCACGTCGTTGGGGACCGGAGCGTGTCGAATGGCGACTCCTCGGCGGAGCCTGATCCGCCGAACGTGACGCGCTACGGATGGGTCGCCATCGATCGCATCCCGGCGTTCCTCGAAGCCTGCGACGTGGTGATGATGCCCTCCCGCTGGGAAGGGTTCGGTCTCGTGGCGATCGAAGCGATGCGACAAGGCAAGCCGGTGTGCGCAAGCGACGCAGACGCGCTGCCCGAGATCGTCGTTCCGGGTATTTCCGGATATATTTTTCCAGCCGGGAACGTAGAAGCGTTGGCGGAGTTGATCCGCTCGATGAGCCGCTCCCAGCTTCAGCGCCTGGGCGTATCCGCTCGTCAACACTTCCGCGCCAAGTTCACTGTTGAACAAATGAGTAACGCTATTTCAAGGCTTTACGAGGAAGTGATCTAAATGCATCACCGAGGATGGAATATGGGGGCCGGGCCGGAAGCGCGTTGACTTCGGCAGTGCAGCATGCGACCTGCTCTCTAATTCCGCAACGTAACAGTGGAGATGGTCTATGAAGAAACTGGTAGCTGTAGCAAGTTCGTGCGCAGCCCTGATGATGGCGGCGGCTCCGGCAGTGGCGGCTAACCGCGCACCGGCGGTTTCGGCGCAGGCACCGACTCTCGGCGTTCGCGCTGCGGCCGTGAACCGCACGGTTGTTCCGACCAACGCTGAGGCGAGCAACCTCGCCGGCGGCGGCATCCTGATCGGCGTCCTGGCGCTGGTCGCAGTCGGCCTCGGCATCTACGTCGCGGTTGACGAGGACGACGACGCTCCCGCGAGCGTCTAAGTCAGGGATTTCGGCGCCTCGGCAACGAGGCGTTGATCTTGCGAAGAAGCCCGGGTGACCGCGAGGTCGCCCGGGCTTTTTTCGTCGGCGTACAGAATTGGGGCGGACACGCGGCCGCCTGAGGGTGGAGAAGCCCGATCCGCCGGCCGAAGAGGCTAACGGCCTCTTCCGTCCTGCATCGCTGACGAAACCGCTCCCTGGGGCCTACTGGCGGCGGAGGCTGAAGCTGTCGATCCACAGCGGAACGTCGCTGCGACGCCCGGAGACGGTGGCGATGCGGACCTGCTTGACGGCGCAATTGGTGGCAGGAACCACAAAGGTCAGCGCGCTCGTCGCCCAGCCCTGGGTGAAGTCGTTCCGCTCTCTCGCAAGAAGCTGGTTCGAGGCGGCGCACCGCACGGAGACCTCCAACGACCCGTTGCCTCCCTCTGCACGCCCTTCGTAGCGCAAGGCATAGCTGCCAGGCGCAAGCAGCAGCGACTGGCTCATCACGGCTCTCGGCTTTCCAACCGCGTACGGATCGATGCGGAGCGCGGGTCCCTTCCCGTCCGGACGGGGCGCGATGCCGACGGCACGACCAATTGCACGCTCGCCCTGCCAGTCAAGAGAGCCCGCCGAAGCCGATCCCTCGAAACCGCCGTTCACGATCAACGGCAGCGAACGGCCAGTCGCCTGCTGCCAGAGGGCGCGCGCACCATCCGCGTCGCCAAGCCGCACCTGACGCTCTACCAGGGAGCCGAGTTCGGAGGGAGTAGGCCGCCCTCCCGCGTCCCGAAGCGCAGCGAGTACCGCCGCGTAATCCGCGTCGGCGGAGCCGATGAAAGACTGGAAGAAGGCTCCCCGCCAAGGCGGCTGCTTGGCGAGGCGGCCTGCCAGGTCCGGCAGCGCCGGCGGGAAAGTGGACACCTTCACCAAGGTAGGGAGGATCTGGGCCGCAAGTCCGGGCTCCCGCCGAAGCATCACGTCCGCTCGGCGAAAAGCGTCCGCGTAGCGACCTTGGGTCATGTCCAGGTCGAACATCCACGCGTCGGCCGTGGACTCACGCCGGCTGAGTTCGGCCGCGCGGGCCATGAGCTTGTCGGCGGCTGCAATGTCCGAAGAGTCCACCGCAGCAAGCGCAAGAACGAGCGTCGCCCGAGACGAAAGCGGATCCTGGATCAGTGCACGTTGCGCGGCATCGCGCGCGACCGGGACGTCGCGCAAGATCTGGCTCTGCGCGAAGCGTGCGAGCACGGCTCCGTTCGAAGGGTCCACCCGTGCGGCGACGGAGGGCGCCAATCGGGGTTCGGCCGCAAAGCCTTTCACCCCGATCTCCCAAGCGCCCCCCGCGAAGACAAGCGCGGCGACTATAATGCGCGGATCCAGGCGCCTGCGCGCCTTCTGCCCGCTTCTCCTTCGCCGCCGTTCCATCGCTTAGCCCGCCGTCTTCTCGCCGTAGCTGTAGTAATACTCGGAATAGTCGAGCGAATCCGAGTAGGCGGCAGCCTTCCGGTCGAACTTCGTGAGCACGACGCCCGCGATCTGGCTGCGGCTCCCGCGCAGGCGACGGAGTGCCGACAGCACGACGCCGCGGCGGCTCTTCTTCGCCTGAACGACCAGCACCGTCGCCTCGATCGCAGCCGAGAGCATCGGCACGTCCGCGAGACCCACCACCGGCGGACCGTCGACCAGGACGAGGTCGTAGTTCGCCATTGCCTCGGCCAGAAGCGGACGAAGGCCGGTGCTGAGCAGTCGTGCGGGGTTCGGCGGGATCGGTCCTGCCGGCACCACGTCGAAGCCCGCCTCGATCGTCTGCACCGCCTCGCGCATCGAGGCCTCGCCGCTCAACACGGTCGAGAGGCCGCGCACGTTGGTCGTCGACAGCAGCTTGTGCAGGTTCGGACGACGCATGTCGGCGTCGATCAACAGCACGCGCTTGCCGCCGCCGGCGAAGCTGTAAGCGAGCGCGACGGCCGTCGTCGACTTGCCCTCGGCCGGATTAGAACTGGTGACCAGGAGGCTGCGCGGCAGGCCGTTGGGTCCCGAGATCTGCAACGCCGTCCGAACCGCGAAATAGGCTTCCGAGAAGCCGGAGCGCGGGTCGGCCAACTCCTCGACCGCGACCTGATCCTCCTCGAGCTTGGGGATCATCCCGAGCAGCGGGAGATGCAGCTTGTTTTCCACATCCTCCGGCAGCTTGAACGTGTCGTCGACGAACTCGAGGATCAGCGAAATGGCGACGCCGAGGCCGAGACCGGCCAGGAACGCGAGCGCAAGGTTGAGCCACAGGATCGGGCGCGACGGCGAACCGGGAACACGCGCACGATCGATCACGGACACGCTGTTCGAACCCGCACCACCGGAAACCCCGATCTCCTTGTAGCGCTGCAGCAGCGCGTCATAGAGCGCGCGGTTCGTATCCACCTCGCGCTGGAGGATGGTGTATTGGATGCTGCGGCCCTGAAGGTCGATCACCTTGCCGGTCGACTGCTCCATCTGCCTCTGCAGCGCCTGCTCCTGGTTGAGGGCCAGCTCGTAGCTGCCGCGCAAGCTCTGAAGGACGCGGTTGCGTGCGGCGGCGAGCTCCCCTTCGGTCTCGGTGATCTTGGCGCGGGCCTGGACCATTGCCGGGAATTCCGGCTTGAAGGTCTGCAGGCGCTGCTCATAGTCGGACCGAAGCGCGGCAAGCTGGCCGGTAAGCGCCGAGACCTGCGGGTCTGCCAACACCTGAGGCAGAGTGCGCCCGCTCGGCTGTTGCGCCAGCCGCCAGTTCTGCTCCGCCTGGACGCGGGCAGCGGTCGCCTGCGCGAGGGATGCGTTGAGCGCGCTCAGGCTTGCGGAATCGAGCGACTGGCTCTGCCCCGCGTTTCGCGCATCGGTGACGTTCACGATGCCCTGCTGGGCGGCGTAGTTGACGAGCTCGCGCTCCGAAGCACCCAGACGCTGCTTCAACTCCTGCAGGCGACGACCCAGGAAGTTGCGGGCGTAGTTGGACGCGGCGTATTGGCGATCGATCGTGCTCTCGATGAACTCGTCGACGGCCGCGTTCGCAACCGCAGCCGCCATGCGCGGATCGTTGCTCTCGTAGGTCACCTCGATGAGGGAAGAACCGGCGTAGGGTGCCGCGACGATTCCCGCCTGCACCTTGTTCGTTGCCGCGTCGAATGCCCTCTGGCGTTCCTGCGGCGTGGCGGCAGAGCCGGTCTTGGCGTCGAACAGCCCGCCGCTGACGTCCACGAATTCCGGATTGCTGTCGAGCTTCAGGCGACGGACGATCCCTTGAGCAGACGCACGGCTCTTGATCAGGGCGAACTGGGTCTGGAAGAACAGTGCGTCGCCGTTGTTGTCGGCTTCGACGCTATTGACGTCCAGGACGCGGGGCGCTTCCCGCTGCACTTCGAAGGTTGCGCGCGCCGTATACACCGGCTCCGCCAGCAAGGTCGCAACCAGGCCGATCAGCAGGGCGATGGCCGTCGTGCTGACGATCAGCCATTTCCGCTTCCGCAGGATCATGACGTAGTGCGTGAGGCCGCTCCGATGGCCGTCCTCTGCGGTGACGTCGCGGCTGAAGCCGCGTGCGCCGCCGTCACCCTCCCACACGTCACCGGGAGCCGGGATCATGCGGTCACCCGATACGCTTCGTTCATTCATTGGTGCCAGCCCAGCTTAGACGTTGAGATTAATTGGCGAGACGATCGACCGTGCGGAACGCATTGAGGACCGGCAGCGTGCCGATCACGTCGCGCAGCAGGACCTTCCCACGCGAGCGTTCCACCACGACAAGATCGTTTCCGTACAGCGTCGGATCTTGAACTTCCCCGCGCCGGATCATCTGCACGTCGAAGATGGCGGCCTGTCGCTCTGCACCCACGTTGCGGAAGACGGCGACAAGCCGCTCGTTCGCGATGTTGTTGGTCCCGCCGGCGAGCGCCAGCGCCTGCAGCAAGGTGACCTTGCCCGGGATCGGGTACATGCCCGGCCGCGTCACTGCGCCCTCCAGCGTGATGCGCTGGCTGATCGCCTCGGTGATGCCGACGGTCACCTCCGGGCGCTGCATGTACTTTGCCCGCAGACGCGACGCGATGAGGTTCGAGACTTCGGCGGGCGTCATGCCACTCGCCTTGATCTCGCCGACGAACGGCAAGGCGATCTTGCCGGCGGCGTCGACGCGGACCTGGCGGGTCAGCTCGGGCAGCTGGTACACGGCGACATCGAGTTGGTCCTGCGGACCGATGTAATAGGCATCGGAGACCTCGCCGATGGCCTGACGCGGGTCCGGCACCTGCAACTGCGAAACCGGCGTGACTGCGGAGGCGGTCCCCTCCTTGATCGGGCTCTTGGTGGCGCAGCCTGAAGACAGGATCAGCGCACTGCACGAGCCCAACATCACTGCCGCACGCATGGGCAATCGCCCAAAGCTCCCTGTACGCATCAACACTTCCCGTTCTGTTCGGGCTCGCAGGACGCGGCACCCGTGTCGGTTTTGTTTCTATCGGCCGGGCTGCCTAGCATCATGGCTTCGCGGACGCCACCGCTAACGCCAACGTGCCACCGTACACCGCTAGCCCGTCGACAGGCAGCGCCTGGCGAGCCTATGGCAGCGACGAAACAGAAAGGGAGGCATATGGCACAGGCAGCTGAAGACGTGCTGGCAATCATTCCTGCCCGGGGTGGGTCCAAGGGCATCCCGCGCAAGAACGTCCTGCCACTCGGCGGGAAGCCCCTGATCGCGCACACGATCGATGCCGCCCGCGCTGCCCGCAACGTGACGCGGGTGGTCGTGTCCACCGACGATGACGAGATCGCCGAGGTCGCCGAGCGCTATGGCGCCGAAGTGGTGCGCCGCCCGGAGGCGCTCGCCTCCGACATGGCGAAGTCAGAGGATGCGCTGCTCTACACGCTTGCAGCGCTGGAACAGGCGGAAGGCTATCGCCCGGACCTGCTTGTCTTCCTGCAATGCACCTCGCCCCTGACTGCGCCCGAAGACATCGACGGGACCGTCGATGCGCTGCGGACCCATGGCGCGGACAGCGCCGTCGCCGTCACCGCCTTCCACTATTTCCTCTGGAAGGAGGACGGACAGGGTTCAGCCGTCGGCATCAATCATGAGAAGTCCGTGCGGCTGATGCGCCAGCAGCGGGAGCCGGAGTATCTGGAGACCGGCGCCGTCTACGTCATGAAGACCGACGGCTTCGTCGCCTCCAGGCACCGCTTCTTCGGCAAGACCGCGCTGTTCGACACGCCGGTCGAGCGGCGGCTGGAGATCGACGAGCCGGAAGACTTCCGCATGGCCGAGGAGCGCATCGCTCGACTGTCACGGACCCCCCCTGCTACCAAAGACCTGCCGGCGAAAGTCTCGGCCTTGATCATGGACTTCGACGGGGTGCACACCGACGATCGCGTGTTCGTGAGCGAGACCGGCGAGGAAACCGTTGCCTGCTCGCGCCGGGACGGGATGGGCATCGAACAGCTTCGCAAACGCGGTCTGCCGATGCTCGTCATCTCGAAGGAGCGGAACCCCGTGGTAGCTGCACGGTGCCGGAAGCTCGAACTTCCGCATCACCACGGCATCGAAGGCAAGCTGGCGCTTCTTACCGACTGGCTTGCCGAAAACGGCATTTCCGCGGCCGAGGCCGTGTATGTCGGCAACGATATCAACGACCTGGAGTGCATGGCGGCCGTTGGCTGTGCGGTCGCACCCCGCGATGCGCATCCCCAGGCGCTCGCAGCGGCGCAGCTGATACTCGATGCCGAAGGCGGCCGCGGCGCTATCCGCGAGCTCGCCGACCGCCTGATCAAGGGCGGACATGTCGTCGGCGCGTGAACCCGGCGCGGGGAAGGTCGCCGCCCTCCCCCGCTCCCGCCTGCACCTCCAGTTCCTGGTCGACAACGGGGCTGAGCCTGACCTGGTACTCTACCGAGACGCTTTCATGCGTGGGCCGGTTGAGACCCAGTATCCAGGGCGCGCCCTCGACCTGGGCCGCGAGACGCTCCCCCGAGGCTCGCTTTCGAGCCTGTTGGCGGCGCGACGGGCGAATGCGGCCTATTATCGCTCGGTCGCGGCAAGCCTGCATCCGCTGGGGATCGAGCGACTGATCCTGTTCCTCGAGGGTGAGCCGCTGGAACGATTCCTGATGGCCTTGCCCGGAATCCGCGCCGTGGAACTGTGGGAAGACGGGCTCTCCCACTATACGGACCTGACCAGTCCCCTGTGGTACGCGGCGCGCGGCGCAGTACAGGCCGCGGTCGGCTTTCACCCTCGCGGGATCCTCAACCGCCGGATCGACCGATCGAAGGTCCGCGTGCGCGACCGGTTCGAGCAACGCAATCTGGTACTGAGCCCCCCGACCGAACCTGGTGAGCAACGGGACGCACTGCTATTCGTCGGGTCGCCGCTGGTCGAGGACGGCATCATCCGGCACGCACGGTTTCTAGCGGCGATGCGCCAGCTAGGGGCGGCAAGCCCGATGGCGGTGCGCTACCTGCCGCATCCGCGCGAAGATCTGACCCGGCTACAGGCGGACCTTGCCGGCATCGGCAACGTGGAGATCGAGCCCAATGCCGGCGGACTGATGGAGCACGCGGGCAGGTTCGGCTACCGAGCCTATGCCGCGGCGATTTCCACCGGCCTGCTGGATCTCGGACGCTTCGACCAAAGCGCCTACGTCCCGCAGATGTTCGGCTGTGCACGGATGGCCCGAGCGCTCAGCCAATGGCCCGCGAACCCGGTGCGGCTCGTGGCTGACGGGCAAGCACTGCGGGAATTCCTTGCCCAGCACTGATCCCTCGAACTTCCCCCCGAACCTTGAAGCCAGCGCATGTTCATGACATCCCGCGAACGTTGCGCGGCAAACTGAAAGATCTATGCACACGCCGATCCTGGTCCGCCTCCGCCATTCCGGAGCCCTTGAAGCAAGCGCACTCGTGGCGGCCGTGCTATTGGCAGCCGCTATCCTGCTGGGCGGGTCCTCGCGCCCCTCCTTCGGGAACATGGCACTGCAACTCATGGGATTGGGGGCGCTGCTGTTCGCCTTTGTCCGGCGCGATCGTGTTCCCGACGGGCCGATCGGACGTGTCGTCCTGATTCTGCTGGTCCTCGCGGCGGCCCTGCCTCTGCTGTACACCGTACCGCTTCCGCCAAGCATCTGGACTGCGCTGCCCGGGCGGGAAGAGGCGGTGAAGACCTATCAGGCGGCCTCCATTCCGCTTCCCTGGCACGCGGCAGGACTGCGGGCGGGTACGGGCATCGCCGCCGCGCTTTATCTGCTGGCTCCTGCCGCGGTGCTATTCGCGACGGTGCGTGCAACAGAAACACAGCGCTGGAACCTGGTCTACATCCTCCTCGCTCTTGTTGCCGTGTCGGTCTTCCTCGGGCTTGCGCAAGCTGCCCTGGGCAACCGCAACACCATCAAGGTGTACGGCACGAGCAGCATCAACGGCGCGCTCGGGTTCTTCGCCAATCGCAATCATCTTGCCACCCTTCTGCTCTGCGCTATCCCTTTGGCTGCAGCTTGCAGCATCCGGTGGTCGCGTGGTCGCGAGCCGATCGAACGGATGGCGGCGATCGCCGGCGCCGTCTTGATCGGACTTGCCATCCTGGGAATCGCCGCGACCACCGCGCGCGCAGGGCTGGTGCTTATTCTGCCCATGATCGTTGGCGCGATGGCTCTTTTCGTGCGGTTCCGGAAGCTGACGCTGTCCGAGTCCGACTCCCGAGATGAGGACCGCGCCGCAGGTCGATGGATGCTGCCGGTCGGGCTCGGCCTCGCGCTGATCCTCGGCCTGGCACTGGCGCTTCATTCCTTCGGCGCGGCATTGACTGGACGCGTACAGTCGCAAGGCCTGGTCGACGCGGGTCGCCTCGGCTTCTACAAGGTCACCGGCGAGGCGATCGAACAGTATCTTCCGATCGGTTCGGGGCCCACCACCTTCACGCAGGTGTATGCGATGCGGGAGCCCGTAGAACAGGTCGCCAGCACCTTCGTGAACCATGCGCACAATGATTACTACGAGATCGCGCTCGAGTACGGCGTGTTCGGTGTGATACTCGTCGCGGTCTTTCTCGCATGGTTCCTTTGGGCGGCCGCTACGGCATGGCTCGGCCGGGCCAACTCCCCTTCCCTGCTGGGATCTGCGGCAAGCGTCGCCATTTTGGCGGTTCTGCTGCACTCGCTAGGGGATTATCCGCTTCGGACCACTACGATGGCGTGCGTCTTTGCCCTACTCTGCGGGCTCCTCGTTCCCGCTCCTCGTCGCGTTCGCCGCACGTCTGATGCCGCATCGCAGCAAAGAATGCGCCGCCGAGTTGCTGCACCGTAGCAGTTCGTATAAGCAAGGTTAATCGCGGTTCCTTCACCACAGGTTGGGAAGGATCGGTGGATGACGAAGTTCGTGGTTCATCGCGGGGTGATGCCGTGAGCGGCGGGGATTAAGCGATCACAGGCGCAGCGACGTGGCGGGGGCTCGTCGCAACGTCATTCAAGGAGTTGATTATGAGCGTCAAAGTTATCGCCGAGGTTGGCTGCAACCACATGGGCAGCATGGACATCGCCAAGGAGCTGATCCAGGTCGCGGCGATCTACGCCAAGGCCGACGTGGTGAAGTTTCAGAAGCGCAACAACCGCGAGCTCCTGACGGAAGCGCAGTATAACGCGCCGCACCCGAACCCGGCCAACTCCTATGGCGACACCTATGGTGCGCACCGCGAGTTCCTCGAGTTCAACGTCGACCAGCACCACGAGCTGAAGGCCGAGTGCGAGAAGTTCGGCATCGAATATTCCACGTCGGTGTGGGACACGACCTCGGCACGCGAGATGGCGACCCTGAAGCCGTCGCTGCTCAAGGTTCCCTCCGCCTGCAACCTGCACTTCGAGATGCTCGACGTGCTCGCCAAGGACTTCGACGGCGACATCCACCTGTCGCTCGGCATGACCACCCATGACGAAGAGCAGCAGATCGTCGACTTCTTCGTCGAGCGTGGCCGCGCGAAGGACCTGGTCCTCTATGCCTGCACCTCGGGCTATCCGGTTGCGTTCGACGACCTGTGCCTGCTCGAAGTCACCCGCCTGAAGGACAAGTTCGGCGATCAGGTGAAGTCGATCGCCTTCTCCGGCCACCATCTGGGCATCGCTGCCGATATGGCCGCCGTCGCCCTGGGCGCCGAGTGGGTCGAACGCCACTTCACCATGGATCGCACCTGGAAGGGCACCGACCACTCCGCTTCGCTCGAGCCGGACGGCCTGCGCCGCCTGTGCCGCGACGTCCGCGCAGTCGCCAAGTCGCTCAAGTACAAGTCGACCGAGATCCTGCCGGTCGAGCAGGTCCAGCGCGACAAGCTGAAGTGGCGTCCGAAGCCGAAGGCTGCCGAAGCGGCATAAGATTTCACCTGACAGTTAAATGGCCATGCCGAACTCGGGTTCGGCGTGGCCATTTTACTTTGGGGCTCATCTAGCAGCCCTTACGGCACCGCCGACGGTGATCGATGTCGCCCGTTGGGTTCCTGACGCCGCCTCCCGTGCGTCGTACATCTGACCTTAGGATGCGCATGAGCAGTCCGGCACTTCCGGGCCGTCCCGGCCCTACCATCTGCTTCATCGGTGTAGCGGGATCCGCGGCTACGACGCTTTCGATGGTTGCGGATGAACTGAAGAGGAAGTGGCCTGAAGCACGCCTGGTTGTGCTGGACGTCGAACGGTTCAACACTCAGTCGACGTCGTCCTTTCACTGGCCAGGCTCTGGCGAGGTGCTGCACCTGCTGATGGAGCAGTTCGGTCTGGCCAATTTCAGTCGGCGAAAGGAAATTCCGGCCGGCTTCAACCTGCTCCTGAATGGCGGCCCCTTCGCATACCAACGCTTGGTCCGGCGAGGGACCGCTTTCCTGCGGGGTATCGGTGCCGACATCCTGATCACGTGTAACGACACGTCCTATGTGGAACAGGCGTTCCTTACGGCGGCAAAGGATGTCGGCGCGAGTACGGTCCTGATCCAGGAGGGACCTTTCACCATCGTGCACGCGGCGCATCAGGGTATCCGCCCGGGAGTGGTTGGCCGAGTCGGGCATCTCCTGCGCAGCTGGGGCATCCTTCCCAGAAAGGTGCCCTATGGCAGCTTCGGCCATGATCTCGTCCTGGCCTGCTCATCCCACTACGCACGACGCTTCGAGGCTCTCGGAGTGGCGCCTGCGGACATCCGAGTGACCGGCGTACCCCGGTTCGACGCTCTGGCGCCTGCCGTCAGAAGCGACGCACAGCCTGCCACGGTTCTTTACGTCTTCCAGCCGTTCGTATGGCAGGGACGCGTTGCTGGAGAACCGGCACGGGCGGTGCTCGCGATGATGGCGGCTGGCCTCAACCAAGCCTATGAAAGAACACCCTTCGATCTGATCCTGCGACAACATCCGCGTAGCGATCCAGAAACGCTCTCGTTCCTCGAAAGTCACCTTCGGATCCCTTTCCGTTACTCACCGGAGTTGCCGCTGCCGGAAGTTCTGACGAGTTGCGCCTGTGTTCTTGGCCACTACTCGGTAGGCCTTCTGGAAAGCTTGATCCTACGGACGCCCGTCGTTTGCGTCCCGATCCCGGTCTCGGCCTTCACCGAGAAAGAAGAGGGCGAAAAACAGGCATGGTTCGAGTCCACGGGCGTGCCCTGTGCGTATACACCCGACGATGTCTCGCGGCACGTTCTCGGCACGCTGCAGGGAAACGCAGTCGGCGATTTGGACATCGATGCGGAAGTAGGGCCACTCGATCGCAGGGCATTGGAGCGAACGGTGCACGCCATCCAGGAATTGGTCGGGGGACGGGCGACCAGCCACCAAGGCTGAGGAAGCGGTCGCCCATGCCCACGCAGCGGAACGCTTAAGGGGGCCTGCGTTCCGCCGGTACGCCCCAGGCCTGTTCAGCGACCCTGCAGGAGTGCCATCAACTGGCGAGCCACCTCGTCCGAGCCGTGCAGTCGCACGTCCCCGATCTGCTCCTCGATCAATGCCGTCGGCGGCGCCATCTCGCCCGAACCGAGTTTGTCGTCCAGGAACGCTGCGAGCGCCGGAGCCTCCTCGAACACCGCCAAGCCCAGCTCCGACAAGTTCGCGGCCTTGATGGCCTCGTCGTGCTGCGCGAAGCTTTCCGCCTTCAGCCGCACGGCTGCGACCGGCGCTCCGCAGACGGCAGCCTCCAGCAGCGCCGATGAATAGAAGCCGACAAACCCATCTGCGGAGATGAGGTCGTCCGTGAGCGAAGTCCCATCCGAAAGGGCGAGGACATCCGCTAGCGGTGAAAACCGGTCTGCGACCCGCGCGCGCTCGGCCTCATCGGAACGTGGATGCATCCGGATGCCCAAACGGATGGGCCGCTTCTGCGCCAGTTCTGAAAGACCGTGCATCAGCAGCAGTTCCGCCCTGTCCGCCTCGGCGCGATCGAGCTTTCGGTCGGCTCGAAAAGGCTGATGCAGGAACAGCACGCGCTTCGTCTCGGACGCGCGAACCCGATCCCGCCACTTCTCCCGGAGTGCTGCCAGTGCATCGAAGCGCGGACACGGCACAACGGCAAGTTTCGCCGGGTCCAAACCGCGTTCCAGCGCGACACGCCCGCGTCCAGGAGAGGTGATGAAGAAGCGGTCGACCTTGCCGCCGATCAGGTCGCGGCGCGGGACGAGACCCAACCGACGCAAGCCGCCGAACACCAGCTTCTGTTTCCGGTTGCTGAACTCGGGGGCGGTCGCCGGACGCACCGGCATGCTGAAAGGCCCTTCGTCGATCTGCGCGACCTTGAGGCCTGCGCGAGACGCAGCGGCGATCATCGCCTGCTCAGGGAAGCCCCTGGAGTGACAGATCAGCATTGCGCCGACGCTCTGTTCTTCCAGCAGCTTGCCGAAAGCGTCGATCATCTGCTCGAAGCGGCGCGCCCCTCCGGAAATGATGAGGTTGGGCCCTGCTGTCCGGAAGATTTCGCGCAGGCCGAAGTCTGCCGGTCGAAGCCGCAGCACCTCCGACTTGAACCCCTCATAGCGCGCGACACCCCGCCGGTCGAACAGCGACATGTCGACGACGGTTACGGGGGTTTCCGGAGAGACCCGCGCCAATGCGCCTTCGACGGCGGCCAGGGTGGCAGGGTGCGACCCGCCGGCCCCCACCAGCGCGATCCGCGCGAGATTTCTTGCTAGGTTGGTCATCATCAGGCCCGAACGGCAGTGGCCCGGAAATGGGCGTGGGATCCAGAGCGCCCCTCCCGGGTCGCTGCTATGCAACGGTGTTCCTATACGGATACCGAGGCGACGCCAATCTATGGTGCGGCGCGCGCATCGCGAAACCACCCGCGCAGCGCCGTTGCCGCTCCCTTTAGCGCAAGCTGTTTTGCACCGCAGCGTAGAGCCGCTATAACGCCGGACCCACAGAGCCGAGGAGACTAGTTTGACCGACGTTGCCGCCCCGCATGTTGAGGCGCTTCCAGCTTCGGCCGGCAGACTGTCTGACACGCATAGCTCGTTGAAGGAGGCTCAACAGCGGGCCGTCTTGAGGTTCATGAGCCTCGACGCCCTTCTCGGTAAGAAACTGCACACGCCCGGCAACGCCGTACAATTTGGCGTAGATGGTGCCTCCCCGCTCCCCCTGCTGCGGGGCCTTGGGTGGACTGTCGGGTTCAGCCGAGCACATCCGGAAACGGCCGCAGACGCGCGGATGCTGTACAAGCTTGAAGAAGCAGCGGCGCAAGACGAGAACGGCTGCCGCATCGCTCTCCAGCTAGGAATCCAGCGTTTCGATGCTGCGGAGCGGGCGTTGGTGGACGAGATCTTCGATGCGCTCCCGCTTGGCGCACTTTTGGTCCTGGAAGTCGACATCGATCGAAAGCGCACGCTTCTCGCCAAGCAACTTGGCGAGGCGACAGCAGCATTACAGCACGTGGCCTCCTTGTCCGGCGCACGAATCGACGCGGCGCGCCCGGTGCTCAATGCCTACTGGATTGTCGCCGAGAAGACCGCGAAGATAGAGAAGCAGCAAGCGGCGAAGGCGCTCAAGGCGTTGAAGCGCTGGCAGCGACTTGCCGCGCTCGGCAAGCTAAGCCAGCCGCTCGCAAGTGCGCTCGACGCTGGTTGGCGCCTAGCGGCACAGCTGCGCCGACCGGAGGTCGCACGATATCGCGCGGTCAATCTGATGCTCGAACGGCGATATAAGAAGCAATCGACCCAAGCACGAACTTCCGGACGGCCGCCGATCATGCACCTCGGGGTGCATGTGGCGGCAAATGCCGGTGACGCCGTCCTCTTCGAAGCGGTCCGCAGCGCTTTCGACGTTCCAGCCGACATCGGCTGGGATCTGAAGAACGTGCGCGACCCCGTGGACGAGGCGCTCATCGCCCGCATCAACCGCGGCAGCGGCCTGGTGATCGGTGGTGGCGGCCTGTTCCTCGTCGACAACAGCACCAGCGCCATCTCTGGCTGGCAATGGCCTGTACCGACGCCGCTGCTCAAGCAGATCGAGGCGCCGATCGCCGTGTTTGCGGTTGGCTACAACCGCTTCCGCGGCCAGGTGGAGTTCCCAGAGGTCTTCGTCGAGAGCCTGCAGTTGCTGGTCGAGAAGAGCGGCTTTGTGGGCATCCGCAACCGCGGCAGCATGGAGGCGCTCCGCGGCTATCTGCCGCAGCACCTGGCGGACAAGCTGGTCTATCAGCCTTGCACCACCACGGTGATGAGCTACCTCAACATGCCGCGGGCGGCGCGTCCCCCCAAGCGAGATGACCGCCCGACGTTCGTGCTGAACGCCGCCTTCGACCGCTTCGGCCTGCGCCTGAAGGGGCGGGAGGCGCCGACGCTTGGCGGCATGGCGGCAATGGCACGCCGTGCTGCAGACCGCGGCTGGCGCGTTATCCTCGTCGGCCACGTCTTCGATGACGAGGCGGTGGCGCCGTACCTCGACCAGGCTGGCGTTCCGTATGAGGTTCGCCACTTCACCGGCGTGTCGACCGCGGAAATCCTCTCCTTCTACGAGAGCGTGGACCTAGTCGCCGGCATGCGCGGCCATGCACAGATGATCCCGTTCGGCATGGGGACGCCGATCATCTCGCTGGTGGCTCACGACAAGATGCAGTGGTTCCTCGACGACATTGGCCATTCCGATTGGGGTGTCGAGTTCGATAGCCCCGACGTACGCGATCGGATGGTCGCCGCATTCGATGCAGCGGCAGACAACATCGACCTGCGCCGCCAGCAGGTCGCTGCGGCGCGCGAGACGCTCTGGAAGATCACGCAAACCAACCTGGCTACGATAAGAGATGTGTTCGGATACAAGCCTGCTACTGGGAGCGGCGATTTGTCATGAAGGCTTTCTTCATTCGCGATAACACCGACAAATTCAACTGGGGCGCTCGAGCGACCAGCTCTGCATTACGTGAGATTATCAGCCGAAATCATCAGATTACGTTCTCAATCGGGGGTAATTATCTTTCGCGGTGGTATCCCGAAGGAACGCGGATTTCTCATTCGCAATATCAGAGACTTTGCCGGAAGCTTTTCCGACAGAAGCTTCTGCGGACGCCTGGCATCGGGCCAGTAGCAGGCGGCGTCCTGAATGGCCTGGGACGGCCCCGAGGATTAACGCACGACTTTGATCATAACATTGCACTTCTGCGCGAGTATGCAAGGTTTGATGAGGCGGTGGCGGCGATGTTGCGCGGCCTAGATGAAGCCGAAGTTGTCATTGCCAATGTTGAGGGGGACGGGATTTTCCGAACGGAGCCTCGGCGACATTTCCTTATGATGATGACGTTGGCGGCTTTAGCGCAGGAACTGCAGAAGCCAGTCTTCTTCGTGAACGGGATGTTGTCGGCGGATCCTCAGTCGGGCATCAACGAAGAGACGATCACTGCCGCCGCGCCGGTGTTCGAAAAGTCTCGGTTAGTCGCGCTTCGCGAAGCAGCTTCCAAAAGCTTTGCCGACGAGTGGTTTCCGCGGGCGCCAGCCCGCACAGTCGCCGATGCGCTCTTTGTGTGGCAGCCCAGAGTGGAGGCAATTTCGGAGCTTCCGCGAGATCGCTCCGCACTTTGGCCGTATGCGGAGCGTAGCGGCTGGCAAGTTCCGACCACTGCACAGGCGGGGCGGTACATCGCTGTCGGTGGGAGTTCTGCGGCAGCGTGGGATCAGAAATCCGCACGAGTGCAATATGCAGAGCTCGTCAGGTCGTTGAAGAAGCTCGGGCTTCCGCTTGTTCTCGTTCAAACCTGTGAAGGCGACGCCTTCCTTGAATCCGTCGCCACGGAAACGGACGTACCGTTTGTGCCGGTCGACATCCCCGTCATGGCAGGCGCGGCACTGCTCGCGAGAGCCGAAGTGTTCGTGAGCGGCCGCTGGCATCCGTCGATCATGGCGACACTGGGCGGCACTCCCTGCGTCTTCATGGGCTCCAACTCTCATAAGACACGGAGCCTGCAGGAGCAGATCGGCTACCCCCGCGTTCAGGAATATGCCGCGATCCCAAGTACGGATGAGATCGAGGCCATCGTGGAGGATGTCGAGGCGGTGTTCGCGGACTCGTCGAGGCGCAGCACGATCCTTGCCAAAGCACGAGAACTCTCGGCGGAAGCAGCCTCCCTCTCGAACCTATTGGTATGATCCTGCTATAACGGTGCGGCGGCTGCTTCGGTTTTGCTCGCGGGAGCGAACCACCGAAGCAGGGCGCCGCGCTGGGGCAATACCAAAAGCAGAACCGAGAAGCCCGCAAATCCGCACAGCAACAGGATACGCTCGCCCCATCGGGCAAGAGTGCCTTCACTAAAGGTAAGCACATCGAAGCCCAGCGCCAGGGTCAGCCCTAGAAGGGCGAAGTGGTGGATCCAAAGGCGCACATGTGGGTGCGCGGTACGTTCGATCTGGAACTGCCCCACCATGGTCACTCCGATGACCATGAGCGTGAACGACACCATGGTGACGAGCGCCGCCCCCATATAGCCGAGCACGGGGATGGCCAGCAGGTTCATGGGCACGGTGAGGAGCGCAGGGATCGTCACCACCGTGCTCGCGAGGCCGGTACGCTTCGCGTAGAAGAACTCCTTCAGAAACTGCGTGTAGACGGCGTTCATGTAATAGGCGCCGACGATGATCGGCATGACGGCCGTGCTCGCCGCGAAGCTCGGCGGGGCCAGGATCGCGATCATTTCTGGCGCCAAGAGGGCGCCTGCCAAAGACAGGATGCCGATGATCGATATGATGGCGCAATCGATCGCGACGATCGTGCGTGCATTCGCACCGTCCCGCTTCATTTCGTAATAATGCGGGACGTATGAGTTGTTCAGGCTCGTCGTCACGAACGATACGAGTTGACCGCCGCTATAGCCGAGCTGATAGATGGCGATATTGTCCAGGCTCAGGAAGCGCGCGAGGATGACGCGATCGGACAGGTTGTTGAACCAGTTGCCGATCTTCTGCGGAACAGTCAGCAGCCCATAAGAGAGGTTCCGCCGAACGTCCGACCAGGAAAACGGCGTTCCGCGGGGGATATCGCGCAGGAAGCCGATGGAGACGGTCGTCACCACCAGGAACGAGCTTACGACATACCCGGTGAGCGGTCCTTCTGCGCCCCACCCTGCCCAGAGGATCAGGGAAACTCCGATCAGCGCCTGAAGGACCAGCTGCGCCAGGCGAACGAACACGAACCGGAACGCGCGCTTCTGCGCCCGCAGCAGCGCCTGCTGGAAGCTCAACGTCCCGTCTAGTGCGGATCCTGCGGCAATCAGACCGACGTAGGGAAAGGCGGGCGTAGGATCGGAAACGATATAGGGCCACCCGACGGCGAGCAGCACGCACATCACTGCGCCGATCACAACCGATGAGACCATCCGCAGCACAAAGCTGCTGTAGATGTATCGTGCGAGCCCCTCGCTATCCCGCTCCTCGTAGTAAAGGCGGGTGGCGGCTGCATCGATGCCCAGGCTGCTGATGATGTTCACGGCAGCAAGCGTCGCGAGGCAGACGCTGACGAGGCCGTACTCGGCCCGCGGCAGGACGCGTGTGTAGATCGGGATAACGGCGAACGGCACCAGCTTCTGAAGGGTGAACCCGACCAGGTACACAAGGACCGATCCGGTCGCCTGCCCTCCTGCGCTTCCCGAAAGGCGACGTTTCAGGCGGCCGAATTTCTTGGCGAGCATGAGGCAGGTATTCCGTTTCCGCTATATGCTGACCGGCCATGACGGCAGTTTTGCGCGGTGGCAAGCAGACGGCGATCAAACGGCGCTGCAATGCAGCAGAACAGCCAGAGCGGGCTTGGTTGCAGCAGAAATCTACCTAGTCCGCCAACGGTAGAGGCCCGCCCCTCCCTCCTGATGCTCCCGGCGCCGCCAGACAGCGACGTGCGGAGATGGGACCCCGAGCCTCGGGCAGCGATCAGATCGCCGCGGTAGCCGGTAGCGCCGCCCGCCCCGCCGCACCCCGGTAGCCCCGTCGATACGTGAGAGCGCCCAAGAACAGGAAGATCGCGAGCACAGGAGGGAAGATGAAAGCGCCATCCAGCGCAGCCATCGCCAGATAACAGATCGTTCCGCCGATCGCCGCCCTGCGCAACATCGGAAGGGTCCGTAGCCGAGAGGCATTTACCAATATCGGAAACGTCAATGCCAGCATCACGAACAGAAATCCGATCAGGCCGAAACTCTGCAGGAGACCGAGGTAGATGATTTCCTTGATGCTAACCCTCGGGGCACCGAACCAAGTGATCACCAACTGCTCCACCTGGTAGAAGCGCCCGCCAAGGTTGGAGTCGAACAAATTGTCCGATGTCCAGCCGAGGAACGGCATGATGATCACGATGCCGCCGACCGCAGCCAGGCCCCCCAGCCACACAGGACCTCGATTGACGCGGACCTGCCCTAGCGCAACCATAACCCCACCCATCACGACCATCCCGAACCACGCCGAGCGGCTCAAGGTCAACAGGATCGCCAGCAGGAATGCCGCCATCCAGGCCCGCGACTTTTCCGCGTAAAGATAGACTGGTCCGAGGGCAATCATGCAGACGCCAAAGATGTTCCCGTTATTGTACGTCGACACCAGCTTCATGAAGCCGCCCCGGCGATTGTTCTTCCCGAACACTTCGGCGGCATCCGCAGCATTCATGGTCAGATAGGGGATGGCGATAAAGCTCTTCGTCAGGGCATACATGAAGAAGTTCATCAGCCCCCAGGCGACGGCGAACCGTACGCACCATTTCAGGACCGTGCAGATCTGCGCCTCCGTCAGGTCCTCCAGATAGGGAGAGAACAACCCGATGATGATGACAGGGAGGATCAGGAAGTTCGTTCCGGTAACGAGCAGTTCCGCGGGACTGCCGAACGCGGTCTCCACCTTGTATACCGCGAACAGGCCGACCGGCAGGTACGCGAGCAGGACATGGAGAAGCGCGGCAGGCGACAGCACCGGCCGAACGATGAGGCCAATCAGCGCAAAGGGTGCCAACGCTCCCATCAACAGGTATCCGAAGGTGACCGGCGTACTGCCCGTGCTGAAGCCCGCCTTTGCCAGGGCGACGTTCGTCACCATCAGCATGACGAACGCCCAGAACACCGTTCCTCGCTGTCCGGTGAGATAATGGGCGCCAATCTGCCGAGCTCTCGCATGGACGCTCGCGGGGAAAGTGGCGGAAGGTGCCTGCGCAGCTTGCATGGGAGCGGTACTCTGACGGAAAAATCGAGCCTCTTTGCCCTGTCTGGGGCGGTCAATACAAGCCGGCGTCATCCTCCCTCAGAATGGAAGACGTCGCATCCGACGTCATCGCTTCCTTTGCCCCGACTGCCTTCCGCTCCTGAGCGCGTGCGATCATGAACAAAAGCACTGGCCAGAGCATGGTATTGGCGAAATCGCCGACGGTGTCCCGGATGCGCCATGCTTGGAGGTGCGGCCAGCCTTCTGCGAGATCGGCCGCTTCGTTCAGAAGCTCGAGCATGACCAGCAGGAACAACGGCCATCCTGATGCCATCCCGCGACGGGTTAGGAGCGAGCAGCCGACGAACAGGGCGAGCCCCACGTGGATGTGTGCGATCGAGCGGCCGACCTGCCCGAACGGTGCGGCAACATCCTTTACGGCTTCGTACATCTCCACCAGGCTCATGCTGTATCTCTGCCTGCCCCTTCGACGTGCTTACCTAAAATTGCCTGTAGACACCTGTGCGCACCCGCACAACGCGGCGTGCCAGCGGGACGGCTTGTCGCACCGATTTGAGAACGCCTTTTCCGCGTGAACGCCCGGCGGTTCCCGACTTTTGGTTGATCTTCCGCCGTTTACCGCCTCAAATCAGCCATACTCACCATCCGAAGCGCAACGACGCGCGATCTGGTGCAGAGCAGCATCGCATGCCGCCGTGTCTCGACATTCGGGCACTAAAGGCGCAGGATTAACCGTATGGCTGCATCTACTGTCCTGGGGACATCGGGCGAACGGAAGGCCGGCTTGAGCGAGGGCGACTACCGCCCCGAATCCCCGCGCGCCTCCGCCAAGCACGCCATCCGGGTTCGACTGGCGCTCGGCCTCATCCTCCTGGATATGCTCGCCATCACGGCCGCGACGGGCTTTGTAGGCTGGCTGCGGCTGGGCGAGGTAACCAGCAACCGCCTCACCACCCTCCTCATCCTGATCCTGCCGCTGTATTTCGTCGTGGCGGTACAGCGGGAGGCATATCGACCGACCGCGATGATCAGCGCCACCCGCAGCACGCGCCGGGCCTGTTTCGCCATGCTTGCGGCCTCGATCATCGCGATTGGGCTCGGCTTCGTTCTCAAGGCTTCCGACGACCTGTCGCGCGTCGTCGTCATCGCGGGCACCTTGGCAAGCTGCGTCGCCCTGGTTCTCTCGCGCGCGCTCTATGCACGCTTCGCACTGGCACGGCTTGGCGGCAGCCCGGACAGCGAGATCGTGCTGGTCGACGGCATCCAACCACCGGATGCCTGCAGCGCGTTGCGGATCGACGTGGAGCAGATTGGCCTCGCGCCCGACATCAACGACCCGATGATGCTCAGCCGGATCGGCGGCATGATCTGCCATGCTGACCGCGTGATCGTCGCCTGCCCGCTCGAGCGGCGCGCAGCCTGGTCCCTGGCACTCAAGGGTGCTGGCGTGAACGTGGAGGTGCTGGCCCCCGAACTCGATGCAATCGGCGCGATCGGGGCCACCCATTATCACGGGACGTCCACCGCCCTTGTCGCAGTGGGTCCGCTCAACACCGTCGATCGCTGCCTGAAGCGACTGTTCGATCTTTCCGTGGTGATGCTGGCCCTGCCGATGCTGGCCCCGGTGATGGCGCTGGTGGCTATTGCCATCAAGCTCGACTCGCCCGGCCCCGTGCTGTTTGCACAGAATCGCGTCGGTCAGGGCAACCGGCTGTTCCGCATGCTCAAGTTCCGAAGCATGCATGTCGGCAAGCTCGATCACAACGCGAACAAGCTCACCACCAGGGACGACCCGCGCGTGACCCGCGTCGGCCGATTTATCCGGAAGACCAGCCTCGACGAGCTGCCGCAGATCCTGAACGTCCTGCTGGGCGACATGTCGATCGTCGGCCCGCGCCCGCACGCCACCGGCGCACTGGCTGGCGACTCCCTTTATTGGGAGGTTTCCTCGCACTATTGGAACCGCCATGCGGTGAAGCCGGGTCTCACCGGCCTGGCGCAGGTCCGAGGCTTCCGCGGAAACACGGAAACGGACCGTGACCTGATCAACCGGCTCCAGGCCGATCTGGCCTATCTGGACTCCTGGACCATCTGGCGCGACCTCGTGCTGGTGCTCCAGACCTTCCGCGTCCTGGTGCATCGCAACGCGTTTTGATTGCTGCTGCCGCCGCGGGAGCCGAAGCGCAGGGCCCTAGAAGGCGTTGCGGTGGACGAGTACTCGGACGGTCTGCGCCACGATCAGCATGTCCCGCCAGATGGTCCAACCATGCAGATACTCAAGATCGGCCTGCAAGCGGTTGACCAGGTCGCTGCGGTGATTGGTGGCGCCGCGATAGCCCCGAATCTGTGCCAGGCCGGTGAGACCCGGCTTGGCCGCGTGGCGGTGCCAATAGCGCTCGTCGATCTCCCAGAACAGCTGATCTTCGGCGCGGGACCCCAGCGCGTGCGGCCTCGGGCCCACGATCGACATGTTGCCCGCGAGGACGTTCACCAGCTGCGGCAGCTCGTCGAGACTCGTCCGCCGGAGCAAGCGGCCGACGCGCGTGATTCGATCATCGTCGCGCGTCGTCGAGGTACAGCCATTTTCGTCGCATCGTTCCGGCCGCATGCTGCGGAATTTCAACATGTGGAACATTCGGTTTCCGCGGCCGATTCTCCGTTGAACGAAGAACACGGACCCCGGGGACTCCACCCGGATGGCCAGCGCGATCACGCCCAGCATCGGCGCCAACAGCAGCAGCGCAACGCCTGCCACCACGATGTCGAACAGGCGCTTGACCATGCGCTCCTCGATACCGAGCGGCCCCTTGGCGACGATCAGGGTCGGGTCCTCGCCGAAACGGGCGACGCCGAGCGGAGCCAGGGCCGTCAGTTCCGGCGCGAGAACCTCTCCCTGCACGTTCGCGCCCTGCAGGGCATGCACCCACGCGTGCCTCCGCTCGGCGGCACAGGCAACGACGACGCGGTCCGCCTTCTGCAGCGCGACGGCAAGGCGGTCGTACATCATCGGGTCGTGCACTCCCGGATCGAAGCTGGATGCGGCGAGAATCGTCGAGAAACCTGCCGCGCGCGATCGGGGGAACATCCCTTCGTCCGAGAGGAGGACCACATTGTACGGATTGCCGCCGATGATCCGCCGCGCGTCCCGCAGGAACAAGGTCCGCGCGACAGCCAGCACACCGAAATTGACGACCGTTCCGGCTGCAACCACCACCCGCGACAGGTCCGCACTTGCTCGCAGGTAGAAGGCAGCGAACAACACCGCACCGGCTGCGAACAGCATCGATCGGAGCGCGCGGGCTACTCCCGTGCTCCTGCGGTCGATCACGGAGACGGCAAAGGCGCCGCTGCTGAAGGCGGAGAGAAAATAGATTGGAAGCATGGCAACCCCGATCACCAGCCCCTGCCGTCCACCGCCCGGGCTGTAGAGCATTCCGACCAGGAGAAAGCTGCCCAGGATCGCCAGGAGATCCAGCAGGCCCAGGAACAGGATCAGACGCGTCCTAAGGACACCGCGCGAGGGCTGCCAACGTACGGCCCGGCGTCCAGACGCGAGCAGAGGCCCGGACGGCAGTACCCAGTGATCGGCCTCTCCGCTCATCCCCCCACCCCCGGTTCGGACACGGCAACGAACAGACTATAAGAGGCCAATTATAGTTAACTCAAGCGAAACGCCGGAAGTACTGATCCACTTCGGTGACACTGCCCCGATGTGGCGCAAGTCCCGATCCCGCAAATACTGACGCTCTACATAGGCCAATTGTAGGCGCCCTCGCTTCATGGGAGCTCCTGCGGCTTGTCTACCTGCCAATTCCTGAAGGGAAGGAAGCGCGCTTCCCATAAAGCAGAAGGCCCGGCACGCCACGACGGCGCACCGGGCCCAGGAAAGGATCGACCGCGCGGGATGCGTAGGCGCGGCCCAGCCGGTCTTAGCGGCCCGGACCCTCCGGCCCCGGACCACCGGGAACTGCGCCCCCCGGACCAGCCGGAGCGCCGCCCTGCATCATCTGCTGCATCATCTGCTGGCGCAGCACCGCTTCGGGGATGAAATCGAGAAGCTCGACATCGAACTGGAGCGTGATCTTCGCCAGTTCTGCCGGCTCGCCGGTGAGCGGCGGAGCACCGGCCGGACGCGGCGCGCCGTAGCCCAGGTGCGGCGGGATCCAGAAACGGTACTTTGCGCCCTTGGGCATCATCTTCAGCGCCTCGGCAAAGCCGGGGACCACGCCACGCACCGGCATGGGAGTCTGCTGGTTCTGGTCGAAGACGCTTCCGTCCGGACGCTTGCCGACATAGTTGATCAGCGCGACGTCGTCATCGGTCGGAGCAGGCCCCTCGCCCGCCTCGATGATCTCGTACCGGAGTCCGGACTCCGTCACCTTGCTGTGGGGGGTTCCGGCCCACGCGAGCGCCGCAGCTGCTGCAACGATCAGGGCGACGCCGACCCAAAGCCAGACGAGGTAGCGGCGCTTCACGGGCTGGAGCGGGACGGCAGTGACGGACATGAACAGCGATCCCGCTTGCGTCAGGCGCGCGTAGCGGCGCCACGACGGCGATGAGAAAGATTGGGCAGCCGAGAAGGCCGCGACGTACGGCACCCGGAAGCGGGTGCCGTACGGGAGCGCTTACCGGGCGTTGTCACGCTCCGCACGCTTGCGCTCGAGCTTGCGAGCACGACGCACGGCAGCCGCACGCTCGCGAGCGCGCTTCTCGCTCGGCTTCTCGTAGTGGCGGCGAAGCTTCATCTCGCGATACACGCCTTCGCGCTGCAGCTTCTTCTTGAGCGCGCGCAGAGCCTGGTCGACGTTGTTGTCGCGGACGATGATTTGCATGAGGCCGTCTAACTCCGATTCGTTCGTGCAATAGCAAAAGGTCGCCGGAGCGCAGGCCGCGGCGGTATGCGCTGCCCCTACCAGCGCGGCGCGCGGCGTTCAACCTTTTTCCCTCAAGCGCGCATCCGATGCGCAGCAGGAATATCGCGCCGCTCCACCGGGTTGCCGCCTGTGGGTATCAGCGTCGGACGATCGCCCGCTATACTTGTCTAGCGCGGCTTGGCGTTGCCGCTTCCGGGCGCCAGCATCTCGCGCAGCCAGTCCCCGACGAGCATCACCACGCGCGGCGACCCGAGATTGGAACCCAGCTTCGCAACTTCCTCTTCCGTCCCGGTGACGGCGCCGTCCTGGAACCAGTGACTCATCCCCTCCATCACCACCACGCGTGCGCGTGGATTATCTGCCAGCGCCGCGCGCGCGGCGGGGGCTTCGTGAGAGGCCACGACGAGCGGGTCCTTGGTTCCGAACACCGCCAGAACCGGGACCCGCAGCGTCGAGAGATCGGAGGCCGAGCGGAGCTGATTCGCCTTCCACGCGGCCGGAACGTCGATCATCGCCAGCGCGCCTTGTGCCGTCGCGCGCGGAAACCCGGTCGCCTCGAACTTCTCGATCACCGCCGCGCGCAGCGCCTCGATCGCGGCGGCATCCTTGCCGTCCATCCGCGCCTGGAGGAGCGCGATGGCCGCGTCCACTGCCGGGCTCACCTTTGCCTCGGGCCAGCCTGCAAGGATCATTTGACCGACAATGGCGCGGCGAAGATACGGCAGGCCGTCGCCGACAGATCCTGCAAGGGTGACCACAGTTGCGATGGTCGGATCGGCAGCCGCGACTGCGGGCGCGACCACACCGCCCTGGCTCTGCCCGACGAGCGCAATGCGGCTGCCGTCGATCTCGGGCCGGCGGCGCATCGCGGCTACGGCGGCAGTCGCGTCGGCGGTCAGCCGCTCCATGTCCTCCTCGTACGTGCCCGTCGACTGGCCGATCCCGCGCTTGTCATATTCAAGAGCCGCAGTGCCATCGGCAGTGAGCCGCTTGATGATCTCCGGAAATCCGCCGCGGCCGTTGGGTCCATGCCCCTGGATCAACACCGCGAGGGGAAAGGGACCTTCGCCCTGCCCTGCCGGCAGGTGCAGCGTGCCCGCCAGGGTCACGCGGGGCTCGGATTGTATGCGCACATCGACGGCGACTTCGGCAGGGCGGAAGGTTGCAAATGCTCGCGCTACGCTGGCGCGGTCTACCTCTCCCCGCAGGAACGCGACTGGTCCCAGGTTGACCTCGACTCGGGAGAGCCCGAGCGGCACCGAAAGCGACTGAGACTCCGCGGGGAATTGATGGGGAGCGACCCCACTGACGGAAACCACCTGCCACGTCGGCGTCAGCGCCACTTCCGCCGTCGCAAAGCGTGCATAGCCGGGTTCGCCGCCCTGCAATGCGAGTGTCAGGCGCACCGGCCTTGCCGCACGCGCCCAGAAGACGGCGGTCACGCGCTCACCGGACGGGATCGCGCCCGGGATCTTCATCCCTGCGCCGCTGGACCATGCTTCGCCTGGCACCGTCCGCGGCTGGACCGACACCATTCCGCCCCCGGGCACCCTAGTGTCGCGGCCGAGGGCGGAGGTCGTGCCGTAGGTCTGCCAGCGCAGGACGTTCTGGGTCTCCGCATGCTGCGCACCCGCCCGGCCCGGCACGACCATGCCGGCCGCGATCGCCAGCAAGAGGAGGAATGACGACAAACGGTGCACCGGCGGGCTCGGTACGATCCTGCTCGCCCATTTCATGGCTTCCCTCCCTCGACCAGGCGGTGCTCGGTTCGCCGCATCGAACGCGTCGGGAGCGTAGCGGTCAAGAGGGGGCCTCGCCCCGTGGAAGCCGCGCAGTGGCCGCTATTTCCCGGTTCGCCCCTTGGACCTGGGTCATGCGCCCGCTGAGGCGCCCCGACGGCCTGCGCTGGGCCGGTGCGGGGCCGGCGGCATCATCAGAGGAGCTCCAGGCCAGGCTTCGACCGGTCGTCGGCAGCCCGGGCCACGGGGCCTGGCGGTCAGAAGAGGATGGCGTCCTCGTCGGACTTGCTTGCGAGAATACGACCGATCGCGTCGAACAGCGCCTCCATGGCGACCGGCTTGAACAGCACCTCGTCGGCTCCGGCGGCGATGCAGCGCTCGCGCAGGTCGAGCGCCGTGTCCGCGGTGACGACGATCAGGGGCAGGTCGCGCTTGGCATCCTCGCGGGCCCGAATGCGGCCGATCGCCTCGAGCCCGTCCATGCCGGGCATGCGCAGGTCCACCAGCACCACGTCGAAGTCTTCTTCATCGATCCGGCGCAGCCCCTCCTCTGCCCGGTCAGCTTCGGCCATCGTCGCGCCCGCCACATCGAGCATGTCGCGCACCACCCGGCGATTCATGGCATCGTCTTCGACAAACAGGATGTTCATCGCCCCCGGATCCTGAAGGGCGTGGCGAGGGTCAGCAGCGAGGGCATGGTACCTAAGGCTATTGCGCTATGCCGCGCGCGAAACAAGGGGCGAATCGGCCGGATTCCCGCGTTTCGTCGTGAAGAGCGCCTCCACGAGCCGCGCACCCGACACGGGTTTCCCGATCACCTGGTCCAATCCCGCTGCTTTCAGCGCCGCGCGCGTGGCTTCGTCCAGGTTGGGCCAGAGAATCGCGGTCGTCGCGCCGGCGGCGCAGGCAGCGCTTGCAATCGGTTCGACCCGCAGCTTCGGGTCGTCCGTGCCGGCCGCCAATGCAGCCTCGTCGATCAGCACTCGCGCGATTCCGCCCCTGGCGAGTTCGTCCAGCGCCTCTTCGAGGCTTGCAGCGAAGCGCAGGTCGAGGACGTGGGGCGCGAACAGCGTGCGCATCATGCCGCGCACGATCGGGTTGCGATCGAGCACCAGCATGCCGGCTGCCTCCCCCTGGCCCGCATCCACCATCACGGGTGCCGGCGCTTCCACCAACGGCAGGTCGACGGTGAAGGTCGAACCCTCCCCCTCCACGCTTTCCACCTGGATGGTGCCGCCCAGCGCAACCGCAAGGTTGCGGCAGATGGTGAGCCCAAGGCCGGTGCCGCCGTACTGGCGCGTCGTGCCGGCATCCACCTGCCGGAAGGATTCGAAGATCTGCGCGTGCTTGTCGGCGGGAATGCCGATCCCGGTATCGTGCACCACGATCTGCAGGCGTCGCCGGTCGCCCTCTCCCACGGCCGCTGCCCGGACACCGATGCTGCCGGCATGGGTGAACTTCAGCGCGTTCGAGAGCAGGTTGAAGACGATCTGGCGAAGCCGGGTCGGATCGCTTTCGATCCATTGCGGCACATCGGCGCACTCCAGCGAGAAGGCGATGCCTCGACCTTGCGCCTGCTCCTCCCAGAGCCGCGTCGCTTCCTGGAGGGTGGCCGGCAGGTCGACGATGGTGGTGTCGATCGTGAAGTGGCCATTCTCCATCTTGGCCACGTCCAGAATGTCGTCGACCATGCCGCGCATCCGCATGCCGGCCGCATGGACGATGTCCACCCGCTCGCGCGTGGCAGGTTCCAGCGCGGAATCCGCGAGCATGACCTGGGTCATGCCGAGGATGCCGTTGAGCGGCGTGCGGATCTCATGGCTGGTGGTTGCCAGGAACTCGGTCTTCGCGGCGAGCGCCTTTTCGAGCGAGGTGTTGGCGATGCCGAGGTCGACGTTGACGGCACGCACCTCGTTGCGGCTGCGGCGGATCGTGACGAGGCCGAAGGTGAGCAGGCCGATCAGGATCGCGACTGCCGCGGCGATGCCGCCGAACAGGATCTGCTGGAACCGGGTGCGCGAGCGCTCGAACTCGACGTTTCGACGCAGTTCCTCGGCCTTCAGCCGGGCGATGCGCAGTTCCTGGTTCTGGAAATCGAACCGCGCCCCCATCAGCGCCGCCTTGGCGGATGTCGCGACGCTCAGCGCCTGCTCGTCCAGCCGGCGAAGCGCGAGCAGATGCTCGACCGCCTTCTCCGACTCCCCGCTGCGCTGGTAGATGCGGGCCGCCACAAGGTGGTTGTCGCGCATGGCCAGGGTGGTTTCGGTGGGAGGGATCCCGTCGAAGCTTCGCTCGATCAGGGTTCGCGCTGCGGAAAGGTTCCCCCGCTCCAACTGCACCCGCGCAGCGACGCTGTAGATCTGGGATCGAATTTCCTTGGCTTCGGCGCCCTCGGCCAGCCGCATCCCAGCCGCTACCGTATCAGCGGCCGCATCGACTCGGCGGGCGTTGAGCTGCGCTCGCGCCAGGTTCGCCAGGATCCGCACGCGCACGGCCGCCTCATCGCGGGGAGCATACTGAAGCGCCTTGATGAACGCCGCGGAGGCTTCCGGGAAGCGGTTCATCTCGTTGAGGACGTTGCCTCGCCCGTTGTAGATCGAAAGAAGCAGCCCCGGGTCACTCTGGAAGGCTTCCTCCGCCTGGCGGTAATAACGGAGGGAACCGGCGAAATCCCCTCCCTCGCGATAAAGAGAGGCTAGGCGTACCAGCGCAACAGCTTGGCCCCTCTGATCCTGTGCCTCTACAAAACTTTGGTGCGCCTTCTGGAAGTCGGCGAGCGCCGCTGAGACCTGCCCATCGGCAGCATAAGCGCCGCCCCGCGTCAGCATCAGGTCACCATGGAACCTCGGATCCGAGAGATCATCCGCCTCGCGCATTGCGATCTCGACCAGCACCCGCCCTCTCTCAACCTGGCCGGTCCGGATGGCAGCGTCTGCCTGCAACCAATGGGCTCGGGCTAGTTCTCGCTGATGGTCACCAGGTATCGCTCGCGCCCGCTGCTCCGCTTCACGAGCGATCTTCATTGCCTGTCGGGGATCAGACACCATGCGAGCTGCTGCGGCGGCGTTCAGCACTTCAAACTGCCGGGCCGACGCGATAGCTGGCACTGCTCCGAGCCACGCCGCGGCGAATAAGTACGCCATTACCGACGAGCCCTGCCCGCCCGACCGGCTCGACTGCGGCCGCGCACCAGCGTGTGTCACCTCAGGCGCTCTTCCAGAGGCGATCCGACCGCAGGAACGAAAACCGCTGGCTGTCCAGCGCCTTGAGATGCGCCTCTTCCTCCAGGAACAGCCGAAAGGCTTCGATCTCCACTGGGCGACTGACCAGATAACCCTGGATCATGTCACAACCCATAACGCTTAGAAGCGCCATCGCTGCAGGGGTTTCGACCCCTTCCGCCGTCACCTCCATGTCCAACGCGTGTGCCAAGTCGATGGTCGAGCGGACGATCAGGGGGTCCCGGTTGCTGCTGGTCAACTGGGTGACGAACAGCTTGTCGATCTTCAGCTCCTTGGCAGGCAACTGCTTGAGATACGCGAGCGAGGACAAACCTGCACCATAGTCGTCGATGGCGATGGCCACACCTATGTCTGCGAAGCGCTGCAGGTGGCGGATCGCACTTTCGGGGTCGCGGATCACCGCCGTTTCGGTGATCTCGAATCCAACTCGCGCCCCCTCATCCCCAAGGACCCGACAGGCCTGCTCGACGAAGCAGGCATCCGCAAGCAGCACGCCGGACATGTTGACGAAGATCGGCAGGTCATGCCCCTCGTCGGCCAACCTTCGCTGGTCCTTTAGAACGCGCTCCAGTGTCCACAACGTCAGGTTGCCGATGGCGCGGCTCTGTTCGGCGGCTTGGATGAATTCGCCCGGCAGCACCAACCCGCGAGTCGGATGGCGCCATCGCACCAATGCCTCGGCACTGGCGACCTGCTGACGGCGGACATGCACCTTCGGCTGGTACTGAAGGAATATTTCGCCCGCCTCGATCGCACGTGGAAGTTCGTGAACGAGCTCAAGCGGATCGATACGGTTCTCGTCCTCCGCATCATCCCGCACGACATCGCGCCCCTGCTCGCGCGCCTCGGCAAGCGCCTTCTCCGCAGCCTCGACCAGCCGAACCTCCTCGCAATCGCAGTCCCGGCCTGCCGCGCCACCGATTCGGAGACGAAGGAGATGGAGCTCTCCATCGAAGTTGAAGGGATTCGAGAAGCTCTGCTGCAGCCTCGCGCTCGCTGCCTCCGCATCCTTCACCCCACCTGCCTCGAACTCGACCGCTACGAGCCGATCCGACAACGGCCGGACGCGAGCTCCGCCAAGCTCGATGTGGCACCGCGTCGATATCTCATCAATGAGAGTTTCGGCTCTCGCGAGGCCAAGATGACGGCGCAACCCACTGAAATTCGCCAATTCTACCAAAAGGCGAATGCGAAGCATGCTGGCGTCACTCGCTCTCGGTGGAGGAACCGGGGCGAGTGTTCCTTTGGCCTGCCCTTCTAGAGCGCACGCTGCCGCAGAGGGCCCCACGACAGGCAGGGTTCCCCCTTTCGAATCCCTAATCGGCGTGAGCGAGGGCGGCGACATACCTCCACTCCATCCCACGCAGGATTGAAGGTCTGGTTAATGCGAGCTCACGGCATGGTTACCCTTGCATTAGGGTTAAAAGCTTGTTAACTACCGGGTGGATGCAGCCGAGGAGACCATCAATGCTGTTCGAAATTTTCGCTTTTTTCCGGAAGAGCTACGGCGACGACATTCAGCCGTTCTAAGCACCAGCGGTCGATTGAGACCGATGATTGACAAAGGCCGCTCGGAAACCGAGCGGCCTTTTTTGTATCAGGGGGAACCGACGACCGCTTGGCGGCAGGATGCGCATCCCTGATCGTCCCCATCCGAACTAATCCACGCTTTCCAGCCGCGCCGTTCGCCCATATGTGCCGGGAATGGTGATGCATTCCGGCCGTGCTGGAATGGCTAGCCCGGCAGTAAGGAAGAGCACGCAATGCGCATTGTCATGATCGGATCGGGATATGTCGGCCTGGTGTCCGGGGCCTGCTTCGCCGATTTCGGTCACGACGTGGTCTGCGTCGACAAGGACGAGGCGAAGATCGCCAAGCTGCGCGCGGGCGGCATTCCCATCTACGAGCCGGGCCTGGACCAGCTCGTCGCGCGCAACGTCGCGGCCGGTCGCCTCTCCTTCACCACCGAACTGGCCGCACCGGTGGCGGAGGCGGACGTGGTGTTCATCGGCGTCGGCACGCCCTCGCGCCGGGGCGACGGGCACGCCGACCTGTCCTATGTCTATGCCGCCGCGCGCGAGATCGGCGCGGCGCTCAAGGGCTTCACCGTCGTCGTCACGAAATCGACCGTGCCCGTCGGCACCGGTGACGAGGTCGAGCGCATCATCGCCGAGGTGAACCCCGGGGCCGAGTTCGCAGTGGCGTCCAACCCCGAGTTCCTGCGCGAGGGCGCGGCGATCGAGGACTTCAAGCGGCCCGACCGCATCGTGGTGGGGATCGAGGACGAGCGTGCGCGCGCGCCGATGGAGGAGGTCTACCGTCCCCTCTTTCTCAACCGCTCGCCCGTCCTGTTCACCGGCCGGCGCACCAGCGAGCTGATCAAGTACGCCGCCAACGCCTTCCTCGCGATGAAGATCACCTTCATCAACGAGATCGCGGACCTGTGCGAAAAGGTCGGTGCGGACGTGAAGGACGTGTCGCGTGGCATCGGCCTCGACAACCGGATCGGATCCAAATTCCTGCACGCAGGCCCCGGCTACGGCGGATCCTGCTTCCCCAAGGACACGCTGGCGCTGGTCAAAACGGCGCAGGATTATGAAGCGCCGGTACGGCTCATCGAGACGACGGTCGCCGTGAACGACACGCGCAAGCGCGCGATGGCGCGCAAGGTCATCGCCGCACTGGGCGGCGATGTCCGCGGCAAGTCGATCGCGCTGCTCGGCCTCACCTTCAAGCCCAACACCGACGACATGCGCGATTCGCCCTCGCTTGCGATCGTCCAGGTGCTCGAGGACGCCGGCGCCACTGTGCGAGCCTATGATCCTGAGGGAATGGAGGCCGCCCGCAGGCTGATGCCGGACATCGTCTACACCGACTCGGCCTATGCCGCCGCAGAGGGTGCGTGCGCGGTCGTGATCGTGACGGAATGGGATGCCTTCCGCGCGCTCGACCTCAAGCGACTGCGCCGCATCATGATACAGCCGGTGCTGGTCGATCTGCGCAACATCTACCAGCCCCAAGCTGTCGAAGCCGCCGGCTTTACCTATTGCGGCGTCGGGCGGTTCTCGGGCGCTTCGGAGCCCATGCTACGCGAAGCCGCCGAATAAGACTCGAATTCTTTTCACCGGCACCGCCCGCCGGCTTTGACAAAGGCTTGCGGTGAGCGAGGCTTGGCAAGCGGAACTGAAGCCATGGGTCAGCCCGTATTTAGGGGTGGGTACCAAGACTCGGCGTCGGATGGCCGCCGTCATCCGGCTCCGCGCTTCAACACAGACGAAGTTGCGGTTTTCTTCGACGCCTTACCGGCGCCCAGCCTATGGGGCCCGCACGAGCAGCGCCTGCCAATCGCCATTGAGCGGCCGGTCGCGCGTGTCCAGCAGTGCCGGACGCTTTGGCCGGTCAGGGCCTAATGTCGCGATCGCCTGCTGGATCGTCGTCACCCTGTCTTGCCATGCCGGATGCGAGCGGCTGCGCAGAAGGCCACCGGCATGCTTGGGCCCAAAATCCTGCCAGAAGTGTACCGCCACCTCCGGATCATAGCCCGCATTGGCAAGCAGCGACACCGAGAGGATGTCGGCTTCCAGCTCGGTCTGGCGGAAGTAACGAACGTTGCGTCCAAATCCCGACAACATGCCATAGTCGACGTTCCTGGCACCCAACCGTTCGCGGTGGCGCAGGATGTTATGAGCAAGCTCATGGGCAACGACCACGGCCAACTGGTCTTCGGGATAGGTTTCCAGAAAACGGCTGCCAATCTGCACCATCTCGCCATCGGCTCTGGCTGTCCACTGGGAACCAATCTCCACCTCGAACCGGCTGCGACATGCCGGCACCGGACGCACGACCCGCACATAGGGGGCGCCGTTGTGTTGGCCGTGTACCTCCAGAGGTTCGGCCGACGGCAATTCAGCCAGCTGTGCCACGGCCCGACGTAAGGGGGCGGTGCTGGCTTCTATTCCCTCGTCAGCCGGTGCGAACCGGGCGACGCCGACGCCCAGCAGCGTGTCATCCTCGCGGATGCCTGCCTCCTCCGACGGAGATCCGTCCACAACCCCCTCAACTCCGACCGGACCGTCGAGTTTGAAATAGCGGCGGGCGGCAGATCGCAAATCGCGGGAATATTGCTCTGGGGTATGGAGCACGAGGCCCAGTCCCGGCTCCTGTCGGTCGCACAAGGGCGCGTTGGCCGTTGCCAGCCTGTATCCAATGCGCGCTAGGCGGCTATCGGCATCGCGGATGGCAAGAAAAAGTGGGTCGGCCGCCGGTGCGGGAGGGGCAACAAAGCAGAGGGCGAGCGCTGCGCCGGTCGATCGCCTTAGGCTTCCGCGCCGTCCGCGCCGCACCATCTGCTGACATTCGCTGTTCATGACAAAGTGCGTAATGTAGTCGCGATCCCCACGAAACTCCTCTTTCAACGCCAGGGGAAGCTCAAGTAACGACGTCGGGCGCCTTACGGTCGGTATGGCTGCGGATCGACAGCAGCGCCTCGGCCGCCGCTACCAGCGGCGCCAGCGCGTCGCCAGTGGCAAGATCAAGCCGTCCATCGGCGGGCTCGTACCGCTCCAGATAGACGCGCAGCGTCGCGCCTTGGGTCCCGGTACCAGACAGGCGAACCACGATGCGCGACCCGCCCGCAAAGCAGATGCGTACCCCCTGCCCGCTGCTGGTGATTTCGTCGGTAGGATCGGTGTAGGCGAAATCGTCCGCGGTCTCGACCGTGAGATCTCCGACTGTTTCGCCGGGCAGCATCGCAAGCCGTTCACGGATGCCCGCCATCAGCGCGTCGGCGCCTCGGGTGGCGATCCCCTCATAATCATGGCGCGCATAATAGGTGCGACCATAGGTGCGCCAATGCTCGGTCATCAGCTCGGCGACGGAAATTTTCCGCACTGCTAGAATGTTGAGCCACAGCAGCACCGCCCACAGCCCGTCTTTCTCGCGGACATGGTCGGAGCCGGTGCCCGCGCTCTCCTCGCCGCAGATCGTCGCCATGCCGGCGTCGAGCAGGTTGCCGAAGAACTTCCATCCCGTTGGTGTCTCGTGGAGCAGAATGTCGAGCTTCGCCGCGACGCGGTCGGCCGCTTGGCTGGTCGGCATCGAGCGGGCGATGCCCTTCAGCCCCGCGGCATAGCCCGGGGCGAGGTGCGCGTCGGCGGCCAGCGCCGCGAGGGAATCCGAAGGCGTCACGAAGATGCCGCGGCCGAGGATGAGATTGCGGTCGCCGTCGCCGTCCGACGCGGCGCCGAAATCAGGCGCGTCCGCCGCCATCATCCGCTCGTAGAGTGCGCGGGCGTGGACCAGATTGGGGTCGGGGTGGTGGCCGCCGAAATCGTCCTGCGGGGTGCCGTTGACCACCGTGCCGGCGGGCGCACCCAGGCGGTTTTCGAGGATCTCGTGCGCATAGGGGCCGGTGACGGCGTGCATCGCATCGAAGCTCAGCCGGAAGCCGCCGGCGATCATCGCCCGGATTGCGTCAAAGTCGAACAGCTGCTCCATCAGCGCGGCATAGTCGGCGACCGGGGCGACCACCTCGACGACGAGATCGCTGACGCGCTGCTCGCCCAGTGTCCCGAGGTCGACATCGGGTGCGTCCATGATGCGATAGCGGTCGATCTCGCAGGCGCGCGCAAAGATCGCGTCGGTGATCTTTGCGGGCGCGGGGCCGCCATTGCCGACATTATACTTGATACCGAAGTCGCCATCAGGGCCGCCTGGATTATGGCTGGCGGAAAGGATCAGCCCGCCGAACGCCTGGCGTTTGCGGATTAAGTTAGAGGCGGCGGGCGTCGACAGGATGCCCCCCTGACCCACCACCACCCGGCCGAAGCCATTGGCCGCGGCCATGCGGATCGCGGTCTGAATAACCACCCGGTTGTGGAAGCGCCCGTCCCCGCCGACCACCAGCGTGGCGCCCGCCGGCGCCTCGATCACATCGAACACCGACTGGATGAAGTTTTCGGCATAATGCGGCTGCTGAAAGATCCTCACCTTCTTGCGCAGGCCGGACGTGCCGGGCTTTTGGTCCGCAAAGGGCGTGGTCGCGATCTCGGGCATGAAAGTCTCCTGTCGAATGCCCTGTTTGCGGCGGCAGGAGCGCAGTCGCAAGGACACGGATCAGCTGGTCGCGCGCGTTTCAGCAACCTGGTTGAGGGCCGACAGTTCCTCACGCAGCGGATGCCTAGGGCAACCAACCATAGGCGATCATCACCGCAAGCGCCGACAGCACTGCAGCCGGCGTGAGGACGACGCTGTCACGATAAACTGGGTTGATCTCCTGCAGGTCGAGCGGCGAGCCGGGGGACATAGGATAATAGACGACGAGCCCCATTAGCGCCTCAACAATCCTGCCATGGTAGTCGCCAGAATGTTGAACAGGCATCCTATGGCAAAACCGATAGGCCGAATGCCATACGCGCGATCTCGAACAAAGTTCGCTGTCCGGTTTCGCCGGGCAGCACGAACAGCCCCCCTCATTTATTTCAAAGGCTACGACGATGACCTGCGGCACCATCAACGCGGAAAGCGGCTAGGCGGCGGCAGCCAACGTTCTCACCTTCCTGCGAGGCACGACGAGGAAGCGTCATCCGCTCATGCTGGTGACCGTGGTCTTGTTCATCGACATCTTCACTTTGTCTAGGTGATGCCGAATCTTGGGGGCGTTTGCGGCGCTTGACCATGCACGACATCCAGGCGGCCTAGTGTCACCGATGTTCCGGCACGTGCATCCCAGCACTGCCGGCACCTGAGCAGCATGTGCTGGTGCCAGCGCCGGCGGTTCCGGCGCGTGCATAGACAGCCCCGCGCGTACAAGCACGGGGTGAACATCTCAAGGTAAGCGGCAACAATGCCCTCCAGTCCCCCCGGAGATGCGCAAAGTCGGGACGGTCGAGGGCATCTGTACGTAAGTACCGCTGGCCGATTCGGAATCCTCCCTTTATGGCACTGTGCCAATAACAGACGGGTGGGTCGGAGCGGCTATTGCGCACCATGTCTCTCAAAAGCAGATCGACGGTGAAGTGCAACGCAGCCGGAGCGGATTTTCTGGAAGGAAGTGGCGGTTTGTCCAACCCAGGAGGTGGGCGGGGTTCGGACTTGATGTCCCGTCAGTGGCGCACGAGTAACGCAGCCATTCGTCTGCGCACCTTTGTGTACCCTTTGGTGCTCGACCTGCTGTGCATCACCATTAGCTTCGCTGTCACGGCCATGGCGCGCGACATGCTCTTCAGCGACATGAGCTGGATCTTCATCCTTGGCCTCATACTGCCATCCTATCTGGTGGTGGCCTTGAATGGAAAAGTCTATTCGATCCGTCTGCTGTCGCAGCCATGGCCAGCGGTCGGCCGGACGCTACGCGCCTATTTGATCGCGCTCGGGGTAATGACGCTGGCCGGGTTCTATCTAAAGGTGAGCGAGGAGTTCCCACGCCTGACGGTTGCGCTAGCCTCATTGCTGGCAATGACACTATTGACCCTAAGTCGCTACTATTTCGTGCGCTTTCGCCGCGCGATCGTCGGCGGGGAACCTTATAGCGTCGCTCTAATTTGGGAGCCGCACCAGCCCGTTCCGCCGATCGACTTTTCCGTACGAATAGCAGCAGATGGCTTTGCCGATCCGGAACGACACGACCCGGTCATGTACGACCGGTTGGCCAGGGCGCTTCGCGGCGTCGACAATGTGGTTGTGTCCTGCCACGCTAATCGCCGCGCTGCCTGGACCCATGCCCTCAAAGGTGCCGGGATCCAGAGCGAGATCCTGATGCCAGAGCTTCAGTCGCTGGCCCCGCTTGGTATGAGCCTTCATGGCACCATGGCCTCGGTGGTCGTCTCGCACGGGCCGCTGAACCTTGCCGATCGCCTGGTCAAACGCGCCTTTGATCTGGCGCTGGCATCGGTCAGCGTGCTGCTGCTATCCCCCATGCTGCTGCTGATCGCTCTGCTCATCAAGCTGGAGAGCAGGGGCCCGGTCTTCTTCCGGCAGGACCGGATCGGCCGATCCAACCAAGTGTTCAAGATTCTGAAGTTTCGCAGTATGACCGTTGAGGGCGCCGATGGCCATGGGTCGCGCTCGGCATCGCGGGATGATGATCGGATCACGCGGGTCGGCAAGTTCATTCGCCGGACGAGCCTCGACGAGCTGCCGCAGCTGTTCAACGTCTTGGCCGGAACCATGAGCATCGTCGGCCCGCGTCCCCATGCGCTCGGCTCGCGGGCTGCGGACAAGCTTTTTTGGGAAGTGGATACGCGCTACTGGCATCGTCACGCCGCCAAGCCGGGTTTAACAGGATTGGCGCAGGTCCGCGGCTATCGCGGCGCGACTATCGTCGAGGATGATCTGCGCAACCGCCTGCAGGCTGATCTCGAATATCTAGAAGCTTGGACAATCTGGCGGGATTTTAAGATCATCGTAGCGACATTTCAGGTTCTGGTCCACAAAAACGCGTTTTGAACCGGACACAGGCAGCGCCCTTAAAACCGAGCATAGCGGCGTATCGCGTGAACCGCGTCGTCGCCCTGCGACGGACATCTTGCCGCTGCATGTGCCGGCATGTGCTGTGCGGGCGTGGCGGTATGCCCTCCCAAGGATCGTCAAGATGGCATCAAGCCTAGGCTGCCGAGTTGCAGGGGCCGAGGGGCAAAAGTCGCTGAGCGCAGCTAGGAGCAGATCGCCCAGAGTATGGGCATTAAGCAGACGCCGACAGTCAAGAACGAGCGCCAAGCCGACCTCTATGTCTTTACCTTGCGAAAGTTCGTCGAGGCTGCAGGCAGGACACTGGAGTTAGGCGTGGAGTTACCGGGCACCGGGCCGTTCACCCTAATCTCGAGTTGGCGAGATTGGCCAAACCAAGCACGCCGCCTGGTCAGCTTTCCTCAGTCGCTTGCGTTCCCGCGCGGGCGCGTCATCCCTTACAGACATGATCACAACGGCCCGCGCACCACTGTGCCTTCCGGCATGGGGGCGGCGGCCCTAGGTTCACCGTGTAAGCGCGATCAGTTGGGCTAAGCCACTGGCACCAGTCTTGGCAACGATTGCGGCGCGATGGTCCTCCACTGTTTTAGGGCTCAGGGCAAGGATCGCGGCGACAGCCTTGTTGCTATGCCCTTGGACCAACAGGTCGAACACCTGGCGCTCACGCGGGGATAGCGTCCCGGTACGTGCGCGGATATCACGCTGCTGCCGCGACCAAGCGACACCTTCCGCGACTGCGGCAAGAAGGCGCGCTTCGTCGAGCGGTTTTTCCAAGTAATCGAGCCCGCCATAGCGACGCACCGAGTCCACCGCATTGGCGGTCGTCGGCCATGCCGTCATGAACACAATCGCGAGGGCAGTATCCATCGTGCGGATACGGTCGGCGAGGGCAAAGCCGTCGAGGCTGCCCATCATGATGTCCGTGACGATACAATGCGCGGGCGCCCCGGCATAGGTCGAGAGCAGCACCTCCGGATCTTCGAAGGATTTAGCGCCATGACCCTGGCGCACAAGCAGCCTTGCGACCGCCGCACCGAGATCGTGGTCATCGTCTAGGACATAGACGATGGCTCGGCCGGCGGGATCGAGGTTCGGAATCATCCGGCAGCTCCGACCAAGGGAAGGGATAATGTCGCGCGCACCATGCCGGCGGCATCCGTCTCGCGTATCAGCGTCCCCTCATGGGCTTCAAGGATGGCGCGCGCGACGAGCGATCCGACGCCCATGCCAGGCTGGGGCGCCTGGTGCCCCGGGCAGCGGTTCGTGACTGTCACTTCGACCCGATCGCCCTGCCCCTCCGCATCAATCTGAACGCAGCCATCCGCAGCTTGGATCGCGTTTCGGACGATATTGACGATCGCCTGCACCAGTTCAATCTCTTGGCCCAGGACAATCAGGTTGGAAGCAACTGGGGCGATCTCAAGCAGGACACGCCTACCCTTTGCCTCGGGGCGCACTAGGGCAGCGACGGTTTCAATCAGCGACGAAACGGGAAGGGCGCTTGGCTCGTCGAGCGCGCGTCCACCGAAGCGCCGCAGGCGGTGGACGAGCATGGAGAGGGAAGCGGCCTTGCGATTGATCAGGGCAGCCGTCTCGGCGATCTCGCGGTCTGCTCCAACGGTGATCTCGTGCAGGTGCTTCGCTTCGAGCGCGAGGGTCGAAAGCGGTTGACCGATTTCATGGATAACGGCAACCGACATGGCGCGCAGCGTCTTCAGCCGCTCAGCCTGAAAGAGCATCCGGTCGCGACGGGCCAGATCGGCCCGCGCACGCGCCTGCGCGTCGGCGAAGCTGCCGGCAAGGTAGCCGACCACCACCACCGACGTGAGGCTCATGTGCAATGTCAACCGCTCGGCCAGCGGCATGTTACCGGTGGTCCAGGGCAGAACGATCGCCGCTACGATCACGATTGCGCACCAACCCGCAGTGCGGCCAAAGCGCAGACCGATCCACGCCACTGCCAGCAGCGCCGGGATCGAGGGGACACCCAAATCGATGCGGACGAGCAGCAAGCCGAACGCGATGGCCCCGCCCAGAACAAGCACCGCTTCGCCTATTACGAAGAACAGGCGCGTCTCCGGCCAGAATACCCGACGCGGCCCTTCACGCGCAGCCTGGATCACCCACAGCAGCGGCGGGGTTAACAAAAGCACGCCTAGGAGATCGCCGACTGTGTATCCGGCCAGCGATGCGTAGGTCTGGCGCAGGCCGACAACACCGGTCAGCTCTGGTTTCAAAAGAGCCCAAGGCAGCGCGACTACCGCGACTGCGACCGGCGCGGTAACCGAGGCGAGGCCAAGCGGCATGGGCGCGATGCTCAGGCTGGAGGACGCGTGCGCGGCTATCCGGCAAACCAACCAGACAACGGCACCGTAGACCAGCGGCGGTCGGGCGACCCCAATAGCATTGGTAATCCACCCGGGCTCTCCGGGTACAATCCATCCGGTCGCCGTCTGCACGGCCATTTCCGCTACGACAATGGCCAAAGTCAGCCGGGGCCCTCGGCTCCAGAGCAGTGCCATTCGGACGCCCGCAGGCGGATAGAGCAGCGAATAAAAGCCCTGCCCGCCCCAGGCCGCGGCGAAGCGGTGCGTAAGGATGAAGGCTGCGGCGTAGCCGGCAATCCATAGCAGATCGGCTGACTGTGGCAGCGCGCCTCGACCTGCGTCGCGCATGCCACGGAGCAAAAGGACAGGAGGCGAGGACATCAGCCCGTGCCTAAACGCAACCGCATCGCTGCGCCTACTGGATATTCCCGGAACGAGCCCTAAGCTACCCGTCTGACGTGACCGGGAAATTCCCCGATTTCCATTTCGGTCGCGCGCGTCATGCTTCGCTGATTTATCATCGGGAGCCCCCATGCTGACCTATAGCGCCGAGCAGCCGCTCAGGCTCGCGTCCACGCAGGATCGCCCGCACTGCTTCACCAGCGTGTGGATGAGCGCGTTCGAGAAGGAGCAAAGGCGCCAGGAAGCTGTGGACCAGAGCGGCGCGCTCGCCCTGCAAGGACATCCTGAGCTGCAGCGGGTCGTCGAACTGGCGTCGGCCCATTACGGCACCGCCTTTGCGGCGGTATCGATTATCCACAAGCGCGCGCAGATATTGCTTGCCCAACACGGGATGGACTCGAACGGCACCCCTCGGAACACCGCCATTTGTGCTGTCACGATCCAAAAGCCAGGCGAGCCGCTCATCGTCCCGGACACTCATGCTGACCCGCGTTTTGCCGGGTACGCTACTGTGGTGTCCGAACCGTTCCTGCGCTTCTACGCCGGCGTTCCGGTGCTCGACGAAGCTGGCTATGCGCTAGGCGCGCTATGCGTCGCCGATAACAAACCACGGGTGGCGCCGTTCGACCCAACGCTGCTCACGATCTTGGCACGCGAGGCCGAACGCCACATCCAACGATAAGCATCGATCTTCATCTCTTGAACCTCGATACTTGAATGGCGCCTGGTCGTATGCTCGATCAATGGCTCACTCTTATCCAAGAGCGAGGCCCTCTCAGCATTTAGGGCCAACTCAGCAAGGTCTCACCCTCGCTCGCTCCCATGGCATCGCCTATTCGCACTCCAAAGCACGAACCGGAACGCTACGCGGATCGGCGTACGTCGGTGATTGCGACGCCGATGTCGACGCTTAAGAGGGGCTGCATCGATCGTGAGCATCTCTGCCTGCAGGTCCATCTCCAGAGCGAGGCAAGCTCAATCCCCAAGCGACAAGCCTTGATCACGGAGCTTGAACACGACCTCGGCAAGGTTCATCGTTCCGATGACGCACCTAGTCAGCACGTCCATCCCCCCGATCGGCCAGGCTAGTCATTGGGCAGACAGAACAACGCGGAGGCCTCGAGTACGACCTTGCTACTCACCTTCTGCCTTGTGACGCCCGTCTGCAATCGGCCTTCATATGAAATGTCGCCAGCCCTTTAGAGTCAGATAGGTTGGCTAGGCGCAGCAGGATCGGCGCTTGCCATTATGCGCCAAACGGCGCACCAATGGCTCACTTGGGTGTACCCGGATTGACCATGATGGACGACAGTTTTCCCTCCTCCGTCCGCGCCGCGCGCGTCTACCTGCGCGTCAGCACCGACGCGCAGGACCTGACCCGACAAGAGGCGATCGTCGCCGCCGCGCGCGCGGCGGGCCATTATGTCGCGGCCGTCTATCGCGAGAAGGCGTCGGGTGCGCGGTCCGACCGGCCCGAGCTGTTGCGCATGGTTGCCGACCTGCAACCGGGCGAGGTAGTGGTGGCCGAGAAGATTGACCGGATCAGCCGCTTGCCACTTGCCGAGGCCGAGCTGCTGGTGGCGACTATCCGAGCCAAGGGCGCGCGTCTGGCGGTCCCGGGCATTGTCGATCTGTCCGAGCTCGTCGCCGACAGCGCGGGTATTGCCCGGATCGTGCTCGAAGCGGTGCAGGACATGCTGCTGCGCATCGCACTCCAGACCGCGCGCGACGATTACGAAACGCGGCGCGAGCGCCAGCGTGAGGGGATCGAGATCGCCAAGCGGGCAGGGCGATACAACGGCCGCAAGCCGGACACGGCCCTACACAGGAGAATTGTCGGACTGCGCGAGACGGGCATGAGCATCGCCCGCACGGCCGAACTGGCCGGGTGCAGCATCTCGCAGGTTAAGCGGGTGACCGCGCTGCACCGGGCAAAAGCTGGTTCGGGAGCGGGTGAGCGGGGAGCTGCGGTGGGTACCCTGCCATTGGCGTTCAGCCGATCAATCTCCTTGGATTAATATCCAGTTCGACAAGCGTCGCATTTCAGGAGCGTATTCCAATCGGCCCGCATTGTAGCCGATCTTGCCTCGTGCCGGCGACTTTGAGGCCCGCAGCCGGCATTTTAGGGACGCACGCCAGGCGCATGTAACGCATCTGAAGCTTAGCTGATCCGTGCCAGCTTGGGCTGCGATATGCGATGTTCGCTGCTGCCGGGCGCCGCAGGCACGCGAAACGCGATCCACTGCCCCGCGCAGCCGGGTGGCACCGTAAACTCCTGCCGACGGCGGGTACCGAGGATCTTGGGCTCGGCATCCCGGGTCAGATCGGCGTTTTCTACCACGCAGCGGACCGTCGCTTCCATGGGCCGGTTGGCGTCGGGTTCCGCCACGACATTCCACTCCAGCGCATAGCGCCCTGGGGTCAATGCCATCCCATGCGTTGCCGCCGTTTGACGGGTTGCCGTAACGGATACGACAATCAGTTCGGCCTCCATGCCCGTACCCTCGATCCGAGCATCGACATTGCCGTTCACTGTAAGCGCCCAGGTAAAGGGCGACTTGATCCACGTCGTCGCATAACCAAATCCATTGGCGAGCATCGTCCCGGACTGGCCCTTCTCCAGCACGCCCCAAAGCCGTTGCGCGTCTGCAACGCGGCCGCCTTCGAACAAGCGACGCACCAGCCCTCCAGCAGCAGGCGGCGCAGCATAGCTCGCGCGCACGGCGCGCTCGATCACCGCAGCGCGACTGGCCGCCAGTGCCGGCGTGCCACGCTGGGCCTGGGCTATCCAGGCGGACGCCCATGGCGGAGACAGCACCAACCGGTCCGCCAGCGCCGCCCGGCCGGCGGGCGTTGCCTCCAAGGCGCTCAACAGCCTGGCATGCGGCGTTGGTCCGTCCATGCGCAAAAGCGCGTCCGTACGTTGCGCGGCAACGGCGAAATCGCCCAGCTGCAGCGCGGCAAGCGCCCAGTAGCGCTGGGTCGCCCGATCGCGCCAGCCCAGCGCGCCGGCAACGGCGAAGATTGTCTGCGCTTCGGCCTCGCGCTCGCGGGCCAGCTCGGCAGTACCCCAGATGCCGAGGAGCCGCTGGTCGAGCGGCGCACGCGTCAGCGCCGCCATCGCCAATGCCGCTGCGCGTCCATAATCTTCGGTGCGTATGGCGCCGATCGCGGCGCCACGCCCCTTACCACCCACCGGACTCCCGGCTTGCTGCAGCCGATGCGTCGCACTGTTGATGCACAAGATCGACAGCAGTGCGGCTACTGCAGTCGCACCGCCTGTCTGCAACAGGCGGCGCCCTCCCCAGGATTGGGCCCTAACCGGCATCGTTCCCGGCACGAGACCCATATTGATAATACTCGGCGTAATAGCCGTAGTTCGCGTTCAGTCCGGCCTTGCCCGGATCGAACTTGGTCAGCAGCGCGCCCAAGATGTTGGCGTGCACCGCCCGCAGCCGCCGCAGGCTGTTCTTGCCGGCGCCATGGCGCTTGCGATTGGCTTCTACCACAAGCATCGTGGCGTCCAGCAGCCCCGCCAGGATCGGCGCATCTGCCAGCCCCAAAACCGGGGGGCCGTCGAACACGATCAGATCGTACCCCTGACGCATGGCAGCGACGGCCTCGGCCAGACGGCCGGTTCCCAGCAGATCGGTCGGGTTGGGCGAAATCGGACCGCTGGAAAGAAAGTCGAGACCATCGACGTTCGTGTGCCGGATCTGCGCTTCGACTTCTGATTGGCCGGTCAGAAGCGAGGTCAGGCCAGACTCGTTGGCCATGCCGAACAGCCGGTGCATGATCGGACGCCGCAGGTCTACATCGACCAGGAGAACGCGCAGCCCGACCTTCGCCATGCCGACGGCGATCGCATAGCTGGTCGTGGACTTGCCCTCGCCCGCCTGCGAGCTAGTAACCAGAAGCGTCTGAGGCAGTCCCTGCGACGTCGAATATTGCAATGCGATCCGCAGCGCACTGTACGCTTCGGTTAGCGAGGACCGTGGGTCGGCCAAGGCCTCGGCCGGCGACACATCTTTGAGGTTCGGCGTGACGCCAAGCGGGGTGACACCCAATTTGACTGGCAGATCATCCGGCAGGCGCACCGAATCATCGAACTGCTCACGTATGAACACCGCTAGGCCTGCTGCCGCCAAACCGACTAAAAGAGCCAAGGCCAGGTTCAGCATCAGGCGCGGCGAGGACGGGTTGGCTGGTGGTTCGGCGGCATCGACGATTGAAATGTTGTTGGTCGACACCCCCGCTGCGGCGGAGACTTCCCGGAAACGCTGCAGGAGACCGTCGTACAGCGAGCGGTTGGTGTCCGCTTCGCGCTGCAGGATTCGATATTCGACCGACCGGTCCTGCTCGGCCAGTCGGGCGGCCGAGAAATCGCGGACCTGTGCCTGCAGGGCCTCTTCCTGGCGTCGCGCGCTTTCATAGGCGTCGCGGATCGAACGCCGAATCCCGGAGGAAAGCGTGTCCAGCTCGCGGGTGATGTCGTCGCGTTGCGCCGCGAGCTGTTGGACGTTGGGATGGCCTTCGAGGTGTCGGGCCCGTTCGTCGCTCAGTCGCGCCGATATCTCTGCCCGTCGGGCAAGCAGCTGCTGCACCGCACTATTCGATACGACTTCGGGGATACTGAGCGCGGGCGCAGTGCTGGCAGATCGCCATTTTTCCTCGGCCAGGATCCGCTGCGCGCGCGCCTGGTTCGCAGCTTGGTTCAGCTGCACCAGACTGGAGGTGGTCACCGATGTGCCGCCGTTGCCCTCCGCATTGGGCGCACCGGTGTCGATCAGATTTGCCTGACGGGCATAGCTGTTCAGCTTCCGCTCCGACTGTTCGAGGCGCTGCTTGGCCTCGGCCAGCTGCTGCGACAGGAACTCCCGGGCATAGGCGGAGCTGTTATAGCGACGACTGAGATTGCTGGTGATGAACTCCTCGGCAAAGGCGTTCGCTACGCCCGCGGCCACGTCGGACGCAGGGCTGGTGAACGCAATCTCGATGATCCGGGAATTGTTCGGCAATCGCACCGACAGGTTTTCTGCGATCTGCCCGAGCACGGCGTTGCGCCGCTGGCGCTGCACGTCGGCCGGCGTTGCGCCCGCAACCGGATCCGCCGGCGACGCGTCCATGGCTTCGAGGAAGTCGGTATCGCGGTAGAGGTTGAGCCGTCGCGCAACCCGGTCCGCCATTGCCCGGCTTGTCAGCAAATCGGTCTGGGTCTGCAGAAAGCGTGCCGTTTCCTGAATGCTGGCCACAGGCTGCACGTCTTCGGTGCCGAGGACGCGATCGGCCTGTTGCTCGACCTGAACGCTGGAGGCGGCGGTGTAGCGGGGCGTCATCAGCATCGTGACAACAAGGCCTAGCACCAGCGCCGCGACGACGACTGCCGCAATCAAAAGCAGATTGCGGCGCAGGATGGCGAAGATCCAGCCTAAATCGATATTGAACGATTCCACATCATCGGCCTCGTCATCCGGCAGCAACCTGTCCGTGCGAAGTGCTTCGGACCGGGACGAAATAGCGGTGCGCATGGCGTCAGACGTCCGGTTCAAAAGGCGCGGAAGGCGTTAAAGAGGGCTCCCGCCCCCAGGAAGTCGCGGAACGCGCCCTTCACAGCCGAGAAGCCCACGACGACGATGTCGCCTCCCAGCAGCTCAGGGTCAGGCGCACGGCCGGCCCGAATATCGGCCAGGTTGAACACCGCGCCCATGCGCTGGCCATCCACCGTGCGAAATACGACGATCTCGTCCAGCTTCGCGACGCGGGTCGTGCTCCGCGCACGGGCAAGCGCAGTCAGGAGCGTCGCGCCGCCGCCGATCTCGTACACGCCGGGCTCGGTTACATTGCCTTCGACGGTCACGCTCTGCGACACGGACGAGGTGACGAGCACCGTCACCTTCGGGTTGCGGATGAAGTTTTCACGCAATCGAGCGGTGAGTTCGTCTGCCAGCATCGCGGGTGTCCGGCCCGCCGCATGCACGGACCCGATCAACGGATAGCCAAGATTTCCTGAAGAATCGACGCTGATTTCCTCAAAGGTCAGTTCCGGCTCCTGAAAGACGCGGATGGCGAGAACGTCACGCGGACCGATCCGGTACTCGCGCCTGACATCGTCCGTGCGGGGCGGCGGGATCTGGGCATAGGCCTCTGCCCCACGCGGCAGTGCCGGATCCGCAACGGTTTGACAGCCACCAGCCAGCAAGCCGAGCAGCATCGCCGCTCGCGCGCGTTGTGGGTGTCCCAATTTCAGCTGCACTCTTACCGTTCCCCTGCTCTTACGCATCCTCTACCGGCTCGCGCGCCAGCAACGCAATCGCCATTGCAGCAATCACTGCCAGGGACATGGATCGCATCGGATAATCGACGATCGAGTGGAGGGCGAACAGGGTAATAACCATGGCAGCAAATGTTGCATGAAGTGCAACAACGCCTCCTGCCGCAAGATGCTTGCGCACCCGCCACACAACGGCACCGAACACAAACGCCAGCAGGACAAGTCCTGGCAGCCCCGCCTCCAGCGCAAACTCCAGATAGTCATTATGCGCGCGGTTCGGGTAGGAAGGATCTACTGCCTCCAGGCGCTCGGCCGTGAGAAACACCGGGACAAAACTGCCCAGTCCCGCGCCAAGCGGCCACGTCTGCTCGACAGCAAAATAACTGTCGGTCCATAAATCGACGCGCGCATCCTGCTCGAAAAAAAAGCGATCCGCGGTGCGGCGGAGCATGGGGTTGACCATCACCAGTGCTGCCAGGGCGAGCAGCACGCCGCTTCCGCCCAGCAGAGTACGACGTGATACCCTGCCCCGGCCGGCAAGCAGCACGGCGCCCACCGCAAACACAGGCAACAGCAGCACCGTGCCCGTGCGCGATCCGGTCAGAAGCACCACCAGCGTCAGGAACGCGCCGGCGCCGAGCGCCCCCAGACGCCACCGTCCTGAGACGGGAGAATGGCGCTTGGCGGCGGCAAAGGTAATGGCGGCGAGGATCCCCACCAAGAACAAATCAGCGGCCGCGTTCCGGTTGGCATGGAAACCGGTAGCGAACCCCACATGGGTATACGCATACAGTCGCAGAAAGCTGCCGCCTTCCGCGACCTGCAGCGCACCCAACAGGGCCGATAGCAGCGCCGCTCCCGCCAACACCGCCAGCAGACGCGTTCGGTCTGCAAGCCGGAGCTGTGCAACGAACAGCAGCATCAAGAGTGGTGGGATGAGCGACAAAGCAGCAGCCACGGTATCGCCCGGTGCCACCGTCATGGGATGCCACGCCGATTGGGCATCGAACAGGCCATAGGTGGCAGCGACTTGTTCACGGCCCGGCAGTGCTGACCACAGGCCAGGCGGCAGCCCGATCAGCTGCGCGCCAACAAGCAGGAGGAGGAAGGTGACGCCAGCCAGCACTGGCACATCAAGAATGCCGCGCCCACGGGCCAGCTGCCCAGATCGCCCGAATGCGACCCATAGAATCGCTGCGGCCAGGAACAAGAGCTGTAGAATGAGCTCAGGCCAAGGGGCAGGCGTACCGCCACCACCCAGGACGACCGCCAAAAAAACAAGTGCCGCGCAAAGCCTGAAACTGCTCAACGCGACACTTCCACAATCAGTCTGCTAGAAAACTATTAACCCGGGCTGTCGTTATCATCGTCGTCCGCGACCACAACCACGGCAGCGGTTACGGCCACAGCGCCCGCAACTGCCAGGATCAAGGGCAGGCCGATCAGCGAGTTGTCCTTCTTGGAAGGCGTGGACGCCCGGACAGAAGACGTCGAAAGCGCCTTGGCTGCCGGCATGGCCGATGAGGCACGAACGCTCTGACCCGCCACTGCCGACTGGGCCGAAAGCATCGCTGCGCCCATCAGAAGCGCAGTAGCAGCCTGTTTCACTCGCTTCATGACTAGACCTTTCGATATTACTCGATTCGCATCGTAGCCGACACGCTAGCTAAATTGCAACAGAAAACCTGAGCTCCTACCGTTTAGCCGACGCGATAGTGATTTTGCAACGCACCTTGCCCTGCGCCTTAGCAGCGGCCTCCTGGCATGCCTTGATCGTCTCACGATCCTCTTCGACGATGGTCCAAGCATCAACAAGCGCGTTCCAGCTCGCGGCGCATCCGCGATCATTAGGTGCCTGCCAGCCTCCCACATCGGCAGGTCGAGCGTGGACGCGGCCATCTCTTCCGGTAGCTGCCAATTCGCCGGCAGGGTGCGCGCGATCGGTGCAGCAAGCGTTGCCCACAGCACCATGCCCGCCAGCATCCCGATGACGCCCACCACCGCCAGCCAGCGGTTCTGCTCGTCGCCGCGCCTTGCGGATACGACGTAGCTGTGGAGCCGGCGCGTTACGTCGTCCAAGCCGGTGCGTGCCGTCGCGATCGTCTGCCGATCTTCCTGGCGCGCCGTCTTTTTTTGCGCGTGATCCGGTGGCGGTCGAAGAAACGCCACAGCGTGCCGATCCCGACCGGCGTGTCGCGCTCGGCGAGCAGCACCTGCAACTCGACCAGCGTGATGTCGTCCTTCGACTCGATCGCGCCCAGAATGAAGGCCGCGTGCGCATCGATCCTGCCCGCGCGATGATCGCCACCCTGCGGCTTGGCTGTCGGCGTGCCGTTCTGAAGGACCAGCTGCCGCCGGCGGATCGCGCTCGCCGCGCTCACTCCAAACCGCGCTGCTGCGGCCCGGCACGACATCCCGCCATCAATCGCGGCGACCACCCGCTCCCGAAGATCCTGTGACAGCACTCGCGGCATCCATCCCGGCCTCCTCGATCCTGCACAGAGCCTGAATCAGAAAATCTCGGCCCTGCGTATCCTCAACGATTCAGAACGCGCGGAAACCGCTCTAATTGGCACGGTTCTGTTAGCGCTAAGTGACACCAATCACGAGGGTGCTGCGCGCGGCTTCCACCACGTCTTCGGTGATCGCATTCAGTCCGTTGATCCGCAAAATGCGCTCGATCTGTACGAACAGCCGGTGCAGCAGGCGGAAGTTTCCCCCCGTGATCCGCACGATGGAGCGTGATCTCATTCGCGAGCGGACCACGGCTGCCCTGATCATCGCGCGGCGCGGGGGCAGGGTAGGCGGCCGAAAAACAGTGATGACCCCGCGTCGGATCGAGGCAGCCCGCAAGCTGCTGGCGTCGGGGATGCCGGCGCGCGAGATCGCGCCGACCATCGGCGTTGCCGTGGCTACCTTATATAGGCACTTCCTGCAGCGGTTCAGGACACCATCAGCGCGGAAGACCGATGACGACGCGGGCGTCCGTCTCGGCTTACGCCTCCGTACCGCCTGAAACTTTGACGTGCTCCCCAAAATGTGGCCGATCTTGAGTAGAGTCCGACGTGAAGGAGTCGGACGTAATGAAGCGCAGCGCGTTCAGCGAAGAACAGATAATTGCGGGCCCGACGCCTGCGCACGCTCGGGGAAGAGAACAGCCGGCTGAAGAAGCTGCTGGCCGAAGCGATGCTCGACAACGTGGTGCTGAAGGATCTGTGCCCGGATCTCGCCGGTGAGAGGGCTCAAGCAGGAAAAGGTCGCGTTGGGACAGGGCGCGGATCATGAGCCGGCTATTTCATGCCTAGGGTGCTTGGGGCATTCATACTCGAAAGCACGAATGGATGCCGCCTTAATTCGGCTCCGCGCACACTTGGCGAAAAATTTCGATATAGCGATCGGCGATCGCGGGGGCGTTCATCGTAGCCAGCCGTCCGCGTGCGTAATCGAGTGCACTCGTATCCCCGCGGTGGGCCAGCGCCTGCTCGATGCCGCCGGCTATGGTCGCCGGGTCGCCGCGCTCTTCCACATAGAAGGGGTAGTCAGGGCCGAGCACTTCTCGATGTTCCGCGATGTCGGATGCGACCACCAGCCGGTCTTCGGCCACGGCCTCGAGCACGACATTGGGCAAGCCTTCCCGATGGCTCATCGTCACGATCACGCTAGCACGGCCGATCTGCTCGTGTACGTCCTTGCAGAAACCCAGATATGCGATCGCGTCATGCCCCGCGATCGCTGCCCGGATCTGGTCTTCGAGGCTGCCCTTGCCGATGATGACGAAGCGGACGTCCGACCGGCGCGCCGCCAGGCGTACAAATGCCTGCACCACCGCCTCGACATTCTTCTGCGGCTCGAGCCGGCCGATGATGGCGACGGTCGGAGGGTCGATCAACGGCCTGGAGGCGACCGGCTGTATGATGTTCGGCACGGTGAACCGCCGCGCCTCCGGCACCACGGGCGCCCAGTAGTGCGATCCTTTCAGCGAATTGGCGACGACCGCGTCGGCGAGCCGTCCGAGCAGCCGACGGGCAGCGAAGCGCGGGTCTTTCAACGGATAGGCCGAATTGCGCTCGGTCATGACCCAGCGCAGCTTGGGATGCGCCCGGCGCACCAGCGCGGCCGGGATGTCGCAATTCGGCAACCAGGAAAGGAGGACGTCGGGGCGTGTGCGCCGGAGCACACGACGCAACTTGAAGGGGATACGCCAGTCGTAGAACGAACGCACCGCCAATTGGACGATCTCGATGCCGTCGCGCTCGAGCAATTCGTCGTGAACCCCTTCGGTGAAGTGGATCAGGACGACGTCGATGTCGGAGCGCTTCTGGAACTCGTTCAGCAGAAAGATGCTCTGCTTCTGCGCGCCGCCGTCGGCAAAGCCGGTGATAAGGAAGCAGATGCGCACTATCAGCTCCGCGCCAGATGGAACTTGCGCAAGTAAAAGGCGCGCTTCTCGGTCCGGGACAGTTCCTTGGTCGGTTCGCTCCAGCGGGCCAGACCTGCACGGTACTCGGAGATCGGCCGGATTACCCGACACGGCACGCCTGCGGCCACAGAACCTGACGGAATGTCCTTCGTGACAATCGATCCCGCCCCGATCACCACGTTGTCGCCGATCGTCACGCCCGGCAGGATGATCGTGCCGTAGCCGATAAAGACATTGTCGCCCACGGTGATCGGGCGCACCACGTCGATCTCCGCATCCTCGTCGCGAAATACCCAGACGCCTCCGTCGTGGGTCTCGAACCGCGTGGCGGTGGCACTGACATGATTGCCGAGCGTCACCAGATACGGTTCGGAGGAGAAGCTGACATCGATCAGACGGCATCGTTCTCCGACCGTGACGCCGAGACTGCGGGCGTAGCCCACCGGGTCGCGCCGACGGCGGAGTTCCTGGCGGATGGCTTTGAGCACGTAGCAGATTCCTAGCTATCGCTTACCGGGAGGTTGCGTGATTGTCGGTCATCGCCTGCGTACGTCGGTGCAAGCCGACAGTCGCTTCCAGCACAAACAAGATGGCGTAACCCCAAACGACAATGCGGATTGGCGAGTCAAGCGTGTAACGCGGCATCTCGCCGATCAACCCGATTGTACCGATGAACAGAAAGGCTGTTCGCGTGCCGAGGCCATGGCGCTGCACCGCTTTGCGTGTCGTCCCGATCAGCAAGCCAATACCCAAGCTGCAAATGACGACCCCTGCCAAACCGAAATTAATATAGGTATCCGAGATGACGTTGGTGCCTACTGACCAGCCGGCATATGGGCCAATTGTGTAATATGTTATGAGGCTTGACGTCGTGTTAAACCGTGGGTCGGGATTTATATAACCTCGCACCAGCGGCACTATCCCAAGCACCCCGTTAGCAAAGAAAGAGCCTTTGGCAAATCCAATTGTCGCTGGGACAATCTCGAGCGCGGCGCGTAGCGTGATGGTCGTGGTGTTGAAGCTGCTCTCGCGCTCATCCTGCTTCGCACTCGAGTTCTCCAGTGTTGTGAGAACGGAAGTTACATCCTCGGCCGGCGCCATCCGAATGACTTCAATAGCGTTGTAAACGCTGAACGCGAGGACGATGCTCATCAGCACCATTGGTAAGCGCACGCGCACTAAGAGTGAGGCCATGCCGCCGAAGCCGGCAAGCGCCACGATCAGGAAATTGTTGCGGTCACCTGCGATGAGAATCTGAAGCGACCAGACTATGACGGCGAGCATGCCTAGCCATAGCATTGGCGCCCCGCGCGATCCCCGTGCGCGGACGACAATAAAGCGTGTGATAACTAGCAAGCACAACGTGAGGATGACAGTATAAAGCCCGTCCGCCACGACGCTGCCCGCTTCCGTGCCAGCACTCTGACCAGAATAGCGGCTAGTGTCGGCAGGCTGGAATCCCGCAAATTTGTAACCGACGCAACCGAAGATCAGCAGAAGCGGCAAGATCATATCAATGATCACGTAGCTCCCGAGGCTCTCTTTCGGAGTGGGCAAGCCTTGTGCCGGCTTCGCGCGATTCAGTAGCGCGCCCAGATGGAAGGCAGAGTAGGACAGCGTTGCGATGATCAGCGCTGCATTTGCTTGCCTCGGATAAGTATAACTCAGGCGTGTAGAGGCAGCAAAATCAAGAATACCGAGCAAATCCTGCTGATAAGGTAGAAAGAAAAGTATGAAGAAGAATAGAGTAAAAGCCAGCTCTGTAGTCAGCAACACAGGAAGTCGTGCAGTCAGCCCTGCCGGGAACGAAAGTAGCGTTGCGGAAAGCGTGTAGAATATTATTAAACAAGTCCATCCCACCCAAGGGTCAAAACCAGCCGGAACAATGTAAAAACCAATACACCCAATCAACATCAACAGTATATCGATGCAAATGAAAACCGGTCGGAGTGCCAGCAAATGCTTCATGGTTTCCTGCCTCCTACTGACAGCCGTTTCCGCAATCGCCGGATTACATCTGACGGGAGCGCCAATGGCGCCATCACTACAACGCACAGGATAGTCCAAATTGTCCCAGCAATTAGAAACGCCGCCAAGTTAGAGAGATCGAACATCAGCGACACGGCGGTAGACCCAGCGAGGAGCCCTGTACCGGCCGCTTGGCTAATAATGCCGCCCTTCTCGTCCGGCACGATCCGGCGCACTAGCCGGCGATAGACGATGTTCAGCGGCAGGCGGCCGATTAGCAGGCCCGCGAACATCATGGTGATCGACGTGGTCCACCAATAGGCGGCTGCAGCAAGCCCGAAGGATAGCACGGCGCAGGCGCAGCCCCACAGCACCTTGCTGCCAATTTGTAGCCCGATGTCCTGCACTTGCGCGTCGAACCGGATCAGCGCCAACTGTAGCAGCACCGCCACCATCAGCACGTTGGCTTCTACTCCGAAGAAGTAGCTCGGCCCGACCCACAGGCCAAGGAAGCCGCGGTTGCACAGGATCATCCCGCCACCCAGCAGTGTGACAATCAGCAGCAGGAGCTGGCGGGTCTGCCGCAGCATCCGCGCCGCACCCGAAAGGTCTCCGCCGCCCACCAACGCCCCCAGCCGCGGCGCGACGGCGCTACCCGTCATCAGGCAGATCGACAGCGCGAACTGGCTGACATAGGCAAAGAAGGTATAACGTGCGACCGTCGCGGCGCCGCTGACATAGCCGATCAGCAACACGTCGGACGTGAGCATGAACATCTGCACCAATTGCCACAGCATCGTGAGATTGCTGAAGCCCAGCATGGTGCGCAGTTCCTTCCGGTCGGGCAAACGGACACCCCACCAGTGCACACGCCGCCGGACCACGAGATAGGTCGTGGCGCCGTTGAGCAGCGAACAGACAAGCGTGGAACTGACCACGCCCACCAACCCCCAGCCCAACCAAGCGAGCGCGACCATGCCGACGTTCGCCACGACCAGCCATGCGGTGGTCAGAATATAGGAGCGCCATCCCTGATTGGTGCCGGCCAGCACTGCATCAGGTACACCCAGAACGGCCGTCAGCACCATGTTTGCGCCCAGAATCGCAACGGCGGTTCGCGCAAGCCCCGTGTTTTCGAGCGAGATGCCGCTGATCAACGCGGGCAGGAACGTCAGCAGGAGCGCAAGGCCGAGCAGAAGAAAGGGCAGCCAGACGATCCAGATGCCCAGCGCGGCACCGACTGCGCGCTGCTTTGCCGCAGCGTCCTCCTCCGACTCGCCTCGCGCGACGACCCATTTGAGCGCCTGCGTCGCCCGCCCGTCCGCCACGGCGGTGAGATCGAGCAGCCGCAGCGCCGCTTTCCAGATGCCGAACTGCTCCTGCCCGAGCAGCCGCACCAGTTGCGGATTGATGACGATGCCGATCACGGCGAGGATAAGAAAATTGCCGTAGAGCGCGATCGCGTTCATGCGGATGTCACTGATCCCCATGAACCCGCGTCGGGCGGCCCGAGCCGGCGCCGATGCCGCCCGATCCTCCTCATGTTCAAGCACGGCGGCAGACAGGTCGGTCGGGTCGGTGCTCACGCTCATGGCAGCGGCCTAGTCCTTCGCGTCACGGCGTACAAAGCGATATTGAGGAAGCTCGCAGTATAGCCGCTCAGCCGTGCCGGGTGCGAGCTGCAGCCGGTTGTCGACAAAGCGAACGTCCGCTTCCGCCCTGCGCGGGGTACAGCGGATGCCTGCCTCGCCGGCGTTGCGCACGATGTTGCGCGCGAAGGTCAGCGTGGCGCCGGGTCGGTGGACGTGAATACCTGCGCTCGATGTGTCACTCACGGTATTGTCGGAGAACGTGATGCCGCTGCTCAGCTCGTCTGCATAGAGGCCCCAGCCGCCATAGTCCCGAGCCCGGCCGGCCGAGACGCGATTGCGGCGAACGACCGTGCCGGGTTGCGGGCCAAGGGTGTAAATGCCCCCCATGTCCGACAGGACGCCTTGGCCGTAGTTTTTGACGCTGTTGTTTTCGACCAGGTTTCCTTCAGTCACGCCGGGGCCGCCGCCGTAGTGCCAGCCAATGGATATACCGCTGTAGAACAGGTCGGAGACCTCGTTGCCGACGATCGCGACGTGATGCGCCTGTCCGCTCCATATCCCCGCGCTGCCGATCAGCACTCGGCCCAAGCTGGCGAAGCGGTTGCGTAGGATGCGCACATCGTGTGTCACGCCCCCCTCGCGCGCGAAGGTCTCCGCCCAGTCCGATCCCACCGGCACCCTCCGGATGCCGCTGCCGATCATCACGCCGCCGCCGCCCAGATCGGTCAGGCTGCCGTCGCTGAGTTCGACATCGCTGCATCCTCCGGCGATTCCGACTCCTGCCCCGCCCGTGTGCGCGACCTCCAGCCGCTCGAGGCGAATCGCGCGGCAGCGGCCGAGCGCGATGGCCGCGCCGGCTCCCACTTCGTCGACATGGCCGACCCAGCCTGTCGCGGGCATATCCCACCCGGCGAAGGCGAAGCGGAGTCCCCGCACGACGATGTCATGGACAGGTACGCCGGCCGCGCCCTCGATCCGCAAGAGGCTGGAGAGGACAGGCGCCGCGGCGGTGAGCGGCTTTCCCGCCTCCGCTGCGGTCGGACGATAGCGGACACGGCCCTCCCGCGGATTGCACAGCCATGCCCCGAGCGGAAGCGGGCCAGCGGAAACATTGTCGAGGAAATAGGGGATGCCCGCGGCCAGCCGATGCGAATTGTGTCCGGGGATGCCGCGCTGCAGCCGGAGTGTACGTGTCGCCGGGTCATAGCCCATCACGCGCACCCGGCTGACGTTCCAGGTGTCGAGCACGACGGCCTGCGTATCGGGGGCAGGCACGAAATTGGGGGGCAGGTCGCCCGATCGTGCCTGGAAACGATCCGCCAGATACGTGGACGAAGGCGCAACCGCGCCAATCAGGAAGAAGCCGGTCTGCGGCAAACGGGACCGGTCGCGGCGCGAACCGTTGACGAAGAGCTGCGCCGGGCAGGTCGCTCCGGCCGGCAGTGCCGCCTCCACCGTGCCGTCGCCGGCGGGACGCCACTGCGATAGCACCGGGCCGCCGGCGATCAGCACCGGCGCCTGGCCTTCCGCCCGGAGAGTCAGCGGCGCACCGGGGGTGCCGGAATCCGCCGCGCCGATCCGAATCGGCCGGTCGAGCCAATAGGTTCCCCCGGTGAGCGCGATCTCGATGACCCGGTCATCCTTCCCGCGCGCGCGCAACGTGCGCGCCATGGCGAGCGCGCGCGCAACAGTGCGAACGGGGCGGGTCAGCGCATCGTTGGCGTCGTCGCCGTCGGCGGCCACGCGAAGGACCAGCGCGTGCTTTTCTGGAGGGGCGGCTAGCGCGCCACCGAACATCGATGCGCCGCCCGCGCTCGCAGCCAGAGCGAGCATCCACAACGGCGTGCGCAGGAACGGCATAACGCGTCAGGCGTGGAGCGGAGCAGAGCCGGTCATGCCGCCATCTCCCGCGATCGCTGCCATCACCGTGCGCCGCTGCGATGCCGAGAGAGTCACTTGTTCCGCGATCCAGGCATGAAGCTTCGCGTTCCGGGGCGCGGGATCGTGCCGTTCGCGCCAGAAGGCTTCGAGATAGGGCAGCGCGGCCTGCGCAAAATCGCCGCCGACCGGGACGATCAGGCCGAGATCCGCCGGGATCATTTCCGGGATCGAGCCTCGGCCGAACGCGATGTTACAAGCTCCGCCGGCATAGGCCTCGTATACCACGTTGGGCTGGGCTTCCTGCGGCCAACGGGTCGGAAACAGGAACACGTCGAGCAGATCGTAGAACGCGTCCTTCGCCACGCCGCCCAGCGGCCCGAACACCTCGACCAGATCGGGATATTGCTCGATCAGCCGATTGATCTCCGCCTGTACCGTCAGCTCGACGACCGGGCCGGCAAGCTTCAGCCGGACCGGCAGGCCGGCCTTCACCGCAGCCTCGAACGTGGCGACGACATCGTGGAAGCCCTTGAGCTCGCACAGATTGCTGAGGTGGCCGAGCGTGAGCACGTCAGCCACCTTCTCGGGCCGGCGCGGCTCGACGTAGAGCGCGTTGGTCGAGATCATTGCCGTTTGCGGCCCGTATACGCGCTCGAAAGCGGCCCGCTGGCCTTCCGAGAGGAATATGTGCGTGGCGCGCCGGCCCAGTAGTGCAATGATCCTGGTCATCCAGGGCGATGGCGCATCGATATAGCCGAAGGTGCGGTGATGCAGGAAGACCTGCGCAAAGCGGGCAGCGCTGAAGCGGAGATAGAAATAGGTATAGACCAGCCCGCGGCCACCATCGGGAACGAGGTAGAGCGTCCGCATCTCCCCAGGCGCATGCGCGGCGGCACGGAGCCGGCCGAGTGTCCGGCGGGCGTGACCAAGCCTTCGCAAGTGATAGCGGACGGAGCGCTGAAGCGCATGTTCGCCGCCGCTGGTCGGAATGGCGATGACCTCGGCGCCAGCCACCTTCGCTTCCTCGATCATGAGCGCGGTGTTCTTGGCGGCGCCGGTGACCGGCGGCGGCAGCAGCCCCAAAATAACGACCAACCGCTTCATCACCCAGACCTCCTCCAGAACAGCATCAGGTTCCTGGCATCACCGAGGCGGAAAATGCCGCGGCATCGCCGAGACCGATGCCGCCTAAGGGCATTGCATTGTTTTCGCAGTTGCAGCAAGGAACCGCCAATGGCTAAGCAAATGGGGGCTGCGCGCCATGCCGAACGACGTCTGCCGTTGGGTCTGAGAGAGATGGTGCAAGACGGTGCGGTGGCTCGGAAGACGATGGCCAGGAGCAAGGCGCCCGCCCGTGGACGGACCCGGCACCTGCCAAGATGAAGGCTCCGCATAATCCCGCTATCGCCTATCGGCCCGACATCGACGGGCCAGTGCTTCCTCAACAACGACGCCGCCGATTTCAACTTGTTCGACCGGGACGCCTGCTTCCGCATCGATCTGGCTCGGCCCAACGTGATGCTGGTGGGCGACAGCCATGCCGCCCACCTGTATCCCGGCCTGAAGGCGATCGAAGGCATCAACGTGCTGCAAGGCACCGCATCGGGTTGCCGGCCCGTTGCCGACGGCTATGCCGCGCGGCGCTGCCGCCAGGTCATGGACACTGTGTTCGACGACGTGCTGGTGCCTGGATCGAAGGTCGGCACCGTGGTGATCGCCGCGCGCTGGCGGCCTCAGGACGGCGGACCGCTGACCCGTCGCGTCGATGCCCTGACACAGCTGGGCTTCAAGGTCATCGTGCTGGGCCCTGCACCCGAATGGACGCAACCGCTGCCGCGCATCCTCGCGATGCAGGTGCTCGACCCGTCGGTCGACTTGTCCATTTACCAAGCCCGCAAACCCTTCGAGACGGAGAGGGAGATCGCCGCCGCGGTCGCACGGACGAACGCCCGCTACATCTCGGTCATAGACATCCTGTGCCCGGACCGCCAATGCCGCACCATCGCGCCAGGCGGCCGCGTGATGCAGTTCGACTACGGCCATCTGACGCCGGATGGGGCTCGATATGTCATCCAGCAGGCACGGCTGAGGTTTTGACGTCGGTGTGCTTGGCCTGTCCAGGTCGGAGGCTGGCCCCACACCTGGCCCGACACCTGGTTTGCAGCAAGGGCCGGGCAGGATGAAGCAGCCTCACGGCGACAAGCCCAAGAGCGAGCGGAGAAACGTCGCATGTCAACGATGAAATATCGCGCCGACATCGATGGAATGCGCGCGATCGCAGTGACCTCCGTCATCCTGGCGCATGCGGGTGTGACCGCGGTGAGCGGCGGCTTCCTTGGCGTGGATATCTTCTTCGTCATCTCGGGCTATCTAATCACCACGATCCTGCGCCGCGACATGGCGGACAGTCACTATACCCTGCTCGGTTTCTACGAGCGCCGTGCACGGCGGATCATGCCCGCCCTAATGCTGGTGCTCGCCTGCTGCATGCCGTTCGCACTGTGGCTGATGCTACCTGACTTTCTGCAGAATTTCGGCCAGAGCGTCGTCGCCACGCTGCTCTTCTGCAACAACTTGCTGCTCGCCAAGACCAGCGGGTACTGGGAGCTCGAGAGCGGCTTCAAGCCGCTGCTGCATACCTGGAGCCTGGGCGTCGAGGAGCAGTTCTACCTTGTATTCCCGTTGTTTCTGGTAGCGATCTGGCGACTGAACGCGCGTCAGCAGCTGGCGGCGATACTGCTTCTTGGTGCGGTAAGCTTTGCCGTCTCCGAACATGGCTGGCGGACCTACCCGGCAGCAAGCTTCTACCTGCCTACTTCGCGTGCATGGGAGTTGATGGCGGGCTGCGCCGCTTCCTATGCGCCACGCCGTGAGCGCGTGGCGGACAACGCGGTCTCGCTGGTCAGCCTGCTGATGCTGGTGATGCCGATGTTCATACTGGACGAGCATACCCCATCGCCGTCGATCTACGCAGCGGTGCCTGTAATCGGCGCAGTCGGCGTGCTGCTTTTCAGCCGCCCCGGCACGATCGCCTTCCGTCTGCTCTCGCTGCGGCCGATCGTGTTCATCGGGCTGACAAGCTACTCTGCCTATCTCTGGCATCAGCCGCTTTTCGCCTTCGCGCGGGTCGCCAGCCTGACGCCGCCCGGCGCGGCGGAGCTGGCAGGCCTCGTTCTGCTGACCTTCCTGCTCGCGACGCTGACCTGGCGCTTCGTCGAGACTCCGTTCCGCAGCGCGCGGATGATGTCGCTGCGTCTCTTCGCGCCGATCGTCGGCCTCGCCACCGCTGCGCTGATCGCCTGCGGCCTGCTGTTTCACGTAGCGGAAGGTTTTCCGCGCTGGACCTATCCAAACATCAGCGGTGCCGGAGATGTGTACATTGACTACAATGAGCGTATCCGAAAATATGACACGAGCGTCTTCCCTGCCGATGGTCGCCCGAATATCGTCCTGATCGGCAACAGCTTCGCGCGCGATTTCGGCAATGTGCTCGCAGAGGCGGGTATCCTCGACCGGGTGAATTTCGCCTATATCTACTCCAGTCCGGATCTTGCCAAATCCCCCTTGCCGGCGGGCAAGGCGGGGCTGCTGCGCAGCGCATCGCTCGTCATCGTCGCGCTGAGCGATCCCGAACCCGATAGAGCCGCCGCATTGATCGCCGACAACGCACAGGTGCTGGCACCGCTGACGAAAGCGCCGCCAGTCTACATCGGATCGAAGAATTTCGGCTACAACATAAACCCGTTCGGCCGCGTGTCGATGGCCGAGCGTCCACACGCCTTCGCTGCCTTTCCGGCTGAGCAGCAGGCCGTGAACGAGCAGTTGCAGCGCACTTTGCCCCCTGCCGACTACCTCAATCTCTTGCATCTGCTCGGCCCGGACGGCCGGAAATTGCGCTTTTATGACGATCGGGGTAACCCTATGACCCCTGATCGGCGGCACTTGACGCGCTTCGGCGCCGCGTTCCTGGCGGAGCGACTGCACGACGAGCAGCCGCCCGCGTGGCGCAGGATCGTCGCGGTGGCCGGGCAGAGCGGCGGCGATGCGCCGCGGCACTGACGTCTCGCCCGGCAAGCCGCGGGCGCGAGGATTTCACCTCCTCGCCGCGGCAGCCGCGATCCTGGCCACCAGCAGCGATGCAGCGCCGCACGCCGCGCAGACGGCCCCGAAGCCGATCAAGCTCATTCTCGCCGGCGACTCGACGATCGCTCAGGGAACCGGGTGGGGTGGCGCCTTCTGCGCCTCGCACGTGGCATCGCTTGTTGCATGCGTGCCGATCGGTCGCGGCGGACGCAGCAGTGCGAGCTACCGCGCCGAGGGCAGCTGGCAGTTGGCGCTCGGCGAGCTGGCGGTTCCGGGCTACGGCGCGCGGTACGTGATGATCGCGTTTGGCGCCAACGACCTCAGCCACGACTCGGCGATTGGAACGACGCCGCAAGCATTCGCCGCCAACCTTATGCGCTTCGTAGCCCAGGTGCGCGCCGCGGGCGGCGAGCCGATCCTGCTGACCCCGCTGGCGACGCGCGGCTTCCGCGACGGGAAGCTCGCCGATACAATGGCGCCATCCGCTGCGAAGGTGCGCGAGGTGGCGGCGCGAACGGGTACCCCGCTCATCGAGCTCGACCTGCTGAGCGGTGCATTCTATCAAAAGATGGGGCCCGCGGCTGCGCTCGGCTTCGAACTTCGACCGCCGAGCGCCGCAGAGCTCCGTGCGGCCGCCACAGGTACGACGCTGCCCCCGGGCAACGCGTCACGGCGCGATTACACGGCGGACTACATCCATCTCAATTCCCGGGGAGCCGCGGCAATCGCCGGATTGATCGCGCCGCGCCTGGTCGCGGCAGTCCCGGCGCTGCGGACTTACGTGAAGCCGTGACACGCGCACTTGCCCATCGACCTGGCCGGGCCGTAGCGACTAGAGCCCTGCCGTCTTTGAAGGGGACGAAAGTTTATGCCGGAGCATGATCCAAGCAGCGGCATCCTGCCTGGCACGAAATACGGCACGCGCGGGCGGGAGCGGAGTTTCGCCTTGCGGCACTTGGCGCTTCGACTGGTCTGGAACCTTGTCTGGCTGCTGTTCGCCGCATGGACGCCGCCTCAGCTCTATGGCTGGCGTCGCTTTCTGCTGCGCCTGTTCGGCGCTAAAATGGCGCCGGGATCGCGCGTCTACGGCAGCGCACGGATATGGTACCCCCCGAACTTGGAGATGGGCCGGGGGGCGGTCCTGGGCTGGCAGAGTTACGCCTACACGCAGGGGCCGATCGTGATCGGCGACTATGCGGTGGTTTCTCAATGGTCGCGCCTGCTGACGGGCACACATGACGAAACGTCCGAGACGTTCCAGCTTTACGTCAAGCCGATCACCATCGAGCCCCACGCATGGGTGGCGGCGGGTGCCCTGGTCGGCCCGGGCGTGACGATCGGCGAGGGCGCGGTATTGGGCGGCGGCGGGGTCGCCTTCAAGAGCCTCGCAACCTGGACGATTTACGCCGGAAATCCCGCACGCGAGATCCGGAAGCGGCCGAACTTTGTCGGCGGGCAAGCCGCTTCGGTTGAGCAACCCCTGTCATAGTTGCGACAGGCACCCGGCGGTATCGTGAAGGGCAGCATAATTGGCATGACATGCATCATGTACAAACCGGCTTAATAAAAATCACGCTCCATGGTTTCCGTATTTCATCCACCTCCTGTTTGACATGGAATTGAAAGATCAATGCGTACTGCGCTAGTCACCGGCTCGGCCGGGTTTATCGGAAGCTTCGTCTGCGAGCGCCTGCTCCGGGATGGATTTCGCGTGATCGGTCTTGATGCGATGACTGATTACTACGAAGTCTCACTCAAGCAGCGTCGTCAGAGCCGGCTTCTTCAGTCCGAGCACTTCCAAGCCATCGAGGATTATGTCGAGACGCCGGGCCTGCTGATGGATCTCTTTGCGCGCGAGACGCCCGACGTGGTCGTGCACCTCGCGGCCCAGGCAGGCGTGCGCTACTCGATCGAGAACCCTCGATCCTATTTGGAAAGCAACATCATCGGCACATTTGAATTGCTGGAAGCCGGGCGCGCGTACCCGCCGCAGCATATGCTGCTGGCCTCCACGTCATCTGCCTTCGGCGCCAATACCCAGATGCCTTATCAGGAAACCGACAAGGCCGATCATCAGATGTCCTTCTACGCCGCCACCAAGAAGGCGACGGAGAACATAGCCCACAGCTACGCGCACCTATTCGATCTTCCGATTACCATGTTCCGCTTCTTCACCGTTTACGGCCCGTGGGGACGGCCGGACATGGCGCTATTCAAGTTTACCAAGGCTATACTTGAGAACAAGCCCATAGACGTCTACAATTATGGCGACATGAAGCGCGACTTCACTTATGTCGAGGATCTGGTCGAAGCGATCCGCCTCCTGATCGACACCCCCCCCCTGCGCCTGGCTCCCGAGGAGGCTGTAGCGCCGGGCGATAGCCTGTCACCGGTCGCGCCTTGGCGGGTGGTGAACATCGGCAATTCGGACTCTGTCCAGCTTACCGACTTCATCGAGGCAATCGAGAAAGCGACCGGCCGTACCGCCAAGCGCAACCTCATGCCAATGCAGCCTGGCGATGTTCCGGCGACATGGGCCGATGCGCAGTTGCTGAGATCGCTGACCGGCTATGCCCCGCAGACCAGCGTGCAGGAAGGTGTCGATAAGTTCGTGACGTGGTTCCGGGAGTACTACGAGGTCTGATTGCCGGCCTTATATTGCGTGGGGCTCCGTCAAGGCGCGCAACTGACTTTCGAACTGGCTCAAAATAGCAGGCCGGCTCCAACGTTCGAGGGCGCGCTCCCGCGCGGCCTTGCCGGTCCGTTCGCGCAGTTCGGGGTCATCGAGCAGGGCTTCGATGGCTTGCACGAAGGCCGGCAGATCGCCTGGCGGAGTCACCAGGCCGCAGCCCTCGACCTCCTTGGCCAGTCCGGTGCCCGGTAGAGCGGTAGCGACGACCGGCCTTCCCGACGCGAGCATATTCGTGAGCTTAGACGGAAGGACCAGATCGGCGGCCCCGGCAATCTGGGGAAGAAGGTGCAGGGAAGCCATGCCCAGCAGATCGGAGAGCCGTTCTCGCGGCTGAAGATCGTGAAAGTGTATGTTGTCCAGCCCGACGGAACTCTCCCGCAGCTTGGCGCGGTTGGGGCCATTGCCGCACACCACAAAAGCCAGATCCTTGCGGTGGTCCAGGAGACGCGCCGCTTCTACGACGATTTCAATGCCTTGCTTGTTGGCGATATTGCCGGAGTATACCGCGACATGGGGCCGATCGATGCCCCACTCCGCTCGGAAGGGAGAGGGAGTATCGAGAGGCACGACCTCATCGATGTTTGCCCAATTGCGAAATTCGGTCACCCGGTCGCGGGGAATGCCCTTCTCGACCAGCTTCAGGCACATCTGCGGTGAAATGGTGCTCACACGATCGGCATTCACCGCCCAGACTTCGAACTTGCGTGCCGCGTTCGCGAATATGCCTTTGTCGCGCAACAATCCGGTGGCGAATGCGGCCTCGACCTCGAAATCCTGGATGTGCAGCCACAACTTCGCGCCAGTCCGCCGAGCTGCGTCGCGGGCGGCGATCGTCGATATGAGCGAAGGCGCGATGCCGATGACGACATCCGGCTTCGAACGCCGGGTTTCCGCGATCATCGCCGTTTCAGCTCGGGCCGCGAAACTCATGTGATGCGCCAGGCGCCGAGTTCCGTTCGGCTGCGAGGGAACGTAGACGGGGACGCGGACGACCCGTACGCCATGCTCCTCCGAGACGCGGCGGCCACCGCTTGCGAACGCCGGATCGACCTTCCACTGGGGGTAGTAGGGCTTGGCGCATACAACCGTCACTGCATGTCCGGCCCGGGCGAGAAACTGCGCCATTCCCGCGGTGTACGGGCCGATGCCAACCATCTCCGGAGCATAGTTGATGCCAAGGATTAGTACGTTCATCGGTCTGCTTTCCCCCGGCCGATCCCGTTTGCCGCATGGCAGACCTGAAACACTCCCGATCCGCTCGATCAATGCCCGACGGGAACGGCTTGCGATGCCGCTACATTCGCCCGGAACCACTCATAGGTTTCCTGCACACCGCGAGTCAGATCGACAGTGGGCTTCCACCCCATGGCCGTGAGGCGCCGGGAGTCCATGAGCTTGCGCATGGTGCCGTCGGGCTTGGATGAATCGAACACGATTTCACCGGTGAAGCCCGTCACATCCGCGACCAGAAGGGCAAGTTCGCGAATGGTCACGTCGTCCCCATAGCCGACATTTATGTGGCTGAGCATGGGCTCGGTATTCAGCTGGTACTGGTCGAGCGGCAAATCCAGCACGAACAACGATGCCTCGGCCATATCGTCGACATGGAGAAATTCCCGGCGCGGCATGCCGCTGCCCCAGATCGCCACTTGCCCGAGGCCGTCCTGAACGGCTTCGTGGAACCGCCGGATGAGCGCTGGCATGACATGGGAATTTTCCGGATGGAAATTGTCGCCAGGACCATACAGGTTAGTCGGCATCACGCTCCGGTAGTCCGTACCGTACTGCCGGTTGTAGCTCTCGCATAGTTTGATCCCCGCGATCTTTGCGACGGCATAGGGTTCGTTCGTCGGCTCCAGAGTGCCGGTCAGCAGCGCATCCTCCCGCATGGGCTGGGCGACCGCCCGGGGGTAGATGCAGGAGGAGCCCAGAAAGAGAAGCTTTTGCACGCCCGCGGTATAGGCCTGATGAACGATGTTGCACTCGATCATCAGGTTTTCGTAGATGAACTCGGCCGGATAGGTGTTGTTGGCATGGATGCCTCCCACCTTCGCGGCCGCCAGAACGACCGCGTCGACCTTCTCGTCCGCGAAGAACCGGCGAACCGCGCCTTGATCCGTCAGATCGAGTTCCGAACGAGTGCGTGTCACCACATCGTTGCCGCATTCCATCAGCTTGCGGCTGATGGCTCCACCGACCATTCCGCGGTGTCCCGCTACGAAGACGCGCATCTTCCGTATTCCTCGATCAGGATTCCAGGGAAACCGGGATGTTGTACCCATGCTGCTTCAGCAGGGCGTGGCGCTTGGCGACCTTGAGGTCCTCGCCCACCATTTCCTCGCACATGGTTTGAACGGTGATCTCCGGCACCCAGCCGAGCTTCTCCTTCGCCTTCGCAGGATCGCCCAGCAGCGTGTCGACTTCCGCAGGCCGGAAATAGCGCGGATCGATACGAACGATCACATCGCCTGCCATCACCGCCGGTGCATCTTCGCCGGTCACGGTCTCGACAATGCCCACCTCGTCGACGCCGTCACCCTCGAAACGAAGCGTGATGCCAAGATGCCGGGCAGACCATGTGATGAATTCGCGAACGGAGTACTGTACGCCAGTGGCGATCACGAAATCCTCGGGCTGCTCCTGCTGCAACATCATCCATTGCATGCGGACGTAGTCCTTGGCGTGCCCCCAATCGCGCAGGGAATCGATGTTGCCCATGTAGAGGCAAGACTCGAGGCCTTGGGCGATGTTCGCAAGCCCGCGAGTGATTTTGCGGGTCACGAAGGTCTCGCCGCGGCGCGGGCTCTCGTGATTGAACAGCACACCGTTGCAAGCGTACATGCCATACGCTTCACGGTAATTGACCGTGATCCAGTACGCGTAGAGCTTGGCCACCGCGTAGGGCGAGCGCGGGTAGAAGGGCGTGCTCTCGCGCTGGGGAATCTCCTGCACGAGGCCGTAAAGCTCGGATGTCGATGCCTGGTAGAAGCGGGTCTTCTTCTCCAGGCCCAGGAAGCGGATGGCCTCGAGCAAGCGCAAGGTGCCGATCGCATCGACATCCGCAGTATACTCGGGAGCCTCGAAGCTCACGGCAACATGGCTTTGCGCGCCCAGATTGTAGACCTCGTCGGGCTGAATTTCCTGAACAATACGTGTCAGGTTCGACGTGTCCGACAAGTCGCCATAGTGCAGCTTCAGTTCCGGTGAGGGCGTGTGCGGATCCTGGTAGATATGGTCAATACGCTGGGTGTTGAACAGCGATGCACGACGCTTTATACCATGAACCTCATAGCCTTTCTCAAGCAGAAGCTCCGCAAGATAGGAACCATCTTGCCCGGTCACCCCGGTGATGAGTGCTACTTTCTTACCGCTCAATTCAAGCCCCTTTCAATGGCAGGACTTTTCGTGACAATCATCACTCAGTCCGACCCGAACAGATCGCGGGTGAAAACCTTCTCTTTCACATCCGCGAGAGAATCGGTAATGCGATTTGCGATTATTATGTCGCACTCGCCTTTGAACGCGTCGATGTCTTGACTTACCCGAGAACCGAAGAATTCCGCCTCAGCCATGGCGGGCTCATATATTACCACCTCTATACCCTTGGCTTTGATTCTCTTCATAATGCCTTGTATCGAGGATTGCCTGAAATTGTCAGATCCGGACTTCATCACGAGACGAAACACACCGACCTTCTTAGGAGATGTTGCAATGATCTGGTCGGCCAGAAATTCCTTACGGGTGCTGTTGGCATCCACAATAGCACGAATAAGGTTCTGGGGCACCTCGGAGTAGTTTGCCAGTAGTTGCTTCGTATCCTTCGGCAGGCAATATCCGCCATACCCAAAGCTGGGATTATTGTAATGTTGACCTATGCGCGGATCCAGGCCGACGCCCACGATGATCTGGCGTGAATCCATGCCGTGGGCGATCGCATAGCTGTCCAGTTCGTTGAAGAAGGCCACGCGCATGGCGAGGTAGGTGTTGGCGAAAAGCTTGATCGCTTCCGCCTCGTTCGGATCGGTGAACAGGATTTCGACGTCGTTCTTCTCGGCACCTTCGAACAGGAGGTTCGCGAAGATCCGCGCCCGCTCCGAGCGCTCGCCGACGATGATGCGTGAAGGATGCAGATTGTCATAAAGGGCTCGGCCTTCGCGCAGGAATTCCGGGCTGAAGATGACCTGGTCCGTTCTCAGGCGCTGCCGAACGTCCTCCACGAAGCCAACGGGGATTGTCGACTTGATCACGATCGTGGCTTCCGGATTACCTTCTTTCGCGGTCTGGATCACCGCTTCGACGGACGAAGTATCGAACTTGTTGGTGTCAACGTCGTAGTTGGTCGGTGTGGCGACGATCACGTAGTCGGCGCCGTCGAGAGCTTGCCTTGCGTCCAGTGTGGCGGTGAGATTGAGCGGCCGCGTGGTCAGAAACTCTTCCAATTCGGCATCGATGATCGCCGACTTACGCGAATTGAGCATCTCGACGCGATCGGCCGAAATGTCCACGGCTGCCACTTCGTTGTGCTGCGCAAGGAGGACGGCGTTGGAAAGACCGACATAACCTAGCCCGAAAACCGCGATCTTCATCCAATCCAATTTCCCCACTTGGTAGTTGATCCTAAGGCCAACACACCTGTGATCGCGGCCCTAGCGCCCTTGAGCCATGAAGACACAGGACTGCTTCCACGTCCACGTTATGCTGCAACTGCACACGGCCGGCCTATACGAGGTTCTACCGAACTCGAATAGGGGCTTGTGGAAAGCGGACCTCACGGGTTGCGTCGATGCGCCAAGCAACCCGTCGTTGTACAGGCCATCATACGCGCAGGAGCATGTCTTGCACCGCTTCCAGGACGATCCGCGACACGCCGATGGTGTCAGCGAGCAGTTCGGACAGATCGAGGATGCCGGGGACTGCGAGACGGGCGCCCTTGGCTCGAATGGTTTCGACCAAGCGCTCGGCTTCGGGAAGCGGGAGGCGGCTGATGCGGTCTGAACCGCCCCGGGTTTGCCGGAGGCAGTGGGTTGTAAGTTACGCTGCCATATCGAGGTTCTCTGCGGCAGCATAATATTGCTCTTCGGTTCGGCAGGCGGGATGTTGCCGATGGGTTCGAGCAGGCGGCGATGGTTGAACCAATCGACCCATTCGAGCGTGGCATATTCGACGGCCTCGAAGCTCCGCCACGGCCCGCGTCTGTGGATCACCTCGGCTTTGTAGAGGCCGTTTGACGTGCTCCCCTGGAATGTGACCGCGATGAGGTAGAGTCCGCCTCGACAGGAGATGGACAGATGAAGCGGAGCAGGTTTCGGACGAGCAGATCATCGCGATCGTGAAGGAGCAGGAGGCCGGCACGAGGACGGCGGACGTGTGCCGCAAGCACGGGATCAGCGACGCGACGTTCTACAAGTGGAAGGCCAAATATGGCGGCCTGGAGATATCCGAGGCGCGCCGGCTGAAGGCGCTGGAGGACGAGAACGCGCGCCTGAAGCGGTTGCTGGGGGATGCCATGCTCGACAATGCGGCGCTCAAGGAGATCGCGGGAAAAAACTGGTGACGCCCGACGCGAAGCGGCGGGCGGTCCATCTCATCCGCGACAAGCTGAACCTAAGCGAGCGCCGCGCCTGCGACATCGTCGGCGTGGCGCGTCGGGTCGTCCGGTACGAGCCGGTGCGGTCCGACGACGGCACCCTGCGCCAGCGCCTGCGGGAGCTGGCGACGGAACGTCGCCGGTTCGGCTATCGGCGCCTGGGTTACCTCCTCGCCCGGGAGGGGCTGGCGCCCAACCATAAGAAGCTGCTGCGGATCTACCGCGAGGAGGGGCTGAAGGTGCGCCGGCGTGGCGGGCGCAAGCGGGCGCTCGGCACGCGCGCACCGATGACGGTACCGCAGGAGCCGAACCAGCGCTGGAGCCTCGACTTCGTATCAGACGCCTTCGTCTGCGGCCGGCGCTTCCGCATCCTGGCAGTGTTCGATGACTTCAGCCGGGAGTGCCTAGCCCTGGTGGCGGACACGTCACTGTCCGGCGCCCGTGTCGCACGCGAGCTGACGGCGCTGCTGGGTGAGCGCGGCAAGCCGCTCCTGATTGTCAGCGACAATGGCACCGAGCTCACCTCGGTCGCCATCCTGCGTTGGTCGCAGGAACGGCAGGTCGAGTGGCACTACATCGCGCCGGGCAAGCCGACCCAGAACGCCTTCGTGGAGAGCTTCAACGGCCGCCTGCGCGACGAGTGCCTCAACGAGACGCTGTTCACCTCGCTGGCGCATGCCAGAACGGTGCTGGCTGCCTGGCGCCACGACTACAACACCGTCAGGCCGCATTCCCAGCTTGGCGGGCGCACCCCCGCTCAGATCGCCGGCCAACGTGGTCCGGGGCATGCCCCGGACCACGTTGCCATCCCCTCAACCGTCAAGCATGAACCCAAGGACTCTACGTCTGAGCGGTAACAAGACGGGGAGCACGTCAGTCTGCACTATCGTGCCTGGTTTGCTCCCACGTTGACGGTGCATCGAACCGTCACGGCCTTCCGATCCGCACGCTTCCGGCAAGCCTCCAGTGCCTTACGATTGGCAGTGACGATCCGATCGCCTGCCGCGATACTGGCGAAAGCATCGGGCGCGCTTGCCCGCATGAGGCGCTGGCCGCCTTCCCACATCGGCAGGTCGAGCGAGCGTGCCGCCATCTTCTCCGGCCATTGCCAGCTCGCGGGCACGGCGCGCGCGACAATGCCGGCGAACACCGCCCACAGGATCATGCCGACCACGATCCCGCCGATCGCGCTCCACATCAACCAGCGGTTCTGCTCGTCGCTGCGCCGTGCCGAGACGACATAACCGTGAAGCTGGCGGGTCACGTCCTCCAGGCCGGTGCGCGCCGTAGCGATCGTCTGCCGGTCTTCCTGGCGCGCCGTGCTTGCCGCCGCGGTGATCCGCCCGGCCAACTGCTCCGGCGTCATCGCCAGCATCGGGCTTTTGACCAGCATATCGACGCGCTGCGCCGTGGCGGTGATGTTGTTGGCGATCACGCCCAACGTCTCGGAATAATCGGGCGGCTCGGGCACCTCCATGCGCTCGGCCGTCAGACGCTCGACGGCACGGCGCATCAGCGTCACCTCCGCGCGCAGCTCCTGGAACGCCTGCGCGGCTTCACTCGGCCCTTCGTCATCCGCCATCACGTTTTCCCCTTATCGGCTCATGCCCCTGTCGCGCTCGAGACCGATCCCGATCGACTGCTCCAGCGATTTTTCGATGCTTCGGCCGCGCTCCAGTTTCAGCTCCAGCTCGGGCGCGCGGCGCTCCAGCGCCTTCGTCAGTTCGGGGTCGCGGCGCAGGCCCTCGGCCATCGCGCCCATGCGCGTGGTGGCGTTGTCGGCCCGTGCCTGGTGCCCGCCTGCCCGCTCGCGCGCCAGGCTTTGCCAGCTCTCCACGAACCGGTCGGCGCGCGCGTCGGGGTCGAGCCGCACCCGGCGCTCCTCGGCCATCGCGCGCACCGCGCCGGCTGTGTTCCCCCCGGCTGCCTGCCCGATCAGCCCGGGATCGCGGCGGAAGACGGAAGCGAGGTCACGCGCGGCATCAGGCCGCACCTGGTCCAGCGCCTCGCCGGCGCGGCGCAACGCGCTCTCCTGATGCGGCAGCACCGGCAGCTCCTGTGCACGCATCCGGCCTATATCGGCAGACGCGCGCGCATAGCGTTCGATCGCCCTGGCCTGGTCCGGCTTGCCGCCGATCGCCGCGCCGACACGATCCGGGATAGGTGCCTCCTCCGGCGTGGCGGCAGGCTTGGGCCGGAAGCCCGCGAACATGTCCCTGGCCCTGTCGCGGACCTGGTGAACGATTTCCCGCGCCCGCTCGGGCCAGCGTATCTCCCGCCGCTCGGCGAAGCTGCGCGTCCGGTCCTCGTCGGACGGCACGGCATAGTCGCCGGCCATGTCCTTGGCGCGGTCTCGCGACAGCACGCGGGCAAGCTGGCGCTGATCGGCGAAGTCATCGCGCCCATAGTGGAGCTGCACCCCGTCGCGGTGCCGCGACATGCCGACATAGGCGCTGTGCCGATCCATCCCCGGCGTCGCGAGGAGGTGCGCGCGATCGACGGTCACGCCCTGCGACTTGTGGAAGGTGGCGGCATAGCCGTGATCGACCGCGCCATAGTCCTTGAGGTCGAACGCGGCGCGCCCGCCCCCGTCGAGCCGCACCGCCATATGCCCGCCCTCGACCCGCTCCAACGTGCCCAGCGTGCCGTTCTTCACGCCAAGCGAGCGCTCGTTGCGCAGGAACATGATGCGGTCGCCGGCCGCGAACTCGCGCGCACCCCGATCGACAGTGACGCTCACGTCCTCGGCCAGCCCGCCCGACGCGCGCACCCGCTCGCGTGCCTCCTGGTTCAGCTCGCGCACCTCGGCATTGGTGTGAGTGAGAATGATGCGGGTCTTGTCGGGATCGGCCTGGCGCTGGCGATCCCAGCCCTCCACCAGCTCGGCCCGCGCGCCCTCGCGTGTGTCGGCCGCCTGGATCATGTCGCGGTCGGCATAGGCATGGATCGCCTCGGCCGTGCGGCCGGTCGCCAGCGCGCGCGTCGCGTCCTTCTGCCAGTCGTCACGCTGCCGGCGAACCTCGGTGATCTCGGCCGCGCCGTGGCGCTCGGCGATCGATCGGAACGCCGCGCCGGCTTCGATCGCCTGCAACTGCTCGGGGTCGCCCACCAGCACCACCTTGGCGCCAGCGTCACGGGCATGGGACAGCACTCGCTCCATCTGGCGGGTGCCGATCATGCCCGCCTCGTCCAGCACCAGCACGTCATTGCGGGTGAGCTGGTCACGGCCCTGCGCCCAGCCATGTTCAAGGCTGGCGATGGTGCGGGACCGGATGCCGGACCCGCCCTCCAGATTCTCGGCCGCGATGCCGGACAGGGCAGCGCCGCGCACCTGATAGCCTTGGCGCTCCCATGCCTCGCGCGCGACGCCCAGCATTGCCGACTTGCCGGTGCCGGCATAGCCGATGACCGACGCAAGGCCCCGATCTTGAGTGATATGGTCGAAGGCGTCGCGCTGCTCGCCCGACAGCACCAGCCCGCGCTCCTCAGCAGCCCCCAGCGCACCGACACGGTGCCGCTCGGATACGCCATGCCCATCGCGTCGCGCCAGCTCGTCGCCGGCCTTCTCCAGACGCGCCTCGGTCGCGATCATCTCGCGGGACGTGAACCGCTCCTGGTCGCGTCCGTCCTTGCCCAATGCCACCAGCTCGGGACTGGAGCGCACTGCCGCCATCACCCGGTCGAACTGATCCTTGCCGTCCGAATGGCGGAAGACGAACGCGGCAAGGTCGCGGGTGGTGAAGGTCGCCTGTTGCCGGGTGATGCCGTCGAGCGCGATGCGCGGGTCGGCCGCGATCTTCTCGCCATTCTCCCGCGCGATGCGCCGGTGATCCTCGGCACGCTCGGCGTCCTCGCCGCGGTCGAGCCGGCGCATTCCTGCCGGGCCGATCTTGTGCTGCGGCTCTAGCGCAATGCCCTGGTCTTCATAGGAACGATGGTCGATCCGCCCCTCCAGCCCCAGCTCCGCCATGCGTTCGTTGACATGCGCCGCCCATGCTTCGCGCCAGCCCTTCAACAGCTCGGTCGCGTTCCAGTCCCGGACCTTCTTGCCGAACCCCTCCTGCCCCACTTCGCGCATCGCCAGCATAACATGCGCGTGCGGCTTCGGGCTGCCGTCCTTTGCCTTGTCCCAATGCACGTTGAGGTCGGCGACCATCCCGCGCTTCACGAACTCCTTTTCCACGAAATCGCGGGCGAGGCTCACGCCCTGTTTCTCGTTCATCTCGCGCGGGATCGAGAACTCCACTTCTCGGGCAAGCTGTGCGTCCTTGCGCTTCTCCCCTGCCTCCACCTCGTTCCACAACGTCGTGCGATCCGACAGGCGCTCCGGCGCGTCCTTCGGCAACAGCACTTCGGAGTGGATGACGCCGGCCTTGTTGGAGAAATCATGGGCACGTCCAAGCCGCGCGTCGTACAGCTCGGATGCCGAGCGATACGCAGCGGACGCAACGGCGCTGGAGCCGTTCGCGCGGCTGATGACCTTGGCGCTGAAATGATAGATCGCCATCGTGCGCGGCATGATGCACTTCTTAGCGCACGTCGGCAACGACGTATAAGCGCGCACTCACGATCTGCTTTGCATCTCCTGACTGACTTGCTGCCTCTATGCTCGACTGGCATGGTGCCCCACAGATTAAGGATATGGGAATGATCCGCATCAGCAGAGAAGCACGAGGCACACCGCTCGCCACGATTGATGGCATGCGCCTGCTCAAGGGTTGTGAAGGCCCGCAGCTCGCCTCGATAGACAATGACAAGGTGTGCAAAGGGTCGGGTCAGATCCAGATCCTCTACATTGCAGGTAATCGTGTATTCAAAGGCATGGGCAGCATGCAACTTGCCCATATCGAGCGTGGCAGGGTTTACGCCGGGGCGACAGGCCCTCACCTCGCTACGTACGCCAACGGATCGATTACCGATGATGCCGGCACGATGATCGGCCACATCGATCGGCCGGTAACCACCGGTGAACTCGCCGCCGTACTTCATCTCGTTTTCGCAATTTTCTGAAGGAGCAACGGATATGCGCAAGGTCCGGGACTACCATGCCGAGCTGAAGGCGCTGGAAGACAAGGCACGTGCGTTGAAGGCACGCCGTGTCGAACAGCTTGGAGTACTCGTCACCGCAACCGGCGCGGATGCGCTCGACATGGAAATGCTCGCCGGCGCGCTGCTCGATGCGGTCTCTGCGCAGGAGGTACAAGCAAAGGAGGCGTGGCGCGCGAAAGGCGCGGCCTTCTTTCAGCGGCGCCGGCGCAAAGGTGGACAGCCTGCTGGTGGCAACGGCAACAGCACAGGCGCGTAACCGGGTACTGATCCAGCGTCTGGAATCGGCGCGGCGTCGGACTGATACGCGGGGCTGGATCGTGCAACGACGCGAACGCACCCGCCACCTGATCGAGCTGGGGGGCCTCGTCCAGAAAGCCGGCTTGGTCGATCTGACCGACGACGATCGCGCGACCATCTACGGCGCGCTGCTGGAGCTGGCCGGGCGCGCTCGCAACGACGATGCCGGCGACACGCTCGCGCTCTGGAAGCGCCGCGGCAAGCGCGCGTTCGACGCGGAAGAGGCAGCGCGGGAGGGGACCGCGTGACCCGTCCGTGGATCGAACGGACCGTTGTCGGCGTGCTGGTCGCTGGCTTCGCAATCGGCACGATCACGCACGTCCGCCACCTCGTCCATGCCGGGTGGGTCGTGTTCGAGAGCGCGCCGACCTGGATGAACGTCTATTGGGCCACGTTGACGGCCCTTGATCCCTTGGCCGCAGTGCTGCTGATCGTCCGCCGCCCGATGGGACTGGTCCTCGGCGCCGGCATCATCGTGAGCGATGTCCGGATCAACAGCTATGCCTTGTACGGGATCGCCCTCCCCTTCGGATTTCTGTCGCTCCAGCTCCAGACCCTGTTCTGCGGCTTCCTGATCGGAGCGATCGGGTTCCTGACAATGGCGCCACGCCAGACGCGCGCGATGGAGGCGCAACCGATCCCATGAGCGAACGCAGCTGGCAATTGATGATGTCCGGGCACGGACTGGAGCACGTCCCCGTCGAGGTGCGCCTGGACATGGAACGGCTGCTCGACCTGATGCCGTCCATCACCCACCTGACCCTCGAGGTCGGCGACCATCGCATCCATGTGACACGGGACTGGCCCAGCAGCCGGATGGAGGAAGCGGACCATGTGCTCCGCCGCATTGCACGCTCGGGCGGCATTTCCGCGGTTGTTGTGCCTGGCGACGCCGATGAACCGCCAAGGCGTGTTGTCGCCGGGAGGGAAGCGGGATGTCACGTCCTTGGTTGAAGTGTACGCCGGTGTGGCGTACATACACCTCCGTAGCGAATGGAGAGCACCATGCTGGATTTCGATGATCAGGTTGGCGCCATCGACGAGCGCAGCAGCGAGCGGATGCACTTCCGTATCAAGCCGGGCATCAAGCAGGCGATCCAGCGCGCTGCCGCCCTTTCCGGCGTGGACGATTCCGTATTCACCATGACCGCCGCCTATCGATCGGCGCTGGAGACGATTGCGGCGCACGAACGCACCAGTCTGCAACCGGTCGACCATGCCGGCTTCTTCGCCGCCCTGGAGACGCCCCCTGCCCCGACCGACCGACTTCGCGCGGCCTTTACCCGGCATCGCGAGACGCTCACCAGCAAGTGAGCGCGCCCGAGGATGCTGCAGGTAACCGTATCGAGCCGCTCGATCCCGCCCGGCATGACCGTGCGGCCTTCTCCTGCGGGACGGCACAGGTCGACAATTTCTTCCGCCAGACCGCGAACAAGCTCACCCGCGCCGGAAACCTGCGCACCTTCGTGATGGTCGATCCAAGCGGCGCGGTGATCGGCTTCTATGCCGTCAACGCACACGCCATCGACTATGCCGAGCTGCCCGATCGCTTCGCCCGCACCCGGCCGGCGCATGGCAGCATCCCGGCTGCCTATATCGCGATGATCGGGGTCGATCGCCGCTTCCAGGGAGGGGGCTATGGCGGCGACCTGCTGGTCGATTGCCTAGCGCGCTTGGCCCATGCCGCCGACGCGCTAGGCATCGCCGTCGTGATGCTCGACGTGCTCGACTGCGGCAATCCGGGACAGGTCGCGAGACGCCGGGCGCTCTACACCGGCTATGGCTTCCAGCCCCTGCCCTCCAACGACCTGCGGCTCTTCCTGCCGATGGCAACGGTCCGCGCGCTTCTCGCGGAAGATTGATCACAACAAGCAGACATGCCGACATGCCGACGTGTCGACAAGCCTACATCTTACCTGCGCCGCAGCCGTATGCGGGGGGCGATCATGGAGCAGTGTGCCACGCTCGGGGTCTTCGGCGGCCCGCAACTTCGCCAGCGCATTGGCCCGCGCATCCGGGCTCAGCGCCTCGAGGGTCGCGCGCTCCCCTCGGTCAAGCGCGTAGACCCGCCATCCGCGCATAACCATGCAATCCTCGATCGCCGGGGATCGCGCGGGCGCGGCATCCACATCTTCGGGCGCAGCGATAGGCGGGGTGAGCGCCCTCCCCGCCTCGCCCTGCGGACCGGTAGTGATCGTCCGGCAGCGGCGCAGCTCGGCCGCCAATATTGCCGAGGTCGCGCCCGGCCGGTTGTAGAAGGTGGCGGGTACCGGTCCTTGTGCAGTGGCGAGCAGCGCAAGCGCGAGCAGCAACGACAAGAGCCCCTCCTTCCCTCAAAGGTCCGGGGCGGTATACCGCCGCCCCGATCCCCTTAGAACCGCATCTTCACGCCCGCCCGATACGAGCGGTTGCGCACATCCTCGCGGCCGACCGTGGCGTCGGTCGCGACCGAGAATTCGAAACGATCGGCCGCATAGGCGAAGCCCGCGGAGATCTCGCCCCAGTCCTGGTCCTGGCCCGCCAGCTGGAACGGCGCGCGGATACCGGTGCCGCCGGCCAGCCCTGCCTGGAACACGCCAGGCCGGTCTTCGAAATCATGGACGAAATAGGCCGAGACCACCGGCCGCAATCCGGCCTGGTCGGCGTCGAGATGCAGCCCTGCCCGCCCCTGAAGACTTAGGAACTTGTCCTCGTCGAGGAACAGCGCAGGCCCGGTGCCGGTCTCGGCGATATCCGTGAAGTCGATCCGGCTCGCGCGGATCGCCACCCGCGGTGCGATGCGCAGCGCTTCGCTGCCGAACGCATAGCTTGCGCCCAGCTCGGTCGACAGCGCCAGCGCATTGTCCTTGCCGCGCAAGCTATAGGCGGTGCCGGCGACGCTGCCCGAACGCTGCGTCTCCGACTGGAAGACGCCGGCGCTGAACTGCGTATCGAGCGCCGGGCCCAGGTCGCCGCCGAGCCGGCCATAGAGCGTGCCCTGGATCAGCGCGCCCTCGGTCAGGCGACCGGCGCGGCGCTCTCCGTCGATGTCCGAATAGGACAGGCCGAAGCCCAGCACGCCCGTGTCGCTCACCTGCGCCTCGACGCCACCGGCGATGTAGAAGCCGTCGAACGGGTCGCGCGTGCCGCCCACGATCGAGTTGGGCATCGCCCGGCTCGATCCTTCCAGATAGCCGCCCGCCAGATAGGCCGAGACGTCGCTCGGCAGCATGCCATCTCGAACATAGGCGGTAGGCGTGTCGCTGACGGTGTCGGCCTGGCCGGGCATGACGATCGCATTGGCCGCGAACTCGAGCGGCTTGCCGATCATCGCGACCTGGCCGCCGGCAAAGTTGCCCGGGCGCATGGCGGCGGTCCGCTCGCGATAGAAGCGCGCCATATTGTCCATTGCGACCGTGCCGATCGAGCGGCGCGTCGTCTCGGTGGTCGGCGCCAGCTCCTCCAGGCCGACGCGGATCGCGCCGACGCTCGCCAGGTCGAGCACGCCATAGGTGTCGGCCAGTGCCGCATAGGCCGAACGGTTGCCATCGAGCAGCCGCGCATAGGCGGTCTGCACGGGCGTCCCCGCGACCACGCCTGCATAGGGTCGCGCGGCGATCGTCGCCTGCACCCGGTCCGCGCCGTAGCGCAGTTCGGGATACAGGATCGCGCTGAACGCAGTGGCGGCGTCGAAGCTGCCGGTGATACCGTCCGACGCGGTTAGCACGGTATAGCTGCTGCCATAGCGCGGCAGCTGGCCGAGGGCACGCAGCGTCAGCGTGCCGCCCAACTCCGCCTGCTCGACTGCCAAGCGATCCGAGCTGCCGCTGGCGTCGATGTCGATCAGCAGCGTGCTGCCTGTGCTCAGCGTCGCGGTACCCGCCACCGACAGCGTGCCGATCGCGCCCGCGCTGCCCGGCGCCACGATACCGCCGGCTTCGGCGACCAGCGACGCAAGCGTGCCGTTGCCGCCCAAGGCCCCGCCATCCGTAACTGTCAGCGCCGATCGCGTGAGGCTCCCGTCGATGGTCAGCAGGCCCTGTTCGGCCCGGGTCGGGCCGCTGTAGCGGTTGGTGCCCGCCAGGATCAGCTCGCCGCCACCGCGCTTGGTAAGGCCGCCGATGTCGCCGGAGAATCCCTCCAGCACCGCATCCGAATAGCGATCGCGCGCATCGTCGATGTCGTTGGACCAGACGTCAACGGTGCCAGCAGCGACACCGACTTCGCGCGTCGCGCGCAGCGCGGTCGGCCCGCGCAGCGCCGTACCCATCTGCGGCGCCCCCCAGCCCGAGGTCAGGTCGACGCCGGGCGCGTCGAGGTCGGCCGAGCTCGACACCAGAATGTCGGAGATCAGCGCGGTGTTATATTCCGGAAACGCCTGCATCAGCAGCGCCGCAAAGCCCGAGATGTTGGGCGCCGCCATCGACGTGCCGGTCAGCGCCGCATAGCCCGGGCCTTCGAAGGTGATGAAGCGTTCGAGCTCGGCGGTGATCAGCGCATCCGCCTGGGTCAGCACTGCAGCCGCGACTTCGGTGCCAAACAGGCCGGCGTTTGAAACCAAGATGTTGGCGAGCGTCGAGGTATAGCCGTCGGGGTCGCCGCCGACGAAGCGTGCGCCATAGGCGAGTGAGATCCCCACCGCCTGCTGCGCAAGCAAGCTCGCCTCGGCCGCCTCGTCGAATTCGCGGCCCTCGATTTGCGCCTCATATTGGCGATCGAGATAGCCGTTGAGCGCGTCGATCCACGCGCCGGTGGCGGCGTTCTGCAGCTCGCCGACGGTCCGCGCGGCATAGATGCCGGGATAGGCGGCCGGCGTATAGGTCGCGCGGATCGCGTCGGTGTCGACGGTGAAGTTGTTCGCGCTCGAGATGATGTCGCTGCCCGGCCCGGCCACGCACCAGGTCGCGGTCTGGCCGCACAGGCTGGAGCTGGCAGCCGCCGTGCCGTCCGCCAGATAATTGGCGACCGACAGCCAGTTGCCACGCAGCCGCGGGTCGTTGAGCGGCGTCACCGCATCAATGCTGGCATGGACGCCATAGCCGTTCCCGGCTGAGAAGACGACCAGCACGTCGTTGTCGAGGATGGGCTTGTAATAGTCGCCCAGGTCCTCGGCGAATTCGGCGCGCACGTCGGCCAGCGACGCATCGAAGGGCAGCGAGGTGCCCGAGCCCCAGCTGTTGTTGATGATGCGGACCTGACCGGTGTTCGCCAAATCGACGATGTTCTGCTGCGCGGTGGCGACATTGTCGCCGTCAAGGATCTGGTCCTTCCACCACAGGAAGTCGCCAGCGGCGAAGTTGGTGGTCGCCGCCAGGATGTTGGCGCCATAGGCGTTGCCGAAGCTCAGCTCGCCCGCGACGCGCCCGCCGGCAGCCGTACCGGCGACATGAGTGCCGTGGATCTCCCACGGGCGGCGCGGATTAACGCGGCCGTCGTTGCCATATTCGGCCGGCACCCCGGTCTTGAGGCCGGCGATCTTGCCTTCGCCACCGAACAGTGGATGGTCGAACAGCACGCCCGCATCGTTGATGCCGATCGTCTGCCCAGCACCCGTCATGCCCATCACATAGGCATATTCCAGGCCGAGGTAGGTCTTGCTGTAATCAACCGCGAACTGCGCATCTTGGCGCCAGCTTTCGAGGGCCGCTTCATAGTCGGTCGTACGCGCGCCATCGGCCATGTAATAGCCGCCGGTGGGCGGCGGCGGCGGCGCGGTCTGTGCCGCGGCGGGCATGCTCATCAGGCAGGTGGTGCACAGGGCCAGAACAGACAGGGCGAGACGCCCGGACGCACAACGAGACTCAACGGCCATTCAATACCCCCTGTTGCGCGGCGCTTGTTCGTGCGCCCGAAACAGGAGCCTATTCGCAAGCTTCAAAGCTTGTCCATGCGCAAGCTGCGCACGGCTCAGACGAACGAAACTTGCGTCTTTTCCGTCACATATCGCCACCGCTTCCGACATGCATACGTGTCGACATTTATACATGTCGCTGGAATGAAGTCCGCTGGCTTGGGCTAGTGGAGGGATGGGATCTCCGTCTTGGGCAAACCTTCGCCTGTGGCCGACCTATGCTAAACTGCACTGATAGTATGATCCCTATGGAGGCAGGCATGGCGACCGTGCGAAAGACCATCACCCTGACCGATCAGCAGAATGCGTGGATCGCCGCCCAGGTTGATGCCGGCAGCTACACCAAGGACAGCGAGGCGATCCAAGACCTCATCCGGCGCGAGCAGGAGCGCGGCCCCGAGATCGAGCGCATCCACCAGGCGCTGATCGAAGGGGAGCAAAGCGGCGAGCCGGAGCCGTTTGATTTCGCCGCGTTCAAGCGGCGTAAAGCCGACAGCATGGCTGAATATCGTCTCACCCCCAGGGCGCAGCACGACCTTGATGGGGTGTTCGACGATAGCGTGGTGCATTGGGGCCCGGCCAGGCGATGCGCTACACCGACCGCATCGAAGCCGCCTGCGCCGATCTGGCCGAAGCGCCGCCGCAGGCGCAAGGCTGCGCCCACATTTGTCCGGGGCTATCTGGCGGCGCAGTGTCGGACAGGATGTCCTCTACTTCCGACCGACACGCTACGGCATCGCCGTCATCCGCATCCCGCACCAGCGCATGGATGAAGGACAGCACCTGTAGGCGCAGTTCCCTGCAGCGCTGCGACTGCTGCCTCTAGGGGAGAAGAATTGCGCCATACTCCTGCGCGCGTAGGATGGTCGCGAGCATCCTCAATGTCGCGCGCGCCTTGGCCGTGAGGTGGACAGTCACCGGCGCTGCCTGTCGCAGCGCCGTATTTCACCTCCAGTCGGTCGAACACCGCCGCGGCGGGCCTTGTCCGGCCTTCCTCCCAGTCGGCCATGCCACGCGCGATCGAAGCGTCAAGCGCGACCAGGGCTTCTCGATCCTGCATCACGTCAGTCCCCCAGCGGGCTCTCGCCATGCTTGCGCAGCACGTCGTTAAACGCCTCGGCCATCAGCGCCTGGAGGCTGCGGCCCTGGCGGCGGGCGAGCATGTGCATCGCCAGCGACATTTCGGGGCTGAAGAAGCCGGCGATCTGCTTGCGGCCCTCGCGGCTTGCCGGGCGTGGCGTTGCCGCCCTGCCCTGCTCGGCTTCCGGCGGGGCGGCCAGGGGCGAGACCGCCGCGGCGGGTGCTGCCGGTGCGGCAGCCCCGCGCAGATTGGCGAAACTGGGCTTGCGGCTCATGCGGCGACCTTCTTCTTGAAACGGGGCGTCGGCATGTAGAGTTGTCGACACGTCCACTTGTAGAGTTCACGCACCTCCTCGGCCGCCTTGCCGGCGGGCTCCAGCTCCATGACGGTGCGGCCTTCGGCGCTGGCGTGGCGATAGGCGGCGCGATCGGGCAGCAGCACGGGACACGGTGGCGTACCGAAGCTCTCCACCAGCTCGCCGGCCTCCTGGTAGATGCGCGGCGCATTGGGCGGGCCGGCGGTGAAGACCACGAACGCGGGCTTGCGCAGCAGCTGGACGAGCTTGGCGGTGGTCTGGATCGCGGACAGGTCGAAGGCGCTCGGCCGGCACGGGATCAGCACCAGGTCGGCGATCTCGACGGCGGCGCGTGCGGCGCTGTCGGCATGCGGCGGCGTGTCGATCACGACCACCTCGGCCCCCTGCCCCTGGGCTTGCGTGACCTTGGCCGCGAGCCTGGGCGGCGGGCTGTCAATCACTTCGGGCGGCGCGTCCTGGCGCCACGCCGCCCATTGGCTGGCGGTCGCCTGGGGATCGGTGTCGATGATGAGCGAGACGCGGCCGGCATCCTGGGCGGCGGCGGCCAGGTGCAGCGACAGAGTGGTTTTCCCCGCGCCTCCCTTCTGGCTGATGATGGCGATCGTCGGCATGACGACTATCCTACATGTCTACAAATCGACAGTCCAACACGAAATGTCGCGATTCCGCAGCGTTCCGCATGCGCACCAGGCGTGATTGGTCCTGCCTTGGCCGCTTGCTCCCGTCGGGGAGCACTGCGGCGGCGTAGCCGGCGCTTCGACAGTGCGGCTAGTGGAGGTTCGGTGATCAGGTGGGATGCTTTCGGCATTGGGCCGTCAGGTCAGACGCCGGCGACCGGCTAGGTCGGCGACTTCCATTTCTTTTGAACTAGATTGGAAGAGCGGTTGCGGATGGTTTTGAGACTCACGCTCCTGACCATCGATCCGGGCGCCGAGCTTGGCGAGCACCTTGCCGAGCGCGCCGCCGACCGTAACCTCCGCCAGTTCGCGGCACGTCAGCTGCGCACGCATCGCGGCCTGCTCCTCGGCACGGGCCGCTGCCTGGTGCACGACATCATCCGGCAAGGGCGCCGGGCGCAGCCAGCGCGGCAGATGCGCCAGCAGCCGCTGGGGCAGGGTGGGGCGATAGGCGTTGGAGGTCTGCTCGTAGCGCGGACCGGGCCCGTCGCCTTCGACCCGCTGAAAACGGCGCTGGCGAACCAGGAAGCCGGCGTTCTCCAGGATGTGCAGCGCACGCGCGACGGTGGCGCGGCCGAGCGCGGTGGCGGCGGCGAGATGGTCGTAGCTGGGGTAGACGCGGCCCCGGTTGAGGCGCGCGAGCGTCAGCAGCTCCTCGTACACGCGCACCGCGCCCGCAGTCATGCCGGCGATCGCGCGCTCGGCCGCGGACAGGGTGCGCCCTTCAACCCGCACCGCGCGCTTGAGCCGGCGGCCGGCATCGAGCGCCGCACGTGCCATGCGCAGCAGCCGGTCGGTCTCGCCCTTGGCGGGGACCGCAAAGAAATGCTCCTCGAAGCTTCCCGCCTCGACGCTGTCGCGCAGCACCGGCGCGCCGGTGCGATGCGGCGCGCCTGAGCGCGCGGGTTTTCGGCGCGCGGTGCCGCCGCAGAACCCGCCGAGCGCCAGCGCGGTCGCTTCCCCCAGGGTAAACGCCGTCATCTTCCATCCCCTCGATGGGGCTGGGACCAGACAAAAAGAGGGCGTGGCGCGAAACGCGCATCCTTGAACCGGAGTTCGAACAGGCGTATCTGGAGGAGGTTCGTGACACCTCGGGTCGACGTTTGGCGACGTCGCTCCATCAAACCTGGGATGCCCGGCCTTCGTGCCGGGCGTTTCTTTATGGGGTCACAGCCGCTTTCCGATCCTGTGGCCGGCACCAGCGCCGACCGAGTCCGATTTTCGCAGCAAAGCCGGCGCGTCGGAAGGGTTTACGGTTCGTGCTTTCGAGTAGGAAAGCACAAAAAAGTTCGTGCTTTCGGATAGAAAATGTCCAACGGATTCGTGCTTTCGAGTAGCAATTCGCCCGGCAATTCGTGCTTTCGAGTAGGAAATCAGGCGACCGGCTCGGCCGCTTCCGGCGCCGATTCGGGTGATTCGGCCGATTCGCCGCCAAGCTCGGGCAGGCGCGGGGTGATGACGACGCGCACCGGGTTGGACTTGCGCCCCCGCCGGCCGGGCTCGGCCGCAGCCACGGTCTCGACCAGCTCGAGCTGATAGTCGGGGATCGCATTGGTCGCGGCGATCTGCTTGAGCGCGTTGCGGAAGTTCGCCAGCGGGTTCTGATAGCCGATCTGGAGGCGGAAGGTGGCGAGATCGACCTCCATGCCCTCGCTGTCGCAGGTCGAGCGCGCTACTTCATAGATCCGCCGCTCGATCGGCCCCAGCTGGAAATAGGCGTGCGCATAGTTGAGCACCTGCCGGTCGCGCAAAATCGCGCGAAACAGCCAGTCGCACAGCCGCACCTTGACCGCCTTCAGCCGCCGCTCGCCGGTCCGCGTCTTGGAATAATGCAGCCTCGCTTCCGACAGCCAGGAGAAGAAACCTTCCTCGCCTTCGCCGCCGGCTTCGATGTTGGTCTTGATCTGCGTGCCCTGCAGCCGCTCCAGCGCCTCGGACAGCCGGCCATAGGACCGCGCCGAATGGTTGCTGCCCGTCACGCTGAACAGATCGTGCGCGGTGAAGACGAAATCCTGCGCGACGTCCTCGCCCGCCTCGATCTTGGCCGCCATCAAACTGGCGATGTAGAGGACGATTTCCTTGTCATAGATGGTGGCAACGCCGCTGGCACTGGGCCGCACCTCGATCGAGACGCGTTCGGTATTGTAGGCGAGCGGCTTCATCCATGCGTTCTTGGCGAGCGCAAAGAACGGAAAGGCCATCAGCGACCGCTCGCCGCGGATCTCGCCCTGCAGGGGACTGTCGAGCAGGAACAGCTCGCCCTGCGGCACCGGCTTGGCTTTGGGCTGGGGCTTGGCCTTGGCCTGGGGCTTGCCGCTCTTGGCGCGTGGGGCGGGGGGCGTTTTGGTCATGGGCTATTTCTACTCGAAAGCACGAATTCGCACAGCCCGGTGGGGAGGTGACGAAGGGGAAGGCGGCATCCGGATCCGAACATTCGTGCTTTCGAGTATGATTTTCCGATCAACCAAGCCGTCTCTGAAGCGCTCGGTGCGGGTTGGGCTCAGCGAGCCTAAGACCGCTTTACCCGCGGCCAATCGCCGCATGACCAGGAACGAGCTGCTATTTTTTCAGAAGCGCGGAAACCGCAAGCAGCGGCGGGATGGCTCAAGCGCCCTACTTGGTGGTATGCGGTCACCTCAAGCGCGGCGGTCCAGCAATGCGACGGGGAACGTGGTTTGGCGTTTTTCAGCACTCGGGCGCTTTATGTCGGAGACTAGCGGGCGCGAGCTGTCGGCGACCCGCCCGCGCTGCATAGGGCGCCTTCTAGGGTCAATCGCCCCTAATCGCCATGGTGCGCTGCCGTCCGGGACGGGAAATTTTCGATGCGGCGGGCACAGCGTTGCACGTGCCGCAGCTGTGATGAGAACCAAACTCCTCGAAGCCGTCCGGAAATGGGTGGGACGCTCCGGCTAGGAAGTACGTCCGGCGGGGCTGCGGCAACGCAGGCGCGCTGCCCACCCGTTATCGGTAGCTGCCCAGAAACAAGTCCCCTGACGCACGGCGACGAAACAGCGTTCTCCAGCGCTGACGGCGGTGTTCGGGGCGGTCATGTGCCAGGTGGCAGCGCTGGCACAGAGCAGCAAGGTTGCGCTGATGGTTGTTGCCGGGATTATGATCCAGATGCGCGCTGGCGAGCACCACCCGCGTGCGTGGCAGCATCGTCTCGCCTGCGATCTCGATCATGCGCAGTTGTTCCGGCAAGCGGTCCGGGGACGCAAGCCCACGCACGCGCCGGCCGCGCGCGTCTCGCCAGTACCGCCGCTCCTCGTCATACCAGCGGCCATCGCCGAGATGCTGCACCCGTGCCCCATGTGGCCGTCCGCAATGCTCGCAGCACCCCTTAGCGCGCTGAAACCGGACAAAGGTCGAAAGCTCGCGCCAATCGATCGGATAGAGCCAGCGATGTTCCGGACGGATCGGCATGATAGACTCCATGAGTCAAACGGCAGCAGAACGAAAGGGGATCACGACATTGAATGAAGCGCCTGCCGGCTTGCCGCGGAGGCGCCGGTCAGACCCGTCGTCCGCATTCAGCTACAGCTTCGCCCCAACTTCCCACCGTCATGTACCGGATGAGTGCATGGTCCCTTTGGACATCAGGCCTGCAATCGAAATCGAACCCCATATTCTATCCTGCCCGGCCTTGGCGTGCTAGTCGCACGGACGGCGTAGTTGCCGCTGGCATTATGGGCGGCTGCCCTCCATTGCCGATCGTGTGCGTCGTGATCGATGTCGCGATGTTCTCTGGCCGGAAATGCTGCAAACCTCTTCCCTTAACTATTCCGACATTTTTAATGAATGACCAAGATCGTGCTCATGGGAGGCTGCCTTTGCCCCTACCAATCCAGTCGGTGTGGTAAATTCACGTTGTGATTGGGCATGATCTGCGTAAATACCCGAACGAATATTAGCGTACAACGCGAAGGAAAATTCATGCGCATTGTCATGATTGGATCGGGATATGTCGGCCTGGTGTCCGGGGCCTGCTTCGCCGATTTCGGTCACGACGTGGTCTGCGTCGACAAGGACGAGGCAAAGATCGCCAAGCTGCGCGCGGGCGGCATTCCTATTTATGAGCCAGGCCTGGACCAGCTCGTCGCGCGCAATGTCGCGGCCGGTCGTCTCTCGTTCACCACCGAATTGGCCACGCCGGTGGCGGAGGCCGACGTGGTGTTCATCGGCGTCGGCACCCCTTCCCGTCGTGGCGATGGCCACGCCGACCTCTCCTATGTCTATGCCGCCGCGCGCGAAATCGGCGCCGCGATTCGGGGCTTCACCGTGGTCGTCACGAAGTCGACCGTACCCGTCGGCACCGGTGACGAGGTCGAGCGCATCATCGCCGAGGTGAACCCCGGGGCCGAGTTCGCGGTCGCATCCAACCCCGAGTTCCTGCGCGAGGGCGCGGCGATCGAGGATTTCAAGCGGCCGGACCGCATCGTCGTGGGCATCGAGGACGAGCGCGCGCGCGCGCCGATGGAGGAGGTCTACCGTCCCCTGTTCCTCAATCGCTCCCCGGTGCTGTTCACCGGCCGGCGCACCAGCGAGCTGATCAAGTACGCCGCCAACGCCTTCCTCGCGATGAAGATCACCTTCATCAATGAGATCGCGGACCTGTGTGAAAAGGTCGGTGCGGACGTGAAGGACGTGTCGCGTGGCATCGGCCTCGACAACCGGATCGGATCCAAATTCCTGCACGCAGGCCCCGGCTACGGCGGATCCTGCTTCCCCAAGGACACGCTGGCGCTGGTCAAAACGGCGCAGGATTATGAAGCGCCGGTACGGCTCATCGAGACGACGGTCGCCGTGAACGACACGCGCAAGCGCGCGATGGCGCGCAAGGTCATCGCCGCACTGGGCGGCGATGTCCGCGGCAAGTCGATCGCGCTGCTCGGCCTCACCTTCAAGCCCAACACCGACGACATGCGCGATTCGCCTTCGCTTGCGATCGTCCAGGTGCTCGAGGACGCCGGCGCCACTGTGCGAGCCTATGATCCGGAGGGCATGGACGCCGCCCGCAGGCTGATGCCGGACATCGTCTACACCGACTCGGCCTATGCCGCCGCGGAGGGCGCGTGCGCGGTCGTGATCGTGACGGAATGGGATGCCTTCCGCGCGCTCGACCTCAAGCGGCTGCGCCGCATCATGACACAGCCGGTGCTGGTCGATCTGCGCAACATCTACCGCCCCGAGGCGGTCGAGGCGGCCGGCTTCACCTATTGCGGCGTAGGTCGGCCGGGGCACGCGAAGCCTGCGACCGACAGTGAGGCGGCTCCGGCGGAAGCGACGGTCGACTGATGCGGTACCTGATCACCGGCACCGCCGGTTTCATCGGGTTCCATCTGGCGCGCCGTCTGCTGGCGGATGGGCACGACGTCACCGGCTTCGACGGCATGACGCGTTACTACGACGTGCGCCTGAAGCAGGCCCGCAACGCCATGCTCGCCCGGTCCGACCGGTTCCGCATGGTAGAGGGGATGCTGGAGGACCGGTCCGCGCTCTATCAGGCCGCCGAGATCGCGGAGCCGGAGGTGATCATCCACCTGGCTGCCCAGGCAGGCGTGCGATACTCGATCGAGGCGCCCGGCACCTACGTCGAGAGCAATCTGACCGGCTCCTGGAATGTGCTGGAGCTCGCCCGCGCGCTCCAGCCACAGCATCTGCTGATGGCATCGACATCGTCAATCTATGGCGCGAATCCGACGGTGCCGTTTAGCGAATCCCATCGCGCGGACGAACCGCTGAGCCTCTATGCCGCGACCAAGAAGGGCATGGAGGCGATGGCGCACAGTTACGCCCATCTGTTCGGGGTTCCGAGCACCATGTTCCGCTTCTTCACGGTCTATGGCCCGTGGGGCAGGCCCGACATGGCGCTGTTCAAGTTCACGGACGCGATCCTGAACGATCGGCCGATCGACGTATACGGCCATGGTCAGATGGCGCGGGACTTCACCTATGTCGACGATCTGATCGAGGCGGTGGTGCGGCTCGTGGACATCCCTCCCGCAGAAGAGAACCGCGTCGTCGGCGAGGCAGCGATCGACGCGCTATCGCACCAGGCGCCGTTCCGGGTGGTCAACATCGGCGGCGGCCAGCCTACCCCGCTGATGGACTTCATCCGGACAGTCGAGCATGCGACCGGCCGCAGTGCCAAGCTCAACATGATGGACATGCAGGCCGGCGACGTGCCGCGCACCTATGCGGATCCGACGCTGTTGCACGCGCTCACAGGCTACACGCCCGACACGCCGATCGAAACCGGCGTGGCGAGATTCGTCGAGTGGTACCGGGAGTGGCGGGCACAGGCGGCGGCCTAGTCCCGGTCTCAGCTGAACACACCCTCTCCTTGCCGGGGGAGCGTCACTACCCCATCGACGGCCTGCGCCCGGAAGTAGCGAAAGCGGCGGGGATCCTTCGGGACTCGCTCGAACGGCAGCCAACCCAGATCCAGTTGCGCCGGGCCATCGAAGGCGCTGTCCAGCGAGGTATGGACGGAAACGAGCTTCAGGGTCGCCGGAAGCTCGAGCAGCCCTAAATAGCCGCTTTCGGGATCGAGGCGCCGCGCTTTGCGAAGAAACATCGACTCATGCGCATCGATGCTGTCCCGCGGCCCGGCGCGCAGGGTCAGTTCGAAGCCGATGTCCAGGGCCCAACACGGCGCCTCAAGCGCCCGCATGACGCCCCTTGGTCCCACAAGGTCAATGGTCCGAACGGGCGCGAGCAGATGGATCATTCGGATGCGCCAGCGGATCGCCGGCTTCCAGTGGATCCTCTCAATGAGCCCAAGCGCCGCGATCGGCGTTATGATGTCATAGCTTACCAGAGCATCGCTGAACTCCGGACGCGGAAAGCAAGCGAGCGCACCGGACACCAGCAACCTGAACTGCACTCTGCGCCCCAACAGCTATCGTGAGTCAATCGTTCGCGCTTTGTGCACGGGCGCGCCACTATCAGCGATTTGATCTACCTCCACATCGGCGGGAGTTTTCGCATGCTGCTGAGATCTTGAGCGTACTCGTTCCAGTATGGACACTCTTTGAGGTGCAACACGCGCCTCCACCCTGCACTATCTCCGTACCGGATGAGCCGTGCAAATCACTCCTCCGAGATGGATGCGTAACCTTGAAGATTTGGGGGAAAGCGATGTCCTGGAAAGCCAAGCTCGAGATTTCCCTGTCGATCATCCGAGCCTGAAGCTCCAGCTTGAATGCGCAAGCCGCGGACGCCCGGTCACCCGGTCACCCCAGCGCTTGAGACTGGCGCCCCCGCGAGCCCGGCGACCCCGCTCGCTAGTTCCTGGAGCGGCACACTAAACTCAGCCTCACAAGAGGCGGACCATCGGGCCGCTCACCCGCCGCGGTTGTGCCCGGTTCCTCCGCCACCTACAGCCGCGACATGCCGGGCGATACCATCCTCAAGGGCGTGGGCCTGCGGCTGCTCGCGATCTTCTTCCTCTCGACCATGTCGGCGCTGGTGAAGCTCGCCGAGGTGCGGGGCGCGACGCTGTTCGAAACCATGTTCTGGCGCCAGTTCTGCGCGCTGCCCGTGGTCGTCGCCTTCGTGGCGATGGGACCGGGCTTGGCGACGCTTCGCACCCGGCGCTTCGGTGCCCATCTGGGCCGCTCGGCAGTCGGGCTCCTCGGCATGGTGTTCACCTTCGGCTCGGTGCTGCTGCTGCCGCTGGCGGAGGCGACCACCTTCCAGTTCACCGTGCCGATCTTTGCGACGATCCTCGGCGCGCTGGTACTGCGCGAGCCCACCGGCTGGCAGCGGTGGAGTGCCGTACTGGTGGGCTTTGCGGGGGTACTGATCGTGGCGCAGCCCGGTGCAGGGCATCCTGTCACGCCCTTCGGCACGGTCGTCGGGCTCCTCGCCGCGCTGTTCGTGGCGATCGTCGCCATCCTGCTGCGCCAGCTCGGGCGGACGGAGAACAGCGGAACCACGGTGTTCTGGTTCTCGCTGCTGTCGCTCCCGCCGCTTGCGCTGCTCTACGCGTTCAACCTGAAGCCGCATGATGCCGCGACCTGGGCTATCCTGGTGTCGATCGGCCTGGTCGGCGGCATGGGCCAGATCGCCCTCACCGCAGCGCTGCGCCATGCGCCCGTCGCCGTGGTGGTACCGATGGATTATTCGGGCCTTGTCTGGGCGACGCTCTACGGCTGGCTGTTGTTCGGCCTGCTTCCGGGATCCGCGACGTGGCTGGGCGCGCCCGTCATTGTCGCCAGCGGCCTCTTCATCGTCTGGCGGGAGCACCGGCTGGGGCGGCAGAAGGTCGCCGCCGCCAGCGCCGTCGAGGACGCCTAGTCCCCTTCGTACGCCACCAGACTGCGAACGGTGATGCCATCCCCCCGCAGCGCGTCGGCACCGCCCAAGTCCGGCAAGTCGATCACGAAGGCTGCCTGAGTGACGGTGGCGCCCGCCTTGCGCAGCAGCCGCACCGCCGCGCGTGCGGTGCCACCCGTGGCGATCAGGTCGTCCACCAGCAGCACCCGTGCCCCGGGGGTACACGCATCGGCATGAATGGTGATTCGATCGGTGCCATATTCGAGGGCATAATCCTCGGCAATGGTGGCGCCCGGCAGCTTGCCGTCCTTGCGCACCAGCAGCACGCCCGCGCCCAGCGCGAGGGCGACGGCCGGCGCGAAGACGAAACCGCGCGCTTCGATGCCCGCCACCAGGTCGATCGGCCCTTCGACCGATGCGACCATCTGCTCGACGGCGAAGCGCAGTCCCTCGGGGTCGAGCAGCAGAGTCGTGATGTCGCGGAACTGGATGCCCGGCTTCGGAAAGTCCGGGATCGTCCGGATGCGCCGCCGGATTGCGTCGGCGGCGCTCTCGGTCGTCGTCAATGCTTCACGCCCCGCCAGATGTTGCGGTAGGCGCCGAAGGTCAGCAGCGTGAAGATCAGCAGGAACAGGATCGTCGCCAATCCCGCCTGGTGTCGCGTCTCCAGGTTCGGCTCCGCGGTCCACACCAGGAACGCCGAGACGTCCTTTGCCATCTGGTCGATCGTCGCGCGCGTGCCGTCCTGATAGGTCACCTGATCGTTGCTGGTGAGCGGCGGCGGCATCGCGATGTTCAGGTTCGGGAAGTAGGGGTTGTAATGCAGCCCTTCCGGCGTCTTCGCGCCCGGGAACTCGTGCACCAGCTCTGCCGGCTGGTTCTGATAGCCGGTCAGCAGCGAGTAGATATAGGCCGCCCCGCCCTCTCGCGCCTTGGTGATCAGCGAAAGATCCGGCGGGATCGCATTGTTGTTCGCAGCCCGTGCGGCGACGTCGTTCGCAAAGGCCAGCGGGAAGCGGTCCGAGGGGATGTTGGCCCGGGTCGCCGTCTCGCCGGTCTCCGGATTGATGCTCGGCTGCTGGATCGCCCACTGGGTGGCGATCGCCTTCACTTCGGCCTCGTTGTAGCCGAGGTCCTCAAGGTTGCGGAACGCAACCAGGCGGAGCGAGTGGCAGGCGGCGCAGACTTCCTTGTAGACCTGGAAGCCCCGCTGGAGCTGCTGGCGGTCGAACTGGCCGAAGGGCCCGTCGCTCGCCAGCTTGAGCGGCTTGTGCTCCCGGTGGAACTCATGCTCCGCGGTGGGTGCGGCAGGCTCGGTGATCAGGCCGTAGACGGTCGTGATGAGCGCGAGCATCAGCACGCCCGCGAACGCGAGACCGATCAGAATGTTCAGGTTGCGCAACGCCAACCGGAAAAGGGAAGAGATCATGAAAGTCGATGCCCCTTATTCGGCCGCGGCCGGCGCGCCGGTCACTGCAGTTTCGCGCATGCGAGAGCCGCTCTTCCCTTCCAGCACCGCCTCGGTAATCGAGTTCGGCAGCGGGCGCGGACGCTCCAGAGCGGAGACGATCGGTACCAGCACCAGGAAGTGGAGGAAGTAATAGGCCGCCGCGATCTGGCTGGCGATGATGTAGGCGGGTTCCGCCGGCGCACCTCCGCAGAAGCCGAGCACCAGCACGTCCGCCACCAGCACCCAGAACAGCGTGCGATACATGGGGCGGAAGTTCGCCGAACGGACCGGCGAGCGATCAAGCCACGGCAGGAAGAACAGCAGCAGGATCGAGCCGAACATCGCCAGCACGCCCCACAGCTTCGCCGGGATGATGAAGTCCACGGTGAAGGCGCGCAGGATCGCGTAGAACGGCCAGAAATACCATTCCGGCACGATGTGTGCGGGCGTCGAGAGCGGGTTGGCCGGAATGTAGTTGTCCGCATGGCCCAGGTAATTGGGCGCGAAGAACAGCAGGGCGGCGAACACGATCAGGAACACGCCCAGGCCGAAGCCGTCCTTGGCGGTGTAATAGGGGTGGAACGGCACCGTGTCCTGCTCCGCCTTCACCTCCACGCCGGTCGGATTGCCCGAGCCGGGGATATGCAGCGCCCAGATGTGCAGGATGATGACCCCCAGAATCACGAACGGCAGCAGATAGTGGAGCGAGAAGAAGCGGTTGAGCGCGGCGTTGTCCGGCGCATAGCCGCCAAGCAGCCAGATGCGGATCGTCTCGCCAATGCCGGGAATCGCCGAGAAGAAGCCGGTGATGACCTGTGCGCCCCAGAAGCTCATCTGCCCCCACGGAAGCACATAGCCCATGAAGGCGGTCGCCATCAGAAGCAGGAAAATGACCACGCCAAGCAGCCACACCATTTCGCGCGGGGCCTTGTACGAGCCGTAATAGAGCCCGCGGAAGATGTGGATGTAGACCACCGCCAGGAACATCGATGCGCCGTTGGCGTGCGCATAGCGCAGGAACCAGCCGGCGTTGACGTCGCGCATGATCGATTCGACCGAGTCGAACGCGACCGCGCCGTTGGCGGCATAGTGCATGGCGAGCACGATGCCGGTCACGATCTGGATCATCAGGGCGGCACCCGCCATGATGCCGAAGTTCCAGAAATAGTTGAGGTTGCGCGGGACGGGATAGCCGCCGCCGATCGCGTTGTAGACGAAGCGCGGCAGCGGCAGGCGGCTGTCCACCCACTGCATCAGCGGGTGCTTCGGCGCATAGTGCTGGGCCCAGGGAAAGCTCATCGCGTGTCTCTCCTCAGCCGACCAGGATCGTGGTGTCGGACGTGAACGAATAGTCGGGAACCGCCAGGTTCAGCGGTGCCGGCCCCTGCCGGATGCGACCGGCCGTGTCATAGGCAGAGCCATGGCACGGGCAGAAATAGCCCCCGAACGGGCCCTTGTTCTCGCCCTCGCCGGCACCCAGCGGAACGCAGCCCAGATGGGTGCACACGCCCAACGTGACGAGCCAATTGGCCTTGCCTTCCTTTGTCCGTTCGGCGAGCGACTGGGGATCGCGCAGGTCCGACAGCGGCACCTTGTTGGCGGCCTCGATCTCCTGCGGGGTCAGGTTGCGCACGAACAGCGGCTGCTTGCGGAACGACGCCTTGATCGCCTGGCCGGGCTCAATCGCCGACAGGTCGAGTTCCGTGGTCGAAAGCGCCAGCACGTCCGCCGAGGGGCTCATCTGGTTGATGAGCGGCAGGGCGACCACGCCCACGCCCACACCTGCAAATGCCACCGCGCCAATGGAAAGATAATCGCGTCGGCGGGGATTCTCGATCACGTCATCGTGCGAGCCGGTCGCTCCGCCGGGGGGAACCTCGTCTATTGTCGCCATGCGCTATTTGCCCCTGCACCCAAACCATTCGGCGCGAACGCGCCTCAGAACTACAGGCAGCCTTGCCATCTATTCGGCTGCGTCAAGTCGCCTTGAACTCCGGCGCCTCCGCAACGTGATAGACGTGGGGGTGTCACTTTGCCAACTGCCCCCAAGCTGCTGCCTGCTCGGCGCCCCTACACGGCCTCGTTGCGCAAGAGTTTGAGGCAGGGCAAAGCCGTGCGGTGCGGATCGCAATGTTTCAGCCCGACATCGCCGGAAACGTCGGCACCATCCTCCGGCTGGGGGCCTGCCTCGGTGTGGGCATCGACCTGATCGAGCCGATGGGCTTCCCTTGGAGCGACCGTGCGCTGGCACGCGCCGGCATGGACTATGCGGCGCAAGCGTCGGTGGTGCGCCACGTGGACTGGGACGCATTCCGCGCACAGCTTCCCGGCCGCCTCGTGCTGCTCACCACCCGCGGCGCGGTTCCGCTGCCGGATACGCGATTCGAGGCGAGCGACACGCTGCTGCTGGGCTCCGAAGGCTCGGGGGTGCCGGAGGCCGTGCATGCGGCCGCCGATCTTGCGGTGGCCATCCCGATGCGTCCGGAGATGCGCTCGCTGAACGTCGCCGTCGCCGGGGCGATGGTAGTGGGCGAGGCGCTGCGCCAGACCGGCGGCTGGCCGGCGTTCGGCTGAGCCCCTCGACTTCGCGCGGGCGGCGCAGCTAAGCCGTCCCGATGGAACCTCTCGACTCCCAACAACTTGCCGCGCGTACTTGGTTCGAGCAGTTGCGCGATCGGATCTGCGCCGAATTCGAAGCGATCGAGCGCGAAGCCGGGTCGGGCGCACGCTTCGACTACAGCCCGTGGGACCGGGTCGATTCGGCCGGAGGCCATGGCGGCGGTGGCGTGCGCGGGTTGATGAAGGGCCGCGTGTTCGAGAAGGTGGGCGTCAACGTCTCCACGGTCGCCGGGACGCTGGAGGGCGGCTTCGCGCAGTCCATCCACGGCGCGGGGGAGAACCCCGCCTTTTTTGCGACCGGCATCAGCCTGGTCGCGCACATGGCGAACCCGCATGTGCCCGCCGTGCACATGAACACCCGCTTCCTGGTGACAACCAAGCGCTGGTTCGGGGGTGGAGCGGACCTCAACCCGCCGATCCCCTATGACGAGGACACCGCCGACTTCCACCAGGCACTGGCGGCCGCGTGCGACCGGCACGATCCCGATCACTATCCGCGCTTCAAAAAATGGGCGGACGACTATTTCTTCATCCCCCACCGCAACGTGCATCGCGGTGTCGGCGGCATCTTCTACGACCATCTGGAAGGCGACTTCGACGCGAACTTCGCCTTCACCCGCGACGTGGGCGAGGCGTTCCTCGCGATCTACCCGGCACTCGTGCGCCGGCGGATGGATCAGGATTTCACCGAGGCCGACCGCGTCCGGCAGCTCGAATGGCGGGGCCGCTACGCCGAATTCAACCTGGTCTACGACCGCGGCACCCTGTTCGGCCTGAAGACCGGCGGCAACATCGACGCGATCCTGATGAGCCTGCCGCCGATGGCGAGCTGGAGCTGATCCCGTGGGGCTGATACCGGTCCGCCCCGACGAGGTCGCCACGATCGTCACCTCGCTCGAGATGCGGTCGAGGCCGCCGCTACGCCCGCTTCCCGACGCGCCGCTCCGGCTCGTCCACTGGCGCGAACCGGATCTCGCCAAGTACCGGGCGCTGTTCCGCCGCGTCGGTGAGCCGTGGCTGTGGTTCTCGCGGCTGGTGATGAACGACGACCGTCTGCGGGCGATCCTCCACGATCCGGGCATCTCGGTGTACGCCGCGGTGGACCCGCGGGGTATCGAGGTCGGCATGCTGGAACTCGATCACCGTCGCGCGGGCGAATGCGAGCTGTCCTATTTCGCCCTCGTCCCGGAACTGGTCGGGCGCGGCCTGGGCCGGTGGCTGATGGCACAGGCGCTGACCCTCGCCTGGCGCAAGGACGTGGAGCGGCTGTGGGTCCACACCTGCACGCTCGACCACCCGCGTGCCCTGGGCTTCTATCGCAAGAGCGGCTTCGTGCCGTTCAAGCGGACCGTCGAGACCTTCGCCGATCCGCGCGCATCGGGCATCCTTTCGCCCGACGCGGCGCCGCATTATCCGCGGCTGCCGCTCGCCTGAGCATAGGCGGACACTCGCAACAGGGCATAGGCGAGCGTCATCCCGCCGTTCGCGACGCCGGCGACGAGCGCCCCCAGGGCAACCGCGACGGCGTTGCCCTGCCCTGCGGACGTAAAGGCGCTGCCAAGCGCCACCACCATCTGCGCGGCGAAATAGAAGACTGCCTGGAGCCCGAGGAGCGCGAAGCCGTTGCCCGCGGTAAGCTGAAGCCCGCGCGCCATGGCCTCGATCGCATTGCGCCGCGGCTCGGCGACGATCGCCGCGGGGATCAGGAAGATACGGCCGACGGCATAGAGCCCGGGCAGCACGAACGCCATCAGCCCGAGCACCACCGCGAACTGGCATGCGATCTGCGCCACCAGAAGCGCGGGGAACCGCCGGAGCGCCACGCCCATCGCGCCCCCAACCGTCGGGCGGCTCGAATCGAGGAACAGCGCCAGGATCGTGCCGGTTCCGAACAGGCCGAGAAGGGTCTGGAGCAGCAGCCAGTGCAGATTGGCGTAGAGATAGGCCTGCATCGACTGGATCAAGGTGGCAGCGTCCGCCGGCGCCGCCGGATCCGACGCCTCCGGCACGACCATCCAGATGGTCGCCGCCATCGTCGGTACCACCAGAAACACACCCGCCAGTGGCAACAGCAGCGCACGCTCGCGCCGCCACAGGGTCCACGCGCCGCCGACTACGGCGGCCATATTCAGCTTCATCGATGTTCCGCCGTTCCGTCCTGCCGTTCGCGTGCCGCAAGGTAGAGCTTGCCGGTGAACCCCCACAGCAGAACGGCCATCGCCGTCTCCACGAGGGTGGTGAGCAGCAACGTCAGCACGGACGCCACGCCCAGGCCGTCGTCGCCGCCGAAGATGACGGCAAAAATGGTGCCGCCCGCGAACCGGACCGCAGCCGTAAGCACCATCGACAGGATACCGTAGAGCAGGAACATGCCGATGATCTTGGCCGCCAGGCCGCGCGTCAGCGCAACGGTGCGCGCGATCGCGCCCAGCCCCCGCCGTTCCTGGAGGACGACAGGCGTCACCAGGCTCAGCCGTGCGGCGACCCACAGCAGCAGCGGGATCAGCACCAGCCCGTAGAGCGCGATCCATGCCGTCGCGACGACGCTGGGCCGCACGCTTTCGCCCGCTGCCGCGGCCACGAAGTCGAAGCCATATGCCACGAGGATCCCCGCCGCCGGCATCGCCAGCAGCAAGAGCAGCGCGGTCAACAGAACGGCAAAGCCGATCACCACCGGCAGGCGCAATCCGGCCTGACGAAGCGCCGCGCGCGGACTGTCGAGCCCGGCGGCCAGGGCAAGGATCGCAAGCTCGGCCCACAGCATCAGCAGCCCAGCTACGAGCCGCACCGGCATCCAGGCCCCGCCCGATGCGCCGACGTTCTGCGCAGCGGCAGCTTCGGCCAGCCCGCCGATCATCCCGGGCACGAACAGTGCCGGCAGCGCCAAGGCGACCAGCGCGGCGCGGCGTGCACGGAGGAAGGCAGCGGTGCGATCCCACACCTGCTCCATCTCGACCATGGCCCGCATCGGCGCCCCGTTCCCCACTGGTTGCATGACGCGTGGCTGTACCTGTGCTACCGGGGCTTGCCAATGCTTACCCCCGACACGCCCGCCTCGCCCCGCCCCCCGCTCCCTGAATGGCGCATCGAGCCTGGCCTCACCGACTATCCTCGGGCCCTGGCAACCATGGAGGCGCGGGCAGCCGCGATCGCGGACGGCGCCGCAGGCGAACTGGTGTGGCTGGTCGAGCATCCGCCGCTCTACACCGCGGGAACCAGCGCCGATCCGGCCGAACTGCTCGACCCGCGCTTCCCGGTCTATCCGGCGGGCCGTGGCGGCCGCTACACCTACCATGGCCCCGGTCAGCGGGTCGGCTATCTGATGCTGAACCTCGCGCAGCGCGGGCGCGACGTCCGCTGCTTCGTCCACGCCGTCGAGCAATGGATCATCCGCGCCCTCGCGCGGCTGGAGGTAAAGGCGTTCTCGGTGCCCGAGCGGATCGGAATCTGGACCCGCGATGGCGGGCAGGAGGCAAAGATCGGCGCGATCGGCGTTCGCGTGCGACGCTGGGTCACTTTTCACGGCTTTTCTGTCAATCTGTCTCCGGACCTCGCCCACTTCGGCGGGATCGTGCCGTGCGGCCTTCCCGAATTCCCAGTAACCAGCCTCGAACAGCTTGGGCGGGATGCCCGTCAGGAGAGCTTCGACGCGGCACTTTTGCTGGAATTTCCGACGTTGCTGGAGTCACTCACCGCATCGCGCGAAAACCCGCTTGAGGGCTGCTCGCGAACCGACTAATGTCCATCCCTGGTTGGGTATTAAACGGCAGATAAGCCGCCAAACCACTTGTTTAGGGAGCTCTACATGCGCGCAATCATTTCCAAGATCGTTACCAGCTCGATGGTCGCCGGTGCGGCGCTGATGGTCGCAGCTTGCGGCGACTCGGCCGAGACCACCACCGACAACACGATCGTGACCGATCTGAACTCGACCGACACCTCGCTCGACGGCACGATGACCGACAACATGACCGCCGTTGACGGCGCCATGGGCAACGACGCGATGCTCGCGAACGACACCATGCTCGCGAACGACACCGCGCTGGGCAACGACACCGCGACCACCAACGCGATGTAATCAGACGCTTCGGCGTCTGTTCAGCAAAGGCCGTCCGGGCGACCGGGCGGCCTTTGTTTTTTGGGACGCCGCGGACGGCCTGGGAGCCGCCCTGCTCAGCTGCCGCAGCGCAGCAAGCGACCGGATCAAGAATCCGTTGAATCCCAAGTAGCTGACTGCGGATGGGCGATCGCCACCGGCGAGCAAAAAGGGTCTTGGCGACGCACGGCAAAACCCCGTAACCCCTTCTCGTGGCGCCGCATTGGCGCTTGAGAGGATCCCATGAAGTCAGTGCGAACCCTGATCGCCGGCGCGGCCCTTGCCGCAGCGACCTACGCCGCCCCCGCCTCGGCGCAGTTCTTCTTCAAGTCGCCCGAGCTGTCCGGCCCGCGCGTGACCGGCGCCGAGCCCGGCATCACCGTCCAGGCGCTTCCCGGCGCCACCGGGGACGAGTTGCGCGCGGCCCTTGCCTGGAACCTGCGTGCCGGCCTCAACGTCGCCGCGCTCCAGTGCCAGTTCGAACCCACGCTGCTGACGCTCAACAACTACAATGATCTGCTCGACACGCACGCGGACGAGCTGAAGCGCAGCTATGAGGTTCTGGCGAAATATTTCGAGCGCAATGCCAAGACCAAGAAGGAAGGGCAGACCGCGCTCGACCAGTTTGGCACCCGCGTCTACTCGAGCTTCTCGACGGTGTCGGCACAGCTCAACTTCTGCCAGGCAGCTGGCGAGATCGGCCAGGAGGCGGTGTTCACGCCCAAGGGCCAGTTCGGCCTGCTTGCGGAACAGCAGATGCGCAAGCTGCGCAACAGCCTGGTTCCCGCCAGCGAGCAGCAGTTCCCCGGCGGCTTCTACCAGCGCCCGCTCACCAACGTGGAGCCGCTCACCCGGCCGAAATGCTGGAAGAAGGGCATCTGGCAGGACAGGCGCTGCGGCGCCTATCCGCTGCTCGGCTGATCCGGACCCGGGCTGCGGATCAGCGCAGCCCCAGCAGCTTGTGCGTCTGGAGAGACAGGCGCCACTTCGGCCGGGCGAGCACCAGCGCTACGGCCGCCTCGCGGTTCGCGTCTGCCTGGGGATCGTCGAGCGGCTGGGCGAGGAAGTTCGCGAAGTTCCAGCCTTCAATCTCCGCCGGGTCCAGACCCGGCTGCGGCCATACGAGCTTCAGTTCATCGCCGCTGCGTTGCACCACCGTGCTGCCGGCTTTGGGGCTGATGCAGACCCAGTCGATTCCCGGGTGCGCGGCGATCGTGCCGTTGCTCTCGATCGCGATGGTGAAGCCGGCTGCGTGCAGCGCCTCCACCAGCGAATCGTCGATCTGGAGCATGGGCTCCCCGCCCGTCAGCACGACGAACCGGCGCTCGAAGCCGGCCCCCCAGAAGCCCTCGACCGCGGCGACCAGGGCAGCCGCATCGGCGAACTTGCCCCCGCCCTCGCCATCCGTCCCGACGAAGTCGGTGTCGCAGAAGCGGCAGATGGCGCTGGCGCGGTCGACCTCGCGCCCGCTCCACAGGTTGCACCCGGCGAAGCGCACGAACACCGCCCGGCGACCGGCATGCACGCCCTCCCCCTGCAGCGTCAGGAACATCTCCTTGACGGCGTAGCTCACGATCCCGGCGTCCCTGTCAGGCCGCGGCGGTGGCGTAGCGGGTCGGATCCGGCACGCCTGCCTCCTCGAAGCCCTTGGAGCGCAGCCGGCAGCTGTCGCACAGGCCGCAGTGAAGGTCGCCCTGCGGATCATAGCAGGACCAGCTGATGCCCAGGTCTAGCCCAAGCCGGGTGCCCTCGCGCACGATATCGGCCTTGGTCATGTGCTGGAGCGGCGCGTGGATCTTGAACCCCTCGCCTTCCACGCCGGCCTTCGTCGCCAGCGCTGCCAGGTGTTCGAAGCCGGCGATGAACTCGGGACGGCAGTCCGGATAGCCCGAATAGTCGAGCGCGTTCACGCCGATGAACAGGTCGCGCGCGCCCGCCGCCTCGGCCCAGCCGAGCGAGAGGCTCAGGAAGATCGTGTTGCGCGCCGGCACATAGGTGATCGGGATCCCGGGCGCCACGCCGTCCTTGGGGACGGCGATATCGGCCGTCAGCGCCGAACCGCCGAACGCGGACAGGTCCAGGGACAAGGTGACGTGCCGTTCGGCACCGAGCGCCGCGGCCACTCGGCCGGCCGCGGCGAGTTCGATCTGGTGGCGCTGATTATAGTCCACCGAAAGCGCGAGGAGACGATATCCCGCCTCGCGTGCGAGCGCGGCGGAAACCATGGAGTCGAGGCCGCCCGAGACGAGGGCGACGGCAAGAGGCTGATCGGTCATGATGCCGCATCCGCTAGGCCCAGATGCGCCGCACCGCAACCGTGCGACGCGCAACCCATTGTTCTGCCCGGCGGACCTGTCCAAAAAAGAGGGCCCCCGGTCCGGCGAGCCCTCCTTCGGATCACCCTCGTGAACGGCTCACATGCCGCCCGGTGCGCTCTGCAGATGCGCCAGGTGCTTCTCGATGATCGGCACGGCCGAGTCCGCCACCTGCTTCAGCGCCGGGTCCTGCCCGTCGGTCGAGTAGCCCTTGTGCAGCGACCAGGCCGCGCGGTGCGCCTCGGCCTGCTGCTGCATGTAGAGCGCGTCGAAGCTGTCGGCATCCGCAGCCTTCAGGGCGGCGATCTTCGCGGCATTCGGCTCCGAGAGGGCGCTCGGCGGGCGCTTGATCTTGGGTTCCGTATTCGGGAGTGCCGCCATCAGCGCCTTGGTGGTCGTGGTATGATCCGCGATCATCTCGCGCGCGAACGCCTTGGTCGCATCGCTCTTGGACTTCGAGAGAGCGATCCGGCTGGACTGGATCTCGTATTTGTCGCTGTCGGCCGCCCAGGCGGCATAGTTTTCCGACGGGGTTCCGCTCATTGGCGCGGCGCCGACCTGCTCGGGCGTCATCGTCTGCGCGATGCCGGCTGCGGGCATGGCCCCCAGCGCAAGTGCACTCATCGTGATCAGCAGCTTCCGCATGTTCGTCTCCCAATTTGGTGAGCGCGAAACGGATGGTGCGGTACAGTGTTCCGGCGGACCGAAGCGATCCGCGCGCACCTGCTTCTGAATGGGAAATGGTAGCGGAGGAGGGACTTGAACCCCCGACACGCGGATTATGATTCCGCTGCTCTAACCAACTGAGCTACTCCGCCCCATGGGCACTCGCCGTGGCGAGGGCGCGCCTATACGAAGGCGTTTCGCGTCGGTCAAGCGAACATGTGACGGGAAATCGGCTCCCAGGGCCCGCCGCGATACCACCAGCTCGCCAGCCCGGCGATCGCGAGCGGACGCGGACGCGGACGAAAATCGGCCTCCAACGCGTGCAGCAGCGCACGCGCCTCTGCCGGTTCGACCTTGTTCTGGATGGTGACGTGCGGTCGCCAGCCGGCTCGATCCTGCGGCGTCAGCAGCATCGCAAACGCGTCTGCCAGGCGCGCGCGAATCTCCTCCAGCTCCGGCGATTCGATCCGCAGCGCGACGCCGCGGCCGAGGTTGCGCAGCCCCGCGATCCTGGCGCGCGGCGCCGCGATGCCGCGGGTCTCCGCGGCGAGGCGCTGCCGCAGCTCGGGCGCCAGGTGCGGCGGCAGATGGTGGAACAGCGTCAGATGCGCGGGGAGCTGGTTGCGCTCCGGCGGGAAGTGGCGGCGGCGGAGCCCGTCCAGCGCCGCATGATCCGCCGCCCCGAACAACGCCGAGACGATGATCGGCGCGCCCGGCACGGAGGCTGGGGGCGCGGCGCCGGTCAAATCTCGACCTGGCTGCCGAGCTCCACCACGCGATTGGTGGGCAGGCGGAAGAACTCCATCGCGCTTTCGGCGTTGCGCAGCATCCAGGCGAACAGCTTCTCGCGCCAGATCATCATGCCGGGCCGGGACGACGGCAGCAGCGTCTGGCGGGCAAGGAAGAAGCTGGTCTCCATCATCCGGAAGTCACCACCCGCGACCTTCACCTGCCGAAGCGCGGCAGGCACGTCCGCATCCTGCATGAAGCCGTAGCGCAGGATCAGCCGGTGGAAGCCCTGCCCCAGGTCGTCGGCCTTCACGCGGTTCTCCTCGGCCACGAACGGCTCGTCGGTGATCTTCACCGTCAGCAGCACGACGCGCTCGTGCAGGACCTTGTTGTGCTTCAGGTTGTGGAGCAGCGCATGGGGCACGCCATCGGGCGTGGAGGTCATGAACACCGCCGTCCCCGGAACCCGGCTTGCGGAGTTCGCAGCCGACTGGATGAACACCTTGATCGGCATCGCCGCCTCGCGCAGCCGCTCGATCATCAGCTTGCGCCCCTTGGCCCAGGTGGTGAGGAGCACGAAGACGATGATGCCGATCATCAGCGGGAACCAGCCGCCGTCGGGCACCTTCGTCAGGTTGGCCGCGAAATAGGCGCCGTCGACTAGGAAGAAGACGGCCAGCAGCGGCAGCGCGTAGTAGACCGGCCAGCGCCACAGCGCGAACAGCAGCACCGCCAGCAGGCAGGTGTCGATCAGCATCGCCCCCGTCACCGCGATGCCATAGGCGGCGGTCAGGTTGGACGAGGTGCGGAAGGTGAGCACCAGCAGGATCACCATCACCATCAGCGCCCAGTTGATGAGCGGGATGTAGATCTGCCCCGCGGTGGCGGCGCTGGTATGGTCGATGCGCAGCCGCGGGATGAAACCCAGCTGGATCGCCTGCTGTGTCACGGAGAAGGCGCCGGAGATCACCGCCTGGCTGGCGATGATCGCCGCGGCCGTGGCCAGGAACACCATCGGCAGCTGAAAGCCTTCGGGCGCGAGCATGTAGAAGGGGCTCTCCAGCGCCGCGGCGCCTTCGCGCATCAGCAGCGCGCCCTGCCCCATGTAATTGGCCATCAACGCCGGCAGCACGACCCACAGCCACGAGAACGCGATCGGCTTGCGTCCGAAATGGCCCATGTCGGCGTACAGCGCCTCAGCGCCGGTCACCGCCAGCACCACCGAGCCCAGTGCAAGAAATGCCGCCAGCGGATCATGGACAAAGAAGCTGATCGCATAGGTCGGCAGGAACGCGTGCAGGATGGTCGGCGTCTGGACGATGCTGACGACGCCGAGCGCCGCGATGACCGTGAAGTAGCACAGCATGATCGGGCCGAAGAAGGCGCCGACGCGCGACGTGCCGCCCCGCTGGATCGAAAACAGGCCCACCAGGATCAGCACCGCGATCGGCAGGACGAGGCCGCCGAAGGCGGGCGCTGCAATCGCGACGCCCTCGACCGCCGAAAGGACGGAGACCGCCGGCGTGATCATGCTGTCGCCATAGAAGAGCGCGGTCGCGAACACCCCCAGCAGCACGATGCCGCTGGTCCAGCGCTTACCCTGAGTGCGACCGGAGACGAGCGCGAGCAGCGCCAGGCTGCCGCCCTCCCCCTTGTTGTCCGCACGCATGATGATCGACACATATTTCAGCGTCACCACGATCATCATCGACCAGAACATCAGGCTGATGACGCCCATGATGTGCAGCGGGTCGAGCGCCAGCTTGTGGTGGCCGTCGAACGTCTCACGAAACGCGTAGAGCGGGCTGGTGCCGATGTCGCCGAAGACGATGCCGACGGCACCTAGCATCAGCTTCCACGTTGCCTGCTCGCGTGAATGGGCGTGCCCGTCCTCGACGCGGTCCGATGGCAGCAGGGCAGCCCCTGTCGGGGCAGAAACCGGGGGATTCACGGGCGCGGCAATCGCAGGATCGCGTGAAACATGACCATCGCCTGAACGCTACTCGTTTCGCCGTGAAAGCGCCGGCCGTTAGCACGCGCAACATGCGGTCGCAACGGGACAAGCCCGGCCACCCGTTCTATAGCGGGTCATCTACCTTTTCGGAGAGGTTTATGCGCGTCGGTGTTCCCAAGGAAATCAAGAACCACGAATATCGCGTCGGACTGACCCCGCCCTCGGTGGCGGAGCTCACGGCGGCTGGTCATGAGGTCATCGTTGAGACGTCCGCAGGTGCCGGAATCGACTTCACCGACTCGGACTATGTCGAGGCGGGTGCGCGGATCGTGGCGGATGCGGCGACCGTGTTCGCCGAAAGCGACATGATCGTGAAGGTGAAGGAGCCGCAGCCGTCGGAGATCGCGTTGCTGGAGCCGCGACACACGCTGTTCACCTACCTCCATCTGGCCGCGGACAAGCCGCAGGCCGAGGGGCTGATGCGTTCGGGCGCCACCTGCATCGCCTATGAGACGGTGACGTCGAACAACGGCTCGTTGCCGTTGCTGAAGCCGATGTCGGAGGTCGCCGGCCGCATGTCGATCCAGGTCGGCGCCCACTATCTGGAGAAGGAACAGGGCGGTCGCGGCGTGCTGCTGGGCGGCGTCCCGGGGGTCGCACCTGCACGAGTCGCGATCCTGGGCGGCGGAGTCGCCGGCATCAACGCGGCGCAGATGGCGGTCGGCCAGCGTGCGGACGTCACCATCTACGACATCAGCAACGAGCGCCTGGCGGAACTCGACCTCCATTTCGGCAGCCAGATCAAGACCGCCTATGCCTCGCGCGCGGCGATCGCGTCCGCGGTGGCGCGCGCCCACCTGGTCATCGGCGCCGTTCTGGTCCCGGGTGCCGCCGCCCCGAAGCTCGTCACTCGGGAGATGCTGCGCACGATGAAGCGCGGAAGCGTGCTGGTCGACATCGCGATCGACCAGGGCGGCTGCTTCGAGACCTCCCGCGCGACCACCCACGACGATCCGGTGTTCATCGAGGAGGACGTCATCCACTACTGCGTCGCCAACATGCCGGGGGCGGTCGCCCGCACCTCCGCCTTCGCGCTCAACAACGCGACCCTGCCGTTCGTGATGCGCCTGGCGAAGCTCGGCGCCGAAGCCGCCATGCGGGCCGACCGGCACCTGGCAGCAGGACTGAACGTGTCGGGCGGCAAGATCCGGCATGCCGCGGTGGCCGAGGCACTGGCGCTTCCGATGGAAGCATGGTCCGGAACGGAGTAAGAACAAAGGCGTTTGTCCCGGGGAAGGAGATGTCCCGTGGCAAATGACCAGAACCCCAAGAGCGAGCCTTTTTCCAACGCCGAAAAGGACCCGGACGACTGGACCACTGGTGACGAGCCGATGACCGGTGCCCAGGCATCCTACCTCAAGACGCTGAGTGAGGAGGCCGGCGAAGGATACGACCAAGGCCTCTCCAAGGCAGAGGCTTCCAAGCGCATCGATGCGCTGCAGGAAAAGACCGGCCGCGGAGCGAATTAGGCACGGCGCCGTCACCTTCGGGTGGCGGCGTTTCCCCTCGCCAAGGGTTAGAGACAGGTTGTTCGCGCCAGCGTAGATTGCAGCGTCCAACCGGGAGCCCTGCGCGATGCACGACCTGCTTGCCGCCCTTCTTGCGTCGCTGACGCTGATGGTACCCGCAGGCCCAGCCCCGCAAGTGGACGGCCGCTTTGCCATCGGAAACCTCGCGATCCGGCTCCATTGCCGGGGTGTCGGCGAGCCCACGGTGGTCGTGGACGCCGGGATGGGTACCGCACCCGTCGAAGACGCAGGCTGGCAACGGATCGCGGAACGGATCGCACCCGTCGCACGGATCTGCCTCTATGATCGCGCCGGCTTGGGCAGCAGCGACCGAGCGCCGGAGCGGATCCGGACAAGCCTGGATGCGGCGAACGATCTGCACGCCGTTTTGCAGGAAGCGGGTGTGCGGGGTCCGTTTCTGCTGATCGGCCATTCGATCGGCGGTCTCCACGCGCAGGTGTTCGCGAGCCGCTTTCCCAACGACACGGCCGGGCTGGTCCTCGTCTCCTCCACCCATCCGGACCAGATGACGAGCTGGCTTTCGATGCTGCCCGCTGCCGCACCCGGGGAGGAGAAGCCGCTGACCGACACGCGCGACTTTCTCTCCGGCATGATCGAGGAGCCGAACCGCAACGAGGAACGGCTCGACTGGCGTACGAGCGCGGCACAGGCGCGTCTGCTGAAGACGCTGGGCGAGAAGCCGGTGATCGTGGCGACGCACAGCCCGCGCTTCCGCATGGTGCCTGGGCTTTCGGAGCCGCTCGCCATCCGCCTGGAAGAGGCCAGCCAGCGCATGCAGAAGCAGTTCCTCGCGCTTTCCTCCAACGCCCACCAGAACATCGCCGCGACCGCCGGCCACGGCCTGCCGCACGAAGCGCCGCAGTTCGTGGTGGACAACATCCTGCAGGGCGTTGCGGCGGTGCGCGCGCAGAGCCCGGCCGGGCGGGCTCAACCGACCCGGTAGAGCCCGGCACCGTGCGAGGGGATACGGCGGATGAGCCGATCCTTCGCGGGTGGCAGTGCCTTGCCTTCCCACAGATCGCGCACGCGTTGGGTGCCGCTCAACCCGATTTCGCGGAGCGGGAGGGTGATGTCCCGCGCCTGCTTGCCGGTGTTGAACAGCGCGACATAGCGGCCGCCGCCGTCCGCAGGGCGCGCGGACCAGATCCGCACGCCATCGGCCAGGAAGTGCGGCCGGTTGTCCGTGCTCGCCTGGTTCACCGCCAGCACCTCGCGGTTCGTCAGCAAGGCCAGCGTCGGACCGTCGAGGTGCCTGAGGTCCCCGCCCATGATCAGCGGCGAGCGCGCGATCGACCAGAGCGTCATCAGCGTGCGCTGCTCGTCCGGCGTGAACTTGGTGTTCCGCTCGCCGAGCGCGAGCCGCCCCAGCGGCAGCATGTCGGCGTCGGGCCACCCGCCGGGCTGCCGCCACGCATTCCAATTCTCCAGCCGGGTGAACTGCGCCTCCAGCAGCGGCCACTCGTCCCAGAAGTCATCGCTGATCCGCCACATCTGCGCGAAGCGACGGACGTGCTCGCCGCGCGTCACCGGGGTCTCCCCCGGAGAAAGGCTCAGGAGCATCGGCCGGCCGCTCGCCGCGATCGCCTTGTGCGCGGCTTCGATCTCCAGCGCATGGGCGTCATAGGGGCGGCTCATGTCGTCCATCTTGACGAAGTCCACGCCCCAGGACGCGAACAGGCGGAACACGCTGTCGTAATAGGCCTGTGCGCCCGGCCGCCGCATGTCGACGCCGTACATGTCGGGGTTCCAGGAGCAGGTACTGCCCGTGTCCGCGATGTCGGCGGCACGGACCTTGGTGCCCATCACCGGAAGATTGCGCTCGACCGCCAGGCGCGGGATGCCGCGCATCAGGTGGACGCCGAACTTCAGGCCCAGGGCGTGCACCTCCGCCGCAAGGGGCGCGAAGCCACGCCCGTTCGCGCTGGAGGGGAACCGGTTCGGTGCCGGCAGCAGCCGGCCGTTGCCATCCATCGCCGGCACCGGCTTCGCATTATAGGTGTAGCTCGCGGCGTCGGGTTCGTACCACTGGATGTCGACGGTGAAGACATCATAGCCGAACGGCAGCAACTTGTCGGCCATGATGCGAGCCGTCTCTCGCGCCTGCGCCTCGGTGATGGTCGTGGCGAAGCTGTTCCAGCTGTTCCATCCCATCGGCGGCGTCGGCGCGAGCATCGATGCCGGCGCGGCCCGTGCGGCGCGGGAGCGCCCCGGCAAGGCGGAGGCCGCCGTTCCGACCATGCCCGCCGCCAACAATCCCCTCCGGCCGATCCGCATCGTCTCCCTCTCCTTTTTTTGGTCTGACCAGCTCTCGCTAGCAGCGCCCCGGCGCAAGGGCCATGCCGGCATCAGGGATCCTGATCTCCGCCCCGAATGTCACCCGGTCCTGGGCGATCCGGCGGTGGGCAGTCGCGGGTACCATTGGCGAGCCTTTGTCGCATCGAAGGCCGAGAGTAAGCGCAACGTCTCGCAGAGGCGGTGCTATCGGCCATGGGACTCGCGACGAGGAGAACAATGATCAGCACCCCGGCCGGCGCTCCCGGCACCAGCAGGACGTTTCTCGGGATCGCCTGTGGCATGGGAGCCGGAGCGCTCTGGGGCCTGGTGTTTCTTGCTCCCGATCTCGTGAGGGCCTTCACCCCACTTCAACTCGCGATCGGACGGTATCTCGCCTTCGGGCTGATCTCGGCGGGGCTGATCGGTTCCCGCTGGCGTACACTGATCGCGGCGGTGCCGGCGCGCGGCTGGCTCTCGCTTGCCTGGCTCTCGCTGGCTGGCAACACGCTCTATTACGTCCTGCTGTCGACTGCGGTGCAGACGGGCGGCATCGCCATGACGTCCCTCGTGCTCGGCTTCCTGCCGGTTCCCGTGACGATCATCGGCAGCCGCGATTCCGGCGCGGTCCCGCTGCGAAAGCTCTTGCCGTCCCTCCTGCTGTGCGTGGCAGGTGCCGTCTGCATCGGCTGGCAGGCGATCGCGGCACCGGCCGCAGGCGCGGTCACGGGGCTCCTGTTCGCCGTCGGGGCGCTGACGTCCTGGACGGCCTACGCCATCGGCAACACCCGCTCGCTCGGCCGGTTCGCTCACATCTCCTCCCAGGACTGGAACCTGCTGACCGGCGTGGTCACGGGGCTCCAGGCAGCGGCCCTGATCCCGGTGACGCTGCTGCTCGAGCCGCTGAGCCACGCGCCCCAGGCGTGGCTCGAATATGCCGGCGTCTCGATCGCGGTCGCGCTTCTCGCGTCGATCGGCGGCAACCTGCTCTGGAACCGGATGAGCCGGCTGCTGCCGCTCACGCTGGTCGGACAGATGATCCTGTTCGAGACCCTGTTCGGCCTGCTCTACGCCTTCGCCTGGGAACGGCGCCTGCCGACCCCCCTCGAAGCGGCCGCGTTCGTGCTGGTGGTCGCCAGCGTGCTCACCTGCATCGCCGCCCACCGACGGCGCGCCGGCCTTGCGATCTCGGCCGCAGCCGCATGAGGGCGCCGCCGCACGCCCCTGCCCTGGGCGAGCGGCGGCGGGGCGGTCTAGATGGCGTCGCTGGCGGTCGGCCGAACGACGATTTCGCTGACGTCGACATCGCCCGGCTGGCTGACCGCGAAAAGGATCGCACGGGCGATCGCGTCCGCCTTCAGGATCGACGCACGGAAGACTTCCATCGCCTTTGCCGTCTCCAGGTGGGTGATGGCGTCCGCAAGCTCGGATTCGACCGCGCCGGGCGAGATGATCGTGGCGCGGATGTTGTCATGCTCGCGCCGGATCCCGTCGGTGATCGCCCACACCGCGAACTTGGTCGCACAATAGACGGCGCCGGTCGGCACCACATAGTGCGCGGCGAGCGAGGCGACGTTCACGAACTGGCCCGAGCCCTGCTCGACGAAACATGGCAGCGCGGCAGCAACGCCGTTCAGGACGCCGCGGATGTTGACGTCGATCATCCGGTCCCACTCGTCGGTCTTGAGCGCCGCGAGCGGCGACAGCGGCATGATGCCCGCATTGTTCACCAGCACGTCGACGCGGCCATAGCGCTCGGCCGCGGCACCCACGAAGCTGGCGAAGCTGCCAGCATCGGTCACGTCGAGCCGCTGCCATGCAACCGTGCCCCCGGCCGCTTCGAGCTCGGCGGCGAGCCGCTCCAGGCGATCGGTCCGGCGGGCACCCAGCATCAGGCGGGCGCCGGCACCGGCCAGCAGGCGCGCGGTAGCCTCGCCGATGCCGCTGCTGGCGCCGGTGATCAGGATGGTCTTCTCGTTCAGGTCGGACATGGTGTTTCCTCCATCCGCCAGCGACCGCCGCTGGCCCGCAGCCTTTTTGCCCCGTCGGGCGCGAGGAGAGGTAGACGCGAAGTCCGTGATGCTTGCACGATCCTCCATCCGGGCGTTCGGCGGCTTGCGCAGGGAGCTCCCGCGTGGAAGCAAGGAGGCCATGAACCGCATCACCGATCTTGCCGCGCTGATCGGGCGCCACGCTCCGGAAGATGGCTTCCAGGATACCGCGCTTCCCTCGGTCACGCTTATACGATCCGCCGCGGTGACCACGCCGACGCCCACCGTCTATGCGCCGTCGCTGTGCATGGTCGCGCAAGGTGCCAAGGAAGCCCAGCTGGGCCGGAGCCGGTTCTGCTATGATCCCGGCAGCTTCCTGCTCGCGGGGGTCGACCTGCCGGTGGTGGGCGCCGTCACCCAGGCGAGTGCGGACGCGCCCTATCTCTGCCTCGTCCTGCACCTGGATGCCGCGCGGGTCGCCGAAATGGTGGCCGAGCACCCGATCGCGGATCGCCAAGAGGACCGCCCGATCCCGGGGCTCATCCTGGGCGAAACCACCGCCGAGATGATCGACGCCGCCTGCCGGCTGCTGGCGTTGCTTGATGCCCCGGAAGACCGGGACGCCCTCGCCCCGCTGCTGGAGCGCGAGCTGCTCTGGCGCCTGTTGCGCAGCCCCGCGGGGCAACTGCTGCAGCAAATGGCGGGCGGGCCGCAGAGCGACAAGCTCAACCGTGCCCTTCAGTGGCTGCGGCACCATTATGCCGAACCGGTCTCGATCGACACGCTGGCCGAGGTGGCGGGCATGAGCCCCTCCGCCCTCCACCAGCATTTCCGCACCGTGACCGGGCTCAGCCCGCTGCGCTATCGCACCCAGCTTCGCGTCCAGGAGGCCCGGCGGCTGATGATCGCGCGGGGTCTCGACGCCGCCACCGCCGGATTCCAGGTGGGATACGGTAGCCCCTCCCAGTTCAGCCGGGAATATGCCCGCACCATGGGACTACCCCCCAGCCGCGATGTCGAGCGGCTGCGGGCGTCCACAGACCATCTGGTTGCCTGAGGCCTATTCCCGCTGGGGCTGCGCGATCCCGGCGGCACGCTCGCGCGCCTGCAACGCCAGGAGCTGGTCGACCAGCACCAGCCGCACGGCAATGTCCTCCCGGTAGGAGACGTCCTTCGGCGTCAGCGCCAGCGCCCGCATCCACAGCGCGCGGGTGCGGGCGAAGTCGTTGGCCCGCGCCTGGGCCAGGCCATAGAAGAAGGCGGGCCCGGGATGCTCGGGCGCCAGCCGCATCCCCTGCTCGAAGGCGAGCTTGGCGGCGGGGGACAGCGTGCCGCCGTCCTTCTCCACCAGCATCATGCCCAGCCAGGTCCACAAGGCCGCACTCTGGGGCGCCTTTTGCACGCCGCCCAGCATCACCTGCGCGGCCGGCGCCACCGCACCCGAGGACAGCAACGCGTCCGAGGCGATGAAATAGCTCTCCTCGAAGTTGAAGCGGCCGAACATCGCCTGCCGCAAGTCCATCAGGCTCGGATCGATCGTGCGGCGTTCGCGCTGCCCTTCGGCCGAGACGCCGGGGAGGCCCGGCCGGCCCTGCACCGAATAGCCGATCGCGCCCAGCATCATCGCGGCACCGACCAGCGACCAGAGCGCGGGCGCGACCCGCAGCCGCCACAGCAGCACCCCCGACGCGAGCGCCAGCAGGCCCAGCATCCCCCAGCCCATCACGCCCTCCTGCGCCGGCGGATACTGCGCCGCGCGAGCAGGATGCCCGCCGCCAGCAGCACCAGCGGGGCGATCCACAGCGGCAGCGTCGCGGCATCGAGCGGCGGATCGTAGCTCACATAGCTGCCATAGCGTTCGATCAGCCAGGCGCGCACCGCTTCGGGCTTCTCGCCCTGCGCGATCCGCTCGCGCACGAGCGCGCGCATGTCGCCCGCCATTTCGGCATCGCTGTCGGCGATCGACTGCCCCTGGCAGACCAGGCAGCGCAGCGTGTTCATCAGCGCCTTTGCCTCGGCCTCCTGGGCGGGGTCCGGCAGCTGCGTATAGGCGAGCGGCGCCGGCGGCAGGCCCGACTGGGCGAGCGCGGGGGCGCCAAGCAGCAGCGCCAGCGCGGCCAGCGTCGTGCGGCTCATCGCGCCGCCTCCAGCGTGCGGAGCAGTTCGGGGACGTCGCTGTCGCGAATGTCGCCGATGTGCTGCGCGCGGATGATCCCCTTGCCGTCGATCACGAAGGTCTCCGGCACGCCGGACGAGCCGAGCGCGAGCTGTACCTGGCTCGTCGGATCGTCCCCGATCGCGGCATAGGGGTCGCCGTTCTCCGCCAGGAAGCGCTCCACGTCGGCCGATCGGTCGCGGATCGCCACCGCGCGAATGTCCGCACCCGCTTCCTGCAGCCGCAGCAGCTTGGGCGCCTCTGCCAGGCACGGCACGCACCAGCTGGCAAACACGTTGAGCAGCTTCGGCTTGCCGTCGCGGAAGGCGGCATCCGAAAGGCCGGGCTTGCCCGGCACGGACGCGGCAAGGGTGAATGCGGGCAAGGGCTTGCCCACCAGCCGCGAGCGCACGGTGGTATCGGTGGGGCGCAGGTTGAGCGCGACCACAATTACCAGCACGACGAATGCGGCCAGCGGCACCCAGAACAGCCACCGCTTCATGCCAGCACCTCCGCATCCCTCGCGCGGCGGCCCGGGCGCCGCTCGCGCCAGAGCCGTCCGACCAGCGACAGCAGGCCGCCGATCGCGATCAGCGCGCCGCCCAGCCAGATCAGCGTCACCAGCGGCTTCCACCACAGGCGCAGCTGGCGGCGGCCGCCCTCGCTCGCCTGGCCGAGCACGACATAGAGCTGGCCGTCGAGCGCGCTGGTGATCGCCGCCTCGCTCGTCTCGGTCGGCGGCGCCGCAAAATAGCGCTGCTGGGGCGCAATCCAGGATCGCTGGCTGCCGCGCTCGACGCGCATCCGCCCCTCGATGGCGGTCCAGTTGGGACCGATCACCGGGCGGACGCCTTCCAGCGTCACGCGATACGGGCCTACCTGCTGGGTCTCCCCCACCCCGGCGGCGACCAGCACCTCGCGGGTGAAGGCGCTTTCGCTTGCCATGCCGGCGAGGCTGACGGCTACGCCGAGATGCGAGATCACCATGCCCCAGGTGAACAGCGGCGTGCGGCGCAGATTGCGACCCCACAGCGGCGCCACGCTTGCGACCGCAAGACCGGCCGACAGCGCCAGGCCGAGCAGCGAGAGCACGCCGGTCCCCGGCGCGAGCAGCAGCACCGCCACCAGCGCCACTGCGGTAACCACCGCCGGTACCAGCATCCGCCGCCCAAGCGCCCGTGCATCGTCGCGGCGCCAGCGCAGCAGCGGCCCGGCGGCGAGCGCCACGACCAGCAGCAGCGCGATCGGCCCCACCGTCTTGTTGAAGAAGGGCGGACCGACCGAGAGCTGCACGTCCAGCGCCTGCGCGACCAGCGGATAGAGCGTGCCGATCAGCACGATGCCGAGGATCACCGACAGCAGCAGGTTGTTGAGCACCAGCCCCGCCTCCCGGCTGATCGGCTCGAAAGTCGCGCCCTGCCGCACGGTGCCGATGCGCAGCCCGAACAGCGTCAGCGCGCCACCGATGTAGAGCACCAGCAGCGCCAGGATGAAGCTGCCGCGGCTCGGATCGACGGCAAAGGCATGGACGCTGGTGAGGATGCCGGAGCGAACCAGGAAGGTGCCGACCATCGACATGGAGAAGGCGACCACCGCCAGCATCACCGTCCAGGCACGCAGGCCGTCACGGGTGGCGAGCACGGTTACCGAATGGAGCAGCGCGGTGGCGGCGAGCCACGGCATCAGCGAGGCATTCTCCACCGGGTCCCAGAACCACCAGCCGCCCCAGCCGAGCTCATAATAGGCCCAGTAGCTGCCGGCGGTGATCCCGAGCGTCAGGAAGATCCAGGCGCCGAGCACCCAAGGCCGCATCGCGCGGGCGAACTGCGGGCCCACGTCTCGCGTCACCAGGGCACCGATCGCAAAGGAGAACGCCACCGACAGGCCGACATAGCCGAAGTAGAGCGTCGGCGGATGGAACGCCAAGCCGGGATCCTGCAGCAGCGGGTTGAGCCCCATGCCTTCCGCCGGCGCGGGATCGAGCCGCGCGAAGGGATTGGACGCGATCAGCAGGAAGGCGAAGAAGCCGAGCGCGATCGCCGCCTGCCCACCCAGCGTCGCGACCAGCGTGCGCGGATCGAGCCGCTTCTCCAGCAGCGCGATCGCAGCACCCGCGAGCCCGAGAACCGTGACCCACAGCAGCATCGAGCCCTCATGGTTTCCCCAGGCGGCCGCTACCTTGTAGAGCATCGGCTTGGCCGAATGGCTGTTCTGCGCGACCAGCAGCACCGACAGGTCGGTGCGGACGAACACCAGCACCAGCGCGCCAAGGGCGAAGGCGGTCAGCAGCCCCTGCACCACCGCGACCGGCCGAACGGCGCCGATCAGTTCGGCGCCCCCCGCTCCTGCCGTTTCCGTACGGGTCATGCGCAGCCCCAGCGCGGCTGCCACCAGCTGCAACAGCGCGAGCGCGGCGGCCAGCCACAGCGCCGCGAGCCCGGCTTCGGCGATCATGGCTCCAGCGTCTCGCTCTTGTGCATCTTGCCCGCGACTTCGGGCGGCATGTAGCGCTCGTCGTGCTTGGCCAGCAGATTGTCCGCGACGAAGCTGCCGTCGGGGCGGAAGCGACCCTCGGCGACCACGCCGGAGTTCTCCTTGAACAGGTCGGGCGCGATGCCGCTGAACCGAACCGGCACCTGCGCCGCGCCGTCGGTCACAGTGAAGGCGATGGTCACCCCGTCCGGCTGGCGCTGGATGGATCCCGGCGCAACCATGCCGCCCAGCCGCACGGCTCGGTCGACGGGAGGCGCGGCCTTCGCGACGTCCGAAGGCGCATAGAAGAAGGCGGCTTCCCCCTGGAGAGCGGAGAGCGCGAGCCCACTCGCACCGAGGACGGCGGCGACGGCAAGCCCCACCAGGGTCAGGCGTTGATGCTTGGGCTTCACTTTTTCCTCTGGCGCTCGGCCTGGCCTTCGGCGCGTCGCATGGCGATCCAGGCGGCCGCGGCCATTGCCGCGGTGCCGCCAAGGGTGAGCGCATAGGCGCCGATCACGAAGGGCCACGGGTTCATGCGGCGGCCATCCGGCGCATCCGCGCCTCCACCTTGATGCGCGCGAGATCGGCGCGCATTCGCATCAGCACGATCGCGACGAACAGCAGCGAGAAGCCGGCAAGCGTGAAGCCCAGCGGCCACAGGATGCTGTTGTCGACGCTCGACTTGGTGAGCGTGATGCTGGGCCCCTGGTGCAGGGTGCGCCACCAGATCACCGAATAGCGGATGATCGGCAGCAGCGCGGTGCCGGCGATGCCGAACAGCGCCGGGATGCGCCCGTCGCCGTCGCGCTCGGCATCGGCGCGCGACAGCGCCAGATAGGCGAGATAGACGAAGAACAGCAGCAGCATCGACGTCAGCCGTCCGTCCCACTGCCACCAGGTGCCCCAGGTCGGGCGACCCCAGATCGAACCGGTGGCGAGGCACAGCCCCGCGAACACCGCGCCCGGCAGCGCCACCGCGCGCGCGGCGATCGCCGCCAGCGGATGCCGCCAGACGAGATAGACGATGCTGGAGACGGCGATGCCGGTCCAGCCGCCCATCCCCAGCCAGGCGGTGGGGACGTGGATGTAGAGGATGCGGACCGTCTCGCCCTGCAGATAGTCGGGCGGCGTCTGGGTCAGCCCCGCCCAGCTTCCGAACAGCAGCAACGCCGCGCCGAGCGCCAGCAGTACCGGCGTCAGCGGACGGGCGATCGACAGGAAGCGCGTCGGATTGGCAAAGGCGTGGAGGGTCGGCACGATCAGCCACAAGGGTTAAGCGAAATTGCCCGGGGCGTCACCCCGGCGTGCGCTTATTCGGCGAGCCGCCGCCCGGCAACATTGCGCCCGATCAAATTACGTGATGCCGGAGCTTTGGGAGCACTCCCTCCCAGCATCGTCCTGCTGACGGAAGTCAGCATCCAGACACGCACCGCAAGAGGCTCGCGCGGCGCGGCGATGAATCCTGACTTTCGTCGGGAGGACGGGTGCCGCTCAGCGCCCGATGCGGCGCTGGGCGATGCGGTCGGCGACGTCGGCGTGCGAGTCGCCGGTGCGGTCCGCTTCGTCCCACACCTCGACCAGCCGCTCGGGGATCTGCGCCAGGCGCGCATCGACTTCGGCGCGGTCGCCCTGCCCGAGATACTCGAGCGCGACGTTGATGATCCCGCCGGCGTTGATGACATAGTCGGGGGCATAGAGGATGCCGCGGCCGTGCAGCCGCGCACCGTCGCCGGGCGCCGCGAGCTGGTTGTTGGCACCGCCCGCCACCGCCTTGCAGCGCAGCGCGTCGATGGTCGCCGCATCGAGGATCGCGCCCAGCGCGTTCGGGCTGACGATGTCGACCTCGCTGGTCAGCACCGCGTCGGGCGCCGCCACGGTCGCGCCATGCGCTTCGGCGAAGCGCTGCGCGCGGGCTGCATCCACATCGGCAACCGTCAGCACGGCGCCATCGGCGGCGAGCATCTCGGCCAGGCGGCCACCGACGCTGCCCAGGCCCTGGACCGCGACGCGAACGCCCTTCATGTCGCTGGCGCCCAGCGCACGGCGGGCTGCGGCACGAACGCCCAGGTACACGCCCTTGGCCGTATAGGGGCCCGGATCGCCCCCGACGTTCTCGCCCTCGGCCGGAAGGCCGGACACGTAGCGCGTCGCAGTGGCGATCGCGATCATGTCGGCTTCGGAAATGCCGACGTCCTCGGCCGTGATGTAACGCCCGCCCAGCGACTCGACCGCGCGGCCGAATGCCTGGAGCATTTCCGGCGTCTTGGTGCGTGCCGCATCGGCCAGCACCACGCCCTTGCCGCCGCCCAGCGGCAGGCCGGCCATCGCGTTCTTGTAGCTCATGCCGCGCGACAGGCGCAGCGCGTCCGTGATCGCGGCAGCACTGTCGGCATAATGCCAGAAGCGCACGCCGCCCGCGGCAGGACCCAGCTTCGTCGAGTGGACCGCGACCACCGCCTGAAGGCCGGTCTCCCGATCCGAGAACAGATGCACGCCTTCGTGATCGTCGAAATCGGGGAAGCCCCAGTCGGTCTGCACTGGCTGAATATCCGCGTGTCAGGGAAAGGAGTGGGGCGACCGACGGGACTTGAACCCGCAACTTCCGGCATCACAAGCCGGCGCTCTGACCAATTGAACTACGGTCGCCGCGAAGCCGGCCGCTTAGACGCGGTCGGTGAACTTCGTCAAGCGCGTGTCGCACATCCGGCGCAAAGATTGTCCGTCCGCCCCGCGATGCGGCCCCGGCTGGAAACGCCGCCCGGAGTTTGGCAGGAGACACCCTCATGCAGACGCTGGCCTCCCCATCCCTCGGTTCCGGCTTCCCGGCGGAGCCGATCATCGCGCACATCCTCTCGCAGCCGGGGGTGCAGCGGGTGCCAAGCCCGAAGCTCACGCTGTTCATGGTCCGCGACTTCCTGCCGCCGGAACTCTGCGCGGCGATGATCGGCCGGATCGACGCCCAGCGCCGGCCCTCCACCATCTCCGACTCCAACGGCGATGCGGCCTTTCGCACCAGCGAGACCTGCGATCTCGACCGGTTCGATCCCGAGGTGGCGGAAGTGGAGGCGCGGATCCACCGCTTCTGCGGCATCGACCCGGCACATGGGGAGCCGCTGCAGGGCCAGCGCTATGCCGTGGGCCAGGAGTTCAAGGCCCATACCGACTATTTCGAGCCGACGGGCGTCGACTTTCAGCGATACTGCGGGGTGGCGGGAAACCGTACGTGGACGGTCATGCTGTACCTCAACGAGCCGGAGGCAGGCGGCGCGACGCGGTTCAAGGCGATCGACAAGATCGTTCAGCCCGAGATCGGCAAGCTGCTCGCGTGGAACAACAAGCGGCCGGACGGAACGTGCAACCCGTCCACGATCCACCACGGCATGAAGGTGCGGGCGGGTACGAAGTACGTGCTCACGAAATGGTTTCGGGAGCGTCCCTGGGGCTGGTGAGCCGGCTCCTGGCCGGAATCGGCCGTCGTCAGTTCCGGAAGATCGGCGACAGCACGCCGCGCGCCCGCAACGCGCCCGCGCCGCTGCGCCGCCGGAGCTGGTCGGCATGCTGGGCGATCGCCTGAGCCTGCGCCAGCGAAGGGGTGCCGAGCGCCTGGCGCTCCAGCTCTTCCGGGCTCGGCGGCTGCTTAGCGGCCATGGCTGGCCGGAAGCTCGCGATTGTAGACCCGGTCGAGATAATAGCCGGCGAGCAGATAATGTGCCTTCACCGCCGCTGGATCCGCCGCGCTCTGCGCCCGCTCCAGCTCGGTCTCGGCGCGCTTGTAATAATACTGGAGATCGTCTTCCCTCTGCATCGTACTCTCCATTGGCGGTGCCGGAATTACACCGACGCGAGTATGATCCTCCTCAGCTCACGCGACACTCACCTGAGTTATATACTGCGAAAGTCCGCAGGAGCCCCCTCTTCTATGCACGCGATCGGTGGAGATTCCATGACAGCGACTGGAGCGGTGCTTTCGGCCGATTTTGCTAGTTCGTTAGCGCTATTTCCGCCGCCTCCTGCCCCTCCCGATCAGAAGGTGATGCTCGCGCCCAGGGAGAAGATGCGGCCGAGGCGATAGCTGTTGATGTCGACCCGCTGGCCTTCGGAGAAGGTCTGCGACTCGCGATAGCGGGTGCCGGTCAGGTTGCGGGCCTCCGCCTTCAACTCGATGGTCTTGCCGGCGACGACGATCCCCTGACGGCCGACAAGATCCAGGCGGATGCCGGGCCGCTCCACCAGGTCCGGGAGGCGCACGCCGCCGCCACCGCCCACGGGACCGCGGTTGGTGACGCGATCGCTTGCGTAGTTGAACAGCACCGTCAGCTGGGACAGCCGCTCGGTATCCTCGATGCCGAACTGCAGGTTCACCAGATGGTCGGACTGGCCCACCAGCGGCGCACCGTCCTGGAACAACACGTTGGCGGGGCGGAGCACCGGCTCGGTACCCGACTGGAGCGGGCTTGCGATCAAGCTGTCGTCGGCTTTGATCTTGGAGTCGGTGTAGGTGTAGTTGGCGATCAGCACGAGGCGGCGGGTCGCAAAGAAGTCGCCACCCAATCCGGCGAGCGGCACGTATTTCTGGAACTCGACTTCGCCGCCGAACAGCCGTGCGGACGGCGCGTTGGCAAAGCCCGTCTGCAGCGTATCCGTGCCTGCGGGGAAGAACGCCACGGCCTCGATCGGATCGTCGATCTTCTTGTAGAAGCCCGCCAGCGAAAGCCGCTGGTCGCGCGCGAAATACCATTCAAAGCGGACTTCGCCGTTGTACAGCTGTGAGTCCTTCAGGAACGCGTTGCCGAAGAACAGGCGGTCGCTCTCGAAATCCTGGTAGAGCTGGGGCGCCAGCTCGCGGAACTGCGGCCGCGCCAGCGTCTTGGAGGCATGGAGGCGCAGCTGCATGTCCTCCGCGAAGTTCCAGGTGATCGTAGCGGCCGGCAGCCAGTAATCGTTCGCAAGCCGCGTGCCGGCGGCACCGCCCGACGGCAGCACCTCTTCCACCGCATCCTCGTAGCGGACGCCCAGCGTGCCACGCAGGCCGTCGAGGACTTCCGCTTCGGCCTGTGCGTAGCCGGCATGGACTCGCAGGCTCGCGCTATAAGCGGCCGCGCCCTGCCCGGTGGAGGTATTGCGCAGATAGATGCCGTTGGTCAGCACCGTGTAGTCGGACAGCAGATAGTCGGGACGCAGCTGCGAGATCACCGGGTCGAGCGCGCCGTTGTTCGCCGCCGAATATTGGAAGGTGTAGCGGGTCGAGTCCCGATCGGTGTCGTTGTACGCATAGCCCGCCGACAGCACGATCTCCCGTGCGGCGGGGATCTTCCAGCTGACGTTCGCCTGGCCGGACCAAAGGTCCTCGTCCAGCTCGCTGAAGGCCACGCTGGCCGACTGGAGACCCGACAGGTTGTTGGTGTAGCGCTCCAGCCCCTCATTGTACTGGTAGGTGAAGGCGCGCTCGTACGGCGCGTTACGCTGGGTGTTGGCATAGGCACCGCGCAGGTCGAGCGAAACGTCGCCGAGCTTGAACTCGCCAACGGCCTGGCTGTCGATCAGCTGCCGCTCGAACCAGTTGGTGTTCTGGGTGATGAACGGGTCCACCCCGTTCGGCAGCGTCCCGATGTTCGCGGTCGAGCCGCGCGACAGTCGCGCCTGCTTCAGCGTGTCGTGGACATAGAGGTTGGTGAAACGGATGCGGTTCTCGCCGAACTCCGCGCCCAAGCCCAGCAACCCGTTCAGGATCGCGCGGTTGTCGGTGAGCACCGTGTGGAAATCGCGCAGCAGGATCGCGTCCGGGCTGTCGGTGACCTGCTGGGTCGCATCACGGGTGCGCCAGGTGTTGCTGAACCCGGCCGCCGCGATCAGGCCGATGCGCGTGCCGCCAAGGTCCTTGGCCGTGCCGAAGCTCAGCTCGCCTGAATAGTTCGCCGGAAGCTGCGCATTCTCCTGAAGCAGCGTCGTCGGCGCATTCGACATCTGGGTGAGTTGCGCCGGCGTCAGCGACGTGCCGTCCGCACCTGCGCCGTTGACGAAGCCCGGCACATCGCGCTCGCCGCTGTCGAAGCCGGTCCAGTCGTATCGACCGCCGTCATAGACATAGCCGAGTTCGCTGGTCGTGACCGTGTCGGCGCTGATCGACCCGCCGATCTGGAGGAACGTCTCCTGGGGCACGGCGCGCGTGGTCAGGTTCACCACACCACCGCCGAACTCACCCGGATAGTTCACCGAGTAGCTCTTCTGCACCAGCGCCGAGGCGATGACGTTGGTGGGGAAGATGTCCAGCGGCACCACGCGCCGCAGCGGCTCGGGGCTGGGCAGAGGGGAGCCGTTCAGCAGCGACGAAGAATAGCGATCGCCGAGGCCACGGACATAGACGAAGCCGTTTCCGACCACCGAGAGGCCGGTCACCCGCTGCAGGGCGCCGGCGATGTCGCCTTCACCGGTACGTGCGATGTCCGCGGTGGAGAGCACGTTCACCACCTGCGGCGTCGCACGGACGGCATCGGGGATGTTGCGGCCGACCACCACGATCTCTCCGCCCATGTCTCCACCGGGCGTGGAGACGTCGACGTCCGGCTCGGCAACCGCGCCGGCGTCGGGCGCCACGGTCGTGCCGGCCGGCGGGGTCGCAGGCGTGGCGGTGGTCTGTGCCTGACCCGGCAGCGCCCAGGCTGTCGAGGCGAGCAGAGTGGTCAGGAACACGGTCTTCTTCATGGCTGCTGCCCCGGCGGTCTGATCGGGAAATTGCGGGGCGGGAGACGCGAACGTCCCCCGCCCATCGGTCTCAGTTGGGAAGCGCGGTGCAGCTGGCGCTGGTCGCGAAGGCCGCCCGGTTCGAGCTGCAGGTCCAGCCGCGGTACCAGGTGTCGTTCGCGCCGTTCACCGCGCCGACGTAGCTGGTCTTCACCAGGAAGCTGGTGCCCGCCGGGTTGAGGGTGGAAGCGTCGAACGGCGTCGCCGAAAGCGCGGCGCCCGCCGGGAAGTAGGTGTTGGACAGCAGGCCCGACCCATTCTCCAGGTTGTTCGTGCCGGCCGCGAACACCGCGCGCTGTTCTGCGCTGGTGACGGTGATGTTGTTGACCGTGGTCTCCGCGAACGGACTCGCACAGCCGAACAGCACCGAGTCGAACCGCGGCGGGCCCTGATCTTCGAGCGCCGGATTCGCCGGGCGGATCGTGGTCTTGCCGCCCGCATCGGCACCCGCGACGATGTTGAGGCAGGCGACCGGGCTCACCACGATGCCGTTGACGAAGCGCGCATCGGCGCCGCCGCGGATGCGGATCGCCGCGTTGGTCGCGCTTGAGGTGTGCACGAAGGTGAAGTTGGCGAGGTTGTAGCGCTGGCGCGGCAGCACGTCCTCGTTGCCGTTCGAGTCGATCTCGGTCGCGTAGTTGTCGCTCTGCGTGTTGTTCGGCTTCTGGATCGCGAGCAGGAACTGGACGAAGCCCTGCCAACCCACATCGGTATCCAGGCTGTCGTCGTCTGCGCCGGTCATCACCAGGTAGCGCAGGTTGGTGCGGCCGCCGAAGATCTCGATGCCGTCATCCGAGCTGTTGTGAACCTGGACGTGGTCGATGGTGGTGCCCGAACCGGTGCCGCCCAGCGTCAGGCCCTGCAGCTCGTTGTTCGGGCTGATGATGGTGCCCGAATAGCGGATCTGCACGTAGCGGATGGTGCCGCTGTTGTCGGTCGCGCTCGCGCCGCCGTAGAGCGCGGTGCTGGTGCCTTCGACGACGTTCTCGCATTGCGCCGAACCCGGCGCGACAGTCGCGTTGCAGTTCGAGATGGGCGCGCGACCGGCAAGAATGATGCCGCCCCACAGGCCCTGCGTCTCGTCGGTCACTTCGCCGGTAAGGTTCTGCTGCGCGGTGAAGATGATCGGCTGGGTCTCGGTACCCTCGGCGACGAGGCGCGAGCCGCGGTTGACCACCAGGAAGTCGTTATCGCCCTCCGCCCTGGCATAGACGATCGCGCCGGGCGCGATGGTCAGCGTCGCGCTGACGCCGCCCGGGGCATTGCCCGCACCGCCGATGTCAACACCCACGTCCACGCGGCCGTTCATCTCGTAGGCGACGCCGGCGAGCTTCGGCAGCGACAGCGCCGAGGTGATCTGCGACGGCAGGCGGCAGCTGCGGTAGTTGCCGATGACGCCGACGTTGCTGGTGCCGGTCGGGCAATCCGCGGCTGGCGTGCCGGGCGTCGGGGTCGGCGTCGGGTTCGGAGTCGGCGTCGGGGTCGGCGTTCCGGGAACGACGACCGTCCCTTCGCCGGGCGATGCCACACTCGAGGAACCGTCGCAGCCGGCCAGCGCCACCGCGGCGCAGCTCGTCAGCAGGATCAGGCTCATGCGCTTCAGGTCGGCCATGAAATCTCCGTTCCGGGATGACCCGGGCTTGCAGGACAGGCGCGACGGATCGGAGAGACGTTCCCCCCGTCGGCCTCGGCGGCCCTGCTATGCAGCGGAGGTGACACGTTGATGCGATTTCGAGGTCAGCGCGATGACACGGACGTTACAGAAGCGTGACAAGCGCGCCCGGCGAGCCGTGGCCGCTCGCCAGGGCCGCCGACGCGCCCTATGTCTCCGGGCATGAACGGCTCCTTCGGCACACAAGACCTGCGCGGATTGCTCCTCCGCGGCCTCGGGCGCCTGGCCGCCGCTGGCCGCACTCCGCTCCGGTGGTCCGCTTTCGCCGCGCTCCCGGTGCTGGTCGCCTGTGACGACTCGTCCAGCGATCCTCGCCGCGCGGAGGAGCGCTCCCGCGCGCCGCTCGCCCAGCGCCTGGCGCAGGCGGACGTCGCGCAGGGGAAGCGGCTGTTCCGGCAATGCGCGGCGTGCCACACCATTGCTGCCGGTGGCGGCGATCGGAACGGACCGAACCTCCATGGAGTCGTGGGGCGCCCGGTAGCGACCGGTAGCCGCCGGTTCGGCTACACCGCCGCGCTGGAGGCGGCCGGTGGGACCTGGACGCCGGAACGGCTCGACGCCTGGCTTCAGAACCCGCAGCGGTTCGCACCCGGCACTTCGATGATCTACGCCGGCATGCCGAACGGCGTCGATCGCGCCGATGTGATCGCCTTCCTGCGGCAGCAGGGCCCGCCCGCCGGAGGCGCTACCCCGCCGGTGGAGTAGCCAGCAATCACCGGGTCCGGGCCGCGCCACGCGCGCTCCGAGGTCCTGGCCTCCCCATTCGTCGTCGCTCCTGCCGGGGTTCGTCTGCCGTTCCGGGCCGGCGGTCGGTCGTTCTCGCGGCTGCGCGGTCTTGCCCGAGAGAGGCTCGTCACGGCGGCTTGCGGCAGCGCGTTCGCGCAGCAGCCGGAGAAACGGCTACCCGCTCCCATTTACGGGAGCTCGGCCAACGCTGTGATTTATTATAATACAAGTATGGTTGAACAGCTTGCCTGCGCGGCGTACAATGGGCGAACGAACCGGCGGAGTGTGCCTGACGATCACGCCGGGAGTTCAGGAGAGTATGCATGCGCAGGATTTCCGCGTTTTCCGCGTCCGTGATCGCCCTTGCCATTGCCGGACAGGCCCATGCCCAGGCAGCACAGGAAGGGACCACCCCACCCAACGCGCAGGATAACGCCGCCGCAGGCACTGCGCAGACGACCGCGGGCTCGCCCGCCGAAGCGCCCAATGCGGTCGCCGACGCAGGCGCTGCCGACAGCGGCTCCGAGATCGTCGTCACCGGTATCCGCGCCAGCCTCGCCCGCGCTGCCGAGATCAAGCGGAACGCTGCCCAGGTCGTGGACTCGATCGTCGCGCAGGACATTGGCAAGTTCCCCGACCCCACCACCGCCGCCGCGCTCCAGCGCGTTCCGGGCGTGCAGGTGACCGTCGGGGGCAACAACGAGATCCAGAACCCGCTGGTGCGCGGCCTCGGCGACATTCTGACGACGCTCGACGGGCGCGAGATCTTCACGGCGGAGGGCCGCACCTTCGCCTTCCAGGATCTGCCCGCCGAGGCGATCGCGCGACTGGACGTCTACAAGTCGAACACCGCCAACCTGATCGAAGGCGGCGTCGCCGGCACCATCGACCTGCGCCTCAACAAGCCGTTCAACTACACCGACCCGACGATCGCGATCAGCGGCAAGCTCAATTATCCGTCCAACGCCGAGAAGCTGGGCCCGCAGTTGAGCTTCCTCGCCACCGATCGCTGGGACACCGGCGTCGGCGAGATCGGCGCGCTGCTCAACGTTTCCTGGTACGACATGCCGTTCAACCGGCCGTACAACTACGTGGCGGAGCGCCGTGCCGGCAGCGGCAGCAGCGCCGGCATCCTGCTGCCGATTTCGACCGGCGGCCTCAACGAATATGGCCGCTACCAGCGCCCGCAGGCCAATGGCTCGATCCAGTGGCAGGCGACGCCTAGCCTCGAGATCTACATCGACGGCCTCTATTCGGCGTACCGCAGCAAGTTCTCGACCGGCTTCTACGAATACCGGCTCGGCACGGCGCAGAGCGTCTCCGACATCGTGCGCAGCGACAATTGCTTCACGGCAAACGTCGGCCCGGACGGCTTCAACCCGAACGCCACCACCAGCCCGACCGAGATCACGCAGCAGCAGCTCTGCGGCTTCACCTCCGCGACGTTCAACAACCTGGAGGCGTTCACCTCTACCCAGGCGCACAACAACCGCACCGACACCTGGCTTGCGGCAGGCGGCTTCCGCTTCGATCGCGACCGGCTGAAGGCGAACGTCGACGTCAGCTACGAGCGTTCGATCGTCAACAACGAGAACTTCATCGTCGACATCGGCAAGCGTGTGCCGGAGGCGACGCTTGCGCTCGTCAACGACGACCAGACCGCGACGATCACCGCGCCCGGCAACCCGATGGCGGATCCGACAGGCTTCACCTTCATCAACGCGCTCTTCCAGGACTATCTGCGCTCCAGCGGTGGACTTCTCGCCGTCAAGGGCGACGCGACGTACGAGGTCGACACGATCCTGAAGACGATCGAGGTCGGCGCGCGTTATGCTGATCGTAGCGCCCGCTTCCAGCAGGTGCAGCTTGGCGTCGCACCTCCGGGAGGCTCGTTTGCAACCCCGATCGCTGCGATCGACCTGCCGTTGGAGCGCGGTCCGGGCATTCCGCAGATCAACAACGGAGCACCCTTTCTGCTCCCTTCCCGCGACTATCTGCTGTCGAATTCCGGTCAGGCCACGATCCGGAACTTCTTCGGCGCGCCGGATGGTCAGCCGGCCTTCGACCCGACCCGTGAATTCAACGTCGGGGAAAAGAGCTACGCCGGCTATGTTCAGGCCGGCTACGAGGTGCCGTTCGGCAGCGGGCCGGTGGTCCTCGACGGCAAGCTCGGCGTCCGATACACGCGCACCGACCGGGATATCACCGGCACCGGCGTGGTCAGCGGCTCGCCGGTGACGACCACGAGCTCCAACAGCGACACCGACTGGCTGCCGAATGCCAGCGCACGACTCCAGCTCGGCGGCGGCCTCCAGCTCCGCGCGACCTATGCGCGCACGCTTGCCCGACCCGGTTTTGGCTCGCTCAACCCGGGGCTGAACTACATCGTCTCGACCAACCCCAACATCCGCAACAGTGGCTCCGGAGGCAATCCCGACCTGCGCCCGCAGAAGTCGGACAGCTTCGACGCCACGCTCGAATATTACTGGAACGACGGCTATTTCGCGATCGCCGGCTACTACCGCGACATCAGCGATCGCGTCGTCAATGGCGTGACGGCGGAGGAAATCGACGGGATCGTCTACAACATCTCGCGCCCGCGCAACGTCGGCAGCGCCAAGCTGAAGGGCATCGAGGTCAGCGCTCAGACCTTCTTCTCGTTCCTGCCCGGCGACCTCGCGGGTTTCGGCGTCTTCGGCAACTTCACCCTCGCCGACTCCAAGATCGGGGGCGAGGACGCGCTGGCCGGCTACAGCCTGCAGGGCGTATCGAAGTACAACTTCAATGCCGGGCTTCTCTATGACCGCAGCGGCATCTCGGCTCGCCTGGTCTACACCTACCGCTCGAAGTATTTCGACGAGGATCGCACGGGTGCCGGCGATGTGCGGCCGGTGGGTACGGACACCTGGCTGAATTACGTGCGCCCCAACGGCCGCCTCGACTTCAGCCTGGGCTATGACGTCAACGAGCATGTGACGCTGACCGTCGAGGGCAGCAACATCCTGCGCTCGCGCTATCGCAGCTACATCGACCAGGATTACCTGTGGCGCGACACGCGTACCGACGACAGCGTCTATGCGGTAGGCGTGCGCACGCGCTTCTGATGGCGTGAGGTCCGGCGTGCAACTTGATCGCGCGCCGGACCTCCGGGCCTAGTTACATTCGACGCTGTTGCGGTCGATCGCGCGGCCACCCAGCGCACCGGCGCCGGCACCCAGGATCGTGCCGAGCGTCTTGGAGCCACCGGGCGCGATGATGTTGCCCAGCACGCCGCCCGCAAGGCCGCCGATGATGGTTCCCTCGGTGCCGTCGTCGCGCTTGCAGTAGTAGCGGCCGTCCTGGCCCCGATAGATCCGGTCGTTTTCGGACAGGCGCCGCCTGCGCTCGCCCTCGCGGCGGCGATCATCCCCGCGTCGGTAGCCGGGCTGCCCATAGCCGTTCTGGCTATTGTAGCCGGGGCGGCCATAATCGTCGCCCATGCAGGCGCCCAGCGGCAATGCGCAGGCCATGCCCACGGCGATCTTCAAGAGGGTGGTGTTCAACGATAAAGCTCCCTTATCTAGCGGGAAGTGCCAAGGCGCGTGAGGGCCCGGATCGAGGTCCGCAACGCGTCTTCGTGGCTAACCCCCGCCCCCGGCTTTGGTTCATTGCAAAACGACGAGCCGGACCGAGGTCGCGTCGCCCGGCCGCGGCTGGCATCGCCTGCTCGCGCAGACTCGTGCGGGTCTGCCGCCCGTCGGGGATCGCCCCGGGATCCGGGGAAAGCAAAACGCCGCCCATCTCCGGAACCCCGATCCCGATCGCCCTTGCGGGGAAGAATAGCCGGGGGCGTCACCGGGCGAAGAGGCCGGAGAACATGAAATTGTTCGGCGACAACAAGATACCGGAGAGTTCCCGTTGCATCCGGACGCGAGAGGTGCGCTAATCCACTCGGGTGGGCGGGCACGGATGGAGCAGCACAGGATGCGGGCAAGTTCGTTTCTGTCGGCCTTCTTGGCGGTGAGCCTGGCAGCGTGCGGTGGCGATGACGGCGGCGAGAGCAGTTCGCCGCCGCCGACCACGACGCCGACACCGTCGCCGACTCCCACGCCCACCCCCTCCCCGTCGCCTGAACCGGTGGCGGCGGTGGATCAACGGGTGGTGGCCACCTTCGACAACCCGTGGGCGATGGTGTTCCTTCCGGACGGTCGCATGCTCGTGACGGAGAAGCCCGGTCGCCTGCAACTCGTCACCCGGTCCGGTGCCAAGACCGTGGTCGGGAACGTGCCCTCCGTGCGATATGCCGGTCAGCTGGGCTTGCAGGACGTCGCGCTCGACCCCGGATTCGCTTCGAACAACCGCATCTGGATCACCTATGCGGAGCCCGCTTCAGGCGGCGAACGGCTCGCGGTGGCGCGTGCGACACTCACTCTCACGGGCACGGCGCGCCTCGATGATCTCGTGGTAGTCTGGCGCGCCACCCCGACGACGACGGGCGGGCAGCTCGGCGGGCGGCTCGCCTTCGCGCCGGATGGCCGATACCTGTTCGTCAGCACCGGCGAGCGCCAGCAGGGGGCGCCCGCACAGAACATGGCGGGGACCCTTGGCAAGATCGTCCGGATCACCCTTGACGGTGCCCCGGCCGCCGGAAATCCCTTCGCATCCACAGCCGGCGCCCGGCCCGAGATCTGGAGCCTGGGCCACCGTAATCCCTATGGGCTCGTCTTCGCAGCGGACGGACGACTGTTCGAATCCGAGATGGGCCCTGCCGGCGGGGACGAGTTCAACCTGATCGTCGCGGGCAGCAACTATGGCTGGCCGCGGGTGTCCGAAGGGGACAATTACGACGGGACCTCGATCCCCAGGCACGCGACGAACAGCGCCTACATGGCCCCGCTGGTCAGCTGGTCGCCGGTGATCGCACCGGGCGGGATGATCCAATATCGTGGCTCGGCCTTCACCGGCTGGACGGGCGACTTCCTCCTCGCCGGTCTGGTGCAGCAGGGCCTGGTGCGCGTCCGCGTCACCGGCGACCGGGCGCGCGAAGTGGCCCGGATCGGCCTGGGCACCCGCACCCGCGAGGTGGAGGAAGGGCCCGGCGGATTGCTCTGGGTTCTGCGCGATGGCGATGACGGCGCGCTGGTCGAGCTCACCCCGCGATAGAAGGGCCTCGGCCCCATAAACCGCAAAGCCGCCCGGTCTCTTCAGCAAGATGCTGAAGCGGCCGGACGGCGAGGGTTCGATATGGTGGGCGCGGCTGGGATTGAACCAGCGACCCCTGCGGTGTGAACACAGTGCTCTACCACTGAGCTACGCGCCCGTGCGCCTTGCGGCGAAACCGGGAAGCGGGCCTTTAGGCGGTGGAAACCGGGCTGTCCAGCCCCTTCACCCAAAAACCCGCAGGATCGATCAGTTGACCGAATCCTTCAGGCCCTTGCCCGCCTTGAACTTGGGCTGCGAGGACGCCTTGATCGTCATCGGCTCGCCGGTGCGCGGGTTGCGGCCGGTCGATGCCTTGCGCTTGCTGACCGAGAAGGTGCCGAAACCCACCAGACGCACCTCGTCGCCCTTCTTCAGCGCGGCCGAGATCGACTCGAACACCGCCTCGACCGCCTTCGTCGCATCACCGCGGCCCAGCCCCGAAAGATCGGCGACCTGACCAATCAGCTCCTGCTTGTTCATTCGTTCTAACCCCTTTTTGTCGTTGGGGAGCAGGGCACGCGATCGGCCGATCCGCCCCCCCGGCAGCCGAGGCAGTTAATGCGCCTCTCCTCGGCCCTGTCAAAGCAATTCGCCCGCACCCTGTCCCAGAGATGCGCCAGCCAGCCGCACCGGCGCGACCGTGCGGGGGGCGGTTGCGCCGCCCCCCGCACGGCTCACGGCCGCAGCTCGGCGATCAGTGGTGGCGTACCTCGCCGATGCCCGGAACCGCGGCCGGCGGCTGCACCGCCAGTTCGTCGGCATCGGTCCAGTCGATCGCCTCCAGCGGACCGGTGAGCGCCAGGCGCAGCACCTCGTCGACGTGGCTGACGGGCACGATCTCCAGCCCCTCGCGGATGTTCGCGGGGATGTCGGCCAGGTCCTTCTCGTTCTCCTGCGGGATCAGAACGGTGGTGATGCCGCCGCGCATCGCCGCGAGCAGCTTTTCCTTGAGCCCACCGATCGGCAGCACGCGGCCGCGCAGTGTCACCTCGCCGGTCATCGCCACCTCGCGCCGCACCGGAACCCCGGTCAGCGTCGAGACGATCGAGGTGACCAAGCCGATACCCGCCGACGGGCCGTCCTTGGGCACCGCGCCCTCGGGCAGGTGGACATGGACGTCCTTGCGGTGGAACAGGCTGGGCTTGATGCCATAGGTCGGGGCGCGGGCCTTGACGAAGCTCATCGCCGCCTCGACCGATTCCTTCATCACGTCGCCCAGCTTGCCGGTCGTCTTGATCGCGCCCTTGCCGGGAACGGTCACGGATTCGATCGTAAGCAGCTCGCCGCCGACCTCGGTCCAGGCGAGGCCGGTGACGGCACCGATCTGGTGCTCCTCCTCGCCAATACCAAAGCGATACTTCCGAACGCCCGCGAATTCGTGGAGGTTCTCGGGCGTGACGGTCACGCTCTCGGCCTTGCCTTCCAAGATGCGGCGCAGCGCCTTGCGCGCGAGCTTCGCAACCTCGCGCTCCAGCGTGCGGACTCCCGCCTCGCGGGTATAGTAGCGGATCAGGTCGCGCAGGCCCTCGTTGGTGAGCGCGAACTCGCCTTCCTTAAGCCCGTGCGCGTCGACCTGCTTGGCGATCAGGTGGCGCTCGGCGATCTCGACCTTCTCGTCCTCGGTATAGCCCTCCAGCCGGATGATCTCCATGCGGTCGAGCAGCGGCTGCGGCAGGTTGAGCGTGTTGGCCGTGCACACGAACATCACGTCCGAAAGATCGACGTCGATCTCCAGATAATGGTCGTTGAACTTGGCGTTCTGCTCCGGATCGAGCACTTCCAGCAGCGCCGAGGCGGGATCGCCGCGGAAATCCTGGCCGAGCTTGTCGATCTCGTCGAGCAGGAACAGCGGGTTGCTCGCCCCCGCCTTGCGCAGGTTGGTGACGATCTTGCCCGGCAGCGAGCCGATATAGGTGCGCCGGTGGCCGCGGATCTCGGCCTCATCGCGCACGCCGCCCAGCGACTGACGGATGAACTCGCGCCCCGTCGCCTTGGCGATGCTCTTGCCGAGCGAGGTCTTGCCCACACCCGGCGGGCCGACGAGGCACAGGATCGGCCCCTTGAGCTTGTTGGTGCGCGCCTGGACCGCGAGATACTCGACGATCCGGTCTTTCACCTTCTCCAGCGCATAATGGTCCTGGTCGAGCACGGCCTGTGCGGTCGGCAGGTCCTTCTTGAGCTTGGAACGCTTGCCCCACGGCAGGCCCAACAGCACGTCGAGATAGTTGCGCACGACCGTCGCCTCGGCCGACATCGGCGCCATCGTCTTGAGCTTCTTGAGCTCGGCGGTCGCCTTGGTGCGCGCTTCCTTCGACAGCTTGAGCGTCGCGATCTTCTGGGTTAGCTCGGCGACCTCGTCGCCCTCGCCTTCCTCGCCCTCGTTGCCGAGCTCGCGCTGGATCGCCTTCAACTGCTCGTTGAGGTAATACTCGCGCTGGGTCTTCTCCATCTGCCGCTTCACGCGGCTGCGGATCTTCTTCTCGACCTGGAGCACGCCCAGCTCGCCTTCCATGAAGGCGAACACCATCTCCAGCCGCTTGACCGGATCGCCCTCGACCAGGAGCGACTGCTTGTCGGCGACCTTCACGGCGATGTTGCCGGCGACCGCATCGGCGAGGCGCGACGCGTCCTCCAGCTCGCCGAGCTGGCCCGCTGTTTCCGCCGGCAGCTTGCGGTTGAGCTTGGCATAGTTCTCGAACTGGTCGACGACCGAGCGCATCAGCGCCTGGACTTCGGTCCCCTCGGCGACGGCACCCTCCACGGGGACGACATTGGCAGTCAGGAAGCTGCCGCTCTCGTCGAGCGTTTCCAGCGCCGCGCGTTCCTTGCCGGACACCAGCACGCGCACGGTGCCATCCGGCAGCTTGAGCAGCTGCAGAACCTCGGCGGTAACGCCCATGTCATAGAGGTCGTCGCGGCTGGGATCGTCCTCCGCAGGATCGAGCTGGGCGACCAGGAAGATCTCCTTGTCGGCCGCCATCGCCGCCTCCAGTGCCGCGACCGACTTGTCGCGGCCGACGAACAGCGGAACGATCATGTGCGGGAAGACGACGATGTCGCGCAGCGGCAGGACGGGATAGGACTTGTTCATGCAAACTCCGGCGGCGCCGCACGCCGGCGCCATTGGCTTGTATATGGGGATGTGGCGCGGCGGCATCAATCGCCGCTCGACCGCGAGCGCGCGTTCCGCTGGCTTGTGAGGCGCAGCCACGTCGGCCATGAAGGATCGATGTTCAAGATCGCCGCGCGGCTGCTCCCGCTTCTGCTCCCGCTCTCCGCGTCCGCCCAGCCAATCGAAAAAGGCATGCCGCCCATCAGTGCGCAGACCCAGCGGTCGGGTGGCGCCCTGACCGCCGGGCGCGCCGCCCTGCGGCTGCATTCGGCTGATCTGGCCATCGAAGTGATCCCCACCCGTCAGCAGCTGTCCGGTGTCGCGACGCTGGAGTTGCGCACCCTGGCTCCGGTCCAGCAGCTGCGGATCGACCTCGATACCAACCTACCCGTTTCCAAGGTGGCGCTCGCCGGCGAGACGCTGCCGCGCGCGGCCTGGAGCCATGTCGACGGCGTGCTGACCGTGACGCCGGACAGCCCCGTTGCCGCCGGTGCAAGCCTGCCCCTGCGCATCACCTATGCGGGCACGCCGCACGTTGCGGTTCGCGCACCCTGGGACGATGGCTTCGTCTGGTCGCAGGCGCCGGACGGCTCCCACTGGGCGGCCACCACGGCACAGGGCTATGGCTGCGACCTGTTCTGGCCGTGCCTCGACTTCCCCCAGGGCGAGCCCGCCGTCGTCACGCTCCACATCACCGTGCCCAAGGGGCTGAAGGCGCCCTCGAACGGCGTGCTGCTCGGCGTCGACACGCTGTCGGACGGGCGGACGACCTGGAACTGGCGGGCAAGGGCGATCAACCCCTATGACGTCGCGCTGAACGTCGGCCCCTATGCCGAGCTATCCGGAAGCTACCGCAGCCGCTTCGGCAACAGCGTGCCGCTGCACTACTGGTACCTGCCCGGAAAGGAGCCGCAGGCGAAGCGGCTGTTCGCCGAGTTCGCGCCCACCCTCGATTTCTTCGAAACGCTGATCGGCCCCTTCCCGTTCGGCGCCGAGAAGCTGGGCGTGGTCGAGACGCCGCACATGGGCATGGAGCACCAGACCATCAACGCCTATGGCAACAATTATGCCCAGGCGCCCGAGGGCTTCGACTGGCTGTTCCAGCACGAACTGAGCCACGAATGGTTCGGCAACCAGATGACCGCGGCCGACTGGGACGACTTCTGGCTGCACGAGGGCTTCGGCCAGTACATGCAGCCGCTCTACGGCCGCTGGCGCGAGGGCGAGGCCCGCTATGCCGCGATGATGGCGCAGCAGCGCCTGCGCATCTTCAACAAGGCGCCGCTGGTTTCCGGGACTTCGCGCACCAGCGAGGAAGTCTATGAGGACGGCAAGGGCGGCCCGGGCGGCGACATCTACTTCAAGGGCGCGTGGGTGCTCCACACCTTGCGCAACCTGATCGGCGATGCCGCCTTTTTCGACGCCACCCGCCGGCTGGTCTATGGACGGCCGGACCCGCGCCCGGGCAACTTCGAGCCACGCTTCGCCACCACCACCGAGTTCGAAAGGCTGGCGGCACAGGCGGCCGGACGCGACCTCGACTGGTTCTTCGGCATCTATCTGCACGAGGCGGCACTGCCCGAGCTGGTCGAGACGCGCGACGGGGACCAGTTGCACCTGCGCTGGAAGACGCCGAACGACCGCCCCTTCCCCATGCCGGTCGAGGTGCAGGTGGGCGAACGTCTGGAGACCCTTGCCATGACCGGCAATCAGGGGAGCCTGACCGTCCCTACCGGGACCCATGTGGTCCTCGATCCGATGGCGCGGATCCTGCGCCGGTCGGAAGCCGTGGAGCGGTATCAGGCGCAGCAGGCGGCGAAGTAGCGACTGAGGAGGCGCCGACCAGCGCCTCCAGCGCCGGCAGGGCGAGCGGCTCGGCACAGAGATAGCCCTGGAAGAACTGGCAGCCTTCCTTGGCAAGCAGGTCGAGCTGCTCCTCCGTCTCGACCCCTTCGGCGACGACCGCGAGACCGAGCGACCGCGCCATGTCGATCACCCCGCGCACCACCACCCGGTCGCGCGGCGATCCGGTGATGTCCTGGGTCAGGCTCTTGTCGATCTTGAGATAGTCGAGCGGCAGCGCCTTCAGATACGCAAGGCTCGAATAGCCCGTCCCGAAATCGTCGATCGCCACGCGGCATCCGCCGGTACGCAGTTCGGCGAGCAGGCCGGACGCCTCCCCCAGATCCTCGATCAGCCCGCTTTCCGTGATCTCCACCGTCAGCCGCCTGCGCGGAAAGCCGCTCGCGTCGACGCGCTCGAGCAGCCGGTCGGCAAAGCCGGGATGCGCCACATCCTCCGCCGTCACGTTGATCGACAGGCGCAGACGCGCGAGGCTGTCCGGCCAGGATGCGGCACGGCGCAGGGCGCAACGCTGGACATGCTCCGAAAGCGCGACGATGCGGCCGGCGCGCTCCGCTGCCCCGAACAGCGCCTCCGCGCCGATCTCGCCCCGCGTGGGATGCCGCCAGCGCGCGAGCGCCTCCACGCCCACGATGCGGCCGCCACCGATCGCCACCTGCGGCTGGAACAGGATCTCCACCTCGTCCCGCTCGATCGCCTGCGGGATATCGAGCGCGAGGCCGTCGAGCTCCTCGCGCCGCCGCCGATCGCCCTCCGCGGCGTCGACCGCGAACCGCGCCCTCTGGAGCAGTTGGGCCGCGGTCTCGCCGGGCACGCTCGTCACGTGGCCAATCCGCGTGGAGAGCCGCGCAACCTGCTCGCCCGCGACGAACGGGCGTGCCAGCGCATGCCGGACGGCGGTATCGGCCCGCTGCAGCTGCGCTTCGCCGGCGCCGAACGCCCCGATCAGGAACTCGGCGCCTTCCGCGCGCGCGATCACCGCTCGCCGGCCGAGCGGTTCCCCGACCGCCGTCTCGATCCGGCGCAAGGCCGCGCGCAGCAGCCAGTCGCCTGCCTCACGCCCAAGGTCGCGGTTGATCGCTTCCACGCCGCCCAGCGCCACCAGCGACAGGGATACGGGGTGCCCCGCGCCGATACGCCCGTCGATCCAGGCGGTCGCACCGGCGAGGTCGCACACCTCCGGCCCGGCCGGCGCCGGGGCGCCGCCGTCCGCGACGAGGGGCTCCACCAGCGCGCGCATGCCGCCTCCCTGCAGATCGCGCTGCAGATGCACCACCATCCGGCCTCGCCCCGGGACGGTCTGCGCAAACGCGACCGCCGGACGCCCGCGGTCCAGGCTGCGGCGGGCATCGCGCACGCTCGCGCGCGCCGACCTCGGCAGTGCGGCCAGCAGGGCGCGGGTCGTCGGCGCAAGATCGAGATGGAGCATCGAGGCCAAGGCAGGCGAAAGGCGGTGGCGATCGCCCCCGCGGTCATAGGACCAGGCAAGCGCCCCACCGCCGCCATCCAGGTCCCGCCAGCCGCCGCCCAGGCGCTCGACGTGGCGAAAGGCGAAACGCACCGCCTGCGCCAGCTCGATTTCGGTCACGGGGCTCACCAGGAAGTGGGTGGCGCCTGCGGCGAGCACGTCGTCCAGGCGTGCCGCATCCCCTTTCGAAAGCAGGGCCAACAGCGCCCCCGGCGCATCGGCGACCGGCGTGGCGAGGTCCGCCAGCGCGGAAAGCCCGTCCTCCAGCGCCCCGCGCGCGTCGACCACCGCGACATGGGCGCCGCTGGTTCGAAACCGCTGTGCAGCACCATCCCTCCGCCGGGCGGCGATCACCTGCCACCCGGCCCTGGCGTACAGGTTCGACAATTCGTCGCGCTGCCGAAAGGAGAGAAGGAACAGCATCGGGTTCGCGATGCCCTGGCTCGTGCCCACTGCGCCCATCTGCCCCATGGGCGGACCCTAGCCGCCCGGCACGGGTTCGCCAATCCGCCGCGGCCTTGTCTCCTCTGAGGGGAAGCCCTAGCTCTTGGGGATGGCAAGCGCCTCCGCCCTGATCGATGCGCATGGCCGCACCATTCGCTACCTGCGCATCTCCGTGACGGATCGATGCGACCTGCGCTGCCGCTATTGCATGGCGGAGACGATGCAGTTCCTGCCGCGCGAACGCCTGATGAGCGCCGACGAGATCGCCAGCCTTGCGGAGTGCTTCATCGCGCGCGGCGTGCACAAGATCCGCCTTTCGGGCGGCGAGCCCCTGATGCGCGGCGACACGGTGGCTTTGGCGGAGCGGCTGGGAAGCCGGCTGGGCAATGGGCTGGACGAGCTCACCATGACGACCAACGCCACTCGGCTCGCGCGGCATGCCGGGGCATTGGCGGCAGCGGGGATCCGGCGCATCAACGTCAGCCTCGACAGCCGCGATCCCGACACCTTCCGGCACATCACCCGGACCGGCGACCTGGCGCGGGTGCTGGACGGGATCGAGGCGGCGCGCGCGGCCGGCATCGCCATCAAGATCAACATGGTGGCGCTCAAGGGCCTCAACGAACACGAGATCGCCCCGATGCTCGCCTGGTGCGGGGAGCAGGGCTTCGACCTCTCCCTTATCGAAACCATGCCGCTCGGCGTCATCGACGAGGATCGTACCGACCGGTTCCTGCCGCTACCTGGGGTGTTCGAGGCGCTTTCGTCGCGGTTCTCTCTCGTGCGGGATAGCTTCCGCACCGCCGGCCCCGCCCGCTACTGGCAGCTCACGGGCACCAGCACGCGGCTGGGCCTCATCTCCCCGCTGACCGCCAATTTCTGTGATGGGTGCAATCGCGTGCGACTGACGACCGAAGGATTGCTCTACCTCTGCCTGGGGCAGGATGCGCATGTGGATCTCCGCGCGGCGTTGCGCGACGGCGGTCCGCCCGCCGTCGACGCCGCGATCGAGGCTGCCATGGCGCGCAAGCCCGCCGCACACGACTTCCGGATCGCGCCCGGCGCGGCACCGGCCGTCGCCCGTCACATGAGCGTCACCGGCGGATGAGCGCGACGCTGCGCCGCGCGCTGCTCGCCTCCCCCACCCCGGCCGCGCAGGAGGCGGAGCGGGAACTGCGCGAACACTATGAGTGGGTCTCGCTGCACGAGGCCGAGCTGGTGGTCGCCCTCGGCGGCGACGGCTTCCTCCTCCAGGTGCTGCACCAGCTGCTGGAGCGTCGGCCCAATGTGCCCGTCTTCGGCATGAATCTCGGCACCGTCGGCTTCCTGATGAACGAGTGGCGCCTCGGCGGCCTCGACGAGCGGCTGGCGCGCGCAAAGCCGTTCAAGGTGTCGCCGCTCGAAATGCTGACGGAGACGATCTCGGGCGAGGTGCGCCGCCTCCCCGCCATCAACGAGGTGTCGCTGCTGCGCGAGACGCGCCAGGCCGCCAAGATCGAAGTCAGCGTGAACGACCGGGTGGTGATGCCCGAACTGGTCTGTGACGGCATCCTGGCGGCGACCCCCGCGGGCTCGACCGCCTACAACCTGTCCGCGAACGGCCCGATCCTGCCACTGGGCTCCGCGATGCTGGCGCTGACGCCGATCAGCCCGTTCCGGCCGCGTCGCTGGCGCGGCGCGATCCTGCCCGACCGTGCGCGCATCTCGCTCCGCGTCCTGGAGGCGGAGAAGCGGCCCGTGAGCGCGGTCGCCGATCAGCGCGAGGTGCGGGATGTCGCGCGCGTCCAGGTGGAGATCGACCGCATGCGCGACCTGACGCTGATGTTCGACCCCGAGCATGCGCTCGACGATCGAATCACGATGGAGCAGTTCATCGCCTGAGGCGCGGCGCATTCTCGCATATTCCCACGCCCGTTCAGGCACTTGGGCGAAAATCGGAAAAAAGCCGCGCAGGGCGCTTGCCAGATCCGAAAACCCGCTGCTATAGGCGCGCCTCCGAAGCGTTCCCCGGTAGCTCAGCGGTAGAGCAATCGACTGTTAATCGATCGGTCGCCTGTTCGAATCAGGCCCGGGGAGCCACTCTCTTCCAGACATCGCCGGATCGCCTCATGGGTTCTTCCGAACCGAGGCCTGGATACGCGCGCTTCCCTCTCCTGCGAGGCCCCTCTCGCGAAAGCTGCGATGCCCGCTCTGGAAAAGCCCGCGTGAGACGCCATATCCGGCGGGAGCCCGATGCCGGAAGCAGAGCACTAAGCCCCTGTGGTCCCGCGCTTTTTCCGGATCAGGCCAGCGTACGTTCAGCAACGGCTAAGCTACGAAGTTGCACAACTCATCGTAGCGGGTCAAAGAACCCAAACGCTCCGACGATCGTTCCTCAGGTTGTGCCGCCACCCCTTCGTCGGCGAAAAAACGCGGCAGTGGAGAAACTCGATGCTGTCATCCAGATTCGATCGCAAGCGTCTCGCCGGGTTCGGCACTGCGATCGTCGGCGCACTGGTGCTCGCCGCCTGCGCCACGCCTACTCCGTACCGGCCGGCCACCGGAAGCGGCTTTGCCCGCACCGGCTACTCCGACGAGCAGATCGAACCCAATCGCTTCCAGGTCAGCTTCGCGGGTAACACCCTTACCTCGCGTGAGACGGTCGAGCGCTACCTGCTGTTCCGGGCCGCGCAGCTGACGGTCGAGCGCGGCTTCGACCACTTCATCCTGGTCGATCGCGATACCGAACGCCGCACCCGCACCTATTCGACGCCGGATCCCTATTGGGGCGGCTATGGTGGCTTCGGCGCGTGGAGCCCCTACTGGCGCTTCCATGGTCCGCGCTACGGCTGGCGCGGCTGGGGCCCCTACGGCGATCCGTTCTTCAACAACGACATCCGCACCGTCGACAAGTACGAGGCGATGGCGGAGATCATCGTCGGTCGCGGGCCCAAGCCGGCGAACAACGTCCGCGCCTTTGACGCGCGTGCGGTGATCGAGAACCTGGGTCCGCGCGTGCAGATGCCGGAAACGCGCTAAGCACATTGCGCCAAGCAAAAGGGGTCGCTGCCCATCGGCAGCGACCCCTTTTTTGTGCGTCGGCGACTGCCGCCGACGCGGAGCCGCCCCCAGCAGGCGATCCCATCGGAGGTGGAGCCGACCGGCCCCACCCCCGGGCCGCCCTTACAGCTGGCCGTGGCAGTGCTTGTACTTGAGGCCCGAGCCGCACGGGCACGGCGCGTTGCGGCTCACGCGGCCGACCCACTCGGCCGGATCCTCGCCCAGCGCCTGTGCGTCGGGCTGGGGCATCTGCATCGGCGGCATGCGGGTGGTCAGGTACCCGCTGCCTGCATCCTGGTCCCAGGTGTCGTCGTCGCCGGTCAGCGGATCGAAGTGGCTGGTCAGAAAGTCCGGCAGCTCGGGCAGCGGCGGCGGTGCGAAGTTGAAGTTCGCCACCGCCAGCGTGCGGGTGACATCCTCGCGGATGCTGCCCAGCATGCGTTCGAACAGCGCGAACGCTTCCTGCTTATACTCGTTGATCGGCGTCTTCTGCGCATAGGCGCGCAGGTGGATCACCGCGCGCAGCGCGTCGAGCATCGCCAGATGCTCCTTCCAGTGGTGATCCAGGTTCTGGAGCAGGATCGACTTCTCGATCTGCGTCCAGGCGGTCGGCTCCAGCTCGGCTGCCTTCGCCTCGACCAGCTGGTCCGCAAGGGTGCGGATGCGCTCTTCCAGCGTCTCCGCCTCCAGCCCGTCCTCTTCTGCGATCCACTGCGCGACCGGCACGTCGACGCCCAGCACCTCGGCGGCCCGCTCGGTCAGGCCCGCCACGTCCCACTGTTCCGGATAGGAATTGGGCGGCACCGCCGCACCAACGATCGCATTGACCGTCTCGGCGCGCATGTCGGCAACCACGTCACCCACGGTCTCGGCATCCATGATGTCGGCGCGCTGCTCGTACACGACCTTGCGCTGGTCGTTCATCACGTTGTCGTACTCGACGACCTGCTTGCGCACGTCGTAGTTGCGCGCCTCGACCTTCTTCTGCGCGGTCTCGATCGCCTTCGACAGCCACTTGGAGCCGATCGCCTCGCCGTCGGCGATGTTGGACCGCATCATCTTGGCGAACAGCGTGTCCGGGCCGAAGATGCGCAGCAGGTCGTCGTCGAGGCTCAGGTAGAAGCGCGACAGGCCCGGATCGCCCTGGCGGCCCGAACGGCCGCGCAGCTGGTTGTCGATGCGGCGGCTCTCGTGGCGCTCGGTGCCGAGCACGAACAGGCCCCCGGCCGCGAGCACTGCCTGCTTCTCGGCCGCGATCTCCACGCGGATCTTCTCGGCCGCTGCCTCATACTCCGGCGTCCCGGCCTCCAACTCCGGATGCTCGTCGAGCATGCGGAACTCCAGGTTGCCGCCCAGCTGAATGTCGGTGCCGCGACCCGCCATGTTGGTGGCGATGGTCACTGCCCCCAGCCGGCCGGCCTGGGCGACGATGTGCGCTTCCATCTCGTGGTAGCGCGCGTTGAGCACCTTGTGCGGCACCTTCTCCTGGGTCAGGAACTCGGACAAGAGCTCCGACTTCTCGATGGAGACCGTGCCGACCAGCACCGGCTGGCCGCGCTCGGCATGCTCGCGGATCTTGCGCGCGATCGCCAGGAACTTGTCCTGGGTGGTCTTGTAGAACTCGTCCTCCTCGTCGATGCGCTGCACCGGCACGTTGGTCGGGATGGAGACGACGTTCATCTTGTAGATGTCGAAGAATTCGGCCGCTTCGGTCGCCGCGGTGCCGGTCATGCCCGACAGCTTGGGATACATGCGGAAATAGTTCTGGAAGGTAATCGAGGCGAGCGTCTGGTTCTCCGGCTCGATCGTCACGCCTTCCTTGGCCTCGGTCGCCTGGTGCAGACCGTCGGACCAGCGGCGACCGTCCATCATGCGGCCGGTGAACTCGTCGATGATGACGACCTTGCCGTCCTTCACCAGATAGTCGACGTCGCGGCGGAACATCATGTTCGCGCGCAGCGCCTGGTTCAGGTGGTGGACGACCTGGGTGTTCTCGAAGTCGTAGAGGTTCGCTCCCTGGAGCAGCCCGGCGGCCTCGAGCAGCCGCTCGGCCTTTTCGGTGCCGTCCTCGGTCAGGATGACGCTCTTCTGCTTCTCGTCCTTCTCGTAGTCGGCTTCCTCGAGCTGCTTCACGATGGCGTCGACGGACAGGTACAGGTCGGACTTGTCGTCCGTGGGCCCGGAGATGATCAGCGGGGTACGTGCTTCGTCGATCAGGATCGAGTCCACCTCGTCCACGATCGCGAAGGCGAACGGCCGCTGCACCATCGACTCGCGATCATACTTCATGTTGTCGCGCAGGTAGTCGAAGCCGAACTCGTTGTTCGTGCCGTAGGTGATGTCGGCGGCATAGGCCGCGCGACGCTCACCGTCCGACACGTTGGGGACGATCACGCCCGTGGTGAGCCCCAGGAACCCGTAGATCCGACCCATCTGCTCGGCGTCGCGGCGCGCGAGATAGTCGTTCACGGTGATGACGTGCACGCCCTCGCCCGGCAGCGCGTTGAGATAGGTGGCGAGCGTCGCCACCAGCGTCTTGCCCTCGCCCGTGCGCATCTCGGCGATCTCGCCGCGGTGGAGCACGATGCCGCCGATCATCTGCACGTCGAAGTGCCGCATGCCGAGCACGCGCTTCGATGCCTCGCGAACGGTCGCGAACGCCTCCGGAAGAAGCGCGTCGAGCTTCTCGCCGTTCGCCAGCCGCTCGCGGAAGCGGACGGTCTGCTGCGACAGCGCCTCGTCGTCCATCGCCTGGATGGTCGATTCGAAGCCGTTGATCTTGTTGACGATCGAACCCAGCGAATTGACGTAACGATCGTTGGAAGAACCGAAAAGGGACTTGGCAAGGCCGCCGAACATGGCTGTTCCTTCATGATGGGGAGCGGAGCCGCGCCCGGTGCGCGGCATCCCGAGAGGCGCGCCCGTCAGGCGCGGCGAAACTGGGGTGGAGGACGCCCGCACACGCGGGCGGCACGCTCACTCGAGTGCGCTGTCGACCCGGGAGCGGACATCGACGGGAGGTACGGCATAGGGTGCCGGCACCGGCGAGAAGCGGGCGCCGTCGAGCGCACCCACGGCGCGGCGGACGAGAGGCGCATGATCGGCAACATCGGTCGCCACCTCCGCCGCGATCTTGCCCGCGACCTGCTCGACCTGCCGCGCCTCCACCGGAGTCGCGCCGACCAGGGCCCCGGTGAGGCCGGTCAGCAGCGCGGAGAGGAACAGCAGGAGACGCAAGCGACGATCCATCGGCGAAGAGCTAGCCCGTGCCGCAACGGCACCGGGCAGCGTGGAGATAATGGCCGGGCGTCGATCCGTCCACCGGTAGTTCCTTTCCTTTCCGCGAACGGCCTACGAGATGGGCCGCAACCACTTCCGTTGGGCACAAACCACTCGACGGATCGCACATGGGATCGCATGGAACGGCTATGTCCACCGCCCGCTCCCCGCTCGCCCCCGCCGCCTTCCCCCTGCTGCCGCCGATCGCCGGCGTGACCCCCCGGGTCGCCCGCGCGCGCTACAAGGCGTGGGATCGCACCGACCTCACCTTCGTCACGCTGGAACCCGGCACCTCGGTCGCCGGCGTGCTCACGCAGAGCCGCTGCCCCTCGCCGGAGGTCGAATGGTGCCGCAAGGCGCTGGTGCTCGGCGAGGCGCGCGCGCTGGTCGTCAACGCGGGCAATTCCAACGCTTTCACCGGCCACCGCGGCCGTGAGGCGGTGGAGGCGGTCGCCGCTCGCGCCGCCGCGCACCTCGGCTGCCAGCCCTCGGACGTGTTCGTCGCCTCCACCGGCGTGATCGGCGTCCCGCTGCCGATCGACAAGGCCGAGGCCGGGCTGGACGCCGCCTTTGTCGCGGAGCCGTGCAGCTGGGAAGCCGCGGCCGAGACGATCATGACCACCGACACCTTCGCCAAGGCCGCGACCGCCACCGCGATCGTCGCCGGCCGCACCGTGACGCTGGTCGGCATCGTTAAGGGATCGGGCATGATCGCGCCCGACATGGCGACGATGCTCGGCTTCGTCTTCACCGACGCGGCGGTCGATCCGGCCTTCCTCCAGTCGGCACTGTCGGCCGCCAACACCAAGAGCTTCTCGTGCATCACGGTGGACGGCGACACCTCGACCAGCGACACGGTGCTGGCATTCGCGACCGGGAAGGCGGGAAACACGCCGCTGGTGGATGCGGACAGCGACGGCGCCGACGCCTTTGCCGCGGCGCTGTTCGACGTCTGCCTGAGCCTCGCCCAGCAGGTGGTGCGTGATGGCGAGGGCGCGTCAAAATTCATCCAGATTGACGTGGAGGGCGCCGAGAGCGATCGCAGCGCCCACCGCATCGCGATGAGCATCGCCAACTCGCCGCTGGTGAAGACCGCGATCGCCGGTGAGGACGCCAATTGGGGCCGCGTCGTCATGGCGGTCGGCAAGGCGGGCGAGCCGGCCGAGCGCGACAAGCTCTCGATCCGCTTCGGCACCACGCAGGTGGCGCGCGATGGCCTTGCCGTCACCGGCTACGACGAGGCGCCGGTTGCCGAGCACCTGAAGGGGCAGACGGTCGAGATCGGCGTCGACCTGGGGCTGGGCGATGGCCGGGCGACGGTTTGGACCTGCGACCTCACCCACGGCTACATCTCGATCAATGCCGACTATCGGAGCTGACCGCATGACCGATGCCCGCCACACCGCCGTCTGCACATTGCTGCGCGAGGTGGCGGCGGCGGTCGTGCTGCCGCGCTTCCGCCACCTCGACGCCGCCGACATCGAGGAAAAGGCGAAGGACGATCTGGTCACGGTCGCCGATCGGGAGGCAGAGGTGCAGCTTGCCCATGGGCTTGCCGGCATCGACCCGGAGGCGCGCATCGTCGGCGAGGAGGCCTGTGCGGCCGATCCGACGCTGCTCGAGACGGTGGGTAGCGGCCGCGTGTGGCTGATCGATCCGGTCGACGGCACCAACAATTTCGCAGCCGGCCGGACCCCCTTCGGGATGATGATCGCGCTGGTGGAAGACGGGGTGCCGCAAGCCGGCTGGCTCTACGATCCGGTAGCGGACCGGATGTGCCATGCGGTTCGCGGCGGCGGCGCCTTCGTCGACGGAAAGCCGGTGACCGGGCGAACAACGGGTGCGGCCGAGCCGGTCGCCGCACTCGCTACCTATTTCATGTCGGAGGAGGATCGCGCGGCGCTTGCCGAGCGCGTCGCCGGCAAGCTGACGCTGGTGGAAATCCCACGCTGCGCTGCCGAGCAATATCCGCGGCTGGTGCTTGGCGAGAACGACCTCGCCCTGTTCCAGCGCACCCTGCCCTGGGACCACGCCGCGGGCGTGTTGTTCCTGGAGGAGGCCGGCGGCCGGGTCGCGCGGGCGGACGGCTCGCCCTTCCGCGTCGGCGACACCCGCCGCGGCATGCTCGGCGCCGCCTCGCCCGAGCTGTGGGACATGGCGGCGCCCCTGATCTTCGGGTGAGGAGTACCTTCCTCACCTCCACCCGCCATGCTGACGAAGGTCAGCGTCCAGACACGCACCCTCTGAGACTTCAGGCGGAGCGGCAATGGATCCTGACTTCCGTCAGGATGACGGATGGGAAGGAAGCCGGAGCCCTTACAGCTCGCCCTGCAGCCAGCCCTTGATCTGGCCCTTGGGCGCTGCGCCGACCTTCGTGGCGGTGGGCTGGCCGTTCTTGAACAGGATCATCGTCGGAATGCCGCGCACGCCGTACTTGCCCGGCGCATCGGGGTTCTCGTCGATGTTGAGCTTGGCAATCGTCACTTCCTCACCCAACTCCTCGGAGATTTCCTCGAGCGACGGGCCGATCATCTTGCACGGGCCGCACCATTCCGCCCAGAAGTCCACCAGCACCGGCTTGCCCGCATCGAGGACGTCGGCCTGGAAGCTGGAATCGGTGATCGCCTTGGTCGCCATGTTCGTAATCTCCTTTGTCGCTGCGTTACCTAGGTTCGGGCGGGCGCGGTCTCAACCGTCGCCGGCCAAGCTTTGCTCCCGAGCGGCCAAGCGCGGCTTGTGTTCGTCGAGCAGGTCGGTCGGCAGCGCGAGCAGCCGCGGCACGGCCGTATAGAGCAACGCCGCCTCGATCCTGCGACCGGGAAAGATCACCGCCAGCGCCGCCGCATAGGCCGCCATCTGCCGCAGGTGATAGGTAGGCGCCTCCGCCGCCGTCTCCGGCGCACGCCGGCCGGTCTTGAAGTCGACCACCAGCACGCGATCCTCCTCGATCAGCAGCCGGTCAACCGTTCCCGACACCACCGTGCCCCCGATCGTCGCGGCGATCGGCGCCTCGGCCAGCGCGTCCGGCCCGAACAGCGGCGCGAACCGCGGCACCTCCAGGATCGCCAGCGCATCGCGCACGATCCGCCGGCGTTCGGCCGGGTCCCCCACCTGCGCCGCGCCCGCCAGCCAGCGGTCGCCGGCAGCGGCGCGCTCGGCAGGCGGCAGGCTCGGAAGCCGCTCGAACATCTGGTGGAGCAGGCGTCCGCGCTGCGCGGCGGCGCGCATCGCCGGGGTCGGTGGCGGATCCGCGACCTCGTCCTCGCCGAGTGACGAAGGCGCGAGGGGCCTCGGCGGACGCGCCTCCGCGGGCGCAGGCGCACGCAGCCACGCGGGGTCCGGCTCGCTCACCGCGCCGACGGTCTTCGCACCCCCGGTACGCTGCGCGAGCGGCTTGGCCGGCGTGCGGCCCCGGAACACGCGGGTGCCGTCCTCCTCGGTGCCCACCTCCAGCGCATCGAGCGCCGCGGCTGCGGCCGCATGCCAGCTGAGCGGCGGCGCCACGCCTTGCGCCCGCGTGCCCGGTGCGCCGGCGATCACCAGCCGCTCCTCGGCCCGTGTCGCGGCGACGTAGAACAGCCGCCAATGCTCGGCGAGTTCCTTGGCATCCGCCTCGGCCAGCGCCGCGTCGAGCGGCCCGTCGCGCTCGCCCGCGCGCGGGCGGAACACGGGAAAGGCTGGCCCCTCATAGCCGTCGGGCGTCCACAGCAGCGTCTCGCGCCGGTTCTGGCTGGGATCGATGCAGGCGTCGGCCAGGATCACCAGCGGCGCCTGCAATCCCTTGGCGCCGTGCGCGGTCATCACCCGCACCGCGCCGCCGCCCTGTGACGGATCGCGCTTGATCTCCACGTCGCCGCGATCGAACCAGTCGAGGAAGCGCTGCAGCGACGGCGTCGATACCTGCTCGAAGCTCAATGCGGCGTTGAGCAGTTCCTCGATCGGATCCCGCGCTTCCTCGCCCAGCCGCAGCACCAGCTTGCGCCGGCCCTCCAGCGGCCCGGACAGGAGCTCCTCCAGGAACCGGTACGGCGTCGCCACATCGGCGCGGCGCAGGATCTGCTGGAGCGGCGCCAACGCGTCGTCCGTCTGGGTCAACCGCAGGTGCCGCCAGAGACTCCCGCGCTCGCGCAGCGCCGCCGCCATCAGCTGCTCCTGGCTCCAGCCGATCAACGGCGACACCAGCAGGTTCGCCAGCGACAGGTCGTCGTCGGGCTGGAGCGCGAAGCGGATCGCGGACAACAGGTCCTGCACCGCCAGCGGCGCGTTGAGCCGCAGCCGGTCGATGCCCGCAACCGGCACGCCTTCCGCATAGAGCCGCGCGACGATCAGCGAGGCGAGTTCGCCGCGGCGCTTGACCAGCACCATCACGTCGCCCGCGCCCAGCGTCCGCCCCTTGCTCTCCAGCGGCAGCGTGCCGATCCACTCGCGGATCTGGCGCGCGATCCTGCCGGCCAGGGTGCGGGTCGCATCCGCGATCCACTGTTCCTCGCCCTCTTCCCCCTCGCCCGCCTCCTCGACGGTCGGCGCCCACAAGGTGACGGTGCCCGGGCCGGCGACGCGGCTGGCGTGCTGGAGCCGTTCCTCCAGGTCGCCCATGCCGGGCTGCGGAAACGCGTCGATCGCCGCGTCCACGAACTCCAGCACGGGTGCCGTCGAGCGGAAGCTTTCGGTCAGCGACAGCGTGTCGAGCGGCTGCGCCTCGGTATCATACTCGGGTGCCACGGCGGCGCGCTGGTCGAACAGCTGGTGTGCTGCCCGGAAATAGACCGGGTCGGTGCCCTGGAAGCCGAAGATCGCCTGCTTATAGTCGCCTACCACGAACAGCGTACGCAGCCCGGCCACCCGCGCGCCTTCGCCGGCAAAGAACTCGTCCACCAGCGCGCGGACGATCGCCCATTGCTCGGGATTGGTGTCCTGCGCCTCGTCGATCAGGACGTGCTCGGTCGCGAGGTCGAGCTTGAAGCGCACCCATTCACCGATGCCCGGCTGGCCGAACAGTGCCAGCGTGCGCGCGATCAGGTCGTTGAAATCGACCGCGCCTGCGCGTCGCTTCGCCTCGGCATAGGCGGCCGCATAGCGGCGCCCAGCCTCCAGTGCTGCGGCGAGCAGGTCGGCATAGGCAGCGCGACGGCGCATCGCGACCAGCTCGGCACAGCGGCTGCCGATCGCCTCCGCCGCCAGATCATAGTCCGGCATCGCCGCTAGGATCTTGGTCGATGCGGTCCTGAGGGTATCGTCTTTCTTGAAGAAAAGCTTGTAGAGCGCATCCAATCCGGCAGCGCGAGCTGGTGCTTCGCCCTCGAGCCAAGCTTTGATCGCCGCCGCCGCCTTGAGGCCGGTCGCGGTGCCCCAGGCGCGGTTCGCCTCCATCAGGTCGCGCAGCGCCTCGACGTCGAAGGCGTCGTCGCAGCAGCCGTCGCAGATCGCGGCATCCAGGTCGCCGCGGGGCAGCTCGAAGGCATCGCGCAGGAAGCCGGAAAGGTCGGCAGGCAGCGCTGCCATCGCATCCGCCCGCCGCGCGCATTCCGTCAGAAATGCCTCGGCCCGCCCCTCCCCCAGGCGCAGGCTGAGCGCCGCGATCGCATCGCCAAGGGTCACCCTGCCCTGCCGCTGCTCCTCAACCAGCATGCCGGCCAGAGCATCGCGCGCCATCGCCGACTCCTCGCGCGCCTCTAGCGGACGGAAGCCGGGGACCAGCCCCGCCTCGACCGGAAAGGCCGACAGCAAGGTCTGGCAGAAGCTGTGGATCGTCTGGATGCGGATGCCGCCGCCCGGCGCGTCGAGGACGCGCGCAAACAGCGTGCGGGCGCGGGCCATCAGCGCTTCGTCGTTCGGGTCCTCGCCCAGCGCGAACAGGTCCTTCCTCAGATCCTGCTCGGGCAGCCGTACCCAGCGGGCGAGCCGCGCGTTGACGCGCTCCGCCATCTCTGCAGCACCTGCCTTGGTGAAGGTCAGGCACAGGACCGCCGAGGGCTCGACGCCGCGCAGCAGCAGGCGAAACACGCGGGCGGTCAGCACCTGCGTCTTGCCGGTTCCGGCCGAGGCGGAGAGCCAGACGTGACGGCGCGGATCGCTCGCGCGTGCCTGGTTGCCGCGCAGTTCGGGAAGCAGCCCGGCGCTACTCACGGCCATACCATTCGTCGCGGCGCATCAGCTGGTCATACTCGGCAAAGGGGGCATATTCGGGCTTGAGCTTGGCGGTGAACGGCGCCTCGCCGGTCAGCCAATTGCCCGCAGCCTCGGTGAAATGATGAAGCGCCAGTGCGACGAAGCGGTCGGTCGGTATGCGATTGCGTGAGCCAGCAGGATCGACCGGGGTCGCGACGTAGCCAAACTTGTCATCCCGTTTGGCGAGCGACCAATATTCGAACGCGGTGGCGGTGCCGGCGATTCCCTCGAACGCGCCCCGCTCGGCCATGATGCCGAGCAGGCCCAGCTGCAGGCTGAACCCGTCGCGCACCGCACGCGTGGAAGGGGGCTGGCCGGTCTTGTAGTCGACCACCGCCAGTTCGCCGTTGTCCAGCCGGTCGATGCGATCGAACTTGCCGCGCAGCTCGACGCCGGCGAGCTGGATCTTCCCCTCGCCCTCCACGCCCAGGATGCTGCGTCCGCCCGCCATCTGCGCAGCGACCTGTCCGGCAATCCAGTCCACCGCCTCGCGCAGCCGCGGCACCCACAGCGCGCGCAGCAGCGGGTGGGTGCGCGGGTCGGCGGCCAGCGTCTCCACCCGACTGGAGAGCTTGGCGGGATCGAACCCGTCCTGCCGCGCCCAATCCTCCAGCACGCCGTGCACGGCAGTGCCCCGCCACGCGGCACTCGGATCGGCATCGACGGGATCGAGTGCCGCCAGCCGCAGCATCCGCCGCGCGTAGAAGGCGAAGGGATCGGCCTTGAGCCGGTCGACCTCGGTGACCGAAATCTGCCGCGGCCGCAGAGCGACGGGCGGGCAAGGCGCTGGACGCTGTGCCGGATCATAGCCGCCGGGATCGTCGATGGCATGGGTCCAGCGTGCCAGTTCCTCCGCTCGGTCGAGACCCTTCACCGACAAAGCTTCCAGCCGCAGCCAGAAGCGCGAAGCCACCGTCGGCCCGCTCGCGTCGCGGTGGGCGCGAGTCAGCAGCACCTCCTTCGCGCCCAGGCTGTTGGCAAGATCATGCGCAGCCAAGCCGATACGACGCTCCAGCCCCGGTAGGCCTAGCTCCGCGCGGATGCGCGGCGCCAACCACGGGTCCGGCGACGGCAGTCCCGGCCAAACACCTTCGTTGAGTCCGCCCAGAATCGTGAGATCGGAAGTCTGCAGCTGCGCTTCGAGCAGACCATAGATCGACAGCCGCGGATGGCCGCCGTGCGGCGGCCGCACCGCCACCTCGTCCATCAGCGTGCGCAGCATCGGGCCGATCGACTCCGGCTCCACCAACGCAGGTCCGTGCACCGCCTCCTGCTCCAGCGTATCGAGCAGTTCGGCCGCGGCGCGCCCTTCAGGCCGCGACCAGAGCGCGTCGCCGCCAAGCGCAGTGGCAGCCGCGCGCAGTGCCCCGAGCAAGTCGGGCAGCGGTCGCCGGCCGCCCGAATAGGTGTCGCTCAACGCTGCGAGCAGCGGGCGCGTCTTCTCCCACCAAGGCGCCGCCGCCCGTCGAAGTGCTCCTTCGCGCCCCTCCGTATCCGCGAGGAACGCGTCGAGCCCGGCCAACCCCGGCGCCGGTCGCGGTCCGCGCAGCGCGCGGTCGAGCCGCCGCACGCCCTCCAGCCACTCCAGCCGCCCCTCCTCGGCGCAGGCGAGCGGATGCTTGAGCAGCGCGAGCAGCGGCAGCGGCGCGAAGTCCTGCGCGGCGACATCGGCGAGCGCCAGCAGCATCGTGCCCGGCGGTAGCACCGACAGCGGCTGGCCCGCGGTATCGTCCACGGTGATGCCCCAGCGTGCGCAATGCGCCGACACCCGCCGTGCCAGCGCGCGGTCCGGCGTGACCAGCGCCGCGGTCTTGCCCTCGGTCTCCAGCGCCTGGCGCAGCGCAATGGCGATCGCCTGCGCCTCTTCCGCCGGGGTCGGCACGTCGAGCGCCTGCACGCCGGCCAGGCTGCGGCGCTCTACCGGCAGGTCGATCCAGTCATGGGTGCGCTCGGCCGGCGCCAGCGCGCTCTCGATCGTGCGGCTGCGCGCTGGCTTCGCGTCATGCTCGCTCCCCGCCCGCCAGGTCTCGAACTCGCGCCGGCCCACGCCCATGCGGTCGAGCAGCAGCTTCAACTGGAATTGCGGGTGGGTCTCCAGCGCGCGTCGGCGACGGCCGGTAACCGGGTCCGGCTCGTGCGGGCCGAGCAGGTCCCACTCGGCATCGTCCATGTCGATGGCGAGACCGGAGAGCACGACGCTGCCCTGCGGCAGTTCGGCGATCGCGCGCAGCAGCCGTGCGATCACCGGCGAGGCGCTGGCGATGCCCGCCGCGCAGACGAAACCGGCCGGCGGGGTCGCCCGCCAGCGCGCGATCAGCCGGTCGAGCAGGCGCCGGCGCCGCACGGCCAGATCGATGCAGCCGAGCGCCTCCAGCTCCCTGGGCCAGCGCACCAGCACCGTCTCGAACATCGCGAGCGAACGCTCCCAATGCGTCTGGAGCGGCTCGTCGAACGAGATCCGCTTGAGTGCGTCGGGCTCGATTTCCTCCACCAGCAACTGGTCGAGCGTACGGGCGAGGTCCCCCGCCAGCCGCACGGCCTCTGCGGCATCCACCGGGCGGGCGGCCCGCGCACGCTCCTCGGCCACCAGCCGCGACAGGATCATGCGCCGGGCGAGCGGTGCGACTGCCGGGGGAATCGGATCGAGGTCGTCGGCCGGGTCGGCGAACGGCCCCACCGCCTCGTCGATCTCCGGATCGCCGACGGCGACCAGCCGCGGCATCAGCAGTCCGCCGCCGCTCGCGCGCACGAAGGCGTCGGTGATCGCGCGCTTGGCGCGATTGTTGGGCAACAGCACGAAGCCGCGCGCGAGCGCCATCGGGTCGCGCCCGTACTGGCGCAGCAGGCCGTTGGCGAGCGCGTCGGCGAACGCCCGGTGCGGGGGAATGGAGTAAAGCCGAAGCCGCGGGGCCTCAGCCATCGGCGAGCGCCGCCTCGGTCTCCTTGATCGCCCCCGGCGTGCCGACGTCGAACCACAGCCCCTCATGGACTAGGCCCCACAGGCGGCCGGCCTCCAGCGCGCGTTCCCAGAAGAGGTTCGTGGAGAACGGCCCTTCCGGCCAGTCGGCGATCAGCCGCGGCGACAGGATCTGCACGCCGGTGAAGACGAACGGCGCAAGCCGCCCCGGCTGGCGGCGACGGGTGATGCGCCCGGTCGGATCGAGGTGGAAGTCGCCATGGCCGCTATGGCTTGCCGCACGGGCAAGCGGCACCAGCAGCAGCAGCGCGTCCATCCGCGCATCGTCCCACGCCTCGGCCAGCAGCCGGATCGCGTCCACCGGCCCGTCGACCCACAGATTGTCGCTGTTGACGCAGACGAACGGCTTGTCGCCGATCAGCTCGCGCGCCTGGACCAGGCCGCCGCCGGTTTCCATCAGCTGGGCACGCTCGTCGGAGACGAGCACCTCCATGTCCTTCACCCGCGCGCGCAGGTGCGCCTCCAGAACGTCGGCCAGATAGTGGACGTTGACCACCGCGCGCTTGACGCCCGCCGCGCGCAGCCGGTCGAAGACGTGATCGATCAGCGGCTTGCCCGCCACGCACACCAGCGGCTTGGGCCGGGTGGCGGTGAGCGGGCGCATCCGCTTGCCCAGACCCGCGGCCATCACCATCGCCGTTTCCGGCACCGCCACGTCCGGGTTGGGGCGCAGCGACAGCGTCATGGCCTTGCTCATGCGCGCACCTGCATCGGGTCGCCCCGCAGTTCGGCGGGGATGTTGGCGTCGAACCAGGCTGCGACCGGCGCCAGCACCGGCTGGGCGAGATCCCGCTCCAGATAGCGCCAGACGCGCGGGCAGAGCGCCGCGTAGCGCGGCTTGCCGTCGCGCTGCCACAGCCGGGCGAAGATGCCGACGATCTTGGCGTTCCGCTGTGCGCCCAGCACATGATAGGCGTCGAGGAACTCCTCCCCCACGCCCGTCGTGCGGCGGTAGCGGTCGAGCATCGCCTCCTCCAGCGCCTGGGAAACGTCGCGCCGCGCATCCTGGAGCAGCGACACCAAGTCATAGGCCGGGTGCCCCGCGAGCGCGTCCTGAAAGTCGAGCAGCCCCAGCGTCTCCGCCTCGCCCTCGATCAGCATCAGGTTTTCGGCGTGATAGTCGCGCAGCACCGTCACGGCCTCGCCGCCGTCGACGGTACCGAGCACGGCCTCCCATGCGGCACGATACCCCGGTACGTCGACCTCCAGGCCGATCGCGGGGCAATACCATTCCGGCAGCAGCATCACTTCGCGCAGATAGACGCTGCGGTCATAGGCCGGCACCGGCGCTGCCGGGTGATCGCGCAGGCGGATCAGGACGTCGACCGCATCCCCATACAGCCGCAGCTCGCTTTCGGGCGCGGCGTCTACGGTCTCGCGCAGCCGCGCGTCGCCGAAGTCCTCCAGCAGAACCAGCCCCTCGGCCGGATCTTCGGCCAGGATCGCCGGCGCGCGAAAGCCGCGCTCCGTCAGCCAGCGGGCAAGCTCCACGAAGGGGCGCTGGTCCTCCAGCTTGGGCGGCGAGTCCATCAGCACGGCGCTGCGGCCGGCATCCAGGGCACGGAAATAGCGGCGGAAGGACGCGTCACCGGCGAGCGGGACCACCTCGGCCCCTCCCCATCCATGTGCTGCGAGAAAGGCGGGCGCCGCGGCGGGCGGGTTCATGTCAGCGGCCATCGTGCTTTCCATGACGGTGGCACCTTCGCTGTCAAGCGGCGGGTGCCATCCGCTTCGGGGGTAAGGGTGAGCCAGAGCGCGTCTTCCCAGGCGCTGTCCGGCAGTCGCTCGGGCCATTCGACCACCAGCAGCGCGTCGAGCCGCGCCTCGTCCAGGCCAAGCTCATCGGCCTCGTCGGCATGCTCCAGGCGATAGAGGTCGACGTGGAGCACGGGAAAGCGCGTCTCGGGCGGCGCATAGGGCTGAACGATCGCGAAGCTGGGTGACGGCGCTTCCTCCATCAGCCCCAGCGCCGCAAGCAGCCCGCGCGCGATGCTGGTCTTGCCGGCTCCCAACGGGCCGGAGAGCGCAATCGCATCTCCAGGGTTGGCGACCCGCGCCAGGGCGGCGCCGAACGCATGGGCTTCCTCGGCGCTATGCAGCAGTACGTCGCTCATCCTCGCGGCACCTCGATCGTGACCAGCGTGCCGGCCCCCTGTTCCGACACTAGCGCGATGGTGCCGCCATGCGCCTCGACGATGCGCCGCGCGAGCGGCAGGCCCAGCCCCAGCGCGCGCTCCCCCCGGCGAAGGGCACCGCCCGGCGCAAACCGGTCCAGCGCATGCGCGGCCGTGTTGGCGTCCATCCCGGGGCCGTCGTCGGAGACGATGATCCGGGCCATCTCGGCATCGCCGTCGGCATGCAACAACACCCGCCCCCGATCACGGGTGCCGGCGATCGCGTGGTCGAGCAGGTGGGCGATCGCCTGCCCGATGCGCCGGGCATCGCCCACGATGCTTCCGACGGACGGGTCCACCTCCACCACCAGTTCGATCCGCTTGGCGGCGGCGGCCGGCAGCATGTCCGCGGCCATCGCCTTGGCGAGCGGTGCCAGGTCGATCTCCGCCCGTTGCAGCGGCGCGCCTTCGCTGGCGGTCAAGTCGAGCACGTCGTCGATCAGTTCACCGAGCCGGTCGACGGACTCCAGGATCGCGCCGGTGTACCGCGCACCGTCTTCGCTGAGCGCGCCGGCATAGCCGCCGTGCAGCATCTCGGTGAACCCCTTGATCGACGTGAGCGGCGTGCGCAGCTCGTAGCTCATCGCCGCCAGGAACGCCGTCTTGGTGCGGTCCCCCGCCTCCAGCGCCTCGTTGCGATCGCGCAAGGCCTGCTCGATGCGTCGGCTGTCCGAGATGTCGAGCATGGTCAGCAACGCATTGCCGTCCGGCAGCGGCACGGCCCCGAACTGATAATGCCGCCCGTCCGCCATCGCGAAATGACCGCTGCGCTGGATGCGCTGGACGGTGGCAAACCGGATCAGTTCGGGGATCAGCACCGCCCGCGACGGGTTCGCCAGCATCGGCGCCGCCCGCTCGGCCAGCACGTCCACGCGCGGGTGGTCGTTGAGGAACGCGTCCTCCAGCCCCCACAGCTGGCGGAACTTGCTGTTCCACAGCTGAAGCCGCCCGTCGGCCGAGAAGACGCCCAGCGCCTCGAACAGGTTGTCGAAGGTGGCGGTGCGCACGCGCAGCAGCGTGTCGCGCGCGCTCGCCAGCTGCACCTGCTCGGTGCGATCCTCGAAGATCAGCAGCAGGCCGCCTTCCGGCATCGGCTGGGCGACGACGCGCAGATAGGTACCGCCCGGCAGGTGCCAGGGCTCCTCCACCGCCTCGGCGGCGCGGAACCACGCGCGCCGCTCCTGTTTCCAGCCGGGGAAATCGCGCACTTCCGGCAGGCGCTTCGCCTCGCGCATGCGCTCCAGCACGCGGTCGAACTCGGGACGATCGGCGAGCCACTCCCCGCGCATCCCGAAGATCCGGCGGAACGGCTGGTTGCAGAACTCCAGCGACCGGTCCGCGGAGAACTGGACCACGCCCGCCGACAGCCGATCGAGCACCGCGCGCTGGGCGATGCGGAAGCGCTTCATGCCGGCGCGCATTTCCTCGACGTCATGGATATCGACTGCGAAGCCCGCGATGCCCCCCTCGGGCAGCGGCACGTCGTGGACGCGCAGCATGCGCCGGGCGCCGCCGATGGTTGCCGGCATCACGCTTGCCTGCGGCTGGCCGGTGTCGCGCGCGATCAGCGCGCTGCCGAGCGGCCCGCCCATGCCGTCGCCGTCCACCAGTTCCGCCTGGCGGGACAGCACTTCGCGGGCGTCGAACGCGTCGACTGCGCGAACATAGGCGCTGTTGACCATCGCCAGCCGGAGATCGCCGTCACGATACCACATCGGCATCGGCGCAGCCTCGATCAGGCCCGACAGCGCGTCGAAGCCGCTGCGATATTCCTCGATCTCGCGCGAGAGCGCGCCGATCTCCGTTTGGAACTCGGTCGCATCGAAGAACCAGACGAGCGCGCCGCCATGCGGCTCCAGCGAGGCGGGTGCACGTTCGCCGCTCGCGGTCAGCGTCCGGGCCGCGCCGCGCGCGCGTACTTCGATCCGGAACGGCCGGGCGGCGCGCTGTGCGCCGCCGATCTCGCGCAACAGCGCCTCGGCACTGGCGGGGTCCAGCCCCTCGTCCATGCCGGTCAGGTCGACAAGCGTCTGCGGCATCGCCGACAGCCCCAGCCACTCCGCCAGCAGCGGCGGCATTTCGACACGGCCGTCGGCCCGCACCAGCATCGCCTGCGCGGGCGAGGCCTGCACCAGCGTGGCGTCGACGCCCGCGGCCGCGATCTTGCCGCGCGCGCGCCGGCGCAGCCACAGCCCGGCGGCAAGCATCCATACCGCCGCGATCAGCACCAGTGCCAGCACCGCCCCGACCAGAATCGCCGAGACCGGGTTCAGAATGATCATCGCCGCGTTCGTCCCCGCGGCCGTGCGAATGCCCTCATCGCCGGCGGTTTAGGCGATCTCACTGCACAGCGCCATGCACGCCGCAGCATCCTCGCGTCGCTTCGTCGCCCCGCCCCGGGGCGCGCACCACAAGAAAAAGGGGCGGCGCCATCGGCACCGCCCCTTTCCTGCACGTCATCCTGTGCGGATCGTCGTTACCGCGCGCCGAACTTCACGCGGGCGCCGGCAAAGATATACCTCCCGACGGAGGAGACCGGGTAGCTGCTCGTCGCAAGCTCGGGCTTCTGGCCGAACACGTTGTTCACACCACCGTAGAACTGGAACGAGTCCCCGACGTCGACGCTGCCGTAGATGTCGTGCTGCCACAGCTCCTTCAGATACAGATACTCGGGAGCCACGGTATCGGGGTTGCTCTGCGCCACCAGGTTCGTGACGCGCAGCGTCTTGTCGAACCAGGTCAGGCCGTAGTTGAGCGTCACCGGACCCATCGCCCAGGTGAGGTCCCCGTTGAACGTGTACTTCGGCGCGAACGCCTCACCGCGGCTGTTGGTCGCGTCTGCACCCGGCGTGCCGAAGTACTCCAACTTGTCCAGGTAGTTGGCGACTACCCGCAAGTTGAACCGGCCGAAGGATCCCGTGTCGAACTGATAGCTCGCGTTGATGTCGAGACCGGCAGTCTGGAACCGTGCCACGTTCTGCGGCAACACCGTGAACGAGGTGATGTTGCCGCGATCCGCCGTGCCCGTGTCCACGTCGGTCCGGGTGATGAGGTCGCAGAACTGGTTTTCGAGCGACGGCTGGTCGACGCACAACTGGGCCAGCTCCGTAGCGGTCACGGTATTGATCGCGCCCTTGAGCTTGATGTCGTACCAATCGGCACGGAGCGACAGGCCCGGGATGAAGCGCGGCTGGACGACGAGGCCTGCGGTCCAGGTCCGCGCCTTCTCCGCATCGAGGTCCGGGTTGCCACCGGAGAAGCCCGAGATGTTGCTGGAACGCGCGTCCACATAGCTTGCGGGATCCGCAACGCCCAACCCGCTCAACAACGCCTGGCAGTTCGCGGCGCGATACTGGGTGCCGTTCTGAATCTCGGCGCGATCACAGGGATCGGTGATGAAGGAGAAGGTCTGCGACAGGCCGCCGAACAGTTCACCGACGTTCGGCGCGCGGACCGCCTTGGAATAGGTCCCGTTGAACGTGATATCCCGCGCCGGCGCCCAGCTGGCGTTGGTCTTCCATGTGGTCGTCGAACCGATCGTCGAATAATCCGAGAAGCGGATTGCGGCGCCGAGTTCCAGGCGGTGGAAGAACGGCCGGTCGCGCAGCAGCGGCACGTTCAGCTCCGCAAAGGCTTCCTTGACGTCGAACTCGCCTTCTTCACGCCCCAGGGCGTTGGTGAAGGTAAGCCCCTGCGCCGCCAGCTCGTCCGGGACGAAGCGGCTCTCTTCCTTGCGATATTCGCCACCGAGCGCGAAGCCGATCGGGCCGCCCGGCAGTTCGAAATACTTGCCGAAGTCCCCCGCCAGGCTGGCAGTGACGACATGCTGGCGCAGTCGCGAGCGATCGCGGGTGTTCGCCCGCACGAAGTCCAAGGCGGCCTGGCTGGGCGCGCCGTCACCGAACAGGTTCAGCGGCACGCATTCGCCGCGCCCAAAGGTGACCGGCGCGCCGGTGTACCGGTCCGTATAGGGCTGGTTGGGCAGCCAGTTCGGGTCCAGATTTGCCCGGCAGGTGATCTGCCCGTCCGGCCCACGCACGGCATCGATCGCCGCCAGGAATCGGTCATCAAAGACGTCGTTCACATAGTCGGACGTGATGTTGCTCTGCCCGAAGGTGTACGACAGCTCGTAGTTGGTGTGCGGGCTCAGGTCCCCGCGCGCGCCGACGACCGTACGGATCGTCTCTCGCGTGATGCTCTCGCCGCGCTGTCCGATGTCGAAATTGTCACGAGTGACGAGCACGCCGTCGCCGCCAGCAAGGGGCGCCGGCAGGAAGGCGTTGTCGCCCTCCTGAAGCAGGTAGTAGTCGAAGGAGGGCTGACCCAGCGAGAACGCCTTGTTGTTGGCGTACTTGCCCTCAATGAACAGCTCGAGCGCCGGCGACACTTCGAACCGTGCGATGGCGTTCACCACGTGACGCTTGATGTCGGGCAGCAGGTCGTTCTGGTAATCGGCGACACGCGTGCCACTGCCGCCGGTCGAATAGCCAGGCTGCACAACGGTGCCGATGTCGAATGGCACCAACTGACCCCGACCATTGACCAGCAGGTCCGGCACGCCGTCGAAGTCGACGTCAATGGCGCCCTCACGCGCAGTATCATTGTACCGGATATCGGTCGTGGGGATGCGGTCCGGAATGCCGTTGCTCGCCCCGCCGGTGTAGCCGGGCTGGAACTCGGGATCTGCCGGGTTCCGATAGAAGCCGGTCAGGGCTGCGCCGCGCAGGTTCTTGCGGTCCCGCGACTCCAGGCGGCTTTCGTCTCCATATTCGTACGCCACTGCGATGTTGCCGCGACCATCGGCAAAATTCTTGCCGGCCGTCACGCTGAACAGACGCTTGCCGGCATCGCCGTATTCGGAAATGCCGGCCTGCGCCCGCGCGGTGATGCCTTCGAAGTTCTTCTTCAGGACGAAGTTGACGACACCCGAGACCGCATCGGCGCCGTAGATCGCCGACTCGCCCCCGGTCAGGATGTCGATCCGCTCCACCAGGTCGTTCGGGATGGTGTTGATGTCGATCGCCTGCGTACCGGGAACGGTCGCGACCTGCCGACGGCCGTCGATCAGCACGAGCGTGCGCTGCGTGCCGAGGTTGCGCAGGTTGAGCAGATTCAACCCCGTATAGCCGATGCCGGCACCCGACCCCGAGTTGTCTGCCGAGGTAGAGGAACCCTGCAGCGCCGGAAGCCCCGTGAGGAAGTCGGTGAGGTTGGTCGTGCCGGACTGCTGCAGCGTCGCAGCACCGATGGTGACCACCGGGCTCGGCGACTCGAAGTCCGGACGGCGAATGCGGCTGCCCGTTACGACGATGTCACCCGGGGCGTTGTCCGCACCGTCGGCACCGCGTGCCTCTGCCTGCGCCTCCGGAACGCTGGGGATCGGAAGATTGTCCGTCTGACCGCCAGGGGCGGCAGTCTGCGCGGCGGCGCCAACCGCCATGAACAAGCCCATCAGCATGGCGCCGTACGCAACCGTGGCACGAAGACTGGAGTGAGACTGACGCATGTGTATCCCCGATGAACGATGTACTTTCCTCGGGGACACGCCTTGTGGCGCGGTTTTTCAAGCCTTTCTGTTCACTAACGGGTTTGTTCCCGCCGATTGTTGCGGATTTGCCACGGCTGGACAGGCCTGGCTAACAGGACATGTCGCAAAAAAAGGGCGAGGTGCCTGGCACCCCGCCCCTCTATCAAGACACGCAAAGGCTCCTTCGCGTCATCCTGACGAACGTCAGGATCCATTGCCGCTACGCTCGATTCTCAGGCGGAGCGCGTCTGGATGCTGACTTTCGCCAGCATGACGAGGAAAGAACGGCTCCCGATCAGTAGCGATAATGGTCCGGCTTGAACGGGCCTTCGACCGGCACGCCGATGTAGTCGGCCTGCTTTTGGCTGAGCTTGGACAGCTTCACGCCCAGCTTCTCCAGGTGCAGCGCCGCGACCTTCTCGTCGAGGTGCTTGGGAAGCACATAGACCTCGTTCTTATACTCGTCCGACTTGGTCCACAGCTCGATCTGCGCCAGCACCTGGTTGGTGAAGGACGAGGACATCACGAACGACGGGTGGCCGGTCGCGCAGCCCAGGTTCACCAGGCGGCCCTTGGCGAGGACGATGATCTTCTTGCCGTCGGCGAACTCGACCTCGTCGACCTGCGGCTTGATCTCGGTCCACTTGAGGTTGTTGAGGCCCGCGATCTGGATCTCGCTGTCGAAGTGGCCGATGTTGCACACGATCGCCATGTTCTTCATCGCGCGCATGTGGTCGAGCGTGATGACGTCGGCGTTGCCGGTCGCGGTCACGAAGATGTCGGCGCGGGTCGCCGCATCTTCCATCGTCACGACCTCATAGCCTTCCATCGCCGCCTGCAGCGCGCAGATCGGGTCGACCTCGGTCACCAGCACGCGCGCGCCGCCGTTGCGCAGCGAAGCGGCCGAGCCCTTGCCCACATCGCCGAAGCCCGCGACGCACGCCACCTTGCCGGCGAGCATGACGTCGGTCGCGCGACGGATCGCGTCGACCAGCGACTCCTTGCAGCCATAGAGGTTGTCGAACTTCGACTTGGTAACCGAGTCGTTAACGTTGATCGCCGGGAACGGGAGCTTGCCCTGCTTGGCGAGCTCATAGAGGCGGTGGACGCCGGTGGTGGTCTCTTCCGACACGCCCTTGATCGCGGCGACCGTCTTGGTGAGGTAGCCCGGACGCTCCTTCAGGAAGCGGTTCAGCGTTGCGACGAAGATCTCTTCCTCTTCGTTGGTCGGCGTGAACAGCGTCTCGCCCGCCTCGACGCGCGCCCCCCACAGCGCGAACATCGTCGCGTCGCCGCCGTCGTCCAGGATCATGTTGCAGGTGGTGTCCTGACCCCAGTCGAAGATGCGGGTGACATAGTCCCAATACTCTTCCAGCGTCTCGCCCTTCACGGCGAACACCGGGATGCCGGACTCGGCGATCGCAGCGGCGGCGTGGTCCTGGGTCGAGAAGATGTTGCACGACGCCCAGCGCAGCTCGGCGCCGAGCTTCGCCAGCGTCTCGATCAGCACGGCGGTCTGGATCGTCATGTGCAGCGAGCCGGTGATGCGCGCGCCCTTCAGCGGCTGCGACGCGCCGAACTCCTCGACCAACGACATGAGGCCGGGCATTTCGGTCTCGGCGATCTCGATTTCCTTGCGGCCGAAAGCGGCAAGGCTGATGTCCTTGATGACATAATCCTGGGTGTCGAGCACGGTGGCCACGAAGTATCTCCTGTCGAACCGGTGCGCGCCCAAGATGGCGCGCGGCATGCCGCGCCAGTAGCCGAGCCCCCGCGCGGGCGCAATCAGCTATATAAAGAGTTCTTTATATGTCGCATCCGGAGCGGTGCCGAACCGGGGCTCAAGCGGTACCGGTCGCCGACACCAGCAGACGGGGGTCGATGCCGGCGGCGATGAAGCAACGCTCCCACCGCTCACTCGCCGGCACGTCGTACAGGAGTTCGGCGTCTGAGGGCGTGTTGAACCAGCCGTGGCGCGACAACTCGCCTTCCAGCTGCCCCGACTCCCAGCCGGCGAAGCCAAGCGCGACCAGGAACTGCTCCGGCCCCGTTCCTTCGGAAATCGCACGCAGCACGTCGATCGTGCCCGACAGCGACCAGCGGCCCGCGACGTCGATCGTGTCCTGCCCGCCCCAATCCTTGCTGTGGAGCACGAAGCCGCGGCGGGGCTCTACGGGGCCGCCGACATGGACCGGCAGGTCCGCCACCAGGTCCGTCCGCAACTCGAACTGGCGAAGCAGGTCGTGGAGCCCCAGCCCGTCCACGATTTCGCCGACGCCGACCCCCATGGCGCCCTTTTCATCATGGGCGCAGATCGCAATCACCGCATGTTCGAACCGCGGGTCGCCGATGCCGGGCATTGCCAACAGGAACTGACCGGCCAGAAACGCTGCTTTATCCATAGGTTGGAAACATAGCGCCGGGTCCGCCGTTCCGCCACCGCTTGAAAAGCCCCTCCGACCCACCCTAGCTACGCGCGCACCCGGCCGGGCGCGCAACAGGGAGAATTTCATGACCATCCAAGTGGGCGACCGCCTGCCCGACGCCACCTTCGCCAAGGCGACGCCCGACGGCCCCGAACAGGTCGACGCCGCCAGCTTCTTCCAGGGCCGCCGCGTCGCCCTGTTCTCGGTGCCCGGCGCCTTCACCCCCACCTGCTCCGCGCGACACCTGCCGGGCTTCGTCGAAAAGGCGGCCGAGATCCGCGCAAAGGGCGTCGACGAGATCGCCTGCACCGCCGTCAACGACGCCTTTGTGATGAGCGCCTGGGGCGACGCGAACGCGGTGGGCGACAAGGTCACGATGCTCGCCGACGGCAACGGCGCCTTCGCTCGCGCGGTGGGACTGGAATTCGACGGATCGAAGTTCGGCATGGGCACGCGTGCACAACGCTATGCCATGGTCGTCAACGACGGCGTGGTCGAAGCGCTGCATGTCGAGCAAGCCGGCGAATTCCGGGTAAGCTCGGCCGAGCACCTCTTGGAGACGCTGTAAGGCGGACACAACCTCGCCCACGCGTCGCACGGGAACGGCGGGGCCGCCGTTCCCGCACCGCTCCATCGGAACCGCCGCAGGGGCCACGAGTTGGTTTCTCGTTACGCGACCACATTGATCGATGGGAGGCACCCGATGAACGCAACGACGTCCAACGATACGAACGGCACCCCCGAGGCCGAGAAGACCAGCTTCGCCGACAAGGCGCACGTGCAGCTCGACAAGGGCAAGGAAGCCCTCGCGGATGCCGCCGGCCGCAGCAAGGAAGCGATCAGCGACGCGGCCCGGAGCACCACGGCCGCGGTCAAGAAGAAGCCCGGCACCACCGCCGCGATCGTCGCGGGCGCGGCAGCGGCCGTCGCGGGCGCAGCCTTTGGGGCGTCCAAGCTGCTCGACAAGAAGAAGGCGGGCGCGAAGACGAAGTCCGCCGGCAGCAGCAGCACTTCGAGCGGGAAGTCGGCATCCACCAAGAGCGGCAGCACCGCCAGCAAGTCCAACAGCAAGTAACCGCGGGCGGCGAAGCCGCCTCGCCTGCCGCCGGTGCTTGCCAGGGCACCGGCGGAGTTGCGTTTCACCGGTTCGCGCAGACTTGCGCACTGGCGCCGAACGCTTTAGCGGCAGAGGATGACGCAAGCTTCAGACATCGTCGATCGCCTGGATCGGCTCTACAATGCTTCCGTGGATCGGCTGCGGAGCGCCCTCGACACCTATCTTCGCGAACGGACCCCGCCGCCAAGCTCCTCGCGGCTGGACGGCTCCTTCGCCTATCCCGAGCTCCGGCTGAGCTATCGCGGCGGCGGCGACCTGCCGACGCCGATGCGCTCGTTCGCCCGCCTGAACGTCCCCGGCGAATACCGCATCACCGTGACCAAGCCGGCGATGTTTTCCGACTATCTCCAGGAGCAGCTGTCGCTGATCATGGAGAGCCACGACGTCGAGGTGAGCGTCGCGCAAAGCCGGCAGGAAATCCCCTTCGCCTATGTGCTCGATGCCGGCCACGCGCTGAGCCTGGACCAAGTCACCGCCGCCGAACTCGCGCGGCACTTCCCGGCGACCGAGCTTGCCCATATCGGCGACGAGATCGCCGACGGCCTGTGGATCCACGAGGACGGCAACCGCCCGCTGGCGCTCTTCGATGCGCTGCGCACCGACTTCTCGCTCGCGCGCCTGCGCCACTATACCGGAACCCCGCCCGAGCACATCCAGCGCTACGTGCTGTTCACCAACTACCACCGCTACGTCGACGAGTTCGTCCGCTGGGCGTGCTCGCAGCTGGGCGAGGGCAGCCGCTATACGGGCGTGTCGGGGGCCGGCGGGCTGATGATGACCGCGGGCGACGATGTCGACAAGCTGGTGACCGACAGCGCGTGGCGGCGCCACCAGATGCCGGCCTATCACCTGATGGCGCCGGACCGCAGCGGCATCACGCTGGTCAACATCGGCGTCGGCCCGTCCAACGCCAAGACGATCTGCGACCACCTGGCCGTGATGCGGCCGGAGGCGTGGCTGATGATCGGCCATTGCGGCGGTCTGCGCCCCAGCCAGCGGATCGGCGATTATGTGCTGGCGCATGCCTATCTGCGCGACGACCACATCCTCGACGACGTGCTGCCGCCCGAAATCCCGGTCCCGGCCATCGCCGAGGTCCAGCAGGCGCTCGCGCGCGCCGCGGAGACGGTGTCGGGCCAGTCGGGCGACGAGCTCAAGCGGCGGCTGCGCACCGGCACCATCGTCACCACCGACGATCGCAACTGGGAGCTGCAATTCTCCCGCTCGGCACTGCGCTTCTCGCTCAGCCGCGCGGTCGGCATCGACATGGAGTCGGCCACCATTGCGGCGCAGGGCTACCGCTTCCGCGTGCCCTATGGGACGCTCCTGTGCGTGTCGGACAAGCCGCTCCACGGCGAGCTCAAGCTGCCGGGCCAGGCCAACCGCTTCTACGAGCGCGCGATCAACGAGCACATGCGGATCGGCATCGAGACCTGCGAGGAACTGCGGCGCGAGGGCAATCGTCTCCACAGCCGCAAGCTGCGCGCGTTCAACGAACCGCCGTTCCGCTGACCAGCCTGCGGGCGACGGCAGGCGCCGTCGCCCGCGTCTGCGCCCCCCCCACAACTGGACCCTCGTCATCCTGACGAAAGTCAGGATTCCTTGCCGAAACGCGAGATGCGGCAGCGGAGCGCGCATCGATGCCGACGTTCGTCAGCATGACCAGCGTGGGCGGCTGTCGCGGTCCGTGCTTCGAGACAGAACGCCCCTCAGCGCGGCGCCAGCGCGAAATCGATCCAGATGCGGGTCGTGATCGCCTGCTCGCCCGGTGCCAGTACCGGCAGCAGCCCCGCGCGTTGCCGGGCGCCGGTGACGATGATCTCGCTCTCGCCGCCCGAGGAAGCGCGTTCGCTCACCCGGAGCACCCGCACCACGCGCATGTTGAGCGCCGCGGCATAATCCTCCGCCTGCTGCTGCGCCTTACGGATGGCATCGGCGCGGGAGGCGCGGACCAGCGGCGCGTCGTCCGCGAAGGCGAAGTCCGGGCCCTCGACTTCGGTGGCGCCCGCTTCGACCAGCGCGGCGACGGCTTTCTCTGCAACCGGCAGCGACAGCTTCTGCAGCGAGAAGCGGCTGTTCGCCCGGTAGCCGATCACCTCGCCAGCTTCGTCGCCGTCGCGATCCTGGCGGTAGCGGGGTCGTACCGACAGGTTGCTGGTGCGCAACGCCGCCGCCTCGACCCCGGCTGCGCGTGCGGCGGCGGCGAGCCGGGCGCTGGCGGCGGCATTCGCCTCCAGCGCTGCCGCCGGAGTGGCGCCCGGCGTATCGACGGCGACCGTGAAGCTCGCCCGGTCGGGCACGCCGCTACGCTCGCCAAGGCTCTGCACCTCCAGCAGGGTCTCGCCGGGCTGGAGCACCGCGGCAGGCCCTTGCGGCTGGGCGGCCGAGGGCTGGATGCCCGCCGCCGCCGAAAGTGCCAGTGCCAGGAGGCTCGGCCTCACCATCCCTTGGGCTTGCCCTTGTTCTGCTGGTCGAGCCACGTCTTCAACGGCGCGAAATACTCGACCAGCGCCTTGCCGCTCATCTCGCGGGTCCCGGTGAACGCCTGCAGCGCCTCCGGCCAGGGCTTGGAAGCCCCCATCTCGAGCATCTTGTTCAGCCGCGCGCCGACCTCCTTGTTGCCGTAGAAGGAGCAGCGGTGGAGCGGCCCCTTCCAGCCGGCCTGGTCGCATGCCGCCTTGTAGAACTGGAACTGGAGGATCCGGGCGAGGAAGTAGCGCGCGTACGGGGTGTTGCCTGGGATGTGGTACTTGCCGCCCGGATCGAAGCGGCTTTCGTCGCGCGCCACCGGCGGCACGATGCCCTGGTACTGGAGGCGAAGCGCGTCCCAGCCCTTCTGATACTGGCGGGTCGGGATCTCGCCGGAGAAGACGCCCCAGCGCCACTTGTCCATCAGCAGCCCGAACGGCAGGAACGCGACCTTGTCCATCGCCTGCCGGAGCAGGAGGCCGATGTCCTTCTCGGCGCCAGGCACCTGCGCAGGATCGAGCAGGTTGATGTTCACCAGATAGTCGGGGGTGATCGAAAGCGCGACGAAATCGCCGATGGCCTCGTGGAAGCCGTCGTTGGCGCCGTTCATGTAGAGGAACGGCTGCTGGTTGTAGGCGCGCTGGTAGTAGTTGTGCCCGAGCTCATGGTGGATCGTGACGAAGTCGTCCGAATTCACCTTGGTGCACATCTTGATGCGGATGTCGTCCTTGCTGTCGACGTCCCAGGCGGAGGCGTGGCAGATCACCTCGCGGTCGGCCGGCTTCACGATCTGCGAGCGCTGCCAGAAGGTCTCGGGCAAGGGCGCGAAGCCGAGCGAGGAATAGAAGCCCTCGCCTGCCTTCACCATCTTCACCGGGTCGTAGTTCTTCGCCTTCAGCAGATCGCCGATGTCGTAGCCGAGGTCACCCGTGCCGGCGGGGGCGACCACGTCATAGATGTTGCCCCATTCCTGCGCCCACATGTTGCCGAGCAGGTCGGCACGGATCGGCCCCGTCTTCGCCTGCACGGCGTCGCCGTACTTCTCGTTCAACTTCCAGCGGACATAGGTGTGGAGCGACAGATAGAGTGGCTCGACCTCCTTCCACAGCTTGTCGGCCATCTGCGCGAACTGCTCGGGCGGCATGTCGTAGCCCGAGCGCCACATCGCGCCGACGTCGGAGAAGCCGAGCTCCTTCGCGCCCTCGTTGGCGATGCCCACCATCTGGGCATAGTCCTTGCGCATCGGGGCGCCGACATTGTCGTGCCAGCTGACCCACATCTCCTTGAGTTCATTGGGGTCGCGGCTGCTGCCCATCGCCGCCTCGATGTCCGATCCGTTGATCGGCTGGCCAGCCTTGGTGCCCCGGCCCTTGCCGTAGGAGGATGCCATGCGGGTGCTGATGTCGGACAACTGCTGGGCCGCACCAGGCCGGGTCGGCGCAGGCAGCGTGAGGCCGTTCTTCAGGATGTCGAGCTTGCGGCGGGTGTCGTAGGACAGTCCCTTCACGCCGTCGAACTTCGCCGCCTCGAGCGCATAGCGCACGCCCATCTCGGTGCCGATCGCGCCGGACTTCGCGGCCAGCGCATCGGTGTCGTCGGTGATGTAGGTCGCGTTCACCCAGGCGATGCGCGAGGCGTCGAGCGAATAGTCGGCAAACTCCTTCTCGGCGCGCGCGACTAGCGCGTCGGCATCGGCGACCGTCGGAGCGGCGGTGCTAGCCGCCGGCGCGGAGGGTGCGGCTTGCGCGAAAGCCGGTGCGGCAGCGGCAAGCGAGAAGGCGACGGCAAGCGTCGAGGCAGCGGTACGAAACATGGAACCCCCGGGTACGGAACGAATGCGCGCAACCTGCGCGCCCGCCCCGCCCGCGGTCAAGCGCCCAGGAAGTCCGCGATCGCCTGCCCCAGTTCCGGCTTGGTCACCGCGCTCATGTGCCCGCCCGGCACCTCGCGCAGGGTCGCGTTCGGCAGCAGGTCGGCGAGCGCGGCATGGCTGCCGTTGTCGCTGTCCTCCTCGCCCGCGACCACCAGCGTCGGCTGCCGGATCGCGGCGATCTCCTCGCGGGACGTGTCCACGAAGGTGTCGAGGATGCCGAGCAGCGCGATCGGATCGCCCTTGGTCGTCTTCAGAAAGGCCTCGGCCAGCCACTCGGGCGTCCCGCGTTCGTGCTTGCCGAGATTGGTGAGGATGTTGCGGAAATGGTCGGCACGGCCGCTGGTGCCCGTCAGCCCCTCCAGCCCCATGCCCGCGACCACCAGCTTCTTGGGCGCCGCACCGCGCGCGACCATCCGCACCGCGGTGCGCCCGCCAAGCGAATAGCCGGCGAGATCATAGTCGCTAAGGCCCAGGTGCCGGACCAGCGCCTCGCCGTCCTGGGCCAGCGCGTCGGCGGGATAGGCGGCAGGATCATGCGGCCGGGCGCTCTGCCCATGCGCGCGCAGGTCCGGCATGATCACCCGATAGCCTCTGGCCGAGATCTTGGCGGCTTGACCGTAGCGGATCCAGTTGGTGTACGCGTCGCTGAAATAGCCGTGGATCAGCAGCAGCGGACGACCTTCGCCGCCCTCATGCCAAGCGATCTCGGTACCGTCGAAGCTTTCGAAGCGGTGCGTCTCAGTCGGGAAGTCTGCCAACGATTTTCATCCACCTGTCGCGCGTGTTCGGGTTCTCGTCGGCGCGATATTCGGGCAGCCCGCGCGTGTCGAGCCATTGCGGGTGCCAGCTTTCCACCCCGAAGTGATGGCGCGGCTGGAAACGGCCCGGCGCATCGAAGCTGCCGATGGTCAGGTCCATGTTCTCGCTGTCGGGGAATTCGAACGTCAGCGACGTGCCGCATTCGCGACAGAAGCCACGGCTGGCGATCGGGGAAGAGGCGTAGCGGTCTGGTTCCTGCTCCCACACCACCTCGGCCTTCTTCACGTTCTTGAACGCGATCGAGACACCGCCGGTCGCGCGCTGGCACATGCGGCAGTGACAGAGATAGGCATCGTCGTCGTGGATGGAGACCCGATAGCGCACCCGCCCGCACTGGCACCCGCCGGAAACCGTCTCGCGCATCGCGCTTCTCCTGCACCCGTTTACTGCACCACCTCGACATTGTGCGCCGGTTGAGCATCAATGTCGAAGGGGCATGCGTCCCCTGCCATCGTCGCTTCGCCAGGAGTCGTTCCCGCCCATGTCCTTCCGTTCCCCGCGTCCTTCGCTGCGCCTCCTTGCCCTCGCCGCGCTTGTCGGCACGTCTTCCGCGGCGATCGCGGCGCCCGCCAAGAAGCCCAGCTTCGACGTCGCGCGCGTCACCAACGACATCAGGACGCTGTCCAGCGACGAATATGAGGGTCGCGGTCCCGCCACCCGCGCCGAAACCAAGACGATCGAGTACATCGCCGCGCAGTTCAAGGCAGCGGGGCTGAAGCCTGCCGGCGACAAGGGCAGCTGGTTCCAGGACGTGCCGCTGCTGCGCTCCGACATCGTCGGCACGCCCAGCCTGTCGATGGCGATCGGGGGCACCAGCAAGCCGCTGACGCAGGGCAGCGAGATCGCGGTGCGCGCCGCCTCGACCGGCCAGACCTCGGTCCAGCTGAACGCGGCGCCGCTGGTGTTCGTCGGCTATGGTGTGAAGGCGCCCGAGCGCAACTGGGATGACTTCAAGGGCGTCGACCTCAAGGGCAAGATCATGGTCGTGCTCGTCAACGACCCCGATTTCGAGGGCGGCGAAGGCGATTTCGGCGGCCGGCTGATGACCTATTACGGCCGCTGGACGTACAAGTACGAGGAAGCCGCGCACCAGGGCGCCGCCGGCGTGCTGGTGATCCACGAGAGCGAGCCCGCCTCCTATGGCTGGGCAACGGTCAAGAACTCCAACACCAACACCATGTTCGACATCGTCCGGGCGAACCCGGCGGCCGCGCACACGCCGATGGAGGGCTGGATCCAAAAGGATCTCGCCGCCGACTTGTTCAAGGCGTCGGGCACCGACTTCGAGGCCGCAAAGGCCGCGGCACGCAAGGCGGACTTCCGCCCCATGCCGCTCAAGGCGACGATGACCGCCAGCTACCAGGTGAAGCCGGAGATCATCACCTCGCACAATGTCGCCGGCATCCTGCCCGGCAGCCGCCACCCGGACGAGACCGTGATCTATTCGGCGCACTGGGATCACCTGGGCATCGGCGCTCCGGATGCGAAGGGCGACACAATCTACAACGGCGCGCTCGACAATGCGTCGGGCACCGCCGCGCTGATGGAGCTCGCCCGCGCCTATGGCACGGGACCCAAGCCTGACCGGTCGATCCTGTTCCTGGCGGTGACGGCGGAGGAAAAGGGGCTGCTCGGCTCGGAATATTATGCCGACAACCCGCTCCGGCCGCTCGCCACCACGGTGGGCGCGATCAACATGGACGGTCCGTTCGCGATCGAGAAGACGACGGACTTCAGCATCTCGGGCGCGGCCAAGCTCGACCTGCTGACCATGCTGACCGAGGAAGCCGCCAAGTTCGGCCGCCACTACACGCCCGAGGCACGGCCGGAAGCGGGCAGCTTCTATCGCTCCGACCATTTCCCCTTCGCCAAGCGCGGCGTGCCGGCCATCTCCTATGATGCGGGCCAGGAACTGGTGAACGGCGGTGCCGCGCGCGGCAAGGAACTGAGCGACCTCTACACCCGCGACCGATACCACCAGCCCGCGGACGAATATGATGCGAGCTGGAACACCAGCAGCTGGGAGGGCGACCTCACCCTGCTCTACAATCTCGGCGATCGCTTGGCGAACGGCCGGGCCTGGCCGAACTGGTCCGCCGACAGCGAGTTCCGCGCCACCCGCGAGGAGACCGCATCCCAACGCAAGTAAGACCGTGACGGGGAGCGGCTGGGCCACGCTTCCACCGGCTCCGGTGGCACGTCCCATGGACGCAGCGCCGAGCCGGCGATAGGAGCCGCGTCAAGACAAGCACATCAGGAGAGGCATGACCTGCCGAGGCCCCATTCGGAGCCCTTGATGACGTTTGCCCGCCGCCCTTCCCCTCCCGACGGCATCCCGCACAGCAGTGCGGAGGATCTCTATGCGATGTTCGTCGGCTGCACGCTTCTGGTGCTGGGACTGGTGTTCCTGAAAGCGGCGGGGCTGGTGACGGGCGGCATCGCGGGCATCGCGCTGCTCGTCTCCTATCTGGTGCCGCTTCCCCCGGGCGTCCTGTTCACCATCATCAACCTGCCCTTCTTCGCCTTCGCCTGGAAGGTGATGGGCGCGCGCTTCACGCTGCGCTCGATCGCGGTGAACGCGGGCATCGCGCTTTTCTCGGCGATCCGCCCCTATGCCTTTGAGGTCGGCACCGTGCATCCGTTGTTCGCAGCGCTCGTCGGCGGGACCGTGATCGGGATGGGGATCCTGTCGCTCGCCCGCCATGACGCCGCCGTGGGCGGCACCGGTGTGCTGACGCTCTGGCTGCAGCGCGAACGCGGCTGGAACGCGGGACGCACCCAGATCGCCCTCGACGTGGTGATCCTCGCGCTGGCGATCCCGGTGGTGTCGGCCGAGCAACTCGGCTGGTCGATCCTGAGCGCCGCGGCAATCAGCGGCATCCTGATCGCCTGGCATCGGCCGGGCCGCTACACCGGCTATTGAGCGACTGGCCGCCCGGCGCGGAGCCGGGGCGGCCAGAGTATCAGGCGGCCTTCTTGAGGTGCCGGCGGCCGAGCAGCTCGGCGATCTGCACCGCGTTGAGTGCTGCGCCCTTGCGCAGGTTGTCGCTGACGCACCACAGCGCCAGACCGTTCTCGACAGTCGAGTCCTCGCGGACGCGGCTGATATAGGTCGCGAACTCGCCGACGCATTCGATCGGCGTGATGTAGCCGCCGTCCTCGCGCTTATCGACCAGCATGACGCCGGGCGCCTCGCGCAGGATATTCTGCGCTTCCTCGGCCGAGATCTCGTTCTCGAACTCGATGTTGATCGCTTCCGAATGGCCGACGAACACCGGCACGCGGACGCAGGTGGCGACCACCTTGACCTTGGGGTCGAGGATCTTTTTGGTCTCCACGACCATCTTCCACTCTTCCTTGGTCGACCCGTCGTCCAGGAAGCTGTCGATGTGCGGGATTACGTTGAACGCGATCTGCTTGGTGAACTTCTTCGCCTCGGCCGGGTCGCCGACAAAGATGTTGCGGCTCTGCTCGAACAGTTCGTCCATGCCCGCCTTGCCCGCGCCGGACACCGACTGATAGGTCGCGACGACGACGCGCTTGATCTTGGCGGAATCGTGCAGCGGCTTGAGCGCCACCACCATCTGCGCGGTCGAGCAGTTCGGGTTGGCGATGATGTTCTTGGCGCGGTAGCCGTCAATCGCCTCCGGGTTCACTTCCGGCACGATCAGCGGCACGTCCGGGTCCATGCGGTAGAGCGACGAATTGTCGATCACCGTGCAGCCGGCGGCGGCGAACTTGGGCGCATAGACCTTGGTCGCGTCCGATCCGATCGCGAACAGCGCCATGTCCCAGCCGGTGGGATCGAAATGCTCGATATTCTGGATCTTGTACTGCTTGCCGGTCTCGCCGAAGTCGACCGTGTCGCCGACCGACCGCGACGAGGCGAGCACCGCCAGTTCGTCGATCGGAAACTCACGCTCCGCCAGGATGTTGAGCATCTCCCGCCCGACATTCCCGGTCGCGCCTGCGACCACCACCCGATAGCCCATCACTCACTCCACTCGCATTGTCGCCGCGGCGCTAGACCTTCTCCAGCGCCGCGGCAACCAAGCGTTACTTTGCTGCCGTGTTCTGCGGCTTTGGCGCAACAACATTGCGATCAAGGAACGACAGGATCGTCTTCCACAGGTGCTCGCTGGCGCCCGGCCCGCCCACCCGATGGGTGTTGCCGGGGTAGAACATCATCTCGAACGGCGTGGCCGTCCGCTGCATCTCCGCCGCGAACAGCGTCGAGTTGTCGAGGAAGACGTTGTCGTCCGCCATGCCGTGGATCAGCAGCAGCGGATCGCGGATCTTCGACGCCTCCGTCACCACGCTCGAGGAAGCATAGCTCTGCGGATCGGTGCGCGGATCGCCCAGGTACCGCTCCGTATAGTGCGTGTCGTAGAGACCCCAGTCGGTGACCGGCGCGCCCGCGACGGCCGCGGCATAGACCCCCGGCGTCTTCTCCAGCATCTTGAGCGACAGATAGCCGCCATAGGACCAGCCATAGGTCGCGATCTTGGCCGGATCCACGAAAGGCAGCGTCTTGAGGTAGTTGGCGCCCGCAAGCTGGTCCTCGACCTCGACGGTGCCCATCGCGTGATAGATCTGGTTCTCGAACGCCGTGCCGCGATTGTACGAGCCGCGGTTGTCGATCTGGAAGAAGATCCAGCCTTGGTCGACCAGATACTGCGGCAGCGCGCCCTGCCAGCCGCGCGTCACCTGCTGGCCGGTGCCGGGGCCGCCATAATGCTGGAAGAACACGGGGTATTTCTTGCCCGGCTCCAGCGGCGGCGTGATCATCTCCCAGTGCAGCGTCGAGCCGTCGGCCGCCTTGACGGTGCCGAACTGCGTCTCGCGATGGCTGGCTGCGAACGGATAATAGGGGTGGTCCGGGCCGATCGCGTTCTCGTTGATCCAGGCGATCCGCTTGCCCGTGACGTCGGCCAGATAGACCTGCGCCGGCTGGGTGGGGCTGGAGCGCGTGATCAGGAAGCGGCTCGCAGCCCCGTCCATGGTGGCGCCGTTCCACCAGCCCTTTTCGGTGAGCCGGGTGACGTTGCCCGGCCGCTTGAGGTCGAGTGCGTAGAGATGCTGCTCGAGCACGTCGTCCTTGTTGCCGGTGAAGAACAGCCGGCCCTTCGCCTCATCGAAGCCGACCAGCGACTGGACTACCCAGGGCCCCTTGGTCAGCTGCGTCCACTTGCCCGCCTTCCAGCGGTAGAGATGGCCGAAGCCGTCGCGCTCGGACCGCCAGATGAGGCTCCCGTCCTTCATCACGCGATAGGCGTCGGACAGGTTGATCCAGCTGCGCTCGCCCGCGGTCTCGGTGAACAGCACGGTCGACTTGCCGGTGGCAGGGTCCACCCGCAACATGTCGAGCCGCTTCTGGTCGCGGGTCTGGCGCTGGACCAGCATCGCCGAGCCGTCCGGCAGCCAGTCGACGCGCGCGAGGTAGATGTCGGGATCGCTCCCCAGGTCGACCTTCACCCTGCCCGAGCCGTCCGGCTTCATGACGTACAGGTCGACCAGGGCGTTGGGCGTGCCCGCCGCCGGATAGCGCTGGTCGTAGACCTTGGTGCCGGTGGCGCCGATCGCGGCCCGGCTGAACACCTTCACCGGCGCCTCGTCGAACCGCTCGACCGCGATGTAGCGCTCGTCGGGCGACCACCAATAGCCGGTGGAGCGGTGCATTTCCTCCTGCGCGACGAACTCCGCCTCGCCGAAGTGGACGGTGCCCGCGCCTTCGGTGGTCACCGCCTGCGCCACGCCGCCTGCGAGTGGCTGCACAAACAGGTTCTGGTCGCGCACGAAGCTCACGAAGCGGCCCCTGGGGCTCACCAGCGGGTTGAGCTCGCCTGCCTGGGTCTCGGTCAGGCGGCGGACCTGGCCGTCGAGGGTTGCCAGGAACAGGTCGCCGTCCAGCGGCACCAGGATCGACTGGCCGTCGGGTGCGAAGTCATAGGCGACGATGCCCCGCGATCCCGCAATGCGCGCGCGCTCGCGCTGCATCTTCTCGGCTTCCGAAAGCTCGGCGCCCGAACCCACCTTCTTGGAATCGACCAGCATCCGCCATTCGCCGGTGGTCGCGTCCATCGCCCACAGGTCGAAGCGCTCCTTCTCCTCCGGGCGGTTGCGCAGCACCGTCACGAAGCGACCGTCGGGCGAGATCTGCAGGTTGCGCGGCGCGGTGCCGTTGAGGTCGGGGCTGCCAAACACGCGCGCGAGCGTCAGCGTCTGCTGCGCGTCCTGTGCCGCCTGCGTCGCCGCCGCCGGCTGTGGCGATCGGGCCAGATCAGCAGCCATGGCAGCGGTTCCGCTCGTCATCATGGCAACGCCCAACACCCATCTCAACATCCCGTCGCGTCTCCGTGGAACCCGCCTGCGGACGCAGGCGACGGCCGCGTTATCGCGGGCAAGTCCCGCGGGGTAAAGCGTTGGTTGGCGGCGAGAACTCCGCGCGCACGCAAATGGGGCGCGGAAGGCTGTCGCCCTCCACGCCCCCAAAGCGGACCCGATGGGTGCCGGCCGTTACTCGGCGGCAGCAGCCGTCGGGCGCGGGTCGCGACGCTCGGCGATACGCGCCGACTTGCCGGTGCGGCCACGCAGGTAATAGAGCTTCGCACGACGCACCACGCCGCGACGCACCACTTCGACCGAGTCGATGTTGGGCGAATACAGCGGGAAGACGCGCTCGACGCCCTCGCCGAAGCTGATCTTGCGGACGGTGAAAGACGAGCCCATGCCCTTGTTCGAGCGCGCGATGCACACGCCCTCGTAGTTCTGGACGCGGGTGCGCTCGCCTTCGACGACCTTCACGCCGACGCGCAGCGTATCGCCCGCGCGGAATTCCGGAATCTTCTTCGCCTCGTTGAACTTGGCGATCTGCTCGGCTTCGAGCGTCTGGATGAGGTTCATGTCAGTCTTCCTCGTCATGTCGCCGCGCGCCAGAGGGAGGTCGGACCCGAGCGCCCTCATGGCGCTCCCACAGATCCGGCCTCCGTAGCCGTGTATCGACCTCAGCCCTGTGCTTTCGCCAGGCCGCGATCTTCGCATGATCCCCCGATCGCAGCACTTCGGGGATCGTGCGCCCTTCCCATGTGACTGGTCGGGTATATTGCGGGTATTCGAGCAGCCCCGTTTCGAAGCTCTCGTCATCCCCGCTGGAAGCGGCGCCCATTACGCCGGGAAGCAGCCGAATGCAAGCATCGAGCAGCACCAGCGCCCCCATCTCACCCCCCGACAGGACATAGTCACCGATCGACACCGGTTCGATGTCGCGCGCCTCGAACAGGCGTTCGTCATAGCCCTCGAACCTGCCGCACAGCACGGTGACCCCCGGCCCCTGCGCTAGTTCCCGCACCCGCTGCTGGTCGAGCGGACGACCGCGCGGGCTCATCGCGATCACCGGCCGGTCGTCGGCAACGCTGTCAAGCGCGGCGGCGAGCACGTCGGCACGCATCACCATCCCGGCCCCGCCCCCTGCCGGCGTGTCGTCGACCGAGCGGTGCTTGTCGGTGGCGAAGTCGCGGATCTGCACCGTCTCCAGCGACCAACGTTCCTCGCGCAGCGCGCGCCCGGCAAGCGAAGTGCCGAGTGGGCCGGGAAACATCTCCGGGTAAAGCGTTAGGACGGTAGCGGTGAAAGACATGCCCGCCCCATTGACCGATGGAGACAGGATGACAAGTTCCGAGACGCAGCCCGACGACTGCATCATCATCGGCGCCGGCCCCGCCGGCCTCACCGCCGCCATCTATCTGGCCCGCTTCCACCTTTCGATCCGGCTGTTCGACTGCGGCTCCAGCCGCGCGGCGATGATCCCGTGCACGCGCAACCATGCGGGCTACCCCGAAGGGATCAAGGGCACCGATCTGCTCCGGCTGATGTATGCCCAGGCCAAGCGCTACGGCGCCCACCGGGAGCTTGCGGAGGTCACCGCCCTTTCGCGCGACGAGGACGGGTTCGCCGTGCGGATCGGCGATCGGATCGCGCGCGCCCGCACCGTGCTGCTGGCGACCGGCGTGGTCAACCACCGGCCCAGGAGCCTCCCCGACGACGTCCACGACGCCGCGCTCGCCCGCGGTCTGCTGCGCTACTGCCCGATCTGCGACGGCTACGAGGTGACCGACAAGCGCGTGGGCGTGATCGGCACCGGCGATCACGGCATGCGCGAGGCGCTGTTCCTGCGCGGCTACACCCGCGACGTGACGCTGATCGCGCCGGACGCGGAGCACGGGCTGGACGACGCCTGCATGGCCAAGCTCGATGCCGCCGGGATCCAGCGGGTGGACGGGCCCTGCGGCGGCTTTGCGATCGAGGGCGACCGGCTGGCGCTCGACACTGCCGGCGGGCGCATGGCGTTTGACAGCGTTTATCCCGCGCTCGGCTCCCGCATCCGCTCGCATCTCGCGGTGGAGGCGGGCGCGCGGGCGAGCGAGGACGGCTGCCTGGAGGTCGACGACCACCAGCGCACCTCCATCCCGGGCCTGTTCGCCGCGGGCGACGTGGTGAAGGGTCTGGACCAGATCAGCCACGCGATGGGCGAAGCCGGCGTCGCCGCCACCACCATCCGCAACACCCTGAGCGAGCAGTCCCCGCTCTGGCGCTAACCCAGGGCGTGCAGCTTGCCGGACGCGGCGCCCTGCGCACCGTGCACCGCCCGCGCGACTTCGGCCTCGCTCAGGCCGAAGTCGCTGAGTGCGTAACGGTGGCGCGTCAGCCGGCGGTGCCGCCGCTGATCCAGGTAGCGCTGCATGCGGCTCCGCACGGCCTCCGTCAGCGGCAGGCCGAGCATGCGATAGACCCGCTGCATCTCCCGCTCCCAATCCTCGCCGATCGCATCGAAGCCGACGTCGACCTGCGGCACGTCCGCCGCGGCCCGTGCGGCCTGCATCCGCCGCTCCCGCAGCGCCACCTTGCGGACCCACTCCGCTCCGATCCAATGGCGATCGACGTCGTCCGACTGCACGCGCATCTGGCTGTGCACCAGCGATGCCGACGACGCGACCACGGCCGATGCCCGCCGGTCGAGGCACACGAGCCGTGCGTCCGGAAAGACGGCAAGCAGCGAGTCCAGATCCTGCGCGAACTGGGGAAGCTTGAGCACCCAGGGGCGGTCCTCCCGCGCCTTCCTGAGCCATGCCACCGTCTGCAGCAGCCGCTTGAACTCGGCGTAGACGGGCCGGGTGTCCATCGCCTCGCTGACGGCGGCAAAGCTCGGGATGCGCCACTGCGCCTCGAACGCCGCGCCGAAGATCGAGACGTTGTGCAGCCCGATCTCCTCGTCGGCCGCCTCCAGGGCGGTCGGGTGGATGATGCGGAACTCCGGGTTCAGCCACTCCGCACAACGCAGGCCGATCCATGCGCGGACCCGCCGGTCATCGAGCCAACGGCGGTGGGTGATCGGCACCGGGTTCCAGCTTTCGAAGAAGCGGGTGTGCGCCAGCCGGGGGTCGCAGGCGAGCAGCCGCTGCATGCGCGTGCTGCCCGAGCGCATCTGTCCCAGCACGATGATCGGCCGGGGAATAGGTCGGTCGAGGATCTCCGGATGCCGCCGCCAGAGTGCGTGGACGCGCGCCCGATCAGCAAGGGCCGCGACCAACTGGCCATAGGCGATCACCGTTCCGAGCGGCGTCAACGCCGCCTCTTCCCGCAGCGCCTGGGTGAGCCGCTCCAGCCGGTCGTTCCAGCCGCTGCCGCTTCCCAGGTCGTGCAGGCCGGTTCGCGCGCGGGCGACGGCAATCAGCTGATCCGGCTCCAGAACGGGCCGCGAAAGCCAGCCCCGGCTCCACGCCTTCTCCAGCAGCCCGCTCACGAGGGCGTTGCGGCGGTGCTGCGCGGCAAGGGCGACGAGTTCCAAGCGAGAGATCTCCGGCAGCCAAGATCGAGGGCCCTCGTTGGCAAACAGGAAGAACCCGCCAGCCAGCGACTAGTGCCACACGCCGCTTTTACGGGCTTGTCCACCCCTGGATAGCCCGCGCTATCCGCGGCGTTGCGCGTGCTGCGTCCGCAGGTAGAGCGACAGGATGCCCGAGGGCGACTGCATCCGGCGATAGGCGTTGCGCTCCGCCCAGCCGCGTAGCGGCGCATCCAGGCCTCCCGGAGCAGCGGGGGTCGACCGCGCCTCGCCGCCCGTCACGATCGCGGGCGGCGGCGCGCTGTTCAGCACCCGGTCCAGGCTTTCGCGCGTGACCATGTGCATCCGCTGCTCCTCGGCCGGGGTGGCGAGCCCACGCATGCGGAACAGGAACGGCCCCATGGCGAAGCGCGGGTCGATGTCGAGCTTGCCGCCCGCGAACCGCTCCGGCGACAGGCTGACCGCCATGCCCGGCATCCCGCTGTCGTCCAGATGCTCCCCCAGCCAATCGCCGTCGGCGACCGCGAACAGGATTGGGGAACCTCCCCTCAGCGCCGCGATCGACTCGCTGGTCGTCCGCCAAAGCCCCAGGACCAGGGTTACGGCCAGCACCAGCCGCAGACTCCTGCGCGGTGCGATGGGCCCATGGATCGCGCCGAACCGCACGAACAGCGGCGGCAGGATCGGAATGACATATTGGCGGAAGCTAGGCTGCGGCAGCATCGCGGCGATGCAGCCGGCGATGATCAGCCAGTCGAGCGCGACGCCATGGCGATCCCCCCCGTGGCGGAACCGCCGCCAGAGCACCAGCGCGAGCACCACCAGCGCCGGCCCCTGGACCAGGAACCAGGCGAGCCGGCCGAGCGTCGTCGGGAACTCGAGCATGTGCGCCTGCTCGTTGAGCATCCGCCATTGCTGGGGTGCCACCAGCGAATATTCGAAGACGCCGAACAGGAAGCTCTCCGGCGCGACCGCCAGCAGCACCAGCGTCGGCACCACGCCCACCGCGCCGCCCAGCGCATAAGCGGTGACGCTGCGGAAGCGGTCGCGGCGCCCCTCGTACAGCATCACCGCGAACAGCACCCCGGCCGGCACGATGTAGCTGATCTTGACCGACACGGCCGCGCCGAAGGCGAGCCCGGCCAGGAAGATGCGCCACGTCGGACGGATCCGCAGGTGCGTGTCGACCAGCAGCCAGATGCCCAGTGCCTCGAAGAACACCGGCAGCGCGTCGTTGCGCGCGACGCCGCCGGCGAAGATCATCGCGTCGCACAAGGCGAGCATGACGGCAGCGGCGAGTGCCCGGCGGGGGCTTCCGCCCGCTCCCTTTGCGGCCAGGTAGACGAACAGGACCGCGCCGGCGGCAACCACGGCGTTGGCGAGCCGCAGCGACAGGAACAGCCAGCCCTCCTCGACAAAGGCGAATGGCGCGAGAAGAAAGGGCTGCAGCGGCGTCTGCAGGTACATGAAGTCGCGGAACGGCAGCCCGTAACGCATCAGCTCCACGGCCGCGACATACTGGCTCTCGTCGCGGTTGAGCGGCAGTACCAGTGCGGCAAGCACGAACAGCATCAGCGCTGCCAGGAGCAGCAACGGGGCGGGTTTGCGGAGCATCGTGCGCGGCCTAGCCAGCGGGCGCAGGGGCGGCAAGCGACGAATTATGACAGATTCGCAACAGCTTGACCGACCGTCACGTGCGCCTCAGGCCTCGATGAAGGCTGTCGTGACCACCAGTCGCTCGGCATTCCATTCCGGAACCGCGTCGGCCCGCATCGGAACCATGAAGCGCTTGCCCGTCGGACGCTCGATTTCCAGCACGTCGCCCGCGCCGAAGTTCTCGACGGCGACCACGGTGCCGAGCGGCTCGTCCGTGTCGGAGAATGCCGCCAGGCCGATCAGGTCGGCATGATAATATTCGCCTTCCTCCAGAGGAGGCAGGCTGTCGCGCGGCACCCACAGCTGGGTACCCCGCAACGCCTCGGCCGCATCGCGCGAGGAAACCTCGGCGAAGCGGGCGATGGCGCCATTGTTGCCCGGCCGAACCGATCGGAGCGTCAAGGCGCCGCCGTTCAGCACCGTGTGCGCGCCCAGGTCCTCGGCGAAGACCTTGAGCCGCACCTCGCCCGCGACGCCATGCGCGCCAATCGCGACGGCGAGCACCACCCGGCGCTCGCCATCGGCGCCCGCCTTCGCCTCAGGCGTCGGGAGATCCGTCGCCGCCGCCGGGGGCGTCGTCGGCACCCTCCGCGGGATCGGGCGTCGAGACGCCGGTGTCCGCCCCGGCGTTCGGGGACGACGAGTCGTCATGGTCGTTGGCGCCGTGCTGTTCGGGGTCGATGGTCATCGTGCCGCTCCTTCTGCCGGCCCGCCCCTTGCAGGCGGGTTCGGCAGAAGAAACGCGCGAACGCCCGTTTGGGCTCAGGCCTCGGCAGTCTCGGCCGGCGCCTCGGCAGCGGCAGCCGCCTCGGCCGCCTTGGCTGCACGCTCTTCAGCGCGCTCGGTGGCCTTTTCGCCCGGCTTGCCCTTGTTCGGGTTGTTGCGTGCGGTGCGCTCCTTGACGCCGGCGGCATCGAGGAAGCGGAGGACGCGGTCGGTCGGCTGCGCGCCGACGCTCAGCCAGTGCTTCGCACGCTCGGTGTCGAGCACGACGCGCTTCTCGTCGTCCTTGGCGAGGAGCGGGTTGTAGGTGCCAACCTTCTCGATGAACTTGCCGTCACGCGGGCTGCGCGCGTCGGCGATCACGATCCGGTAGTAGGGGCGCTTCTTGGAGCCACCGCGCGACAGACGCATGCTGATTGCCATGAGATTTCCTTCTTCTTTCTACTCGTAGCCGCGGCGATCGCCGGGCCGTTGGGTTGCTGATCGCTCCTGGGGAGCGCTCACTTCTTCTTGATCAGATTCTCGAAGCCAGGGGGCAGCTGCATGCCGCCCTTGCCGCCGGGAAGCCCCGGAAGGCCGCCGCTGCCGCCGGCCTTGCTCATCATGTCGCCAAGCTCTGCGCCGCCGAGCGCATTGCCCAGGCCGGCCATGCCGCCTCCCGGACCGCCCTTGCCCAGCATCGCCATCATGCCCTTCAGACCGCCCATCTTCTTGAGCTTCTTCATGGCCGTGGACATTTCCTGGTGCATCTTCAGGAGCTTGTTCACATCCTGCACCGTGGTGCCGGACCCCTTGGCGACGCGGATCTTGCGCTTGGCGTTGAGCAGTTCGGGCTTGGAACGCTCCTTGGGCGTCATCGACGTGATCATCGCGTCCATGCGCAGCAGGATCTTTTCGTCGACCGCGCCGGAGGCCATCGCCGCCTGCGCCTTCTTCATGCCCGGGATCATGCCGGCCAGCGCGCCCAGCCCGCCCATGCGGCGCATCTGCTGCAGCTGCGCGCGCAGGTCGTTCATGTCGAACTGGCCCTTGGCCATCCGATTGGCGATGCGCTCGGCATCCTCCGCCTGGATGCTCTCGGCGGCGCGCTCGACCAGCGACACCACGTCGCCCATGCCGAGGATGCGGCCCGCGACGCGCTTGGGGTGGAACGGCTCGATTGCGTCGAGCTTTTCGCCGACGCCTGCGAACTTGATCGGCTTGCCGGTGACCGCGCGCATCGAGAGCGCCGCACCGCCGCGGGCATCGCCGTCCATGCGGGTCAGGATCACGCCGGTCAGCGGCACCTGCTCGGAAAAGCTGGTCGCGACGTTGACCGCGTCCTGGCCGGTGAGCGAGTCGACCACCAGCAGCGTCTCGTTCGGACGGGCGATGTCGGACACCGCCTTCATCTCGTCCATCAGCGCCTGGTCGACGTGGAGGCGACCGGCGGTGTCGAGCATCACCACGTCGAAGCCCTGGAGCTTCGCCGACTGGAGCGCGCGCCGGGCGATGTCGACCGGCTGCTGGCCCTGCACGATCGGCAGCGTCGCCACCTCGACCTGGGTACCCAGCACCGCCAGCTGCTCCTGCGCGGCCGGCCGATTGACGTCGAGCGACGCCATCAGCACCTTCTTGCGCTCGCGGCCCGACAAGAGCTTGGCGAGCTTGGCCGTAGTGGTCGTCTTGCCCGAGCCCTGGAGACCGACGAGCATCACCACCGCAGGCGGGGTGACCGCGATGTCGAGCTCGGCCGTGTCCGGCCCCAGCATGTCGACCAGCGTGTCGTGGACGATCTTGACGACCTGCTGCCCCGGCGTGACCGAGCGCAGCACGTCCTGGCCGATCGCGGCCTCGGTCGCCTTGTCGACGAAGGCGCGCGCGACCGGAAGTGCGACATCGGCCTCCAGCAGCGCCACGCGCACTTCGCGCATGGCGGTACGCACGTCGGCTTCAGTCAGCGCACCACGGCCCCGCAGGCGATCGAAGACGCCTCCCAGCCGGTCGCTCAAGCTATCGAACACGTACCTGCTCCACTTCCACATCCTCCGTCCGGCGCCCAAGCAAAACACGCCGGCGGACGAAACCTCGTCGGCCGGCGTCGCCCGTGGGCGGTCGCATGGATGCCGTCCTTTTGAGGAACGACACGGGGCCGATAGCCGATTGCGCCGAAGTGGGCAAGACTTGCGAGGAAGCCGCAGGATTTAACCCGATCTACACACCTGTCGCGGACAAGGAGTCATGCGCTCCCGGCTTCCTCTCGGCACGATCTTCGGCACCGGTCGTTCGGGCAGGCTGCGTCCTTCCTCGGACGCCCTGCTGCTGGGGATTGGCATCGCCTCGCTGCTGCTCCTGGTCGGGATCGGCAGCACCCTTCTCGCCAGCACGCTTGGAGTTTGGCTGGGGGGCGGACCGCCGCCGCAGCGACTGCTCGTCGTGGCGCTGCTGCTCAACCTCGCGCTGATGCTGCTCGGCTGGAATCGCCACCAGGCCCAGCGCGCGGCCGCACAGGCCCAGGAGGCCGCCGAAGAACACGCCCGGGCGCTGGCAGCCCCCGACCCGCTGGCGATCCTGCTGGATCGCAAGGATTTCGCCTCCGAAGGCGCCGCAATGATCGAGCGCGCCGGCCGGTCGCGTGGCGCGGTCGCGCTGTTGCTGATCGACCTCGATCATTTCAAGGCGATCAACGACATGCACGGCCAGCCGGCGGGCGACGTCGTGCTTCGTCACGCGGCGACCGCGATGATCGAGACCATGCCGCCCGGCAGCCGCATCGCGCGCATGGGGGGCGACTCCTTTGCCTGTGCGCTGTCGATCGCGCCTGCCCAGCCGGCGCAGATCCAGAGACTCGCCGAACGCCTGCTGGCCCGCCTCTCGCAGCCGGTCGACGTGGGGGGCCTGCGCTGTCAGGTCACCGCCTCGGTGGGGGTCGCATGCTCCGGCGCGGATTGCCCGTCCATCAAGGCGCTGATGCGCGCCGCGGACATCGCGCTCTATACGGCCAAGCGGAATGGCCGCGATCGCTTCGCCTGGTTTGATCGTTCCATGGAGCGCGAGCTGCACAGCCGAAACGACCTGGAAGAGGCGCTGCGCATCGCCATCCCGCAGGGCCAGATCCTCCCCTTCTTCGAACAGCAGATGGACCTCGCGACCGGCGACCTCGACGGGTTCGAGGTGCTCCCCCGCTGGCAGCACCCGGCGCGCGGCTTGCTGGAGGGCGAGTCGTTCCTGCCGCTCGCCGAGGATACCGGCCTCATCGCCGACCTTTCCCTGTCGCTGATGCGCCAGGCGTTCGACGCCGCCCGCGATTGGGACCCGTCGCTGTGCCTCTCGATAAATCTGTCGCGCTGCCAGCTGCGGGACGCCTGGCTTGCGCAGAAGATCCTGAAGCTCCTAACCGAGACCGGCTTCCCGGCGCACCGCCTTCAGGTGGAGATCACCGAGAGCGCGCTGTTCGACAACCTGCCGCTGGCGCAATCGATCATCGGCAGCCTGAAGAACCAGGGCGTGCGGGTCGCGCTGGACGATTTCGGCACCGGCTATTCGAGTTTGGCCCACCTGCGCGCGCTGCCGCTCGACCGGATCAAGATCGATGCCGGCCTCGTCCAGTCTATGGCCGACAGTGCGGACGCCACCGCCATCGTCAACGCGATCGCGCGACTGGGAGAGAGCCTGAACCTGCCCGTGACTGCGCAGGGCGTGCCGAACGAAGCCGTCGAGGCGCGCTTGCGCGGGATCGGCTGCGCCAAGGCACAGGGGCTGCGCTACGGGCCGCCGCTTTCCACTGCGGGCGTACGCCGGATGCTCGCCGAGCGTCGTCAGCTCGTCGCGCGCCCTGCCCCGGACGCGCCTGCACAACCCCCGCTCGACCTTACCAACCAGCGCCTGGTTGGCTGAGATAGGCCAGTTCCTCCCGCGTCGAGTCGCGTCCCAGCGCGACGTTGCGCGACGGAAAGCGACCGAAGCGCTCGATCACGTCGGCATGGGCCTGCGCAAACGCCAGGTTCGCCTCCAATCCCGTTTCGGAGAAGCAGCGCAGGGCGAAGCGTTGGACGCCGCGATCCTCCGAATGCATCAGCGGCATGTAGAGAAAGGCCCGACACGGCGACTCTAACTTCGGCGCAAAGCCTGCTGCGATGCCCGACAGCGCCAGTTCCAGCCCGAGCGGATCGGCCGCGAACGCCGCTCCCGATCCGCGGTAGAGGTTTCGCGAGAACTGGTCGACCAGCAGGATTGCCGCCAGCAACCGCTCGGGCGTATCGCGCCATCCTTCCGCATCCGTCGCGACCACCGCATTCCGCAAGGCGCCGAACCGCTCGCGAATGGCCGCATCCAGCGCGTCATTCTTGGCGAAATGCTGCTCCGGTAAGAGTTCCTCGAACCAGAAGTGCAGCACGGCGTCCGCCGCGCGTTGGACTTCGTCCGGTCCCGCCCCTAGATCAGCCGCCATGCCGCCCCCTTCTTCCGCGTTGCCCGAGGTGATTTCGCTCGGCTGCCGGCTCAACATCGCCGAAAGCGAAACGATCCGCACCCTGTTAGGGCGCAGGGATGCGGTAGTCGTCAACAGCTGCGCCGTGACCAACGAGGCGGTCGCCGGCACCCGCCGCGCGATCCGCCGCGCGCGCCGCGAACGGCCGGGCGCGGAACTGATCGTCACCGGTTGCGCAGCGCAGATCGATCCGCAGGGCTTCGCCGCCATGCCGGAGGTGGACCGTGTGGTCGGCAACGCCGACAAGCTGCTGCCCGAGGCTTGGGCCGCTAGCGAACCAGTCCGCGTGTCCGACTGGGACGCCGTCCGGCGGGACGCGCCGCACCTCGCGCCCGCCTTTGCCGCGCACGTCCGCGCTTTTGTCGAGGTGCAGAACGGCTGCGACCATCGCTGCACCTTCTGCGCCATCCCCTTCGGCCGCGGCCCCGCCCGCTCCGCGCCCGCCGGCGCGGTGGTCACGCGCGTGGCCGAGGTGGTGGCCGCCGGCCATCGCGAGGTGGTGCTGACCGGCGTCGACCTCACCAGCTACGGCCAGGACCTGCCCGGCCGGCCGAGTCTCGGCAAGCTGGTCGAGCGCATCCTCACCCATGTGCCGGCGCTGGAGCGCCTCCGCCTGTCGTCGCTCGACTCGATCGAGATCGACGACCGGCTGATGGCGCTGCTCACCGGCGAGCCGCGCGTGCTGCCGCACGTCCACCTCTCGCTCCAGGCCGGCAACGACCTGATCCTCAAGCGGATGAAGCGCCGGCACCTGCGCGCCGATGCCGTCGCGATGGTCGCGCGGCTGAAGGCGGCGCGGCCGGAGATCGCGATCGGCGCGGACCTCATCGCCGGCTTCCCGACCGAGGACGACGCGATGTTCGCGGATACGTTGGCGCTGCTCGACGATTGCGACATCGTGCACGCGCACATCTTTCCCTTCTCGCCGCGCGCAGGAACGCCCGCGGCACGCATGCCGCAGGTGAACCCGGCCGTGGCGCGGGAGCGCGCGGCCCGGCTGCGCGCCCGCGCGGCCGAGCGCCACACGGCGTGGCTGCACCGGCTGGTGGGTACGCGGCAACGCGTTCTAGTGGAACGACCCGGCGACCGCGGCCATGCGGAAGCCTTTGCGGAAGTAGGATTGGATCGAACAATGCAGGCAGGGACCATCGCCGACGTAGCGATCATCGCCGTCGAGCAGGACCGGCTGGTGGGAGTGGCGGCATGAGCGCATCGTGGCACGAACGGCTGCTCGGGGGTTTTCGCAAGACCTCCGACCGGCTGATGGGCAACCTCGCCGGCCTCTCGGCCGCGCGGCTGGACGAGGAGACGCTCGACGAGATCGAGGAGGCGCTGATCGCCTCCGATCTGGGGCCGGAGACGGCCGCGCGCGTCCGCGCCCGGCTCGCCGAAGGGCAGTATGAGCGCAACATGGAGGAGCTCGGCATCCGCCTGGTCGTTGCGGAGGAGGTGGAGCGCTCGCTCGCCAAGGTCGCCAAGCCCCTGGAGATCGAGGCGTTTCCGCGCCCGCAGGTGATCCTGGTGATCGGCGTCAACGGATCGGGCAAGACCACCACCATCGCCAAGCTCGCCAAGACGCTGGTCGAGCAGGATTACGGCGTGATGCTCGCCGCCGGCGATACCTTCCGCGCAGCCGCGATCGGCCAGCTCAGGACCTGGGCCGAGCGGATTGGCGTGCCGATCGTCTCGGGCGCCGAGGGCGGCGACGCCGCCGGCATCGTCTATGAGGCGGTGAAGCAGGCGACCGCCACCGGCATCGACGTGCTGATCGTCGACACCGCCGGTCGCCTCCAGAACAAGCGCGAACTGATGGACGAACTCGCCAAGATCCGTCGCGTGCTCGGCCGCCTCAACCCGGAGGCGCCGCACGACGTGGTGCTGGTGCTCGACGCCACCACCGGCCAGAACGCGCTAAACCAGATCGAGGTGTTCAAGGAGACCGCGGGCGTCACCGGCTTGGTGATGACCAAGCTCGACGGCACCGCGCGCGGCGGCGTGCTGGTCGCGGCCGCCGAGCGCTACGGCCTGCCCATCCACGCGATCGGCGTCGGCGAGACCGCCGACGACCTGCGCGGCTTCGATGCCAACGAGGTGGCGCGCATCATCGCCGGCGTCGACCAGGGGAGGAACCTGCGATGAGCACGACCGCTCCTGCGAAGGAGGCCAGCCCTGGTCTGCGCATGGCGCTCGACTATGGCCCGCTGGCGGTGTTCTTCGCCGCCAATCTGCTCGCCGGCAAGCTGCACCTGCCCAACATGGTCGACAGCCTGGCGCGCGTGCTGATCGCGACCGCCGCCTTCATGGTGGCGACCTTCGTCGCGATCCTGGTGTCGCACATCAAGACGGGCCGCATCTCGCCGATGCTGTGGATCACCGGCGGGCTGGTGCTCGTGTTCGGCGGGCTGACGCTCTATTTTCGCGACGACACCTTCATCAAGGTGAAGCCGACGATCGTCTATGCGATGTTCTCCGCCATCCTGGGCTTTGGCCTCGCCACCGGTCGCCCGCTGCTCCAGTCGCTGCTGGAGGGGGCCTATCCGGGTCTGTCCGCCGAGGGCTGGCGCAAGCTGACGATCAACTGGACCGGCTTCTTCGCCGGCATGGCCGTGCTCAACGAACTGGTCTGGCGCAACACCAGCTGGGACTTCTGGGTCGGGTTCAAGCTCTGGGGCGCGGTGCCGCTGACGCTGCTGTTCGCGATCGCCAACGTCCCCATGCTGCTGCGCCACGGCCTCACCACGGAAAAGGAGGCCCCGGTTCCGCCCGAGGGGTAAGGGCGCTTCCCTGCCCCTTCCCTGTCCTGCTGACGCGAGTCAGCACCCATACGCGCAACGCAACGGGCTCAAGCGGCAGCGGCAATGGATCGGTGGCTCTTGCGCCCCCTGCGAACGACACAATCGTATCTGCGCAGGCAGGGATCCAGGGCCAAGCAGAGCAACGGCTTGCAAAGCTTTGAAACCCTAGGGTCCTGCCTCCGCAGGAAGACGGCGAAAGGATGCGTCGCAGCCTCGCTTTCGTCGGCATGGCCGCCCCAGCCAACACCTCACACAAACAAAAAGGCGCGCCGGGGACGGCGCGCCTTTTTGGTTCATCCGAGCACTTCGCGAACTGCGGCACGGGCGATCGCCTGCATCTGGCGATCCGCGGCCGACATGCGGCGGGCCGTGACGACGGCGGCTTCGGGAATGGGGAAACTGGGATTGTTCTGGCTGGTAAAAAACTTCACTCGGTATCCTAAAGGACGGGGACCGGCCCGGCACCTTCGCGTTCGGCGCGGAGCTTGTCGACGCGTTCTTGGCGCTCCGCCATCGCCACCCAGGCCGCTTCGGCCCGAAGACAACGGTCGCGCACCATGTCCAGAGTCGCGGCTTCTGCATCGGCATGGGCCTGTGCTGCATGCTCACGATAGCTTAGCTGTGCCACGGACGGGTCTCCCGTAAAGAGCACGGCGGCGCCGGATGGCGCCGCCGGGTCGCCGCCCGACTTAGTCGGCCGGCTGAAGGTTCACCGCAGCCATCTTGCCGCGGCGATCCTGCTCCAGCTCGTACGAAACGCGCTGGTTCTGGTTGAGGGTGATCATGCCGGCCCGCTCGACCGCCGTGATGTGGACGAAGGCGTCCTGGCCACCGGTATCCGGCGCGATGAAGCCATAGCCCTTGTCGGCGTTGAAGAACTTGACGGTGCCGAGAATGCTCATGGGTAGTTCCTTCTTGTCGGCGCCCCCGCGTGTCGGGAGCGCTTGCGCTCAAACACAGGGAAAGAAGGAAGCGGGAGCCGCAAAGCGCCGAAAACCGTCAATATGCGACTGTAGCAGCACCTATATGGCAGATCGGGGCAAAAATAACAAGGTCGGCTCCGCAAGAATTTTCCGGGGCCATCGGCATGTACGGCCGGGCCGTCGAAAACAAAGGGCGGGAAGTTTCCTTCCCGCCCCTTGGTTCATGCCTTGGCTGCTTCGTAGCGCTGATTTGCCACGTCCCAGTCGACGACATTCCACCACGCCTTCAGATATTCGGGTCGGGCGTTGCGATAGGTGATGTAATAGGCGTGTTCCCATACGTCGTTGCCCAGGATCGGGGTGCCCTTCACCGGGGCGACGTCCATCAGCGGATTGTCCTGGTTCGGGGTCGAGGTGATGGCGAGCTCGCCGTCCTCGCCCACGATCAGCCACGCCCAGCCGGAACCGAACTGGTTCGCACCCGCGGTGTTGAACTGCTCCTTGAACGCGTCGACCGAGCCGAACTTGGCGTCGATCGCGTCCTTGAGCGCGCCGGTCGGCTGCGAGCCGCCGCCCTTCATCGTCTTCCAGAAGAAGTCGTGGTTCCAATAGCCGCCGCCGTTGTTGCGCAGCTTGGCCGGCGCGCCCGACATGTTGGCCAGGATCTGCTCGATCGTCTTGCCCTCAAGGCTCGGGTCCTCTCCGATCGCCTCGTTCAGCTTGTCGGTATAGGCCTTGTGGTGCTTGTCGTGGTGGAGCGTCATCGTCTCCTTGTCGATGGTCGGCTCCAGCGCGTCATAGGCGTAGGGCAGCGGCGGAAGTTCGAAAGCCATGACGGTTCCTCCTTGATGGATTTTGCGATGTCGAACGCGGGCGCGACCGGATGGCTCCGGTCGTTACGGTCGCGTTCTAGGTAAGCTGCGGTGCGCCGTGCGCAACCTCCGATCGGTGCATCGCGTACGTCATCCGCCGCCCTGCCCCAGCAGATTATGCCGGCGCAACGCATGGCGCAGTTGGTCGTAGCTCAGCCCCAAGGCCTCGGCCGTGGTCCGCTGGTTGAACCGGTTCTCGGCAAGCGCCCGCGACAGCAGCTCGCGCTCGAAGCGGTTGACCCGCGTCTTGAAGTCGGCCGGCTCGAACCCGTGCTCCGCCGGCACCTCCGGCGTCGAGGCAGGAGCCGGCTCCGCCGCGGGAGGAATCTCCGATGCGGGCGCCTGGCCACGGGGACGATAGGGGGATGCGAAGGGATCGATCTCGATGCCATCGATCGGCCCCGGCCGCTCCCAGCGGTAGACGGCGCGTTCCACCACGTTGCGAAGCTCGCGCACGTTGCCGGGCCACGGATGGCTGGTGAGCGCATCCAGTGCCGCGGGACCGAAGCCCGGCCACACCTCCCGCCCGATCTCGGCTGCCATGCGGCGGCCGAAGAACTCAGCGAGCACCGGAATGTCGCCGGCGCGGGCGCGCAGCGGCGGCAGCGTCACCACCTCGAACGACAGCCGGTCGAGCAGGTCGGCGCGGAACGTGCCCGCCGCCACGCGATCGGGCAGATGCTCGTTGGTTGCCGCAACGATGCGGACGTCGACATGGACCGGCCGCGACGACCCGATCCGCGTGACCTCGCCATACTCGACCGCACGGAGCAACCGGTCCTGCGCCGCCATCGACAGCGTGCCGAGTTCGTCCAGGAACAAGGTGCCGCGATCGGCTTCCTCGAACCGCCCCGCCCGCGCCTTGGTGGCGCCGGTGAAGGCGCCCGCCTCGTGCCCGAACAGCTCGGCCTCGATCAGCGTCTCCGGAAGGGCCGCGCAGTTCATCACCACCAGCGGCTGGTCCCAGCGCGGCGACAGGCGGTGCAGACGCTCGGCCACCAGCTCCTTGCCGGTCCCGCGCTCGCCGATCACCAGCACCGGGCGATCCAGCGCCGCCGCGCGGCTGGCCCGTTCCAGCGTGTCCAGAAAGGCCGTCGATTGGCCGATGACTTGGGTCGTGCGCTCCATACCGGAAGCTTGGCGCAGTTTCCCAACTGTTAGCAACGGATTTGTTGCCGGCCGCCGGCCGTCATCGCACATCCCGCGGTTTTCCGCCGTTTTCGGAAATTGGCACGGGTCCTGCAAAGCAATGGACAAGCCCGGCAACCGGGCAGCACAACAGGTTCAGGGAGCATGACGATGACGACCTACAACGCAACGAGCCTCAGCCGGACCCTCGCCAGCCTGATCGGCGCCTTGGTCCTCAGCACGGTGACGCTGGCGGCAACGACCAGCACCGGCCCGGCCCAGGCTTTCGCAGCATCCGCCGGCCCCGCGATCGCGTGACCGACGGCGGGCCGGGGCGGGATGTTGCCCCCTCGTCCCGGCCCAACCGGAACACACACAGGAGTTTGAATCGATGGGTATCTTTTCCCGCACCCGAGACATCATCGCCGCCAACGTCACCGATCTGCTCGACAAGGCGGAAGATCCCTCCAAGATGATCCGCATGATCATCCTTGAGATGGAGGAGACGCTGGTCGAGGTTCGGGCTTCCGCGGCGCGCACCATCGCCGACCAGAAGGAGATGCGTCGCCACATCACCAAGCTGCAGGGTCTGCAGGAAAGCTGGACCGAAAAGGCCGAGCTCGCCCTGTCGAAGAACCGCGAGGACCTGGCCAAGGCCGCGCTGATCGAGCGCAAGAAGGCCGCCGACATGGTCGAGCAGCTTTCCGGCGAGATCCGCGTCCTGGACGACTCGCTGCGCGGCTCGGAAGAGGACATCGCCAAGCTGCAGAACAAGCTGCGCGAGGCGCGTACCCGCCAGAACGCGATCATGACCCGGCTCGAAAGCGCCAACAACCGCAGCCGCCTGCGCGAGATGTACGCCGGCTCCAAGACCAACGAGGCCTTCAGCCGCTTCGAGGTTCTGGAACGCCGCGCCGACCTCGCCGAGGGCCGCGCCGATGCGCTGGGCATGGGCCAGGTGAAGACGCTGGAGGAAGAGATCGCCGAACTCCAGTCGGCCGAGAAGATCGACGCCGAGCTCGCCGCGCTCAAGGCGCGCATGAACAAGGAGGGCTGAGATGGACGACTTCATCTCCATCGCGGTGCCGATCGTCACGCTGTTCATCGGGCTGCCGTGGCTGATCCTGCACTACATCACCCGGTGGAAGCAGGCGCCGACCCTGACCGGCGAGGACGAGAAGCTGCTCGACGAGATGCACTTCACGGCCCGCCGGCTGGAAGAACGCCTCCAGACGATCGAACGCATCGTCGCTGCCGACAATCCGGATTTCCGTCCTTCCGCACCGGACGCTGCGGACCGTGAAATCGACTTTTCCCGGAGGAACTGAGATGACCGCGCAACGCACCAAATTCTACCTCGACAAGCAGAATGCGAAGTGGTCGGGCGTGTGCTCCGGCATCGCGGACTATACCGGCGTCGAGACGATGTGGATCCGCATCGGCGCCGTGCTGCTGACGCTGGCGGGCGGCTTCCCCTGGACCCTCATCGCCTATGGGATGATCGCCTGGATGGCGCCCAAGAAGCCGGTCGGCCTCTACGACAGCGAGGAGGATGCGAAGTTCTGGCAGGGCGTGCGCTCCAACCCGAAGCGCTCGACCGCGGAGATCCGCTCCACGTTCCGCGACATCGACCGGCGTCTTGCCGACATCGAGATGTTCTACACCAGCCGCAACACGCGCCTGGCCGACGAGATCGACAGCCTGCGCTGAGCCAATCGCCAGGCGTTTAACAGGGAGGGAAAGTTCATGAGCTGGAGTGGCCCGGGCTTCGTCATCGCGCTGATCGCGATCTCGACCTTCGGATTGGTCCTCAACAACTGGATCCGTGCCCGCCACGGCTATCCGGTGGAGAATGAATGGTCGGGCGTGAGCCACAAGGAGAGCCCCGACGCCGATCGCAAGATCGCGCTGCTCTCCAGCGAGAACGAACGCCTGACCGGCAAGATCGGCCGGCTGGAGGAGCGGATCGCGGTGCTCGAGCGCATCGCCACCGACCCCGCCGCACGCACCGCCCGCGAAATCGACGCGCTGCGCTGAGCGCCGAGAGGAGATCTGCAATGAACCCCGAGACCTACGCACTGCTCCAAGGCCTCTTCCCCCTGATCGTGACCATCGTCGCGGTCGCGGTCACCGGATGGGTCATCACCACCTGGATGCGGATCAAGCATGGCTATCCGCTCGACGGCGCCTGGGGCCAGGCGGTCTATCCGCAGAAGAACGAGGAGACGATCGAGCGGGTCCGCCTGCTGAGCCAGGAGAATGCCCAGCTCCGCGCCGAGCTCGGCTCGGTCAAAGACCGGCTCGCGACGGTCGAGCGCATCGTCACCGACAGCGGCGCCCTGCTCTCCCGCGAAATCGACCAGCTGCGCGACCGCGCGAACTGAAGGACCGACCATGAGCCCTATTCTGATCCCGATCCTCGCGCTGATGATCCCCATCGTCGCGATCGTGGGCAAGACCTTCGTGAAGCCTTGGCTCGACCACCGCGAGCGGGCGCTGGAGCTAGAAGCCAACAAGCTCGCGGAAAAAGCGGCGCAATATGCGGCGCAGACGGAGCGGCTGGAGCAGCGGGTGCGCGTGCTGGAACGCATCGTCACCGACCGCGGCCTGGATCTTTCCGACGAGATCGAGCGGCTGCGCGATCAGCCGCCGCTCAACTGACCACCCACGTCCACGCCCCACCGGAGCAGCGACATGACGGACCCGAACCTCACCCTCGTCCTCGCCACCAGCGGCCTCGCCGCCGTGGCCATGGTCACCGCCGCGACCCTTGCCGGCTGGCGCGGCTGGCTGGCGCTCAAGCGGCAGGAACTCGCCCGAGTCGAAGGCGGCGAAGCGCCCGGCTTCGGTCACGCCGGTACCCGCATCGAACTCGCCGACCTGAAGGAACGCATCCGCAAGCTGGAGGCGATCGCCGCCGGGGTCGACCTCTGATGCAGCCGCGGCGGCCTTTTGCCGGCCGCCGCCAGCTGCTACCGGGCTGCGCATGCAGTCCCTCGACGACATCCTCGACGAATATGGCTTCCTCGATCCGGACGACCGCTATCGCCTGCTGATCGACCTGGGTCGCGCGCTGGAGCCCATGCCCGACGCGCTGAAGACCGATGCTACGCTGGTGCGCGGCTGCTCCGCCTCGGTCTGGGTCTATCCCACCCGGCGAGAGGACGGGACGCTCCACTTCCTGGCCGACAGCAACGCCGCGATCACCAAGGGGATCATCGCCCTGGTCCTCTCGGCGGTGCAGGACCAAAGCCCGGCCGCGATCCTCGCGACCGACATCCCGGCAGCCCTAGCCCCCTTCGACCTGTCGAAACAGCTGAGCTCCAACCGGACCCAGGGCATCCCCAACATGATCGCCCTGATCCGGCACGAGGCGGAGCGCTACGCGCGCTGACTCGGTGGTCCTGCGCAGGCAGGAGCCCAGGATTGTGAAACCGCGGCGCCTGCGACCCTGGCCTCCTGCTTCCGCAGGAGCTCGGGAAAGCGGCCGGGCGAGCCGCTACTGCGGCTTTACCGACAGCGTCGACCAGGGCAGCACCGGCCAGTCGGGGCCGTCGCAGGCGCGCATCACGCGGGCAAAACTCGCGCCCAGCCACAGACCTTCCGGCGTCAGCCGCCAGGCCGGGAAGTTCCAGACTTCCGGATCGGTATAGTCGCATTCCTCTCCATCCGGGTCGACGGGCTGCATCTCCTGCGGATGGTATTGCTGGAGAAGCAGTACCACCGCCGGAGCGAATGTCTGCGCGCGATAGCCATACCAGCGGTCGCTATCCTCGGGCGGGATCGGCCCCGAACCGGGCCGCAGCACCTCGTCCAGCTTCAGCTCCCGCCCCGTGTGCGCGTCGAAGCTATGCCCGGCGGTCCCGAAGTCGGGATGGGCGGCACCCGCGCACGACCAGCTCGCCTGCCATTCGTAGCTGACATAGTCGCGACCCAGCCACGGCTTGCCCTCGACCCCGCCGTCCACCCCCGGCTCTCCCCCGACGTCGGTGCAGCCGAGCCAGCGGCTGACCTCGCGCCACTGGGCTTGCGCCAGGGTCGCGTTCATCGCTGCCGTCGGCTGCGCGGCATAGCGCCCCTCCAGGCGAAAGAGGCGGACGCCACTCTTAGGCTCGCGGTACCAGCGGATCGGCTTGCCATCGACATGCTCGACGGACTCGGGCTGCAACCTCAGCCCGGACAGTTGCAGCCGCTCGTGCAGCGACAGCTCGGGCGCAGATCGGCAGGAAGGTCCCGCGCCGTGGTGACGCGGGCCAGCCGCACCGGAAAGCGGCGCCTGGCCGCGGTGGTCAGCGTACCGACAAGGCCGCCGCCTTCCTCGCGCAGTTCCAGACGGTCCTGCGTCGCCCGCGCCTCCAGCGTCAGCGTGTTGCCGCGGCGCGCGCCGTCCAGGGTCAGGTCCCGCCGGCTCGACAGGTAGAAGTAGCTGCCCCAGGCGCCCTCCCGCTTGGCGTCCTCTTCCAGGCTGAGAACGATCCTGCTGCGCCCCACCGTCCCCTCGAAACTCCGCGCGGCTTCGCTTTTCGCCGCACCGGGGGATACGGCCGCCGCAAGGGCCGCCACGAAATGGAAGATGCGCAAGGCCAGATCCGCAAGAGAAGGGGGCGCCGAGCCGCCGATACTGCCCAGGCGGCGCACGCCGTCAAGCATGCAAGCAGCCCGTCAAGCCGCGTCCGGGGCTTCCGTCTCCTGCTCCGACAACCCCAGTTCCTGCGCAAGCCCGTTGAGGTCGGCGCCCGAGCTCACCAGCAGCCATTCGCCCGGCCTTGCAGCATCGATCACCGTCACGGCACGCTTGGGGCAGACACCCAGGCAGCGCGTCTCGACGATGCCAGCCCGTGCCTTTGGGCCCTTTTTCAGTTCCAGGCGCTTGCGCAGGGCCTTGGCGAGCGGCTGGTCGCCATCCGGCCCGAACCCGCCGTCCAGCTTGCGCGAGCATTTGCCGCATACCAGCACCGCCCGCGACCAGCGCGCGCGGACCACCGGTTTCATGCGGGCTTCCACTGCCGCCGCTCCTCGGCGACCCGCAGCACCTCATAGGCCGCCTGGATCGCCTGGAAGCGGACCGCGGCTTCCTTGTCGCCGGGGCGCACATCGGGGTGGCTGGACTTGGCGAGCCGCCGCCAGGCGCTGCGCACCGCCTCGAAGTCGGCGTCGACCTCCAGCCCGAGCACTTCCAGCGCGCGCATCTCGTCGCGGGAACGGGTGCCGTCGCCGGAGCCGCCCCAGGCGTAGTGCGAGGCGTTGGCATAGCCGTTGGCGGTGCGCTGCTCGCTCGCCTCGCGGCGCTTCGCCTCCTCCTCGTCCAAGCCTTCGAAATAATTCCAGTTGCGGTTGTATTCGGCGGCGTGGGTCTCGCAGAAATACCAGCGATCCGGGTTGTTGGGCGACTTGGGCGCAGGCCGGTCACCAGGGGCCTCGCAACCGTGCCGGTCGCAAAGGCGCACGCGCGTAGCCTGACGCTCGGCTTCGTAACCGCGCCAGCGGGGAAATCCCCAATCGTTGGATCGACTTGATCGGACCATTGCCTCCCCAGATAGCCCCGCTGCCGCGCGGCACAACCCAGCGCCATGGGAAACAAAACGTAATTATTTCCTGCTGCCGCCCCGACCCGCTCGTGCCTTATATGCTGCACCGCATGCGTTTCAGACGCTTTTACCCGATCAAGAGAAGGTACCGCGGTGTCCTTGGCTTCGAAATTCACGACAAGCTGGCGGCAGGACGTGCCCGCCTCGATCGTGGTGGCGCTCGTCGCGCTGCCGCTCTGCCTGGGCGTCGCGCTGGCGTCCGGTGCCCCCCTGTTCTCGGGCCTGATCTCGGGCATCGTCGGTGGCATCGTCATCGGCATGCTGAGCAAATCGCCCCTGTCGGTCAGCGGCCCCGCCGCAGGCCTGACAGTGATCGTGCTCGACGCGATCCAGCGCCTGCCGAGCTATGAGGCGTTCCTGCTGGCCGTGGTGCTGGCCGGCTGCATCCAGCTCCTCTTCTCCGTATCGCGCGGCGGCATTCTGAGCGAATTCGTCCCCTCGTCGGTCATCACCGGCATGCTCGCCGCGATCGGCCTGATCCTGATCCTGAAGCAGTTCCCGCACGCGATCGGCTATGACGCCGATCCGGAAGGCAGCTTCTCGTTCTTCCAGGCCAACGGCGAGAACACCTTCTCCGCCATCGGCCACGTGCTGCGCGAGCAGATCGTCTGGGGGGCCGCGATCATCGCGGCGATCTCCCTCGCCTTCCTGTTCTGGTGGGATCACGCCAAGCCCAAGGAAGGCCCGCTGCGCTTCCTCCCCGGTCCCCTCGTCGTGGTGGTCGGCGCGGTGCTGATCAACGCGCTGTTCGGGATGGCCGCACCCGATCTTCAGGTCCAGGCGTCGCACCTGGTGAGCGTGCCCGTGGCCGCAGGCCTGGGCGAGTTCATCGGCCTGTTCACGACACCCGACTTCGGCCAGATCAGCAACGCGGCCGTGTGGAGCACCGCCGTCACGCTTGCGATCGTCGCCAGCCTGGAATCGCTGCTGTCGGTGAAGGCGATCGACGAGATCGATCCCAAGCGCCGCACCACGGACAAGAACCGCGAGCTGTTCGCGCAGGGCAGCGGCAACATCGTCGCCGGCCTGATCGGCGGCCTGCCGGTCACCTCGGTGATCGTCCGCAGCTCGGCCAACGTGGACGCCAACGCCAACAGCCAGCTCTCCACCATCCTGCACGGCTGCTGGCTGCTGCTGAGCGTGCTGCTGATCCCGGCGATCCTCAACCTGATCCCGCTGTCGGCACTCGCCGCCGTGCTGATCGCAACCGGCTACAAGCTCACCAAGCCGTCGCTGTTCACCAAGCGCTTCAAGCAGGGCTGGACCCAGTTCGTGCCCTTCGTGGTGACGGTCGGCGCGATCCTGTTCACCGATCTGCTGGAAGGCATCGTCATCGGCCTGGTCGTGGGCTTCGTCTTCGTGATCGGCCGCAACTTCCGTCCGGCGATCATCTTCGTCCAGGACGGCGACAGCTGCATGATCCGTGCCCGCCGCAACCTCTACTTCATCCACAAGTACGAGCTGCAGAAGGAACTCGCGAAGGTTCCGGACAACACGCACGTGCTGATCGACCTGTCGGCGACCAGCTACGTCGACATCGACAACATCGACATCATCAACGCGTTCGTCCGCAACGCACAGTTCCGCAACATCGGCGTGATCGTCCGTGGCGACGTCGGCGAGCAGACGGCGTCCAAGATCCAGGCGCCGCGCAAGGAGGTCGTGTTCGCATGAGAGAGTACAAGCACCTGCTCCTCGCCAACAAGGCGTGGGCCGCCGAGCGGCTGGAAGAGCGCCCCGACTATTTCGAGCGCCAGATCGCCGGCCAGCAGCCCGAGTTCCTGTGGATCGGCTGTTCCGACAGCCGCGTCGCGGCCGGGCAGCTGACCAACACGCCGCCGGGCGGCATGTTCATCCACCGCAACGTCGCCAATCTGGTGAACGAGGACGACCTCAACCTGATGTCGGTGCTCGAATATGCGGTCACCGTGCTCAAGGTCCGGCACATCATCATCTGCGGCCATCACGGCTGCGGCGGCATCAACGCCGCGCTGGAAGGCGGCGCCACCGGCTACCTCGGCAAGTGGCTGCGCAACGCCGAGCAGGTCCGTCGAGACCATCAGGAGGAACTCGACGCGCTGCCCGAGAGCCAGCGGGCCAACCGCCTGGTCGAGCTGAACGTCCGGGACCAGCTGGTGCGGCTCGCGCGCACCTCGGTCGTGCAGGATGCGTTTGCCGCCGGGCAGACGCTCTACCTCCACGGCTGGGTCTATGACCTGCGCGACGGCCTCATCAAGCCGATGATGGAGATCGATTCGACGACGCCGCTCGGCGAGGTGCCGCGGCCCCAGCCGGTCCTCGTCTGACCCGTTCCAACCCCCTTCCGGGTGCAACCCCCTCCTGCACCCGGCGCGTCGGTCCGTCCTGCCTATCGTCCCTGGGCACCGTGGCGGGCCGGCGCAACCTTGCTGCGAAGCGATCGAGCGCCGCCTGCGCGGACCGGTACGGCGGCAAATCGCGAGCCGCAGCGCGGCGCGGAAACGCGTCAGAGGGTCTGTAAGCCGGGTTCTGTCCACCCGCATGACGCGGGATAGGCGACCATTCCTCTAGGACGACGCTCGCGCGCCGCCTCCAGCAACCAACCCGGACGACGGGCCGGAACGAGGCCCATGTGCCGTCCCTATTCGGTCTTGCTCCCGGTGGGGTTTGCCATGCCGTTCCTGTTACCAGGCCCGCGGTGCGCTTTTACCGCACCCTTTCACCGTGACGTGGCCGAAGCCGTCGCCGTTTGCTCTCTGTGGCACTTTCCCTGGGGTCGCCCCCGCCGGGCGTTACCCGGCACCGTCGTTTCCGTGGAGCCCGGACTTTCCTCGCCCCCGTTCTCGCGAACGGGGCCGCGGCCGCCCGACCCTCTGACCCGGCCCGCCTAGCGCAGCTTCGCCGCCGGGGAAAGCCGCTCAGTCGTCGCCCTGCGGCTTGGGCAGCAAGAGGGCCAGCAGCAGGCAGCGGCATTCGGCGTCGATCACCCCGTCCACCATCTCCGGGCGAAAGCGCCGCTGGAAGGCGGTGACCGCCGCGGCGGGATCGGAAACGTCATAGCCGAACCGCTCGAGCGCGAGCAGGAAGCCGCTGTCGGCCCAGCCCGGATCCATCAGGTTCTTGGTCGGCCGCGGCAGGGCCAGGCGCAGCCGCGCGAGCTTGCCCCAGGGAAACAGCTCGCCCGGGTCCTGCTTGCGTGCCGGCGCGATGTCCGAATGGCCGACCACATTCCCGCGGGTGATGGCGTGGCGCTGCTTGATGTCGGCGACCAGCCGGATCACCGCGTCGATCTGCTCGTCGGGAAACGGGACATAGCCCCATTCATGGCCCGGATTGACGATCTCGATGCCGACCGAGGCGGAATTGATGTCGGTCACCCCGCGCCAGTGCGAGCGGCCGGCGTGCCAGGCGCGTCGCGCCTCGTCGACCATGCGGACGACGGTACCGTCCTCCGCGACGAGGTAGTGGCACGACACCTTCGCCTCGGGATCGGCCAGCCGGGCGATGGCGGACGCGGCGTCCTGCATGCCGGTGTAGTGCAGCACCACCATGGTGACCGGCAGCGAACGATCGTCGAAGTTCGGCGAAGGCCTGTCGATAAACTGCATGCACCCCGTCCCCAAGCTACGCCGAAGCGATGCGTCGCCTACCAGCCAAAGGCAAGCTGCAGGCCTGGCGGCGCCGCGCGCTACCGGCGGAGCGTGGCGGCCGGGCGATCAGGCGAGCCCGACGATCTGGAATTTGCTCTCCAAGGTCTCGCGATCGAACGGCTTCATCACATATTCGTCGGCGCCCGCCTCGATCGCGGCGCGGATGTGCGCCATGTCGCCTTCCGTCGTGCAGTAGACCACCTTCGGCTGCTGCGGCAGGCCCGCATCCCGAAGGGCGCGCAGGAAGTCCATGCCGCTCATGACGGGCATGTTCCAGTCCAGCAGGATCGCGTCGGGAGGGGTTGCGAGGCAGCTGGCCAGGGCCTCCCGGCCATCGGCGGCCTCGCGAACCTCGAAGCGCAGCGCCTCCAGGATGTGGCGCGCCACCTTTCGGATGACCCTTGAATCGTCGACGACCAGACAGCTTTTCATGACATCCCCCTGGGACCTGCATCGCACGCCGGGACCGATCTTGCGAGGGGGTCAGGCAGGCTGGGTGATCCCGTCCAGGATTGCCGCGGCATCCAGGACCAGAATGCGGGTTCCCTCGCGCATCGCGGCCGCACTCGCGACCCGGCGCCAGGCGGACGGCAGGTCGGCGCCCGCCCCCAGCGGCTGCGCTTCCAGCGCGACCACCTTCGGCGACCCGTCGGCCAACAGCGCATAATCATGCCCCTCGACCCTCACCGCCACCCCATGGTTCGACCGCGCGCTGCTGTGCGAGAGGCCGATCGCCAGCGGCGTGTCGATCACCGTCACGGCCCAGCTGCGCAGCGCCGCCAGGCCCAGCACCGCCCGTGGCGCGCGGGGGACCGGCGTGATCTCGCCGAGCTCGACGGCGCTGCTGGTCCCGCCCGACGCGATCGCCACCGCCTGATCGGCAATCCGCGCGACCAGGTAGAGCCCGTTCATTGAAGAGCGCCCGGAGCTCTGGTGTAGTTCGCGATCGCCGCGAGCAGCGCATCCGAATCATAGCGGTAGATGCTGGTGTCGCCGGGCCCTGCCGGCTCCGGCAGGTTGCGCAGGCGGATCACCGGCGGCTCGCCCCTGCGATCGGACGCCGTGGCTGCGTGCGCAGCCGCTTCGGTCATCAGCACCACGGCCGGGCGCTCCCACGATGCGCGGCCCAGCGCGACGCGATAGCCATGCTGCTCCAGCAGCGGGCCAACGAACGCCGCCAGGGGTCCATAGGCAGGCGCCGCGAGCAGGCAGAGCGGCCCGCCCCGCGGCCGCGAAGGCGTGGCGGGCTCCAGCCGCCCCAGGAGCCACTCCACGTCGATCAGCTCGACGCGCTGCTTGTTGAGCAGCACCGTCCCCGCGATCCGCCCTGCCGTACCGGCGGCTTCCATGGTCCCGGGGAGATGCACGATGTCGACGGCATGCCGTGCGGCATAGGCGAGTTCCTGCCGCCCATTCGTCAGGCGCAGCACGGTCAATTCGCCGCAATCTCCGACCGGGGCCACGGCCTCGGCCGCCAGCCATTTTCCGTCCAGCAACAGCCGCAGGCGACCCTGCGTATCGTCGATGGCGTTGCCCCTGGCCTGCTGGATCCGGTCCACTGCCGCGAGCGGCACCACCCGCCGGACACCGTCCAGGTCGACGAACACCAGCGCTGGAGGGCCATCCTCGCGCGCGTTCTCTTCCCCAGGATCCGGGTCGCCGAGGCGGGGTCCGGGCACCCGGGCGAAGCGGACGCCGGCTGCGCTGGCGATCCCGGCGCAATCGAGCAGCAGCATCGGCTTGCCGCTGTCGGGCAACGTCGTTCCCGCATAAAGGCCGGTCGCCATCACCGGCGGCGACGCCGGCTTCACCACCAGTTCTTGTTGATCGAGCACCCCGTCGACGGCGAGGGCGAAGCAGCCGCCCGGCGCGCTCACCACGACCAGCGTCTGCGGCTCTGCGCGCGGCGGCGGGAGGTCCAGCACCGAAGCCAGGGCCACCAGCGGCATCCGGCGCGTCCGCACCTGCACCATGTCCAGCCCGTCATCGTCCTGGACGCGGGCGCGCGGACCCACGACGATTTCCTCGACGATCTGGCGCGGAACGGCGAAGCACTGCTCCCCCACCGCAACCAGGATCGCGGGAATGATCGACAGCGTCAGCGGCGCATGGATCTGGATCCGAAGCCCGCACCCCGGCCGGTTGTCCAGCTCGATCCGCCCGCCGATCCGGTCGACCGCCGACCGGACCACGTCCATGCCGACGCCCCGCCCCGAGATCGGCGTTGCCACGTCGCGCACGGACAAACCCGGCTCGAAGATCAGGTCGGCACCGGCGGCAGCATCGAGCTTGCGCAACTGCGCCTCGCACCGGGTGCCGGAGGCGGCGAGCTTCTCGACCAGCCGGTCCACGTCGATCCCGCGCCCGTCGTCGCAGACTTCCAGGACGATCTGGTTGCCCGCCTGTCGCGCCGCGATCGTCAGCTGCCCTGCCTCGGGCTTGCCGGCGGCGCGCCGCTCGGCGGCGTTCTCGATGCCGTGATCGATCGCGTTGCGCACCATGTGCACGAGCGGATCGCGCATGACCTCGACCATGTCGCGATCGACCTCGACATCGCTTCCCTCAAGCGTCAGCGTGACCGATTTCCCCAGTTCCGCCGCGGTGTCGCGGACGAGCCGGGGAACGCCGGCGAACAGCGTCTCGATCTTCTGCATGCGGGTGCGCGTCACCGCATCCCGCATCTCGGCGATGGAGAGGGAGAGCCGCGCGAGCGCCGCCTCCACGCCGGGGCCGGCGTTCCCCTGGCGCAGCAGCCGCGCCAACTCGTTGCGCGCGAGCACCATGTCCGACATGCCGGCCATCATCCGGTCGAGCAGGTCAACCCCCAGCCGCACGGTTCGGGGCCCCCTGCGCGGGCTCGCCTGCGGGAGCGGCACGACTTCGGGCGCGCCGGGCGCCAGAGCGGCGATCAACCCGTCCTCGTCGGTCTCCGGCAAGATCGTGCCCGCGTCCAGCGCCTCGACAAGCACCCCGATGCGATCGACCAACGCCAGCACCGCATTGACGAGGGCGCGGTCCGGCGTGCGCGTACCCGCCCGGACGTCGGCCAGCACATCCTCGGCGGCGTGGCTCAGCCGCTGAAGCCGCGGCAGCCCCAGGAAGCCGCAGCTCCCTTTGACGGTGTGGACGAAACGGAAGATGGCATCGAGCCGTGCGCGGTCGCCCGGGGTTGCCTCCCAAGCCACGATCTCGCCGGACAATGCCTCCAGCGTCTCGCGCGTTTCTGCGATGAACTCCCGGAGAAGATCGTCCATAAAGTCCCTGTTTCCCCGGGGAGACATGCCCGCCCCGGGTTAAAAGGGGGTTAGCTCCGGGGGAAAGAGGCGCCGAACAGCAGCACGTCCGCTTCCGGAGGGGAAACCTGAAGCGTGCCGCCGCCCTGCTTTACCAGCGCATGGGCCAGGAACGCAGCCGCTGCGCGCGGCGCCAGCAGGTCTCCTTCCCCCGACAGCGCATCGCGCAGCTCGGGGTCCAGCACGATCCGCGGCCCGTCTGCACGCACGACGATCTCGACGCCGGCGGCGTTCGCCTCGGCACCGATGTCGAGCTGACCGCCGCGGACCAGGGCGTCGCCGCCGATCAGCGCCAGGTTCAGCAGCGCCTTGATCGCAGGCTTGGGGAGCGTCGGCTCCTCGACCATCCAGCCGAGCTTCACCCGGTGGTTTTCCAGGAACAGCCCGTCGATCGCGGCGCGCGCCTCGCGCGTGTCGACTACGTCGCCGAACCCGCCGGCGGCGCCAAAGGCCAGCCGGAAGAACTTCAGCTTGTTGGCAGAAGCGCGTGCACTCTCCGCCAGCAGTTCCAGGCAGCGCGCGCGCATCGCCGGATCCTGTTCGTCCGCAAGCAGTTCCAGCCCGTTGTTCAGCGCGCCGACCGGGCTGAGAAGATCGTGGCACAGCCGGGAGCACAACAGGCTCGCAAAATCGGTGGCGCTGATCTGCATGGCGGAAATCCGATCCGAAATGGGTGTTCGGCGCACCTTCTGACGTTGCCGGACGGTCTCCGCAACCTCAGCCGACAAAGCGTAGCGTGACCGGGACGAACCGCCCGGCAACAGGCCCCTCCGCCACGGCGCGCCAGCAGCCGAGCGTTTCTGCATTGGCGATGATCCACAAGGCGCCGTCGGCGTGCGACGCCGCGGCATCCGCGCTGGACGGACGCACCGGGCCCCTGGGATGCGAGTGGTAGTGGCCCAGCACCACCGGCCCGCCTCCGCGCGCGGCGCGGTGGGCGGTGAGCAACGCGCCCGGATCGATCTCGAAGCTGGTCGCCGGATGCGCGGCGACATTGGCGGCCGGCATCAGCCCCGTGACCCGGCCGGGCGCGCCGAGGAGCAGGCCGCACACCTCCCGGTCGGGCGAGGCCGCCGCGGCATCGCGGATCGCCTGCGCGATCCCGGTTGCAATCTCCAGCGCCATTCCCATCTAGCTAGAACATGATCCGGGGGGATTCCATCATCGCGGCGCAGGTCGCCGAAACTGCCGACGGGTGGCGTCTGGACCGTGCCCTTGCGCACGCGCTGCCGGACCTGTCGCGCGAGCGGCTGAAGGCGCTGATGGCGTCGGGCAAGGTGCTGGCGAGCGACGGCACTGCTGCCTCCGATCCCGCGCGCAAGGCGCGGGCCGGCGACCGGTTCGACGTGCACATCCCCGCGCCCGAACCCGCGCACAACGCGGCGCAGGACATCGCGCTCACCGTCGTGTTCGAGGACGAGCATCTGATCGTGGTCGATAAGCCCGCCGGGCTGGTCGTACATCCGGCGGCGGGCAATCCCGACGGCACGCTGGTCAATGCGCTGCTCCACCATTGCGCGGGGCAATTGTCGGGCATCGGCGGCGTCGCCCGGCCCGGCATCGTCCACCGCATCGACAAGGACACCTCCGGGCTCCTTGTCGCCGCCAAGCACGACCAGGCACACGAGGGACTGGCACGCCAGTTCAAGGCGCACTCGATCGATCGTCGCTACCAGGCGATCGTGTCGGGCCGCCCGAAGACCGGCAGCGGCACCATCGACGCGCCGCTCGCGCGCTCGTCCACCAATCGCAAGAAGATCGCGATCGTCCAGGGTGGTAAGCGGGCGGTGACCCATTGGTCGCTGGTGCGTCCGCTGCGCGAGGCGGCGCTGGTGGAATGCCGGCTGGAGACCGGGCGCACCCATCAGGTGCGGGTCCACATGGCCTCCATCGGCCATCCCCTGGTCGGCGATCCTGTGTACGGCCGGGTGCGTCCGCAGCACCGCCAGGCCCTGGAAACCCTGGGTTTCCGGCGCCAGGCCCTGCACGCGGCACATCTCGGGTTCATCCACCCCGTGCTAAGGCACGCTTTAGCGTTCCATAGCGAAGTTCCGGCAGACATGCAGGAACTGTTGCACCATCTTCACGTATAAGCTGGGCGCGCGCTTTTCGAGGAAAGCCTGCGCAAATAAGGGAGAAGCGATCATGGCTAGCGGCAGCAACGTCCCCGCGACGATTCCCGCACTGGGCGGCGAAGCGAGCCTCAACCGCTACCTGTCGGAGATCCGGAAGTTTCCGATCCTGGCCCCCGAGCAGGAATATATGCTCGCGAAGCGGTTCCAGGAGCATGGCGACACCGAGGCTGCGGCGCAGCTGGTGACCAGCCACCTGCGGCTCGTGGCCAAGATCGCGATGGGCTATCGCGGCTATGGCCTGCCCGTGTCCGAGCTGATCTCGGAAGGGAACATCGGCCTGATGCAGGGCGTCAAGAAGTTCGAGCCGGACCGGGGCTTCCGCCTCGCCACCTATGCGATGTGGTGGATCCGCGCCTCGATCCAGGAATTCATCCTGCGCAGTTGGTCGCTCGTGAAGATGGGCACCACCGCGGCGCAGAAGAAGCTGTTCTTCAACCTGCGGCGCATGAAGTCCAAGCTCGATGCGTTCGAGGACGGCGACCTCAGCCCCGAGCATCTCGCCAAGATCGCGACCGACCTGGGCGTGACCGAGGACGAGGTCACCTCCATGAACCGCCGCATGGCGATGGGCGGCGACACCTCGCTCAACGTGCCCATGCGCGAGGATGGCGAGAGCCAGTGGCAGGATTGGCTGGCCGACGAAGGCCCGCTCCAGGACGAGCGCGTCGCCGACGCGCAGGAAGCCGACGTCCGCCACGGCATGCTGGTCGAGGCGATGGACGACTTGAACGACCGCGAGAAGCACATCCTGACCGAGCGGCGCCTGACCGACGATCCCAAGACGCTGGAGGAACTTTCCCAGGTCTATGGCGTGAGCCGCGAGCGCGTCCGCCAGATCGAGGTGCGCGCGTTCGAGAAGCTGCAAAAGGCGATGATGCGCCTAGCCGGCGACAAGCGCCTGCTCGCCACCGCCTGAACCTTTCGGGGCGCGCCACCGCGGCGCGTCCCCGATCGGCTCCAAGCGTCGCGCGGGCGGTTCCAATCCGGCTCGCTTCGCTCTAGCTGTCGGCCATGGTCGCCGCAGTCCGAACCCGATCGCCCGTCCGCCGCCTGCTGGGGTGGCTCGTCAAGCTCGTGCTGGGGTTCGTGGCCCTCTCCGTCGCGATGACGGTGGTCTACCGCTTCGTACCCGTTCCCATCACCTGGACAATGCTGGGGGACGTCTTCACGGGCCACGGCGTCACCAAGTCCTGGCGCCCGCTCTCCCGCATCGATCCCGACATGGCGCGCGCCGTCATCGCCGGCGAGGACTCCGGCTTCTGCTCCCACAGCGGCTTCGACTTCGACGCCATTGCCGACGCCGCGAAGCGCAACGCGCGCGGCGGGCGCATCCGCGGCGGCTCCACGATCAGCCAGCAGACGGCGAAGAACGTCTTTCTGTGGCAGGGCGGCGGCTATGTCCGCAAGGCGCTGGAAGCGTGGTTCACGCTGCTGATCGAGAACATCTGGGGCAAGCGGCGGATCATGGAGGTGTACCTCAACGTCGCCGAAACCGGCATCGGCACCTATGGTGTCGAGGCTGGCGCCCGCCGCTACTTCAAGCACGGGGCCGATGTGCTTTCACCCTCGGAAGCGGCACGGATCGCCGCGGTGCTGCCGTTGCCCAAGAAGCGCGCAGCGATCGCGCCGCACGGCTTCACCCGCCGGCACGGCAACACCATCGCCGCGCGCGTGGGCGTGGTGCGCCGGCAGGAACTGGACGCCTGCCTCCGCTGAGGTCAGGCGTCCGTCAACATTACTTGGTTTCGCCGTCCGCGGCGTCGCTCACCGCGCTGCCGGCCTTGTCGGCCGCATCGCCGACGCTCTTGGCCGCGCCCGCGACCGCCTCGGTCTGGATCGTGTCGTTGTTGCTGGCACGCAGCAGGAAATAGCCGCCGATCAGCACCGCGATCAGCAGCACGATGGCGAGAAGCGCAGTGCCGCCGCCGCCGCTGCGGCGTTCCACGACCGTGGTGTGGGGCGCAGCGCCCGTGGTGGTCGTCGTCGTATCGATGCGATCGTCAGACATGGCATTCACTCCCTTCCGTTTCGAATGCGGATTAACTCCGCCTTCGAAACGAAAGTTCCCGAGCCGTCCCGCGGCTACCTGCCCGATCAGAACGGCAGCTTGAAGCCCGGGGGCAGCGGCATGCCGCTCGTGAGCTTGGCCATCTCGCCCTGGCTGGCGGCGTCCGCCTTGGCGCGTGCGTCGTTCAGGGCAGCGGCGATCAGGTCTTCCAGCATCTGCTTTTCACTGGGTTGCAGCAGCGAATCGTCGAGGTCCACGCCGATGATTCGGCCCTTTGCCGAGGCGCGGATCTTCACCAGCCCGCCGCCGGACTGGCCCTCGACCTCGATCGCGTCGAGGCTGGCCTGCGCCTTTTCCAGCTCGGCCTGCACATTCTGCGCCATGGCCATGATGTCGTTGAGGTCCTTCATCGAGCGATGCTCCCGTCCTTGCGTTTCCAGTGATCGAGTTCGGCGCCCGGAAAGGCTGCCATGGCCGCCACCACCAGGGGCGACGCCAGTATCTCCGCGCGCTCCGCCTCGGCCTGTGCCGCCAGCGTTTCGCGCAGCGTCGGGTTCCCTGCCCCCTCGCCGATCAGGATGCTCCACGTCTGGCCGGTGATCTCGCGAAGCGCCAGGCCCAGGTCGCGGGTGAAGTCCGTCGGCAACGGCCGTGCGCCGGACATTTCGAGCTCCGGCGGCTCCAGGCGGATCGGGCGGACATGGTTGCGGACCTGCACCTGCAGGGTGTGGCGGCCGTGCTTCTCCAGCAGATCGGCGATCGCCTCCACGCTGTCGGGCAGCGCCGGCGGTGCTGGCTCCGGCTCGGCGGCCGCGACCGGCGCCTCCGCAGGCGCGGGTGCACTGGCGCCGTGCGGCGGGCCCCCGGCGGGCAGCGCCGGTCCACGCCCTTCCGCCAGCGCCCGTGCGAGTTCGCCCGGGTCCGGCAGGCTCGACGCATGGATCACGCGCAGCAGCGCCATCTCGCAGGCTTCGATCGGCAGCGCCGCGCGCGCGACCTCGTCATGCCCCTTCAGCAGCAGCTGCCACAACCGGTGGAGCATGGAAAAGGACAGCGACTCGGCCCAATGGCCAAGCGCCTCGCGCTCCTCCGCCGACTGCCCGGCCGGCGGAGCGGCCCCCACCTTGGCAAGCGTCACGCCATGTACCGTCTCCAGCAGGGTGCGCAGCACCGCCTGCGGATCGACACCCAGGTCGTACTGGCCGCGCAACGCCGCGAGCGCCGGTGCCGCCTCCCCGGCGAGCAGCAGCCGGAAGAGCTCGCGGATCGCGCCGCGATCGGACAGCCCCAGCATCGCCCGCACCGCGTCGGCGCGCACGCCCTCACCCTCCATGCCGGCGTGCGCGATCGCCTGGTCGAGGATTGAGAGGCCATCGCGTGCCGAACCCTCGGCCGCACGCGCGATCAGCGCGAGCGCTTCGGGCTCCGCCTCGAAGCCTTCGGCCGCCACCACATGCGCGAAATGCCCGGCGAGCAGTTCGGCGGGGATGCGGCGCAGGTCGAACCGCTGGCAGCGCGACAGCACCGTCACCGGCACCTTGTTCACCTCGGTCGTGGCGAACAGGAACTTCACATGGCCGGGCGGCTCCTCCAGCGTCTTGAGCAGGCCGTTGAAGGCCGCCTTCGACAGCATGTGGACTTCGTCGATGATGTAGATCTTGTAGCGCGCCGACACCGCCGCATAGCGCGATGCCTCGATGATCTCGCGGATGTCGTCGATGCCGGTGTGGCTGGCGGCGTCCATCTCGATCACGTCGATGTGGCGCCCCTCGGCGATCGCGCGGCACGGCTCGCACACCCCGCAAGGGTCGATGGTGGGGCCACCCTGCCCGTCCGGACCGATGCAGTTGAGCGCCTTGGCGATCAGCCGCGCGGTGGAGGTCTTGCCGACCCCGCGTACCCCGGTGAGCAGGAAAGCATGGGCCAGCCGGTCGCGCTTGATCGCATTTCCCAGCGTCGTGACCATCGCGTCCTGGCCGATCAGCTGGGAAAAGGTCTGCGGCCGGTATTTGCGGGCCAGCACCCGATAGGCGTCCGCCTTAGCGGCGGGCTGCGGCGTCTCGCCCAGGTCTAGGAAGGAATCGGACATGTCGGCCGATCCTTAGCGGCTCGCGCGGCGGCTGTCGAAGCCGCGGGCTGCAAAGAGGAGGCTTGCGACGCCTTCCGGCAAGGAACCAGCGACGGGTTGAGGTGGGAGCCGGAACGACCCGGTACGGAATCGTTGCGGCTGCTTCCTTCCGGACCTGACCGGGTTGGCGACGGCACCGTCCGCCCGACTCCCGCGCGCCATATGGACAAGGCCCGGCCCCGTGGCAAGCCCGGCGTCATTCTGCGGGGTCGTGGCGATCAGGCTTCGCCCTGAGGGTCGGTTCCGGTCGCGGGCGCCGCAGGCTGCGGAAGCGACACCTCGCGCGCCATTGCTGCGACCTCGACGATGTGGCGCTGCAGCCGCTCTACCATGCGGACGGCCGCGGGGTGATATTCGCTCCAGCGCTCCACCGCATCCTCTGCGATCCAGCGCCGCTGGAAGGCGCGGAAGCTCTCCGTCAGTTCGATGCAGTCGATCTTCATCGTCCGGGCGAGCGCGGCGTCCCGGGGATCGCCGCCCGCAATGATCGGATCGAAGACCTCGCGGTGGATGAACTGCTGATAGGAGGTCAACAGCCGCCCCATCGCGCTGCGGCGGGTCGCCAGGAAGGCCGCGGACGGGCGCAACTGCGGATCGCGAAGAAACGGCTCACCCTCCTTGAGCAGCGCCAGAATCCAGCCGTGATGATCCTGAAGGCGTTGCAACATGCTCGCTCCTCTCGTGCACAATGGCGACGAAGCCCCGAGGAACCGGTGCTTTTTCTCTCACTTCCCGCTCCCCCGCGCAACCGGTCCGACGGCGGGCGGCGGGATGCGCGGGCGCGCCCGCTTGATCGATCGGCCATGCCGGGGGTTGCCCAGACCACCAAAGGCGGCAAAGGCTCCCTGCCAAAGCAGGGGGACACCATGGCGATTCTTTCCGACCGCTGGATCCGCGAACAGGCGGTCGAGCACCGCATGATCGAACCGTTCGTCGAGGCTCAGCGGCGCGAGGGCTGCATCAGCTACGGCCTGTCCTCCTACGGCTACGACGCGCGCGTGGCGGACGAGTTCAAGATATTCACCAACGTCGATTCGGCGACTGTAGACCCCAAGGACTTCGCGTCGAACAGCTTCGTCGATCGCCAGACGGACGTGTGCATCATCCCGCCCAACAGCTTCGCGCTGGCCCGGACGGTTGAATATTTCCGGGTACCGCGCGACGTGCTGGTGATCTGCCTCGGCAAATCCACCTATGCGCGCTGCGGCATCATCGTGAACGTGACCCCGCTCGAGCCCGAGTGGGAGGGCCATGTCACGCTCGAATTCTCGAACACGACCCCCCTTCCAGCCAAGATCTACGCCAACGAAGGCGCGTGCCAGTTCCTGTTCCTGAAGGGCAACGAGCCCTGCGAGACCAGCTACGCCGATCGCGCGGGCAAATATATGGGACAGCGCGGGGTCACCCTGCCGCGGCTATAAGGAGACCGTCCCTCGGGCTTTCCGCTCAGGACGAACGACCGGTGTTGCTCCGCGCCCGGGCCGACGCCGGACGGGAGTTCCGTCCCGCTGCATGGATTCCTGCCAGGGCGACGGACGTGCAGGACGGCGCTACAGCCAGCGAACCGCAGCGGCGCGGTTGGACCGTGACACCCTTCCCGCTGCGGCAAAGAGCAAGCCAGCCACAAGCGGCGCGCCTTGGTCGCACTCCGCAACCGGCGTAATCTGCAATCGTTGGAGTTCCGGCCGCGGGCTGCGCGAAGCATAGGATCGCCGATCTCGAGCCCGGGCCGGGTAAGTTCCGGATCGCGCAGTCGCGCTTCGAAGAGGGCGCCCGTCCCCACCCTCGTCTGATGGCGCGGCAAGGCCGAGCACCAGCTGGCACATTCGAGCACCTGTCTCCCGCCCCCTCTGTGTAGGGGCCCGGTTCCCATCGGCGCCGCCTCGCCTCTGGGGGGCGGCTCCTCACCCCTCAGGGTGGCTCTGCGTCCCGGCCACCCCCGCTCCCTCCCCGCAGCACCGAACCGTGCCTAGGCCTGTCCAGCGGCCCGTCAGATAGCAAAACGCCCGCGCGGAGGTCCGCGCGGGCGCTTCTCGATCGCTTGCTGGTCCGGCGCGCCGGATCAGAAGTCGTTGCGGTACTGCTCGTTGCCGACGAACCCAAGCTTGGTCACGTTGGACCGCTTGATGATCGACAGAATGCCATCCACCACGTCGTAACGCGCATTCGCGTCCGGCTGGAAGTGGAGTTCCGGCTCCGGCGACATCGCCGCAGTCTGGTCGAGATACTGACGCAGCGTCACTTCGTCGACCGTCGCACCGTTCCAGGTGACGACGCCGTCTGCCGTGATCGCAATCTTGTTCTTTTGCGGGTCTACCGTCACGACATTGCGGTCGTCGGGCTGGGGCAGATCCACCTTCACCGCATGCGTCTGGATTGGGATGGTGATGATGAACATGATGAGGAGCACGAGCAGGACGTCGATCAGCGGCGTCGTGTTCATTTCCATCATCGGCTCGCCGTCATCGCGGCCGCCACTCATTGCCATGTGAGACTACTCCTCGAAAACGCCGGCATCAGAGACGGGGCGTGCCGCCCGGCTCGGGCTCCGAGATGAAGCCGACCTTGGCGAAGCCAGCCGACTGCATCGTGTAGATGGTGCCGCCGATGCAGCGGTACGGGGTGTTCACGTCACCGCGGATGTGAACCTCGGGAAGCTCGACGCCCGGGGCGTTCGGGCCGCCCTGACGTGCGACCTCGTCCTCGAGCTTCTTGACCGCGCGCTCGCGGAGTTCCCCGCTGCTGACCGGCGTGAGGTTCCAATACACCTCACAGCTGTTGCCGGAGCCGCGCACGGAGAGCGACACGTTCTCAGGCTTGGTCGTCGTCGGCTCGAACTCCACCTTCGGAAGCTGCAGTTCCACCGACTGGACCACCACCGGCACCGCGATCAGGAAGATGATCAGGAGCACCAGCATCACGTCCACGAGCGGCGTCGTATTGATGTCCGAAAGCGGCTTTTCTTCGGAGCCGTCGCCGCCAACACTCATCGCCATAAGGCTATCCTATTCTCGTTTTCGTCACGTCGTCCCGCCGGGGGTGAGCCCGGCGGGGTGTCGTCGTCTTACGAACGGGGCGGCACGCCACCGGTCTGGCCGGCGGTCGTGGTGCCCGTCACCGGCTTCGCGGCGGTCACGGCCGGCTTGGCAGCAACGGTGCCCTTCGAAGCGAGCGCCGGGCGAACCGCACCGTTCGAGGCCAGGAAGCCCAGCACGTCGTTCGAGAAGGCCGACAGGTCTTCCGCGATCGACTTGTTGCGGCGCTGCAGCCAGTTGTAGGCGAGCACGGCGGGAACCGCGACGACCAGACCGATGGCGGTCATGATCAGCGCTTCACCGACCGGGCCGGCGACGTCGCCGATGGCCGCCTGGCCAGCGGCACCGATCTTCACCAGCGCGCGGTAGATGCCGACCACGGTACCGAACAGACCGACGAACGGCGAGGTCGCGCCGACGGTCGCGAGGAACGCGAGGCCCGCGCCGAGCTTCGAGTTGATCGCGGCTTCCGAGCGCGCGAGCGAGCCGTGCAGCCAGTCATGCGCCTCGACCGGATCAGTCAGCTTGGCGTGCTGCTCCTGGGCGGCGAGGCCGTCGTCGACGATCTGGCGATATGCGGAGTTCTTGTCGAGCTTGGCGGCGCCTTCGCGCAGCGAGTTCGACTGCCAGAAGGTCGCGCGGACGCGCTTCGCCTGGTTGATGATCTTCTGCTGCTCGAACAGCTTGGTGAACAGGATGTAGAACGAGCCGACCGACATGATCACCAGGATGGCGAGCACGGTCCAGGCGATCGCACCGCCCTGCTGCAGAGCTTCCCAGAAGCCGAAGTTCGGAGCGCCGGCAGGAGCCCCGGCAGCAAAGATGTTGGTGAGCATTGTGAGATGTATCCCTTACAGAAGCATGCGCGAATGGTTCTAAGGTGCCCGGCGCACAAGCGCCGGGCCTTGTAGCGATTATTGGTCCTCGAGCTTCCAGGTCACGCTGAGCGGATAGGTCGAGACGACCGGGTTGCCCGCCGCGTCCTGCGCCGGCGTGAACCGCACGCGGCTCTTCGAAATGCGACAGGTCGTCTGATCCAGAGCGGAATTGCCGCTCGAGGAGGTGACGACGCAGTCGCTGACGCGACCGTCGGTGCCGACCGTCAGCCGGGCGCTCACCCGACCTTCGGCACCCTCGCGAACCGCCGACGGCGGATACGCATCGCGACCGAAGAACTGGCCGGGGTTGCCACGCAGACCCGCCTTCTTGCTCACCGCAGGCGGTGCCGGCGGCGCAGGCGGTGCCGGCGGCGCAGGCGGTGCCGCGACCGGAACCGGGTTGTACGTCGGCGGCGGAGTCGTAACGGACTGGATCACCACCGGCGGCGGCGTCTGCACGCGCACGATCGGCGGCGGCGTCACCACCGGCGGCGGCGACTGCGGCGGCTGATCCGGCGGCGGCGGCGGCGGCGGCGGGACTTCCTCAGGCGGGGGCGGCGGCTCGACGATGTCGAACGTGTCCAGGTCCTCCACCTGCTTCTTCACGTACTTGTACGCGAGACCAGATATAAATGCGTACCCAATGAGCACGTGCAGCAACGCCACGACGGCGATTGCGACGATGCGCCCAGGACCCGCTTTTTGATCAGCATAGGCCATTCAGCAACAAAACTCCTTTAGCCTCACACCGAGTGGTACGGAGCGCGTTCGCAGCCCGCGACCTTGCATCCGCACCACCGCCGTAGCGCTGCTGGGAACACCGCCGATTCTCTATCGTGGCACTTTCCGCGACGCAAACGCTTTGTCAGACGCAACAAAAGTGCAATCGTCGGTACGAACGCCCGCATCTTGAATCGGCCTAGGTCGATGCTGCAAGATCGCGTAGATGCTGGCAACCATGTTTCGACTTTATCCTGCATCCGCATCGGCGGCACTGCTGCTTTTCGCCCCCCTCTCCTTCCCGGCTGCGGCCCAGCAGGCTGCGCCGGTCGAGCAGCCGGGCATCGGCTATGCGGAGGTGGCCGACCTGGTGCTCGCCGCACCTCTGGTCATCGACGCGACGATCACCAGCGCCACGCGCATCAAGGGTGCCGAGGCCGCGGGCGTCGCCGCCAACGCGGCCCGCTTCTACGTCGAGGCGCAGGTCGGGGCATTGATCCGGGGATCGGGTGCGATGCCGGCGCAGATCGGCTATCTAGTTGATATTCCTCTCGACTTCCGCGGTCGCACGCCCAGCCTGAAGAAGATGCGGGTGCTGATCTTCGCCCGCCCGGTCGCCGGCCGGCCGGATCAGGTTCAGCTCGTACAGCTCGATGCGCAGCGGAGCTGGAGCCCGGCGCTCGACGCGCGTGCCCGCGGTGTCGTCCGCGAGATCCTGGACCGCGACGCACCGCCTGCCATCACCGGCATCGGCAACGCCTTCCACGTCGTGGGAACGCTGCCGGGCGAGGGAGAAACGCAGATCTTCCTGAAGACCGAAACCGGCGATCCGGTCTCGCTGCTCGTGCTGCGGCGCCCGAATCAGCCGCCGCGCTGGGCAGTGTCGTTCGGCGACATCGTCAATGAAGGTGCAGGCCCGCCGCAGCGCGACACGCTGGGTTGGTATCGACTCGCCTGCGGGCTTCCGCGCAGCCTGCCCGCCTCAGCCTTGGAGACCCAGGACGAGGAAGGCGCGCGAATCGCCTCGGAGGACTTTCGGTTCGTCCTGCGCTCGCTCGGCCCCTGCCGCGCCGGGCCCGGCGCCGGCGCCTGATCTTCCGCGAGGGCGAGGGCAATCAGTCGCCCTCGCCCTCGCGGGCAAGATGGACGAAATCCCGCTCGAACCGGCGCAGATTCGCGCCTCCGTCCACGAACAGCACCTGCCCCGTCGTCGACCGCGCACCCGCTAAGAACAGCACCGCATCGGCGATGTCGTCGGGTTCCGGCAAGCGCGCGAGCGGCATGAGGCCGGCGAGTCGCGCCACCTGCCCGGGCGTATAATCGGCGGTCGGGATCGTCAGCCCGGGCGCGACGCCGTTCACCCGGACGCCGGGCTTCAGCGCATAGGCGAGCGTGCGGGTGACCTCCGCCAGCGCCTGCTTCGAAATCGTGTAGGCCAGCTGGTCCGCAGGCGGCTGGACGATGCGCTCGTCCAGCATGTTGATGACGCAAGCCCCTTCCGGAGGCGCCTGCGCGGCAACTGCGGCGGCGAGCGCGAATGGCGCGGCGGCGTTCACTGCGAAATGCCGCACCAGCGCGTCCATGCCGGGCACTGCCGCGTCCTCCGCACGGAAGCAGGAGGCGTTGTTGACCAGAAGCGTCACCGGCTGCCCGAAATGCGCCGCCACGCCCGGCACGAGCCCTGCCACCGCCTCGGCATCGGAAAGCTCCGCTGCAAAGCATCCATGCGGCGCGCCCGCAGCGTCGAGCGTGGCAAGCAGATCCGCATCCGGCTCGCCCTCGCTGCTTGCGTGCAGTGCCAGCGCATAGCCTGCCTCTCCCAGCCGGGCCGCGATATGGGCCCCGAGCCGCCGGTAGCTTCCGGTGACCAGCGCCAGCGGGCGGGCAGCGGCAGGCGAGGTCACGGGCGGTGACGCACCAGCCGGATCCCGATCGATTCGCCCGCCTCGGCGATCGCGAGCTTCACGATCGATACCTCCACCCGCTGCACGCGCGGGTCGGAGATGAACAAGGTGCGTGCGATATGGTCCGCAACCCCTTCGATCAGCGTGAAATGTACCCCCTGCGGCAACGCCTCGCTCGCCGCGTGCTTCAGGTCGAGATAGCTCTTGGAGGCCGACAGCGGCGTGTCGGGCGCGAAATGTTCGGGGCAGTCGAGGTCGACCGTCATCGAAATACGCAGCGGCTGTGGCAGGTGCGTCTCTTCCGAATAGACGCCGGTCAGAACCTGCACCTCGAAGTCGTGTACCTGCAGTTGGAGAAGATCGCGCACCGGTTCCTGTCCCTTATGGTTCGAGTCGTCCCCTAGCAGATGGGATGGCCTCGGGAAGCTGCCCTTCAGGAGCGCGTCGTCGCAGCCGCGATTCAGCTTTGCGTCCGCCCGTACGGGGGCTACACGCGCGCGCCCTCGGCAGTCCCGCCGGGGAGGAGTCGCCTGCTTCAGTGATCCACCTTGTTCCGCTTGCCCAGATCGCCCCGCCCCAGGTGGAAGCGCTGCTCGATCGCGCCTTCGGACCCGGTCGCCAGGAGCGCACCGCCTATCGCGTGCGCACCGGAACGCGCGCGATTCCGGAGCTGAGCTTTGCAGCGGTGGCGGACGACGGTGCGCTGCTCGGCACCATCCAGTGCTGGCCGGTCGCCCTCGCCTGCGACGGCGGTGACCGTGTGGCGATGGTGATGGTCGGGCCGGTCGCGGTGGAGCCGGCGGCGCAGCAGGGCGGCATCGGGCGCATGCTGATGCACCACATGCTGGAGGCGGCCGACGCAATGCGCGACCCGCTGCCGCTGATGCTAATCGGCGATCCGGAATATTACGGCCGCTTCTTCGGCTTCGACGCGGCGCAGACGAGCCGCTGGCGCCTTCCCGGGCCGTTCGAAGCTCGCCGCCTGCTGGCGCGCGGAACGGGGGTTCCGGACTGCGCCGGTGTGCTTCAGCCACGCCTCTTCGTCCCGGCCTGAGGGTTGTGCGGGGTTGCGCCCGCGGCCCCGGGTCGCCATCGAAGGTCGGGCCATGCCCATGCGTCCCCTCCCCGATCTCGCCTCGCTCTCCCTCGCAGAGATTGCGCAGCTGATGGAGGAAGATCGGCTGCCGCCGGTCGAGCGCTGGAATCCGACGCATTGCGGGGACAGCGGCATGACGATCCTGCGCGACGGCCGCTGGCTTCACGAGGGCGCTCCGATCACCCGCGAATCGATGGTGCGGCTGTTCTCCACCATCCTGCGGCGCGAACCGGACGGCAGCTACGTGCTGGTCACGCCGGTCGAGAAGCTCTCCATCGCGGTGGAAGATGCCCCATTCCTGGCAAGCGAACTGCGCGTCGAGGGCGAAGGCACCGAAAGCCGGCTGATCTTCCGCCTGAACACGGGCGACCTCGTGCTGGCGGATGCGGGCCATCCCCTGCGCTTCGAAAAAGGTCCCGACGGCCCCCTTCCCTATCTCCAGGTTCGCGGCGGCATGGACGCGCGCATCGCGCGGCCGGTCTATTACGAGCTCGTCGAGCGCGCGCTGGCGCGGGAGGGACAGGATCCGATTCCCGGCGTGTGGAGCGCGGGCAGCTTCTTCCCGCTCGACGCGGCATGACGCTCGCGGAGCGGCTGCGTGCCGGCCTCGCCCACCCCGCGCAGGTGCCGCTGCTGACCGGGGACTTCGACCAAGATGAAGTGGCGGCCGTTCGCTGGCGTGAAGCGGCGGTGCTGGTCGCGGTGACGGACCGGCCGGAGCCGGGCATCCTGCTGACCCAGCGGACGGCGACGCTGCGCAACCATGCCGGCCAGATCGCCTTCCCCGGCGGGCGCATCGATCCGGACGATCCCGATCCCGTGGCCGCCGCGCTGCGCGAGGCCGAGGAGGAAGTGGCGCTGCCGCGAAACGCCGTCGAGGTGGTGGCCAGCCTCGACCGCTATCGTACCGCCACCGGCTTCACCGTGACACCGGTGGTGGGCGTCGTGGCGCCCGATCTGCCGCTCTCCCCCAGCCCGCACGAGGTGGCGGCGGTCTTCGAGGTGCCGCTGGCCTTTCTCCTCGACGCGGCCAACCACGCGATGGGCCACGCGACCTGGCGCGGCCGGGAACGTCATTATTACGAGATCTGGTTCGAAGGCTGGAGAATATGGGGTGCTACGGCAGCGATGCTGGTGAACTTGTCGCGGAGGCTTGCGTGGACGGCCTGACGCTGCCTGCCGCCGATTGGCAGAACCGGCCGGGGCTCACCGCCCTCGCCGAGGCATTGGGCGGCGATCGCGGCGAAGCCCGGTTCGTGGGCGGCGCCGTTCGCGACACGCTGCTCGGGATCGCCGCCGCAGACCTGGACGTCGCCACCGCCCATGATCCGCAGACGGTCCTGGCGCGCCTGAAGGCCGCCGGCATTCGCGCCGTTCCCACCGGCCTTCAGCATGGCACCATCACCGCGGTGCTGGAGAGCGGCCCGGTGGAGGTCACCACCCTGCGTCGGGACGTGGCCACCGACGGGCGTCACGCCACCGTCGCCTTCACGGATAACTGGCGCGAGGATGCGGCGCGGCGAGACTTCACCATGAACGCGCTCTATGCGGACATGGTCGCCGGCCGGATCACCGACTACTTCGACGGCGTCGCCGACCTGCGCGCCGGCCGCGTGCGCTTCATCGGCGATCCGCTGCGCCGCATCGCCGAGGATCACCTGCGGATCCTGCGCTTCTTCCGCTTCCTCGCGCGTTTCGGCGACACGCCCGATCCGGAGGGTCTCGCCGCCTGTGTCGCGCGCGCCAACGACCTGATGGCGTTGTCCCGGGAACGGGTGGCCGACGAACTGCTCAAGCTGCTGGTGGCGCGCTCGGCGGTGGAGGTCGTCGGCTTGATGCAGGCAGAAGGGATCTTCGTGCCCGTCCTGCCGGAGATCGACTCCGGCGGCGTGGCCCGGCTCGCTCGCCTCGCGGGCCGCGAACAGGCCTGCGGCGTCGGCCCCGACGCGATCCGCCGGCTCGTCGCCCTGATCCCCGCAGAAGCGCTTGATTCCGTGGGCGCCCGGCTCAAGCTTTCGAACGCGCAGCGCAAGCGGCTGGCGCTGGCGGCAAGCGCCGAAGGCATCAGCTCCCCACGCGCGCTCGCCTACCGCATCGGCACGGAAGGCGCGGTCGACCGGCTGCTGCTGTCGGACGACGCCGAGGCGGCAGGCGCGGTCGCCGACCTCCTCGACTGGGTCCGCCCGACGTTTCCGCTGACCGGCGGCGCGCTGGTCGCGCGCGGCATCGGCAAGGGCCCGGACGTCGCCCGCGCCCTGCGGCGCATCGAGGATCAGTGGATTGCCGAAGGCTTCCCGGACGCGGCGCGCGTCGAGGCCCTAACGGTGGCGGAGCTCGCTCAGCGGTTGCGTTCCAGCAGCAGCTGATAGGCACCCTCGGCGCCAATTGGGCAGGCATAGAGATAGCCCTGCCCATAGTCGCAGCCGAGCGCGCCCAGCGTCTGCTCCAGCGCCTCGCTCTCGATACCCTCGGCGGTGGTGCGCATGCCCAGCGTCTGCGCGAGACTGAGCACCGCGCGTACGATCGCCACCTTGTCGCGGTTCGCGAGCATGCCCGACACGAAGCTGCGGTCGATCTTGAGAAGGTCGATCGGCAGACTCTGGAGATATCCAAGGTTCGAATAGCCCGTGCCGAAATCGTCCATGGCGATCGTGGTGCCGAGCGCCTTCAGCGCCCGCAGCGTGTCGGCGGTGGGATCCCGGTCGCTGACGATCGCGCTTTCGGTCAGCTCGATCGTCAGCCGCCGGGGTGCCAGGCCATGGGCGGCAAGCGTCCGCTCGACCATCGGCACCACATCGTCGCGCTGCAGCTGGACGGCGGAAAGGTTGACGGCAACCGCCACGCCGCAGTTCCCGCCCGCCGCCTCGTCCCAGCCGGCCAGGGTGCGCAACGCCTCGTCCAGCGCCCACCGGCCCAACGGCACGATCAGTCCCGCTTCCTCGGCCACGGGGATGAAGCGGGCGGGCGGGATGTCCTCTCCCGCCTCGGTTCGCCAACGTGCCAGTGCCTCGAACGAGACGATCCGGCCGTTCGCGAGGTCGCAGATCGGCTGGTAATGCAGGTGGAGATCACCGGATTCGATCGCGCGACGCAGCTCGGTCTCGATCGAGAATTCCGCACGCATGACGTCCAGCGCTTCCGAGCGGTATACCTCCGGAAACCCGGTACGCTTGGCACGCTTCGCCGCGAACTGCGCGTGGCGAACCATGTCCTCGTGATCGCCGGCAAGATCCGCGCCCAAGGCGATCCCGATCGAACAGCCGATGCGAACCTCGAAATCCGACAGGGTGAACGGGCTGGCGAGCGCGCCTCGGATCCGCTCCGCCACCTCGATCGCATCCTCGCTGCGGCCGACGCCCGACAGCAGGATCGCGAATTCGTCCCCGCCGGTCCGCGCCAGCATGTCCGGCTGGCGCAGCGCCCCCTTCAAGCGGCGGGCAACCGAGATCAGCAACTCGTCGCCCACGATGCCACCCAGACAGGCGTTGATGCGGCTGAACCGGTCGAGGTTGAGCGCGAGGATCGCGTAGTGCTCGCGCCCGCCCTTCGCCAGCACCGCCTCCAGCCGGTCCTGGAAACCGGCGCGGTTGGGAAGGCCGGTGAGCGCGTCGATGGCCATTTCGCGCCGCAGGCTGTGTTCGGTCCGTTCCTCGGGCGTGCGATCGATCAGCGACAGGAGGCAACGCCGGCGTGCCCGCGCCCCGCTGCGACGGCTCAGCACCACCCGATAATAGCGCGCGTCTACCGCCTGGCCGAGCGTCCATTCGAACACCTCCCGTCGGGCGTTCCCCTCCAGGAACCGCTGGATGCGCGCGCGCATGTCGCTGCAGTCCAGCGCGCCCTTCGGCCCTGCCTCGGCGTCGATCTGCCGAAAGCCGCTGTTGATCCGGGAAAGCGTCACCCGCCCGTCGCGCAGCGTTGCCACCGCCGCCGGCATCGGCAGGACATCCAGGAACGGCTCGGTCAGCATGGGTCGGTCAACGTTTTCCTCGGGCGAACACCGGTTGTCGGCGATCCCGTCCGAGGTAGAACACCCTTGCGAAAGCAGCACCATCCGCTCGCGATACGCTAAGGTACGTTAACGCTGCGTTTCAAATAATCGTATCAACCGAAACGATTGTCGCGTGGAAAGCCCGTCGGTGGCATTCGCCCGGCAGCACCGCGTGCGGCGCGCCACGGGCTCAGGTCGGCCTCGGTCCGCACCCGCCCGGTTTCACCGCCCATGGTCCAGCTGAGCCCATCCGCGAAGCGCAAGGTCCGCACGTCGGACAGCCCGCCGTCGCGGAACCGCTGGAGCTGCACCCCCTGCCCGCGCGCCAATTCCGCGACCTCGGCCAGCGGAAACACGACCAGCTTGCGGTTGTCGCCGATCGCCGCGACATAATCGTCCTCGGCTCCGATCGGTCGCACCACGCGCAGTCGCGCGCCGGACCGCGGCGTCATCACCTGCTTGCCCTTCCGGGTTTCCCCGATCACGTCCGCCACCCGCACGATGAACCCGCGCCCGTCGCTTGCCGCCAGCAGGAGCCGGTCCGACTGTGCCGCACGCAGCAGCGCCGCGATCTCCGCGTCGCCGTCGACGTCGACCATCGCGCGAACCGGCTCGCCGAAGCCGCGCCCGCCCGGCAGCTTGTCGGCGCCGAGCGTGTAGAAGCGGCCGGCATCGGTCGCGAGCAGCAGCTTGTCGGTGGTATGCGCGTGGAAGGCGTAGAGTGGCCCGTCGCCCTCCTTGAACTTCAGCGTTTCGGCCGCCGCCAGGTCGTTGTGGCCCTTGAGCGCACGGATCCAGCCGCGGCGCGACAGCACCACGGTGATCGGCTCGCGCTCGATCATCGCCTCCAGCGGAATCTCGCGCGCAGGTGCCGCTTCCTCGACGCTGGTGCGGCGCTTGCCGAGCGCGGTCTCCGGCCCATAGCGGTCGCGCAGCTTGGCCATGTCGCGCTTCAGCCGGGTGCGCTGGCGCGCCTCGGAGCCGAGCAGCAGCGTCAGCTCCGCCTTTTCCTTTTCCAGCTCGCCGCGCTCGCGCCGCAGCTCCATCTCCTCCAGCCGGCGCAGCGAACGCAGCCGCATGTTGAGGATCGCCTCGGCCTGGCGGTCGGTGAGCTCGAACTCCGCCATCATCACCGCCTTGGGCTCGTCCTCGGTGCGGATGATCTCGATCACCCGGTCCAGGTTGAGGAAGGCGATGATATAGCCGTCGAGCAGTTCCAGCCGGTCGGCGATCTTGGCCAAACGGTGTTCGGAGCGGCGGCGCAGCACCACGAACTGGTGGTCGACCCAGGCCCTCAGCACCTCGCGCAGGCTCATCACCCGCGGCGTGCGCGTCGCGTCCAGCACGTTGAGGTTGAGCGGCACGCGCGTTTCGAGGTCGGTCAGCCGGAACAGCCCGTCCATCAGCGTCGCAGGGTCGACCGTGCGGCTGCGCGGCTCCAGCACGATGCGGATCTCGGCATCCGACTCGTCGCGGATGTCGCTCAGGATCGGCAGCTTCTTGTCGTTGATGAGGGTCGCGACCTGCTCGATCAGCTTGCCCTTCGCGACGCCATAGGGGACTTCGGTCACGACGATGCGGAAGCCGCCGCCCTTCTCGCGCTCCACGTCCCAGCGTGCGCGCACGCGAAAGCCGCCGCGGCCCGTCGCATAGGCCTCGGCAATGGCGGCGGGGGGATCGACGACGATGCCGCCGGTCGGAAAGTCCGGCCCCTTCACATGCGCCAGCACCGTGGCGTCGTCCGCCTCCGGCTGGTCGATCAGCATGGCGGCCGCGTCGAACAGCTCGGCGGCGTTGTGCGGCGGGATGGAGGTGGCCATGCCCACCGCGATGCCGGCGGCGCCGTTGGCGAGCAGGTTCGGGAACAGGCCCGGGAACAGTTCCGGCTCCTGCTCCTCGCCGTTGTAGGTGGGCCGGAAATCGACCGCGTCCTCGTCGAGGCCTGCCATCAGGTCGATCGCCACCTGGGTCAGCCGCGCCTCGGTATAGCGATAGGCCGCGGCATTATCGCCGTCGATGTTGCCGAAGTTCCCCTGCCCGTCGACCAGCGGGTAGCGCAGCGCAAAGTCCTGCGCCAACCGCACCATCGCGTCGTACACCGACTGGTCGCCGTGCGGGTGATATTTACCGATGACATCGCCGACGACGCGCGCGCACTTCTTGTACCCCGCCGCCGGGTCCAGCCGCAGCAGCCGCATCGCCCACAACAGGCGCCGGTGCACCGGCTTCAGCCCGTCGCGCAGATCGGGCAACGAGCGTGCCGTGATCGTCGAAAGCGCATAGACGAGGTAGCGCTCGGACAGGGCACTGTCGAACGGTGCATCGACGATCGCGTCGAACGGGTCCTTGAAGTCGGTCGCCATCGCTGCCGCGGATAGCAGGCACCCGGCTTGTTCCACAACCGTTCCGTGTAACGACCCGCATTGTCCGGCACTGGCCGCCCGGCGAACCTGCGCGCGCCTGATTGCGAGGGCCGGCCCTCTTCGCTATAGGCGCCGCCATCCCGCCCCGGCAGCACGCAAGCGCGCGCGCTTCCGGGGCCGATCGTTTTGGAAGGGTTCCGCACATGGCTCGCCGCCGCCAGATCTACGAGGGCAAGGCCAAGATCCTGTACGAGGGCCCCGAGCCCGGCACGCTGATCCAGTATTTCAAGGACGACGCGACCGCGTTCAACGCCCAGAAAAAGGGCACGATCAACGGCAAGGGCGTGCTCAACAACCGCATCTCCGAGCATGTCTTCACCCTGCTCGGCCAGATCGGCGTGCCGACCCACTTCATCCGCCGCCTCAACATGCGCGAGCAGCTGATCCGCCAGGTCGAGATCGTGCCGATCGAGGTCGTGGTGCGCAACGTCGTCGCCGGTTCGCTGTCCAAGCGCCTGGGGATCGAGGAAGGTCAGCAGCTGCCCCGCACGATCGTTGAATATTACTACAAGGACGATGCGCTCGGCGACCCGATGGTCACCGACGAGCATATCCTGGCGTTCGGCTGGGCCGCGCAGGACGAACTGCACGACATGGCCGACATGGCGATTCGCGTGAACGACTTCCTGGCCGGCCTGTTCGCGGGCATCGGCATCCGCCTGGTCGACTTCAAGCTCGAGTTCGGGCGGATCTGGGAAAACGACTTCAGCCGGATCATCCTGGCCGACGAGATCAGCCCCGATGGTTGCCGCCTGTGGGACATGGCCACCAACGAGAAGCTCGACAAGGATCGCTTCCGCCGCGACCTGGGCGGCGAGGTCGAGGCCTATCAGGAGGTCGCCCGCCGGCTGGGCCTGCTGCCCGAGGGTGGCGACACCGCCGTGCTCGACATGGAAACCCATCGCAAGAAGCGCGGCCGCTAAGCCTTCCCGGCTCCGGCAGCGCTTGCCTGGCGAGCGCACCGGGGCCATAGCCGCCGCCATCACCCTACCCACGCACTGCCCCCGAGGTCCCATGAAACTCCGCATCGTCGTGACGCTCAAGAACGGGGTGCTCGACCCGCAGGGCAAGGCCATCCAGCACGCGCTGGGGTCGCTCGGCTTCGACGGCGTCGCCGACGCCCGCGTCGGCAAGCTGATCGAGCTCGATGTCGCCGACGACACCAGCGACGAGGCGATCGACCAGATGTGCCGCAAGCTGCTCGCCAATACCGTGATCGAGAACTATCGCGTCGAGCGCCAGGACAGCGTCGCGTGAAGACCGCGGTCGTCGTCTTCCCCGGCTCGAACTGCGATCGCGACATCGCGGTCGCGCTCGAACAGGTGACCGGCCAGGCGCCGGCGATGGTGTGGCACGGCGACACCGATCTGCCAGACGGCATCGGCCTGGTCGCGGTTCCCGGTGGCTTCTCCTACGGCGATTACCTGCGCTCCGGCGCGATCGCTGCCCGCTCGCCGGTGATGCGCGCCGTCGTAGAGGCGGCGGGCCGCGGCCTGCCGGTGCTCGGCATCTGCAACGGTTTCCAGATCCTGACCGAAACCGGGCTGCTGCCGGGCGCACTGATGCGCAACGCGCGGCTGAACTTCGTGTGCCGCGACGCGCCGCTCACGGTCGCCAACGCCACCTCGCGCTTCACCCGCGGCTATAGCGAAGGCGAGACGGTGACGATCCCGGTCGCGCACCATGACGGCAATTATTTCGCCGACGACGAGACGCTTGATCGACTGGAAGGCGAAGGCCAGGTTGCGTTCCGCTATGCGGGCGTCATCAACGGCTCGGCGCGCGATATCGCCGGCGTGCTTAACGCGCAGGGCAATGTGCTCGGCATGATGCCGCACCCCGAGCGCCGGGTCGAAGCAGCTCACGGCGGTACCGATGGCCGCCGCCTGTTCGAAGGGCTGGTCGAAGCGCTGGCCTAACGCGCGCCACTCCACACCGCCACCGTCATCCTGACGAAACTCAGGATCCATTGCCGCACCGGTTGCGCCTCTCTCGAAGCGTTACGTGTCTGGATGCTGACCTCCGTCAGCATGACGCGATGAGAGGCGCCCTTACGCCTTCAGCCGGAACGGCGAGAAGTCCGTGCCCCGGTCGAACACGTCGACGCCCTCGGCGCGCTTCAATCGGTTGACCACCGCGTAGGTGACCGGCGTCAGCACCACTTCCCAGCCGACCTTGAGTACCCAGTTGGTCGCCATCACCGTCAGCACTTGGCTCGTCGGCCACACGCCCAGGAACGCGGCAGGGTAGAAGATCAGGCTGTCCGCCCCCTCCCCCACGATCGTCGAGCCGATGGTACGCGCCCACAGCATCCGCCCCTGGGTCAAGAGCTTCATGCGCGCCATCACATAAGCGTTGACCAGCTCGCCGACCCAAAAGGCCGCAACCGAGGCGAAGACGATCCGCGGCACCTGCCCGAACACCGCCGCATAGGCCGCCTGCCCCTCCCAGCCGGGCGCCGGCGGCAGCGCCACCACCACCGCGGCCATCAGCGCCATGAACAGCACCGCGGCAAAGCCCGCCCACACGCACCGGCGCGCCCGCGCATAGCCATAGACCTCGGTCAGCACGTCGCCGAGCACATAGGAGATCGGGAAGAACAGGATCCCCGCGCCGAAGACGAAGCCGCCAAGCGGCCCGTCGCCGCCGATCGTCGCGACCTTGCCGGCGCCGATCACGTTGGACAGCAACAGGATGGCGACGAACGCTGCCATGGCGAAGTCGTAGAAGCGGAAACCGGACACGCTGCGCGCGTCCGCGGGTGCCGGCGTCATGCTGCCTCTTTCGCAGGACCGAGTGGCAGGGTTATGAGGATGGTTCCGCTGCGGCGCAATGCGCGCTAACGGCGATGTGCGTGCGCCCGTAGCTCAGTTGGATAGAGCACGAGCCTTCTAAGCTTGGGGCCGCTGGTTCGAATCCAGCCGGGCGCGCCACTACAACGGGACACTCGCGCTCAGCGCAGGGTAACCGCTCGGCCGGCGAAGTCCTCGGCCAGCACCTGTTCGATCGGGCGCGCGATCCCGCGGGTCAGCGCCTGCGGGACGGTCACGCGAAAGCCGCGATCCACCAGCCCCTCGATCGCCCATCGCACGCAATAATCGGCCGCGACCCCGATCACCGCGGCGTCGTCCACGCCCTGTGCCCGCAGGGTCCGGAAGAAGGCGTCCCGGTCCGCCGACGCCCCACCGCAGATCGGCTCGACGCGAAGATCGGGCTCCTCCCACATGGCGAACACGCCCTTTTCCAGCCGGTAGGTCGGGATCGCCGGATCGACCGCTTGGGGATCGAGCACATTGCGCCAGCCCGGCGTCGCGCGCACGCAGTGGATCGGGAACTGCTGCGCCTCGGGCAGGCCCGGATAGGTATCGGCGTCATGCGTGTCGAAGGTGAAGAGCACCGCAGCCGTATTCTCCGGAGCGAGCGAGGACAGCCACTCGGCCATCGGTGCCGCCAGGGCATCGGCACCCGCGACCGCCAGGGCCCCGTCCGAGTTCATGAAATCCGCCTGGGTGTCGACCACCACCACGACCTGCTTCACCGCCTTCTCCTCACCTCGGGTGCGGCACCCCCTCGTCCCGAAGCGCCGGCGGGTCAATCTCCGCGCGCCGAGGCTTCCCGATCGAGCAGCGCGCGCTTGCGGGCCGTGCCCCAGCGATAGCCCGACAGGGCGCCGTCGCTGCGAAGCACCCGATGGCATGGGATCGCCAGCGCATGCGCATTGGCGGCACAGGCACCTGCGACCGCGCGCACCGCCTGGGGTGCGCCGATCCGCTCCGCGATCTCCGCATAGCTCGCGGTCGCGCCCGCCGGGATCGCCCGCAACGCCTCCCAGACCCGCCGGCGAAAGGCGGTGCCCCGGATGTCGAGCGGCAGGTCGAGCGTGGCGGCGGGGGTTTCCACGAAGGCCACCACCTGCGACACCATCGCGGCGAAATCGTCGCCGCCCGGCTCCAGCCGCGCGTGGGCGAAGCGACGGCGGAGGTCCGCCACCAGCGCATCGGCATCGTCGCCCAGCAGCAGCGCCGCGATCCCCACTCCGCTCGCCGCGACCAGCAGATGGCCCAGGCTCGTCGGCGTCACCGCAAAGCGCAGGGTCTCGGCCACGCCACCCTGCCGATAGACGCCGGGCTTCATGCCCAGCACCGCCTCCGCCTCGGCATAGAAGCGGCCGCTCGAACCATAGCCGGCGGCGTGGATCGCCTCGGTCACAGCCGCGCCCCCTTCCAGCGCCGCCCGCACCCGCCCGGCGCGGTGCTCCGCGGCATAGGCGCGCGGCGTGACGCCCGTCGCCGCCTTGAACCTGCGCTGGAAGTAGCTCGGGCTCATACCGGCTGCGGCGGCGAGCGCCTCCAGCGTCGGCAGGGTCTCCGCCGCCTCGATCCTGCGGCACGCCGCTGCGATCTGGTCGAGCCCGACCGCGCGCCTGGGGTCGGCATCCGGCCGGCACCGCAGGCAGGCCCGCGCACCGGTCCGGCGGGCGTCCGCGAGAGTCGCGTGGATCGTCACATTCGCAGGATTGGCGATGCGCGAGGGGCAGGATGGCCGGCAGTACACGCCCGTCGTCGCCACCGAGTACCAGAACTGCCCGTCCGCCGCCGCGTCGCGGGCGACGATGCGGGCCCAGCGCGGGTCTTCCGCAACTTGTTGCTGTGTCATCGCAACCTCCTGCATCCCGCCTGCCCCAGATCGCGGCGCGACACACTCCGTTCCTTGCGCTTCAATCCAAGATAGTGGCACCGCCCGGGAGCGCCATCGCGCATCGCGGCGAAAAGGAACATCCACCATGCTGAACGTCGGGCTGATCGGTTTCGGGCTTGCCGGGCGGGCGTTTCACGCGCCGCTGATCGCCGTCACCCCCACCCTCCGTCTCGCCGCGGTCGTCACGTCGCGGGCGCAGGAAGTGGCAGCGCTGTATCCGGAGGCGCGGGTCCTTCCCTCCGCGGACGCCCTGCTCGCGGATCCGGCGATCGATCTGGTGGTGGTGGCGACCCCGAACGACAGCCACGTGCCGCTCGCCCGCGGCGCGCTGGAGGCCGGCAAGCATGTGGTGGTGGACAAGCCGCTTGCCCTCACCGTCCAGGACGGGCGCGACCTCGCGGCCCTGGCCGCGAGGCACGGGCGGATGCTCACCGTCTTTCACAACCGGCGCTGGGATGCGGATTTCCGCACCGTCGAGCAGGTGCTGCGCGAGGGCAGGCTTGGCGACGTGCACCTCGCCGAGCTTCGCTGGGACCGGTTCCGCCCTGCCATCAAGCCGGGCTGGCGCGAGACGCCACGGGCTGGCGCAGGATTGCTGGCGGACCTCGGCCCGCACCTCATCGACCAGGCGATCCGCCTGTTCGGCCTGCCCGGCGCGGTATCCGCGGACATCGCGATCCAACGGGCGGAGGCGCAGGTCGACGACTATTTCGAGCTGGCGCTCCACTATGGCAGCCGCCGGGTGATCGTCGGCGCCGCCTCGCTGGTCGCGGCCGCCCGTCCCCGCTTCGCCCTGCACGGCACCCGCGGCAGCTTCGTGAAACAGGGCATCGATCCGCAGGAGGCGGTGCTGCGTGCCGGCGGCCGGCCAACGGACCTTGGCTATGGCATCGAGCCGGACTCCGCCTGGGGCATGCTCGTGGACGCAGACGCTGGCGAGCGTCGCGTGCCCAGTGCCGCCGGCGAATGGCCGCGCTTCTATGAAATGGTCGCTGCCGCCATCACCAGCGGCGGCTCTCCGCCCGTCGAGCCGAGGGATGCGATCGCCGGCCTGGAATTGATCGAACTCGCCCGCCAATCCGCACGCGAAGGGCGCTGCATCCCATATTCCGTCCGCTGATCCGGAGCTTTTTCGTATCACATCCGCAACGCCCACGATGTCTTGCCGTCATCGGATCTGCTACGCTTCGACCAAACAGCGATGCCAGGACAAGGGTAGGCCGCGACTTCGCCGGGGAGCGGAATTGCTTCGCGGATGCTTCGCCGTCCGCCTTTCGACCGCTGCGCAACTTACCGGTTCGGAGAAATGCGACGATCGGCATTGTTAATCGGTAATAAATCCTCTCTTTCTATGGAACGCGAGTAGCTTAGACTGGTTCAGCCCGTACGCGATGCTGCCCCGGCACTTTGGCTCCGAAGCCCGAGGGTGTGGCTGGCAACACCCTGGAAAGTTGACGCGCTGCACGGAAAGTTCCAAGGGCGCGCCCATGAACGGAGGAATCAAGATGGCCGAAGACGTTTCCGAATTGAACGCGGTGGAACTCGCAACCGAGCTCACCATCGCCTGGCTCAATAATGCGAACAATCGCGTGTCGGCCGAAGATGTGCCGACTTTCCTCCAGACGATGCACGCAACCGTTGTCGGGCTGAGCGGCGGCGCATCTTCGGAGCCGGCGGAGACGACTCCGGCGGAAGATTACACGCCGGCCGTCTCGGTGCGGAAGTCGCTCGCGTCGAAGGATCACATCATTTCGATGATCGACGGCAAGCCGTACAAGACGCTGCGCCGCCATCTGGCAGGCCACGGCCTGACGCCGGAGCAGTATCGCGAGCGCTACAACCTGAAGTCCGACTATCCGATGGTCGCGGAGAATTATTCGCAGAGCCGTCGCGACATGGCCAAGCGCATCGGCCTCGGCCGCAAGCCGCGCAGCGGCGGCGACGACGCCGCAGCGGCGGAAGCGCCTGCCGCCCCGAAGCGCCGTGGCCGCAAGCCCAAGGACGCGGCCGCGGAATAACCCTTCAGCCCTGGGCCAGCGCCGCCGCGCGCCGGCCCAGGGCCGACAGGCTGCGGAAGGTGACCGACCAGCGCGTGCGCTCCATCGCCGCGATTCCATGCTCCCACGCGTGCCGCGCCTCGCCGCAGAGGTGGTAGATGGATCGCGGCGCCAGCGGCAGGCTGCGGCGGTCGAAGCCCGTGTCGGCGCGCCGCCGCAGGCGCAGGACGGCCGGCTTCCCCAGCGAAATCCCTACGACATGCTCGAACATCGGCCGGTCGCGATGCCAGCCGATCCCCGCCCCCGGGTCATAGCGGATGAGCAACGCCTGCTCGAGCTCGGCGGCCGGAATGTCCGCGAACCGCGCTGCGCGCTCCCGCAACGGCGACAGGAACTCCGGGATCGGCGCGCCCGGCGCGATCCGCCCCCGGTCGAAGTCGTAGCTCCAGCCAAAGGATGTCGTCAGCCGCTTGCCCGTCCAGCCCTGGAAGCGGAACGGCGTCAGCTCGCACGCGTCGATCGCCTCGACCAGCGCCGCTTCCTCCGCAGCGTCGAGCACGTCTTCGCCATAGGAGAGGCCCGGCAGCAGCGGGGTTCCGAACAGGTCTAGCTGGGCGGCCATCCCGCTCCAGATAGGAAGCACGCGCCGCCCCCGAAAGGCGCGCGTGGCGGGGAGACGGACCGGAAAGCCGGCGCTATAGAAGTCCGCGATGCCCAATCGTGCCCCCGATCCGCTGCTGCTGTTTCGTGCCGGTGACCACCGGCTCGCGATCCCGGCGCGGGACGTGCGCGAGGTGCTGCCGCTGCTTCCAATCGCACGGCCGCCGACGCTGCCCCGCCCCCTCGCCGGCTTCGTCGACGTCCGGGGCGAGACGCTGCCCGTCCTCGCGCCGGCACTTCTGTTCGACGGCGGCTCGGCGCTGGGCACCCTGGACCTGTTCTCCCATCTAATCCGGCCGCATGGCCCCGCTGCCACCATGCCGTGCCTGCTGGTCGATCGGGTCGAGGATATGGTCCTGCCCGACGCCGACGCCATCCGTTCGGTGGAAGCCGAGGCGAGCCACAATGGCGCGATCCTGGCGGAGGTGGCGTTGCCCGACGGCCCCGCACATCTGCTGTCGCTCGCCCGGCTCCTGAGCGAAGCGGAGCGCGAGCGGCTGACGGCGTTGGCGGCGCAGGCAGAGGCGCGCGCCGCCGACTGGGCGATCGGGTGAGCCTGGCCACGCAGCGCCACGCGTTGCCGTCCGCGCCCGTCGACGATCCCGCCTTTGCCGGCATCAAGGCGCGGATCGTCGAGCGTACCGGCCACCATTATTACGTCGACAAGGACGACCAGCTGTTCGAGCACATCGCGCGCCGCATGGTCGCGAACGATATCGACACGCTGGCGGAATACGCGGCTCGGCTGGCGGACCCGGGCGCGGCGGCCGCGGAATGGCGCGCGCTCGAAAGCGCGATCACGATCAACGAGACGTTCTTCTTCCGCTTCGCCGAGCAGTTCGACGTGCTGCGCCGTTGCGTGCTGCCGAAGCTGTTGCAGGAGCGGCGGACGAAGCGCCAGCTTCGCATCTGGAGCGTCGGCTGCTCCACGGGCGCGGAGGCGCATTCGGTCTCGATCCTGTTGCGCGACCTGCTCGGCGACGCCGTCGCCGACTGGAAGATCGGCATCACCGGCACGGACATCGACGATGCCGCGATCGCCACCGCGCGCGAGGCGCGCTACACGTCCTGGGCGCTGCGCACCCTGGGAGAGGCGGAGCGCGAACGGCTGTTCGACCGCGAAGGGGACCGTTGGCGACTGAAGGCGCGCTACCGCGGCCTCGCCCGGTTCGAGCATGCGAACATGATGGCGCTGCTGGACGACGACGCGCCGCTGCAGTTCAGCGAGTTCGACATCATCCTGTGCCGCAACGTCCTGATCTATTTCCGCAGCGACGTCGCCAAGCAGCTGGTCGGCGCCCTGGTGCGCCGGCTCGCGCCCACCGGGCTGCTCTTCATCGGCCATGCCGAGCCAAACCCGGAATTCGCGGACGTGGCACGGCCGGTGCTGGTCGATGGCGTCCTCGGCTATGCCCGGCCCGACGCGCCTGCGGAGCTTCCCGCAGCCGCGCCGCCACCGCCGCCGCCGCTCGCATCCCCTGCCCCGCCGCACGTGGCGCCGGCCAGGGCGGCGTTGCCGGTGAGCCCGGCGCCGCAGCCTGCCCCGCCCCGGCCGATCCCGCCCGCGCCCAAACCCGCCGCAGCCGGAGAAGTGCGCACTGCGCTTTCCCGCGGCGACGCGGGCCAGGCTCTCGAACTGGCGGAACAGGAGGCGCTCGCCACCCCGCGCGATCCGGTTGCCCATTATCTCGCGGCCCTCGGCGCGCTGGCTCTGGGCGACGGCGTTCGTGCAGAGCGGGGATTTCGCAGCGCGCTATATCTCGATAACGGGTTCGCGATGGCGCACTATCTGCTTGGCCGACATCTTCTGGCGCACGGGCGCGATGCCGAGGGCAGCCGTGCGCTTCGCAATGCCGCCCGGGCAGCCGCCGGAATGCCGGAGGACGCCGAGTTGCCGGAGGGCGACGGCATGACCGCCGGCAACCTGGTCGCCGCCGTACGCGCCACGCTGGGAGGCGCCGCATGAGCATGCCGGGCGACCTTCGCGTCGCAGCCCCCTTCCTCGATGCCGAGGCGGTGGCAGCCGTGCTCGCAGAGCGCCAGCGCGCACTCGCCCCGCCAGAGGCCGCCGATCAGCGTGCACGCACCCGCGTCCTCACCTGGACCTTGGGTGACGAAGCCTATGCCACCCCGCTGGCGGATCTCTTCGAGGTCGCGGCGATCCCGCGCGTGACCGCCGTTCCGGGCGCACCGGCGGCTCTGGTGGGCCTGATCGCCTGGCGCGGTGCCGTCCTCAACCTCTTCGATCCGGCCGTGGCGCTCCGCCTGGCCGCCCCCGAGGAGCCCGGCCGCGCGATGCTGGTGCTGCGCCACGCAGCGCCGCGCATCGCGCTCCAAGTTTCCGCCATCACCGCAGCCGCCGCAGTCGTCGATCGCGGCGCCACCGGTGGCGACACCCTCACCCGCTTCGTCGAAGCAGACGACGGCCAGCGCCTGGCCGTCGTCGACACTGCGCTGCTGATCCAGCGGCTGCTCGCCCGTCCCCTGCAGGAAGGATAAAGCCTTGTCGGTTTCCACTCGGATCGTTGCCGGGTTCGGCATCATCACGGCCATTCTGGTCGCGCTGGGCCTCTACTCGCTCCAGCAGGTGGGCGTGGTCCGCTCGAACGTCGACCGGATCGTCCAGCGCGACTATGCCGCGATCCTCGAAGTCGACGAGATCGCCCGCGCCGAAGCCCGCATGCGCGAGGCACGGCTGATGGCCGTGATGCACGCGATGCGCAGCGGCCGCGGTGCCCCGAGCGACATCGCCGACTGGCAGGCGCGCGCCAACGGCACCGCAGCCGCGCTCGCGAAGCTGACCGCAACCGCGGAGAAGAACCGCGAAACCGCGATCAACCAGGGGCGCATCGAACAATGGCGCCAGCTGTCCGAGGGCGCTCAGGCCGTGCAGGCATCGTTCGACCGCCTGCGCCCGGCAAGCGCGCGCCAGCTGGAGATGCTGGAAAGCGGCAATATCGACGGCGCGGTCGAAGCCGGCGAGGAGATCGACCGTCACCATGCCGCACTCGCGCAGAGCCTCGCCCAGGTCCGCACGATCGTCAGCAACACGATCGAGGTCGGACGACGCGCAACCCAGGATGTCTACGAAAGCACGCGCACGTCGATCCTGATCGGGCTGCTGATCGCGATCGCGATCAGCGTCGTGGTGGCCTTCACGATCCGCCGTTCGATCACCGGCCCGCTGAACGATTTCATGAGCTTCGCCGGCCGCATTGGCGAAGGCGACCTGTCGGGCGAGACGCGGATCACGGGTGCCGACGAACTCGGGCAGCTGGGCGTGACCCTGAACACCATGGTGGTCGGCCTGCGCGAGATCGCGCGCCAGAGCCGGGCCGCGACCGAGGACCTGAACGCGGCCGCGACGGAGATCCGTGCCTCGACCCAGGAGCAGGCCGCGTCGGTCGAGGAACAGCTCGCCGCCGTGCAGGAGACCGCGGCCACGGTGGACGAGATCACCCACTCGGGCGCCCAGATCACGCTGCGCGCGCAGGAAGTCATCGCCGCCGCCCAGGCGACCGCCCAGACCAGCGACACCGGCCGCACCGCGGTCCACGACACCGCCCGTGCGATGGACGCGATCCGCGAGCAGGCGGAGGCGGTCGCCGGCAACATCGTCGCCCTGTCGGAAAAGACGCAGACCATCGGCGACATCATCGCAACCGTGAACGACGTGTCGGAACGCTCGCACCTCCTCGCCCTCAACGCCTCGATCGAGGCGGCGGCGGCCGGCGAGCAGGGCCGCAGCTTCGCGATCGTCGCGGCCGAGATGAAGACGCTGGCCGATCAGGCCAAGTCCGCGACCCGCAACGTCCGCTCGATCCTGGGCGACATCCAGCGCGGCATCAACGCCTCGGTCATGCTGACGGAGGAAGCGGTGAAGCGCGTCGCGTCGGGCAAGGAGCGCACCGACGCCAGCCAGTCGGCGATCAACGAGCTCGCCACGCGGGTGCAGGAGAATGTCCACACCTTCCAGCAGATCGTCGCCTCCACCAACCAGCAGCAGATCGGCATCGAGCAGGTGACGATCGCGCTGCAGAACATCCGCCAGGCGAGCCAGCAGACCGCGGCCAGCACCCGCCAGCTCGACCAGGCGGCGGGCGACCTCACCCAGCTGTCGCGAACGCTGGTGGGCCTGACCGAACGCTATCGCGTCTGAGGACGGGCGGGTGGACGAACTCCGCGCAGAACTGCTCGCGGCCTTCGCCGCCGAGCTTGCCGAGCACATGGCCGGCATCCGCCAGGCTCTTGCGGATGCCGCCGCCGGCCGGCCGGTTGACCTGCGCGAGTTCAGCCGCCGCACCCACAGCCTGAAGGGGGCTGCGCGCGCCGTCGACCTGCCGGCGACCGAAGCGGCCGCTCATGCCGCCGAGACCATCCTGCTCGCCGCCGAGCGCGGGGAACGCACGCTCGACGCCACCACCCTCGCCGAATTGCGCACGCTGGCCGACGCGATCGAGGACGGCGCCCGCAGCGACACCAAGCAAGAGGACGCGCCGGAGGTGGCCGCCCCGGCATCCTCGACGGGGGCGGGCCGCGTGCATGTCGCCGGCCGCCACGTCGAGCGGCTCGCGCGTTCGGTCCACGATCTCGCGAACCACATCTCCGAGCAGGATCGGATCATGGAGATGGTCGAGGTGCTCGGGGCCGAGCTGGCGGACATGCCTGCCACCCAGGACAGCGAGCTTGCCCGCCGCATCGCCCGTCTGGTCGGCAGCACGGAACGGCTGCGCCGCGAGGTCGGACGCCAGCGCTGGGCGCTCGATCGCGCCGCCGCGAACATCGAGCGGGACGCCGAACGCATCCTGCTGCTGCCGGTCGCCACCCTGTTCGAAGGTCATGAGCGCATGGTCCGCGACCTTGCCGCCAGCCAGGGCAAGTTCGCCGAGCTCACCATGGAGCCGATCGAGGCGGAGGCGGATCGCCGCGTGCTCCAGGCGCTGCGCGAGCCGTTGCTCCACCTGCTGCGCAATGCGATCAGCCACGGGATCGAACCGCCGGCGGTGCGCGCCCGGGCGGGCAAGCCGGAGGGTGGCACGATCAGCGTCCTCCCGACCACCGACCGCGGTCGCCTCAACATCGTCATCCGCGACGACGGCGCCGGGCTCGATCCCAAGGCGATCGAGGGGCGCGCGCGGGAGGCGGGGCTGATCGCCGCCGGCGCGCCTACCCCATCCCGCCGCGCCCTCTACGCGCTGCTGTTCGAGCAGGGCTTCTCCACCAGCAGCACGGTGGACGAGGTTTCGGGCCGTGGCATCGGCCTCTCCGTGGTGGCGGAGACGGTGCGTCGGTTGCACGGCCGCGTCCGCATCCTGCCCGGCCGCCCGACGGGCACCGAGATTCGCCTGTCGGTGCCGCTCGCCCTCGCCCGCCAGGCGCTGTTGCTGGTGGAAGCCGGCGGCGCGCGGCATGCCCTCCCCGCGGCCAGCGTCGATCGCGTGCTACGCCTCACCCCCGACGCGTTCGATCGTACCGAGGGCGGTGCGGTGCTGATGCTGGAGGACGAGGCGGTGCCGGTGGCCGAACTGGCCGACCTCCTCGGCCTGCCGGCTTCCGAAGCGCCCGACGGCGCTCGGCCTGCAGTAGTGATCGAGGGCTCCGACCAGCGGCGCGTGCTGCTGGTCGACGCGCTCGACGACGTCCGCTCGCTGGTGGTGGGCGATCCGACCGCGGTTGCGGCCGACCTGCCGCTGATCTGGGGAACGGTGCTGCTGGAGGATGGCATCGCGCTCGTGCTGGAGCCCGAGACGCTGCTCGCCGCGGACTCATCCGGCCCCCGCCGCCGTCCGCGCATCGCGCCTGCGACCCGGCCGGTGCAGCGCACGGTGCTCGTCGTCGACGATTCGATCACCACCCGCACCCTCGAAAAGAGCATCCTGGAAGCGCAGGGTTACCGCGTCCTGATCGCGGTCGACGGCCTCGCCGGGCTGGAGCAGTTGCGCGCCGGGATCGAGCCGATCGACCTGGTGGTGGCAGACGTGGAGATGCCGCGCATGGACGGTTTCGGATTGCTGACGGCAATACGGAACGATCCGGCCCTGCAAGCGCTTCCCGTCGTCATGATGACATCGCGCAACAGCCCGGACGATATCGAGCGTGGACTCCAGCTGGGTGCGAATGCCTATGTGACGAAGCAGGAGTTCGACCAGGGGACGCTGATCTCCGTCGTGCAGCAGCTGGTCTGACCCATGGCAACGCGCCCGATCCGCGTCATGATCGTCGAGGACTCGCTCGTCGTTCGCACCCTGCTCACGCACATCATCGCAGGCGACCCCCGGCTTGAAGTGGTGGCCGCCGTCGCGAGCGCCGAAGAGGCGCTGGCGCAACTGGCGGCGATCCGCCCCGACGTGATCTCGATGGACATCCGCCTCCCCGGCATGGACGGGCTGGAGGCGACGCGCCAGATCATGGCCGACCAGCCGACGCCCATCGTCGTCATCTCCGCCAGCTTCGATCGCACGCAGCTCAACCCGACGATGGATGCGCTGCGTGCCGGCGCGCTTGCCGCCGTGGAGAAGCCGGTCGGGGTCGCCGATCCCGAATATCGCACCATCGCCGCCGAAATCCGCACCCAGCTCGTCATCATGAGCCAGGTGGCCGTGGTCCGCCGACGCATGCGCACGCCGCTTGCCGGCACGCCGACCGCCGGGCGGCCGCGCATCGCGCCGCGAATGCTGTTGTGCGCCGCCTCCACCGGCGGCCCTCAGGCGCTGGCCAAGCTGTTCAACAGCCTTCCCGCCGACCTGTCGCTGCCGGTGCTGCTGGTCCAGCACATGGGCGGCGCCTTCATGGACGGGTTCGCCAACTGGCTGGACAGCGTCGTGCCGCAGCGGGTCGAACTCGCCCGCGCCGCCGTCCTGCCCCAGCCGGGCACCATCTATGTGGCGCCTGGCGACCGGCACCTGACCCTGATGCCTTCGGGCAAGCTGGGGCTGTCGGAGGCGCCGCCCGTCGGCGGCCAGCGGCCGGCCGCGACCGTGTTGTTTACCAGCGCCGCGGCTGCGCTCGATGGTGCCGCGCTCGCCGTCGTCCTGACCGGCATGGGAGAGGACGGGGCTGCGGGCGTCCGCCAGCTGGTCGACGCAGGTGGTGCCGCGATCGCGGAGCATGAGAGCACGGCAGTGGTGAACGGCATGCCGGCCGCCGCGGTGCGCCAGGGCGCGCTGGCGTTGCCGCTCGATCTGATCGGCCCCCATGTGAAGCGGATCCTGGCGCGCGAGGTCGTGCAGTGAGCGAAGACGCGTCGCCGCACCTGTTGCTGGTCGAGGATTCGGATACCCAGGCGCTGGTCTTCCGGCGAACGCTGGAGGGCTTCGGCTTCACCGTCGACCGAACCCGTACGGCGGAGGACGCGCTGGTCAGCCTCAACGAGGCGCTGCCCGACCTTCTCGTGGTCGACTACCGCCTGCCCGGCATGAACGGTGACGAGCTGGTGCGGATCCTGCGCCAGACGGGCCACACCCGCACGCTGCCGATCATCATGCTCACCAGCGACGAGGCGAGCGAGGTGGAGCGCCAGGGGCTCGACAGCGGCGCCAACGCTTATGTGCCCAAGGCGAGCGGGCCGCAGCTGCTGGTGTCGCGCATGCGCTCGCTGCTCCGCCAGCGGCGCGCCATCCCCGGCCACAGCGCGGCAGGCGGCTTTCGCCAGGCACGGCTGCTGGTGGCGGTGGCGGACCCGATCTACCGCGACTGGCTGCGCGGGCTGCTGACCGGCGACGGCCATGCGGTCAGTGTCGCGGGAGACGAGCAGGCGATGCTCGCCGCGGTCGCGGAGGAGGAGTTCGACGGCGTCCTCGTCGGCTCCGCGCCCGACGGCGAAGACCCGTTCGCTTGGGTCCGCGCGCTGGACCGGCAGCGACAGGCGGACAACGCCGGGTTCGAGATCGCCGCCCTCGCCGAGATCGCGGATCCCGCACAGACGCTTGCCGGGCTCGGCGCGGGTGCCGACGACGTGCTTCCCAGCCGGGACGAGCGCGACATGCTCCTCGTGCGGGTGCGCTCGATCCTCCGCCGCAAGCTTGCCCGCGACGACGAGGCGGCAGGCGCCGCCCGCGAGCGGGAGCGCGAGCTGGCGCTCGCCCATGCACGCGCGCAGGCGGAGGCGAGCGATGCCCTCGCTGCCGCCAACCGCGATTTGGAGGCCGCGAACGCCCAGCTGCGCGAGACCCAGGCACAGCTGGTCCAGTCCGCGAAGATGGCGTCGCTGGGCGAGCTGGTCGCGGGCATCGCGCACGAGATCAACAACCCGCTCGCCTTCATCCTCGCCCACCACTCCACCGTGGAGCGCGCGGTGCAGGACGCGGCGACGGCCGAGGGCGACGCCCGCGCGAAGCGGCTCTCCAAGGCCGCGGAACGCCTGGGTTCGATCCGCACCGGGCTGGTGCGCATCCAGGATCTGGTGGTGAAGCTTCGCCGCTTCTCGCGCCTCGACGACGGCGAATGGTCACTGGTCGACATCCCGGAGGCGATCGATTCGGTGCTGACGCTGCTCCAGCCGAAGATTCCCGCCACCGTCATGATCGAGCGGCGCTACGGCCCCGTCCGCACGCTCGAAAGCTCGCCCGCGCTGGTCAACCAGGTGGTGATGAACATCATCTCGAACGCGGTCGACGCAGTCGACCCCGCCAGCGGCCGGATCGTCATCGAGACCTCGACGAACCACGACCGCTTCTTCATCGCGATCACCGACAACGGACCCGGCATCCCGCCGGAGGTCCGGGAGCGGGTGTTCGAACCCTTCTTCACCACCAAGGACGTGGGCTCCGGCACGGGCCTGGGCCTCGCGATCGCCTATGGCGTCGTGCGGTCGCACGGTGGCGAGATCACGATCGATTCGGGCGACGAAGGTGGCGCCCGCTTCCTCTTGGCGGTACCCCTGCATCGACAATGACCGATTTCAACGATTCCGAATTGCCCAAGGTTCTGGTCGTCGACGACGAGCAGGAGATCCTCGTCGCGCTGGAGGACCTGCTGGAGGACCGCTACCGGCTGCTGTCCTCCACCTCTCCCGTGGCGGCGCTCGAGATCGTGAAGGCCAACCCGGACCTGGCGGTGATCATCTCCGACCAGCGAATGCCGGAGATGCCGGGCAACGTGTTCCTCGCCCGCGCGCGCCCCTACACCGACGCCGACGCGATCCTGCTCACCGGCTATGCAGACCTGTCGGCGGTCGTGTCCGCCGTCAACGAAGGCGCGATCAGCGGCTATGCCGCCAAGCCGTGGGAGCCGGAGGCGCTGCGGGCGATGGTCGCCGCCGCCGCCGAGCGGCAGCAGCTGCGCGCTGCGCTCCGCTTCGAACAATCCGCCTTCCTGGGCCTGATGCAGGCGTCGGCCGACCAGATCTCCGTGCTCGACCGGCACCATCGCCTGATCCGCGGCAACCACGACCGTGCCGAGAACGCGACGGCGGGCGATGCGCGCGACAAGGATGAGGCGGCGCTCGCCAGCGGCAGCTACTCGGAGGAGGATCTGCAGAGCGGCGGCGAGGATGAGGACGAGCGCTGGACCCGCGTCCGCCGGATCCCCTTCGGTGCGAGCGACAGCGACCGCCACCTGCTCAAGATCGAATCGGACGAGACGGACCGTCGCCTCGCCGCCCGCCGCCTCCACCAGGCCGAGAAGCTCCAGGCGCTCGGAACGCTGGCAGGCGGCATCGCGCATGACTTCAACAACCTGCTCGCTGCCATCCTTGGTAACCTCGAACTCGCCGAACGCTCGCTGGACAAGCCGGATCGGCTCACCCGCTTCCTCGCCAACGCGCGCTCGGCTGCCGGACGCGGCTCGGCGATCACCCGGCGCCTGCTGAGCTTCAGCCGCCAGCGCGACCTCGCCGCCGAGACCTTCCGCCCGGACGCGGCGATCCGCGACCTGGAGGAGCTTGTCGCCCGCACCATGGCCGGTCGCGTCTCCCTGGCGCTCGATCTCCAGGGGGACGGTGCGATCCACGCCGATCCGGGTCAGTTCGAGCTCGCGGTCGTCAACCTGTGCATCAACGCGCGCGACGCGATGCCCAACGGCGGGGAGATCGTCATCTCCAGCGCCCGCGCCCCCGCGCCGCCGGAACTGGCGCATGCAGGCGACTGCATCCGCATCGCGGTGCGCGACAATGGTGCCGGTATCCCCGAGCATCTGCGCGACCGCGTGTTCGAACCCTTCTTCACCACCAAGCCGCATGGCGAGGGCACGGGCCTTGGCCTGCCGATGGTCCGCGCCATGGCGGAAGCGTCCGGCGGCACCGTCACGATCGACAGCCGCGTCGGCGAAGGCACGACGGTGACCCTGTGGTTCCCGCGCCTGGAGCCGGTGGAGGCTGCGGCCGCCGTCGCCGCCCAGACGGCGGACACCCCTTCGCTGCGGGTGCTGGCGGTGGAGGACGACGCCGAAGTCCGCGCCGTGCTCGTCGCGCATCTGACGGGTGCCGGGCACCAGGTGATCGAGGCGGACGGCGCCCAGGCGGCGCTGCACGCGCTCGAGAGCGACACCGCGATCGATCTGCTCGTCACGGACTATGCCATGCCGGACATCTCCGGGCTCGATCTCTACCGGGTGGCGAGCGAGCGGCGACCTGGCCTGCCCGCGATCCTCGTGACGGGATTCGCCGATGTGGAGGACGGCAGCGTTCCGCTCCCGGTCCTCACCAAGCCCTTCACCGGCGACCAGCTGAAGGCGACGATCGCGCGCGTTCTGGCCCCGGTCGACTGAGCCGCAAGGGCTTCGGAACGCGACGGCCCGGGCAATCCCCGGGGCGGTTGAACTTGCAGAAAATGGCCCCAGATTAGATACTTGAGAGCGCACGACGGCCCCGATGGGCCGCTGTCCTCACCATCTTCTCTTGGAGGCAGGATGCAGTTTGACGACACCGTTCGCTCGCGCCGCGCAATGCTGGGTTCGATCGCCGCACTCGGCGCCTTTGCCGTGACGCGCAGCACGCTGGGTGGCACCGATCGCCCCGCGCCGCGCGCCGTGCCGACCCCGGTCCGCCAGCGCATCTTTGCCGAGCCGAAGGCCGCCAGCGTCTCCGCGCCCCGCGGCGTGCAGCCTGAATTGTTCGACCGCGCGATTGCGGCGCTCGACGCACATGGCGACACCATCCGCCGCCGTGACCGCATCGCCATCGCCGATTTCGACGCGCCGTCCAGCGAGCACCGCTTCCAGTTCATCGACCTGGAGGACGGGAACGTCACGCGCCTGCTCGTCTCCCACGGCAGCGGCTCCGATCCGGCGCATTCGGGCCGGCTCCAGCGCTTCTCCAACCAGCCGAACTCGAACGCGACCTGCGAGGGCGCCTTCGTCACCGCCGATTACTACGTCGGCAAGCACGGCCGGTCGCAGCGCGTGATCGGCCTCGATTCGACCAACGACAACGCCCGGGATCGCGCGATCGTGATCCACGGCGCCTGGTACGCCAACCCCGACATGCTCAAGACCCACGGCATGCTCGGCCGCAGCCAGGGTTGCTTCGCGGTCGGCGAGCAGGACCTGCCGCAGGTGTTCGCGATGCTGGGCGAAGGCCGGATGATCTACGCCGGCAAGGCGTGATCCGAGGCGAAGCCGCAACGCGCGAAAACGGGTGACGTAGCTTCTCGCCGTCTCGCGCGTTACGCTTCGCATGATGACGCAACACCGCTTCTATTCGATCCACCGGCACGGCCTCATCCGCGTCGGTGCCTGCACCCCGCTCGCCACTGCCGGAGACCCGGCCGCCAATGCCGAGGCGACGATCGCCCTCGCCCGGCAAGGTCACGAGGCCGCGGCGGACCTGCTGGTCTTCCCGGAGCTCAATCTCTCCTCCTATGCCATTGACGACCTGCACCTGCAGGACGCGCTGTGCGATGCGGCCGAGGCGGCGCTCGCGCAGGTGGTGGAGGCCAGCACCGATCTGCGCCCGGTCCTGCTGCTGGGAGCAGCGCTGCGCCGCAACGGCCGGCTCTACAACTGCGCGGTTGCCGTTTCGCGCGGTCGCATCCTGGGCGTCGTCCCCAAGAGCTTCCTTCCCAACTACCGCGAATATTACGAGAAGCGCTGGTTCGCCGAAGGAGCGGGCCTCACCGGGCTGGAGATCGACGTCGCCGGCCAGCGCGCGCCGTTCGGCACCGACCTAATTTTCGCGGCCGAGGACCTGCCCGACTTCGTCTTCCATGCCGAGATCTGCGAGGATTTCTGGGCGCCCACCCCGCCCTCGACCGCGGGCGCGCTCGCGGGTGCGCTGATCCTGTGCAATCTCTCCGCCTCCAACATCGTCGTCGGCAAGGCGCGCGATCGCGAGATGCTGTGCGCCGCCCAGTCCGCACGCGCGGTCGGCGCCTATGTCTACTCCGCCGCCGGTCCAGGCGAGAGCACGACCGACCTGTCGTGGGACGGCCAGGGGCTGGTCTATGAACTGGGCGAGCAGCTCGCCGCCTCGCACCGCTTCGCCAGTGCGGACGCGACCATCTATGCCGACGTCGACGCCGGCCGCATCCGGCTGGAGCGGATGCGCATGGGCACGTTCAACGACGCCGCCGCCGCGTCGGGCCACCCGGAAACCCGCTTCCGCCGCATCGGCTTCGCGCACCAGCCGGACTTCGCCGACGTCGGGCTCAAGCGCCAGGTCCACCGCTTTCCGTTCGTGCCCAGCAATCCCGTGTCGCTGGACGAGGACTGCTACGAGGCGTTCAACATCCAGGTGGAGGCGCTGCGCAAGCGCATCGTCGCGACCGGTGCCAAGCGGCTGGTGATCGGCGTGTCGGGCGGGCTCGACTCCACCCATGCGCTGATCGTCGCGGCCAAGGCGTTCGACCGGCTCGATCGTCCGCGATCCGACATCCTCGGCTTCACCATGCCCGGCTTCGCGACCAGTGAGGGGACCAAGGCCAATGCCTGGACGCTGATGAACGCGCTCGGCATCACCGGGGACGAGATCGACATCCGCCCGGCCGCGCGCCAGATGCTCGCCGACATGGACCACCCCTTCGGGCGCGGCGAGCCGGTCTATGACATCGCGTTCGAAAATGTGCAGGCGGGGCTTCGCACCGACTATCTGTTCCGCCTCGCCAATCAGCGCGAGGGCTTCGTGCTCGGCACCGGCGACCTGTCGGAGCTGGCGCTCGGCTGGTGCACCTATGGCGTCGGCGACCAGATGAGCCACTATGCCGTCAACGCCGGCGTGCCCAAGACGCTGATCCAGTACCTCATCCGCTGGGCCATCCAGACGGACCAGTTCGACGCGTCCACCAACACCGTGCTCGACGCCATCCTCGCGACGGAAATCTCGCCCGAGCTGGTGCCCGCCGGCGACGACGGCCAGCTGCAAAGCACCGAGAGCAAGGTCGGGCCGTACGAGCTGCACGACTTCTTCCTGCACCACATCGTCCGGCAAGGGCTGGCGCCGTCCAAGGTCGCATTCCTCGCCTGGCACGCCTGGAAGGACAGCGAAGGCGGCGCCTGGCCGATCGACTTCCCCGACGCCAAGCGCAACGCCTACGACCTGGAGACGATCGCCCGCTGGCTCGAATCCTTCCTGTGGCGCTTCTTCCAGACCAGCCAGTTCAAGCGCTCGGCGATCCCCAACGGCCCCAAGGTTTCCGGCGGCGGTGCGCTCAGCCCCCGCGGCGATTGGCGCGCGCCTTCGGACGGGGTCGCAAAGCCGTGGGTGGACGAACTTTGCGCGGCGCTGCCGTAAGCCCCGCCATGCTCCTGCGCAGGCAGGAGCCCAGGGTTCCAGGCGCCAGCGGCCGTAGCTCTGCTTGGCCCTGGATCCCTGCCTGCGCCGGGAACCCATGGTCGCCGCGGAATGGCGCCGGATCCTCCCCCCCACCCGGCATGCTGACGGAAGTCAGCATCCATTCGCGCAGCGCACGCGGCTTTGACGAAAAAACTAGCGGCGGGTCAGTTCACCCCTCACGCCCGCCGCGCCTGCGCCTCCGCATTGCGGCCGTTGAGCGCCCAGCGCAGCACGCGCCCTACCCCGCGCGCGCCGGCGCGAACCAGCGGCGCCTCGCCCGGCAGTTCGCGCAGACGGAGCATCGTGCGCGCCCAGGGGGGCAACAGGTCGATCGCGGCGCGCATCGTCAGGTCCCCGAACGGCCGCATCGCCAGGTTCGGCGCCGGCTGCGACAGCAGCGCGTGCAGCACGGTGCGCGTACGATCGTCGAAACGCAGCTGCGGCCGCACATCCATCAGATAGCGGTCGATCTCGCGCCGGCTGGTCGGCACGTCCGTAGCGCCCAGCCGCCGCGCGACCTCGGCATATTCCGCGAAATAACGGTCCTGCTCGGCCGCGGTCAGCGCGGGATTGCGATAGCGGAGATAGCCGGACAGGAACATCCGCACCTCCACCACATGGATCCAGGTCAGCAGCGCCGGGTCGTTGGCGTCATAGGGCGTGCCGTCCGGCAGCGTCCCGTGCACCCGGTCGTGGATCGCCCGCACCCGGCCGATCAGCCGCTCCGCCTCTCCGGTCGCGCCATAGGTGGTGCCGGCGATGAACTGCGCCGTGCGCTTCAGCCGCCCCAGCATGTCGCGCTGGAAGTTGGAATGGTCCCACACACCGGCGAGCGCCAGCGGGTGGAGCATCTGCAGCATCAGCGCCGCCGTCCCGCCGATCATCATCGAGGTGAAGTCGCCGTGGACGCGCCAGCACACCGAAGCAGGGCCGAACAGCCCGTCGTCGCCCGGCGGGCGGCTGAGGTCGATCGCCCCGTCCCCCGCGCCGGTCAGCGCCCGCACCTGCTTCGCAATCGTCTGGCGTACCGTTTCCATGTCGCTCCCAACGCGCCAGCTAGGGCCGCGTGCCCCATAGATAGGGTCGCCGACCCCGATGCGCAGCAGTCCCGCCCTTTGCGCCGTCGCTCGGTTTCGCTATCGCAGGGAAATCCCCCGCCTCTGCATCGCGAGTACCCCCATGAAGACACGCGCCGCCGTCGCTTTCGAAGCGAAGAAGCCGCTGGAGATCGTCGAACTCGATCTCGAAGGCCCGAAGCCGGGCGAGGTGCTGGTCGAGATCATGGCCACCGGCATCTGCCACACCGATGCCTATACGCTCGACGGCCTGGACTCCGAGGGGATCTTCCCGTCTGTGCTGGGCCATGAAGGCGCCGGCATTGTGCGCGAGGTGGGCGCAGGCGTCACCAGCGTGAAGCCGGGCGACCATGTCATCCCGCTCTACACGCCCGAATGCCGCCAGTGTAAGTCGTGCCTGTCGGGCAAGACCAATCTGTGCACGGCGATCCGCGCCACCCAGGGCAAGGGGCTGATGCCGGACGGCACCACCCGCTTCTCCTACAAGGGCCAGCCGATCTTTCACTACATGGGCTGCTCGACCTTCTCGAACTTCACCGTGCTGCCCGAGATCGCCGTCGCCAAGATCCGCGAGGACGCGCCCTTCCAGACCAGCTGCTACATCGGCTGCGGCGTCACCACCGGCGTCGGCGCGGTGGTCAACACCGCCAAGGTGCAGGTCGGCGACAACATCGTCGTGTTCGGGCTGGGCGGCATCGGCCTCAACGTGCTGCAGGGCGCGAAGCTCGCCGGCGCCAACCGGATCATCGGCGTCGACATCAACCCGGACCGCGAGAGCTGGGGCCGCCAGTTCGGCATGACCGACTTCATCGACGGCCGCGGCAAGGATCGCCAGACCGTCATCAACGAGATCCTGGCGCTCACCGACGGTGGCGCCGACTACACCTTCGATTGCACTGGCAATACCGAAGTGATGCGCACCGCGCTGGAGGCATGCCACCGCGGCTGGGGCACCTCGATCATCATCGGCGTGGCCGAGGCGGGTAAGGAAATCAGCACCCGCCCCTTCCAGCTGGTCACCGGCCGCAACTGGCGCGGCACCGCCTTCGGCGGCGCCAAGGGCCGCACCGACGTGCCCAAGATCGTCGACTGGTACATGGACGGCAAGATCGCGATCGACCCGATGATCACCCACGTCCTGTCTCTGGAAGAGATCAACAAGGGCTTCGACCTGATGCACGCAGGCGAGAGCATCCGCAGCGTCGTGGTCTACTGATGTTCAGCCACGTCATGGTGGGCGCCGACGACGTCGCGGCGTCCAAGGCGTTCTACGACGCCGCGCTTGGCGCGCTCGGCATCCCGACGGGCGTGGTCGATGAATGGGGCCGCGTCGTCTACGCGCATGCCGGCGGCCGCTTTCTGGTGACACGGCCGATCGACGGCGAACCCGCGACCTATGCCAATGGCGGCACGATCGGCTTTGCCGCCGCCTCGCCCGAAGCCGCCGATGCCTGGCACGCCGCGGGGCTGGCGAACGGCGGCACGGCCATCGAGAACCCGCCGGGCATCCGCAACGCCACCGGCGGCCGGAGGCTGTACCTCGCCTATCTGCGCGACCCGGCCGGCAACAAGCTCTGCGCCGCGCACCGCATCGCGTGATCGAAAGGCGCTCCATGACACTTGAGACCGTCTCCACCAGCAAGGCACATGGCGGCACCCAGGGCGTGTACCGCCACGCCTCTTCGGCAACGGGCACCCCGATGACCTTTTCGGTCTATGTACCCGCGCACGATCCGGGCGAGCGGCTGCCCGTGCTTTGGTATCTCTCCGGCCTCACCTGCACCCACGCCAATGTGACGGAGAAGGGCGAGTATCGCGCCGCCTGTGCCGAGCACCGCGTGATCTTCATCGCGCCCGACACCTCGCCCCGCGGCGACGGCGTGCCGGATGCGGAAGGCTATGATTTCGGCCAGGGCGCCGGCTTCTACCTCGACGCCACGCAGGCGCCGTGGTCGGCGAACTTCCGCATGCGAACCTATGTCGAGGACGAGCTGCCGGCGCTGATCGCGGCCGAGTTCCCGATGGCGGACATGACGCGCCAATCGATCACCGGCCACTCGATGGGCGGGCATGGAGCGCTCACGATCGGCTTACGCAATCCCGACCGCTTCCGCAGCGTCTCCGCCTTTGCGCCGATCGCCTCGGCGATGCGGTGTTCGTGGGGTGAAAAGGCGCTGACCGGCTATCTCGGCACCAATCTGGCCGCGTGGCGCGTGCACGATGCCTGCGCCCTCATCGCCGACGGCGCGCGCCTGTCCGAACTGCTTGTCGACCAGGGCGACGCCGACGGGTTCCTGGACCAGCTCAAGCCGGAGCTGCTGCGCGAAGCCTGCGCCGCCGCCGGCATCCCGCTCACCCTCCGCATGCAGCCGGGCTACGACCACAGCTATTACTTCATCTCGACCTTCCTGCCCGACCACATCGCCTGGCACGCGGAGCGCCTGCAGGCCTAACCACACCCGTGCTCCCGCGCAGGCAGGAGCCTCGGGCCAAGCAGCACAACGTCCCGTAGCGCTCGGAACCCTGAGCTCCTGCCTGCGCAGGAGCACGGCAGGAACAAGCGACGCCAACCCACTTTACTCCGCCGCCCCGCGCCGCAACAATGCGGCCAGCGCCCCCAGATCCTCGGGCGCCGCACCCAAGGATATGCCGATGCGCCTGCGCCCTGCCCTGCTTGCCGCCCCGATGTTGTTCGCCGCCCTCACCGCGCAGGTGGCGCCGCCCGCCCCCAAGGACGTCGACACCCGGGCAGAGGCCAGCACCGGCGACATCCCCGCCAACTTCACCATGCCGACTACCGCCTACGACTATGATCGTCGCGAGATCATGGTGCCGATGCGCGACGGGACGAAGCTGCACACCGTTATCATCGTGCCCAAGGGGGCGACCAACGCGCCGATCCTGCTGACCCGCACGCCCTACAACGCCTCGGGCCGCGCCTCGCGCACCGACAGCCCCCGGATGCTGTCGGCGCTGCCGCAGGGCGACGAAGTGTTCGTGAACGACGGCTATATCCGCGTGTTCCAGGACATTCGCGGCAAGTTCGGCTCCGAAGGCCACTATGTCGTGACCCGCCCGGTGATAGGCCCGCTCAACCGCACCAAGGTCGACCACGTCACCGACGCCTACGACACGATCGACTGGCTGGTGAACAAGGCGAACCTGCCCGAATCCAACGGCCGCGTCGGCATGCTCGGCTCCTCCTACGAAGGCTTCACGGTGGTGATGGCGCTGCTCGGGCCGCACCCCGCGCTCAAGGTCGCCGCCCCGCAGAGCCCGATGATCGACGGCTGGATGGGCGACGACTGGTTCCACTATGGCGCCTTCCGCCAGGCGAACATCGGCTGGATCGGCTCGCAGAGCGGCTTCAAGGGCGCGGGCAAGCAGCCCGCCTCGACCGGACTCGACGATTACGAGACGTTCCGCCGCATCGGCTCGGCCGGCGCCTGGGCCAAGCAGTCCGGCTTCGACCAGCTCCCCTTCTGGCGCCGCATGTCGGAGCACCCCGCCTATGATGCGGAGTGGCAGGGCCAGGCGCTCGACAAGATGGTCGCGGCCAACCCCTCCAACGTGCCGACGCTGTGGATCCAGGGCCTATGGGACCAGGAGGACATGTACGGCGCGATCATGAGCTGGGAAGCGCTCAAGGCCGTGGGCAAGGCCGGCAACAACCACCTGGTGATGGGCCCGTGGCGGCACAGCCAGGTCAACTACGACGGCTCCTCGCTCGGCCCGCTCAAGTGGGACGGCGACACCGCGCTCCAGTTCCGCCGCGACGTGCTGCTGCCCTTCTTCAACCGCTATCTGCGCGACAATGCGCCGGCGTACGAGGCGCCGCCGGTGCTGATCTACAACACCGGTGCGAACCACTGGGATCGGCTCGCCACCTGGCCGCTCGCCTGTGAAAAGGACTGCGCACGGCCGCTGACGCCGCTGTATCTGCAGGGCAACTACGGCCTGTCGTTCGGCAAGCCCGCCGGGGGCAGCGACAGCTATGTCTCCGATCCCGCCAAGCCGGTGCCCTATCTCGCGCGGCCGGTATCGTTCGCCGACTCCGCCCGCTGGAAGGAGTGGCTGGTAAGCGACCAGCGCTCGGTCGACGGCCGGCCGGACGTGCTGACCTACCAGACGGAGGTGCTGACCGCCCCGACCCGCGTGTCCGGTGCGCCGATCGCGGACCTGTTCGCCCGCACCACCGGCACCGACGGCGATTTCGTGGTCAAGGTAATCGACGTCTACCCGGACGAGGTCGCGTCCGACCCGAAGATGGGCGGATACCAGTTGCCGATCGCGCTCGACATCTTCCGCGGCCGCTATCGCGACAGCTTCGAGAAGCCGGCGCCGATCCCGGCGAACAAGGTACAGCGCTATCGCTTCCGCCTGCCGACCGTAAACCACGTGTTCCAGCCGGGACACCGCATCATGGTGCAGATCCAGTCGACGCTGTTCCCGCTCTACGATCGTAACCCGCAGAAGTATGTGCCCAACATCTTCTTCGCCAAGCCCGCCGACTTCCAGAAGGCGACGGTGACGATTGAGCACAACGCCGGCGCGCCGACGGCGGTGTGGCTGCCGGTGGTGCCGGTCGAGCAGCCGCAGGTGCAGGCGGCCCGCTGACCTTCGGGGCGGCACCGCGGTGCCGCTCCACCCGTTCCTTACGTTTTGTGTCTGCCGGATCGAAGCGCGTCCGCAGGCGTTGCGGTCGTGTACAAGTATAAGGTCGGGGCGCGCCGCGTGCGGCGCTGTGAAAAGGGTGTCATGCGGCGCGCACGGCGGATCTTTGGCGCGATGGCAGCCACCCTGCTGATCGCCGGCTGCAACCGCCACCAGTCCGCCCTGGCGCCGTTCGGGGCCGAAGCCGAGCAGGTCCGCCACCTCACGCTGGTGCTGGTGGTCGGGTCCGTCGTCATCCTGGTGGCCCTCGCCGGCCTCTGGGTGGCTGCGGTGCGCGCACCCGAAGGGCGATTGAGCCACAAGGGCGGCATGCGCCTGGTGCTGGTGCTCGGTGCGCTGGTGCCGACGCTGGTCCTGTTCGCGCTGCTCCTCTACGCGCTGCCGATGATGCGCCCGCGGCCGGTCTCCCGTGCCGACCTGCGCATCACTGTCACGGGGGAGCAATTCTGGTGGCGGGTCGCCTACCAGCCCGCAGGGACTCCGCCCGTCACGGCCGCCAACGAGGTGCGCATCCCGGTCGGCCGCACCGTGGCCTTCCAGCTGAAGGCGTCCGACGTGATCCACAGCTTCTGGATCCCCGGCCTCGCGGGCAAGATGGACATGATCCCCGGCCGCACCAACGAACTGGTGGTGCGCGCCGATGTGCCCGGTCGCTATCGCGGCGCCTGCACCGAGTTCTGCGGCCTCTCCCACGCCCGCATGGCGCTCGACGTGGTCGCGATGGAACCGGCAGCCTTCGACCGCTGGCTCGCCCTCCAGAGGAGGCCCGCCGCCCCCGCCCCTGCGCGGGGACAGGCGCTGTTCGCCGAGAATGGCTGCGCAGGCTGCCACACGGTCCGTGGCACCGGCGCGCTCGGCACGATCGGCCCCGATCTCACCCACTTCGGCAGCCGCCTGCGCGTCGCTGCCGGCACGCTGCCGATGGAGACCGAGGCGATCGCCCGCTTCATCCGCAAGCCTGACGATGCGAAGCCGGGCGCGCGCATGCCCGCCTTTCCCCACCTGCCGCCCGACGACGCCCGGCAGATCGCCACCTATCTGCAGGGCCTGCAATGACCGCCGACGCACAGAACGACCCCGCGGTCCGCCGCGCCCAGGAGGAACGGCTGCGCGCCGTATGGGAAGCGCCCAAGGGCTGGTTCTTCCGCTGGACCGACTGCAACAACAACCGCGTCGGCAACTGGTACGTGCTCACCGCCTTCGCCTTCATGCTGTTCGCGGGCGTGCTGGCGCTCATCATGCGCACCCAGCTGGCGGCGCCTGAAAACGACCTGGTCTCCGCCTCGACCTTCAACCAGCTGTTCACGCTGCACGGGTCGATGATGATGTTCCTGTTCGCCGTGCCGATGTTCGAAGCGGTGTCGATCATCCTGCTGCCCAGCCTGCTCGGCGCGCGCGACCTGCCGTTCCCGCGCCTTTCGGCGTTCGGCTACTGGAGCTTCCTGATCGGCGGCGTCTTCGTCGCCGGCTCGATCTTCTTCAACGCGGCCCCCGACGGCGGCTGGTTCATGTACCCGCCGCTCACCACCCGCAAGGACCTGTCCGGCCTGGGCGCGGACATCTGGATGCTCGGGCTGTCGTTCATCGAGGTGTCGTCGGTCGCCGCCGCCGTCGAGCTGATCGTCGGCGTGTTGAAATGCCGGCCGCCCGGCATGCGCCTCAACCTGATGCCGCTCTACGCCTGGTACATCCTGGTCGTGGCGGTGATGATCCTGTTCGCCTTTCCGCCGCTCATCGCGGGCGACGTCCTGTTCGAGATGGAGCGGCTGCTCGACTGGCCGTTCTTCGATGCGGCGCGCGGCGGCGATCCGCTCCTTTGGCAGCACCTCTTCTGGATCTTCGGCCACCCGGAGGTCTACATCATCTTCCTGCCCTCGATCGCGCTGTTCGCGATGCTGGTGCCCACCTTCGCGCGCCGGCACCTGCTGGGCTATCCGTGGATCGTGCTGGCGGCGGTGGGCACCGCGTTCCTCAGCTTCGGCCTGTGGGTGCACCACATGTTCGCGACCGGGCTGCCCAAGATCAGCCTCGCCTTCTTCTCGGCCGCCTCGCAGGCCGTGGTGATCCCGACCGGCGTTCAGATCTTCTGCTTCCTGGCGACGCTATGGGCCGGCCGCGTCGTGTGGTCGACGCCGCTTCTCTATGCCACCGGCAGCCTCGCCATCTTCGTGATCGGCGGTCTCACGGGCGTGATGGTGGCGGTGGTGCCGTTCGACTGGCAGGCGCACGACACCTATTTCGTGGTCGCCCACCTCCATTATGTGCTGATCGGCGGCACGCTCCTTCCGCTGTTCGCCGGCCTCTATTATTACTGGCCGCTGGTGACGGGGAAGAAGCTGTCGGACCGGCTGGGCCGCACCGCCTTCTGGATCATGTTCGTCGGCGCCAACCTCACCTTTTTCCCGATGCACTTCTCCGGGCTGATGGGCATGCCGCGGCGCGTGTTTACCTATCCCGCCGAACTCGGCATCGGTGGCCTCAACCTCGCCTCGACGGCCGGGGCTTATCTGTTCGCGGCGGGCGTTGCGTTGGTCGTGATCGACCTGGCGCTCTCCCCCACCCGGCCCAAGGCACGGCGCAACCCCTGGGAGGCCGGCACGCTCGAATGGCTGACGCTGCCCAACAGCGAGAACTGGGGCACGCGCTCGATCCCGCTGATCGAGAGCCGCTACCCCATCTGGGACCAGCCCGGCTTCGTGCGGAACGTGGACGAAGGCCGCTACTTCCTGCCCGATGCGGAGGAAGGGCGTCGGGAGACGATCGTCACCACCGTCCTCGACGCGCGCCCGCTCCAGGTCGTCCGCCTCGGCACCCCGAGCGTGAAGCCGATGCTGACCGCGGTGGCGCTCGGCGGTGTGTTCATCCTCACCACCTACCATCTCTACTGGCTGGCCCTGCTCTCGGGTCTCGCGACGCTGGCGCTGGTGCTCGCCTGGCTGTGGACCGGCACCGCGGAAATACCGGAGAAACCGTGCAAGCCCATCGGCCATGGGCTGGAACTGCCGCTCTACCTCTCCGGGCCCTCCTCCTCCGGCTGGTGGGCCATGTTCATCACCATGATGGCCGATGCGACCGCCTTCTCGGGGCTGGTCTTCGGCTATTACTTCTACTGGACCGTGCATCCCGCGTTTCCGCCGTCGGGCGCCGGCCTCGACGGGCCCGGCATCGCCTGGCCGATGGTGGCGCTGGGGCTGACGCTGGCGAGCTGGGCTGCGACCGTCGCCGCACGCGAGGTCCATGCCCGCGGCCGGGTTGCGCTCGCCCGCATGTTGCTGGTGGCGGCGCCCCTCGCCTCGCTCGGCGGGCTCGCAGCGGGGCTCGCCGGCCCCTGGTCGACCGGCCTCGACCCCACGCTCCACGTCTACCCGGCCATCGTCTGGACGCTGGCCATCTGGACCACGGCCCATAACGGCATCGGCGCGATCATGCAGGTCTACACGCTGGCGCGCAGCCTGGCGGGCAGGATGACGCCGACGCACGATGCGGACCTGCGCAACATCACCGTCTTCCAGCACTTCCTCGCGCTCACCGCGATCGTCACCTACCTGACGATCGGCTGGTTTCCGGAGGTCGCATGAAGCGGGGTCTACGCGATCGCGTCCGGGCGCTGCGGGTCACGCTGTGGACGCTGATCATTCCGCCGACCTTGTGGGCGGCGCACTTCCTCTTCTCCTATCTCTGGGCGGCGGTGCGCTGCGCCAAGCTCGGCAGCTTCGCCGACTCCCCCGCCGCCTTTGCGATCGGGACCGTCCTCGCACTGGTGCTGATCGCGCTGGCCGGCATCCTCGCCCACATCCAGTCCCGCATCCCCGGAGACCCGCCGCCGCATGAATCGGGAACCGACGTGGATCGCGTCCGCTTCCTCGCCAAAGCGACCCTGCTGCTGTCCGGCCTGAGCTTTGCAGGCGTGGTGTTCACCGCCATGCCCGTACTCTTCCTCCAGGATTGCCGATGAAGCGCGGGAGCCTCCTCGCCGGTGCCGCGCTGCTGGCGCTCGGCTGGCTGTTGTCGGCGCTCGGGCTCGGCATGGTCGGGCACATGGCCGGGCACATGATCGCAGTCGCCATCGCGGCGCCCCTGCTCGCCTGGGGCGTGGTCGGCACGCGCTATGACTTCGCCCTGCGCGCGCCGCGGCTGGTGCATCCGCTCGCCATGTCTCTGGTCGAGCTGGCCGTCGTATGGGGCTGGCACCTGCCCGCGATGCGGGCGCTCGCGGACACGCAGCTCGCGTGGCTGGTGCTGGAGCAGCTGAGCTTCCTGGCTGCCGGCATCCTGCTGTGGGCCGCGGTGCTCGGCGCCGGGGGCGATCGGCGCGTCAGCGGCATCGGGGCGCTGCTGCTCACTTCGATGCACATGACGCTGCTGGGCGCGCTGATCGGCCTGGCGCCCCGCCCGCTCTACCCGATGATGGCGATGCACGGCAGCTTTGCCGGCCTTGATCCGATCGAGGACCAGCAGCTCGGCGGCGTCGTGATGCTGGTGATCGGCGGCGCCAGCTATCTGCTGGGCGCGCTGGCCATGCTCGGCGGCCTGATCCGGCAGGAGGCACGGGCATGACCCTTCGCATCACCTGGCGCCGTGCGCTCGCGGCGCTCTTGGGCTTGGCGGCGGCGGGCCTGCTCTTCGCCTGGTCCGGCGCGTTCAACGTCGCCGCCTCCAGCGGGCATTGGGCGATCACCGACTGGTTCCTTCACTGGACGATGCGCAATTCGGTGCGCACCCACGCCGCCTTCGCTGCGGAAAAGGCACCTCGCGACGACCTTGGGCTCGTCAGCGCCGCGGGCCACTTCAAGAACAGCTGCGCCGTCTGCCACGGGGCGCCCGGCGTGCCGCCGTCGCCGGTGATGCGGGCCGCCACCCCCCATGCGCCCGACCTCTCGATCAACGCGCGCGAATGGGACGACCGCCAGCTGTTCTGGATCCTCCAGCACGGCGTCAAGTTCACGGGCATGCCCGCCTGGGCCGCAAAGGACCGTCCGGACGAGATCCGCCGCATGGTCGCCTTCGTCCGCCGACTGCCGCACATGACGCCCGCGCAATACCGGTCGCTGACGGAGGAAGCGCCTGCCGCGCCAGTCGCCGGCGTCTCCGATGCGACGCTGCGCTCCTGCACCGGCTGCCACGGCACCGATGGGCGTGGGCGCGGTGCCGACGATGTTCCGGTGCTGGGCGGGCAGCAACCCGGCTATCTGCTCGCGGCCCTGCGCGGCTATGCAAGCGGGGATCGCCAGAGCGCCGTGATGCGGCAAGTCGCGGTCACGCTGTCGGACGCCGAGATGCAGGCCCTGGCGCGCCATTTCGCCGCCATGCCGGGGTTGCGCTCCCGATCTCCCGTCCAAGCCACCGCCGCCGCGCGCCTGGTCTCGCAAGGGATTCCCGGGCAGGAGCTTCCGGCCTGCCGTTCCTGCCACAAGCCGGGGGGACGCGCGCCGGTGATCGAGGGCCAGAAGGCCGGATATGTCGCCAGCCGCCTGCACCACTGGCAGGGCGAGGAAGTCGAGGTCGACGCCCGCCAGTCGCAGGCGACGATGCCGGTGATCGCGCGCCGAATCCCCAAGGAGATGATCGAACCGCTCGCCGCCTATCTGGAACAGGGCGTGGCGCGGGAGACGGACTGACGCCCGGGCCTCCACAATGCTCCTGCGAAAGCAGGAGCCCGGGGTTCCAAACGCCGACGCTGGTTGTTCTGCTTGGCCCTGGATCCCTGCCTGCGTAGGAATACGGGCAAAAAAGAAAAAGCGGCGCGACCCACCGGCCGCGCCGCTCAACCCTTACGCCGCCTCGGCGAGATCCGCCGGGTTCAGCCGGATGAGGTAATCGAACGCGGACAGCGCCGCCTTCGACCCCTCGCCCATCGCAATCACGATCTGCTTGTACGGCACCGTGGTCGCGTCGCCCGCCGCGAAGATCCCGGCCTGCGAGGTTTCGCCGCGATCGTCGATCTCGATCTCGCCGCGCTGGGTCAGGCCCACCGCGCCCTTCAGCCACTCCGTGTTCGGCACCAGGCCGATCTGCACGAAGATGCCTTCCAGTGCGATCTCGTGCGCAGAACCGTGGTTGCGGTCCTTGTACTTGAGGCCGGTGACCTTCTCGCCGTCGCCCGTCACCTCGGTGGTGAGCGCGGAGGTGATGATCTGGACGTTCGGCAGGCTGGCGAGCTTGCGCTGCAGCACCGCGTCGGCGCGCAGGTCCGTGTCATATTCGATCAGCGTCACATGCGCGACGATCCCGGCCAGGTCGATCGCCGCCTCGACACCGGAATTGCCGCCGCCGATCACTGCCACGCGCTTGCCCTTGAACAGCGGGCCGTCGCAGTGCGGGCAATAGGCCACGCCCTTGTTCTTGTACGCATCCTCGCCCGGCACGTTCATCTGGCGCCAGCGGGCACCGGTCGACAGGATCACGGTGCGCGCCTTCAGCGATGCGCCATTCTCCAGCCGCACCTCGTGCAGGCCGCCCGGCTGGGCTGCCGGGATCAGCTTGTCGGCACGCTGCAGGTTCATGATGTCGACGTCATAGTCCTTGACGTGCTGCTCCAGGTGCGCGGCGAGCTTGGGCCCTTCGGTATGCGGCACCGAGATGAAGTTCTCGATCGCCATGGTGTCGAGGACCTGGCCGCCGAAGCGCTCCGCCAGCACGCCGGTGCGGATGCCCTTGCGCGCCGTATAGATCGCGGCCGCGGCACCGGCCGGGCCACCGCCGACCACCAGCACGTCGAACGCGTCCTTCGCCTTGATCTTCTCGGCCGCACGCGCGGAGGCGCCGCTGTCGATCTTGGCGACGATCTGCTCCAGCTCCATGCGGCCCTGGCCGAACACTTCGCCGTTCAGATAGACGGTCGGCACCGCCATCACCTTGCGGGCCTCTACCTCGTCCTTGAACAGAGATCCGTCGATCGAGACGTTGCTGATGCGCGGGTTGAGCACGCTCATCAGGTTCAGCGCCTGCACCACGTCCGGGCAGTTCTGGCACGACAGCGAGAAATAGGTCTCGAAGGCATAGTCGCCGTCCAGGTTCTGGATCTGCTCGATCAGGTCCTGCGCAGCCTTCGACGGGTGGCCACCGACCTGGAGCAGCGCCAGCACCAGCGAGGTGAACTCATGGCCCATCGGAATGCCGGCGAACCGGACGCCGATGTCGGTGCCGGTGCGGCGGATCTGGAAGCTGGGCTTGCGCGCATCGTCACCGTCGACGACGGCGATCTTGTCGGAAAGTGCGGCGATTTCGTTCAGCAGCTCACCCAGCTCGCGCGACTTTGCGTCGGTCCCGAGCGAAGCGACGAGCTCGATCGGCTCGCGAATGTTGACCAGATAGGCCTTGAGCTGCTGCGTCAGATTGGCGTCGAGCATGGGGAAACTCCGGAAACTTGATACAAAACGGCCCGGGGCGAACGGATTCACCCCGGGCCGCCTGGTTACCCAAAGGCGTTGGGCAGCTTAGATCTTGCCGACCAGATCGAGCGACGGGGCGAGCGTGGTTTCACCCTCTTCCCACTTCGCCGGGCAGACTTCGCCCGGGTGCGCTGCGACATACTGCGCGGCCTTGATCTTGCGCAGAAGCTCGACGGCGTTGCGGCCGACGCCTTCCGAGGTGATCTCGACGAACTGGATCACGCCCTCCGGATCGACCACGAAGGTCGCACGATCGGCGAGGCCGGCACCGTCGCGCATCACGCCGAAGTTGTTGGTGATCACGCCGGCCGGGTCACCCAGCATGGTGAAGTCGATCTTGCCGATCGCCGGCGAGGTGTCGTGCCATGCCTTGTGGCTGAAGTGCGTGTCCGTCGAGACGCTGTAGATCTCGACGCCCAGCTTCTGGAACTCGGCGTAGTTGTCGGCCAGGTCTTCCAGCTCGGTCGGGCAGACAAAGGTGAAGTCGGCCGGATAGAAGAAGAACACCGCCCACTTGCCCGCTACGTCGCGGTCGCTGACCTCCAGGAACTTGCCCTGCTTGTAGGCCTGCGTCGTGAACGGCTTCAGCGAGCTACCAATGATTCCCATTCCAAAAACTCCATGCTGCGGATGCGAATGAAATAGGGAGGCGGGGGGCGCGAGGGAAGTGATGAAATCCTGTCGCGTTGATCGAATTCGTCGATGACGGAGGATCGGGCCGAGGTCTCGAACCAGCCCCAACCCCTCCGGCTACGCGAGATCCGCGGTGCCGACCGTGCCATGGCTCTGCCGCGCATCACGCTGTGCGCGGTGCAGATAGTCCGGCGTGAACAGCGACGCTTCCTGCAGTGCGGCGAAATTGGGGATGCGCAACACGCGGCCCGACAGGCTGATCAGCCCCGACGCACGCAACTGCTGGAGCGTCCGGTTGATGTGGACCGAGGTCAATCCGGTCGCATCGGCGAGATCGGTCTGCGTCAGCGGCAGATCATAGCATTCCCCGTTCGAAAGGCCGACGTCTCGCAGCCGCAGCGCCAGCTCGCACAACAGGCTGCCGAGGCGTTCCATGGCATTCCGCTGACCAAGATTGGTGGTCCATTCGCGCTGCACCGAAAGATGGACCAGCATCTGCCACCACAGGGCCTTGCCGATGCGGGGATGGTCCCGCGTCAGAAGCTGGATGGCCTCCCCCGGGATCTCCACATAGCGGACGTCGGTCAACGCGCCGATGGAGTGATCCATCCGCCTCAGCACCAGGTTGTTGAGATCGCAGCAGTCGCCCGGAAGCAGGAAGCCCACGATCTGTCGGCGCCCGTCCTCGAGCGTCTTGAACTGGCACGCCCAGCCCGAAACGATCAGGAAGACCGCCCGCGGCACCGCCCCTTCGGCGATGATGTCGCGCCGGGCATGCGCACGCCTGACGGGGACGGCCAGCGCCTGTTGGATCGCGGCTTCGTCTTCGGCCGTCAGGCGAGCATAGTTGCCGAGACGGCGGATCAACATCACTTCACCGCTTTGCTGTCCGTCGTGCACCCGTGTTCCCCTCACTTCAGGGAAGCGGCTTACCCACGCGCCGTGGAACGGTAACTCATCTATGTTATCCCCCTTGGCGGGAGTTGCGGAACCGCACGGCCCCGCTGCCGCACCCTGGACCTGCGCTCGCCTGTCGAGTGGTTCGGCAAGACGCTGCGATGCTATCGAGCCCGATCTGCCAGAAGCCAGGCGAAGGCATGGCGAAGGTGCTCGGCGCCGCGCCCCGCGAAGATCGCTCCATGGGCGACGACCACCCGCTCCGGATCCCGATCGATGAGGCCGCGGATCTTCGCCGCCGCCTCGTCGCCGTTCCAGCGGATCAGCACCCGAAGATAGCGTGCCGTGGTCCCGTCGGTCGCGCCGGCTGCCGCCATCGCCATGCGGGTAACGGGCGGCAGCTTCTCCGGCTGTAGGTTCTCGACCAGGTCGACCAGCAACAGCGTGCGGCTCGCCTTGTGGAAGAAATAGGCCTCGCGAAAGCCGGCTGCGCCAGGCACGATCCCCTGCTCCAGCTCGGCGGACCACAGTTCCTCCGCCGCATCCTGCAGGTCCCGGTCGATCCGCAGCCCCGAATTGCGCACCTGGCGCCGGTCCCGAAGGCCCGGAACGCCCCACGTCGTCGCGTCCGGATAGGCTTCCTGCCAGGGTTTGAGGAAGGTCCAGTGCGCGATGTTCGGCGCGACCAGATGCCGGATCGGCCCGATCGCCTCCAGCGCCTTCGCGAGCGCCGGCGTGTAGCGGATCGGGGAGTGGAGCCAGAGGTCGCCGTTCTCCAGCCGCACCACCGTCATGCGGACCGGCAGGGTGATGCCCATGGGTGCGATGGGTGCACCGTCGACGATCCAGATGTCGTCGGCGAGCGGCTTGGGCGTGTCGAGCGGCGGATAGGCGACCTCGCGGTCCCGATGCTCGTGCGCCGAGAGGTGGCGATAGGCGAGCCCGACGGCAGCAGCGCTCACCGCGATGCCCGCGCCGATCTTCCAGGCGCGTCCGGATCGGCGGGCCGCAGCAGCCCCGCTCGCGTCGGCGGCGGCATGGGTGGTGCGTTCAGCGTTCATCTGCCTGTCTCCCGGCTCGTCGGCGGTTCAGCGCGATGGCGCCCGGGAAGTTCCACCGCTCGCCGCCATGCGGCGCGCGGACGGTTCAGGCCGCGGCGGCCTCTCCCCCCACGCCTTCGATCAGCACCAGCACGTCGTCGATCAGCTTGGCCATGGCAAGCCGCGCCCGCTCCGCATCCCTGGCGACGATCGCCTCGTAGACGGCGGCGTGGTCGGCGATGCTGGCCGAGCGTCCCGCGATCCGGTTGGTGAAGCGGATCGACGTCCGCAGCGCCGTCGCCACCACGTCGCGGAACTGGATGTAGAAGGGATTTTCCGATGCCCGCAGCACCGCCACGTGAAAGGCGATGTCGGCGTCCAGCGTCTCGTCGCGTCCCTTTTCGGCAGCGCGCATCCGGTCCAGCCCGGCGAGGATCGCGGCATGCTGGTCGGGCCCCGCGCGCCGGGCCGCAAGCGCCGCCGCCGCCGGCTCGACCGACACGCGCAGCTCGTTGAAGTGGCGCAGCAGGTCGATCGACAGCTTGCGCTCCAACAGCCAGCGCAGCACGTCCGTATCGAACAGGTTCCAGGATTCCTGCGGCAGCACGAAGGTGCCCTGCTTCGGCCGCGCACCCAGCAGCCCCTTGGCCGCCAGCATCTTCACCGCCTCGCGCGTCACCGAGCGGCTGACGCCATGCTCCTTGACGATATCGGCCTCGTTCGGGAACGGCCGGTCGTTGTAATAGCCCACGACGATGGCCCGTCCCAGCACCTCCTGGAGACCATAGGTAAGGTTACGCCCTAACTCCTGTTGCACGTCGGCCCACCCCTCCGGTGTTGCAGGCGTTTGTCCGTCTGCCTGCTTCTTGCGTACGCCTGCCCCTCAAAGCCTTCAAGCCAATTATCGTACAATTGGCTTGCAGTGCCTCCCCCAGACGCTACACAAGCGGGATGCCATTCGGAGAAGGTGGCCGCAAGATGAGGAGAGAGCGATGCGCCATGCGTGGATGTTGCTTGCGGCGGCGGCCGTGGCAGGCTTGACGGCCAATACGGCTCAGGCGGGCGAGGCCAAGCGCTCGACCTTTGGCCGCACCAGCGATGGCAAGCCGGTGCCGGCGGTCACGCTCACCAACAGCCATGGCGTGTCGGCGACGGTGATCGCCTGGGGCGCCAGCCTCCAGTCGCTCAAGATGCCGGACCGCGAAGGCCGCATCGACGACGTCACGCTCGGCTATCCGGACATGGCCGGGTATCTCAAGCAGCCGGAGTTCTTCGGCGCCACCGTCGGCCGCGTCGCCAACCGCATCGCGCGCGGCCGCTTCACGCTGGACGGAAAGACCTACCAGACGCCCATCAACGACGGCCCTAATGCGCTGCACGGCGGCACCCGCGGGTTCGACAAGGTCGTGTGGGACGTGGTCTCGGTGAAGTCCGGCACGACGCCCTCGGTCACGCTGCGCTACGTCAGCCGCGACGGCGACCAGGGCTATCCCGGCACGCTCACCGTCGATGCGACCTACTCGCTCGACGAGAACAACGCCCTCACCATCGACTATCGCGCCACCACCGACCGGCCGACCGTCGTGAACCTCTCCAACCACGCCTATTGGAACCTCTCGGGCGAGGGTTCGAGCGCGGGCGCGATGAACCACATCCTGGAGATCCCCGCCCAGCGCTTCACGCCCGTGGACGAGACGCTGATCCCGACCGGCGAGCAGCGTCCGGTCGCAGGCACCGTGTTCGACTTCCGCACGCCGCATCAGATCGGCGAGCGCGTGCGCGACGCCCGCGACATCCAGATGGTCTACGGCCGCGGCTACGACCACAATTGGGTGATCGGCGACCGCGTCACCCAAGATCAGCACCTGATGGCGCGCGTCCACGATCCGCTGTCGGGCCGCGGGTTCGAGCTCTGGTCCAACCAGCCGGGCCTGCAATTCTATTCGGGCAACTTCATCAACGGCACCGTCACCGGCAAGGCGCAGCGCATCTACCGCGGCGGCGACGCGCTGGTGCTGGAGCCGCAGCTGTTCCCGGACACGGTGAACCAGCCGGCGTTCGGGTCCGCGCGGCTCGACCCGGGCCAGACCTATCGCAACACCATGACCTATCGCTTCTCCACGGGGCAGACCACCCCGCCCCAGCAGCGCTAATCTCCAAGGGAGTCCCGTACCATGACCCGCCTTCTGCTGCTCGCCGGTGCAGCCTTCGCGACGATCGCGACCTCGCTTCCGGCCGATGCGCGCGACCTGTGGACGCCTGCCCAGGCCAAGAGCTGGTATGGCAAGCAGCCGTGGATGGTCGGCGCCAACTACAACAATCGCGGCGCGATCAACCAGTTCGAGATGTGGCAGGCGGAGACGTTCAATCCGCAGCAGATCGACCAGGAACTCGGCTGGGCCGAGGACATGGGCATGAACGTCATGCGCGTCTACCTCCACAACATGCTGTGGGAGAATGACGCGGCGGGCCTGAAGCAGCGGATGGACCAGTTCCTCCAGATCGCCGACAAGCACAAGATCCGCGTCCTGTTCGTGCTGTTCGACAGCTGCTGGGATCCGAATCCGGTGGCAGGGCCGCAGCGCCCGCCGATCCCGGGGGTCCACAATTCGGGCTGGATGCAGGCGCCGGGTGCCGCACGCCTCGCCGACACCAGCCAGTATGACAAGCTCGAAGGCTATGTGAAGGACGTCGTCGGCACCTTTGCCAACGACAAGCGCGTGCTCGGCTGGGACGTGTGGAACGAGCCGAACAACGGCGGCGGCGGCAACTATGCCCCGACCCCGAACAAGACCGCGCTGGTCGCGGGGCTGCTCGGCCGCGTGTTCGACTGGGCGCGCAGCGTCGATCCCGTCCAGCCGCTCACCAGCGGCGTGTGGATCGGCGAGCATTGGGACAAGGCCGAGACGCTGGACGCGGTCGAACGCATCCAGCTCAGCCAGTCCGACATCAACAGCTTCCACGACTATAACTGGCCCGAACAGTGGGAGACCCGCGCAAAGCAGGTGCTCAGCTACGGCCGCCCCGTCTTCTGCACCGAATATATGGCGCGCGGGAACGGATCGACCTTCGACGGGTCGCTGCCGCTCGGCAAGAAGTACAACATCGCGATGTTCAACTGGGGCTTCGTCGACGGCAAGTCGCAGACCCGCATGCCGTGGGACAGCTGGAAGAAGCCCTACACCTATGAGGAGCCGACCATCTGGTTCCACGAGGTGCTGCGCGCCGACGGCACCCCCTATCGCAAGGCCGAGGTCGACCTGATCAAGCGCCTCACCACCGAAGCGAACGGCACCCGCCGCCGCTGATCTCTAAGGGCCGGGTCCGCGCAAGCGGCCCGGCCTTTTCTTTATTCCTCTCGCCTGGCCTCCATTCCTGCACCGCATCGGGACTCCCCGCCCGATCGGCCGCAGAACATGGTTTACACGGGCTTTGTCTTGTCTGACCCTCTCGCCATTGCCCCTCGTGTGGGAGAGCCCGATGCGTCGACTGCCGTGCCTCGCCGCCGTCCTTTCGCTGCTTGCGCTCGCAGGCTGTGAGGGAGCCGATCCAGGCGACGACAACGTCGCTGCGCTGGATGCGGAATTGACCGGGAACGATAAGGCGGCAGCCGCACTCGGCAACCGCATCCTGGTGGACCCCAAGCGTCTCGCCGGCACGAACGAGCGACGCGCGAACCCGACGACACCGCCTCGCCCCGCCACTGCCGCGAACGCCGCCGACGCCACGGAACGGTTGCTCGCGGCGCCCCCGGCCAAGCGGGCCGGCGCCTGCCCCGAATGCGACGCCGCGCGCCGTGCGGTCACCCTCGCCGGGGCGCCGCAACGTGCTGGGACGGCGCCGGTCGACTGCACGCGCAACCTGACCTACGCAACCGACTGGGCAAAGCGGCTGCCGCCTGACCTGCCGCTCCACCCGCAGGCGAAGCTCACCGAGGCAGCAGGCAGCCAGGTCTCCGGTTGCCGGTTCCGGGTGGTGAGCTTCACCGTCGAGGCGCCGCTCGGGCAGCTCGTCGACTGGTACTACACCCGCGCGACCCGCGCCGGCTACGCGAGCGGGCATCAGCTCGACGGCAACGAGCATGTGCTCGCCGGCAGCCGTGGGCGCGACGGCGGCGTCTATGTGCTGTTCCTCGCCCCCGACGGCCCCCGCACCAACATCGACATGGTGTTGAACAAGGGCGTTTGAAGCGTTCCCGGTACCACGCGCCTGTTCAGCCGCGCGCCGATGCGCTAGGCGCAGCCGATCATGGGCAATCTTTTACTCGTCATGCTCGGCGGCGCAGTCGGCGCCGGGCTGCGCCATCTGTTCGGGCGCGCCGCGCTCGGTCTCTTTGGCCCCGGCTGGCCCTGGGGGACGCTCGGCGTCAACCTGATCGGCGGCTTCGCCATGGGCCTGCTGGTCGCAGTGCTCGCGCGCGGCGCCCTGGGCGGTGAGACGGGGCGGCTTCTGCTCGGCGTTGGCGTGCTCGGCGGCTTCACCACCTTTTCGGCCTTTTCGCTCGATGCGGCGCTGATGATCGAGCGCGGCGAACTCGCCTCGGCGCTCCTCTATGTCCTGGCGTCGGTCGTCGGCGCCATCGCCGCACTGTTCGCCGGCCTCTCGCTCGGAAGGATCGCCGCATGAGCGACACGCCCAACGCCGTTCGCCAGTTCACCGTCGGTGCCGACGACGACGGCGTCCGCCTGGACCGCTGGTTCAAGCGGCACCTGCCCGACGTCAGCTTCAACACCGTGTCGCGCTGGGCGCGCACCGGCCAGCTGCGCGTCGACGGCGCCCGCGCGACGCCAGGCGACCGCGTGACCGAAGGCCAGCAGATCCGCGTCCCGCCGCCCGAGCCGGAAAAGGCTCCGCGTCCGAAAGCACAGCGCCCGCCGCTCGCACCCGAGCAGGTGGAACTCGCCCAGTCGATGGTCATCCACCGCGACGCGCAGGCAATCGTGCTCAACAAGCCGCCGGGCCTCGCGACCCAGGGCGGCACCAAGACGCACGACCATGTCGACGGCTTGCTCGACGCGCTCCAGTTCGATGCGGAGGGCCGACCCAAGCTCGTCCACCGGCTCGACAAGGACACCTCGGGCGCGCTGCTGCTCGCGCGCACGTCGCGTGCCGCAGCCTTCTTCTCCAAGCATTTTTCCGGCCGCTCGGCCCGCAAGACCTATTGGGCGCTGGTGATCGGCGTACCCGACATCGACGACGGCATGATCGACCTGCCGCTCGCCAAGCAGCCGGGCAGCGGCGGCGAGAAGATGCACGTGGACGAGGAAGAGGGCCAGCCCTCCCGCTCGCGCTACCGCGTGATCGAGCGCGTCGGCAACCGCGCCGCCTGGGTGGAGCTGCAGCCCTATACCGGCCGCACCCACCAGCTGCGCGTGCACATGGCGGCGATCGGCCATCCGATCGTCGGCGACGGCAAGTACGGCGGCGCGGCGGCGTTCCTGACCGGCGGCGTCAGCCGCAAGATGCACCTCCACGCGCGCCGCATCCGCATCGATCACCCGGACGGCGGCAAGATCGACGTGACGGCGGAACTGCCCCAGCACTTCGCCGAGAGCATCGACCTGCTCGGGTTCGACATGACCCTTGGCGACGCGATGGCGGAGGACACGCCCCCGCCCCCCAGCCGCGCGGTGCAGAAGGCCAAGGCGAAGGCGCATGCCAAGACGGTGCGCAAGGAACGCCGTGGCGAGCGGCGCAGCCGGGGACGCGGATGACCCGGCTCGCGGTGTTCGACTGCGACGGCACGCTGGTCGACAGCCAGGCCAACATCTGCCGCGCGATGGAGCTGGCCTTCGGCTCCGCGCAGCTGCCGCTGCCGGATCGCGCGGCCATCCGCCGCATCGTCGGCCTGAGCCTGGTCGAGGCCGTCGCCCGGCTCGCGCCCGCGGGAGGGCCGACGCTGCACGCCGCCCTCGCGGAGGACTATAAGCGTCACTTCCGCGCGATGCGCACCGGCGGCGGCCTCGCGGACGAGCCGTTGTTCGACGGCGTTGCCGAGGCCATCGACCGGCTTCTCGCCGACGGCTGGCTGCTGGGCGTCGCCACCGGCAAGTCGGATCGCGGGCTCGCGCTGATCCTCGAGCATCACGGCCTTTCCGACCGCTTCGTCACGCTCCAGACGGCCGATCGTCACCCGTCCAAGCCCCACCCCTCCATGCTGGCGCTGGCAATGGCGGAGGCGGGTGCGCATCCGGAGAACACCGTGATGATCGGCGACACGAGCTTCGACATCGCCATGGCCGCCGCCGCCGGCGTGCACCCGATCGGCGTCGCCTGGGGCTATCACACGGTCGCCGAACTCACCGCCGCTGGCGCGCGCCACGTGCTCGACCATGCCTCGGCGCTGCCGGCGCTGGCCGAGACGCTGTGCCCCCTGCCCGTCGAGATGCGCGCATGAGCGCCGATCCTGCCCGCAACCGCTGGCTGGTGATGGTGCTGGTGCGCATCGTCGCTTCCTGCGGCGCGGTGCTGGGGCTCATGCTGCTCACGCGCGCGACCGAGTGGCCGCCCAAGCTGCTGGGCGTCGCGATCGTGCTGTGCGCGCTGTATGTGATGGCAGTGGTGCCCCGCGCCCTGGCCCACCGCTGGAGGACTCCGCCCAGGCCATGAAACGCTTCTGGAAGACCGTCGCCGTCGAGCCCGCCGAGACCGGCCTCGGCATCGCGCTGGACGGCCGTCCCGTCCGCACCCCGGGTCGCGTGCCGCTGGCGCTCCCGACCCCTGCCCTCGCGCAGGCGGTGGCAGACGAGTGGAACGCGGTCGCCGACCGGCTCGATCCCCGCGCGATGCCGCTCACCGGCCTCGCCAACGCCGCGATCGACCGCGTCGCCCCCGATCCCGCGGCCTTTGCGGCAGGCCTTGCGGCCTATGGCGAGAGCGACCTGCTCTGCTACCGCGCAGAGGATCCCGAGCCGCTGGTCGCGCGCCAGCAGGCCGCCTGGGACCCCGTGCTCGGCTGGGCCCGCCAGCGCTACGACGTGACCTTCGCGGTCACCGCCGGCGTGATGCACGTCGCCCAGCCCCCCGCCACCATCGCGCGGCTCGCCGAAGCCACGGCTGCCCGCGATGCCTTCGCGCTCGCCGGCCTGTCGCCGATCGTGACGGTCACCGGCTCGCTGGTGCTGGCGCTCGCCCTGGCCGAACGCGCCTTCGATGCCGAGACGGTGTGGAACGCCGCCCATGTCGATGAGGACTGGCAGGTCGAGCGCTGGGGCGAGGATCCGCTCGCTACCGAAGCCCGCCTGATCCGCAGGCGCGATTTCGATGCGGCGGTGCGGTTTCTCGACGCATTGCGGTAGGACCGACGCGGGTCGTTGCCGCCCGCGATCCTCCGCCTCGTGCGCACCGTATCCCGGCGGAGGCGGGGATCCAGGGCCAGACGGAACAACGGCTGGTCGCTGCGGGCCCTGGGCTCCCGTCTGCGCGGGAGCACGGGACGGCTCCCGCCGCCCTCAGTCCTCCCGGATCAGGCTCTGGTGCCGCGTGTCGCGCATCCTGAGGTACACCAGCAGCGAGACCCCGATCATCGCCGTCACATACCAGTAGAAGCCGCGCTCCCACCCAGCATCCTTGAAGCGCAGCGCCACATATTCCGCGGTCCCGCCGAACAGCGTGTTGGCGAGCGCATAGGGGAGCGCCACGCCAAGCGCCCGGATGTGGGACGGAAACAGCTCTGCCTTCACCACCGCGTTGATCGAGGTATAGCCGGTGACGATCACCAGCGCCGCCATCACCAGCAGGCCGGCCGTCCACACGTCCTGCGTCTGCTCCAGCGCGCTGAAAATCGGATAGGTGAACAGCACGCCCGCCACGCCAAAGGCGACCATCAGCGGCTTGCGCCCGATCCGGTCCGAAAGCCCGCCGGCGATCGGCTGCAGGCACATGAACACGAACAGGGTGATGCCGTTTATCTGGCTCGCCGCTTCCTTGGAGAAGCCGGACGTGTTCACCAGGAACTTCTGCATGTAGATCGAATACGCATAGAAGGCGAGCGTACCGCCGGCGGTCAGCAGCATCACCAGCGCCGTCTCGCGCGGATGATGGCGCAGCAGCTGGAGGAATCCGGACCTGGGCGCCCCCGCCGCCTGGGCATTCTTGTAGCTCTGCGTTTCGGCAAGACCCCGGCGCAGCCGGAACACCACCAGCGCCAGCATCGCCCCGATCACGAACGGGATCCGCCAGCCCCATTGCTCCAGGTCGCGCGCATCCATCACCGCCTGGAGGACCAGCAGCACCAGGATCGCAAGCAGCTGTCCGGAGATCAGCGTGACATACTGAAAGCTGGAGAAGAACCCGCGCCGATCCTGCCCCGCCATCTCCGACAGATAGGTGGCGCTCGCGCCATATTCGCCGCCGACCGACAGCCCCTGCATAAGCCGCGCCAGCACCAGCAGCGCCGGCGCCGCGATGCCGATCGTCTCATACCCCGGCGTGCAGGCGATGATCAGCGAGCCCAGGCACATCAGCGTGACCGACAGTGTCAGCCCCGCCTTGCGTCCCCGCCGGTCGGCATAGATGCCCATCACCCAGGCACCGATCGGCCGCATGATGAAGCCGACCGCGAACACCGCCGCCGCGCTCAGCAGCTGCGCGGTCTGGTCCCCGCTCGGGAAGAAGTGCGGCGCGAAATAGAGGGTGAAGGCGGAATAGACGTACCAGTCGAACCACTCGACCATGTTGCCGGTCGACCCGCCGACGATCGACTTCAACCGGGACCCGATCGCCGTCGTGTCGGCCGGGGCCGGCGAGGACGAAGGCTGCGGGTCCATGGCGTCTTCCCCCCGGGCGTCAGGCCATCAGCTTGCGGATGAACCCGATCACGCCCGTCTGGCGCGAGCGCTTCAGCCGCTCCGCCGCGAGGATGGTCTGCACCTTGCGGAAGCACCCCTCGACGTCGTCGTTGACCAGGACATAGTCATAGCCGTCCCAGTGGCTCACCTCGGCCGCCGCCCGCGCCATGCGCGCGTCGATGATCTCGATCGCGTCGGTGTTGCGGTTGAGCAGCCGCTGGCGCAGCTCCGCCATCGACGGCGGCAGGATGAACACGCGCACCACGTCGCCGCCCGCGATCTGGAACAGCTGCTGCGCGCCTTGCCAGTCGATGTCGAACAGCACGTCCTTGCCGGCCGCCAGCATCGCCTCCACCGGGGCCCGCGGCGTGCCATAGCGCTGGCCGAACACATGCGCCCATTCCAGGAACTCGTGCTCGGTCGCCATGCGCCGGAATTCTTCCAGGTCGACGAAGTGATAGTCCTTGCCCTCGACCTCGCCGGGCCGCGGCGCGCGGGTCGTGGCCGACACCGACATCGACAGTCCCGGCTCGTCGGCCAGCAGCTTGCGCGCGATGGTGGACTTTCCCGCGCCCGAAGGCGAGGACAGGACGAACAACACGCCACGGCGCTTGAAGCCGTGCGGATCGGACTCTGGCGGCACTTCCATGCGCGCTAGTGGCGCGAGCAGGAGCGATACGTCAAGGCATGGCGACCACCTTCCCTACCCGCACTCCGTCCCATTCTGCCCGCTGGTGGTGGGCGACGCTCGCCGTCATTGGGGTCGCGACGCTGGCGCTGCTGGCGATGGGCCGCACCCCGATCTGCACCTGCGGCACGGTGAAGCTCTGGTACGGCACCGTCCAGTCGGCCGAAAACAGCCAGCATCTCGCCGACTGGTACAGCCTCAGCCACGTCGTGCACGGCCTGATCTTCTACGGACTGGGCTGGCTGATCCTGCGCCGGCAGACGTGGCAGATGCGGCTTGCGCTCGCGACGCTAGTCGAGGCCGGCTGGGAAGTGCTCGAGAATTCACCGATCATCATCGATCGCTATCGCGCCGTCACGATCGCGCTCGGCTATGAAGGCGACAGCGTCGTCAACTCGGTCGCCGACATCGGCTGGATGCTGGTGGGATTCGCGGTCGCCCGTCGGCTGCCGCTTTGGGCCACGGTCGCTCTGGGGATCGCGCTGGAACTGGTCGCCCTGGTGGCGATCCGCGACAACCTCACGCTCAACGTCTGGATGCTGATCGCGCCGAGCGACGCGGTGCGCCAGTGGCAGGCGGGGGCCTGACCCCGCCCGCATCGTCAGATTCGCTGGCGCGCCTTGCGCCGATCATAGGCCTTTTTGGCGACATAGCCGCCGCCCAGCACCAGGCCGAGCGGGCCCATCCGCCGCATCGCGCCGCCGACCAGATAGCCGAACGCCGCACCCTTGGCGCCGCCGCTGCCGTCGCGCCGGTCCAGCTCGCGGCCGACCAGCGCCCCTACGATCCGCCCGATCATGCCGTCTTCTCCCGCTGGAACAGCTGTTCGCGAAGTTGCTCGGCGCCGCGCAGCACCGCCCAGCCGACCGCGTAGGTGACGACGACCGGCACCACCAGCTTGAGCACATTGGCCGTCACCGCGCCGACGATCGCGCCGTCCGCGGCGCCGTCGTCGCCGCTCATGCTGTCGATCGCGCCGCCGATCAGCGCGCCTACCGTCGTCGTACTCATGAGAACCCTCGCTTGTTCGTGTCAGAGGGAAAGCGCGGGAGGGGCGCGAGGGTTCCGGTTGAGTGGCCGGCCGGAGCGACTTCCCCTCTCTGTTTGCCTCGATCAGCCATCGAGCCGCTCAGCCGCCCTCCCCTTCCTGTTTGCCTCGATCAGCCGTCGAGCTTGTCGAGACGGCGTGTCGAGAGGTCGCGCGCGCCGTCCCTCTCGATACGGGCTCTCGACAAGCTCGATCCCTACTCGGGCAAACGGGCTGGAGAAAATGCACGTCTTGCGCGGAAGCCCTACCGCCCGACCATTGTCTCCGGCTTCACATACTGGTCGAACGTGGCCTCATCGACCAACCCCAGCGCCAGCCCACTCTCCTTGAGCGTCAGCCCCTTCTCGTGCGCGTTCTTGGCGATCTTGGCGGCGTTGTCATAGCCGATCACCGGCGCGAGCGCAGTCACCAGCATCAGCGAGCGGCCGACCAGATCGGCGATCTGCTGCTCGTTGGCCACTGTCCCGTCGACGCAGCGCTCGGCGAAGCTCGTCATGCCGGTCGCGAGCAGGTGGATCGAGCGCAGCACGTTCGCGCCGATCAGCGGCATGAACACGTTCAACTCGAAATGGCCCTGCATGCCGCCGACGGTTACCGCCTGGTGGTTGCCGATCACCTGCGCCGCGACCATCGTCAGCGACTCGGCCTGGGTCGGATTGACCTTGCCCGGCATGATCGAGCTGCCCGGCTCGTTGGCCGGCAGCGACAGCTCGCCCAAGCCCGAGCGCGGGCCCGAGCCCAGGAAGCGGATGTCGTTGGCGATCTTGTTGAGCGCCACCGCCAGCGTGTTGAGCGCTCCGGAAAAGAACACGAGGCCGTCCTTGGCCGCCAGCTGCTCGAACTTGTTGGGGGCGCTTTCGAACTCCCAGCCCGCGATGTCGCTGATCGCAGCCGTCATGTCGTCGGCCCAGCCCTCCGGCGCGTTCAATCCGGTGCCGACCGCTGTGCCGCCGATCGCGAGCTTGCGGATATTGCCGTTGAGCGCGCCCTCGATCCGCGCCTTGCAGCTCACCAGCTGCGCGGCATAGCCAGAGAACTCCTGTCCCAGCGTCAGCGGCGTCGCGTCCTGCGTATGGGTGCGGCCGATCTTGACGATGTGATCCCACGCCTCGGCCTTGGCGGTGAGCGAGGCGGTCAGCTGATCGAGGGCGGGCAGCAGCGCGTCGCGCGTGGCGATCGCGGTTGCGACGTGCAGCGCGGTCGGGAAGCTGTCGTTGGACGACTGGCTCATGTTGACGTGGTCGTTGGGGTGGACCGGCGACTTGCCGCCTTTGGTGCCGCTCAGCACTTCGTTAGCGCGGCCGGCGATCACCTCGTTGACGTTCATGTTGGTCTGCGTGCCGCTGCCGGTCTGCCAGATCACCAGCGGGAACTGGTCGTCGAGTTTGCCGGCGACGATCTCCTGCGCCGCCGCCTCGATCGCGTCGACGATCTTGGCGTCGAGGCCGTGCTTGCGGTTCACCCGCGCCGCCGCCTGCTTCACGATCGCCTGGGCGTGGACGATGCCGATCGGCATCCGCTCGGTCGATCCGAACGGGAAGTTCTCGATCGATCGCTGGGTCTGGGCGCCCCAATAGGCGTTGGCGGGGACCTCGATCGCGCCGATCGAGTCGGTTTCGGTGCGCGTGCTGCTGTCGGTGCTCATGGCCCGACAACGCGAGGAGCGGCCGGGTTGTTGCACCCGGCCCGCGCCGCGTTACTTCTTGCGCTTGAAATCCACCGCGACGACGTTCGACCCGTCCTCGACCGGCTTCGCCTGCGGGCCGTCGTTCTCGGCCGGATCGTGCGGCTCCGGGCCACCGTCCGGGCCTTCGGCCGCCTGGAAGCGCAGCTCGAAGTTGACGGCCGGATCGTGGAAGCCGGTGATCGCCGAGAAGGGAATGATCAGCGTCGAGGGGATCTGGTTGAAGCTCAGCCCCACCGAAAAGCGAGACGCATCCACCGTCAGGTCCCAGAAGCGGTGCTGGATGACGATCGTCATCTCGTCCGGGAACCGCTCGACCAGGCGCTTGGGGATGTCGACGCCCGGCGCCTGGGTCTTGAAGGTGATGTAGAAATGATGGTCGCCCGGCAGGCCGCCGTTGGAGGCGACTTGCCCCAGCACGCGGCCGACGACGGCGCGCAGGGCATCCTGCACGATCTCGTCATAGGGGATCAGGCTGTCGGGCACTTGAGCGTTCATGCGCCTTGGGTAGCGGGGTTTCGGGTGCGGTCAAGATTCGTTGCGTTGCGTGCGCGACCAGCGGCGCTATGGGAACGATCATGCGCACTGGCACCATCACCCGCTCGACCAGCGAGACCTCGATCGAGGTGACCGTCAATCTGGACGGCACCGGCGTCTATGACGTCCAGACCGGGGTCGGCTTCTTCGATCACATGCTCGAGCAGCTCTCGCGGCATTCGTTGATCGACCTGACCGTCCGCACCAAGGGCGACCTGCACATCGACGCGCACCACACGGTGGAGGACACCGGCATCGCCATCGGCCAGGCGTTCGCCCGGGCGCTCGGCGACAAGCGCGGCATCCGCCGCTATGGCGAGGCGCTGTCGCCGATGGACGAGACGCTGACCCGCGTCGCGCTCGACATTTCCGGCCGCCCCTGGCTGGTGTGGAAATCGCGCTTCACCCAGGCGCAGCTCGGCACGATGGATACCGAGATGTTCGAGCATTTCTGCCACAGCTTCGCGCAGGCGGCCGGCATCACGCTCCACGTCGAGACGCTCTACGGCACCAACAACCACCACATCGCCGAGAGCATCTTCAAGGGGTTGGCGCGCGCGCTGCGCACCGCGACCGAGATCGATCCGCGCAAGGCCGATGCCGTGCCGTCGACCAAGGGCGTGCTGTGATCGTCGCCTACCCCGCCCACCCGCTCAGCCTCGCGCTGCTTAGCTACGTAAAGCCGATCGCCGAGATCGACGCGCTGCGCCCGCGCCATCTAGAATGGATCAGCGCGCGCATCGAAGCGGGTGAAGTCCTGCTCGGCGGACGTCGCGCCACAGCCACCGGCGGCGTGCTGCTGTTCCGGGGCGAGGCCGAGGCCGTCGAGGCGATCGCGCGCACCGATCCGTACATCGTCGAGGGCGTCGCCACGCTGGAGGTCGTCGGCTTCACCGCCGCCATCGCCAGCGCCGGGATCGGCGCGCTGCTCGCATGACGCTGGCGCTGATCGACTATGGCGCCGGCAACCTCCACTCGGTCGCCAATGCGCTGAAGGCCGCCGGAGTCGCCGACATGGCGATCACCGCCGATGCCGACGTCGTGCGCCGCGCAGACCGCATCGTGCTGCCCGGCGTCGGCGCGTTTCGCGCCTGCATCGATGGCCTCGCCGCCGTGCCCGGCATGATCGAGGCGATGGAGGAGCGGGCGCTGCGCGGCGGCGTGCCGTTCCTAGGCGTCTGCGTCGGCATGCAGCTGATGGCCACGCAGGGCGAGGAGTTCGGCACCCACGCCGGCCTCGACTGGCTGCCCGGCACCGTCCGCAAGCTGCAGGCTTCCCCCGAAGCACGCGTGCCGCACATGGGCTGGAACGACGTGGTCCCCGTGAACGAGCACCCGATCGTGCTGCCGGGCGAGGCCTATTTCCTGCACAGTTTCGCGTTCGAGGGCGACGGCGTCGTCGCCACCACCACCCACGGGCAGCCGGTGACCGCGGCGATCGGCCGCGACAACCTGCTCGGCGTCCAGTTCCACCCCGAAAAGAGCCAGCGCTACGGCATCGCGCTGCTGGAGAGATTCCTCGCATGGCAACCGTGACCGACCGGCTGATCGTCTTCCCCGCGATCGATCTCAAGGGTGGCCAGGTCGTCCGGCTGGCCGAAGGCGACATGGACCGCGCCACCGTCTACGGCGACGACCCCGCCGCGCAGGCCCGTGCGTTCGCCGAGGCCGGCGCCGACCATCTCCATGTCGTCGATCTCGACGGCGCCTTCGCCGGCGACTCGGTCAACGGCGATGCGGTCGCGAGCGTGGTCCGCGCCTTTCCCGGCCGCGTGCAGCTGGGCGGCGGCATCCGCACCCGCGCCTCGATCGACCGTTGGCTCGAGCTCGGCGTCGCTCGCGTCGTGATCGGCACCGCCGCGCTGGAGGACCCGGACTTGGTCCGCGACGCCGCCCGTGCCCTCCCCGGTTGCATCGTCGTCGCGGTCGACGCGCGCGACGGGTTGGTCGCGACCCGCGGCTGGGCCGACGTCTCCACCGTCACCGTCGCCGACCTTGCCCGCCGCTTCGAGGACGCTGGCGTCGCCGCGCTGCTGTTCACCGACGTCGGCCGCGACGGGCTGCTCAAGGGCTGCAACGTCGCCGCCACTGCCGCCCTCGCGGCCGAGGCCGGCATCCCCGTGATCGCCAGCGGCGGCGTCGCCGGCATCGACGACATCCATGCATTGCGCGGCAAGCCCGGCATCGAGGGCGTCATCACCGGCCGCGCGCTCTACGACGGCCGCCTCGACCTCGCCGAGGCGCTGCGGGTCGCCGCATGAGCGTCCGCGTCCGCGTCATCCCCTGCCTCGACGTCCACGCCGGGCGCGTGGTAAAGGGGGTCAACTTCGTCGACTTGCGCGATGCTGGCGACCCGGTCGAGCAGGCACGCGCCTATGACCTCGCCGGCGCCGACGAGCTCTGCTTCCTCGACATCGGCGCCAGCCACGAGGGCCGCGACACCATCGTCGACGTGGTCCGCCGCACCGCCGAGGTGTGCTTCATGCCGCTGACGGTCGGCGGCGGCGTCCGCTCGGCCGCCGACGCCCGCGCGCTGCTGCTCGCCGGTGCCGACAAGGTCGCGGTCAATTCCGCCGCCGTCGCCCGGCCCGAAGTGGTGGCGGAGATCGCCGACCGCTTCGGCAGCCAATGCGTCACCGCCTCGATCGACGCCCGCCAGGTCGAGCCCGGCCGCTGGGAAGTCTTCACCCACGGCGGCCGCCGCGCGACCGGCATCGACGCGCTCGAACATGCCGCCCGCCTCGCCGACTTGGGTGCCGGCGAGCTGCTGGTGACCTCGATGGATCGCGACGGTACCCGCGACGGCTACGACCTGGCACTCACCCGCGCGATCGCGGACGCGGCCGACGTGCCGGTGGTTGCCTCCGGAGGCGTCGGCAAGCTGGACGACCTGGTCGCCGGCGTGGTGGAAGGCCATGCCAGCGCCGTCCTTGCCGCCTCGATCTTCCACTTCGGCGAGGCCAGCATCGCCGACGCGCGGGCAGCTCTTGCCGCCGCCGGCGTGGCTGTGCGCGCGACGCCTTAGTCCCGCTTCGAGCGGATATACCCCGGCGCGGCCGCCCGCGAGCCCGCAACGTGAACCACTTCCGTATCCCCGCGCAGGCGGGGATCACGGTCAAGCAGAGCAACGGCTGTCAGCGCGCGGTACCCTGGGCTCCTGCCCTCGCAGGAGCACGGCAGATGTGCCGCGAACGGTACATCGAACCCGCCGAAGGCCGGGGTCCAGTTGCGGTAGCCTCTCGATGTCACGGCACCTCTCGACCGACGTCCAACGGGGCCCCGGCCTCCGCGGGGGTACGGGAAAGAAGCCGGAGGCCCTTCAGCTCCGCCCCATCCTCCTCTAGAACGCGCCCATGCGCTTGGCCCCGCTCCTCCTGTCCACTCCCGCGCTTGCCGCCCACACCGGCGTCGCGGCAGAGCCCACCGGCTTTGCCCCTTCCGACGTGGCGCTGTTCCTGGTTGCCGCGGCCGGCCTCTGGATCGCCCGCCGCGCTCTGCGCGCGCGTCGCAAGCCGCCGCGGGATTGACTTGGGCGCCCCCGGCGGGAAAGCGGGGGCGATGGCAGACACCGACCCGCTCGACCAGCTTCAGGCCGTGATCCGCACCCGCCTGGGTGGCGATCCCGCGACCTCCTATGTCGCCAAGCTCCACAGCCGCGGCCGCGCCAAGATCGCGCAAAAGGTCGGCGAAGAAGCGGTGGAGACCGTGATCGCGGCGATTGCCGACGATCGCGAAGGGCTGGTGTCCGAGTCCGCCGACCTCCTCTTTCACCTGCTGGTGCTGCTCGCCGACGCCGGCCTGTCGCTCGACGACGTGCGCGCCGAACTTCACCGGCGCGAAGGCCTGTCGGGGATCGCCGAAAAGGCAGCCCGCCCCCGCTGACGCGCAAAGGACCGCTCCCATGCCGATCGACGCCACCCTTGCCTACGACGACAGCAACATCTTCGCCCGGATCCTGCGCGGCGAGATCCCGGCCAAGCGGGTCTATGAGGACGACTTCGCCCTCGCCTTCCACGACATTTCCCCGCAGGCGCCGATCCATGTGCTGGTGATCCCCAAGGGCGCCTATGTCTCCTGGGACGATTTCAGCGCGCGTGCGCCCGATGCCGAGATCGCGGGCTTCGTCCGCGCCGTCGGCCATGTCGCGCGCGAGCACGGGCTGGTGGCGCCCGGCTACCGCCTGCTCGCCAATGTCGGCGGGGATGCGGGCCAGGAAGTGCCGCACCTCCACGTCCATCTGTTCGGCGGCCGGCCGCTGGGGCCGATGCTGGCGCGGTGAGCGAAGCACCGCGCCGCCGCAGGGATTTGCTTTGCGCGCACTCGATTTAGCTTTACGCTCCACACTTTCGCTGATGCGAAACGGACCGGTTTAGGGGAAAACCGCATGATCTTCGGGCGCGTCAAACCACTCGACGCCATTCTAGCGACTGCCGAGAAGAAGTCGCTCCATCGCTCGCTCGGCGCGCTGCAGCTCACCCTGCTCGGCGTCGGCGCCATCATCGGCACGGGTATCTTCGTGCTCACCGCAGAGGCCGCGCAAAAGGCGGGCCCCGGCATGATGATCTCCTTCGTCATTGCAGGCGCCGTCTGCGCCGTCGCGGCGCTCTGCTACTCCGAGCTCGCCTCGATGGTGCCGGTCTCCGGCTCCGCCTACACCTATACCTACGCGGTGATGGGCGAGTTGCTGGCCTGGATGGTCGGCTGGGCGCTGATCCTCGAATATGCGGTGGCGGCCTCGGCCGTGTCGGTCGGCTGGTCCGGCTATTTCGTCGGCCAGCTGGGGGGCTGGTTCGGCATCACCCTGCCGCAAGAGATCATCGCCGGCCCCTATGCCGGCGGCATCATCAACCTGCCTGCGGTCGTGATCGCGCTGCTGATCACCGGCCTCCTGGTCGTCGGCACCAGCGAGAGCGCCAAGGTCAATGCGGTGCTGGTCGCGATCAAGGTGACGGCGCTCACCGCCTTCATCATCCTCTCGCTCCCCGTCATGCAGATGGAGAACTTCGAGCCGTTCATGCCGCAGGGCTGGGGCGATGGCTCGGGCGCAGGCGTGATCGGCGCCGCCGCCTCGATCTTCTTCGCCTATGTGGGCTTCGACGCGGTTTCCACCGCGGCCGAGGAGACCAAGAACCCGCAGCGCAACGTGCCGATCGGCCTGATCGGCAGCCTTGCGATCTGCACCGTCTTCTACATGCTGGTGGCCGCCGGCGCGATCGGCTCGCCGATCGGTTCGCAGCCGGTGACCGGCACCGACGGCAGCTGGCTCGCCCCGGGCTCGACCGAGCTCGCCGCCCGCTGCGCCGCGATCAGCGCCGCCGCTGCCGAGCCGCTGTCCTGCTCCAAGGAAGCGCTCGCCCACGTCCTGCGCCAGATCGGCTACCTCAACGTCGGCAACCTGATCGGCCTCGCCGCCTTCCTGGCACTGCCCTCGGTCATCCTGGTCATGATCTATGGCCAGACGCGCATGTTCTTCGTGATGGCGCGCGATGGCCTCCTCCCGGAGAAGCTGTCGACGATCCACCCGAAGTGGAAGACGCCGCACGTCATCACCATCATCACCGGCCTGGGCGTCACCTTTGCGGCGGCGTTCCTGCCGGTCGGCAAGCTCGCCGACATCGCCAACGCCGGCACGCTGTTCGCCTTCTTCATGGTGGCGATCGCGGTGATGCGCCTGCGCAAGACCGAGCCGACCCGCCGCCGGCCCTTCCGGGCTCCGCTGCTCTTCGTGGTGGCGCCGCTCACCATGATTGGCTGCGTGGTGCTCTACTGGTTCCTGCCGCCGGATGCGAAGCTGGTGCTGCCGGGCTGGGGCGCGATCGGCCTGGTGCTCTACTTCGCCTATGGCTTCCGCAAGAGCCACCTGGGCCGTGGTCTCGTCGACGTGCCCGAGCACACCGCCTATGAGGAGGTCGACCCTCCCGTTCCCGGCACCCGCTGAGGCGATGAACAAGAAGGGCCGGAGGATCGCTCCTCCGGCCCTTTCTTTTTTACCTCCGCAACGTTTGCCGCGGGATCAGCCGAGCTTGTCGGCGATCAGCTTCTTCAGGTCGACGTTCGGGCGTGCGCCATAGTGGGAGATGATCTCCGCCGCGCAGATCGCGCCCATGCGCAGCGAGTCCGCGGTGCTGCGGCCCTGCGCCTGGCCATGGAGGAACCCGGCGGCGAACAGGTCGCCCGCGCCGGTCGTGTCGACCACTGCTGCGACGGGCTCGGCCGGCACCGCGACCCGCTCGCCGTCAACGACTGCGATCGCGCCATGCTCGCTGCGCGTCACCACCAGCGTCGGCACCTGCGGCGCGATCTTCGCGACCGCCGCCTCGAAATCCTCGACCTGTGCGAGCGCGAGCAGCTCGTTCTCGTTCGCGAACAGGATGTCGATCATGCCATCGGCCAGAAGCGTGCGGAAATCGTCGCCGTGGCGCGAGATGCAGAACACGTCCGACAGGGTGAAGGCGACCTTGCGCCCGGCCCCACGCGCGACCTCGATCGCGGCGCGCATCGCCTGGCGCGGTTCCTCCGGATCCCAGAGATAGCCCTCCAGGTACAGGATCGCGGCATCCGCAATCATCTGCCGGTCCAGCGCCGCCTCGGGCAGGAACTGCGAGGCGCCCAGGAAGGTGTTCATCGTGCGCTGGCCGTCCGGCGTCACGAAGATCAGGCAGCGCGCGGTGGTGGGGTCCCCTGGCCGCGCTGCGGTATCGAAGCGGATGCCGACAGCCTGGACGTCATGCGCGAAGACCTTGCCCAGCTGGTCGTCGGCCACCTGGCCGATGAAGCCGCACTTGCCACCCAGCGCTGCGATACCGGCAACGGTGTTCGCCGCCGAACCGCCCGAAACCTCGCGGCCCGGCCCCATCTTGGCATAGAGCGCGTCGGCCTCGGCCGGCGAGAACACCAGCTGCATCGAGCCCTTGTTCATGCCTTCCGCTTCCAGGAAGGAATCTTCGGCCTGGGCGAGAATGTCGACGATCGCGTTGCCGATCGCGACAACGTCGTAGGTGGGTTCGGTCAAGTGAGTCTCCAATGCGGGATCCGCAAACGCCCTCGCGGTAAAGAGCGGCGTGCGTGCGTGCAACCGCGTTGACGCCGGCGCACGCGCCCCTCATTCCGGCGCCATGATCCGCGCCCTCCTCCTTTCCGTCGCCCAACTCGGCGACCGGCGCATCCTGGCGGTGCTGGCGAAGTCGCTCGTCGTGACGCTGCTGCTGTTCCTGCTCGTGGCGGCGCTGCTCGCATTCGGCGCCCACGTGCTGGTACGGGACGGCCTTCGCTGGGGAAGCGGCCTCGGCGACCTCGCGGCCGCGGCGGCGGTGATCGCGACCATCGGCCTCGGCTGGCTGCTGTTCCGCGCCGTCGCCATCGCCGTCACCGGCATCTTCGCGGACGACGTGGTCGCGGCGGTGGAGGCGCGCCACTATCCCGCAGCCCTCGCCAGCGCCCGGCCGGTCCCGTTCGCGCGCGGCGCCGCGATGGGGATCGGCTCGGCCGGCCGGGTGATCGGCGTCAACCTGCTGCTCGCGCCGATCTACCTGCTGCTGCTGGCGACGGGCGTGGGCACGGCCCTGGCCTTCTTCCTGGTCAATGGCTGGCTGCTCGGCCGCGACCTGGGGGACATGGTGGCGGCACGGCACCTCCCCGCCCCGTCGATGCGCGCGTGGCGGCGCACCACCGCGGGCGGACGCCTGCTGCTGGGGTTTGCAGGCACCGGGCTGCTCCTGATCCCGTTCGTCAACTTCGTCGCGCCGGTGCTCGGCGCGGCCATGGCGACCCACTGGTTCCACGAAAGGCAAAGCAAATGAAGCGTTGGGCAGGACTGGCAGTGCTGGGCATGGGGCTGGGCGGTTGCGCGACGGTGCCCAGTTCCGGGCCCGGCAACGTCCCCCCGCCCCCGCCGAGCGCCAGCTACAGCGCCGTCGGACTGGAACGGATCCTGGGGCAGCCTGCCAACGCACTCACCAAGCTGTTCGGAAAGCCCGATGCCGAACTGACGGAGGGGGCCGGCCGCAAAATGCAGTTCGGCTCGGACATTTGCGTGCTCGACGCCTATCTCTATGCGCCGAAGGGCGGCGGCACGCCGGTCGTCACCTATGTCGACGCCCGCCAGCGCAACGGCGCCCCGATCGATCGCGCCAGCTGCGTCGCAGCGCTCGTCCGCCGCGAAGGTGGGCGATAGCGTCTTCCCCGTCATGCTGATGAAGATCAGCATCCATTCGCGCAGCGCTTGCGACTCCAGACGGAGGCAATGGATCCTGACTTCCGTCAGGATGACGGAGAGGCCGCCCACTCGGCCCGAACATCCACATCCGCCTCGGCCACCAGCCGCGCCTCCCGTTCGCCCGCGAACCGCGCCGGATCGAGCTGCCCCAGCGCCCAGGCCGCCGCCCCGCGAACCACGGGCGCCGGATCGTCGAGCAGCGCCACCACCGGCCTCACCAACGCCGGATCGCCGCTGTTGCCCGCCGCCACCAGCGCATTGCGCACCATCCGGTCGCGCCCGATCCGCTTGATCGGCGATCCTGCGAACACCTGGCGGAAGCCCGGATCGTCGAGCGCCATCAGCTCCGCCAGTCGGGGCGCCGCCAGTTCGGCGCGCGGCAGGAACCCCTTGTTGGCCGCCGCCGTCGCCGCGAACTTGTTCCACGGGCACACCGCCAGGCAATCGTCGCAGCCATAGATGCGATTGCCGATGCCTGGCCTGAGCGCCGCCGGGATCGGCCCGGCATGCTCGATCGTCAGGTAGCTCACACACCGCCGCGCATCGAGCTGATAGGGAGCCGGGAAGGCGTCGGTAGGACACGCCCGCTGGCACGCGTCGCAGGATCCGCAGCTGCCCCCCGGACGCGCGTCGGGCGCCAGTTCCAGTGTGGTATAGATCGCCCCCAGGAACAGCCAGCTTCCATGCTCGCGGCTCAGGAGGTTGGTGTGCTTGCCCTGCCAGCCGAGCCCCGCCGCCTCCGCCAGCGGCTTTTCCATCACCGGCGCGGTATCCACGAACACCTTGAGGTCGCAGCCCGCCTCGTTCGCCAGCCAGCGGCCGAGCGCCTTCAGCGCCTTCTTCACCACGTCGTGGTAGTCGGCGCCCTGCGCGTACACGGAGATCCGCCCGCGATCTCCCACCCCGGCCAGCGCCAGCGGGTCGCGCGCCGGCGCATAGCTCATGCCGAGCGCGATCACCGAGCGCACCTCCGGCCACAGCCCAGCCGGCGAGCCGCGGTGGTGGGCGCGCTCCTCCATCCAGATCATGCTGCCGTGCCGCCCCGCCTCCAGCCACTCGCGCAGCCGCGCGGCGGTCTGCGGCGCGGCATCCGCGCGCGCAAAGCCGCAGGCGGCGAATCCGAGTTCCGCCGCCTTCTCTTGGATGCGCGTTTCCAGGGACTTGTGCTGGTCCACGCCGCCCCGCTACCACGATGGCGCGGCGCGCAGCACCCCTTGCGTGCGCCACGCGTTACGTCGGTATGCAACAAGGGCAGCGCGTGGGGGGATGACCTCGCCCGGCCATACGGAGGTTGGATGGAGTCGAACGCTGCTGCCACGGGCCTGGCGCTGACTGCGAGTGGACTGGTCAAGCGCTTCGGCGGACGCCGCGTCGTCGACGGCATCGACCTTCAGGTACCGACCGGCGCCGTCTATGGCGTGCTCGGCCCCAATGGTGCTGGCAAGACGACGACGCTGCGCATGCTGCTCGGCATCATTGAGCCCGATGCGGGCCACCGCTGCCTCCTGGGGCACGACGCGCCCCGCGACGCCTCCGACCGCGTCGGCTATCTGCCCGAGGAACGCGGGCTCTACCCCGGCATGAAGGCGCGCGAGGCGATCGCCTTCATGGGGGCGCTGCGCGGCCTCGATTGGGCGACGGGTCGCAAGCGCGCCGGCGTGATGATGGAGCGCGCAGGCCTGGGCGATTCGATCGACACCAAGATCCGCAAGCTGTCCAAGGGCATGGCCCAGTTCGTGCAGCTGCTCGGCTCCGTCGTGCACGAGCCCGAGTTCCTGGTCCTCGACGAGCCTTTCTCCGGCCTCGACCCGGTCAACCAGGAGCGGCTCGAGGGGCTCGTCATGGCCGAGCGCGACCGCGGCGCCACCATTCTCTTCTCCACCCACGTGATGGCCCATGCCGAGCGGCTGTGCGACCGCCTTGCGATCATCGCCGGGGGCAAGCGCCGGTTCGAAGGGACGGTGGCGGAGGCGCGCGGCACGCTGCCGATGCGCGCCCATTACGTGCCCCATCACCCGGGCGACGGCATCGCCGCGCTGCTGCCGCCGGATGCGCAGCGGGACCGCCAGGGCGACGGCTGGACCTTCTCGGTGCCCGAAGAAGGCGTGGAGCAGACGCTCAGCCGCCTCATCGCCGGCGGCTTCGGCATCGCCGGCCTCTCGATCGAACGCCCCGGGCTGCACGACGCGTTCGTGCGCATCGTCGGCAAGGCTGCGGCCGAAGGAACTCCCGCATGAGCAATCTTCGCCGCATGCTGCGCCAGACGCTGACGATCGCCCGCCGGGATTTCGTCGCGACCGTGTTGACCCCGACCTTCCTGATCTTCCTGCTCGCACCCATGCTGTTCGCCAGCTTCGGCGCGCTCGGCAGCCTGGGCGCACGCGCGGTCGGCGAAAGCGGCGAGGATCGCGAGCGGCTCTACGCCATCGCCGCCCCGGCCGACGGCGCCCGCTTCCTTGCCGCCGATCGCCTCGCCCGCGGCTTCCTTTCGCAGGAGTCGCTGCCGCCCGCGCTGGAGGTGGTGACGCCCGATCCCGACCCTGCCGCCCAGGCGCGCAAGCTCCTCGCCCAGCAGGATCGCGACGTGCCGGCCGTGCTCTATGGCGCCCCCGAGCAACCGCACATCGTCCACGGCAACGCCATCTCGCGCAGTTCCAAATATCTCGCGATGCTGTCCGAACAGGTCGCACGCGACGGCCGCGCGGGCCTTGCCGGTCCCATCAGCCAGCCGCGCTTCGAGCGGGTGGCGCGGGAGACCAGCACCATCGGCGGCAAGAACACCGCCGCCGGCTTCGCCGTGATCGCGCTGTTCGCCGTCACGCTGATCCTGGCCAGCCAGGCGGTCGGCACCATGGCGGAGGAACGCTCCAACAAGGTGATCGAGGTGCTCGCCGCCGCCGTGCCGCTGGAGGCGGTGTTCCTCGGCAAGCTCCTCGGCATGTTCGGGGTCGCGATCCTGTTCGTGCTGTTCTGGGGCACGCTGATCGGCAACGTCGGCGCGTTCCTGCCGAGCAGCGAGGCGGCGACGCTCGCCGGGCTCGCGCCCGCGGTCGGCCTGCCGGTCTTCGCGCTGCTGTTCGCCGCCTATTTCGCCGCTGCCTATCTGCTGCTCGGCGCGGTGTTCCTCGGCATCGGCGCCCAGGCCTCCACCCCGCGCGAGATCCAGATGCTGTCGCTGCCGCTGACCCTGTTCCAGATGGGCATGTTCGCGCTGTCCCTCACCGCCGCCGGCAAGCCGCACAGCTGGATCGCCACCTTTGCGGAGGTCTTCCCCTTCAGCTCCCCCTTCGCCATGGCCGCGCGTGCGGCCAACCGGCCGGAGCTGTGGCCTCATCTGCTCGCGATCGGCTGGCAGATGCTGTGGGTGGCGCTGACGATCACGGTCGGTGCACGGCTGTTCCGTCGCGGCGTGCTGCAATCGGCCGGCCCCAAGTTCCGCTGGGCCGCGCTGCTCGGTCGCTAGCGGGTCGGGGCGGCTGGAAACCGCACGGCCGCCGCCCCATCTTCCCGGCTGATGACACAGCCTCTTCTTGATCGCCGCCGCCTGCTGGGGCTGGTCGGCCTCGGCGGCACCGCGCTCGCGATCGGCCTTCCCGCCTCACCTGGGAACGCGGCCCCCGCGCCGTTCAAGCTCAGCGACGCGCAGTGGCGCGCTCGCCTTACCCCCGCGCAATATCACGTGCTGCGCGAGGAAGGCACGGAGCGCGCCTATACGAGCCCGCTCAACAAGGAAAAACGCGCCGGCGTCTTCGCCTGCGCCGGGTGCGGCCAGCCGCTCTTCACCTCCGCGACCAAGTTCGAGAGCGGCACCGGCTGGCCCAGCTTCTGGGCGCCGCTCCGGGGCGCGGTGATGACCCGGTCGGACCGGTCGCTGTGGATGGCGCGCACCGAGGTGCGCTGCGCCCGCTGCGCCGGTCACCTGGGGCATGTGTTCGACGACGGCCCCAAGCCGACGGGCAAGCGCTACTGCATGAACGGCGTCGCGATGGTGTTCCGCCCAAAGGCGTAGTGCCGCCGGCCTGTGCTAGAAACAGAAGCGGCCCGTTTCCAGCGAAGGAAACGGGCCGCTTCTGTTTGGGGTCTTGCAGGCGATCAGTCGACCAGTGCGGTGATGCCCTTGCCGAGGTTGTTGCCGCCGCTGGCGATCTCGACGGTGCCCAGCGTTTCGGTCTGCGGAGCGCGGCCCGAATAGATGAAGCCGTTGGTCGAATAGGACGAGGTGCCTAGGCCGCCAACTGGGCCGAACCACACGCGCACTTCGCTCCAGTCGCCGGCGGCCGAGACGTCCACCGCGCGCACGTCGCGCTCGATGCCGCCGCGGCGAGACCAGTTGGCGTGGGTCAGCAGGACCTCGCGGTCGCTCACCACCTTGGAGACCATCGCGACATGGCCCATCCGCATGCGGCGGCTGGCTTCGAACGACAGAACCGCGCCTTCCTTGGGGGTGTTGCCGCGCTCGTACTTGCCGGCAGCCTGGTTCCACCAGGTGTTGGCGTTGCCGTGAATGTCGATGCCGGAAATCTCGCGGGCATAGGGTGCGCACTGCCAGAAGCGTGCCTGGGCAGGCGCCGTGGTCAGCAGGCAAAACGATACCGCCAGCGCGAAACGCGCTGCAAAAGCCCGGAAATTCATGGACCCCCCAAAGGTCGGTGAAGCTCGTGTCAGCGTGTGAAGCAGGGTTTTCGAACGGGCGAAAGTCCATGCGCCTCGTCGATGGAACCTTTTCCGACGAAGCGTGTTTAGCCGTCGGTGGTTGCCCGGCAAAAGCTGTGTCGCGGCGCCGCCTCGCCTGCGCGATGGCTGATTTCGCGGCCTTTTTCCGCATGCCTGCCAGGCCGACGTTGCCGGGGCCGATTGCTTCGGTGCGGCGAATCGCCGTCATTCCCGGCTGCGCCCATCCCGTCTAGAAGAGGCCGATGCGACCCTGGTTCTTCGCCGCGCTGCTGCTCGCCGGCTGCCACAACAGCCCTCTTCCTGAGGAGGATCTCCGCCCCGCGGCTGAACAGACGACCGTGCCGCTCTCGCCCGGCACCATGCCGGTCCGGATCGGCGAACAGGGGCCGAGCTTCGCCGCCTGCGGCATCGGCGGCGAAGTGATCGCGCCCTCCATCCCCGTCCGCGCAGCGCCGTTCGAAGAGGCATCGGTCACCGACGCGCTCGAAAAAGGCAGGCCGCTGTTCGTCTGCACCCGCTCGATCGACCAGCGCTGGCTGGGCGTGGTCGTTCCGCCGGCCGCGGCACCCCAGGAAGGATGCGGCGTCACCAGCCCGGTGGGCGGCCGCCGTGCCTATGAAGGCGCCTGCCTCTCCGGCTGGATCCCCGCCGCCGCGGTTCGCGCCCGCGCCCGCTAAGGCCTCTCCGCTCGGTTCGTCGCAACCTTTGTTGCGCTGCAACAGATTTCATGGTCCGTTCGTTGGCACGCGCCGGATCGGTTCAGCATGCTGTTAACCGCCTCCCGGCAGAATGTCTGGTGATGGAGCACGTTCGGGAGCGAGATCGATGGGCGCAAGGATGAAGCCGGCCGAAGGCGCGATGACCCTGGCCGAGATGAAAGAGTTCGCAGGCTTCAGCGCCGCGACCCAGCGCTACATCCGCCGCTCGCTGGACATCGGGCTCGACCGTCAGGATGCGATGGAGCGCTGGTCGCGCGACGTCGTCGAGGCGGCCAGCATCCGCGCCCAGGCCCGGCTCTACGATCGCCTGCCAGAGATCCGCGCGCTCGTTCCGGACGACAGCGGCCTCGAAGCGGTCGAACCCTTCATGGCCCCGCTCCTGGTCGTGACCGCGTTCGATCTCGGCCAGGGCCGCCTCACCTCCTTCTCCGCCTATCGCTTCCTCTATGAGCGCCTGCTGGGTGCAGAGACTCGGCCGTGGCTCCCGTCCGCCTTCTGCGCATCGGCCGCGCTTCCCCACCTCCATCCCGAACTGCGGCGCAAGCTGCTCCAGTCGATCAGCGAAGCCGCCGCCACCGCCTCGGGCTGGTCGCTGCGCCAGCCGGCCTTCTTCCCGGCCTGGGTCGAAAAGGTCGATCCGCGCTCCCTGCCGAACTGAGCAGCCGGCTCACACCGCGGGAGGCTCGCGACCTTCGTCCGGCCCCCTGAGGTCCAGCCATCCCGCCAGCCGCTGGAGTTCGGCGCGCAGCGCCTCCGGCGTAGCGGCCGGTGCGTTCGGCTCGATGCTGGCCTGCTGCACGACCAGCCTCCCGCTCCTGCGCTCCGCCTTCAGGTCGACGCGCGCGACCAGCGCACCGTCGAGCAGGAACGGCAGGACATAATAGCCATGTTCGCGCTTGTGCGCGGGCGTGTAGATTTCGAGGCGATAGCGAAAGCCGAACAGGCGCTCGGTCCGATCGCGGTTCCACACGAGCGGATCGAACGGCGACAGCAGCGCCGGCCCGTTCGCCCGCCGGCCGGCCCGCGCGTCGCGATAGAGATAGGCCTGCTGGCGCCAGCCACGCACCCGCACCGGCACGATCGTCCCCTCCTCGACCAGCTCGGCGATGGGCTGGGGAGCGTCTGCAGCGGGGATCCGGTAGTAGTCGCGCAGGTCCCCGGCGGTCGCGATACCGAGCGCCCGTGCCGATCGCGCCAGCAGTTCGCGCCGGGCCTCCTCCCCGGTCGGGGTGGGGCGGTCGAGGATGGCACGCGGCAGCACGCGCTCCGGCAGATCGTAGACGCGCTCGAAATTGCCGCGCCGATGCGTCGCCGCGACCAGGCCCGCCCAGAACAGCCATTCAAGCGCATGCTTGCCGTCGCTCCACACCCACATGCCCTTGGCCCTCGCCCTGCCGGCCAGGTCGGAGGCCGCGAGCGGTCCCTCGCTCGCGATACGGGCGAGCAGCGCCTCGGCCTCGGCCCGCCGCGCGCCCGCGAACGGCTCCAGCGGGCGCCAGATCCCCCTGCCGGCCCGCGCCCGCGCCATCCGCCAGCGCAGCAGCGGGTGGCAGTCTATCGGCAGCACCGACGCCTCGTGCCCCCAATATTCGAAGAAGCGCTTGGGGCGCTCCGCCAGGAGCGTGTCGAGCAGCGCCCGATCATAGGCGCCCAGGCGTGAGAACAGGGGCAGATAGTGCACGCGGGTCAGGACGTTGACGCTGTCGATCTGAAGCAAGCCGAGCTTCGCGATCGTCCGGCGCACCCGTGCCGGGCCGACCGCGCCGTCGCGTTCGCGCGCGTTGAACCCCTGCGCGGTGAGCGCAATCCGCCGCGCTTCTTGGACCGAAAGCTCCACCGTCAGAACCGTCCTCCCGCCATCGTCGCGCGGCGAGGGCTTACCGGCACGCCCGCCATCCCATCGCTCCCCGCCGCGCCTGGTCGAGGTGGAGGTGGTCGCGGTGGGCGGCGTTGTAGTCGGGCGACAGCACGGTCGAGAACAGGTCGCAGGCGCCGTCCCGCACGTCGCGCAGAAAGGCGGCGCGCTCCCCCTCGCCCTTCCAGTCGCCGACCACCGTCACCCGGCGCCCGTCCGCCAGCACGAAGCCGGCGACGTCCAGCGCATTGGCCGCGGCATGCTCGCTCCAGTCCCCGCTCGATCGGCCGTACATGCGCCGGCAGTTATAGCTTCCGAAATGCTCGATCCGCACGACGGCACTGTCGAAGTGCCGGCGGGCGGCCGGCTGCACCACCTGCCACTCCCACATCGCGAGCGCGGCCGCGACCGGGCAGGACGTGCCCACGTCGCGGGGCGAGAAGCGGATCGCGCGCGCGCCTCCGGTGGTCAGCCGCACGCCGTCGGCATAGCCGCACTGGCCCGACACCAGCGGCGCTAGCGGCAGATAGTGCACGCCCGCCTGCTCCAGCAGTTGCCGGCACTTGGGGAAATCGTCTGCAAGCCCGGCCAGCTTGCGCCCGGTGAACATCCCCACCGGCTCGCTCAGGTCGAGCGGCCGCCACGGCAGGTCCTGCGGACGGTTCCGGACGAGCGCGTAAAGCGCAAAGCCGATCGCGAGCAGCACCAGCCCCCAGAGGATCGCCCGCGTCGCCTGCCGCACGCGGTTCATCGGCGCTGCGCTTCGGCAAGCGGCTCGGCAGTGACCGGATAGCCGAGGTCGTCGGGGATGCACAGCTGGTCGATGCCGTCGCGCCGCTCGATCCAGGGGGTAATGGTGCGCACCGGATATGCGGCTGCATGCGCTGCTGCCGCCGCGAAGCTCCCAAGCGTCGCCAGCCGCTCGAGCACCCGGCGCGTCGGGAAGATCAGGTGCGCGCGGCCCGCCCCCGCGTCGGCCAGTACCTGCGCCGCGCTCGCCCAGAAGGCGCGCGCCGTCTCGGCCCCGTCTTCCACGGGTGTCGGCGCATCTTCGGGCGCCGCTGCCAGGAAGAAGTGCGTGTCGAACAGCCGCGCGACCAGCCGCTCCGGCTGCCAGCGTGCGAAGGACACCAGCCGCTCCGGCACGATGCGGTGGCGCCCCAGCACCGTCGACAGCGGCTCGCCCGCATGCAGCCGCGCCCGCATCGCCTGGAGGTCGCCCGCGCCCGGCTGCGGATCCAGCCCCACCGCCAGTCCGACCTCCTCGATTGTCTCTCGGATCGCCGCCGCCTTCGCCGCCACCGCTGCATCGCCAAGCTCGGTCGCGAAGGCGACGTCGCCGGGATCAATCCGGCCACCGGGGAATACCAGCGCACCGCCTGCGAACGCCATCTGCGCGGACCGCTCGACCATCAGCAACTCGGGCGCGCCCGGCGCGTCGCGCATCACGATCAGCGTCGCGGCGGGGATCGGCTGGGGCAGGTCGGGCATGATGGGCAGCGTCTTCTTGAGGGCGCCGGCGCGGCCGCTCCGCCTATCCACGGGAGCGATGGGCGAGGCAAGCGCCTCCGGGATGGAAGCAATCCGCGCGTCCTCACAGAGGGCGCGCGCAGGGACCGGACCATAACGGTGCGGCCATCTTGCCTGTTCCGGCCAGCCTGCGACCACCTGCGCCAATGGATGCGATGTTCGAGCGGGTGGAGGAATTGGCAGAGCGGGTGCGGCACACCGTCACCCCGCTCGCCGACCTGTCGGGTGGCTATGCGCTGCTGGACTTTCCGGATTATTCTAACGTGGGCGACAGCCTGATCTGGCTGGGCGAACTCGCCTTCTTCGATCGCGCGGCCGCCCAGCCGCCCGGCTATGTGAGCACCATCCACGGCTTCGATCTCGACGCGCTGCTCCGCCGCGTCCCGGACGGGCCGGTGTTCCTGAGCGGCGGCGGCAACTTCGGGGACCTGTGGCCGCGCTTCCAGCAGTTCCGCCGAATGCTTCTCGCCGCCCTGCCCGGCCGGCCGATCGTCCAGTTGCCCCAGACGATCCATTTCGCCGACCCGGAACAGGTGCGCCTGACGCGAGAGGCGATCGCCGCCCACGGCAGCTTTACCCTCCTGGTCCGCGATCGCGCCAGCCTTGCCTTTGCGGAAGCGGAACTCGGCTGCCCGGCCGAACTCTGCCCGGACATGGCCTTTTGCCTCGGCAGCCTCTCGCGCCCGGCGCTTCCGGTCCACGACATCGTCTACCTCTTGCGCACCGACCAGGAGCGCAGCGCCGGGCGCGGCGTACCGGAACTGCCGCGCGACACGCTGCTCGTCGACTGGATCCATGGCACGCGCGCGCCCAGCCGCTGGGATCGCGCGGTCGCGCGGCTCGGCCGCACCGCGCGCATGCTTGCCGGTGGCGAACCCGACTATCGCCGCTTCCGCGCCCGCGCCCGCGCGGAGCTGGAACGGGGCCGCGCGCTGCTCGGCTCGGGCGACGCGATCGTCACCGACCGGCTGCACGGCCACATCCTCAGCGTGCTGATGGGCATCCCCCATGCGGTCCTCGACAACAGCTATGGCAAGGTCCGCGGCTTTGCCGAGCTATGGACGGCCGACCTCCCCGGCATCGCCGTATGCGAAACGCTGGACGATGCCACCGCCCACGCGCTCGCAACCCTGCGGGAGATCGCCTGACCGCGGGCGGCTCCGCACCGCCCGCCCTGCCCCGGCTCAGGCGGGGCGCCGCCGCCGTCCCTTCGATGCGCCGGGTGCCGGCAGGGTGCCGGTTCCTCCACCACCATGCGCCGGCACGGCGCCCAGATAGCTCGGCGGCACCGGCACGGTACTCAGCACCAGCTTCTGGAGCACGACGTTGTCGTCGATCCGCCAGACCCGAACGACGTGGCGCCCCGGCGCGACCGTCCCCAGGCCGGCGGACAGCCGGACCGCATTGTCGCGCACCGCCTGCGCCCAGCGCTCCTTGCCCGGCGTGTCCTCGGGCCCGCCGGTCGCCTCCAGCTGCGCCTGCAGCACCTGCACGGCACCGCCATCCAGCGACACGCCGATCCGCACGCCACGACCGCCGCTTGTGTCGAGCGTGGGCGCCAGATAGAGCGTCACCTGCGCCGGGCCGCCCTTCTCCACCGTCACGTCATATTCCAGGCTGACGCCATCCTCCGGCGCGGTCGCCGCCAGCCCCTGGGGAAGCGCGATCACGGCGCCCGCCGTACGACCCAGGTTCGGGATCGTCGTCCACCGCAGCCCCTTTCCGTCGCGCGCGCGGCTGAACGCCGGCGCCTCGACCGCGATCACGCCCTCGGGCGCCGCCTTCGACGCCACGAAGCGCGGCTGCGGCCGGCGCCGGTCGTTCGGCGTATCGGCAGCGACCCGCGTGATGCTGGGCATGGTCTGCTGCGTGGGGTCGTTCCAGATCACGTAGCTCATGTGGATCTGGGCCATCATCCCGTCCCACTTGCCACCGCGGATGCTGTGGTAGCGCTGGGTCAGCGCCCCGTCGCGGCGGAAGGTCGCCTCGACCTGGTCGGCGAAATAGTTGGCGCGCGCATCGTTCTTCGACGCCAGCAGCTTGTTCCACGCCGCGGCATAGTAGAGGCGATAGAGGTTCGCCATCGCCGCGATCGGGAACTCGACGATCTGGTAGTAGGCGTCCAGCTGCTCCGCGCCCAGTTGCGACCGGGTGTCGAGCATGCGCGCTTCCAGCGCATCCCACTCCGCGACCATCGCCCCGAACTCGCCGCCGTCCAGCCCATCCGGCGTGATGCCGCCCAGCGGAAAGCTGTCGGGGTCGATCAGCTCGGGCTTCCGCCGCGCGGCATATTTGCTGTAGCGGGTGAGCAGATCGCCGATCGCCGGCCCGTGTGCCGCGCCGAAGGTCGCCGTCGCCCAGTCCCCGGGATAGGCCGCGAGCGCCGCGGGCGTCATCGCCTCCGGGTCCCACGCCATCTTCAGGAAGAAGCTCAGCGGATATTCCATCGGCTTGATGTCGCCGACGTTGACGATCCACATCGTCCGCACGTCCCGCCGATAGGCGAGATCCATCTGCTGCCAGACCTTCTCGACCTGGCTGGTGTTGATCCACTTGTAGTTCCGCGGACCGCCCACATAGTCATAGTGGTAATAGATGCCGTAGCCGCCGCGCCGCGGCGCCGTGCCCGCGTCGGGGAGCCTGCGGATCTGCCCCCAATTGTCGTCGGAGAACAGCAGGGTGACGTCGTCCGGCACCTTCATGCCGTGATCATAATAGTCCTGCACTTCCTTGTAGAGCGCCCACACCTGCGGGGTTTCGCTGGCCGGCTTGCCCGTCCCTTCGGCGATGATGGCGCGCTGGTCGGTGACGATCCGTTCCAGCAGCGGGATGGCGGTGCCTTCGGCCATCGCCTCGTCGCCGTCGCCGCGCATGCCGACCGTCACCACCGACTCATAACCGCGGCCATCGCCCTTGGACATCATCCGCTCGATGCCGCCGCGCCAGAAGCGGCGGAGGTTTTCGGTGTTCCTGCTGTAGTCCCAGGCGCCGCCGGTGACGCCCGCCTCCTTGTTGCGGTGCCATTCGTCATGGGCGCGCAGCATCGGCTCGTGGTGGGAATTGCCCATTACCACGCCCATCGCATCCGCCAGCACCATGTTCTGGGGATCATCGGCCGCAAACGCCCGTGGCGCCCACATCGCGGGCCACAGGTAATTGCCCTTCATGCGCAGCAGCAGCTCGAACACATGCGCGTACATCTTCGAATTGACGCCGCCGAACTTCTTCTCCGCCCAGCCGCTGAGCGCCGGTGCCTCGTCGTTGATGAAGAAGCCGCGATACCGCACTTTTGGCTGGTCGCGCCGCGCGCCTGCCGGGATCGAAACGTCGCGCCGGCGCGGCACCGGCACGTCGGCGAACCAGTGCCAGGGCGACACGCCGATCCGTTCGCACAGGTCATAGGTCCCGAACGCCGCCCCGCGCCGGTCTGACCCGATCACGACCAGCGCGCGCGGAACACCTGGCAGCGGATCGTCGACGACAATCTGGCGAAACGCCTCCCACTGGCCGCGCAGGTCCGCGGCGTCGATCTTGCCCGCGGCCGCGAGCGCGTCGAGCATCGGGCTTTGGCCGAGCACCCCGATCAGGACCGCCGGGCCGCGCAGGCCCGCGGTGTCTCCTTCGATCAGCCGCGCGCGATTGCCGCTCACGCGCTCCAGGTCGGCAGCGAAGCTTCGGGCGGCGTGGCCAACGGCCGGATCCGCTTGGGCATCGATCACCACGGCGGCAGGCACCCCGCCCGCGATCAGCGGAAATGCGCCCTGGCCCGCGGGGGCGCTCCGCGCCTCGGCATGCGCCGGTCCCGGAAGCGAGCCTAACGCCAAGGCCCCGACACAGGCGGCCCCGCCCATCAGGCTTCGCCGAGTCACCATCATCCCTGCACGCGACGCCACAGCATTCTCTCCCCTTGGAACTCCGGCACGACCTTCTCACCGGCGTCGCGTCCGTCCCTGGTATCGCTATCATGCTGGTTCTTCGAATAGAAGCCACTGATCGGGTTCCTGTTGCCCGCTCCCGCTTGGGGCGGAGCAAAGCTTCGGCTAGAGAGCGATCATGGACTTCGACCAGCTCCTCATCCGCTTCTTCGGCTCGGCCGACATCGTCGCCCTCTCGCCGGGGCAGATCGCCGACGGCGCCGATCGGCTGCGGCTCGAGTTCGGGCTTGAGAAGGACAGCGGCCGCCGCTTCGCCTTGTGGTGCCTGATGTACATGCTGGGCATCGCGCCCGACCTCGACGCCTTCGAAGACGAGGCGGACCGGGAAGCCGCGCGCGATTTCATGGATGCCGTCGACCAGGAAGCCGACGACAGCTGATCCGATGACCTAACGGAGCACCGGCCTCCGTCAACGGTGCGAACCCGCAAGCCGATGCTTGCCGGGACCCCGCTCCAGTCCTTGCGCCGTCCGCTACCGATGTCGGGCGATGCCCGCTCCTGTCCAGCAGACGGCAAGTGCGCGTCGCCCTCGGGTCTTCCTGTCACTGGTATTGGAATGCCATGCCCCGGCCGCAGGAAAGTCGAACCACAACTGCCGGGCTGTCCCTCTTTGGTCTCTCAGCTGCTTCCAATCCGTCGAAGACTGTTGCTCGGCACCACTCCAACGCATTCTGTTCTTTGGGTTTCACCAGGCTCCTGCTTCTCGTCCTGCGCTGGGTCCGCCCTTCGCCGCCGCACGGGGACGCACGTTTCTCAAGCACCGGGCCAGAAGAAAACTACGTGGTACAATAATACCAATCGTCACTATCGGTATTGTCTAAATGAAACCTTTGTGACAGCATCGAAACACTGGTGATCGGGGCGGATTCTCATCCGGCAGGCGCGGCGCGCGGAAAGCGGGTCGGAGAACTGATCGCGCGTGCAGCGCTGCACGTGCGGCCGAGGGACAGGAACTGAAAACGGGGGAAGACAATGCTGTTCAAGGGATTGCTGGCCACAAGTTGCTGCGTGGCCGCGTTGGTTTCCATGCCTGCTGCCGCGCAGGTCGCCGCCGATACCGGTGACGTCTCCACGCAGGACGCGCCGGTTGCCATCGGCGATCCGGTCGCATCGGCCAAGCTTGCCGCCGAAGACGTCCGCGCCGACAATCGCGCGGACACCGGCGGAGAAGTCGTCGTGACCGGAACGCGCATCCAGCGCCCGAACAACCGCTCTGCAGCCCCGATCGTCACCACCACCTCGGCCGAGATCGCCGCGCAAGGTGCGACCACCATCGAGGAAGTGTTAAACCGCCTCCCCCAGGTGCAGGCGAACTCCGAACAGAATTTCAGCGACTCCGAAGGGCGCCAGCGCATCAAGCTGCGCAGCCTGGGTTACGAGCGCACGCTGATGCTGATCGACGGCCTGCGCATCGGCCTGCCCAACACGGTGGACGTGGGCATCATCCCGACCGCCCTGGTCGACCGCATCGACGTGCTGACCGGCGGCGCCTCGTCGGTCTATGGCTCCGACGCCGTGTCGGGCGTCGTCAACTTCATCCTCAAGAAGAACTTCGAAGGCGTGCGGCTCGACGCCAACTACAGCTTCTTCAATCACAACAACCGCGAGAGCGCCGTCACCGAGGCGGCGTCCCGGATCGGCGTCACCGCGCCCAGCGGCATGACCAACGACGGCGGTCGCGCCGATATCAGCCTTTCCGCCGGCACCAACCTTTTCGACGATCGCGTGAACATCACGGGTTTCGTCAACTATCGCCAGTCGGACCTGGTGCGCCTGCGCGACCGTTCGGGCGCCGTCTGCGAGGTCGTCCAGACCAGCAACACCGCGCCGCTCGCCTGCTCGCGCGCCAGCTTCACGCCTGCCGGCACGATCATCCCACAGGCCGGCGCCTATGCGGGTCAGGTCCTCGTCAACAACCCGAACGGGAACGGCACCTTCATCCCGATCAACAGCGGTCCGGTGGCGGCGCAGGCCAACCCGTACGATGACTGGTCGTTCCAGCGTCCGTTCGACCGTATCAACGCCGGCGGCTTCATCACCGCGCAGATCAACGATCATATCGAGTTCTACGGCAACGGGCTGTACTATAAGGACAAGTCCTACAACACGCAGCTCAACCGCACCTTCAACTTCGGCGCCTACGGCAGCACTCCGTTCCAGGTGAACTGCGACAACCCGTTCCTGTCGGCATCGCAGGCACAGGTGCTGTGCGGCGCCAATGCCGGGGTCGCGGGCCAATATGCCCCGATCGACGTGCGCTACCGCTTCGACGGGCTGCCGTCGGTGCAACAGAAGTTCACCAACGAGGGCTATCGCATCGTCGCCGGCCTGCGCGGTCGCGTCCTGGACGACGTCTGGTCCTATGACGTGGCCGGGATGATCTCGCGCGCGCGGCTCGACAGCATCGACACCCCCTTCGCGCAGTTCGAGAGCATCAACAACTCGCTCGACGTGGTGAACGTCGGCGGTACCCCGACCTGCCGCTCGGTCGTCAACGGCAGCGATCCGGCATGCGTGCCCTTCAACGCCTTTGCGCCCTTCAACCAGGACCTGGCGCTCAACAACTATCTCTACGGCGGGGCGACCGGCGGCATCTACACCCGCATCCCGCGCCTGCTCCAGTTCCTGGGCACGGTCAGCGGCGATCTCGGCAAGTACGGCATCACCTCGCCCTTTGCAGAGCAGGGCATCGCGATCGCGATTGGCGCCGAATATCGCGAGGAGATGGAGCGCTCCATCGTCAACGACATCTTCCGCGAGAACAACGGCTACGGCGAGAACCAGCGCGTCACCCAGAACATCCTGGAAGGCAACGTCGAGGTGCAGGCGCCGCTGGTCGAGAACCAGTCCTGGACTCAGCTGCTCCAGCTCAACGCCGGCTACCGCCAGTCGAAGTACAACCGTCTCGACGGCAGCTTCGGCACCTGGAAGGTCGAGGGCATCTGGGCGCCGATCGAGGACATCACCTTCCGGGCGTCCTACAACAAGTCGCAGGCGGCACCGGGTGTCGGCGCTGCAGCCGGCGCGGCCAACGTCTTCTGGAACCAGGGCTTCTACGCCGATCCGTGCGCGCCGCGTGTCGATCCGTCGAACCCCAACGGTCCGCGCCTGGCACCGTCGGCTTCGCTCGCCCAGTGCCGCAACACCGGCCTTGCCGACAATCTCTACGGCAGCGCGACGCTGATCTGCCCGGACGATCGCTGCACGGTGCGCGAGGGCGGCTTCGGCCTGACGCCCGAAAGCGCCTTCACCAAGACCTTCGGCGTGGTGCTGCGGCCGCGGTTCCTGCCGGGCCTGACGGTGTCGATCGACCGCTGGCTGATCGACCTGGAGGACCAGCTCACCTTCCTCAACCCGGCGGACTGGATCAACGAGTGCCTGACTACCGGCAACGACTATTTCTGCCGCGGCATCGTGCGCAACCCGGACGGCACGCTGTCGAGCTCGCCGGCCGGTAGCCCCGCCACGGGCTGGGTGTCGCGCGGGTCGGTGAACGGCTACAAGTCGCAGTCGCACGGCTGGGATTTCCAGGGCCAGTACAACCTGGGCCTGGGCAACGTCGGCTTCCTCGACATGAGCTTCAACGGCACGCTGATGACGCTGGTGGGCACGCAGGGTGCGCCGACGGTCGAGCCGCGCGATTGCACCGGCTATTGGGGCAGCGGTTGCGGCGAGAGCATGCCGACCTGGCAGCACCAGTTCCGCACGACCTGGACCTCGTCGGACCGCGTCGCCAGCATCTCGCTGAACTGGCGTCACCGCAGCGCGATGCCGCTGACCTTCTATTCACCGGAGGACACCGGCATCCCTCGGCAGGACGAGAGCGCGCGGCGTGACCAGTATGCGGGCATCAAGGCCTATGACTGGTTCGACGTGGCGTTCACGTTCGACATCAACAAGAAGATGACGTTCCGCCTGGCCGCGAACAACATCTTCGATCGCGATCCGCCGATCGTCCCCGACAGCCGCGCCCAGATCGGCCTGCTGCGCGGGAACACGATCATGGGCTACGACCTGCTGGGTCGCCAGATCGTCGCGGGCGTTTCGCTCCGCATGTAATCGGACGGCTGCCGCTCCCCGGGAGAACCCTCCCGGGGAGCGCGCTATTTCCTGCTGTTCCCGAACGCGATGCGGGATCAGCGTGCAGCGACCGGCATGGCCCCACGGGCGGCTAAATCCGTCGCTGGTGCGGCGCGCCACTTTCTCGACGCGCTGCCCCTGCCCGCTTCCTTCCGCGGCGATCGCCACCAGGCGTGCCCCCTGCTTCCGTCCTTTGTCGCGGCCGGTTGGCGGTTGGCAGAAGGGGCAGGCCGAGGGCGCGACGAAGCCGCCGGGCGCCCCCATCACACCCTCGCTCTACACCGTCGCCCCCAGGGATGCGCCCTCCCGCATCGAGGCACCGACACGGCCGCATCTAACCGGCTGAGCATCCCGAGGCGCGGTGCACACGACCGCTCGCGGAAACTTATTAGAAAAATGCTTTACGATTAAATTCGTCGAGCTATCGTTGCTGGAGACGCCCGTCGGAAGAACGGGCGCCAGGGAGAGGTACCATGAACGTGCAGAAGGGGATCCTGCTGTCGGCCGTGTCTGGCTTGACGGTTATCTTCGCGTCGCCGGCCGCCGCGCAGACGGTTGCGCCGGTGTCATCGGCGCCGTCGGAGTCCGCTGGCGAAGCCGCGGCGCCCGACGACTCCGGTGAAGTCGTCGTCACCGGCCTGCGCCGCAGCCTTCAGAGCGCGCAGGCGCTCAAGCGCGACGCGGCCCAGATCGTCGATGCGGTCGTGGCCGAGGACATCGGCAAGCTCCCCGACAACAACGCGTCCGAGGCCCTGGCGCGCATCACCGGCGTGCAGGTCAACCGCGGCAGCGACGAGGCGGGCGGCGTCCAGGTGCGCGGCCTGCCCGACCTCACCACCACCTTCAACGGCCGCGAAGTCTTCACCGCCGAAATGCGCAACGTCGCGCTGCAGGACTTCCCCGCCGGCGCACTCGCCGGGCTGGAGGTGTACAAGTCCACCACCGCCGACCAGATCGAGGGCGGCATCGCCGGCCTCATCAACGTGCGCTCGCGCCGCCCGTTCGACTTCGACGGCTTCCAGATCGCCGGCGCGGTACGCGGGACCTATGGCGACCAGGCCAAGAAGTACGACCCCAACTTCAACGTGCTGGTTACCGACCGCTGGGACACCGGCATCGGCGAGATCGGCGCGCTGGTGAACGTGTCCTACACCCAGCTCCACTATCTGACGTCGTCGCGCTACATCAACGGCAACATCGTCTCGCCGGGCGCGAACCAGCTGGTCGACGGCCCGCGCGACTTCGTGCTGCCGGAATCGGTCGGCGTCTATTATGATCGCGGCAAGCGCTGGCGGCCGTCGGTCAACGGCTCGCTGCAGTGGCGCCCCGCGCACAATGTCGAAATCTATGTCGACGGCCTGTTCCAGGGCGCGCGCACCAATGTCGAGAACGACTTCGTCGGCACGAATCTCGTCAACGACAATCCCGCGCTCACCAACATCGTCCGCAACGCGGACCAGCCGAACACGCTCGACAGCGTGACCGTCACCCCCAATTTCGCGGGCGGCCGCGGCATCGACTTCTCGCGCAGCACGCGCGCGGGGCGCACCAACACCTACCAGGGTGCGATCGGCGGCAGCTGGGAGATCGACGACCGGGCGACGCTCACCACCGACTTCGCCTATACCGACACGCGCGCCACCTATATCGACCACAACATCGACTATGCGCCGGGCACCGCCCAATCGGCGGATGTCGTCTTCGATGTCGGCGGCAAGGACGGCGGGCCGCAGTTCACGCTGCCCGGCTTCGACGCGCTCAATCCCGACAATTTCATCCTGCGCGGGATCTGGGACCGCCGCTCGCTCGCCAAGGGCAAGGGCATCCAGTGGCGCACCGACCTGAAGCTCAAGACCGAGCTGCCGGTCATCACCCAGCTCGACTTCGGCTTCCGCTACACCGATCGCGACGCGCGGCTGCGCAGCGGCGGCCGCTATGCGACGCTGCGGCCGCTCGGCATCTCGCTGGGGGACCTTCCCGGCGCCGAGGACGGCGGCCCCATCCACGCCGGCTTCCGCGGCAGCGACGCGCAGCCGTTCCGCCAGTGGTGGGCGCCGAGCCGCGACGCGATCTTCGGCAACATCGACGCGATCCGCGACCTAGCGCGTGCCGGGCTGGCGCAGATCGGCACGCCGGATGCGCTGCGGGAACTGGCAGCCTATGGTCCGGACGTCCCGGCCTATATCGCCAACGAGAAGTTCGACGCGACCGAGCAGTCCTATGCCGTCTACGGCCAGTTCCACTACGGCTTCGACATCGGCTCGGTTCCGGTCGACGGCGTGATCGGTGCGCGCATCGTCAACACCACGGTGACGGCGACCGGCATCGGCCTCGTCGACAACGTGCCCACAGCGTTCACGTCCGACCAGAATTATGTCGACGTGCTGCCGAGCGCCAATTTCCGGGCGCACCTGACGGACCAGCTCCAGCTGCGCCTGTCGGCGACCGAGACGCGGACCCGGCCGAACTTCAACCAGCTGAGCCCCGCCCTCACCTTCAACCCGAACGAGACCCCGATCCGCGGCAGCAGCGGCAACATCGACCTGCAGCCGATCCAGTCGAAGAACTACGACGCCTCGCTGGAATGGTATTTCTCCAACACCGGGTCGCTCACCGGCGCGATCTTCCGCCGCGACGTGCAGGGGTTCATCACCAACCTCAACAACACGATCAACGACCCGACCTATGGCCCGATCATCGTCAACCGCCCGGAGAACGGCGGCAAGGGCCGGCTGCAGGGCGTGGAGGTCGCGTTCCAGACCTTCTTCGACTTCCTGCCGGGCTGGCTGAGCGGCTTCGGCACCCAGCTCAACGCCACCTATATCGATGCGTCGCAGGCACTGCCGGCGGCACTGGGCGAAGCCGGGCAGGACACCGCCATCCCCGGCGTGTCGAAGTGGAGCTACAACGCGGTCGGCATCTACGAGAAGGGCCCGGTGTCGGCGCGCCTGGCCTACAACTGGCGCTCGCGGGTCACCAACTTCTTCGCCACCGACGACAACGGCCAGCTGATCGGCGGCGAGTTCAACCGCCCGATCGAGCGGCTCGACTTCTCGCTCTCTGTCGAGGCGATGCGGGCGCTCACGCTCACCTTCGACGTCAGCAACATCACCGGCAGCCCCTATCGCGCGCTGCGTCAGGCGACCGACCTGCCGGACGTGAGCTATCCGCGTGACGTGCGATACGAGAGCCGCGTCTTCGCACTCGGCGCACGGTTCCGCTTCTGATGCGGCAGCCGGTCCTCTCCCGCCGCGGCTTCGCGGCAGGCGCCGCCCTGGCCGCGCTGCTTCCCGCAGCAGCCAGGGCGGCGCCCCCCGCCGCCTCCCGGGCCGAACAATGGCGCGCGGCCATGGAGCGCGGCTTCGCGCTGAACGACGGCACCGGCCTCTACCGCGAATATGCGTCGGCAGAGGCCAGCGACGCGAAATACGCGACCGAATGGCCGTTCTCGCAGGCGCATATCGCGTATCTCGACCTGGTGATGGCCGACGCCGCGGGCGCGAAACGCCATGGCGCGGCCCTCGCGAAGGTCCGTGCGGCCGAGCAGCTCTTCTGGTCGGACACCAGCACCACCGGCCGCGGCGGCTATCTCTCGCGGGTGGTGCCACCGCTCGGCTCGGGCGACGACCTCTACTACGACGACAATGAATGGGTCGGCCTCGCCCAGGTCCAGCACTACCGCTTCGCCAGGGATCCCGCCTCGCTCGCCCATGCCAAGGCGGTGTTCGAGCTGATCCGCTCGGGCTGGTCGGAGGATCCGAGCCTCCCCTCCCCCGGCGGCGTGCGCTGGACGCAAAAGGCGGACAATGGCGACCGCAACACCGTGTCCAACATGCCGGCCGCCCAGCTGGGCCTGCGGCTCCAACAGATCACCGGCGAGCGCGCCTATCTGGACGATGCGCTGCGCTACTATGGCTGGACCAACGCCGTGCTGCAGCGCCCGGACGGCCTCTACCACGACCATCTCAAGACCGACGGCACGATCGAGAAGACCGTGTGGACCTACAACCAGGGCGTCCCGATCGCGGTCAACGCGCTGCTGTCGCAGGTGACGGGCGAGAAGCGCTATCTGGACGAGGCCAAGCGTATCGCCGCCGCCAGCCGGCAACGCTTCACCGTCGCGCAGCTCGATCGCCAGCCGCCGCCGTTCAACGCCATCTATTTCAAGAACCTGCTGCTTCTGGACAGCATCGCGGGAACGCGCGAGCATCGGCCGGCGATGCAGGCCTATGCCGATCACATGTGGCGCAACCGGCGCGATCCCGCGACCGGCTTGTGCCGCCCGCGAAAAGGGCGGGTGGAGCTGATCGACACGGCGGCGATGGTGCAGATCGAGGCGGTGCTGGGCTGGGCGCCGGAACAATGGGCTGCCCTGTACTGACGCTGCCTCGCAGCAGCCCAGGGTTTCCGCCAGAAGGGACCACGACCGATGCCTGAAGTCCATCTGCCGCAACGCCGCGTCACGCTCGCCATGATCCTGAGCGCCGCCGGCGCGGCGCTTGGCGGCCTGTTGTTCGGCTTCGACACCGCCGTGATCTCCGGCACCACCGCCGCGCTCCAGGCGCAGTTCGCGCTCAGCGACGCCGCGCTCGGCTTCACGGTCGCCTCCGCGCTGATCGGCACGGTGATCGGCTCGCTGGTGGCCGGCGCACCTGCCGACCGCTTTGGGCGCAAGCCGATGCTGCTCGCGATAGCGGTTGCTTATCTGGTGTCGTCGCTCGGCTCGGGGCTCGCTCCGACCTGGTCCGCGCTGGTCGCGTTCCGCTTCCTGGGCGGACTCGCGATCGGTGCCGCCTCGGTCGTGACCCCGGTCTACATCGCCGAGGTCTCGCCGACGGACTATCGCGGCCGCCTGGTGGCGCTCAACCAGCTCAACATCGTGCTCGGCATCGTGCTGGCGTTCGTGTCCAACTACGTCATCGCCTCGCTCGTCCCGCCCGAAACGGCATGGCGGTGGATGTTCGGCATCGTCGCGGTGCCCTCTGCGCTGTTCCTGGTCGTGACCGCGGTGCTGCCGGACAGCCCGCGCTGGCTGGTGGTTCGCGGCCGGGACGCGATCGCCCGCGCGGTCATGGCCCGGCTCGGCTTCGCCGATCCGGATGCAGAGGTCGCGCACATGCGCCAGGCGGCCAGCCGCGTGCCCGACGCCGCCGCCGGGCGCCTGTTCCAGCCTGCCCATTCGGCGCCGGTCGCCTGCGCGATCGCGATCGCGATGTTCAACCAGCTCTCCGGCATCAACGCGCTGCTCTACTATGCGCCGCGCATCTTCACGCTCGGCGGCGCCGGCGCGGACTCCGCCATGCTTCAGTCGATCGCGGTCGGCGGCACCAACCTCGTCTTCACGATCCTGGCCCTGTTCCTGATCGACCGCTTCGGGCGCAGGCCGCTGATGGCGTTCGGCTCGGTCGCGACCGCCCTCGCCCTCATCCTTGTCGGCATTCAGCTGGAAAGCGCCGCGCCCGACGGCACGCTGGTCCTGCTCGGCCTGCTCGGATTCATCGCCGCCTTCGCCGTCTCGCAGGGCGCAGTGATCTGGGTGTTCCTTTCCGAGGTCTTCCCCAGCGCGGTGCGCGGCAAGGGTCAGGCGCTCGGCAGCACCACCCACTGGGTTATGGCCGCCGCCATCACCTGGGCCTTTCCGGTGTTCGCCGCGCGGCTGGGCGGCTGGGTGTTCGGTTTCTTCGGCGCGATGATGCTGCTGCAGCTGCTGTGGGTGTGGAGGTTCATGCCGGAGACCACCGGCGTCGCGCTGGAGGACATGGACCTCCGCCGCGCCCACTGACGCACGGCAAGCCTGCCTGCCCCGCCCGTCGCGACGCCGTGCGATCGAAGGGGGGGAACAAGCACGAAGAACCGCGCTGCGCAGAGCGCCCGCGCGATCGAAAGCCTGTTCGAAGGGAAACCGGAGCCGCCCTGGCAAGGCGCAACAGGCGCATTCGCTTTTTTTGGGAAGGTGGTGCCGCTTACAGGACTCGAACCTGTGACCCCCGCATTACGAAGGCTACTGTAGCGTCAGGCGAACTGGATAGTTTTCAGTGAGTTATGGGATACGTGAGCCTACACGACGGGTGCGACCCACGCACCTCCCAAATACGCGCTAGATCACGTGACGGCCTTTTCCTAGCCAAAGCGCTTTAGCTTGGGAAAGTCGCCGATCTCGACCTGCACCATACCTGCGAGGTGCCGCTGCGCGTTATCCACGGAGCCATACCACAAGCATGGCACGTTCAGTTTCGGCGGCCACCCTGCACGCTAACTTCCTGCAGGCCTTTCTCGACGGCGTCCATGAAGCTTTCCATCGCGCCTCGCCCCCTTTGGGTTAGGGATAGGTTCCGCCGCCGAGCATGGGCATCGTCATCACTGCTAGCGACCAAGCCACGGCTCTCCAGCAGCTTAATCCATCGCAGTGCCGTCGTCGTCGGCACCATGCTTGCGATGCAAGCCGAGGTGACAGGCACTGCCCGGTTTTCTAGAGCGGCGGCGTATAGATCAAGCAGAATGTCCCAAGCGGGATCCTGAAACAGGTCCGCCTCGCCGAAGATGCTGGCGCGTGTACTTCGCAGGCGGAGCATAAGCCGGACGCCGGCACTGCAGCCTTTGATACCACTCGACTGCACGCTCGCGCTCCGAGAAACCTCGTTGTGGCTCAACGTGGCAAACGTGCCACCCTGGCGTCCACTGTCGCGCAGGTTGGCACTGGGCGTTCCGTCCGATATGTCAGCCTTGTTTATTGATAATCCACCCCGCGCGTGGGAATTAGATCCTCTCTCCATTCGACACCTTCTCCGTGGCGCCTCAAGGCGGTTTGTGCCGGCTATCCAGATGAAGGTGACAAAATACCTAGATTAAGCAAGCGTTAACTTAGAAGGCAGACTACATGAGTTCTCCACACGCCGATCGTAGCCACTCGCTCCTTATTCTACGTGAGAGCTTGCTGGAGTGCCTCCGATTGGCCGATGGACTGATGCTGGACATGATCACTCCTCACATCGACTTAGCGCTAGCTCGTCTCGAAGAAGCTGCTGCAAGCGAGGCTTCGACGTTTAGCGAGGGCAAATCCGACCCGACTTCGGCTGATTGAAGGGCAGAGCTCATCGCCCTGCATGATGGCGCATGAGGCCGGCCGCCCGGGAAGGAGATGCTGCGGACCAAGGCAGCGGCGGATTCTGCTGCACCTGCTAGCGCATCAGGCCGTCGAGTTCCGGCTCACCAAGATCGTCTGCCCCGATGTCCTCCTCGGGCTCTAAGTCCGGATCTCCGTGAAATCGGTCGAGGGCGTTGATCAGTCCCTCAATCGCGTCCGACACACTTTTGAGAAGCTGCGTCTTTGTGGGACTTTGGGAGTTCGTGACCAGATCCTCGCTCCGCATGGCCGCCAACGCTTCGTGAGGTCGGGAGTGGGCACTAGCCCTGGCGACTCGTACCACCCGAGTCGCCGCTTTCTGGCACGTTCGGGCGCTCTTTGGATGCACGTTCGTCAACTTAGTTGCATTCGACATGCCGCTGCCCCCTCCCGGCTGAGTTGAAAAAGCGGTCCATTTCGGATGACTCAACTGAAGCTGGCGTCCGCTCACCGTCCTCACATCCGGCCATCGCATTCTCGCTATCCAATTGTTAAGCCGTGAAAAAGTTTTGATTGCGCACCGCTTCGCCCTGCGTCGTTCCGATTGAGTCCGCGAGCTAAGTTCGATGAACAATCGTCGAATATGGTTGAAGTTAATCGCGGTTTAACCTTGCATGCAAGCTCACCATTTGGGGGTTGAATGCAATGGAAGCCACTTCTTCTTCGAGTCTAGCGCGTGCTCTCGCCTCGGTTTCCGAAGACGCCGACGCAGTAGCGAAGAAACTCATCACGGAATTTGGCTCCGCCAACGCGGTCTTCGGCGCAGACGTAGCAACGCTGACTCGAAGCGCACCTCCCGCAGTTGTAGAACATTTATATGCTATGAAAGCATGGATGCGCGAGGCTCTTCATTCAGCCGTAACTCGTGGGCCCGTGATGCGCACTCACGAGGATGTCATGAATTATCTTCAGTTTGACTTGTCGCCATTGCGAGTTGAGCAATTCCGAGTGCTTTACATCGACAAATATTTGAAGTTGATTACCGATGACATCGCGGGGGTCGGGGATGAGGGTGGCGTCTCGGCCTCCGTGAAAGAGGTATGTAGACGCGTTTTGCATCTGGGAGCGTCCTCCATCATTCTTGCTCACAATCATCCTGGTGGCGGCACTACTCCCACCACGAACGATATTGAGTACACCAGACAGTTCGTGGATGCGGGTCGCGCGCTCAATTTCGAGGTACTTGACCACATAATTGTGGCTAAAGAAAACGTTATCAGCATGAAGCACCTTCGGCTTTTCTAGGATGCGGTATCCACCCTCGCCTACGGAGGCAGTATGCCGAATTATGTAGTTGCTATAGAAGCCGCCGGCTCCAGACTCAGCCTCGATGAAATCGAGGAGCACATTTCGAAAAAACCCAATTGGTGCTCCCACCATCTATTAGGAATGGTGTGGATGATCGGCACATTTGATGCTGACTGGATGGTATGGGATCACCTCTCCAAAATGATAGGCCCAGCCGATCGTCTTTTTCTAACTGAGGGAAGCGGCGGTTATTCGACGAATCTCGCGGTTAACACCAATGATCGAATCAAACAGACATGGAAGCAGTACGAGGAATTCCCCGGACACAGCAACGCAGCACGCGGCGCTGACTTCACCCGAGCGCCACCCCTTCTCAAGGCCTTAACTTCGAGAGGGCTATAAAATGGGCCGGAACATTGAAGGGGCGACTTTCCGACTGCTCGTTTCAGGTGACTATGCCTGCTTTCCCATCCCAAAGATGTTGGACGCAACGATAAGCTACGAGATTATCCCCCCTGTCGCTGCCTATGGCCTGATCGAATCGGTTCACTGGAAGCCCGCGATCCGCTGGCGGATTTCTGCCATTCATGTTTTGAGCCCGGTTCAGCTAGTCGAGGTGCGGGCGCCACAGCCCATTCTCGCCCTGTATCGGCCGCGCTGGGCGATCGATTTCGGTTTCAGTCTGACACAAAGAGCTGGACCTCGGGACAGCATCGACGCCCACGCCTCCATGTTCCTTAGGAAGGCGAAGCGCCTACCCCGGCAGCATGGATTTCTCGGAAAGCCTCACTTTCCGGCGTCGCTGGAACTGATGGATGCAGAGCAAGCTTTAGATATGCCACTAGAGTGCGCCGGAACGATCGATTTCGGGTGGTTACCCCTTCATAGGTTAGATTGGGACCCAAAATCCTATCGCTACTTTCGAGCTCGAGCGCGGGACGGAACGGTACAGGTTCCTGAAGGCATCACTGATCTTACCAGCCACATTCGTCGGGAAGCGCTGTCCGCCAGCGCACTTTTGATTGAGGAGCCCTACGATTTCAGCCTTTCGAGGATTACCGGCGCTCCACCCGCAGGGGTTCTCGACGCCAGCCTTTCCGCGCCACATGTCGAATGACCGTCCTTGGGACGCTTGAAGAGCAACAACAATGTCCAGCGTCGGACGGACATGGCTCACCAGGATAGCGTGGACGACGTAGACCCACACGGATAGCGAGGCGCCATGCTGATCCTCGCTGCATCCGTCATCCCCGCCGGCTCCACGTTCTCCTGTACTCCTACCCGCGTTTGGGATGGTGACGGCCCCGTCTGGTGCAGGGAAGGCCCGCGCCTCCGCTTAGCAGGGATTGCCGCACGGGAATCGGACGGCAGTTGTCGCCGCAACCAGCCGTGCCCGCAAGCGACGGCTGAGCAGGCTCGTGAGGCGCTCGTCCGGCTTCTCGGGACCAGGACCGGCAAGAGCCGGCAGGGTCATGTCCTGGTCCGCGGTCCCACGCTGCGATGCACCTCTACCGGTCAAGCAGTCGGCAGCAGGACCGGCGCCTGGTGCGTGTCTCCGGCCACAGGGGACATATCTTGCGCCATGGTCGACAGCGGGACGGTGCTGAAGTGGTCACGCTATTGGAGGGGGCACAGGTGCTGATACTTGGGGATCGTCGCTTCTGATCAACGCTCCTTGCGCTTTCGGGTCAGGCCGATCCGCCGCGCAAGCTCTCGACGTGTAGCAGAGTGATTTTCCGCAACCATCGGGTAAGTCGGATGCAGGCGATAGCGCTTTCGGTATTCCTCCGGAGTGAGGCCGTACGCTGCCACATGCAAGCGCAGCGCCTTGTACGGCCTACCATCGATCATCGAAAGGATGTGGTTCTTCGAGGCGAGGGACTCCTCGACCGTCACCGCCGGTACGTGCTCCGGCGTAGCGCCGACGGCGAGCCTGGCTTCCGTTGGCAGGGTAGCGAATCCCGCGCAGATGCGTTCGACAAGGATAGGGACTTTATCGGCAGCGATCTTGTGTCTTGGATTGTTGAGCCAGGCCACAGCAACTCGGGTCACAAGCTCGACTGAAACTTGTCTGTCCCTGTCGCCCGCGCGGCCTACCCGGCGTGCTGGAAGAGTTCGCGTCAGTTCAGCCATCGCAGGCGCAACCTCGCGGCTGGTGGCACGTCTTGTTTCGCGCGATGCAGCTGTTGCCGCACGCTTTGCCTTTGGAGCAAACTTTGCAGCAGGCGACCGATGCCGCAAACGCCGCGTTGCATGGGTTCACGTTGGCCGGCCCAATGACCAGCATCGCTGCAAGCAGAAGATAGCGCATGTAGTTCGTCCCCTACTCGGAAAGTGCGTCCGTTCCACTGAGAAGTCTAGAACTTGGCTTCGGCGCTTACGCGATTGACCCGTAATGGGTCAGCGGCTGGGAGGTCTCGCTCCGTCAGCAGCTCGTCGCCGGAGGATCAGTTATATAGCATCTTCGACATTGGGATTTGAACACGATCGAAGCAGAACTATGGGTGGAGCCATCTGTGACGGAGAAGCAACGGCGAGTCGATAAAAGATCGACTGATGCAGTTGCGGCACGGGCGCTCAGAAGGCGCGGTTCCGCAGCGCTATGCTTCGAAGCCTTCCTAATCGGGATCCTCGTGGTGCTCGGCCTCGGCGGCACCATGTGTGCCATGATCGAGCATTTGAGCTGACCAGCCTGGGCTGGCATCGCCACACCCAAGCCGGAAGCTCACTTTAGATCGTCGTCGCCACAGCGGGCGTCATCTCCGCTTCACCGGCAGGTGCAGGTTCGATCGGAGCGGGCGTCAACGCCGGAAACGCTGGTTGCGGCGTCCCCTTCTTCGACAGCTGGAACGCAAACGGATAAGCATGGCCGTTCCAGTTCACGACGAAGCTGACCTTCTGCGGCAGCTTAGGCTTGTTTTTGATCTTCGCGACGACGATGCGCCCGGCGTAGCTTTCACCAGGATCCACAGTAGTCGTCTGCACGATTTCCGCACCCAGCGCGGCACGGGTTTCATCAAGCTGCTTCTGGATAGAGGCGATGCCCACGCCCGTACCCGCCACGAGCCCGACTGCCGCGACCTGACCAGCCGCACTGGGGGCGCTGTAGGTCGAGCGATAGGTGCCGCGCGGTGTGACGAAGGTATGCCGGTAGGTATCCCTCTGGCTCGCGGCTGCGGCGGCTGCCAGGCCACCGACTGCCGCCAGCGCGATCGATTGCCACATAGCGCGGTTCTTAGCTTTGCTCTCCAACTCCTCGCGGGTGAACACGGCTAGCTGTTGCTCGCCTGTGGTCACGACGATGTTGGAGACATCGATGTTGGCAGGCGCTTGTCCGGAATTGTAGACCGCGATGGCAAACGACAGGCTTCCGTGATCCAGCGGCAGCGGCGTCACCTGCACAGCGCCGTTCGGCCCTTCTAGATCAAGCGTCGGCACTCCCTGTTCGAAGCGCACCGTCTCCGCGCCCGCCGGGATCGGCTGCACCAAGTAAGCCGGCCCCGCCAAGGCTTGCTGCGGCACGAACGCGAGCAGCGCCAGCCAGCCGAATACTCTCAGCTTCTTCATCTAATCCCCCCTTGTCCGCTCAGTTCGCCCCCGAATCGAGCAGCGACTACATGGCAGAGCCTTGCGTGCTTCGCTCTAGGATTGTTGAGCAAGGCGGTCTCAATTCTGGACGTGGAAGCCCCTCGGATCGCTGCCAAGCCGATCTTTTGACGCCGTTCAGGACCTGAGCCCAAAATCTCCTTGGATTAGTGGCAAATCACCGGCTACGTTTGACTGATGGGGGCATGGTCGAAGGTCAGGGGGTTCTTCGATCGGGGTGAGCCGTTGCGCGCTCCGATGGATGATCCATTCATTCAGATTGACAGAGCGGAGGCGGCTTCGTCGTTGCGGCTGCGGGAGCGCGGGGCGGAGCAGGGAGCGCTAGAACTGCCGGCCGCGTCCATGCAGACGCTGGACGTGGTTGAGGCCGAAGTCGCTGCGTTCATTCAAGACCACTTCGAGCGAGCGCAGATCGATGCTGCCAATAGCATCAGGACCTATGATTCACGGCTCAACAGCCTCTCGTTGATCGCGAACCTGAGTTCAATCCGTACTCAGGCAAAGATCGCGCTGAGCGACTTCAAGGCAGAGGTGGCAACCCGCCGTGGCCGCTTGACGACCAGCAGAGACGCCATTGTCGACAGCTATGCCGAGCTTCGGGACTTCCGGAAGAAGACTGACCTTAGGCGTCCGGCGCACGACGCGCCGCCGACGAGCGCCACGATTGGCACTATCCTAGTTTGTTGGCTGCTCGAAACGATCGCTAACTCGATGTTCCTACGGCTCGGAGACAGCATGGGCTGGCTCGGCGGAGTTATCGCCGCCGCAGTCGTTGGCGCGATCAACGTTGGCGTCGCAGCGGTGGTAGGACGGCTCGTCTGGCCGCTGGTAAATCGTCGCGAACCGATGATGCGGTCGATCGGTTGGCTTGGTATCGTGGCCTGGTTCGTCCTCACCGTTCTCTGGAATCTGCTGGCTGGCCACTACCGTGATGCCAAGTCGCTAGCGTTGCCAAGCCCGGAGACGGCAGCGCTGGGGATGCTGGGCTCGGGGCTTGAAAGCATCTACTCCTACGGCTTGCTAATCGCCGGCATGGTCTTTGCATTCGGCGCTGCAATCTCCGGCTATAAGATGGATGATCCCTATCCCGGATACGGTCCGGTGGCACGCCGCCATGCAAGCCGGTGCGAAGACTACGTCGCAGAGATCGAAGACGCCACAGAGGAACTAACCGGCATTCGGAACGATGCCGTCGGGGAGGCCACGGACGTGCGGATGGAGCTCGGGCGCCAGCTGGCTCAGCGGCAGCAGATCCTCACCCATCGGGACGCTTTTCGGCGGCGCTACGAAGAATATGCCGAACACTTGGAGGCGACCGGTAACGCGCTTCTGCAAGAATATAGAACCGCTAACCGAGCAGCCCGCTCGACGCCAGTTCCCGCGCGCTTCGACATGGCTTGGACGCTGCCTCGTGCTCCCCTCCCCCGTGCTCCCGGAGAAGATGTGCCGCGCTCCGCTATTGATGCTGCCGAGGCAGATCTGGAGCAAACCGTTACTGACATCTCGGCCGCGTTCGACGAGGCGATCGAGAGCTTCGAGCCGCTTGACGAACTGAAGAGGCGGATAGCCGATGGTTAGGCAAGGGAAGTCGCGCACCCGCAACCGTGGACGTTCGGCTGCCGCGAACCGCGCCGGGGCAGAGAGCCGAGTGGCGATGATTAAAATCGCCGCCGTGATCGCGATCGTTCTGGTTGTGGGCGCGATCTACTTCACTGTCGCGTCCTCCCGCCGCAGCCTAGATGCCGAGACGCTTTGCCCCACGACTGCGGATAGCGTCACGGTTCTGCTGGTGGACGTAACAGATCCGATGAACACCGCTCAACGTCAGGATTTCGCCAACCAACTCACCAAGCTGAAGAACTCGATTCCGCGCTACGGGAAGCTGATCGTGGCGAAGGTAGATGCAACCGGTGACAAGCTGCTCGCTCCCGTGATCACCCGGTGCAACCCTGGAACCGCGGAGGACGTGAGCTCGGCGACCGGTGATCCCGCGGCAGTCCAGAAGCAGTGGGAGGAGGGCTTCGACGCGCCGCTCACGCAGGCGTTCGAACGTCTAAGTGCGGCGAGCGGTGCGGAGCAGTCGCCTATCCTCGAGAGCATCCAGTCTGTTGCCCTGACTGAGCTGCAGCGCCCTGGTCTCGAAAAGACGCCAAGACGTCTGATTGTGGCATCGGATCTTCTTCAGAACACAGGTGACGTCAGCTTCTACCGCAACCTGCCGGAACCTCGCGCCTTCACGGAAAGCCCGGGCTTCCGACGACTGCGCACGGACCTGCGCGGTGTCGAGGTTGAGTTGTGGATGCTTGAGCGTTCCGACGCCGCCTCTACGCAGCCGCGGGCGCTGGCAGACCTCTGGGAACGCATCATCGACGCGGACGGCGGTGAAGTGCGTAGAATTTACAACGTGAGCGGGTGAGTATGAGCGAGGGGGCGACATACCAGCGGGATCGGCTGGAAGAACGTGGCTGGATCGATCGTTGGGGCTTCCTTCTGTTCGCATTCGGCGGAGCAGCGGGGATCTTGGTCGCCAAGGCTGCAGGGCTGACCGCGATCCCGGTGGCGGCCGGCGCGGCGGTCTCCATGATCGCCTACGCCTATGTCGTGCAGACGTCGGGTACAGGTCGCTTGCGTGCCGATCAGGCTGGCGACAACTGCTACTACCTGGGCTTGATCTACACGTTGATCAGTCTCGCCTATGCCATCTTTTTTTTCGATCCCGCGACGACCGCCACTACTGTTGTCCAAGGATTCGGTATCGCGTTGGCAACGACGATCATGGGTTTGATCCTGCGCGTCTTCTTCAATCAGACTCGGGTGGACCTCGTGCAGACGGAGGACACCGCCCGGCTGGAACTTGCTGATGCCGCCGGACGCCTGAAGGCGGAGCTGCAGGCGATGACCATCAGTATGAGCGATTACGGCCGAGAGACCCGCCAAGCGCTAGAGGAATTAAGGGCCGAGGTCGTAAACGCCCTTGTCGGGGTGCAGGAAGAGGCAACCAGCACTATCGCCCGCACATCCCTCACGGCTGGCGAAGCGATCACGTCGGCAGTTGCCATCTCCCGTGAGGCTATCGCCACCATGTCGGGGGAAGCCACTGCGGCCGTGACCCAGCAGTCGAATGACGCGTTGACCCGCGCGAAGAGGATGACAACTGCTACTGACAAGGTCGTGACCAGCATCGAGAAGCATGCCGACGCCATGGGAGGCATCGAACGTTCGTCGACTGCGATAGCTGCAAGCCTCGCGACGCTCGAAGGCGCTGCCGATCGGACGCAGCAGGGGCTGAGGGACCTTACGCTGCGAACAGAAGAAATCTCCGTCGTGCAGACATCCCTCGCGAGAACTGGTGATGATCTGCGTACCGCGGTCGCCGCCATGGTCGACCAAGTTAGAAGCTTTGACACGACCGCAAAGAGGTTCGACTCTGCCGTCTTGTCACGTCTCGAAGAGCTGAAGAGTACGCCCGGCGACATGGCCGAGCGCACCTCCGAGTCATTCGCGCGCGCATCCGTGGCGATGCAGGAGCAGTTCACCGCGATCTCTAAGGGGCAGCGAGACTTCGCCGAGGAGCTTGCCCGCCGCACCGCCGATGCAGTCGCCACGCTCGACCGCCACAATGCCGCGCTCGAACATGAACTCGACCGTTCCCGCGGCAATGTTGCCAAGGTTCACGGTGCCCTCGTCGACATGACTGGCACTCTCGTCGCGCGCGTTCAGGCTGCAAACGGGTGAGTAATCCACAGCTCGACCTAAGGCAGGATAAGTCATACCGTCGCGGCCTTGTTCTGGGCCTGACTATGGCCGAGATCATGATCCTGCTGCTTTTTGTTCTTCTAATGGCACTGGCGGCGGCGCTCCAGAACCGAGATGACCGCATCAATGCGTTAGACAATGGCGGCGCTTCCCGGCTGGTCGAGGAATTACAGCGAGCTTACCCCGAAGCGAAGAATTCAGATGACTACTTCAAGGAATTGACGCGTGCCATTGAGGCGCGGCGGCGGGTTGAGGAGGCTGGCGCCAAGGGCGGCGCTAAGAACTTGCTCGCTGACGCTGAAGTCGGTCGGCGGGTGCGCGAAGCAGCAGCTGCGAGCAAGGTCAAGGATCCGGACCGGTTCGTCAAGGAGGTGGTCGCGGCATCATCGCGTGGTCGCAAGGGGCAATGGCCGCCATTCTTCAGCCTCAGCGAGGCGGGCGGATACTTCTTCGACAGCGGCAAGGCGACGCTGAGACCTGAGTTTGAGCGCAACTTGCGCAGCGAAGTGATCCCGATGCTGGCCCGCAGTGTCGCCGACTACGACGTCGATGTTGTCGAGGTCATCGGCCACACTGATGAAGTTCCCATGTCAGGCAGGAGCAACCTGGACGCCGCCCTGATTCAGGCTTCCGTGGGCCGAATCCCCATCGGTGCGCTGCGCTCGACTGACAATGCAGGTCTCGCGATGGCTCGCGCGGTTGCAGTCGTGCAGCAGCTCCGGGCCGACCCACGCCTGCGCAACGTGTCTATTCTGCCGCTATCGGGCGCGCAGATGATCGTGCCAGTAGACAAAGTGGCGAACGGGACTGCTCAGGGAGATGACCAACGCCGTCGCCGTATTGAGATCCGGCTGCGCAAGTCGACGCGGCAAGCCTCGCCGTCGATCCGGCGGTAGGAAGCATGGATCCCCTCGACGCCAACCTGGACGCTCTGCGCTACTCGGTACAAGCTATCCTTGCGCATGAGCCTGATGGGAAGCACCGGGATGACGATCCGTGGCTCTCCTCGCCGGCTCACCAACCTGCGAGAGGTCCAGACACGCTCCCCGTGCTCGCTCCGGCCAAACTCAGCTGGCTCGCTCGATTGTTCGGCGCTTGAGGCCAACGCGACGTCAGCGCCAAGACCGTGCTACGAGGCGGTCGAGGCGATCTCCTAGGGCGACAATTCCGTCACGCGGCTTTGAGCGCTTGGCGCTAGTGGTCGTATGCCTCGCGTTCGTCGCCGTCTTCGTCGCAACCTACACGTACGGATCCCTGAAACGCGTTCCTTCGGCGCAACCGGCTCCGGTCGGGATCGGCGCCTCCACCATGGTCGATCTGGAGAGTGCAAAGTCGCAGCGTAGCGGTGCGTCCGAAGCACTTGAGCCCGTCGTGCTAGGTCAAGCTGCCACATCGAAGGAGGCTCGATCGTTTTCGATTTGCCATACAGGCGGCGGCGAGAACTGCGTGGTGGACGGCGACACGGCGTGGATTAACGGCGAGAAGATCCGGATAGCCGACATCGACGCACCTGAAACACATCCTCCGCGCTGCCCCTCGGAAGCGGAGTTGGGCGAGCGCGCAACACAGCGCCTTGCCGACCTGCTCAACGGCGGTCAGTTCGAGCTGAAGAAAGGCGCTAGGGATATAGATCGCCACGGGCGCAAATTGCGCGTGCTTGTCCGAGATGGCCGCTCTCTTGGCGATCAGCTCGTTTCTGAAGGACTGGCGCGCCCATGGGAAGGACGTCGGCGACCTTGGTGCTAAGAGCTCATCGTGCGCGTGGCGTCCGATCAAACATCGGCCTCCGCGCGGGAGCCGCGCGGAAGCTCCCGACCTGCGCACTTGTCGTCGACTTTACCTGGTAGCCCCGGCTGGTGTCCAGCACGACAGCTTGAGCCTCTGCTCGCTCCGGACGTAGTACCGGCGCAAACGTCCTTGCCGAATCGTTCTCTTTATGTTCTCATGCACTCCATGGAACGAGTTGACCCCGCCGCGATTGCAGCTGCCATTCTAGATGCACCGGGATGGTGCCGCGTGGGCATCACCGCGCCCGGTGAGCATTTGCGGAAGCAGGCCGCAAAGGAACTCGCGCTGTCGATCGCCTCCTCGCTCGCCGCGCAAGGCGCGCCCGATCGCGATCAGCTCCCCCTGCCCCTTTGATGTGTCGACCAATACTCGGCTCGAAGCCTCGCCGATCTAACGGGCCACAAGGCCAATCTTCGCGCCCGCTGCTATTGCGGAGCGGAGCACGTGTTCGATGCAAAGCGATTCTGGCGCTATGCTCTGCTTAAAGGCTGGTCGACGCAGCTCGGCTGCACTAGGGCACCACATCCGTTGTCAACGGTGCGGCAAGCGCGGACCACGGCTGAGCGCCACACCCGAGCCAGCTACGCTTGCCGATCCGTTCCCGCGATCCGAAGCAGAGTGGCAGACGCTGCGGCGCCATAACAGGGACTAGGCGCTCCGACCTGTCTTACTGAGTGTAGGTTTTGCGAACCACGGAAGTGGAACGTTGCCGGCCGACGGCGCAAGACGGTGGCTACCGATGATGTCCAGCGGTATCGCACGTCACAAATTCACAGGCGGGGCAGCGCGTGGTCGAACAGGCGATTTGGGGGATCCACATGGCGCAGGAGCACGGTACTGCTCCGGTCGCCCAGGGATATGTTGCACTCGGATGGAGCGCGGTCGGCGACCTGCGCGACGTCCCGCCCAGTCGGGAGGCGTTCAAGGCCGCCTATTCAGCCACCTATCCAGATGCCAAGCCGGGCAATGTCGCGGTATCGGCAGGCGTGCTGTTCAGGTTCGCCAACGAGATGAAGGAGGGCGACATCATCGTCTATCCTTCGAAGGTGGACCGGATGGTCAACATCGGCAGCGTCTCGGGGGACTACCGCTTCGACGCCGCACTTCCCGAGGACTGCCCGAACATGCGCCGCGTGCAGTGGCACCGCTCTATCCCGCGGGCGTCCTTCTCTCAGCCCGCGCTGAACGAGATCGGCTCGGCCCTGACGCTGTTCCGAGTGAGCTCGAACGCTGACGAGTTTCTCGCGGCCCTGGAAGGTCAGGCTTTCGAGGCCGCGGAGATCGATGAGGTCAGCGCGGAGCGGGCGGCGGCACAGGTGCAGGAGTCAACGGAGGACTTCATCATCAAGCGCCTGAAGACCGGCCAGTCATCCTATCAGTTTGAACACTTCGTGGCGCACCTGCTGAAATGCATGGGCTATTTCTCGCGCGTGACGCAAGCGTCCGGCGATGGCGGCGTCGACATCATCGCCCACCGCGATGAGCTTGGCTTCGAGCCGCCCATTATCAAGGTGCAGTGCAAGCAGGTGGTCTCGACGATTGGCCGTCCCGAGGTTCAGCAGCTGCACGGGGCCATCGAGCGCGGCGAGCACGGGCTGTTCGTGACGCTTGGCGGTTTCAGCGCCGATGCCCGCACTTTCGAGCGGACGAAGCCGAACCTCCGGCTCGTCGACGGAGAGACGCTGATCGAGCTGATCTACGCGCACTACGAGAAGTTCGAGCCGCGATATCAGATGCTGCTGCCCCTAACCCGGTCATACGTTCCCAGCCCAGTCGGCCTTACGCAGGAGTGAAAAAATCGAGGTTCAAGCCCCGCCCCGCGTACCAGCCGAAGCCAGCGCGCGAAGCGGGGTTGAGACGATCGGATGTTAGGACAGCAACGTGTAGGTACCCGCGGCATCTCGCCGCCAGCGATAGACCTCGGGGTTTGTGCCCGTCCCCTCCGCCAGGAGCATCGCGACATGGCCACGCTTGAAGTCGAGGTGGCCAAGCGTGCCTATGATCTGGCCCCGGGTGTCCACCCCTTCGGTTATGCAGGCCGAAATCAGTACGAGTACCTGATCATGCCGGTTCGGCCCACATGCTCTGAGAAGCTTTCGAAGGCGCCCGAACATCGCAGCGGTGCCCGTGGGTTCGGGCGAAGCTGAGATCATTCCGGCGAGGTCAATTTCTGCCGCAGAGACGCGCGGCTTGGAAGTGGCATCCATGATGCAACCCTTTCTGATGATGGTGTGGGGAGGATGGACGTTGGCCGGGCGCAAAGCCGACCTGGCCGAACGCCCGAGCACGAGGCGTGTGGTTGGCTTCACCCGGTAGCGCAGGCCGTCTGCTTCGCTGCGCCGGCCTCGACAGCGGCAAGTAGTGTGTCGTTGGCGAGGTGCGAGTAGCGTTGGGTCGATTGCACGGAGGCGTGGCCCAAGACCTTGCCGACCGCGAACAGGTCGACGCCGCTATTGACCATGAACGAGGCCGCCGAGTGCCTAAGGTCATGGACACGCAGCCCCGGCAGCCCCGCCGCATCGCGTGCCGTCTGCCACGGGTGTTTGATATCCGTGAACGGCTGGCGGGTCGCCGGGTTCGGGATCAGCCATGAGCAGCCCTCATAGCGCGGCAGTGCGTTGATGACCTCCAGAGCGGCGGTCGATAGTGGAACGTGCCGGTGCTTGCCGGTCTTGCTGGTCGGGATCAGCCACAGGCGCCGTCCGACATCGACGTGCTCCCAACGAGCATCCAGCAGTTCCCGTACGCGGGCGCCGGTAAGGAGCAGCAGATCAACGATCGGCCGCAGCTGCTTGTTCTTGGACGCCGATGCAGCCTCGCGCAGCCGGGTAGCCTCCTCCGCCGTTAGGAACCGCTCACGAGCGTTGTTGAGCGGCTTGCGGGGTATACCCTTTGCCGGGTTCCGATCGCAGCCCGGAATACCCCAGCGTTGGCCCAGCTCAAAGCTGCGGCCAAAGATCACCCGGATCTTCTCGACGGTCGCGGGCGCCAGCCCTTCCGCCCGCTTGTCCGCGAGCCATTTTGCAACGGACTGCGGGTCGATGTCCGTAAGGCGCACCCGACCCCAGCGGGTCACGATGTGGCGGCGCATGTACATCTCGGTCGTGGCATAGCTGCGCTGGTGCAGCTCGGCGTCCGTCATGTGCTGGGCCGCGAGTTCGGCATAGAGCGGCACCGCCTTCGCCTCCGCCTTCTTGGCGGCCGGGTTGCCCCCCATCACGACCTCGGATCGGAGCCGCTGGGCCGCCTTCTTGGCCTGGGCAAACGTGATGTCCGCCCAGCCGCCGATCTTGTGCTGCTGCTGGCGACCACCCTGATCCTGGTACCGGAGGTAGTAGGTCTTGCCGCCGGTCGAGCGGCATTCGAGCACGAAGCCCGTGACGGCCTCGTCGTAGTAGTCCGTCTTCTTCTTTCCCTCCTCGCATCGCGCGATGAGGCAGAAGGCGTGATCGAGCTTAGCCTTAGGCATAAGCATGTTCCTTTCCGAAAGTGAGTTGGAGATTGAGGGCGCAGGGCAGCGCACCCGGCCGCGCAGGGTGGCGGCAGGCGAAGGGTCGGATTGGCCCCCTGCGGGGCTTCAGCGGCCGGGAATGAGGCAGTTCGGGGATGAGGTCAGGCGCCGCGGCGGTCGCCAGGACTGCAGCTCTGCAGCATTTCAGGTTTTCAGCGTTGCGGACCGGGGCCGCAGACGGGCAGTGCCCGGGAAAAACTGCGAACCTGCAATCCTGCGAAGCTGAGACGCTGGCGGGGCGCGCCGTCAGCCGGCTGGAGGCGACAACAGCTCGAACACCTGAGCGCCACGCGCTTGGCGACGGAAGCACCACCGGTGCTGCACGGGATCCTCGCCTGTGTATCGCTCGACGATGCGGTACGCTGCGCGGTTGGGGATGCCCGCACGTGCAGCAGCTTCCTTGCCGAGAATCATCTTGGTGTTGTGCCCGTCAGCGATGCACGCGGCGATAATCGAGATAACCTCCTCGTCGGACCGACGCACCTCGATCCGCTTGAACTCGTCAAGGGTAGCAAGATCGATCGGACGAACCGAGGACAGCCGCTCGACGTAGTCGACCCCGTCCTCGGCGGCGTATGCGTAGGCAGCCGACTGTGCGTTGTTCCCGCGCCGCTTGAAGTTTTGGAATTCCACAATCTTCTCGCCGGGGCTGGCCGTCAGATCGAGGGGTACCATCGTGTAGGCGGCGTCGCAGTCGTCCACCATGTCAGTTGTGCCGGCGAACTGCGGGGTTCCGTCCGCCTTTGGCGCCTTATTCACATGCGCCAGATTGAGTACCGCTCCACCCCGCATGGCAACCTGCCGACACGCGTCGCCGTAGGCGGCGGCAAGCTTCTTATCCATGAGAGACGTGAACTTCTTAGTCGTATCAACCAGCACAAAGACACCCCTCGCCTGATTGCCCTCGGCCATCTGGACCAGCAGGCGAACGAAGCTCTCCGCCTTGAAATCACGGAAACCCGGCGCGAGTGTATGGACACCGATGTCGTCCATCAGCTCCATCTTGGTGGCCAAGCCTTCGCTGCCATCGTCGGCGTTGACGTAGTATACGTTGGCAGGGTCAATCCGCCCGGCCTTCACAGCATCGATCAGGAGGTTAAGCGCGATCAGCGTCTTGCCCGCGTTCGGTGCAGCGTACCAGACGGTGACCTGCCCGCTGAGACACAGGTCGCCCAACAAGGGAGTGGCTTCGATCGCTTGCTCCCGGAACGCCGCGGATTGGCCGCGGAGACTGTAACGCTGCAGCGGAGTGGTGGTAACAGGCAGCGGCGCAGGTTCGGGTTCGGGTTCGGGTTCGGGTTCGGGTTCGGGTTCGGGTTCGGGTTCGGGTTCGGGTTCGGGTTCGGGAACTCGCGCAACCTCAGCGGCGGTCAACACCGAGAGGGCTGCAATCGACGATGCTGTCCCGCTGCTCGGCTGCCACTGGTCACGGCTAGGCAGTTCGATCCGACCTCCGGGGGAGACGAACTGAATCTGATCAGGCACGTTGCGCGCCAAGGTAGCTGCTACTTCGGTGTCCAGGACGCCATAGAGCAACTGCTGTCGATCCCCGGTTTTGACCACCAGCCGCGGAGGCACTCCCATGCCGGCAAGGAACCGGGCGAGAGCGTCTCGGCCAGGGGGGCCAACAGTCTCGAACGCAACGACGTGGGCTGGAAGGATGTACACGCCCGGATTGGGGGCTCGTTCGAGGCCAAGCTCGACCCATTGATCTACCTCCTCCGCGCTGGGCACATCATCTGCCAACATCGAAGAAGCCTGATGATCGACCTCAGGGAAGATGATTTGCGAGCCGCGCACGGGCTCAGGTGGCTCTGCCATGCTGGTTGCACCTGCCGTGTTGAGAGAGGCGGTCACAGGTCGGACTCGCCGACATCGCGCTCATACTGCGAGCCCGCTTGGGACCGCTGGCGAAGGTCAGGGCAGAGCCGGTACTGTCCGGACGGAAGGAGCGTCCATAGGTGAACGGCTAGGTTGCCCCCCTCGTACAGCGTGAGAACCTGCTTCAGAAGGGGTCCGCTCGCTCCAAAGGTTGTGTCTATCAGCTCGCTGATGACGGACGCGGGAAGCCTGCTTCGCATCATGGATGCAAGGATGCCAATTGCCGTCCCAGCGGTCATACGGCTGCTGAAGTCGGGGACAGCCGCCTGAACAAGCATGGCCTGCTCGAACGCGCCAGCTCCCCTAAGAAGGTCGTCGTTGGTGTATGGTGTCATTGTGGAGGGATCCTTATCCTGGGCCATGGTAGAGCGTGGTCGCGCGAGCGGTGATCATTGCGGAGCAGGCACGGCGCACACGCGCAGAGCCGCCGTCGCTCACCAATGAACGGCGGCGGTCTGCTCAGATGTATCGGTTTTCGTGAAGGTTTAGGCATGGCTCCATTGGCCTTGCCTGATCGATTCAGCCAGTCACCGCCGACCGAGCTTGCTTCTAGAACTTGCGCTCGAAAGCGTCATACTTCCGGTTAAGGTTCGGAAAGCGATTGGACAGCTTCCAGTTGTTGAACCTGATGTCGTCGGATGCTGCCCCCTGGGCCCACAGGCTATAGTTTCCGACGCCTTCGAACATGGAGAATGCCCTTTTTGCTCGCGAGCCGATTTCCGGTCCCAGCCGCTCGCCAAGCTCCTGCTCAATATTCTCGGAGTATCGCCCTTTCTCGAGATAAGCGGCAACAATTCCGATATAGTCCGGCAGTATCAGCTCCATCCCCTCTCCGCTTCTAGAGTAGGCGTAGTCGACTAGGACTGCTCCTCGGTTGAGATTGTTCTTGAGAACCACGTTCATGATATGCCTCGTCGGTGATTTTGGACTAGTCAGTACCAGCCAGTCGGTCGGTACGGGGCCTGCCTAGCGCGGTCGCCTGGGACTCGATACAGCGCGAATTTTCGCAAAACACAGGGTCGTACGTTTTGGGGGAGTTGACCATCCGGATTGGCTAAACCGGCCAGAGTGGCTGATCGGGGGTTGCTACGAAGACGATCACTGAGCGCGGAGGGGCTAACGTGACACTAGAAGCTCTCGTGGCCAAGGCTAAGGATCTGCGCCTCATATGGCTGCAAACCTTCCTATCTGCCGCTGCGTACGGAACCCTCGAAGCAGCAGCAGAAGAGTTGGGCATCCACGCGACAAATGTTCGTGATCGCATAGAGAATCTGGAACGGTCGCTGGGCATCGCATTGCTCGAGACCAGCCCCAGGGTTGGCCTTATGAAAGATGGCGATGATTTTGTTACGGTGGCCTTGTCTGTCATAAAGATCTTTGACGATTTCAGGTGCGGCAGCCCGCATCAGTACCACACTAACTACCTTTCAGGAGTAGGTAGCTTAACAGTCTCCGATCTGCACATATTTTGCGTTGTATGCTCAAGTAGAAGCAGAAAAGATGCGCAGCATCACCTTGGTATTAGTATATCGACTATTAGCCGAGTTATATCAAAGGTCGAAAGTTCCCTAAATATCGGCAGTTTGTTTACAGGAAGAAGCTTTGTTGCAATTACCCCCGAAGGTGAACGCGTTCACATAGCCTTCTCGAAAGTACTCCAAACACTGAGCGAGTTTCGAGGAACGATTTCAACGAAGTTTGTAACCGCACCACCTCAAGACGAAGTTCTGAGACGTCACGCCCTAAATCTAAGAAGGCGTGTGAAACAAAAAATGCTTTTTGAGCTATCCAACTTTGACGCCCTGCAAAAGTCTAAGAAGGGTAAAGCTTTAGTCGAGAAGAAGCGCTCTGAGATCCTTGTTGAAATAAATCGGACGTTGAGCATGTTAGAGGATTTGAATGAAATTATAGGAGACGATGACAAATTCTTTGATTTCGGGATATTTGAATAGGACGAAAACGTCACGTATCTCGTATACTGCGCGGGAGCAGTGCGTCATCGTGAGTCTTATCTGGACGGGTAAATGCTTGAAACCAAGCGATTATCCTTGGATCTACTCCGCGCACTAACGGGACTAAGACGTGTGCCGCGAAGCCGTCGTTCCCGATTGTCACGATTGCCTCATAGACGTTGAGGCTCGCTCGATGGACGTAATCGACCCAAAGAACGTACGCTGGCGAACCCCACCGTGCACCATCGATGGGATTGATCAGGAGCGAGAAGCCAGCCGCTTCGATCAAGTCTTCCTCCTGGTCTCCAGGTTCGATGACGATGATGACGCTGCGATCGAGCAGGCATGGGTCGGCGGATGCGAGGTGGCGAACACGGGACGCAAGCAGTTTGCGCAGTTCGGGGTCGAGCGGAAGCGATGGGCCGCGCTCAATGGCGGCCCGGTCAGCTAGAACGATCATGCTGATGTCTCCAGATACAAAAATAGCGCCCACGGCTGGTGCCTGGACGCTTGCGGGCCGCGCTGAGCGGCAATGCTGGTTTCGAGGATTTCCGACGTTTTCGGCTTTCAGAAACGGCCGGAATAAGGACGTTCAGGGCACGAGCGAGCCGGTCTGTTCGTGATCGAGCGCTAGATGGTGACGCAGCAGGTCGATGAGGTCGGGATCGGCCCCTTCCCTGTCACTGACGAGCACAACATCGGCCGCTCCATCGTCAGAGAAGATGAAGGCCAACTCGATCCAGCCGCCTTCATGGTGTTCGGCCCACTCCCAGGACGGCACCGTGTCCGGATCGTCTAGGCAGATGCCGTCAGCGATGTCGGTGACGAGCGGAAACCCGATCACCGCCTCCACCTCGGCAAGGCTGTCCCGCGGCTCCACAACCAGGAAGCGGGCTGTCTCGCCTAAGTCGCCTGATCCATTCAGCTGATCACGCCGAGTGGTCAGTAGCAGCATCAGGTATTCGTCTAACGGCTGATCAAGCGCACTGGCCAGCGCGGCTGTGCTGTCGATGATAAACATTGCATGTTCTCCAAATGCAAAAAGGGCGCCGCGGAGGTTGTCCGGGCGCCCTTGGGGGTGATGGGGTGTTAAGTGTGGTCAGCTGTCCGGCTTGTCCGGAAGCTTCGTAGCGTCCTTCCTGTCGCCAACTTTCATGAAGGCCAGGAGTGTGGCCGCACCAGCGACAACCATGCTGGCGACTGGGTACTCACGCAGGAGCGCCAGTGCGCCGAGCACGATGATGAGGGCCAGCGTCTCTCTGGTCCGAAAGATCAAGCCCGCGAGCAGCAGCAGCACGAGCGCCACCTTGAGAGCGACAACCGCGACTGCCGCAAGCAGCAGGATGCTGATGATCTGGGCCACTTTCAGCCTTGCCGCCGGAGCGGAGTCACTGTGACAGCCATGTACATGCTATGTTCTCCTCTGTGGCAAAGAAAAGGCGCCTCGGTCCATTCCGGGGCGCTTCTTCGGTCGATGCTCAGGAGGACTTGGGGTCGGGCCCGAAGCGGTTGTCGCCGCGCGTGCCGTCGACCAGCATCATGCCGTAAACGAGGATGACGCCGACGTAGGGGATGAGGTTGAGGAGCACGAACCAGCCGGACCGATCCTGGTCGTGGAAGCGCCGCACCTCGACGGCCAGTAGCGGCACGAGGAGGCCAAGCAGGGCCAGCATCATCACTCCCACCATCAGACTGCCGAGCGCACCCGTCTCCCCATAGGCATCGGCACTGCCGCCAATGACGAGGAAGCCGACCACGAACAGCGCGAGGTAGATGAGCTGGAACATCCAGAACTCCCGCCGTGTCGATCGGCCGGTGAAGTCGGCGTACCGCTTGAGCGGGAGCATGATCCAACCCTTGTGATCCTCTATCGCAGGCAGCGCAGTGGGCGGCACGCCGAACGGGTTAACGGCTGGACGCGGTTGGCTGGCGGGCTTGCTGCCAAACAGCAGCTTCTCCTTGGAGCGCTCGAACTCCTCCTCGGTGATCACCCCCTCATTCTTGAGCCGGTGCAGGTCCTCAATGCTTTTAAGTGTGGTCTGATCGATCACGTGCTGTTCCCTCTGTTGCTACTGGATGGAAGGCGGACACGCGACATCGCGCCGGGCGAATGCTCGCGCCGACGTGACTGTTGATGTCGCCATGGTGTCGTCGCCCCTTTTGCGGGGCGACCTTCGGCTCAACCTCGTGCCGCCCCTATGTACCTCTCGGGGACGGCGGCCGAAGCCGGATGTTAGGAACCTGACCGTAGGCACAGGCGCATGCGCCTTTATCGGCCGAAGCCGACTGGACATACGCGCATGCCACCCGGCCTCGAACAAGCGTTCGCGACCGAGTTCCTACGGGTTTGAGGTTCCTACGCCCCGCCCCCCGGCTTTCACGGGAGGCGCGGCAATCATGGAAGGCTCCTAGCCGGATCGCAATAGCCCTTTGAGGCCCGCGACTCAGTTCCTTCTCGCCTTCATATATGATACCTTATCTGCCGCGTTTCAGTTACTTAGCTGGCTCATTAGGTCGCACAGGTAACGTCAGCCAGGATCAGACATGGAGTTTGACCCACCGCTCGCTCGCATCTTCGGCACGGAGAACCTTGCACCGGCGCCTCGGAGCAGTGTTGTAACCCAGTAGAGCGTCTCCAGCTGGAGGATAATGGCAGGCACTTCACTCTGTGATAGCCGCCATACATGCTCAGAGCGGCGCCAATCGTAGACGTGGCACTCAAGGATGAACGCAACCTTGATGCTGCTCGCGGCTTCATGGACGCTATCGATCAAGAAAGCTACTGAAGCAGCTAAGCTCACGGCTATCAAACGTCAGGGTACTTACGCGCGCTCAAATCAGCCACGGCGCAGCCTAGAAGACCGGCCCATTCAAGTGCTAATAGAGGCGCTGCGTTCATGATATGAATCGGTCCAAATTAGTAGCCTGGAGGATCTATGTTCGAGAACCTTCTGCGCGAGATTGAGCGGCTATCCGGCACAACGCAGGTTTCGGTTCCGTTGGAAAGCGACTCCGACGGCTATGCGGATAAGGAGTGCCCATCGCCGACATGCCTCTTCCAGTTCAAGATCCACGGCGACGACTGGAAGGCTATTGTTCGTGATGAGGAAGTCTTTTGCCCGAGTTGCCGGCACGCCGCTCCCGCTAAGTCCTGGTTTACCACTCAGCAGGTTGAGGCGGCCAGGGAGTACGCGATTGGTTCACTGGTTAATAGGATCAACCGCGCAACTCGGGCCGATGCGGCGGCATCTAACCGGAGACGGAAGCCTGGTGCCTTTATCAGCATCACGCTCAAGGCAGAAGGAGGCCGTGATGCGGTGCTTGTGCCCATCGCTGCCGCAGAGCCAATGAGGCTCCGGACGGCGTGCGAAGCTTGCGGTTGCCGGTACTCGTTCGTCGGGGCCGCATACTTCTGCCCTACTTGCGGGAAGAACTCCGCCAGCCACACCTTCGCACAGGCTATAAAGTCCATACGAATAGCGGCAGGGCTCGGCGCCACACTCAAGGCGACACTCGATGCCGACGAAGCGGAGGTGATAACCCGCGCACTGCTTGAGAAAGCAGTCCAGGACACGGTGACCTCGTTCCAGCGCTTGTCGGAACAGCTGTACGAAGAGCGGACCGGCGCGCCAGCCCGGCGCAACGTGTTCCAGAACCTAGAAGCTGGATCTCACCTCTGGGCTACCTCGACGGGGGCCACTTACGCGGAAATGCTTGATGCCGTCGCCCTCAAGAGGCTGCACATCTACTATCAGCAGCGACATCTGCTCGCGCACCAGCAGGGCATTGTAGACGCGGATTATGTAGCGAAGAGCGGCGACCAAACATATGCTGTAGGCCAAAGGTTGATCATCACGTCGGCGAACGTGTCGGAATTCGCAGATTTGATTGAGCGTTTAGGAAAAGCTGTCCTTTTCCGTAGAAACCTCAATCCTCGAGATGCTTCCCCAACGGATTAGCGTTACGGCGTCAGTGTTTTATAATGCCTCTGCAAACGAAAGCCGAAATAATCACTATCCAGACGAGAGGCGCTACTGACTTCGCTAATGGTTTCCTCGGAATACAAGTGCACCTAAATTCAGCACTTAATCCAAAGAAGGTGCCCAGCGACGAGGCTACCGACAGTGTATCCGACACCCGCGAGCACCAGCAGAACGATAACGGTCTTTGCCGAGAGCGGGATCATGTCCCGCCACACCCGAAACTTGATTTGCTCGTTCATCCAGTCGATCTGGGTCTGCGCGAAGAACTTGTAGTGCGCGTACCAGTCACTCAGAAAAACCTGCTTACTGACCGTAATCGAATAAAATTCGCTCTCAATCTGCGACAGCTTAGCACGCGAGGTCGTTAAGTCCGCTCCACTCTCGACTTCCCGGTAAAGATCGCGCAGCCGGTTGAATAGCTGGATCATCTCCTTGCCTGCAGTCTGGTATTCCGAGGTGCGGTAGAGCGAGAAATACAAAGCGCCGACACCTGCAATGATCAGGGTGGCCGATGGAAACTTAGTGGCGAGCGCATCTACGTACAGCGCGTATACGCCAATAGCGAACGAGGCGAAGCCGATCCAACCGGGCATCTTCTCCACCATGTCGAACGTCGCGAATGTCTTCTTCGCGCCGAAGCCCACATTATAGCCGGTCTCGGCAATCGTCTTGAGCAAGCCGGCCTTATCCATCGTCGCCCTCTTGGTTGGAATCGATCGGCACGTGAATGCGGTCGGTCGCTACCACCACGCCGTCGACCACGGCGTAGCACTCAACCACGTGATCGCCCCTAAAGGTAGTCGTCTCGGTTCTGCGCTTATGTCCGTCATCGGCGACGATCTGACCACGGATGCAGTCGCGATTCACGGCCTCCTGTCCGCGGTTCAGCACCTTCCAGAACAGGCCGTAGGGGCCGCCGATGTCAGTGCTGATAACGGAAAACTTGAGAGATTTGCGGGGCTTGAGCAGCTTCCGCTCCTTGAGGATCTCGCGGAGGGAAGCGCTCCTGAACCCCGCTTGCTCGACATTGCAGTCAATGGTGATGTTGTTCCTGATGTCGATGCCGCTGAACACGTCCTCGGCAAATTCCTCCGTCATGCGAACGGTGCGACCGGACGCAGCCTCGGCCTTCACCAGCTTTTCGGCAGCCGGGAACAGGCGCCCGTACACCTTCCGCCATTTGTCGTTCTGGTCGTCCTTGCCCTCAGCGTCGATCGCCTTGAGGCACAGCTCGTAAGCCTTCTTGGCCTTCCGCTGGAAATTCTTCTTTACCTTGACCCGCTGCCCGCTACCGAGTGCGGCAAAATAGTCCTGCTTGGGAAGCTCTTTCAGGTATGCGAAAAAGTCACGACTCATAAAGTCGTAATACAGATAACTCTTGTCGTCATACTCAGTAGTTGACTTCAAAAAGTTGTGCGCGAGTGTGTCGATGAGCAGCCCGCCGATACCCACGCCGTGCTTGTTTTTCCATGCCCCTGCCATTTTGCAGAGCCGACGAAGGTTCTTATTTTTCTGGTTGTCAAACTCCTTCATCGCCTGAATCTCTTCACGCGGCTTAGTGATCTTCCAGCTTCCGCCATTGTAGGTGTCGGGGTATTTGAAGCTACCGTCGTCTTGCTCAAAGACCGGCTGCGCTTCGACACGAAACTTAGAATAGACTGCGGCGACGACGAGGCGATCTACGCGCACGTCGGTGTTCGGGTATCGGGCACGTATCGCGGCGGCGGTATCTGAGAGGAGCTTCGATTGCCCGCCCTCTTTATTGTAGGTTGCCCACTGACCCTTCGGCACGATGTAAAGCATGTCGAGATCGGAAATCCCCTTGATAGCCGTCCAGCGACCGTACGAACCCACTTGAAGTGAATTGTCCGTTTTCGATTCCGTATCACGAAATTTCTTGTTGAGAGCGCAGGTTATCTCTTCGTACCGGGACGTGATTGTCGCGGCGTTGTCAACGACAAGATTGGCGAGAAACTGCTTGAAGGTGTCCGCGATACTCAACCGACGATCCCTTGCCCTGAACCTTTATTTCAGAGCAGTGTAGATCATACCGGGAACGTTTCAACGGACGTACACCCCCTTCTCCACAGGAATGTGTATCAGCGGGGGACGCACAGCCTGAATAAAGCAAACTCGGGCTTTCTGACGCTTGGAAGGCGAGGAATGGCAGCTTTCCACGAAAATGCGCCGAAAGCCGCCTGTCTCCAAGCGGCCCAGAAGCCGCCGGGCCGTTTCTGGATAGAGCTGCCGGGCAAAAATGCGCCCCAATCTCGGTCATTCGATCGATCCGCCGTCGATCCCGGAAGCCGCCGTTTGTTCATCTCGCCAATCACGGCGTCCTGGACGGCGAACATTGGGGACTCTGCCGACGGGCAGCTACCGGGTGGGCCGAAGCGAGTAGCTGCCGTTCACCCTCGCTCCGGCTTTCCTCACCACGCTGTCCAGCCGGATTCACGCCGCACCTGATTACCTGGAGCGCCACAGCGCGTTCAGGACGGTGCCCATCATAGCGACCTGTCTGGCCCTGGAGAGCTAGCGTGTAATCCGCGTCGAAGGGCCGAACCGATACCAGGCGAGCCCCGTGAAAAAGCCGAGGGTGAGGAACTCGAACAGGAACTGAGCAAAGCTCAGCATGCCGGCGGCGGGTGTCACCTCCATGAAGAAGCTGAACAGCAGTGTCATGATCACCACGCCTTTTACGAGTGCGACGAGCAGCCCTAGAGTTAGCGCGCGAACCAACACCGCTCCTGGTAACTTGTCCCAGATCAGGCTGGCGAGAGCAGCCGCCCCGATCACCGGCTCCAGGAACATCAGGTAGGCCGGTATCTGGAACGACAGCGGATAGGGGAAGGAATAAACCTCCGGGCGATCCATATAAGAGAAATGCGTCTTTAGATCGGCAAAAGGAGCAAAAATCATCGGCGCTGTTGCCGAATAGAGCGCGCCTAGCAGCAAACCAGCGATGATCACCGAGATACGGGATCGCGCGCAACCAGCAGCAAGCACACATAGCAGCGTAATAAGTGCATTGCGCACCAGCTGCTCCGGCAATCCCAAGAATGCGAATGCCCACGCCTTGCTCGCAAAGCCGTTCATGATGGTGCCACGCAATGTTTCGCCGATCGCTGATACGATGCCGAACAGCATGGCGATCTGAACTGAGGTTCCGTAGCGTTTAAGCTTCGGCCGGGCCAGATTCAGCACGGTCAACAGCGCCATGAACATGCTGGACCCGTTCAGCCAGCGCGCCCACTGGGGTGGAGTCGAGACGGGGTACGGGTCGCCCAGCAACAAAGCCCCGACATGGATGCTGAGGGCGACGAAGCCAGCGGCTACGAGGCAGACAGCCAGCAGAAACGGACTGCCAGACCGTCCGGGCTTCGTCTGTTCCAAAACCAAATTCCTTACGAGATGGGACGCACAGCGGCTCGTGATCGTCGAAACGACGTCCTAAAGCTCTGCAGACGATCGGCTGTAGTGAAAATAATTGAGCGAGCGCTCACTTATGATATAGATAGATGATGAGCAAGCCTGTCCAATCAGCCAATCAGCCGCTGCGCGGGCGTCCCGTTAACGAACAAGCCCGGCAAGAGCGTATGGCTCAGGTTCTCGATGGGGCTCGGCGATGCTTTGTCGAACGAGGGTTTCACGCCTCATCAACGGCGCAGATCAGCGCCGCCGCAGGGGTTAGCGTCGCCAATCTTTACCAGTACTATCCCACCAAGGAGGCGTTGATCACGGCGCTGATTGACCTCGACTTAAAACGGCACGCCAACATGATCGTGCGGTTCTGGGCTACCGATCTCAGCCCTCGGGCCATCAAAGAAGCGTTGGGCGACATCTTCCTTACCAAGGAGGGACACGAGGTAGCTGTCCTGCGGGCCGAGATCGCCAGCGAGGGCGCCCGGAACTCGGAGGTGGCTGATTTGCTCCGCCGTTCAGAGGTCCAGCTGTTCGCATTCCTCAATGGAAACATTCGCGCAGCGCAGCAGGACGGGCGGATATCTCGAAACATTGATCCGGGCCTCGTCGGGGAACGACTGGCGCTCGTATTCGAGGGTGTCATGCGCCTCTACGTCTTCTCACCCGATGACGGCGAACGCCTCCTTGCACGCTACTACGCTCAACTCGCCGACGCGCTTCATCTGAACGCCTGACCGACCGATCGCGGCGCTTACGAACCTGCTGTTGACATTATATGAGCGAGCCCTCACTTATGTTTTGACGTTGACGAACCGGCAAGCAGGCTCTCGCCCTCTTCCGTCTTCAGGCGCCCGAGCAACGCCGTGATCCGCCCGGCTTAGCCTCGCTCCGAACAATGGCGGTTCACGAAGGACGAAGCGATGACACAGCATTCCACGATCGAAGCTGCCCCGCGGCCGAACTGGATCAATGGGCGCTGGAACGACGGTGGCACCGTCGGCCAGTCGATCAGCCCGTCGACGGGTAAGGTGCTCGGCAGCTACATCGACATCGGCGCCGACCAGGCACGGGAGGCGATCGAGACCGCCAGTACGGCGTTCGACACCACCGGCTGGTCTCGCGACCGCAACCAGCGCTCGCGCGCGCTGTTCGAACTGGCCGATCGCCTCGCAGAACGCCAATCCGAACTTGCCCTCATGCTGAGCCGCGAAGGCGGCAAGCTGCTCGGCCAGACCGGTTGGGAAGTGCAGGGTGCGATCGAATGGATCCGCTACTCCGCTGCAACCGCCTTGCTTCAGACCGGCGGCCGCTCGCTGGAGACGGCACCGGGCATGTACTTCCAGTCCGATCCTGAGCCCATGGGCGTGGTCGGCGTGATCACGCCCTGGAATTCTCCGATCATGCTGTCGATCCGTGCCGTCGGGCCCGCGCTTGCCGCCGGTTGCACGGTCGTGCTCAAGATGCCGCACCAGACGGCGCTCACGGCGGCTCTGCTGGCCGAAGCGGTGGCGGCGACCAAGCTGCTCCCCCCCGGCGTTCTCAACGTGATCACCGAAAGCGGCAGCATCGCATCGGCCATGCTGGTGGAGTCTCCGCTGGTGAACGCCATCAGCTACACGGGCAGCACGCATGTCGGTCGTCTCATCGCGCAGAACGGCGGCAAGTCGCTCAAGCGGCTTAATCTGGAACTGGGCGGCAAGACCCCGCTGATTGTGTTCGACGACGCGGACCTGAGCGTGGTCGTGCCTCAGATCGTCACCGCGCTGGTCGCGATGAACGGACAGTTCTGCTGCACCGGCGCGCGCGTGCTTGCGCAACGCGGCATCGCCGACAGGCTGCGTGCCGCGCTGATCGAGGCCTATCAGAAGGTGCGCCTCGGCGAGAGCGAAGATCGGGAGGCCGAACTCGGGCCGCTGATCGACAAGGCCAGCGTCATACGCATCGACGCGCTGGTCGAGCGCCACAAGGGTGAGGGCACGGTGCTGGTCCGTGGCGGTGCCGTGACCGAAGGGCCGCTCGCGCGCGGCGCCTTCTACCGGCCGACGCTGATCGAGGTCGAGCCGCTCGACGCCTTCCTGATCCAGAACGAACTGTTCGGTCCCGTGCAGACGTTCGAGCTGTTCGACGACGAGGCGGATGCCCTCCACCGCGCCAACGCGACCGAGTTCGGACTGGCGGCTTCGATCTTCACCGCAGACGCCCACCGCGCTCGCCGCGTGGCTCGTTCCATTGAGGCCGGCACGATCTGGATGAACTGCTGGGGCGTCGTCACCGAGCACATGGAAGAAAGCGGCCTGAAGCAGAGCGGTCTCGGCGTGCTGTGCGGTCCGCGCGCCATCGAGCAGTTCCAGGAGATCAAGGTCTACGTGTCGATCGATCCGGCTCAGGCCGCCTGATCTTGTGCGCGCGGGCGCATCGCCGCCCGCGCATTCCCACCCCATCAATGGGCGGGTGCAAGCGCCCGGCTACGAAAGGACATACCATGAGGTTTCGTGACAAAGTGGTGGTGATCACCGGCGGAGGATCGGGGATCGGCGCGGCAACGGCGCGCAGGTTTCACCAGCTAGGCGCGATTGTCGTGATCGCCGACCGCAGCGAGGAGCGTGGCACGAACTTCGCCGCGGAGTTGGGCGCCGGACGCGCTCACTACCGCTGTGTCGATGTCGCTGACTGGGCTCAGGTCGAAGGACTGATCCAGGACGTGCATGCCACATTCGGCGGACTGGATATTCTCGTCAACAATGCCGGGATCGGCAGCCTTGCGACGACGGCCGACATCGTCATCGAGGAGTGGCAGCGCGTCATCGATGTCGATCTTAACGGGGTCTTCTATGGCTGCAGGGCGGCGCTACCGATCATGCGGGCCCAGGGGCATGGCGTGATCGTCAACACGGCTTCGGCCTCGGGCCTCGCGGGGGATTATGGCTTTGCCGCCTACAACGCGGCGAAGGGTGCCGTGGTCAACTTCACGCGGGCAGCGGCCGTGGACCATGCCGCTGACGGGATCCGCGTCAATGCGGTCTGTCCCGGCCCGGTCGGCACCGCGATCATGAAGTCGATCGAGGGGATCCCGGGTGCGGTGGAAGCCTGGCAGGAACGTGTGCCGATGGGACGCTTTGCCGAACCGGAGGAGATTGCCGGCGTGATCGCTTTCCTCGCTTCGGACGACGCCAGCTTCATGACCGGTGCCAATGTTGCTGTGGATGGTGGGCTTACTGCTCATTCCGGCCAGCCCAACCTGCCGCGCATTCTCGCCCAAGCCAGGCTTGCATAGGGCTGTTCTTGTGACCGCATGACGCCGGTGGGTGCAATGAACTGCTCACTGGCCGATCCTCGATGCGTCCCCGCCTGCTTAAGGAAGGAGGCAGAGGGCTACGATCCTCGTGATCGCACAGGGACCGACGCTGTGACCGCCGCCAGGGAGATCTATAACCGATGTCGAAAGCCACGCGAGCTACCAAAGTGCTTCAACAGGCGGGCGTGTCGTTCACGGTTCGCACTTACGACTATGATCCCGACGGCGGGCAGATCGGGCTTCAGGCCGCGGAAGCGCTTGGCGAGGATCCCGCTAAGGTGCTCAAGACGTTGATGGCGACCATCGATGGCCGGCCGATATGCGCGATCGTCCCGTCGAATCAGGAAGTCTCAATGAAGCGTCTGGCGGCCGCTTTTGGCGGTAAGTCCGCGTCGATGCTCGCGCCGGCCGAGGCGGAGAGGATCACTGGCTACGTCGTAGGAGGGATCAGCCCATTCGGACAAAAGCGGCGGTGCCCGGTAGCGATCGAGGAGTGCGCGCTCGCTCATGAGCGTGTCTACATCAACGGTGGTCAGAGAGGTGTTCAGCTACACCTCTCGCCCAAAGACGCTGCTCGTTACCTGCAAGCGGTTGTTGCTTCCTTTGCCAACTGACGATCGGTCGGCCTGCTGACGGACTGAGATCGTGGCCAGGCCGATAGGTGGTGTTGCAGATATCCGATTCTGACACGGGTGAACGAACGACCGCTTGCAGGAAACGGGCAGCGCCCTTTGAATGACGGCGCATGGGTCGGAAGCAGCGGTGAACGATGTTCGGCCGGAGACGGCAGCTTTTTTGTGTCCGACACCCGAAACCGGGCAGTCCGCTTCAGGCCCAATTTGAGCCGTTCTCGCTTTCAACGATCAACCACGGTTCTCGGAAGGGGAGCAGAGATCCAGGCTTAATGGAAGGAGCGTAGGTTGAGCGCCCCCCCCTTACCGAAAGCGTCCCAGGCAGGACCCACGCGGGTCACCCAGACCAAGACGCTTTCGCCTTAGTCGCCGCCGGTATCCTGCTGGAAGTGCCTCTAGGAGGATGGTGCCGCTTACAGGACTCGAACCTGTGACCCCCGCATTACGAAGGCTACTTCAGCAGCATGCAAAGCCGATAGTTACCAGCGACTTAGTCGCCCTCTAAGTCCACAAGTTGCGTCCGACCCACACACCTCCCAAACACGCTCAAAATCGTGTGGGGGCCGCTTCCTAGCTAACGCGCTTTAGCTTGGAAAAAGCGCCGATCTCCACCTGCGCTATACCTGCAAGCCGCAATTCAGGTGCCCCTGACGTCTTCGGCCGCTCCAAAGCGCGAACCACGCTCCCTCGCTTACCCGTTCGACCTTAATGCCGCTCGCAGTGCCCCAATCCAATTACAGCATGCGAGCGGACGATTTCTGCTGAATAACCGCTCGCCCCAATGCGCCATTTCTCCATCGCATTTCAGGCCTTTGTTTGATTGAAGCACTCCTGAGGGCGAGTCGGCCAGCAGCCGAGAAGCTTCATCTCGCCGTTGGATCATGCTGGGACTTACGCATCATCAGGGAAGGTCTCGCAAGAGAATTTCATGAAGGCTAGCCGCTGCCCGGACTTCCGGCTCGAACTGTTCGTCGGAACGGTAATCTGACTTCGCCAACGACGGATGGATGAGGTTACGCCAATTTCGCAACGCTTGTGGTGGATCAAAGCCTTTGCTGCCGCCAAAGTGGGGCGCCGCTTTGATAAGATTGACTAAGTTCCAGCTGCTTGGATCGCTTCTTTTTTCGCGGCCACCTAGTTTGATTTCCTTTGCCGTGATGGCCGCGTCAATCGCGGCTTCTGACTGCCGCTGGAGCATATCGATCAACATTGCCTCAAGCGATCCGCCAAATCCTGCCAGCGCGAGGCGATTGGCGCCACCACGATAGGACGCGATCGCGCCCTTGTGCGACGACCAGGCAATCTCCCGTAGTTCGGGATCCTGCACCTTTCCGAAAGCTGCAATCGCTATGGGAAACATCGGCGCCAAAGCCGGAGCTACCGCCGTGCCCCCCAATTGCGGGCTGGCCGCTGCCACGTGCGCATACAGTTCGTTTCTGAACACCAGGTTCGCCCCTTGGCGACGAGCGAGTCCAAGCACCTGCATATAGCGAAAGTCGGGATCCGCTGCCTCTACCGGTGCTGCACCATCGCGGACCATGCGCGCGCCGATAGCGCTCAGTCCTGGCTCCGACAGCATCTTCCTGAACAGGTCGATGACATGATCCGATTCGCCCATTCTGAGTGTGGCGATCTCAGCCTCCAGCGCGGCCGACGAGTCCTCTTGCCCTTGGATTCTCAGCGCCAACTTCTGCACGAGAAAAGGTTGCCCTCCGACCTCCTCAAAGATGCGCTGAGCTATGGCGACATCGTCATTGCCCGAAACGTCACTGACAAGTTGATGGACCTGCGCCGACGCTAGGTCGTCGGTGTCAATCCGTTCACAGACATTGAACGGGGAATTGGCGGCGTCGATCAGCGTTTCGGGGCGAAATGAACCTGAAAAGACGAAGCGCAGGCGAGCAGCCGAGTCGGCGGGACTGGCTTCCGCACGCCGACTCGAAATCGCGCGAAGCTGACCATAAAACACGTTCCGCCAAGTAGCGTCCGCGATGTTCGATGCCTCGTCGATGAGTATGACTACAGGGCTGCGACCAGGCTGCAGCGCCGTCCCAATGAGAGCGCCGACGTCCTCGCCGTCCGGCATAGGATGGCCAGTGGTCCCCAACTGCTCGCGCACAGTGTCGCTAACCCAAGTGACGAACGCAGAATAGGTTTGATGCACGGGCTTTGCTTGCAAATCGACGAGCGCAGTCGGCACGCCGTAGTCAGCAAGGGCGCTCTTTAAGCGGATCAACGCTGACGTCTTGCCGTGTTGGCGTGGCCCCAGCAGCAGCACCCAGCGATCCGCCATTAGTTCGCGCTGAAGATCTACTTCGAATTTTCGTTCGACGTAGTCGGGATCTTTCAGCGGCACGGCACCTTGAAGATGCGCCATCAACTCCCCCCTATGCTGGCGCCGAGTTTCGGCCACCAAAATACGATTGTGCTTCGTTGAACCACTCTGCACGCAACACGATCTCGCCGTCGTTGTAGGCAACTATCCCATACAGTTCGAGCATTCGAAGCGCCGCTTGCAGCTTAGCCTCATCGAGTTCCGGATGGCTTGTCTTCAATCGCCTCAAAAGGCCTGCCGGGAGAATTCCGCCTTCCGCCACGATCAGGCTGATTTCGCGCTCGAGTGGATTAGCCTGACCCCAATAGGTGCTCAGGTAGTGTTCCGCATACTCGTAAGTCTCAGCAACGGCCTTGACGTCATCTGCACTTAGTTCAAGATCCTGACGGTTTGGTCGGCTATCGAGGCGGCGAACAAGCCGGTCCCCGAGGAACTGTGAAATCTGCGGATGACCGCTGGTCAGGCGCCAGGCAAGCGCGCCGAAGCTGGTCTCGTCGACGATGCGTATGCCGATCGCCTTGAGGGGCTGAATGAGCAGCAACGTCGATGCGTCGCGGGTCAGCTGCGCCAATGACAACGGACGACAGAAATTCCAGTGCGGCGATTGGGGGTCCCAAATTCGTTGTGCGATTGTACGCTCGCCGGAAAAGACGAACTGCGCCGCTCCCTCCTGCGACAGCGACCGACATGCCCGGAAAAAAGCCTCGGGTACAGAGTCCACCTCATGCAACCGGTCCCACTCGAGCAGCTGATCAATCTCGTCCAATAGGATGACGACCGGTTTCTCTGACCCGGCTTTCATCGCGCTGATTAGACCGCCGAGATGTTGAGGACGAAAATCCTTTTCTGCTTCAAAACCCCATTGGGATTTGGCAAGCGCAGCGAAGTCACTCCACGTTTTGACAGTCTGGCAGTCTCCAAAAAAGGGCAGGAAATTAGCGTCGTCAAGTTCCTGGCGAACGTGGCGCAACAAGGAAGTTTTACCAATGCGGCGACTACCCAATAGCGCGACGCTGTTGGTTGATACGGTGCCGATTATCGTTGCAGCCTCGGCATCGCGACCGAAAAACATTCGGGTCGGCGTGGCATTGCTGAGAATAAACGGGCTAACCTTGCTCAGGTCCGATTGATCCAGCACTGCCTTGTTGAGCACATCCACCGGCCTGGCCGCGCGTGCAATTTGACGCAGCAGTCGCGGTCCCACTATCACAATGTTAACCGGCAACACCGCTTGGCGCTTACGATGAGCCTCGATGTCCGATGCTCCCAAATCTCGCTCGGTCAGCAAGACCGCAAAAGCTGACCCAGGCGCGAACTCAAGGGCGTGACGGCAAATGAGCTTCCGGATGTCGTTGGTCACACCGGCCGCGTACGCCGCGACAAGCATCTTCCCAGTAAAAGGTGGTTCATCGGGGGTGGTTATGGAGGCCCACACCATTCCATCCTCTGCGGTGGCTCCCTCATCTGCGGTATTCAACGCCCGTGCCAGCAATCCCACAGCCTGTCGGTTGTCGAATGCGATGGCGAGGCGCCGGGCATCATCCACCAGTTGGGGATGAACCCAGCTAAGCACGCTGCCAGTGCTGGCGAGTGCCAGCCCCAAATCACGATGCGCCTCTGCGAAACGGGCTAAGGCAAGAACCGCAGGGCCTTCTGCAACCGGCAGCTCCGCCGCTGTCACTGAGTTGCGCGCGTCGAGGGCACCAGAAATTAGCCGCGACACTGCCGCAGCGTCGAGCGTTTCAGGCGCGGGCTGCTTCGCAGACGTAAGCAAGACTTCCGCGAGACGGCCGTTCTCTGCTTGACGCAGCGTCATTGGAAAGCGGACGCTTTCAAATAGCAGGTTGAGCGTGCGATCTGATGCTTCAGCGATACCTTGGCCGTCGGCGATCAGAACGAGCCCCATACCATATTCCGCCAGCTTTTGCTGGAGGACGGGGTAGGTAAGGGAGAGGTCGCGCTGCTGACGACCGCCCGACTGGTTCTGGAAGACGGTTGCGACGCCTACAATTGGACGCCCTTCAACTGCGAGGACATAGTCAAGCGAGCGGCGCAACGTGACGTCAGCTAGCGCATCAGATTTGATCCGCAAGGGCGTGGGAAGCGTTTGATTGACTTGCGCAATCGCCCTCGACACTGCGATCCTGACCTCAGTGCCAAACCGATCGCCCGACCGAAACCGCCGCCTAAAGCTGTCTTTATAGACTTCCGCCACAGTGAGCAAGTCGGTGATCGGGGCCGAGGTTGCCAATACTTTCCCAAGCCCAATATGCAACAGTTGTCGTGCCAGATGCTCACGCCCTGACTGGTTTTTCGGGACGGCAGCGCTCAAGCCCCATTTCGAGACTTGCGATCCACTCGTGTTGAATGCAACAAGACTAAGCGCCACATCATAGATATCCGGGTGCTCGTCCAGCGTTTGAGCCAATCGTTCAACGCTAATCGGGCCATCACAGCGGAACGCTTCTAAATGCGACACGGCCTGCTCGGCACGAGAAACACTGCCATTGACTGACCCCCAATCAATGAAATCGTCTTCAGACAGCAGGATCGAGGTCACATTTTCGCGAAACTCCTCGATCAAACTGGCGGAGCTCACAACAATTTCCTTTGCTCAAGGCTATGCAGCCCGGTCGTGCATTTTAGCCACCAGACGAACGCGAAAGCAACACACAAGCAGCCTGCAGGGAGGCAAATTTGAACCGCTCAGCCCCAGGTCTTATGTATTTGTCCGCTTTCGCAGCGTCGCTTGCGCCTCATAGTGCGTACCTGAAAACCGTTCGACCAAAAACGAGGCGGCTGAATATGCGTCCGCTGTTGGGACGGAACCCGAGCGTGCGGCACCTCCGCACGTGGGCTATGGCTGCCAAACACGGGAACGTGGACAGCAGCTGCCGCAGCAATCAGCCGTGTCCGCGAGCTACAGCTGAGCAGTCCCGTAAGCCCTCGTCCAGCTGGCGCCGTTTAGAACTCGATCGCCTCTAAGTCGCAAGCAGGCGGGTCCAGAGCCCGTTGCACTTTTTGCCAGTGTTCGTACTTGTCGTTCATTATGGAGAATGATGGTGGCCGGAAAACATTTGATGATTGCAGTGAACTGGTTTGGGCCTCTCTCCGGGGATCTCTGCGCAATACGAACCATCGCTCGTGATGATTTTACCGACGGCTTATATATGTGCGTGGGAATGCGCCCGTATCAGCGCAAAGCGTCGCTCCAATACGTTGGCATCGGCAACCCGCTGCACGCCCGAATGCATGACGGGCACCATGCGCTTCCGCACGTGACGCGCGAGCGAAAAATTTGGCTGGGGGAAATCGCGACTGCTGAACCTTCTGGGAAGAAAATGAAGGTTACGAAGGCATCGCTTGATTATGCGGAATGGCTTCATGCCTACTTTTTGCAACTACCCCTCAACGATAAGAAGAGAAGTGGCCTACCAACCCGAAGCGTCACCGTCCTCAACCGGTGGTGGCGAGCTTCCAATTACGATCGGATTCGGTCTAATCGTCCGGTTCCGGAGTGGCCGGATTTAATCGACTTTCCGGGCCACGGCCTTCCCGCGCGAACAGTCTGGTTCGGAGGTCGCCAGCGAATATTCACCTCTCCGGATTATTGATGCGCAACGACGCCACGAGCTAACACTCGCACAAACGTCACTCGTCGCCTCCGTCGTCCCGCGGCTCCACGTTGATGCTTAGGCGCTGGCCCACGGAGCTAGGCGCCCTCAGCCATCACATCCGGTGTCAGAGGTGCTGCAAAAGCGGACCACGCCTAAGCGCCACACCCGAGCCGGCGACGCTGGCGGACTCACTTCCGCGATCAGAAGTGGAGTGGAGAGAGCTGCGGCGACACATGCGGGATTGACGGGGCCTGCCGAACGCGCGGTTCACGAGATTCGATTTGGGCCAAGGCAGGAGGGCCGCGACTGGCTGCTAGGCGCGCAGGTACCGGGCGACGGTCAGCGGGGCCTGGCGGGCCTCTAATGGCCACCTCGACCAAAAAGAAAAAGTGGGTATCAGCCCCGCCCCGCGTACCAGCCGAAGCCAGCGCGCGAAGCGGGGTTGAGACGATCGGATGTTAGGACAGCAACGTGTAGGTACCCGCGGCATCTCGCCGCCAGCGATGGACCTCGGGGTTTGTGCCCGTCCCCTGCGCCAGGAGCATCGCGACATGGCCACGCTTGAAGTCGAGGTGACCAAGCGTGCCGATAATCTGGCCCCGGGTGTCCACCCCTTCGGTTATGCAGGCCGAAATCAGTACGAGTACCTGATCATGCCGGTTCGGCCCACATGCTCTGAGAAGCTTTCGAAGGCGCCCGAACATCGCAGCGGTGCCCGTGGGTTCGGGCGAAGCTGAGATCATTCCGGTGAGGTCAATTTCTGCCGCAGAGACGCGCGGCTTGGAAGTGGCATCCATGATGCAACCCTTTCTGATGATGGTGTGGGGAGGATGGACGTTGGCCGGGCGCAAAGCCGACCTGGCCGAACGCCCGAGCACGAGGCGTGTGGTCGGCTTCACCCGGTAGCGCAGGCCGTCTGCTTCGCTGCGCCGGCCTCGACAGCGGCAAGTAGTGTGTCGTTGGCGAGGTGCGAGTAGCGTTGGGTCGATTGCACGGAGGCGTGGCCCAAGACCTTGCCGACCGCGAACAGGTCGACGCCGCTATTGACCATGAATGAGGCCGCCGAGTGCCTCAGGTCATGGATACGCAGCCCGGGCAGCCCCGCCGCATCGCGTGCCGTCTGCCACGGGTGTTTGATATCCGTGAACGGCTGGCGGGTCGCCGGGTTCGGGATCAGCCATGGGCACCCCTCATAGCGCGGCAACGCGTTGATGACCTCCAGAGCGGCGGTCGATAGTGGAACGTACCGGTGCTTGCCGGTCTTGCTGGTCGGGATCAGCCACAACCGCCGTCCGACATCAACGTGCTCCCAACGGGCATCCAGCAGCTCGCGCACGCGGGCGCCGGTAAGGAGCAGGAGATCGACGATCGGCCGCAGCTGCTTGTTCTTGGACGCCGATGCAGCCTCGCGCAGCCGGGTAGCCTCCTCCGCCGTTAGGAACCGCTCACGGGCGTTATTGAGCGGCTTGCGGGGTATACTCTTTGCCGGGTTCCGATCGCAGCCCGGAATACCCCAGCGTTGGCCCAGCTCGAAGCTGCGACCGAAGATGACCCGGATCTTCTCGACCGTTGCAGGCGCCAGCCCTTCCGCCCGCTTATCCGCGAGCCACTTCGCAACCGACTGCGGATCGATGTCCGTGAGGCGCACCCTACCCCAGCGAGTCACGATGTGCCGGCGCATGTACATTTCGGTCGTGGCATAGCTGCGCTGGTGCAGTTCGGCGTCGGTCATGTGCTGGGCCGCGAGTTCGGCATAGAGCGGCACCGCCTTCGCCTCCGCCTTCTTGGCGGCCGGACTGCCACCCATCACGACCTCGGATCGGAGCCGCTGCGCTGCCTTCTTTGCCTGCGCGAAAGTGATATCCTCCCAGCGGCCGATCTTGTGCTGCTGCTGGCGGTTCCCCTGATCCTGGTACCGGAGGTAGTAGGTCTTGCCGCCGGTCGATCGGCATTCGAGCACGAAGCCGGTCACGGCCTCGTCGTAGTAGTCCGTCTTCTTCTTGCCGTCCGCGCACCGGGCGGTGAGGCAGAAGACGTGATCGAGCTTAGCCTTGGGCATAGGCACGTTCCTTTGTTTAAGTGAGTTGGAGATTGGAGGCGCAGGGAAGCGCGCCCGGCCGCGTGGGGTGACGGCAGGCGAAGGGCCGGCTCAGCGCCCTGCGGGGCTCCAGGGCCCCGAAATCGGGTACTTTGTGGTGGGGAGTCGCCGAGGCAGGTTGAGAATGAGGCGCCCCAGCGAACCAGTTCTCCAGTTTGCCAGCTTTCCGGGCGCCCACCGCATCCGCGCACCGGCAAACTGGCAAACTGGTATTCTGGCGACGCTACTCGGCGGCGGAGTCTGCGAGGCCAGGGTGCAGCCGGTACACGTTGGCGCCCGCCGCCTGTACGGTGTAGTCCCAGAGGTGGACGCCCGGGTCCGAACCGGTGTGCCGGTCCAGCACGTCCTTGACGACCCGGCGGCTGGCCTTGGTTGCCCGCCGTACTACGTCGATAACAGCCATCTTTTTCACGGTGCCATGCCGGATCGTCATCTCGATGGCCTGGATGATGCTGGCGTCGTCAACTTTCGAGTCCGGTGGCGTGTCGTCATACTCCGGATCGGAACCGGCGAAGCGCACCGACAGGAGCCGGTCCACGTATCCGATGTTCGGGTCGGTCGAGCAGGTATAGACGGACGTGGCCGCGCCGCCGCCCCGACGCTTGACGTTTTCGAACACAACCTGCTGAACGTCTTTGCTGACCCGGCGATCGAGCAGGTAGGCGGTGTCGCAATCGTCTTGCAGGTCGGCGACGCCTGCCAGCACCAGTTTGCCGTCGCCGCCGCGCTGCTTGTTGGTGTGCGCCAGCAGCAGGAGCGACCCACCGGCGAGCGCGAAACGGCGGGCCAACTTCATGAACTCGACCGTCCGCTGCTTGTGCATCGGGTCGACCACCTTCTTGAGCGTGTCGACGATGACGAAGGAGTCGCGGGCCTTACCTTCCGCAATCATCGACTCCAGCAGCCGCTGGACCTTCGAGGCGGTGAAGTCGAGGTAGCCTTCCGCCAGCACGTGAACGCCGTAATCCTGGAGGATCGTCACCTTCTCGGCGACCCCCGCCATGCTGTCGTCCATGTTGAGGTAGAAGACATGACCGGGTTCGATCGCCCTGTTCATGACGGCGTCCGCCAGCAGCCCGATGGCGAATAGCGTCTTTCCCGAGTTCGGCGGCGCACCCCAGAGGGTCACGTCGCCGCGCAGGCAGACGTCGCCCAGCAGCGGCGTTTTGGCGACCGCGTCGTCTGCCAACTCGTTGCCCTTTCCGAGCAGCGAATAGCGGTGGAGCGGTGAGGTGTAGGGCTGCGGCGCTGGGGATGGAGCCGCCCCGTCCGAGGTTGTTGAGTGTATTGTTGTCATCAGCTTTTCCCTAGCGAAGGTGCCCCCGGCAACGGTGTCCGGGGGCGGTCCCGCGTCACGCGGCGAAGATCGTTTCGGGGAGGTCGTAGAGGCGGGTTTCACGGTGCACCGTTAGGGAACCGCCGGACAGGAAGAAGAGATGCCGGTTTGGCTCCGAGCCGGTGAACGCCTTCAGAAAGGCTTTCACAGTGTCGCGGCTGCATCGGGTGATACGCGACGCACCGTGGGTGACGCCCTCCGGATCACGGATACCGAACTCGATGAGGGCAATGATCGCCCCGGGCAGCGAAACGATGCCACCGCGGCGCTGCATCGCCTCGTCATAGGCGGCTTCGTCATAGGTTCCGCAGATCATCGCGCGGGCATACTTACGGAAATCGGCACCACCCTGAGCGATGGTGCGGGGATTGAGATTAAAGAAGTTCACGTAGTCGATCCTTTGTCGGCCGATCGCAGTCGGCTTTGGTTGAAGCCCCGTCGGGGCGCAGGATCGGAGGACCGATGGGTCCAAAGGCAGCAGGTTCGAAGGGGTGTGAGTGGATCTGGAAGAGGGGGCTGTACCTGGATCGGCAACAGCCCCCTGCCCTCAATTCCGTTACTGAAAGCGATCTTTATGCAGCGAGTAGAAACTCAGGCGCTCGCGCCGAAAGCGGGCGATTATGCACCCACAGCAGGCCCTGCTCCTCGCGGAACAGGCTCTGTTCGGGGTCGGAGCCGGTCAGCGCCGTGAGGAACGTCTCGACCGTTGACCGCCGGCAGCGCGTCGCTCGCGCAACCGCACAGATCACACCGGTCTTCTCGTTGATGCCGTAGTCGAGACAGGCAATGACGGCGCCATAGAGTGCCTTCACACCGCCGTCCCGCCGCATGCCCGCGTCATAGATCGTACGGTCGCCACGGCCGACCATCACGGCGCGTAGAAAGAACGCGAATTCAATCTCGCCGTAGGCCGAAGTGTCTTCGTTAAGAGGAATAATCTTCATTTTCTTCGATCCTGTGTTCATCGGCGTATGCCGATACGTTTTGGGAGGTGCCGCGCTGCGGCAGGATCGGAGGACCAATGGTCCAAAGGCACAGGTCCGGGAGCGGAGAACCCCCGGGCTCAAGAAACATGTCCCAGGGCCGGTTGTCTGCCGGCATGAGAAGGAGCCCGACCTCGCCGACATAGCAAGGCTCGAACCCGATGCGTTTTCGTGCTGATGACTGCTCAGCGGGCGATTGGCATCCGGTTCATTCGGACGCCTCGTGCCACTTGGCTGAGACTTCTCGACGGCTGATTGGTGCCGGTGTCGAGCACCAACGCAGATAGATCGGGGCACGCCACCCCTCAATACCTGATACAAAAATACAACACTGCTTTTTCGTGAGCAGGCTATGAGTGTTAGTCAACGTACTGCCGGCACATAGCGAGTAAGCTCGGCAGGCCCCCTTCGGCATCTTGTATGAGCAGCACGTAGGCGAATGTGCTGCCGAAGGTGCAGGTCATTTCGAACCAGCCGCCGTCGTGCTGAGCGAGCCAGTCCCAGTGCGGCTGGAACTGGGGATCGGGAAAGCGGATACCGTCAATCGGCTCCACCAGCGGTGAGAAGCCAACGTGCCGCACGATGTCGGCTTCCGTGTCTCCAGGCTGGACGATCAGGATTTCGGTCCAGTCGGTCAGGTCGTGATCACCAGCTGTGAGGTGATCGATGTGGACCTTCAGCAGCGCATGCAGGTCCGGTTCGAGGGAAAGCGTGAGGGCGCGCTCCATGCCGGCGCGATCGAGCAGGTGGATCATGTTGATGTCTCCAGATACAAAAATAGCGCCCACGGCTGGTGCCTGGACGCTTGCGGGGCCGCGCTGAGCGGCAATGCTGGTTTCGAGGATTTCCGACGTTTTCGGCTTTCAGAAGCCGCCGGAATATGGACGTTCAGGGCACGAGCGAGCCGGTCTGTTCGTGATCGAGTGCTAGATGATGACGCAGCAGATCGATGAGGTCGGGGTCGCCCCCTTCCCTGTCGTTAACGAGCAGCACATCGGCCGCGCCGTCGTCCGAGAAGATGAAGGCCAACTCGATCCAGCCGCCTTCGTGGTGTTCGGCCCACTCCCAGGACGGCACCGTGTCCGGATCGTCCAGGCAGATGCCGTCAGCGATGTCGGTGACGAGCGGGAAACCGATCGCCGCCTCCACCTCGGCAAGGCTATCCCGCGGCTCCACAACCAGGAAGCGGGCTGTCTCGCCAAGGTCGTCTGATCCATTCAGCTGATCGCGCCGAGTGGTCAGCAGCATCATCAGGTGTTCATCTAACGGCTGGTCCAGCGCACTGGCCATCGCGGCTGTGCTGTCGATGATAAGCATTGCATGTTCTCCAAATGCAAAAAGGGCGCCGCGGAGGTTGTCCGGGCGCCCTTTGGGGGTGATGGGTTGTTGAGTGTGGTCAGCTGTCCGGCAGCTTCGTAGCGTCTTTTTTGGCGCCAACTTTCATGAAGGCCAGGAGTGTGGCCGCACCCGCCACAACCATGCTGGCGACTGGGTACTCACGCAGGAGCGCAAGTGCGCCGAGCACGATGATGAGGGCCAGCGTCTCTCTGGTCCGGAAGATCAAGCCCGCGAGCAGCAGCAGCAGGAGCGCAACCTTGAGGGCGACGACCGCGACTGCCGCAAGCAGCAGGATGCTGATGATCTGGGCCATTGTCAGCCTTGCCGCCGGAGCGGAGTCACTGTGACAGCCATGTACATGCTATGTTCTCCTCTGTGACAAAGAAAAGGCGCCTCGGTCCATTCCGGGGCGCTTCTTCGGTCGATGCTCAGGAGGACCTGGGGTCGGGCCCGAAGCGGTTGTCGCCGCGCGTGCCGTCGACCAGCATCATGCCGTAAACGAGGATGACGCCGACGTAGGGGATGAGGTTGAGGAGCACGAACCAGCCGGACCGATCCTGGTCGTGGAAGCGCCGCACCTCGACAGCCAGCAGCGGCACCAGGAGGCCGAGCAAGGCGAGCATGATCATGGCGAGCATGAAACCGCCGAGCGCACTCGTCTCACCATAGGCGTCGACGCTCCCGCCAATGACGAGGAAACCGACCACAAACAGCGCCAGGTAAATGAGCTGGAACATCCAGAACTCCCGCCGCGTCGATCGGCCGGTGAACTCGGCATATCGCTTGAGCGGGAGCATGATCCAGCCCTTGTGATCTTCTACCGCAGGCAGCGCAGTGGGCGGCGCACCGAACGGATTAACGGCTGGACGTGGTTGGCTGGCGGGCTTGCTGCCGAACAGCAGCTTCTCCTTGGAGCGCTCGAACTCCTCCTCGGTGATCACCCCCTCATTCTTGAGCCGGTGCAGGTCTTCGATGCTTTTAAGTGTGGTCTGATCGATCACGTGGTGTTCCCTCTGTTGATGCTGGTTGGAAAGCGGACACGCGACATCGCGCCGGGCGAACGCTCGCGCCGACGTGACTGTGGATGTCGTCATGGTGTCGTCGCCCCTCTTGCGGAGCGACCTTCGGCTCAACCTCGTGCCGCCCCTATGTACCTCTCGGGGACGGCGGCCGAAGCCGGATGTTGGAAACCTGGTCAGTGATCAGGCGCATGCGCCTTTATCGGCCGGAGCCGACTGGACATGCGCGCATGCCACCCGGCCTCGAACAAGCGTTCGCGACCGAGTTCACTGGACCGGGGTTTCCACGCCCCGCCCCCCGGCTTTCACGGGAGGCGCGGCGATCATGGAAGGCCGGTGACCGGATCGCAATAGGCCTTTGCAGGCATGCAATCGGTTCTCTCCTCACCTCCAGATAAGATACCGTTCGTTCCGCATCCGTAACGACCTTCGGAGATGCATTCGGAACCAACCTTGGGGCTGCGCGATACTCCGAGATGCGCTTGATTAGACGGGCGAGGACGACAGCTAAGCGCCCCGCATAGACAGGTCGCGAGACCTGTTCGTATGAGGCCACTGCTTCTCTCAACAACTAGTAATCTAAGATGGTCTTCTTGCGCGCGGCCATTCGAAATCTACAACGCTGCTTGAGCAGCTAATCGCAACTTAAATTCTAAGACATCTCTCGAAGAGCAGTCGAGGTCGTCCCGTCGGCGAGTAGGTAGACCACCGGATCCCTTGCGAGAGCTTTGAAAAAAGGTCTCCCCAAGGCGTCCACCGCTGCTGCAAGCGCTATTCCTGCTTCACCATCAGGGTAAACCACCTCCTCATCACCAGGCTGGTTGATTGTGTCCGGGTCAAACCACGCCTCGTACGCCTCCTGTACGAGGGCAGGCGGCGCGGCCTTGATCAGACGGTTGACCGCAGAAATGTATTTCAACTGATCTGACGACAGCTGATGGCGGCCTACAAAGGTGGTCATGAACCACACGGCAGCTACAAGCTGATTGTCGCCGCGGCAACTATCCGCAGTTCGTGGCAACAAAAGATCTTTCTTTAGGTAAGTCTGCGAAAAGCGCTGCCGGGTGAAGCTGAACTTCCATCCAACGTCCAGCGCGTAATTAGGTGCAGCTACCAGCCGGTGTGTAAATACCGCCATGCCATCCAGGAAGGGCATCCATGCTGTGATTCCTGGGTTGAGAGGATCGACAGTCCGCTTCTGCAAGCCGTGCCCCAACAAAAGAGCAAGACGCCGGATCGATTCACTGCTCAGGGCAGTAAGCACCGGCAGAAGGTTATTCCCGATGGACGTTCTCTCACAGATGCGTTCCAGGGCGTGCTTGGTCCAACAAAAACAGAGGGGTGCTTCATAAACCGACACTTTGTTCCGGGTGATTTTGGCTCCGGTTCTCACAAGCATCAGCGCCTGCTCAGCGTATACAGGATCCGGGTTCAGGCGGTTTAGCCCGAAAGTCACCGGCCACAGCACGTGCGCATCGGTACTAAAGCCGGCCTCTGCCTTTAGCCGCAGCCGTTCGATGCTACCTGTGTCGCGCCGATTGAAAGCGTTCGCCTCCTCGAACTGGGCGACAAAATTCTTGGCGAACGTTATCAGTTTGGCCGCGGAAGGCTTGGGCATTGGCTGGCGGCTCTTCCAGCTATCCTCGTAGGCCCTATCGAACCAGCTTCGGTAAGCGTCCTTGCGCCGCTTTTGGTCGCGCAGGAGTTGCCGTACGACATAGTGCGAGGGAACTGAGACTTCCATTGCACGCCTCAAGCATCAATGCGGAGTTGAAGCAATCTGTCCCCGTCGCTAGCCTGCGAAATACTCAGGACTTCACCCTTCCAGCCGCTGCTAAACTGCCCGACCTGCATGCGCGGAACTGCACCAGGCCTAGACGCGACGCGCAAGGCCAATCGAGAGATCGCGCGCGACCTCATAGAGGCGGTCGACCAAGCGGGGGAGGCACGACCGCTAGGCGCTCCCTCTCAGACGTCACGAGTTCGCCGAGGGACGCCAGAAAGCGGATATCAGCCATCTCGTTTGACCATAACGATTGCGGTGGTCGGCTAGCATTGGGGCAGATGTTGGCGGGAGCCTAAGAGTTGAAATTGGCATGTCGCGGAAGGACCGGCTGGTAGGCAGTTCACAACCGGAAGAGCGGACCCGAGCCGCCTTTCAGAGGACGTCCTTAAGTCAAAAGGCCAGGGCAGCGCCACACAAGCCGGTTGCCCTGGACGTTTCGGCAGACTCGGTTGCGGATGGCAGCGGTATGGGCGGGCTGATACCCGCCGATGCTGCTAGGCGCGTTGCGCAACCCCACCCGCCAGGGCATCCCGGCGACCCCGGACTCCACTTATGAGTGGAGGAGCTTTGGGGAGCACGTCAGACGGTACCGATACAGCCGTTTGCCGGGCCGAGTCAGTGACGCGAGTGATGCGGCACGGCCGGTTCACTCCCATTCTGCCGACTTCAGTCCGAGGCTGTTGGCATTCTCCGAAACGGCCCGCTTCACCCCATCGCTGGCACCATCGGGAAACTCTGCTGAAATTTCCACAACCAGCCGAACAGTTGCATTCGGGTCGCTCGCAAGCACGGCGACGATCTCGTCAGCGAGCTGCACTAGGCGCATTTTGGCTGTGGCCGTCGGGACATCGGCCGAGCCATGAAAGGTTTTCGGCTTGGTGACCGGCAATGCGGGCGCGGGCGTCGTCGCTCCTGGCGAGGGCCCTGTTTCGCCAGGGAGGGGCGGCGGCGTTGCAGGGGTTTCGCTTGTAAGCAACGTATCCGCGGGGACGGAAACCACGCTCGATCGGCTCGCCTCATCGTAAGCTTGAGCTGCGCCAGGCTCGACCAGCAGCAGGGTGTCGTCAAAAACGACATCGCGGCCACCCAGCGAAAGGCCCTCAAGTCTCCCATCGGCTTCGCCATAGGCCGTGCCAAAGAAATCTATACTGGCGGCGCCGGTGCGGATTGCCTGTGTCAGAACATCCCGCGTTCTGAGGCGCGGCATATACAGATAGCGCAAGGTATCCTCGAAAAACCCAGCCGCGCTCGCGGACCTCTGCTCGCCCTTCCAGTAAAGTTCCCTGAGCTTCGTCCGCAGGTGGATCGGCGACCAAGTCGTAATCACCAGCTCGTTATCCGTGCAGACTCGTTCGATCTCGCTCCCGACCGAAGCGCCAGCAGTATTGAGTGCGAATGCTTCCACGGTCGGCTTGGAGCTGGTCGGCGCATCCTGCATCGGGTTGAGCAGCCATTTATAGCACTCGCGAGCCACGCGGGGCAGTGCTTCCTCTGCACCCTTCAGCTCCTTCTCGGCCTGATTCTTCTGCAACAGGTCGATGTTGAGCCGGCCTTCCCTCACGTCCTCGACGATCGAATTCCAAGCGAGCGTGACCCGCGCCGCGTCGGTGAGCCGCGCGAGGACCCCATGATCGGGTGCAAGAAACATTAGGCGGTTGCTGCGATAACGCGGCTTAGGGCCGTTTTTAGCAATGATCTCTAGCACTGCTTCGAGGGCCAGGCGGCTCTCCTCTCGGGTGTACCAAATTTCTGGTGGCAAAACGACCAGGCGCAAGGCGGTATCATCCGGCACATCGCCATGCGGCGTGAAGATATGCACGCCGTCGAAGACACTTCCGAGAGTCTTCTTCAGAACGTCGGCTATCTTGCCGCGCACTTCCGTACGGTCGTCAAATCGGCGTTTGCGATCCTCCATCTCCCGCCGCAGATTGGCGCGAGTGTCGAACCAAAACCTAGTTGTGTCCTGGCCCTTGTCGCCCGAGGTGTTGAGGTAATGCAGCCGATCGGTAAGCCGCCCAAGCGCGTCGGCGTATACGGATGACGCCTGCCCTGGCTGAAGGCAGCCCAGAATCACGCGCGCGCGGTCGAGACCTCGCGCAGCGACCTTTGACGCGACGGAGGCCGGCGCGCTTCCGAGAAAGATGGTGCGGGCGATGCGCCGAGCCGCACCGACCTGACCGAAGCGCGGCTCCTTGTTCTCCAGAGCCGTCGTTTCTGCGCGATCACCGTCGATGTCGCGCTCGATCACTGCGTCCCAGCCGGCGGGGAGATAGTAGGTCAGCTCGTTACGGCTGCTGCCATCGTGAAGAGGCAGACTGCCGGGTAGGATGAGCAAATCCTTGTTGTCGTCCTTCCACAGGCGGAAGATCACCTTCGCCATGAGCTTCAATACGCCGCGGGTGCGCTGAAATCCGTCGATGGTGGTCCAATCTTCGTAGAGGCGATCGAAGACCTCCGGGTGGATTGGATAGGCATGCAAGAGCCGGTCGTGATAGCGCCGTTCTTGTGTCTCTGCCGGGAGTTTTACGCCCTCGGCGATATAGGCGTCGGCGAAGGCGCGACACACGGCTTCGCGAGCATTCTCATCGCGCACTGGCTCGAACAGCCGTCGGCGCACGATCTCGAATGCTTCCTCTGTCGCTACCGGCTTCCAAAGTGCCTGCACCCGCCCAAAAGTCTTCTCGAGCGCCCGCAACGCCGTGACACCGCGCTGGCTTCCCGCTTCAAGGTCCGACTCCGGAAGCGAAGCGAGAACGATGGCGCGTGGCACCAGCTTCACCGCTTCGGTGAGGGCCTGAATGAAAGACAAATTGGTGTCGTAGCTCCCACCGCTGATCGCCTGTGATTCTGGAAATTGACGTACATAGGCAACCAGTTCGTCGATGAGCACGACACATGGGGCATGGCGCTCCAAAAGATCACGCAAGACGTCCTTACCAGGCGAAGTGCCCGTCGCGTCGGCGTCGGCTACCAGTGCGAAAGCGTCCGCGCCGCCGAGCTGCCAAGCCATTTCGCCCCAAAGCGTTCTGATCGTCTGGCTACCGCGCTTCCAAGGCTGACCGGGCGCATGCGCAGTGCCGTCGACGACGGCAACACGAGCCTGCGGCACATCCATCAATCCGGCTCGATCGACGAGGTCGGGAATGCCAGCGAGATCGGACAAAGCGCATTTACGCGTAGCGAGGTGATAGACAGCGAGCATGGTATGCGTCTTGCCACCGCCAAAGGCGGTCTGAAGCTGCACGACCGGTTCACCGCCCTTACCGGCTAGACGCTGAGCGACCTGCGTCAGTAAGTGGCCCATGCCTTCGGTGATGAAGGTGCGGTCGAAGAAGGCAGCGGCATCCTGATATTCCCGGCTGGCTTTGCCGGAATTAACTGCAGTGATGTCCGCCGCGAACTCCGATTGCTGGAACGTGCCTTCGAGCACGTCCTGGTGGGGTACGGCCACTTCTCGCCAAGGTTTCACGCTTGCCCCCTTCAACCGAACAGATCGTCTTGGCGCGCTTTCGGGGCCGCCGCGGCGGCAGATTCGATGGCGCTCCAGCTGGTGATGATTTCGTTATAGGCGCGGGCATCTTCTGCCCAGCCCGCTCGCTCGCAAAGAGTATAGAGACGATATGCAAGCTGCCGCGTCGACTCGGCTTTCGCCGCCACCGCGGCAAGTACCTTGCCCGCGCCATTCTCGCCTTCCGACTTAAAGACGCGGATCAACTGATGCAGCATCTCCCACACCGGGAGCCGATCATCATCGACAGGGTTCCACCCAGACGGATAATCAGCCCACCTCAAAAGACGCACGACGCCGCCGGTGGCGAAGAGAACACCTGCCTGCTTTACGCCATCAACGCTGGTGCCTTTGGCGCGCGCTAGCGTATCGGCTTCGCCAAACCGCCCCTCCTTCCAGCCATATTGTTCAAACCAATGCAGGCAGAATTGCGTGTCGTGATCGAAGTCATCTTCAACTAGGAAGCGATTGATGAGCTGCAAGGCAGTCCGCACCGGCATCGGTGTCCCGTCAGCCTCAAGCACCGCAGCGTATTTCGAAAAGACAGCCATGCCAGGACCAATGATCGCTTGCGAAAGATCGACCGGCGCAACTGGCGACCTATCGTCTCCAGCCCCCCGAGTCATCTCGTCCAGTGCCTGCGGAAGCACTTGGTTCAATTCCCGCAAGAACGCACGACGAGAGACGGTGTCTGCGGCGGAAGGTCGCCGCTGACAAACAAGTACAATGCTCGATGCAAGAGCATTGGAGCCCATACCTCTCATACGAAACTCTTGCTCGCTTCGCATCGGCCATGTGCCAGTAATGGCGAACCCGGCCCGCATAATGGCGTCGAGGAATGTGTCCCATCCTGTGCTTGCTGTGCCTGCAGAGTCATCGGTCTCCGACTGCTTGAAGGCATAGTAGATGGTCAGAGGGAATGCCGGATGCGCTTGGTCGGAGAGTCTATGCATCGCCTTAGTCATACCCTCAAGGAAGAATGACTCGGCTTTGGCCTGGCCTCCATGTCGTTCAGGCGTTGCTACGAGCTCATCCGATTTAGGCGTAGTCAGCGTGGCGAACAGGTTAGGATAAATATCCCGGCATGTGGCGCGAAGCCACACATAGAAGAAGTCTGAGAGGTCAGCATAACCGACGTTATCGTAATACGGGGGGTCTGTCGAAACCACGCGATTATTCGACAAGGTTTGCTCCATCGCGTTCGCCTGCATAGCAACACCCGGCGCGAATGGCTTAGCAACCGTCCCAGCTATTAGTGCCTCGTGTGCATATTTGACTGCATTGTCCCAGCAAATCGACGAATTCCCGAGGAAGTTTGACTCAGGAAAGTCCCAGGTCATCGGGATCGCTTGACGCGTAAATAGGTGCATGACCTGCTGCCCAGAAGGCTTCCAGGTCGCGAGTGAGCAGCCAAAATCTGCTAAGCGACTTATGGCGAAGGAAAGATAGACTGTCACAGCATTGGCGTAAGCCTGAGGACCATCACCCCCCGCTTCAAGACTTCCCTCTCGACCAGTGAGGCCTGCCGCCGCCGCATCGGCCCGCACCTTCTCCGCCACCTCTTTCACCAGGTCGCTAAAGGTAGTCAGCGCAGCAAGCTGGCGATGGGTAAATAGGTCGCTCCATTTACTCATTCCATAGTTACCAACTCGGAAGCCGAGAGCGTCCTGGAAAAACTCAACCTCAGGCTTCCAAAGCGGTTCAGCGATTCGGGCTGCAGACTCATGCTCCGCCGTTGGCGACAAATAGACACGACCGCGGACGCCCTCGGCGATAATCGCCAACAATCGCGTCCCCATCCGCCCGGCGCGAGCTTCAGTTTTGGCATATTCCCCGCTGATCGGAGCGCCAGAGAGCAGGCATCGAAAGCTACCCCGGCCCAGCTTGGTTCCGGCCTTTGCTTCTATCGACGGTTTGCCGATTCTCACCTCGAAGCGGTAGTCATCACCGTCAAGTATGGGCTCGACGTAAGCCTGCTTGCCTTCCTTGCTGGACAACACAAATGTCGAAGCAAGCGGAACGTCCACGTGCCGGAAAGCAGGGTTCGGGCTTTTTACCGTTCTCGCCCACATCCAAGCGATCACCGGGAGTTTTCGCCCGACCAACGGCTTTAGATCGGGACGTGCCGCAGCCATCTCGGCAGTGACTGCTACGGCGGGATAGAGGTGTCCGATACGTTTTTGCGCCTCGTCCCGAATCCACTGGCCATAATGGCGCACATCCTCGGCTAGCCCCTGCGGCCCTTTCCACTCTCGACCAACAAGATCCCGATCGTTACGAGTATCGACATTCACCGGAGAGCGCCCTGCGAACTTCGTCGGAATTTCAATCATCGCTTTGTTAATCAGGACAGCAACCGGATTAAGATCAGAAGCACACGATTCCAGCCCCAGGCGTTGTGCTTCAAGCGGCAGCGCTCCGCCTCCGGCGAACGGATCGTGAAACCCGGGCAGCTTATCGGGATCGAACAGTTCGGTTGCTTGCGGGTGATCCTTGTTGAGCTCACAGGTCTCAAGCCACGATTTGCGGATTTCAGATCGTGCCTTGTCCAAGATCGCTTCGTTTGAAGTATTCTCCCATTGCACCACGTCCTCGATGATCGCGAAAAGGCGCTTTCGGCTCGCAGCCCAACTGGCCTTGAGGTTGCTCGGTGGAATCTCGTCCGGATGCTCCAATTCCCACTTCCAGGACGGATCGTTGACCATTTGTCCAAAGATTACTGCTCGGGCCGCGGCCAGGGGGCGTCGCGCCCACCATAGATGAAGGCCGCGGGGATGCGCACCGATCCCGGGCATCTTCTCGTACGCACAAGCCTCGTTGATCGCGTCCAACGGTAGTGCGACTTCGATCAGCTTCTTCGGGGCTTTGATATCAATGGTCATTCTTATTAGCTTTCCGTCAGCACATGCTTGATGGCTGTAAAAAAGGGGAAGCTCTTCGCGTATTCGAGCACGTCGGCGAAGTACTCCCGGATATCTTCGGGCGACAATCCTGCATTAGCCGCTTCATCGGCGTCGGCCACATATCCGGAAACGGCTGCTTTACGCATAGCACGAAGCCGCCCCCGATCGGCGTCGAGCGAGAATACGCGCAACGTCTCCTTCGCGCGATGCTCGTCCTGCTCGGACAAGCCAGGCCTCAAACTGACCGTCCCGTCGGAACGAAAGACGAAGAAGCCGTCCGGATCGTGAAGGCAGGGGTCGATCAGGTGCGCGACGTTATATGGACCGGCGCCGGTGTCTTTGAAATGGCCACAGGAATCATTCTGGCCGCAAGACCAATAAAGGTTGTTCCAATCGAACGTCAGATGGCGGTACGCGGGATCCCCTTTGCGGCGGAAATGCTCGATATGCTGTCCGAGGACCTCAATGTCGCCTTCGCAGTAGGCGCACCGTTTCCCTTGCATCGTCTCAAGCTGAGCCCTGATCTCAGCCCTGTGTTCGGGTGAGACATCGGCCCAGTTATGGGTGCCATGTTGGTAGCCGCCGAGGCACGGCGGTGCCGGGACGGCAGCGCGATTAAGCTTTCGCATATCACGATCGCTCCAGACGGCTCTTGCCAACACGGAACTGCTGGAACCGGATGAGGCGGTCGCACTCGAGGATAACAGGGTGGCTCTCGCCAAAATGATCTATCAAGCGCTTCCGAAGCGCCGTTGCGTCGGCACCATCTGCCTGCCCATCTTCGATGAGCGCACGGTAAGCGCTCAGCTCAGCCCTTTCCTGCAGATCGGGCACCGGATCGACGTTCATAACGCTAGCCAACACATCGGCGCTTTCGACACCGCGCGTTTGAATAGCGGGTGTCTCGACGACCGTGTCGCCACCGTCGACATGCAGCACGCGGATCGACGATTTATCCACGGTGGATAGTACGTGCGGGCTGTGCGTGCTGACGACGATCTGAAGAGCCGGAAAGGCGCGCTGCAAAAGGCCGAGCACCTGCTGCTGCCAGCGTGGGTGGAGGTGCATGTCTATTTCGTCGACGATCAGCACGCCGGGTGTATCGAGGGACGCCCGATTACTCAGATGGGGATTAAGGCTGGCACAGCGCCGGGCGACGTCTGCCACAAGCGCGAGCATGGTGCGGACGCCATCGCTCAGCATGAGCAAGGGCAGTTCGCCCTGTACGACATGATCGGCCGCCATGGCGTGGAAGTTCGAGTCCCAACGGAGATTCGACCAACCGGTGGGTGCGAGGACTGTGTCGGCCGCCTCTTTTACGCCGGAAATCATCGCGAGATTGGCCGGCAGGCTTTCCCGAAAGGCGGGCGATGCTGTCTGCCGGAAGCGGTGCTCAAACCAGGCCGAAATCCCCTTGAATGACGACGAGGATGTGAGGCAGTCGGTATAGCCAGCAACGCGCTCCTCAACGTTGGTTACTGAGGAGCGCCGATATTCGGTGAGGCGCTGCTCACTCCAAAGGCGTCCCGTTCCGTAGTATGCGATCAACGGCAGGATTGTGGCCTCTGAGCGGAGTGCGCGAGCCGCGTTGGTCAGCGGCTGAAAGTCGCGCGTGCTCGGGCGAACCTTGTCACCATAGGTCTTGACCTCACTCCTCCAGGTCACCGAACGGTCCTGCACAACGCCCTGCACCTCGTATCCAGCCGGGAGGCAGGGGGCCATTACGCGGTCGTGATCGGGCAGCAAGCGCACATCGGCCCGATCAAGCCGCCGTACCGGTTCTGAGGGATGTAGGGCGTTGACGAAAACCGAGAGCGCCGCTGCGGCGGCGTCGAGAACTGCGGTTTTGCCGCTGCCATTTTCCGCAACCAGCACGGTCAAGTTTGGATGGAAGACGATCTCGCAGCGAGCGAAACAACGAAAATTCGTCAGCGACAATGTGTCGAGGCGCAGCGCGGTCATGCGGCGCCTGCCTTCGCGAGCAGATCGTTCAGATTGAAATTGATCGAAGCGACTCCCCAGCCCGGCTCGCGATCGAACGGCCGCTGAATGTAGTGCGGTCCGTCAATGGTGTCATCCTCGCCGACAAAGACGATTGCGAGCACGAACTTGTCGCCCTGATTGAACGCATAGAGCATTTCGTTGCGGGTGATGGTGACGGTGCTGGCGCCCTTCACGCGACCTTTGACCTCGATATGCCGCGGCTCCGGTTGCCTGCCATCAATGGCGGGCCGATAAGAGGTCAGATCCCAACCGCATTTGGCGGCGGAGACATCGACGACGTGGCAACCGCGCGCTTCCTCGACCTGACGAACGGCTGTCATGGCGAGCTGCTCAATTCTCGAGCGCGCGGCAGCATCGACCGCGAAAGTGGCGGCGATCGGATCGGCGGGTTCATGCCCGCGCAGTCGATTCATCAGACCGGCGGGCACGACCAATGCCGCGCCGAGCACAACTGGCGTGCCGTTCACGACATGGCGTTGGGCCTGAAGCTCCTTCCGACGATTTTCGAGGCGGCCCTGAAGATCGCCCAACGTGCGCTCGACATTCTGGAGGTTGAGCCGCACGTCCTTGCCGGCCTCGGCATCGTCCTTGAGCTTCAGCCAGCGATCCTGCCAGAAACCGATTTCCTTGCTCAGCCGCTCATGGACGGCATTCAAGGTCTTCTCGACATGGTCGATGCGGCGCTGCGCGACTTCGCCATAATGCTCCGGCACCAATGTCGTGGCGGCGAGCGCGAGAGCACGCGCTTCCTGCCCGGAGGACAGCCAGGGCGCTTCAACAACATCGTTGAGCAGGACGCGTTCGGCTTCAGGCAAAGGCTCCAGGTCGAGATGCGGCGCCCAGCCGGCGAAGGTCGCTTGCCCGTCCGGGCCGACGCGGACGAATTGCAAGCGCTTGGAGAGAGTGGCGCCATCGCCGGAGCTGATCTCGTGCGTCAGCAAGAAGAGCAGCGCGGGATCGACCCCTTCGTCAGCTGGATCGATAAGGATCGCCCCTTGACGGAGGAGGTTGGTGTGTTGCTCCAAGATGATATCGGACATCGCGAGCATGAGCGGATGGCCAGGATGCATCAGCACCGCGCGTTCTAGCCCAGGCCTATCGCTTGGCTGGACCGCCTCGCGCTCGAAGCAAATGCGGCTGTAGCGCCGCAGTACCGGTTCATGCTCGCGCCGGTTTCGCCCTGTCAGCCGCCGATCCCGCTCTCGGATCGTCGCGGGAATGTAGCTGATCTCGTATCGCCCAGCCTCGCGCGGATGCGCGGTACCGCCGAGCGCGTCGAGCGCCTTGGTGAAAAAGGCTCGAACGAAGAAGGGTTGCAGCCGCCGGGCTTCGGCCTTCTCCATCTCCTCTTTGACCGCGAACAGCCGCTCCCGCGTCATCGTCGTTTTGTCGAGCGCATGGCGATCCAAGAGAGATTTCAAGTGGTCTCGATCGAGCGCCTGGTCGATCTTTTGCGTCAGGCGCGCGCGCACGTCGGGTCGGTCGCCGTAACGGATGGCCTGGATCAGAAGGTCCTTGAGGCTGGTTTCATCGAACACTTCTCCCAGAATGTCGAAGACGCGCCCGTGAAGTGCTTGGCTCTCGACTTCGAGCTTCAGGAGCAGGCGATGATAGACGTCGCCTTCTCGGGTTTCTTTGGCGACCAGATTCCACAGGTGGCAGACTTCGGTTTGGCCGATGCGGTGAATTCGACCGAACCGCTGCTCAAGACGGTTCGGGTTCCACGGCAAGTCATAGTTGACCATCAAATTCGCGTTTTGAAGATTGACGCCTTCGCCCGCGGCGTCGGTCGCCACCAGCACGCGCACGTCGGGATCGGAGCGGAAAAGCGCTTGGAGCCGGCGACGATCGTCCCGGTGAGTACCGCCATGAATGGTGACGATAGCATCGGGATTGCCGAGCACGCCGGCAATCCGCGCCCGTAGGTAGTTCAGGGTGTCGCGATGCTCGGAAAAGATGATGATCTTGCGCTGCCGCCCCGCAGCGTCGCGCGTATCCGGGTTGTTCTGAAGGATCTTGGACAGCTCGTCCCATTTGCGGTCCTGCCCGGAAGCAACGACTGCCCGCGCTTGGTCCTCCAAGCCCTTCAGGATCACAATCTCGGCTTCAAGCTCGACCACAGTCTTTGCGGCGGTCGCATCGTCGATCAGGCTCTCTTCGAGCGCTTCCTGCTCCTCTGCGCTCAGGTCCTCTTCGTCCTCGGGGGCGTCGGCATAGGTCTCGGCAAGCCCGATACGACCTTTCGCGCCGAAGCTTTCATCGCGCAGCCGATTCTCCAGCCGCTCGCGGCGGCGCTTGAGCGATTGGAAGATTGCCTCGGGACTCGATGCTAGGCGCCGTTGCAATGCCGTAAGGGCAAAGCCCACCGACCCTTTGCGCGCGCCCTGAAGCTGGTCGGCCTTCCCCATCTCGGTCTGCACATAATTGGTGACCGCTTCGTACAAGGCGGCCTCGATCGATGAGAGCTCATAATTAACCGTGTACGCCTTGCGCTCAGGGAAGAGGGGTGTGCCGTCGAATTTGACCAGCTCTTCCTTGACCATGCGACGCATGAGGTCGGAGGCGTCAACCTTATGCACGCCGTCACGGAATTTGCCGTAGAAACGGTCGGAGTCGAGCAAGGAGAGGAAGAGCTGGAAGTCCTCTTCCTTGCCATTGTGAGGCGTCGCTGTCATCAGCAGCAGATGCCGGGCATGCGCGCCGAGCTTCTCGGCAAAACGGAAGCGCCCGGTCTTCTCCAATTTTGAGCCGAAATAGTGGGCCGAGAGCTTGTGCGCTTCGTCGAATACGGCGAGGTCCCAACCCGGCGCGCAGAGCTTGTCCTGCAGCTCCTCATTGCGAGAGAGCTGGTCGAGCCGGACGATGAGGCGAGGATAGTCTTCGAACGGATTCCCGCTCGGGGAGGTCTGTTCGAGTAGCGACGAATAGACGTGAAACTCTAACCCAAATTTCTCGTAAAGCTCGTCGCGCCACTGCTCGACGAGGCTGCCCGGCGCGACAATCAGAATGCGGTGCGAATCCGCGCGCATGATGAGCTCGCGGATATAGAGGCCGGCCATGATCGTCTTGCCTGCGCCGGGGTCGTCCGCGAGGACAAACCGCAGGGGTTGCCGCGGCAAGAGCGCCTCATAAACGGCTGTGATCTGGTGCGGCAGCGGCTCCACGTTCGAGCTGTGCACCGCCATCATCGGATCGAACAGGAATGCGAGATCGATGCGCTTGGCCTCGCAGGCGAGCTGGAATGCTGCGCCATCACCATCGAACGAAAAGGGCCGCTCGACGGTGGCCAGGCCGACGGCCGACTCGTCGTCCCTGTTGAGGAACCGTTCCTTCATGTTGCCGTCAGGGGTACGGTAAATCAGCTGGACAGCACCTTCACTGACCGGAACGGTCGCAACCACCGTCACGACCTGGGACGGCTCAATCCCAGCCAAACTCTGTCCAAGCTGTATTTCTTCAAGCTTCATCTCACCGCCGCCCCCGCTTTGTTCGGCGCGCCGGCGCTACCACCTTCCCCGTCCCAGACAAAGCGGGGACATGAGCGGCCCACGCCCCGTACCGAGCCTGCAATCCAAAGGGCGGCCCATGGCGCCGCCACCGCCCGTCTTGGAAGAGGGGGGCTGCAGTCATGGAGCGCTACGCCGCCGGCAAATTGGCGCCCGCAGGCCTCTGCCTTAGCCGGATTGATTTGGCTGACGATTGGGAGTCAATGTTCGGATGACGAGAAGTACGTGACATGGCGACCAGGCGGGACATTGGAGGAGAGAACCTTTGCCAGTGAGGCCTCGTGCCTTCTGCGGGATCCTCAGCAATTCTATAGAGTGAGAGTGGAGGCCGGTTTTTTCCGTGACAGGTTAAAGGCTGGGAGAGAGGCTCCCGGCGCACGTCGCGGAGACCCGCGATGTCTAGAAATGCACGACACGCCCGCGTCGACTCCAACCGCGCTTGCCCACGAGCCGGTTTCGTCATGCGAACGGCGGGTTGGAATCAAAGCGGCCGCTCGGTGATACGTCCGAAAACGACCGGGTCTGGTCGGAGGCCGCCGCGCGCCGCTACCGGCCAAGGACGGCAGCTTCCATGCTTCCAATCCCTGAAAGCCGCCAGGCGGCAACCGGCCCAGTTTGAGCCGTTCTCGCGTTCAATGATCATTACGCTTCTCGGAGAGAGAGCAGAGATCCAGCCCCTTAACGGGAAGGATCGTGGGTTGAGCGCGCGTTCCTACCGGAAGCGTCCCAGGCAGGACCCACGTGAGTCACCCACACTAAGACGCTTTCGCCTCAGTCAGCGCCGCTTACCTGTTGGAAGTGCCTCTAGGAGGATGGTGCCGCTTACAGGACTCGAACCTGTGACCCCCGCATTACGAATGCGATGCTCTACCAACTGAGCTAAAGCGGCACATGGGGCGCACAGCGCCTCGTGGGAAGCGCGCGCTTACCAGCGGGTGGCGGCGCTGGCAAGCGCCGCTTGCGCTGTTTTCGCAGTTTGCCCGGCGCCGGCGCCCCGGCGGATTGCTTCACCCATCCTTTACCATGAACCGCCACACTGCGCCCGGGCAGCGACGCCCGTGGGGATCGGATATGGACAGGGCGCGCGGGCCGGACGAACAGCCCGAACGAGAGGAGTTCGACCGCGACGGCGTGGGCCAGGGCCCGGAGCCGCAGCGGATGGTGGGCGGCGACGAGCGGCGGATGCACGTCCGCGCGTACAACCACTGGATCTCCCTGCTGAAGGGCCGCGCCTATCCGACGATCGAAGAGCTGGATCCCGCATCGGCTGGGGACTTCGGCCCGCACGGGGTGCTGCTCGATTTCTCGCACGACGATGCCGAGCCGCGCATCCGCTTCATCGGCCATGCCGTGCGCGAGGAGTGCGGCGTCACCTCGGGCATCCTCAGGATCGCGGACGTGCCCCAGAACTCGCTGCTGGCCCGCCTTACCGAACAATATCCGCAGATCCTGGCCAGCGGAGCGCCGATCGGGTTCGAGGCGGAGTTCGTGTCGCAACGCGGCCATCCCACCCTCTACCGCGGCATCCTGATGCCCTTCTCGTCGGACCAGCAGCGGATCAACTTCATCTATGGCGTGATCAACTGGAAGGAGGTCGCCGACGCGCGCATCCAGGCGCAGCTTGCAGCCGAGATGGCGGACGCCCGCAGCACCGACGCGCCGCCCCCCGCTCCCGTCGCACCCGCCTGGGCCGACGGTCCGGGCGCAGGCTTGGGCGAGCCTGCTCTCCCCGATCTCCAGTCCGCGAGCGACCTGCTGCGCACCGCGCCCGCACTCGGGTCGATCCCGGTGGATGCAGGAACGGAGGAATTCGTCCTGCTGCTCGGCCGGGCCACGGCGGGCGGCCGCGTAGAGATCATCGGCGCCGTGGAGGGCAGCGACGATCTCACGCAGGAAGCGATCCGCCGCATGCATCGCCGATGATGCAGCGCAGCAATATTCTTCGCAACCGCCACAAGGGTTGAGCCGGTCGAATCCGGGGCGCATATCGCTGCCATGACCGAAGAGGATAAGGTGCCGCAGGCAATCGCGGCGAGGTTGTTCGATGGTGCGCTTCCGAGCGAACTCGAAGGGCTCGGAAACCAAGAGCGGGAGGCGGCGGTACGGCTGGTGGCGGATGCCGCCCGCGCTCGCCCGCCCGGCTCGGCGTCGGTCGCCATCGACAGTGTCACCACCGACGGGCGCCGCCAGATGCGGCTTGCCGTGGTCAACGACGACATGCCCTTCCTGGTCGATTCGATCGCGGCCGCGATCACCGGCCACAATCTCCTCATCGAACGCATCATCCACCCCGTGCTCCCGGTCGTGCGCGACGACGCCGGGTCGATCGTCGACATCGCCGTCGGCGGCGCGCCGGAATCCATGGTCTACATCGAGATGGACCGCGTGGACGCGCGGCTGCGCCGGGAACTGAGCGACGAGATCGAGCGCAATCTGGCCGACGTCCGCGCCGCGGTCGCCGACTGGCAGCCGATGCAGCAGGCGATCCGCGACGACGCGGCGCAGACGCCGGATCCGGAAACCCGGGCGCTGCTCGAATGGTTCCTGGACCGCAACTTCACCCTGCTGGGACACCTGCGCTGGTTCCCCGGCGAGAACGACCGCGACTGCCTGGGCATCGCCCGCCGGCCGATCCACAGCCAGATGCTCGCCGAGAGCTCCCGCCAGCGCGCGATCGCCTGGTTCGAAGCGGGCCACCCGCTGCTGCTGCTCAAATCGAACGCGCTTTCGACCGTCCACCGTCGCGCGCCCCTCGACCTCGTCGTGCTGCCGATCCGCGATGGCGGCCAAGTCATCGGCCTGTCGATCCACGCCGGGCTATGGACCAGCGCCGCGCTGCATGCGGCTCCCGCGGACGTGCCGGTGCTGCGCCGCAACCTCGCCGCCCTCCAGGCGCAGTTCGGCTTCGATCCCAAGGGCCATGCCGGCAAGTCGCTCGCGCACGCGCTGACTGCCCTGCCCCATGACCTCACCACCGCCTTCCCGCCGGAGGCGCTGGAGACGCTGGCGCTCACCGCCATGTCGATCGCGGACCGGCCGCGCTCGCGGGTCGTGCTGATCAGCAGCCCGCTCGGCCGCCACCTGTTCGCCTTCGTCTGGCTGCAGCGCGACGACCTCTCGACCGGCCGGCGCAGCGCGATCGGCGACATGCTGTGCGAGGCGGCGCATGCCCGGCTGCTCAGCTGGACGATCGCAGTGGAGGGCGACGCAGCGCTGATCCGCTACATGCTCGATCTGCGCGGCGAGGGGCAGATGCCCGATGGCGCGGAGCTCGACCGCCGCGTCGAGCGGATGGTTCGCGGCTGGAGCCCGGCGATCGAGGCGGCACTCGGCGAGATTGCTCCTTCAGGGGCCGCCGCCCGGCTGGCGCTGCGCTATGCCACCGCCTTCCCGATCAACTACCGCAACGTCAACACGCCCGAGGAAGCGGCGCACGACGTGCTGCGCCTGGGCAGCCTCAGCGACGCCGACAGCCGCTCGGTCCGCATCCTCACCGCGCCCGACGGAACGCTGCGGATCAAGCTCTATCGCCAGGGCGGCGCGCTCTCGCTGTCGGATGCGGTGCCGGTGTTCGAGAACTTCGGCTTCCGCGTGGTCGAGGAAATCCCGACCCGCCTGAGCGACGAGGCACAGTCCTTCATCCACGACTTTGCGGTCGAGTTGCCCGGCGCCGCCGGGGCGCCGCAGTTCGACACGCGCGTGGCCGAGGAAGCGGTCGCCGCCGTGCTCGAGAACCGCGCCGAGAACGACGGCTTCAATCGGCTGATCGTCGAGGCGGGGCTGGCTCCCGCCTCCGTCGTGCTGTTCCGCGCCTGGTTCCGCTATCTGCGCCAGGCCGGGCTCACCTACCCGCTCGGCACCGTTGTCGACGCGCTCCGCCGCGCGCCGGCAGTGGCGCGGGCGCTGGTCGAGCGCTTCGTTGCGATCCACGATCCGGCGAACGCCGATGCCGCCCGCGCGGCAGAAGCGGACGCCGCGATCGAGCGCGGGCTCGACGCCGTCTCGGCGATCGACGAGGACCGCATCCTGCGCGCGATGCGCGCGCTGATCGGCGCGACGCTGCGCACCAACGCCTTTGCCCCGGCCGCGGCAGAGGCGCTGGCGTTCAAGCTCGACAGCGCCAAGGTGCCGGGCCTGCCCAAGCCGCTCCCCTGGCGCGAGGTGTGGGTCTATTCGCCCCGCGTCGAAGGCATCCACCTGCGCGCCGGCCCGGTCGCGCGCGGCGGGCTGCGCTGGTCCGACCGGCGCGACGACTTCCGTACCGAGATCCTGGGCCTGATGAAGGCGCAGCGGGTCAAGAACGCGGTGATCGTGCCGACCGGCGCCAAGGGCGGCTTCTATCCCAAGCAGCTCCCCGCCCCCACCGATCGCGACGCCTGGCTGGCCGAGGGGACGGAGAGCTACCGCATCTTCATCCGCACGCTGCTCTCGATCACCGACAATCTGGTGGAGAACAAGGTTGTCCATCCGGAGGGCGTGACCATCCTCGACGGCGACGATCCGTATTTCGTGGTCGCCGCCGACAAGGGTACCGCCACCTTCTCCGACGTCGCCAATGCACTGGCGGTGGAGCGCGGCTTCTGGCTGGGCGACGCCTTCGCCAGCGGCGGCAGCCACGGCTATGACCACAAGGCGATGGGCATCACCGCACGCGGCGGCTGGGTCTCGGTCCAGCGCCACTTCCTGGAGATGGGCGTCGACGTGCAGGCCGATCCTGTCACCGTCGTCGGCTGCGGCGACATGTCCGGCGACGTGTTCGGCAACGGCATGCTCCTGTCCAAGGCGATCCGGCTGCAGGCCGCGTTCGACCACCGCCACATCTTCCTGGATCCCAACCCGGATGCGGCCCGGAGCTGGGAGGAACGCCAGCGGCTGTTCAACCTCCCCCGCTCCAGCTGGGACGATTACGACAAGGGCCTGATCTCGCAAGGTGGCGGCGTCTTCCCGCGCACCGCCAAGACGATCCCGCTGTCGGAGCCGGTGCGGCGCATGCTCGGCGTGGAGGACACCGAGCTGGACCCCAGCTCGCTGATCTCCGCGATCCTGCGCGCGCCCGCGGACCTGCTGTGGTTCGGCGGCATCGGCACCTATGTGAAGGCAGGCCATGAGGCGCATTCGGACGTCGGCGATCCCGCCAACGACCGCATCCGCGTCAACGCCGACACGCTGCGCGTGAAGGTGGTGGGCGAAGGCGCGAACCTGGGCGTCACTCAGGCCGCCCGCATCGCCTTTGCGGCCCGGGGTGGGCGCATCAACACCGACTTCATCGACAATTCGGCCGGCGTCGACTGCTCGGACAACGAGGTCAACATCAAGATCGCGCTCAACCGCGAGGTGACCGAGGGACGCCTGGCGTTCGACGATCGCAACGCGCTGCTGGCCGAGATGACGGACGACGTCGCCCGGCTGGTGCTGGAGGACAATCGCCTTCAGACGCTCGCCCTCTCCTTCATGGAGGGCGAAGGCGCCGTCACCGTGCCGAGCTATGTCCGCGTGATCGAGATGCTCGAAAGCGCCGGCCGGCTCGACCGCGCGGTGGAGGGGCTCGCGCCCAACGACGATCTGCTGCGCCGCGCGCAGGAGGGACAGGGCTTCACCCGGCCCGAGCTCGCGGTGCTGCTCGCCTCGGCGAAGCTCGCGCTTCAGGACGCGATCGAGGCGAACCGGCTCGGCCATACCCCGGAACTCCTGCCGGACCTGTGCAGCGCCTTCCCGCACGCGATGCAGGCGCGCTTTGGCGACGCCATTGAGCAGCATCGCCTCCGCGGGGAGATCGTCGCCACCAAGCTCGCGAACCGCATCATCAACCGCCTGGGCGTGCTGCACCCGTTCGAGCTGGTGGAGGAGGAAGGCGCGGCGATCGGAGACCTGGCGGCGATGTTCGTCGTCGCCGAACGGCTGTTCGACCTCCCCGCCCTGTGGGCGCAGATCGAGCAGGCGGAGATCAGCGAGGACGCCCGCCTCGCGCTGATCGGCCATGCCGCCGCCGCCACCCGCGTCCAGATCGCCGACCTGCTGCGCGCCTGCCGTCAGGGCATGCGTCCGGCCGAGGCCATCGCGCGGCTGAAGCCTGCGATCGACCGCCTGGACGCGCAGGCGGAATCGCTCCTGCTGAGGGAGGCCCGCGCTCAGAGCCAGCGGATGCGCGAGCGCCTCGCCGCCGCCGGCGCCCCGGACGCGCTGAGCGCCAGGGTCGTGCGCCTGTTCGACCTGGACGGCGCCGTCGGCCTGGCCGACCTGGGGGCGGAGCGCGGAGTCGACGAAGTCGTGCTCGCCCATGCGTTCACCCATCTGGGCGAGGCGCTGGGGCTCGACTGGGCGCAGGCCGCCGCGGCGCGCATCACCAGCGGGGACCCGTGGGAGCGGCTGCTGGTCGCGGGCCTCGCGCGCGACTTCCAGCAACTGCGGCTCGACTTCCTCGCCCGGATCGACGGCGCCGATCCGCAGGCGGCGGTCGATGCCTGGATGGCCGAAAACCAGCCGCGCGTGGCGCAGTTCACCGCCCTGGTGGCGCGGGCACGGCTGGCGCCCGCTCCGACGCTCGCGATCCTGGCACAGATCGCCGGACAAGCCCGAGTGCTGCTCGGACGTTGATCCAAAAGGCTGCGGCGGTCCCCCCGGGGTCGCCGCAGCCCAGGTCCGGAGTGCCCGGCACTTCCTAGTTGCAATTGAGAATTGTTCGCGTATTCGAAAGGCAGCTCCTTTCGAATAGCGATCCGCATGCCTCCAGCAGCCGCCGTCCCCTCCCCATCCGTCGCCCGCAAGAAGAGCCGCCGGGCCTTCTGGCTGCGTCAGCTGCACAGCTGGCACTGGATGAGCTCGGCGCTGAGCCTGATCGGCCTGCTCCTGTTCGCGATCACCGGCTTTACGCTCAACCACGCCGCCGACATCGAGGGGACGCCCGCCGTCACCACCGGCCAGGCGACGCTGCCGCCCGACCTGCTGCCGCTCGTCCGTCCCGATGATCGGCCGGACGGCAAGCGCCCGCTTCCCACTCCCGTCGCCGCCTGGGTCGCCAAGACGCTTCCGCTGGCGCCGCATGGCGATGCGGAATGGTCCGCCGGCGAGGTGTACCTGGGGCTCCCTCGGCCCGGGGGCGACGGCTGGGTCGCGATCGACCGGGAGACCGGCGCCGTCACCAGCGAACGCACCGATCGCGGCTGGATCGCCTATCTCAACGACCTCCACAAAGGCCGCAACGCCGGCACCGCCTGGAGCTGGTTCATCGACATCTTCGTCGGCGCCTGCGTCATCTTCTCGGTAACCGGCCTGTTCCTGCTCCAGCTCCATTCCGCCAAGCGCCGCAGCACCTGGCCGCTGGTCGGGCTGGGGCTGGTGATCCCGGCGCTGGTCGCCGTCTTCCTGATCCACTGAGACCCTGGGGAGCCTTGCCCATGCACGTCCGCCACCATCTCGTGCTCACCGGCCTGCCGCTGGCGGCCGCGGTCGGGGGGATCGCCGCCCCCGCCCAGGCGCAGACGCTCGACCTGTCGATCACCATCCCGCGCCTGTCGGTTGCCGAATATCACAAGCCCTATGTCGCGGTGTGGCTGGAGAAGGAGGGCGGCGGCGCCCGCACGCTCGCCGTCTGGTACGACCACGACATGAAGAACGGCGAGGGCACCAAGTGGCTGCGCGACGTGCGCCAATGGTGGCGCGCCTCCGGCCGCAGCATGTCCTTTCCCGCCGATGGCGTGACGGGTGCCACCCGTGCGCCGGGCACCCACACGCTCCGCTTCGCCGCGGGCAAGGGCCCGCTCGGCCAGCTCGGCCCGGGCAAATACACGCTGGTGGTCGAGGCCGCGCGCGAAGTCGGCGGCCGCGAGCTGCTGCGCCTGCCCTTCGCCTGGCCGCCCGCCGGCGACGGCACCGCCCGCGCTGCGGGCACCAGCGAACTGGGCGCGGTGACGCTCACCGTCCGCCGCTGACACCCACTGGAGGAACCATGACCCTGTTTCGCCACCGCCTGCTCGCCGCCGCTGCCGCCGTCGCCGTGCTGCTTCCCGCCGCCGCGGGCGCGCACCGCCAGTGGATGCTGCCCTCGACCACCGTCGTGTCGGGCGACGACGCCTGGGTGACGGTCGACGCCGCCATCTCGAACGACCTCTTCTATTTCGAGCATTTCCCGATGCGCACCCCGCCTGCGGTGACCCAACCGGACGGCAGCGCGGGCAAGATCGAGAACTGGAACACCAGCCGATACCGCAGCACCTTCGACGTCCACCTGACGCAGAAGGGCACCTACAAGATCGCCGCCGTCTCCGACGGGGTGATGGGCAGCTACACGCTCGACGGCCAGCAACAGCGGCTGCCGCGCGGCCTCACCGCCGACAAGCTCGCCGCCGCGATCCCCACGGGCGCGACCGACGTGCGCACCACCACCAGCACCAGCCGCAACGAGATCTTCGTGACCTCCGGCGCGCCCACCACCACCGTGTTCAAGACCACCGGCAAGGGGCTGGAGCTGGTGCCGGTCACCCATCCCAACGATCTCGTGTCGGGAGAGGCGGCGACCTTCCAGTTCCTGCTCGACGGCAAGCCCGCCGCGGGCCTGCCGGTGACGGTGATCCCCGGCGGCATCCGCTACCGCGATGCCCTCAAGCAGATGGACCTCAAGACCGGTGCCGACGGCACGGTCCGCATCACCTGGCCGGAACCGGGCATGTACTGGCTCAACGTCTCCACCGGCGGCGGCCGCGGGGAGGCAGGCGCCGCGCAACCCGCCGCCCCGCAAGCGGCGCCGCCCGCCCGCCGCGCCACCTATATCGCGACGCTCGAGGTGCTGGCGCCCTGACGCACGCGCGCATCGCCATCCCATCGGTCCCGGGTCCGGCCGCCTTCGCGCGCCGCGACCCCGCGGCCACCATCGCGACCATCGCCGGCGAGACGATGGGCACCAGCTGGTCGGCCAGGATCGTCGGCGGCGACCCGCAGGCAGCTCTCGCCATCGCCCGCCAGATACTTGGCAAGGTCATCGCCGAGATGAGCCACTGGGAGCCGGACTCCGCCCTCTCCCGCCTCAATCGGGCACCGATCGGCAGCTGGCAACGCCTCCCGCCCGCGCTGGTCGCCGTTCTCGCCAGCGCCTGGCAGGTCGCAGAGGCGAGCGGCGGCGCCTTTGATCCTGCGATCGGTGCCCTGGTCGACCTCTGGGGGTTCGGCCCTTCCGGCCCGCGCACGGCTCCTCCCCCGGGCGAGACGATCGAGGCGACCCATGCGGCTGCGGGCCTCGACGCGTTCGAGTTCGATCCGCTGCTGCTGCGCGCCCGCCGCCTGCGCGACGCCCGGCTCGACCTCTCCGGCATCGCCAAGGGCTATGCCGTCGACGCGCTCGCCGATGCGCTGCACGCAGCCGGGCACGCCGACCTGCTGGTGGAGATCGGCGGCGAGTTCGTCGGCTGCGGCCTGCGCCCGGACGGGCAGCCCTGGTGGGTGGCGGTGGAGCCGCTGCCGGGAGCCGCGCTCCCGCCGCTGCGCATCGCCGCGCACGACATCGCCATTGCCACCTCCGGCGACTATCGCCGCAGCTTCACCGCCGATGGCCGCCGCTACGCCCATACGCTCGATCCGCGCACCGGCCACCCGATCGCGCACGGCACCGCCTCGGTGACGGTGCTCGCCGCCAATTGCAGGCATGCCGATGCCTGGGCGACGGTGCTGACAGTCCTGCCTCCCGAGGAGGCATGCGCCTGGGCGACAGCGCATTCGCTCGCCGCCCGCATCGTCCGGCGTTCCGGACACAGCGTCGAGGAATGGTTCTCGCCCGCCCTTCGGGCGATGCTCGGCTAAGCCGTCAGCGCCGCTGGACGCGCATTGCCCAGCCGACCCCGACCAGCGGCACCGCCAGCGCGATCCACGAGAGCACGTCGCGCACGCCGTCGCCGGTCAGCGCGCTCACCAGCCCCACCACCGACAGGAGCGCGATCAGCGTCGGCAGCGCGAAGGTCGACCGGATCATTCCGCCGGCACCCACTCGCCGCCGCTCTCCACCTCGCGCACCCGCGCCGGTAGCGGCGCGCGCCGCTTGCCGAGCCACAGGTACAGCCCCGATCCCAGGATCAGGATCGTGAAGAGGTCCAGCACCGCCCAAAGGATCTTGAGCGGCAGCGCGCCATAGTCGCCGAAATGCAGCGGCTGCGACAGCAGCAGTGCCTGGCCATACCAGGGCAACGGCCGCACGTCCGTCAGCCGGCCGGTCTCCGCATCGATCAGCGCCGGCGTCAGCAGCCGCTCGGTGAGCGGCGTGTCGCCCTGCAGGAACACGGCATAATGATGCCGGCTGCTGAAGCTGCCGCCCGGGAAGGCGATGAACTGCGGGTTGCTGCCCGGCCGCGCCCGCCGCGCCTCCGCCATCGCCCGGTCGAGCGAGCCGTAGCGAGACACCGGCAGCGCCGGGCGCCCCGCATACGCCCGCGTCATCTCGGCCAGCTCGTCCGCCTGCCACAGCTGCATGATCGGCGTCGCCAGCGCGTTGATGACGCCCGTCAGCCCCACCACCAGCATCCAGGCAAGCGCCACGATGCCGAGCAGGTTGTGTGTGTCGAGCCACTTCAGCCGCCGGCTGCGCGAGGTCCGCAGCGTCCCGAAGTCGAGCTTGCGCATGAACGGCGCATAGAGGACCACCCCCGATACGATCGAGGCGACGAACACGCCCCCCATCGCCCCCAGGAACAACATCCCCGGCAACCCCAGGAACATGTCGGTGTGCAGTTGGAGCAGGAAGTGCATCACGCCTTCCTCCGACGCGATCTCCGCAAGCTCGCCGGTCGCGCGATTGTAGATCTGCATCGTCATCTCGGCCACGGGCGCATCGGGGCGCGGGCCGGTGGTGATGGTCATCAGCGGCCGGTCGTTGTCGAACGCCATGAACAGCGGCACCTCGCCCGGGCGCGCGGCCAGCGCCCTGGCGAGCATGGCGTCGAGCGGCAACAGCCCCGGCCCCGCGCCCGACGAACCCTGGCCCGTCATTCCCGCGGCCACGTCGCCGCCGCTCAGCCGGTTGATCTCGTCATGGAAGATCAGCGGCAAGCCGGTCACGCAGAGCATCAGCAGGAATGCCGTGCAGACGATGCTGGTCCATTTGTGCACCAGGTACCAGGCGCGGACGGTCCCGCGCGTCACGGTCTTGCCTCGGGATGGGTTCTCGCCGGCATCGCGCGGGCATAGGGCAGCCGAAAGTTGCGAACAAGTCGCAACATCAAGGTGCTCAGATCTCGGCCCAGCGCCGCAGCAGATTGTGGTAGACGCCGGTCAGCTCGATCACCGAGCGGTCGGCATGGCCCAGCTCGCCCGCAAGCCGCTGCACCGACTGGTCGAGCTCGAACAGGATCCGGCGCTCGCCATCGTCGCGTACCATCGACTGCATCCAGAAGAAGGACGCGACCCGCCTCCCCCGCGTGACCGGCTCCACCCGGTGGAGGCTGGATGCGGGATAGAGGATCATGTGCCCGGCCGGCAGCTTGACGCTCTGCACGCCGAACTGCCCCTCGATCACCAGCTCGCCGCCGTCATAGGCGGACGGCTCCTCCAGGAACAGCGTCGCGGAAAGATCGCTGCGGATGCGAAAGTCCGTGCCCCGCTGGATCCGCACCGCATTGTCGACGTGCGCGCCGAACGTCTGGCCCACGCCATAGCGGTTGAACAGCGGCGGAAACACCTTGGCCGGCAGCGCCGCCGCCACGAACAGCGGCGTGCGGCCCAGCGCTTCCAGGATCATGCCACCCGCTTCCTTCGCCGCGGGCGACGCTTCCGGCAGCTGCTCGTTGCGCTTGGCGAGCGCGGACTGGTGGCCGGAGGTGACGTTCCCGTCCACCCATTCGGCGGCGTCGATGATCCCCCGCAGCCGCCGGACGGCAGCGGCATCGAGCACCTCGGGAATGGCGATCAGCATTGGTGGCGTCCTTGTTTCCGGGGCCGCGGCAAATCGGGGCGCCGCAGCCCCGGCCTGGCTTACATGCGGTAGCTGAGCGTCAGCACCGCGGATCGTGCCTCGCCCGGGGTCGCCCAGCCGACGCCCGTCGAGGCGTTGTTGCGGACGCGGGTGTAATATTCCGTGTCGCCCACGTTCTTGACGTTCAGCTGCGCGGAGAAGCTTGGCGTGAAGTCGTACGCCAGATAGGCGTTGTGCACGAGATAATCGTCGACCTTGTACAGCACGGTGACGGCGTCCGGCGTGCTGTTGCTGAGGTAGAAGCTGCCCTGGTGGGTCAGCCCATAGCCCAGCTGAAGCCCGAACGGCAGGCGATAGGTGGTGAACAGGCTGCCCGAATGCTCGGGCGTGTTGGTGAGCGGATTGCCCCGCTGCGGGTCGATCGTGCCGGCGGGCGCGTTGCGGGCGATGCTGCGCAGCACCTCGCTGTCGAGATAGGTATAGTTGGCGGTGATCGTCCATGCGGGCGTGATCCGCCCGACGGCGCCCAGCGCGATCCCGTCGACCCGCGACTTCCCGTCAAGCTGCTGCTCCGGAATGGTCGGATCGCCGGTCGCCACCTTGTACTGGTCGCGTTCGTTGCGGAACGCCGCCGCGGTCAGCAGCAGCCGCCCACCCGACAGCTCCGCCTTGGCGCCGATCTCGTAATTTTTGGCACTCTCCGGCTTCACGTTGCAGGTGGCTTCGGTACACGAACCGTTGACCGAGGTCTTCGACGGCGTCTTCGAGTTGCCATAGGCGGCATAGAGGCTGACGGCCTCGACCGGCTTGTAGACCGCGCCGATGCGATACGAGAACAGGTCGTCCGTGTTGTCGAGGCGCGGGCCCGGTGTGACCGTGCCCAGCGGTACGGCACCGGTGCTCGTCGCCTGCACGACGTCGCTGCGGTTCCAGCCCTTGTTGTGCTCGTAACGAACGCCGCCGTTGATCTCGAAATGATCCGAGAACTTGATCGCGTCGAAGAGATAGGCGGCGTAGTTCTCCAGCACCCCGGTCTGGCGCGCGCTGGGGATGAAGTTCACCGGCCCGTCGTAGACGTTGTTGCCATAGGTGAAGCCGGCTGGCCCGCTCACCACGTCGTTCGGGTTGCCGATCGACATCAGCGGCAGGCTGGTGAACGGGGTGGATCCGTCCGGATTGCGCAGCGAATTGCCGCTCGCCAGGAAGAACTTCTCCCAGCTGGCCGCAGCACCCAGGGTGATGGTGTGCTCGATGCCCCCGGTGTCCACCACCGCGCGCAGGTCGGTCTGGTTGAACGCCAGCTGGTTGCGGGTGTCGCGCGTGTTCCCGCGCGGGCCGGACGGCAGGTAGAAGCCGGCCGGCGTGTTGGCCGGGCACGCAACACCGGTCGCGAGCAGGCCAGAGGCCAGGCAGAACGTCCCCTGCGGCGGATCGACCAGCGTGAGCTGGCGCACATCCTGCCAGCGCGTCAGATTGCGGATGCTCACCCGGTCGCTGAACTCATGCTCGAACGTCGCGGTGAACTGGTCGAGGTTGCTTTCCTGCGTGTCGATGTTGCGGAAGCCGTAATAGCTGCTGCGGTCGACGCCCGGCAGCGGCCCGTCGTTCGTCGCGTTGATGTAGTAGGGCACGCCGTATTGCGGGATGTTCTCGTCCTCCTGGTGGAGGTACTGGAAGGTCAGCCGCGTCGGCCCCTCGATCCCGATCGTCACCGACGGCGCCAGGCCCCAGCGGCGATAGTTTTCCACGTCGCGCCCCGGCACGTCGTTCTTGTGCGCCATCGCGTTCAGCCGCACCGCCACCAGGTCGCTCACGCGGACGTTGGTGTCCACGGTGCCGCGGTAATAGGCGTCGGTGCCGACACCGCCGGTCACCACCGTGCGGTCGATCGCCAGCGGGCGCTTGGTCACCAGGTTGATCGATCCGCCGACCGAACCCGATCCGGCATAGACCGAGTTGGCGCCGTTCACGACCTCCAGCTGTTCCAGGTTGAACGAATCGGTGCGGGTATATTGCGCGCTGTCGCGCACCCCGTCCTGGGTGATGTCGCTGTTGGCCGAATAGCCGCGCAGGTTGATCGCGTCGCCATAGCCGCCCCCGCCCTCGCCGGCGCCAAAGGTGATGCCCGGCACCGTCGTCAGCACGTCACGCAGCGTCAGCAGGTTCTGCTGCTCGATGGTCTCGTTGGTGATGACCGTCACGGTCTGCGGCGTGTCGCGGACCTTGCGGGTGTTCTTCGGGCTCTCCTGCCGCGGCGAATAGACCTCGCCGGTCACCACCACCTCGTCGGTGCGCAGGATCTGGTCGTCCGGCTCGGCGGCACGGTGTTTCGCGGCGGGATCCGCGGGACCGGCGGTCGCCGGGCTGGAGGCGATGAAGCCGACGCAGGAAAGCGCCAGAAAGGTGGCGCCCGATGTCCGGGCAGCGCTGCGCTGTTTCAAGGATAGTTCCCCCTTGCAATGGTGCAGCACTGCTATTGCGAGGGATTTGCAGAGTCAACGCTATTGCGACTGACTATCAGGTTTGTCGCATCGCCTCGCGGAGCAGCCAGGAGCGCAGCGCACTGGCGAGGTTGGGCGGATCGTCGGACTGGATGCGGGCGACGTCGATCGCCGCGATCAGCGCGTTGAGCGGCAGCGCGCGCGCCGCAGCCGCCTGTTCCAGCGTCTGCCAAAACAGCGGCTCCAGGCTGATGGAGGTCTGGTGCCCGGCGATCGTCACCGATCGCTTGACCGGCCCGGCGAAGCCGCCCGGCGGCGGCTCCACGTCCTTCACGGCGTGTCGAACAGCGCGGCGAGCTGGTCGATCATCGTGCCGGCCAGCTGCTCGGCGTCCATGATCGTGACGGCGCGCGAATACCAGCGGGTGACGTCATGGCCGATGCCGATCGCCACCAGCTCGACGGGCGAGCGTCCCTCGATCCAGCCGATCACCTGGCGCAGGTGCTTCTCGAGATAGCTGCCCGAGTTCACCGACAGGGTGGAGTCGTCCACCGGCGCGCCGTCGGAAATGACCATCAGCACCTTGCGGTCCTCTGGCCGGGCGATCAGCCGCCCATGCGCCCACAGCAGCGCCTCGCCGTCGATGTTCTCCTTGAGCAGCCCCTCGCGCATCATCAGGCCCAGCGCCTTTTTCGCGCGGCGCCACGGCTCGTCGGCCTGCTTGTAGACGATGTGGCGCACGTCGTTCAGGCGGCCGGGCTGCGGCGGCCGCCCTGCCGCCAGCCACGCCTCGCGCGACTGGCCGCCCTTCCAGGCGCGCGTCGTGAAGCCCAGCACCTCGACCTTGACGCCCACCCGCTCCAGCGTGCGCGCCAGAATGTCGGCGCTGATCGCCGCGATCGAGATCGGACGGCCCCGCATCGAGCCCGAATTATCGATCAGCAGCGTCACCACCGTGTCGCGGAACTCGGCCTCGCGCTCGATCTTGTACGACAGCGACTGGCCCGGGTTGATGACGACGCGCGCCAGCCGCGCCGCATCGAGCAGCCCCTCCTCCTGGTCGAAGTCCCAGCTGCGCGACTGCTGCGCCATCAGCCGCCGCTGCAGCCGGTTGGCGAGCTTCGTCACCACGCCCTGCAATTGGGTCAGCTGCTGGTCGAGATAGGCGCGCAGGCGATCGAGCTCGTCGGAATCGCACAGTTCGGTGGCCGCCACCACCTCGTCGAACGCGGTCGTGAAGGCCTTGTAGTCGAACTGCGCGGGCTGGTCGGACCAGTCGCGGTTCGGGCGCACCGGCATCATGCCGTCGCCCTCGTCGCCGGGCTCGCCCTCGCCGTCCTCGGCCGCGTCGTCGGTGCGATCCTCGCCCTCGCCGCCGGCCTCGTCTTCGCGCCGATCCTGCCCGCGCGCCTCGACCTCGCCCTCGCCGCCCGGCTGCTCCTCGGCCTCGCCTTCGTCGCCGTCGTCCTGCGACTGGTCCTCGGTGCTCTCGTCCTCCTCGCCGCCCTCGTCGCTGTCCTCGGGCTCCACCTCGCCCTGCACCAGCTCCAGGCCCTCGAGCATGCGCGTGGTCGCACGCGCGAACGCCGCCTGGTCGCCCACCGTCGCCGCCAGCGCGTCGAGCGCCTCGCCGGCCCGCTCCTCGATCCAGCCGTGCACCAGCGCCATGCCCGGGGCCACCGATGCCGGCGGCAGCTTGCCCGTCAGCCGCTCGCGCACCATCAGGCCGACCGCGGTCGACAGCGGCACCTCGGCGCGGGTCCGCGCCCGCGCGAGCGGATCGGTGCGCAGCCGCATCGCCAGCGCCTGGTCGAGGTTGTCGGCAATACCGGCATAGCCCTGCGACCCCAGCGCCTCGACACGCGCGGTCTCGGCCGCATCGAACACGGCGCGCGCCACCGCATCGGCAGGGGCGTTGCGCGCATGCAGCGCATGGTCGTGCAACCGCATGCGGAGCGCGAAGCCGTCGGCAAAGCCGCGGGCCTCCGCCACCTGCTCGGGCGGCAGCGCGCGTGCGGGCATCGGTACCTTGATGTGCCGACCGGATGCAGCGGGCGCATCGGCGGTGAAGCCAAGCTCCACCTCCGCATCGCCCGAGATCGCGCGCGCAGTGCCCCGCAACGCGTCGCGGAACTGGTCGAGAAGCGTGTCCGTCGCCACTTAGCCCTTCTTCGCCACGCTTTCCGGCAGGTCCTTGCCGAACACGCGCTGGTAATATTCCGCCACCAGCCCGCGCTCCGCCTCGTCGCACTTGTTGAGGAACGACAGGCGGAAGGCGAAGCCCACGTCCTTGAAGATCAGCGCGTTCTGCGCCCAGGTGATGACGGTGCGCGGGCTCATCACGGTCGAGATGTCGCCGTTGATGAAGCCGCGGCGGGTGAGCTCGGCCACGCGGACCATCTTCTCCACCGTCTCCTTGCCGCCGGCCTGGTCGTATTCGCCCGACTTGGCGAGCACGATGTTCGCCTCGGTCTCGGCCGGCAGATAGTTGAGCGTGACGACGATGTTCCAGCGATCCATCTGGCCCTGGTTGATCTGCTGGGTGCCGTGATAGAGCCCGCTGGTGTCGCCCAGGCCCACCGTGTTGGCGGTCGCGAACAGGCGGAAGTACGGGTTTGGGCGGATTACGCGGTTCTGGTCGAGCAGCGTCAACTTGCCCTCGGTCTCCAGCACGCGCTGGATCACGAACATCACGTCCGGGCGGCCGGCGTCATATTCGTCGAAGACGAGCGCGGTCGGCGTCTGCAGCGCCCAGGGCAGCAGGCCCTCGCGGAACTCGGTGACCTGCTGGCCGTCCTTCAGCACGATCGCATCGCGGCCGATCAGGTCGATGCGGCTGATGTGCGCGTCCAGGTTGATGCGGATCGACGGCCAATTGAGGCGCGCCGCCACCTGCTCGATGTGCGTCGACTTGCCGGTGCCGTGATAGCCCTGCACCATCACGCGGCGATTATGCGCAAAGCCCGCCAGGATCGCGAGCGTGGTGTCCGGATCGAACACATAGGCGGGATCGGCGTCCGGCACGCGCTCGTCGGCGATGCTGAAGGCCGGCACCTTCATGTCGATGTCGATGCCGAACACCTCGCGCACCTCCACGGTGCGGTCCGGTGCGTCGAGGACGGTGGTTTCGCTGCGGTCGAGCTGGAGGTCGGAGGTGCTGGTCATGAAAGCCTTTCGTGCCCTTCGCCGGGGCTTAGGCCCGCTTTAGGACGAACGCGGGGCCTTACTCAACGGCCACCTTGTCCGGCAGGGCGAAGAGAGTGACGAACCGCTCCGCGACCGCGCGGTTCCCTTCGACGCGGAGCATTCCGGCCCTCTCGGCTGCCGCCAGCGGCATCCCGCCATAGATCACCGGCAGGAAGGCGGAGGACGTACCCGAAAGCACCGCCTCCATGCCATCCATCGGCCCGCGCGCCACCTTCAGCTCCCCCTGCTCCAGCCGCGCCTCGAACGTCTCCTCGTCCGTCCGGATGCCGACCGCCGCCCGCCAGTCGTCCGCCCGCTCCGGGACCAGCAGCATGCGCAGCGACAGCAGCAGCGACACGGGCGAGAACGACAGGCTGGGGTCGTGCGCCGGGGACCGCAGCGCCCAGCGCGCGAGCGCCAGGATCACTGGCTCGCTCTCCCGTCCCCAGGGGGTGAGTTCGTACACCTGGACATTGGCGGGCGACGGTAGCCGGTGGCGCCGCACGATCCCCGACCGCTCCAGCGAAGCGAGCCGCTGGGTCAGCACATTGGCGCTCAGTCCCGGCAGCCCGCTGCGCAATTCCCCGAACCGCCGCGGCCCCAGCAAGAGCTCGCGCATGATCAGCAACGCCCAGCGCTCGCCGACGAACTCCATGCCCAGCGCCGCTCCGCAGGCATCGTCGTACCAACGCTTTTCCAAGCTAGTTATTTTTTGTGACTCCATGGTTGTCAAAGATAAGTAGTCCCGGCATGCTGGTCAAACAGCGAGTCGGAGAGGATGCATCATGCCCCGCGCGATCTTCGTGAACCTGCCGGTTGCCGACGTGGCCAAGGCCACCGCCTTCTACGAAGCGATCGGCTTCGAGAAGAACCCGACCTTCTCCAACGAACAGGCGTCGGCGATGGTCTGGTCGGACAGCATCTACGTCATGCTGCTCGAACACGCCTTCTACCGGACCTTCACGAACAAGCAGATCATCGAGGCACGCACGCACAGCGGTGCCCTGCTCGCCCTCTCCTTCGACAGCCGCGCGGAGGTGGACGCGATCACCCAGGCGGCCCTCGCCGCCGGGGGCAAGGAGATGCACGATCCCGAGGATCTCGGCTTTATGTACAGCCGCGCCTTCGACGATCTCGACGGCCACGGCTGGGGCCCGTTCACCATGGACATGGCGGCCGCTGCCGAGGCTCACGCCCAGCCGGCGGAGGCGTGACATGTCCTTCCAGGCCTATCTCGACACGATCGAGCGCAACACCGGCAAGACGCCTGCGGACTTCCGCGCGCTCGCGGCGACCCGCGGCCTCACCAGCGAAGGCGGCATCACGCCGGGGGTGAAGGCGACCGAGGTCACCGACTGGCTGAAGGCCGACTTCGGCCTGGGCCACGGCCACGCGATGGCGATCTACGCCCTGCTGAAGGGCATGAAGAAGGAGGGAGACGCATGACCCCGCCCGTGATCACCGCTTATGACTGGGTCCCCGATTTCGCGCGCGGCCTGGTGCGCGACCTGCCGGTGCGCTGGGCGCTGGAGGAAACCGGGCGGCCCTACACCGTCCGCTACCTGCCGCAGGGAAGCCAGAGGGGTGCGGCCCACCGCGCGCTCCAGCCGTTCGGACAGGTGCCGACCTATGAGGACCGCGATCTGGTGCTGTTCGAATCCGGCGCGATCGTGCTGCACATCGCCCAGAACGGCAGCGGTCTGCTTCCCGCGGATCCCGCAGCCCGAGCCCGCGCGATCCAGTGGATGTTCGCCGCGCTCAACAGCGTCGAGCTGCCGATCGCCGACTTCGGCATGGCGTCGCTGTTCGAGCGCGACCAGCCCTGGGCGAAGGACCGGCTGCCGGTGGTGCGCGCCCGTGTGGAGGACCGGCTCGCCGACCTCGCCGCGCGGCTGGGGGAGGCGCCGTGGCTCGACGGCGCCTTTTCCGCCGGGGACCTGATGATGATCTGCACGCTCCGCCAGTTGCGCGGCAGCGGCTTGGTCGAGGCGCATCCGGCGCTCGCCGCCTATGTCGCCCGCGGCGAGGCCAGGCCCGCGTTCGGACGCGCGCTCCACGCGCAGCAGAAGGGCTTCACCGGGCAGCCGCCGCAATCCGCGGCGATGCTCGCGATGCAGGGAGAGGACGCATGACCTTCATCCAGGGCTTCGTCGCCGCGGTGCCCACCGCAAACCGCGACGCCTACCGCGACCATGCGGCCCAGGCGCTGCCGCTGTTCAAGGAGTTCGGTGCGCGCCGAATGGTGGAGGCGTGGGGCGATGACGTGCCCGACGGCACGGTCACGGACTTCCGGGGCGCAGTGCAGGCAAAGGAGGACGAGACCGTCGTGTTCAGCTGGATCGAATATGCCGATCAGGCCGCCTATGATGCCGCGCTCTCTGCCATGATGGACGATCCGCGCATGGAGGACATGGCCGAAATGCCGTTCGACGGCAGCCGCATGATCTTCGCCGGCTTCGATCCGCTGCTCGACGAGGGTCCCGGCGGCACCACCGGCTATGTCGACGGCTTCCTGATCCCCGTCGCGCCCGACCAGAAGGACGCCTTTTTCGATCTGGCACGGCGGGCGGCGCCGGTCTTCCTCGAACATGGCGCCACCCGCGTGGTGGAGGCCTGGGGCGACGACCTGCCCGACGGCAAGCTCACCGACTTCAACCGTGCGACCAAGGTGACGGACGGCGAGAAGGTGGTGTTCGCCTGGATCGAATGGCCCTCCAGGGAAGTGCGCGACGCAGGTCAGGCCAAGGTGATGGCCGACCCGCGCATGCAGGATCCCGGCGCCGTCCCGTTCGATGGCAAGCGCATGATCTTCGGCGGCTTCCTGCCCATCCTCGACCAATAGGAGCACCGGCATGCGCAATCCGCACGGCTTTCCGATCTGGTACGAACTGCTCACCCCGGATCCCGACGCAGCACGCGGCTTCTACGAGGCGGTGATCGGCTGGAGCGTGGGCGCGCCCATGTCTTCGGCGCTGGATTATCGGCTGCTCGACACCGGCCAGGGACAGGTCGGCGGCATGATGCGCCTGGTGCCCGAGATGGAAGCCGGCGGCGCCCGTCCCGGCTGGCTGTTCTACATCGGCGTGGACGACGTCGATGCGACCGTCGCGAGAATCCAGGCGCTTGGCGGCAGCGTCCACGTCGCGCCGCAGACGATGGAGGGCGTCGGCCGCTTTGCGCTGGTGGCGGACCCGCAGGGCATCCCCTTCTACGTGATGCGCGGCGCGATGGACGAGGCGAGCCATGCCTGGCAGGCGAACGCACCCGGGAAATGCGGCTGGAACGAGCTGACCACGCCCGACCAGGCCGGCGCCCTCGCCTTTTATGCCGAGGTGTTCGGCTGGTCCTATCCCGATCGCATGTCCATGGGCGAGATGGGCGACTATGTCTTTGTCGAGGCGGGGGGCGAGACGGTCGGCGCGATCATGCAGCGCCCTGCCGATGCCCCGCCCGCCGCTTGGCAATTCTACTTCCGCGCGGCCGACATCGACGCCGCCGCGGCCGCGGTGGTCGCGTCCGGCGGCACCGTCGACATGGGGCCCATGGACGTGCCCGGCGACGAGCGCATCATCGTCGCCAGCGATCCCCATGGGGCCGTGTTCGGCGTCGTCGCCGGCTCAAGGGCCGCGGCATGAGCACCCAGGCCAGGGTCGTCGCCTGCCTCTGGTACGACGGTTGCGCGGAGGAGGCCGCCCGCTTCTACGTCGACAGCTTCGACGACAGCCGCATCACCGACATCCACCATGCCACCACGGACTGGCCGGCGGGCAAGGCGGGCGACGTGCTGACGGTCGGCTTCACCATCGCAGACAACGCGTTTCTCGCGCTCAACGGCGGACCAGGCGTCGCCTTCACCGACGCGATCTCCTTCCAGCTGATGACCGAGGACCAGGCCCAGACCGATCGCTATTGGGACGCCATCATCCAGGGCGGCGGCACGGAGATCGCCTGCAGCTGGTGCCGCGACCGCTGGGGCGTCCGCTGGCAGATCGTCCCGCGCGCCCTGATCAACGGGCTGGCCGATCCCGATCCGGCCGCCGCCGCCCGCGTCATGCAGGCGATGATGGGCATGGTGAAGATCGACATCGCCGCGATCGAGGCGGCACGACGGGGAGATGCCGTATGAATCACGAGCTCGCCATCGAACGCATCCTCGACGCGCCCGTGACCGCCATCTGGCAGGCGTGGCGGGACCATCTGGAGGAATGGTGGTGTCCGCTCCCCTGGCGCACCAAACTCCATGCGCTGGAGCTCCATGCCGGCGGCCGGTTCGCGACCACGATGATCGGCCCGGAAGGGGAGCGTCACGGCGGCGAAGGCCTGATCCTGGAAGCCATTCCGGCCCAGCGCGTGGTGTTCACCAATACGCTCCTCCCCGGCTGGCGTCCCCAGACGGGCGAGCCCTTCCCCTTTGTCGGGATATTCGAGTTCACGCCCGAAGGCGCGGGCACCCGGTATCGTGCGGCCGCACGCCACTGGACCGCCGACGACCGCGAGAAGCACCGCGCGATGGGCTTCGAGACAGGCTGGCTCGCCGTCGCGGAGCAGCTGGAGGCGGTCGCCCGCCGGATCGCCGGATTGCCGGCAAGGGCATGAGCGGAGCCGTCAGGCGAAGGCCGCCGACCCCTTGAGCTGCTGATAGGCGGCGATGACCTTCTGCAGCGCGCCTTCGTGGCTGCGGTCGCCGCCGTTCCGGTCCGGATGATACTGCCGCACCAGCTCGCTGTAGCGCTTGCGCAGCGCCGTGCGGTCGGCATCGACCTCCAGCCCCATCACCTTCAGCGCGGAGCGGTCGCCCGGCGTCAGCGGTCGCCCGTCCTTGCGCTCGGCACGCACATTCGCCTTGAACTTCGCCCCGATCGCGTCGAGCGGATCGGCGAAGTCGGCCCAGCGCGGCCCCCGGTCGCCGCCCGCGCTCGCGAACGCGCGCGTCTCCCGCTCCCAGCCGGCATAGGGCCGCTGGGCGTCGTGGATCTCCTCGGCGGTCATGCCCGCGAAATAGTTGTAGCCGGCGTTGAACTGGCGGACATGGTCCAGGCAGAACCAGCGATAGCCGCTCGGCCGGTCGCTACCCTGCGGCGCGCCCTCCAGCGGCGGCGCGCGGAACTCGCCCGCCTCGGCGCAGCCCGGCGCCTCGCAGGGGCGTCCACTTTCCACCCGACCATGGAACCGCGTGTTCGGCCGGTCCTTCCCAATCTTCTCGCGCGCCACGCGACTCCCTCATGCAAACCCGGTATATAGGCGCGATGCAGACCACCGCCACCGGCCCCATCGCCTCCGAAATCACCGCTCGCCTTACCCAGGCGCTCGACCCCACGCATCTGGAGGTCATCAACGACAGCGGCCGCCACGCCGGCCACAGCGGCGACAACGGCACCGGCGAATCCCATTTCACCGTCGTCGTCGAAAGCCGGGCCTTTGCGGGCCGCTCGCGCGTTGATCGCCAGCGGCTGGTGAACCAGGCCCTGTCCGACCTGCTCATAGACCGCGTCCACGCGCTGGCAATCCGGGCCCGCGCTCCAGGAGAGTAGCGCGATGCCGTACAATCTCTGGTACTGGCCTGGCATCCAGGGCCGCGGCGAGTTCGTGCGGCTGGCGCTGGAAGCGGCCGGTATCGAATATCGCGACTGCGCCCGCGAACGCGGTGCCGAGGCACTGATGGAGGATATGGCCAGCCACAGCCGCCGTCCTCCCTTCGCCCCGCCCTATCTGACGCTCGACGGCTTCGCCATCGCGCAGGTCGCCAACATCCTGCTCTACCTGGGCGAGCACCACGACCTCGCACCCTCGCGCCTGGCCGACCGGCTCTGGCTCCACCAGCTCCAGCTCACCATCGCGGACATGGTGGCGGAGGTGCACAACATCCACCACCCGGTGGCGATGGGGGCCTATTACGAGGACCAGAAGCCGGAGGCCGCACGCGCCGCCGAACAGTTCCGCGCCGAGCGCATGCCCAAGTTCCTCGGCCATTTCGAGGATGCGGCCAAAGCGAACCCTGGCGAGTGGCTGATCGACCACCGCTGGACCTATGCCGACACCTCGCTGTTCCAGCTGGTCGAGGGGCTGCGCTACATGTTCCCGCGGCGCATGGCGGCGATCGAAGGCGACTATCCGCAGTTGCTCAAGATCCACGCGCAGGTGAAGACGCTGCCCGGCATCGCTGCCTATCTGGCGAGCGACCGGCGGCTGCCCTTCAACACGGACGGCATCTTCCGCCACTATCCCGAACTGGACGAGGCGTGATCCCCAGCCAGGCGGGCGCGTGTTGCGCCCGGCCGGTGCGCCAAGTAAAGCCGCGCCGCTCATGACCGATCCGCTCATTCTCGCCGTCCCCAAGGGGCGCATCCTCGAAGAGGCGCTGCCGCTGCTGGCGGCCGTCGGCATCGTGCCGGAACCCGCCTTTTCCGACGAAGGCAGCCGCGCGCTGCGCTTTCGCACCAACACGCCCGCCGTGGACCTGATCCGCGTGCGCGCGTTCGACGTCGCGACCTTTGTCGCCCACGGCGCCGCCCAGCTCGGCATCGTCGGCTCCGACGTGCTCGCAGAGTTCGAATATTCAGAGCTCTACGCGCCCGTCGACCTCGGCATTGGCCATTGCCGCATCTCGGTCGCCGAGCCCGCGGGCCTGGCTGAGCACGACGATCCGCGCGGCTGGAGTCATGTCCGCGTGGCTACCAAATACCCGCACGTCACCCGCCAGCATTTCGCCCGCCGCGGCGTGCAGGCAGAGTGCGTGAAGCTCAACGGCGCGATGGAGCTGGCGCCGGTGCTCGGCCTCGCCCCGCGCATCGTCGATCTCGTCTCCTCGGGCCGCACGCTCAAGGAAAACGGCCTGGTCGAGGTCGAGGTGATCGCCGAGGTCAGCTCGCGCCTCGTCGCCAACCGGGCCGCCTTCAAGACCCGTCCCGATGTGGTGCCGCTGGTGGACGCGTTTCGCCGTGCGGTGATGGAGAAGACCGCATGCTGAGGCTCGACCTCACCGACCTCGATTTCGAGCGCAGCTTTGCCGAGCTGGTCGACGCCCGCCGCGAGGCCGACGCCGACGTCGCCCGCGACGTGCGCGCCATCCTGGCCGCGGTGCGCGACGAGGGCGATGCCGCGCTCGCCGCCTTCACCCGCCGCTTCGACCGCCACGATCCGGAGGAAACCGGCTGGCGCATCGAACAGGCCGATTGCGTTGCCGCGCTCGAAGGCCTCGCCCCCGATCTACGCGCCGCACTCGAACTCGCCCACGACCGCATCGTCGCCTACCATTCCAAGCAGCGCCCCGCCGACAGCGACCAGGTCGACGACGCCGGCGTCCGCCTGGGCGCCCGCTGGCGTGCGGTTCAGGCGGCCGGCGTCTATGTGCCCGGCGGCCGAGCTGCCTATCCGTCCTCCGTCCTCATGAACGCCGTCCCCGCCAAGGTGGCCGGCGTCGAGCGGCTGGTGATGGTGACGCCAACCCCGGATGGCGAGGTCAACCCGCTCGTCCTCGCCGCCGCCGCACTCGCGGGCGTGGACGAGGTGTGGCGCATCGGCGGGGCGCAGGCGATCGCCGCGCTTGCCTATGGCACCGAACGGATCAAGCCGGTCGATGTCGTCACCGGCCCCGGCAACGCCTGGGTCGCGGAGGCCAAGCGCCAGCTCTACGGCGTCGTCGGCATCGACATGGTCGCAGGCCCGTCCGAGATCGTCGTGGTCGCGGACGGCGCCAACGATCCCGAATGGATCGCCGCCGACCTGCTCAGCCAGGCCGAGCACGACCCCACCAGCCAGTCGATCCTGTTCACCGACGACGCACTGTTCGCCGATGCCGTGGCCGAGGCCGTCGATCGCCAGATCGCGACGCTCGCCACCAAGGCGGTGGCGCGCGACAGTTGGGACGCCAACGGCGCGATCATCGTCGTCGAACGCCTCGACCAAGCGATGCCGTTGGTGGATCGCTTGGCCCCCGAGCATCTCGAACTCGCCGTCGACGATCCCGAGCCGCTGTTCGACCGCGTGCGCAACGCCGGCTCGGTGTTCCTCGGCCGCCACACGCCCGAGGCGGTCGGCGATTATGTCGCGGGCCCCAACCACGTGCTGCCCACCGGTCGGCGCGCGCGCTTCGCGTCGGGCCTGTCGGTGCTCGATTACATGAAGCGCACCAGCTTCCTGGGGCTCGACGCCGCCGCACTGGGCCGCATCGGTCCCGCGGCGGTGACGCTGGCCGAAGCGGAGGGGCTTCCCGCCCACGCCCGCTCGGTCGCGATCCGCCTTTCCTGAACTTTCCCGCCGGCGCGCGCATTTCCTCATGCGCCCCGGCCAATGGACGACCTGCTCATGACCACGCCCAACCCCCGTCCCCGTGCGCTCCGCCAGGCCCGCGCCGCCGCCCGCCTCGCCGCCGTCCAGGCGCTCTACCAGCAGGAGATGGAGGGCACGCCGATCCCGACGCTGCTGCACGAGTTCCATCAGCACCGGCTGGGCGCGACCATCGAGGGCGTGGAATATGCCGAAGCCGACATCGCCTTCTTCGACGACGTGGTGCGCGGCGTCGACGCCCGGCGCGAAGAGATCGACCGCGCCATCACCGCCAGGCTCTCCGAGGGCTGGTCGCTCGACCGGCTCGACAAGCCGATGCGCCAGATCCTGCGCGCCGGCACCTATGAGCTGATCGCCCGCGTGGACGTGCCCGCCGCCGCCGTCATCAGCGAATATATCGACGTCGCCGACGCCTTCTACGACCGCCGCGAAAAGGGCTTCGTCAACGGCCTGCTCGATGGCGTCGCCAAGACCGTGCGCGGCGGCTCGCCCACCCCGGCGGACGCGCCGGAGGCGTGACGCGCCGCCCCGTTCGGGGCACAACCACACCATGACGGAGGCCGAGTTCCTGGAGGCGCTGCGCGCACTGCCGCTCCACCCCGCGGCGCGCGGGCTCACGGACGACGCGGCGGTGCTGCCCGCCGGGACGACGCCCGCCACCGTCCTCACCAGCGACCTGCTGGTGGAGGGCGTGCATTTCCTTAGCGACGATCCGGCCGACACCGTCGCCTGGAAGCTGGTGGCGACGAACCTCTCGGACCTCGCCGCCAAGGGGGCGACGCCGGTCGGCGTGCTGCTCGGCTATCCGCTCGGCGACGACGCCTGGGACCGCGCGTTCCTGGCCGGCCTCGCCACCGCGCTGGCCACGTTCGGCTGCCCGCTGCTCGGCGGCGACACCGTGCGCCAGCCCGCCGGCAGCCCGCGCTTCCTGTCGCTCACCGCGATCGGCCATAGCGACGCGGCCCCCGCCCGCAACGGCGCACGCGCCGGCGACGCGCTGTGGGTCACCGGCACGATCGGCGACGCCGGTGCCGGCCTCGCCATCGCCCGCGGCGCCGATGGGCCGCAGGCGCTGCTCGACCGCTACCGCCGCCCCACGCCGCGGCTCGCCGAGGGGCGCGCGCTCGCCAGCGTGGCGCATGCGATGATGGACGTGTCGGACGGCCTGCTGCTCGACGCCAGCCGAATGGCGGCGGCCAGCGGCATCGGCATCGCGATCGACCTGGCCGATGTGCCCCGCTCGGCCGATCTCGTCCGTTACGACGGCGACTCGCCTGCCGCCCGCCTCGCCGCCGCCACCGCCGGCGACGACTACGAGCTGCTGTTCGCGCTTCCTCCCGGTGTCACGCCGCCGGTACCCGCCACCTGCGTGGGGCGCTTCCACGCCGAACCCGGCGTTACTCTTACCGACGACGGCACCCCCGTGCCGCTCCCCGCCCGGCTCGGCTTCGAGCACCAAGGCGGCTAGAGGTAGATACCTTCCAGTTGAACCGTTCCTGCTGAGTAGGGGCTGAGCTTGTCGAAGCCCCGTATCGAAGCACTGGCGACGGTCCTTCGATATACGCCATTTCGACTTCGCTCGATGGCACCTCAGGACGAACGGGCATGCGCAGCGTCGTCACCGCCCCGCGGGGTCGGACATCCCCGTTCGTTTCGAGGAGCCGTCGAGCTTGTCGAGACGGCGTCTCGAGAAACCGGCCGCGGCTCTCTCGACACAAGCTCTCGACAGAGCTCGATCCCTGCTCGAGACAAACGGAAGGGGAAGCGCGCGGAAGGAGAGGCGCGTGAGGTCGGCGGCGCTGTTCCCTCACCCGAACGCCCTTGTGCTCCCGCCGCATCGGCATATGCTCGCGCCGATGGGTTAGACCCGACGCACGAACGCCGGGCCACCTTCGGACAGGAGGGGCAAATGACGATCGTCTATTTCGCCATGGCATGCGGCGTCCTCGCCGTTCTCTACGGAGTCTTCACCGGCATGCAGGTGCTGCGCGCCTCCCCCGGCGACGCGCGGATGCAGGCGATCGCCACCGCCATCCAGGAGGGCGCCGGGGCCTATCTCGGGCGCCAGTATCGCGCGGTCGCCGTCGTCGGCGTGCTCGTCGCGATCCTCCTCGTGCCAACCGTCAGCCTGCTTTCCGCCGCCGGCTTCGTGCTCGGCGCGCTGCTGTCCGGTGCGGCCGGCTATGTCGGCATGACCATCTCGGTGCGCGCCAACGTCCGCACCGCGGAGGCTGCGCGCCGCTCGCTCCAGGCCGGGCTCACCCTCGCCTTCCGCTCGGGCGCGATCACCGGAATGCTGGTGGCGGGCCTCGGTCTGCTCGCGATCGCGGGGCTGTTCTGGTACCTCGTCGCCGTCGCCGGCCACGCCCCCAACGACCGCGAGGTGGTGGAGGCGCTCACCGCGCTCGCCTTTGGCGCCTCGCTCATCTCGATCTTCGCCCGGCTGGGTGGCGGCATTTTCACCAAAGCCGCCGACGTCGGCGCCGACCTGGTCGGCAAGGTCGAGGCCGGCATCCCCGAGGACGATCCCCGCAACCCCGCCGTTATCGCGGACAACGTGGGCGACAATGTCGGCGACTGCGCGGGCATGGCCGCGGACCTGTTCGAAACCTATGTCGTCACCCTCGGCCTCACCATGGTGTCGATTGCGCTGCTGGTGCAGGCCTCCTCGGCCGAGCTGCTGGCGCTGATGGCGCTGCCGCTGGTGGTGGGCGGCGCCTGCATCCTCGCCTCGATCGCCGGCACCTACATGGTCCGGCTCGGCCGCAGCGGCTCGATCATGGGCGCGCTCTACAAGGGGCTGTGGACCACCATCCTGCTCGCGGTGCCGCTGATCTATGTCTCCTGCCGCTGGGTGCTGGGCGATCTCGACGCGGTGATCGGCGGCGCCGGCTTCCTCGATCCGGGAAGCGACGCGCTCACCACCGAGGCGGCACTCGGCGCCGCCGCGACGCCGGGCACCCACTTCACCGGCATGGACCTGTTCTGGTGCATGCTGATCGGACTCGGAGTCACGGCGCTCCTGGTGTGGATCACCGAATATTACACCGGCACCCGCTATCGCCCGGTCCGCTCGATCGCACGCGCCTCGGCCACCGGCCACGGCACCAACGTCATCCAGGGGCTCGCCATCGGGCTGGAGTCCACCGCCCTCCCCACGCTGGTGATCGTCGTCGCGGTGATCGCCGCCTATCAGCTTGCCGGCATCATCGGCGTCGCCTTTGCCGCCACCGCCCTCTTGGCGCTCGCCGGCATGGTGGTCGCGCTCGACGCCTATGGCCCCGTCACCGACAATGCCGGCGGCATCGCCGAGATGGCGGGCCTGCCCGACGACGTCCGCCAGCGCACCGATGCGCTGGATGCGGTCGGCAACACCACCAAGGCGGTGACCAAGGGCTATGCGATCGGCTCCGCAGCCCTCGCCGCGCTGGTGCTGTTCGGTGCCTACACCACCGACCTCAACCGCTTCTTCCCCGAGCTCGCGGTCGATTTCTCGCTATCCAACCCGTACGTCATCGTCGGGCTGCTGCTCGGCGCGCTGCTCCCCTACCTCTTCGGCGCGTTCGGCATGACCGCGGTCGGCCGCGCGGCGGGATCGGTGGTGGAGGACGTCCGCCGCCAGTTCCGCGACGATCCCGGCATCATGGCAGGCACCAGCCGCCCCAACTATGCCCACACCGTCGACATCGTCACCCGCGCCGCCATTCGCGAGATGATCGTCCCCTCGCTGCTGCCCGTGCTCTCGCCGATCCTGGTCTATTTCGTCATCGCCACCGTCGCCGGCCAGGCGCAGGGCTTCGCCGCGCTCGGCGCGATGCTGCTGGGCGTCATCGTCTCCGGGCTGTTCGTCGCCATCTCGATGACCTCGGGCGGCGGCGCCTGGGACAATGCCAAGAAGTACATCGAGGACGGCAATTATGGCGGCAAGGGATCGGAGGCGCACATGGCTGCCGTCACCGGCGACACGGTCGGCGATCCCTACAAGGACACCGCCGGCCCGGCCGTGAACCCGATGATCAAGATCACCAACATCGTCGCCCTGCTGCTGCTCGCCGCCCTCGCCGGGAGTTGAGAGACGCCAGACCCCGGCGTGGACTTTGGGCAACATCCTCCCCATATCGCACCCACAGAGGTGCGACGGCCCGTGCCGGAACCGCGCCTGCCTTTCCTTTTCGCGGCGCCCGGAGTAAGGCACCGCGACTTTTCAGCCCTGCGAGGATTTTTTGGCAAAAGAAGAACTTCTGGAAATGCGCGGTCAGGTGGTGGAGCTTCTGCCCAACGCCATGTTCCGCGTCCGGCTTGAGAACGACCATGAGATTCTCGGCCACACTGCCGGCAAGATGCGCAAGAACCGCATCCGCGTGCTGGTCGGCGACGAGGTGCTCGTCGAGCTGACCCCGTACGACCTGACCAAGGGTCGTATCACCTACCGCTTCAAATAAGGCCCGAGCCATGCGGCTCGTCCTTGCCAGCACCTCCCCGCGCCGCCGCGAACTGCTGGCGCGACTCGGCGTCGTGCCCGATCGCGTCGTCGGTCCGGAGATCGACGAGGCGCCGCGCCCCGGCGAACTGCCGCGCCCCTATGCGCTGCGGCTGGCCGAGGAAAAGGCGCGCGCCGTCGCCCGCGAGGCGGACGAGATCGTCGTCGCGGGCGACACCACCATCGGCGTCGGCCGCCGCATCCTCAACAAGCCCGCCGACGAAACCGATCATCGTGCCATGCTCGGCCTCTTGTCCGGCCGCCGCCACCACTGCCTGTCGGCGGTGTGCGTCATCGGGCTCGACGGCAAGGCGCGCGTGCGCGTGACGGACTCCGTGGTCGCCTTCAAGCGGCTCACCGACGACGAGATCGACTGGTATCTCCGCTCGGGCGAGGGCGAGGGCAAGGCTGGCGGCTATGCCATCCAGGGCCGCGCCGAAAGCTTCGTGCGCTTCCTGTCGGGCAGCCACTCGGGCGTCGTCGGCCTGCCGCTGTTCGACACCCGCGCGCTGCTGGAATCCAGCGGCTACCGCTTCGCCTGATCCCATGCGCTGGATCGTCGAGCGCGGGATCGGCGAGACCCGCGCCGCGCTCGTGGACGGCGACATCATCCTCGAAGCCTGCATCGAGCCCGAAGAGACGCTGCGCGCCGGCACCGTCCTCCCCGCCCGCCTCGCCAAGCGGCTGACCCAGCGCAACGAAGGCGTGGTCGTCTGGGCCGGCGGCGAGGCGATGCTCGCTCCCCTGCACCGTGCGCTCCCCGAAGGCGCCACCCTGCTGGTCGAGATCACCCGCCCCCCGCTCCCCGAACCCGGCAAGCCCAAGCGCGCCCGCGCCCGCCCCGCCGCCGAAGGCGCGACGCCCGGCACCGGCCCCGACCTCCTCCAGCGTCTCCCCGACGCGCATCTGCTCGGCCGCTTCGACGCCGACCTGCTGGAGGACGCCGGCTGGTCCGCGCTGCTGGAGGAAGCCGTCACCGGCCGGGTGGCGTTCGCGACCGGCAGCCTCACCCTCTCGCTAACCCCGGCGATGACGCTGATCGACGTCGACGGTGAACAGGCGCCTGCCGCGCTTGCCGTTGCAGGTGCCGCCGCTGCCGCCCGCTCTGTCCGTCGCCTCGACATCGGCGGCTCGATCGGCATCGACCTGCCCGACGCCGGCGACAAGGCCGCGCGCCAGGCCGCCGCCGCCGCGATCGACGCGGCGCTCCCGCAGCCGTTCGAGCGTACCGCCGTTAACGGCTTCGGCTTCGTCCAGATCGTCCGCCGCCGCGCCCGCGTCTCGATCCCGGAGTTGTACGCGCACGATCCCGTCGCCGCCCACGCCCGCGCGCTGCTGCGCGTGGCCGAGCGCACCGGCGGCGCCGGCGAGCGCACGCTCACCGCCCACCCGGCGCTCATCGCCCATCTCGCCGCCCACCCGGTGTGGCTCGCGGAGCTTGCAAATCGCATCGGCGCGCCCGTCGCCTTGCGGGAGGACTCTGCCCTCGCCATATCCGCCGGCCATGTCCAAGCGCGCTTCCCGTGACGTCTGCGCGCTGTGCGGAGCCCCGGCGCCCGCGCAGCACGCCCCCTTCTGCAGCCAGGGCTGTCGCGACCGCGACCTGCTCAACTGGCTGGGCGAAGGCTATCGCCTGCCCGGCACCCAGGCTCCGTCGGAAAGAATTTCCATGACCGGGCTGGACAGCGACGAATCCGCCGACTAACAGGCGCGCTCTGTCCGGTTCAGGACGGAATGCCCAGGTAGCTCAGTTGGTAGAGCATGCGACTGAAAATCGCAGTGTCGGCGGTTCGATCCCGTCCCTGGGCACCACTCTCCCCCACCACCGCAAGCCGTTCCGAGCCCTTCGACCGGGCCTGACGCAGCGCCGTTGTGCGTGAGTGCGGCGAACCGGCCTCGTACGACCTGCTCGCCCGGCTGTGCCGCGAGCGATCAGCCCCAGCGCCGCCGCCCCCGCCGGTGCGGCCGTCCGCGCGGAAAGCGCCGCTATGCGACCTCGGCGAACGAACGCGATCGAAGCCCGGGCAAAGTGCGGCCGCAGCGAAGAGCGGGCATCGCAGGCAAGGCGGGCGGACCCAGGCGCGTGCTGCCGGTCGATGCCGGCGGCGCTGGCGCGCGGCGCCCGGATACGCCGCTCGATCTTCCGCCGCGATCCCGCGCCGTGCCGGAGAAGGGCTTCATCGGACCCTGAGACCATGCCCGGCGAATCGACCCGCCGCACCGCGCGCGCCGCGCGAGCGATGCGCGGGGGGTCGAATCGTCCCGTCGTTCGATCTGCAGCAGCAATGGCCTTGCCCGTGCAGCGGCGTCCCGCGCATCGCAAGCCTGTCCGCCGAGGCAACCCGTCGGAAGGCGATGGGCAGCGTGGATCGACGGTCCGGCGAAAACCTCTTCCGCCCTCGTCAGCCTCTTCGCACGTGCGGAACTTCGCCCTCGCGTCTTCGTGCTGAATGACTCTCAAATAAAGCAAAGGCGCCGATCTCGCGCAGTGGAACACGAGATCGACGCCTATTGCACCGCACAAACTTCTTCGTCGCAGACGATCTCTCGCCCGCTCCGCGACAGACTTTCAGAGAATCGCGAACAGCACCAGAGACCAGATGACGGCGCCGATCACACCCGAAATAAGGAAGCTCAGTGCCAGCGACGCAGGCATTGTGTCTTCAAGCTGATCGAATGGCACCTTCATTGTCGTCCTCTCCTCGACGGGCTGTCCCGTTCTCCCGGTATCCAAATAGTTCCTTTCGAATTGCCAACGGTCAAGTGAAAGATTCTGTTCCGAAACTGCGACGAGCCGAGTTCCCGCAGCTTCTTCAATGCTCGCGAAAGCTTTGCCACAAGCTCTGGTCGAGCGGCTCCAGCAGATATTGCAGCAGGGTCCGCCGCCGCAGCGGGACCAGAATCTCCACCGGCAGCCCCGGCTTGATCTCACGCCCGCCGGCATAACGCCGCATCGTCGCCAGCCCGGATCCCGGCACCACCACCTCGCCGGTGTAGTAACGGGCGCCGGTGCGCTGGTCCTCGAAGCTGTCGGCGGACAATCGGCGGATCGTCCCCAGTATCGCCGGCAGCGCGCGCGCGTGGAGCGCCGGGATGCGCACTTCCGCCTGCTGCCCCACGAATAGGTCGTCGGCATCGTCCGGTGCGATACGTGCCTGGATCACCAGTCCCACCCGTTCGGGCACGATCTCCATCAGCCGCTCGCCCGCGCCGATCACCCCGCCCACCGTATGCACCGTCAGCCCCACCACCTGGCCCGACGCCGGCGCCCGGATCTGGGTGTTCGCCAGCGCCTCGCGCGCGGCGCTCAGCTTGGGCAGCAGATCGTTCAGCGTGAACTCGGTCGTGCGCAGCAGGTCCGTCAGCTGCTGCCGGTCGTCGGAGGTGAGCGAACGGCTCTGCAGCTGCTTCTCGCCGATCTGCTCGCGCACTTCCGCGTCGTTCGCGCGCAGCCGTCCGGCCTCCCCCTCCAGCGCCGCGGCACTGCGCTCCAGCGCACGGATCCGGTTCTCGCTCGCAAAGCCCTTCACCGCCAGCGCCCGCATCCCGCGCAGCTCGTCCTCCAGCAGCCGCTGCTGCGCGTCGATCGCGCGCAGCTGCTCGCGGATGCCGATGCTGCGCGACACCAGCTGCGCGCCCTGCTGCGCGACCACGATCCGCTGGTCGGTGAGCGCGGTCTCGCTCGCCGAAAGCTCGCGACGCTGCAGCGCCATTGCCCGCTCCGCCTCGATGCGGTCGTCGCCCTGCAGGCTCCCAAAGCCCGGCGGCGGCTCCAGCGGCGTGCCGGTCAGCTGCGCCGTCAGCCGCGCGCGCTGCGCCTGGAGCGCGATCACCTGCGCGTTGAGCGAGCGCTCCAGGGCTCGCGTCTCGCTGCCGGCGAGCTCGATCAGCACCTGCCCCTGCGCCACCCGCTCCCCCTCGCGGACCAGCAGGGCGGCGACGATGCCCCCCTGCTGGTGCTGCACCGCCTGGCGGTTCCCCGCGACCGCCACCGTGCCGCCGGCATAGGCCGCAGCGTCCAGCCGCACGAACGCCGCCCAGCCCAGGAACACGCCAAAGAACAGCAGCACCAGCAGCCAGCCGATCCGCCCCTCGCGCCCGACCCCGTCGGATGCCTCGCCTGCGCCGGGCACGTCCCCCAGGCTTGCCACAGCCACGCGCCTGGGAACCAGCGCGCCTCGAAACCCGCGTGCCAGGCTCCTGCTCATGCGCGTCCCTCCGCCCCGGCCGCCTCGTCCGCGATCGCCCGGCTTCCCGAAAGCCGGCGGACCACGGCCTCGCGCGTGTCGAACATCTCCAGCCGGCCGTCGCGCAGCACCACCAGCCTGTCGCTCGCCGCCAGGATGCCGGTACGGTGCGCGACCACGATGATGGTGACGCCCGCCCGCTTCTGCTCGGCGAGCGCGGCGGAGAGTTGCGCCTCGCCTTCGGCATCCAGGCTGGCATTCGGCTCGTCGAGCACCAGCACGCGCGGCCGGCCGAACAGCGCGCGCGCCAGCGCGATCCGCTGCGCCTGCCCCACCGACAGCCCGGCGCCGTTCCACCCCAGCCGCGTGTCATAGGCCTGCGGCAGCCGCAGGATGAAGTCATGCGCGCCGCATTGCCGCGCGGCGCGGATCACCTCCGCGTCCAGCGCCGCCGCGCCGCTTCCCTCGGCGGTTCGGAAGCGGGCGATGTTCTGCTTGATCGTGCCGTGGAACAGCGTCGGCTCCTGCGGGACATAGCCGATCGCCGCTGCCAGCTGCTCCTCGGGCCAGTCGGCAAGGGTGGCGCCGTCGATCCGCACCGCCCCGGCCGCCGCCGGCTGTGCGCCGACAAGGGCGCGCACCAGCGTCGACTTGCCGGCCCCGCTTGGCCCGATCACGCCCACCATCTCGCCCGCGGCGATGCGCAGGTCGATCGCGTGCAGCACCAGTCGCGTCTCCTCCGGATCGGCCACGGACAGCCGCTCCACCGCCACGTCCCCGCGTACCTCCGGCAGCCGCGTCTGCCCGCGCACCGGCCAGCCCGTTTCGAACAGCGCCAGCAGGGCGCCATAGGCGGCGCGCGCCTGGATCATGTTGCGCCATGCCGCGGTGATTCCCTCGATGGGCGCCAGCGCGCGCGCGATCAGCAGCGAGGCCGCGAAGATCGTCCCGCCGGAGATCCGCTGCTCGATCGCCAGCAACGCCCCCAGCCCCAGGGCCAGCGACTGCATCGCGATCCGCACCGTTCGCGAAAGCGTGAGGTAGCGCGCGCCCACGAACGCCGCCCGCATCTGCAACGCCTGCGCCAGCTGCCGGTCGCGCAGGTGCAGCCGCACCAGCCCGGCCTGCATCCCCAGCGCCCGCACCACCCCCGCCGCCGCCAGGCTCGCGTCGACCCGCTGGTAGCCGTGCTGCTGCGCGACCGAGGCATCCTGGACCAGCGCCTTGGTGCCGCGCTCGTTCAGAAAGGTGAGCAGCAGCAGGACAGCCGAACAGCCCACCGCCATCGCACCCAGCGCCGGATGGAGCAGGAAGCAGACCAGCATGTAGATCGGCGACCAGGGCGCATCGAACAGCGCGATCATGCCAAGGCCGGTGATCGTCTGGCGCAGCGTGTCGAATTCGCGCAGCAGCACGCCCCCCTGCCCCTGCGCGTTTGGCGCCTGCAGCAGCGTCCCGATCAGCGCCGGCGCGAGCAGCCGGTCGAGCCGGGCGCTGGCGCGGATCAGCAGGCGGGTCCGCAACAGGTCCAGCAGCCCCAGCGTCGCCACCGCGGCCAGGAAGATCAGGGTGAGCATCGCCAGCGTCACCGCGCCGCGCGTCGGCACGACCCGGTCGTACACCTGCAGCATGAAGAGCGACGGCGCGAGATAGAGCAGGTTCAGCAGCGCGCTGAACAGCGCCGCATGGATCAGGTGCCCGCGGCAGGCGGCAAGCGCATCGCCCAGCACCGGGTTGTGCCGCACGCGTTGCGGCTGGCCGCGGCGCTGCATCAGCCGTTTCCGAACGCCGGATGCGGCGCGGCCCCCATTGCCGGCCGTTGCTGCCGCGGCTCCCGCATCCGGATCGGCAGGCCGGTCAGCCCGCTCGGCCCGACCGAACGCCGCGCCACCGCGATCAGGCAGCCATAGAGCGCAAAGATCGGCGCCACCGTCTTGATCGACACGAACGAGTAGCTGATCGGCATGCACAGCGCGACATAGATGGCCGTCGCGTTGACGAAGGCGCGCAGTTCCGCGGTGCGCTCGCGGGCCATCAGCACCACCAGCAGCCAGAAGGCGAGGAAGCCGAACAGCGACTGCGACTGGATCAGATAGGCCCAACCGGCATCCGCATTGGCATAGATGTTGGTGCTGGACTGGCCGCCGAACACGTCCGCCACCTCCAGCCGCCCCAGATAGTCGATCCCCTTGCGCAGCCGCCCCGCAAAGGTGTCCCCGCCGCGCGGCAGCAGCTCGGCCCCGCGCAGCGCGAACAGCGTCGCCACCAGCACGGGCAGGTAGACCAGCGGCCACAGCCGCGGCGCCCAGCGCCCGAACGGCACGCCCAGCAGGATGCCGAACGCGCACACCAGCGCGAAGCGCCCGTCGCAAGCCACCACCAGGAACAGGTCGCTCAGGACCAGCGTCGCGCGCGTGCTCCAGCCGATCCGCCCCCACAGGGTCACCAGCACGATCAGCACGACGATGGTCCAGTTCCCCAGCGAAACCGGCTCCAGGAAGACGGAGGTCGCCCGGTTCAGCCCGGAACTCGCGAACAGGTTGCGACCGTTCGGACGCTCCACGTTCAGGAACAGCCCCTCGCCCTCGCCCGACCAGAAGGTTTCCGCCTCGATCCCGCGGGTGTTGACGTAGTAGGCGGTGACGTTGAACGTCGCGGCGAAGCTCTGCGGCGCGGCCAGTTCCCACAGCGCCACGGCACTGATCAGCAGCTGCGCCGCGACCAGCCAGCGCACGAGCTCGCGCCGCCCCAGGCACGTGCCGAGCAGTGCAAAGGCCGGGATCAGCACGGCGTCGCCGAGGAACTTGAGCTCGACCGACTGGCGGAGCACCGACAGCAGCAGCCACACGAGGCAGGCGGCGATCAGCAGCACCGTCCACCGCCGCCACCCCCCGCGACGCCGCAGCAAGCCGGTCGCCAGGGCAAGCCCCATCACCAGCCCCTGCACCCCCGTCACCACCCCGCCGTTGATGGCGGCGACATGCGCGTTCACCCAGGCGAGCACGATGTTGAACAGCAGCGCCAGCCACAGCGTGGCAAGTGCCGCCCGCCGCAGCCGGGGCGCAGAGGCCCGCGCGTCCGCAACTTCGGCGTGCCCCGCTTCCTGTCCGGCCTCCGCCGCCACCGCGCTAGAACAGCCGCTCGCGGACGAACATCACGTCGCCGTCCTCGATCGGTGCGTCCAGGTCGGCGATCTCGCTCTGCTGCCCGCGCCGGGTCAGGCGGATGCGGTTCTGCGTGCCCGCGTCGTTGGGCCCGCCACCCTGCGACAGTGCCTGGCGAAAGGTCATGCCCGCGCGGATCGGGAAGCTGCCGGGCGAGCGCACCTGACCATAGATGTAGAAATGCTCGGCTGCCGGGACGAACAGCAGGTCGCCGGGCTGCAGCACCGGATCGCCGGCCCCGCCTCGGGCCAGTGCCTCGATCGAAAGGCGCTGCGGGGCCGCGTCGCCCCGGCGCAGCAGCACCGTCTCGCTTCCCTCGCGCTGCCCGCCTGCCGTCGCCAGCACGCGCGACAGCGGCTGCGGGCCCTGCAGCGGGTAGATGCCCGGCCGGACCACCGCGCCCAGCAGCGTGACGCTGCGGCTGACATAGCTCGTCACCTCCACGTTGACGCGCGGGTCGCGGAGATAGCCGCCCTGCACCAGCGCCCCGCGGATCTTCTCGGCAAGCCCCACCGGGGTCTCGCCTGCCGCGGTGACGCTTCCCATCAGGGGCAGCGAAACGCTGCCGTCCTGCTTGATCCGCAGCCGCAGCGGCATGTCCGGCTGGCCATAGATGGTGACCTCGAGCTGGTCGTCCGGTCCCAGCCGATAGTCGCCGGCCGCACCCGCCGCCTCCGCCAGCCCTCCGGGCACCTGCGCCGCCTGCTGCACCGCGCCCGCCTGCTGCGCCTGCACGGCGCCCGTCCCGGCAAGCGCCACCGCCGCCAGTCCTGCGCCGGTCCGTGTGACCCAAATCCCCCTGCCCATACGTTTCCCCTTTCTTCAGAGCGCCAGCCCCAGGACTAGCAGGCCCCGGGTGCTGCGATAGGTGCCGTAGACTGCGTCGGTGGCGCGGCGGGCGTGCACCGTCTCCAGGCCGATGCGGAGCCGGTTGATGGGGGACCAGCCGAGCGCGGCCCGCACCTCGGCCGTACGGTCGAAGCTGCGGGCACCGGTGCTCGCCGGATCCACCGCCCGGAACCGCCGGCGCTCCACCCGTCCCGCCAGTTCCAGGTCGACCGCGCGCCCGATCCGGGTGCGGCCGACCAGTTCGCCTCGATCGGCCAGATAATAGCCGGCGGCCACGTCGCCGCTCGCGTCCACGTCCCGTCCGGCCGACGCGCTCAGGCGCAGCCGCGAGCCCGGTGTCCAGGCAAGCGAAGCCCCGCCGACCAACCCGGCAAAGTCGCGCGCACCGGGATTGCGGCTGTCCGCCTCGGCATAGCCCAGCACGCCGCTTGCGATCAGCGCGTCACCGCGCGCGGTGACGCGCCCGGTGGCGCTCCGCACCCGCGTTGAATCAGGCCGCCCGTCGGCAAGCGGCCGGTTCGGGAAGTCGAGCGTCTCGGACGCGACCGCCAGCGCCACCCCCAGCCGCCCTGACCGGTGGTAGGCCAGCCCGGCCGAGACGCGCTCCGCCTCCAGGTCGCTGCGCAGCCGCACCGCCGCGCTGTTGTCGGTCGCGCGCCGGCGATAGCCGATCTCCGGGTGCAGCCCGGCGCCCAGCGTGCAGCCGCCGTCCAGCGTCAGCGTCCGGCTCTCCCGCGTGTTGCGCACCGGCGCGCCCAGGTCGCTCAGATCGGTCTGGCCGCGGCCGTAGCGAAACGACGCCTCGCCGTCGCAGCGCGCGCCGACCTGCCAGTCGACGCCGCCCGTGGCGTCGATCCGCTCCCGCTTCAGGAAGCGGTTCTCGCGGTAGAAATCGTAACCGGCGGCCCCGCGCAGGAACAGGCGCTGCCGGCTCACCCGCTGCGCCACGTCCACCACGGCCGACAGGGTCGTCCGCACATCGTCCTTGCTGCGGTCCGGCGCCACCGGCCGATCCCGGTCCAGCCGCAGGACATTGTCGTCATAGACCACACGCGCCTCCATGCCCAGGCGCGCCCGGTTGGCGACGTCCTCGGCCAGGTCGTCGAGCGAGACGGGCGCCGCGATGGTGGTGATCGTGCCTGCGGCAAGCACAGCCATCCCCATCACCCCCATGCCTGCCCCCTGTTCCCCGAAACCGGCGCCTGCCTACTCCCGTCGCGAGATCGGCGCGCTGCCGGATCGGACCGGTTCGGAGGTGATGCCCCGCGATCCGGCAGCGGCCCGCCGCGTCAGGGAGGCGCTGGGTCGGACCATTTCGGGTCGAGTCCTGTTCCCGTTCTGTGCCAGGAGGCGATAGACGAGCCGCAGACCCTGGCGGAGGACGGCTTGGACATCTCGCTCATCATCTGCACGCGCGATCGCGCCGCCCAGCTCGGCGGCTGCCTCGAAGCGGTGGCCGGCCTCCGCTTCTCCGGCAGCTGGGAACTGGTGATGGTGGACAACGGCTCCACCGACCGGACCCGCGCGACGATCGAGGCGTTCGCCGCCCGCGTTCCGTTCCCGGTCCGCATCGTCCACCAACCGATGCCGGGCCTCAGCAATGCCCGCAACGCCGGCCTGGCGGCCGCGGCCGGCCGGCTGATCGCCTTCACCGACGACGATTGCTACCCGGATCCGGCGCTGCTCACCCGCACCGTCGCCGCCTTCGCGCAGCCGGAGCTCGGCTATGTCAGCGGGCGCATCCTGCTGCACGATCCCGCCGACTTTCCCGCCACCGTCAACGAGTCGACGCAACCGCGCCGCTTTCCGCCGGGCCGCTACCTGCCGCCCGGCGCGATCCGCGGCGCCAATCTCGCCTTTCGCCGCGCCGCGCTCGACGCGATCGGCGGCTTCGATCCGCTGTTCGGCAGTGGCGCCCGCTTTCCGGCGGAGGACATCGACGCCGCCTGCCGGTGCAGCCTGCGCGGCTGGACCGGGGCCTATGATCCCGGCATCGTCGTCTCGCACCATCATGGCCGCAAGGCGGCGGACGTGCGCGGGCTGTTCCAGGCCTATGACTATGGCCGCGGCGCCTACCACGCCAAGCTGCTGCTCCACGACCGCGCGCCGCGCGCGGCACTGCGCGGCTGGGCGGGTCTGCCGCGGCGTATCCGGGCGCGTCCGTCCACCCTGTGGTGGGAGCTCGCCGGCGCGGCCGGCTACGCCCGCAGCTACTTCGCTCGCCCCCGGGGGCGGGCCCGGTGACCCCACAGCCTGCAGCGGCACGCGCCTCCGCGCCGCGCGTCCTGGTGCGGGTGATCAGCCTGCCCGGCTCGGCCGAGCGACGCGCGCGCATGGCGGAGCAGCTGGATGCGACCGGTCTCGACTGGCGCTTCTTCGACGGCTGGCGCACGCCGCCTCCAGAGCTTCCCTATGATCCGGCCCGCGCCCGCATCGTCCGCGGCCGCATCCTCACGCCGGGCGAGCTCGGCTGTTTCGCCAGCCACTGGGCGCTGTGGGGCGACTTCCTGTTCAACGGCGATGCCGATCTGCTGCTGGCGCTGGAGGACGATCTCCTGCTCGATCCCGTCTTCTTCCAGCGGCTCGACGCTGCGGTGGAGGCGATGGGGCCGATCGACTACCTGCGCCTCTATGCCAAGGTGCCGGCCGGCATCCGCAACGAGGCGCATTTCCTCCACCGCCACATCGCCCGCTTCTCGGGCAAGGCCTATGGCACCCAGGCCTATCTGCTCACCCGCCGCGGTGCCGCACGCTTCCGCCGCTCGATCCGCCGCGTCGAGCGTCCGATCGATGACGAGATGGACCGCTTCTGGGCGCACGGCATGGCGATCCGCGCCGTCTTTCCCTTCCCGGTCATGGAGGTCCAGTACGGCTCCACCATCGAAGACACGCGCCGGGTGCTCGATCCGCTCACCGCTGCCGAGCGCGCACGCTCGTTCCTCGTCCGCGGCGTCGAAAAGGCGCGCCGGATCGGCGCCGCCACGTTGCGCGGGGGCTGAGCGCGTGCCGCTTCCGCCCGCAACCGGCGCACCGCCGGGAGCCTGCTCCTGAACACCGCCAGCCTTCCCGGTCCCCGCACCGCCACGCGCGCCGGTCTGCTCGCGCGCCTGCGTCGGGCGGCCCCCTGGGCGGCGGCGGAAAGCCTGTTCTCCGCGGTCGCGACCCTTGCGTCCACCTTGGTGGTGGCGCGGCTGCTCACCCCGTCCGACTTCGGCCTCGCCTCGGTCGCCTTCGCCGTGGTCACGATCGTCCAGCTGCTCGCCTTCGCCGGCGTTCCCCAGGCGGTGCTCCGTGCGCCGCAGCTGTTGCCGCGCCTGAGCGACCAGCTCTTCTGGGTGCTGCTCGGCCTCGGCGCCGCGGCGACCCTCGTCTGCTGGCTCATCGCCGCCCCCGTCGCCCGCTTCTACGGCGCCCCGCTGCTGCTGTGGCTGATCGGCGTGCAGGCATTCGATTGCCTGCTCCAGGCGCTGGCGCAGTTCCCGACCGCCTTGCTCACCCGCAAGATGCGCACCCGCAGCCTTGCGCTGCGCATGCTGTGGTTCAAGCTCGTAAGCATCGCCGGAACGCTCGCCGCCGCCACCGCCGGCCTCGGCCCCTGGAGTCTGGTCGCCGGCAGCCTCCTCGGCAGCGCCGCCAGCGTCCTCCTCCTGTGGCGCACCCAGCCCCGCCGCCCGCGCTGGCGCCGCTTCGACGCCGGCGTGCTTCCGCTGCTGCGCATGGGCTGGCTGATCATGGCGGAAACGGCGCTGACCGCGCTTTCGGTACGCGGCTTCCTGCTTCTGTTCGGCAAGTTCCACGGGCTGCACGACCTCGGCCTGCTCAACTTCGCCATGCGGCTGGTGGACGAGCTCGGGGCGATGATCACCGCATCGGTCGGCCGCGTCTCGCTGAGCTTCTTTGCGACCGCGCACCGGGCGGGTCACGATCTCGCCCGCATCTTCGTGATCGGCACCCACGCCATCACCCTCGCCGTGCTGCCGCTGTTCTTCGGGCTCGCCGCCGTCGCAGGCGACGCCGTCCCGCTCGTCTTCGGCGCGCGGTGGCAGGCAGCGGTACCGGCGGTGCAACTGCTCGCCGTCTTCTGGGGCCTGCGCATGACACGGCTGCTGAGCCCTGGCCTCATGCGCACCCTCGACGTGCAGGGCCCGCTGGTGATGAACGCCGCGATCAGCTTCGGTTTCGCCATGGCGGCCGTGCTGTTCACCCGCGAACTCGGCTTCGTGGCCGCCGTTGCCGCATTCAGCGCGCGGATGCTGGTGACGATCCCCGCCGGTGCCGGCGTGCTCGCCCGCGTCGCCGCGCTGCCGGTCTCGCGCCAGTTCGCGGCGGTCGCCCGGCCGCTCACGCTGGCCACGATCATGGCTGCGCTGGTGCTGGTCGGCCGCAGCCTCGCGAGCGACTGGCCGCTCGCTCCGCGCCTCGCCGCCCTCACCGCCGGCGGCGCGCTCCTCTACGCCCTGCTCGTCTGGGGCTTTGATCGCAGCGCCCTCGCCCGCCTCGCCGCCCTGCACCGCTGAGAATGCGCGGCGTCCCGCTCGAGTCGCCCCTCCTTAGGGTTGGACGACGGGAGCGGCACTGCTTTCCGTCGCCACCGTCTGCGGCGTCGGCGCGACCGTGTCGGGTGCAGCCACCTGCGGCGCCACGGGCGCGACGCTGGTCGGCGCGTTCGTCCGGTCCGCCAGGGCGTAGAAGGCCTCGCCCTCCATCTCGAGCAGGCGCACCCGTCCCGTGTTCATCGGCTCGAGCGAATGCACGAAGGAACGTGGCTTCTTCATCAGCTTGGGGTTCTCGACCACCGTCAGCCCGGCACGCCGCGCGGCCTCCGCCACGAAGTGCACGCAGTTGCGGCGGTTGAGGCTGTAGCGATGGTCGCCGTTCTCGCCCCACTCCTCCACCAGCCGGAGGATCGCGGCATATTGCGCGTCGCTGAGCATTACCGAGAAGTGGACGTCGCTGTTCTCGATGTACTTCTGCTTGGTCTCGTCGATCCGCCCCGGCACCGTCCCCATCAGGATCGCGGGCGTGATCGCCTTAGCGGTAAAGCCATAGCTCAGCTGGACGGGCTCCCCACCGGCGTCCGGCGTCCCCTCCAGCACGAAAAAGGCGTGCGGAAACTCGTTGCCGAACTCGTGCGACCAGAAGCTGATGGTGACCCCGGCTCTGGCGGGCGCCGTGAGCCCCAGCGACAATAGCGCCGCCCCAAGGAGGGCCAGGAACGCACGAAGCGTGGGGACGCGGAACCAGAATGCCATGGGCCACATGTTACCGCGCCCGGCGCGCGGGATAAAGCTCCCCCGCGCCGGGCGTCGGCTGGTTCGGGTTCGGACTGGCTCAGCCCTGATTGTCTTGGGCGAGCTTGCGCTCCGCCTCTTCGTCATAGCCCGACGAGGGGGCCGGCAGGCTGCTGCTGTGGATCGGCTGGGTCGACGCGGGCGGGTCGGATGCATCCATCGACTCGTCCAGCGCCCGGTCCAGTCGCGCATCCTTGCTCTCCGGGTTGCGCTGCAGCCGCTCGTTGATCGACTCGTCATGGCCCGCGTCGCGGCGCGTCTCGCCCGGATCCTGCGGCGCCACGGACATGGTCTCCATGGCCGCCGGGTCGATCGAGTCCTTGTCTCCGCTCATCACTCTCTCCTCGAAATCGTCGAAGGGAAAAACGAGCGGCGGCCCGGCTCGTTCCGGTTTCGCCATGACATCGCAAAAGGGGCCCGGCGATCGCTCGCCAGGCCCCCGATAGCTTCTGCCCTGTGACGGTCGCTTAGTCGCGGCTGCCCAGGAAGGAGAGCAGGAACTGGAACATGTTCACAAAGTCGAGGTAGAGCGACAGCGCGCCCATGATCACGACCTTGCCCATCATGTCCGTGCCCGCGACATAGGCGTACATGCTCTTGATGCGCTGCGTGTCATACGCCGTCAGGCCTGCGAACAGCAGCACGCCGATCGCGCTGATGCCCAGGTTGAGCGCCGGCGACTGGAACCACAGGTTCAGCAGCGACGCCACGATCAGGCCCACCACGCCCATGATCAGGAAGGTGCCGAAGCCCGACAGGTCCTTCTTGGTGGTGTAGCCCCACAGGCTCAGCGACAGGAACGCAACCGCAGTCGCAAAGAAGGTGATCGCGATCGACGGACCGGTGTAGACCAGGAAGATGGTCGACATCGACAGACCCATCACGGTCGCGAACGCCCAGAACAGCGCCTGAGTCGCGCCATAGGACAGGCGCTGGATGCCGAAGCTCAGCACCATCACGAACGCCAGCGGCGAGAACATGATCAGGTACTTGAGCGGGCCCGGCGACATGAACACGGCAGCGGCCGGCGAGCTGGTACCGCCCCACGAGAACAGCAGCGCGACGATGCCCGTCAGCAGAACGCCGGACGCCATGTAGTTGTACACGGAAAGCATGTACGACCGCAGCCCCGCATCATACGCTTCCGCGCGCGATGCGGCCGTTGCGAACGGCGCGGCGGTCGTTCGGGGATCCGACCAGTTGGCCATCTCGAAAAAACTCCTCTTCACCGGCATGATGCCGGTCATGCTTTCATATGCCCCCGGAGTGTCGGAATTCAAGCCGGGGTCGGGCTGGCCCTCCGGCGCGAGGCGGCGTAGCAATAGTTTGTAATGCACCGCCTGTTCGTCGCCCTGCGCCCCCCGCCCGAGATCCGCCGGCAGCTGCTGGCGCTGATGGAGGGCGTCGAGAATGCGCGCTGGCAGGACGACGAGCAGCTCCACCTGACGTTGCGCTTCATCGGCAATGTCGAGCGCCCGGTGGCCGAGGACATCGCCACCGCGCTGGACGGCGTTCGCGCGCCCACGATGACCCTGCGCCTGAACGGCGTCGGCTGCTTCGATCGCCGGGGCCGCACCACCGCGCTCTGGGCCGGGGTGCATCCGCACGACGCGGTCGCGGCGCTCCACCGCAAGGTCGATCAGGCGCTTGCCCGTGTGGGGCTGCCGCACGAGGGGCGGGCGTTCCACCCGCACATCACCCTGGCGCGCCTGAATGCCGCCACCGGTCCTGCCGACGCCTTTCTCGCGCGCCACGCCGGGCTCGCAAGCGACCCCTTTGCGCTCACCCACATGTTGCTGTTCGAGAGCACCCTCACCCGCGACGGCGCCAGCTACGAGGCGATTGCCCGCTACCCGCTCGACTGAGCGCCCCCGGGTTCACGCGCGCCCCGGCATCCACCCCGGCGGCGCCAGTTCGAAGCCCTCGAAGCGGAACGCCGGCGCCACGACGCAGCTCACCAGCGTCCAGCCCGCCTCGGCTTCCGCTGCCTGCCACCAGCCCGCCGGAATCCGCAGCTGCGGCTGATCGCCCGCCAGCACGTTCCCGCCCAGCGTCCGCCGCTCGGCCGTTGCCCCGTCGTGCGCCGCATGCAGCAGCGCTAACGGTGCCCCCGCATGCCACAGCCACAGCTCGTCCGCATCGACGCGGTGCCAGTGCGATCGCTCGCCCTTCGCCAGCAGGAACAGGATCGCCGTCGCCGCCCCGCGCGTGCCCTCCGGCTCCGGCGCCCGCCAGGTCTCGCGGTACCAGCCGCCCTCCGGGTGCGGGGCGAGCTCCAGCGCTGCGACCAGGGACGCCGCTTCGGGGTCGAGTGGACGGGGATCATGCATGGACGACGGCTCCTTCGTGCGAAACCTGAACCGAAACCTGAACGTTAGACATCGTTTCGTTCATGAAACTGCCACGTGGAACCTGCGTTTATAGGGTCAGCAATTCGCTAATGGGGAATATCTGATGCGTAACATGGTTCTCGCGCTCACCGCGCTGTCGCTGGCTCTTCCGGTTGCCGCGGTGGTTCCGACCGATCAGGCTTCGGCGCAGTCGCACAAGCGCTACAAGTATCGCGAGTGGAAGGGCCGTGACGGCCGCCGCTATTGCCGCAAGCCCGATGGCACCACCGGCCTGGTGGTCGGCGGCGTCGCCGGCGCGCTGGTCGGCCGCACCATCGACACCCGCGGTGACCGCACCGTGGGCACCCTGCTCGGCGCGGCAGCCGGCGCGGTCGCCGGTCGCGAGATCGAGCGCAGCGGCAGCAAGTGCCGCTAAGCCTCGGCTGACAGACCATGGAGATCGGGCGGCGGAACGACAGGTTCCGCCGCCCGTTTTCGTTCGCCTACCCTCAATTCACCAGGAGCAGCAGATGATCCGCAGCGGTTCGGCACGCTACGAAGGCCTCGGCAAGGACGGCAAGGGCGTCGTCTCCACCCAGTCGGGCGTTCTTTCCGACCAGCCCTATGGCTTCGGCACCCGCTTCGGCGACGAGCCCGGCACCAATCCAGAAGAGCTGATCGCCGCCGCCCACGCCAGCTGCTTCACCATGGCGCTGAGCTTCGCGCTCGCAAAGGCGGGCTTCAGCGACGGCACGCTGGACACCAGCGCCAAGGTGACGCTCGACAAGGACGGGGACGGATTCGCCGTCACCCGCTCCGACCTCACGCTCAAGGCGCGCGTCCCCGGCATTGCCCAGGACCAGTTCGAACAAATCGCGCAGGAAGCCAAGGCCGGCTGCCCGATCTCGAAGCTGCTCAAGGCAGAGATCACGCTGGAGCACAGGCTGGAGGCATGAGCCGCGGCGCCGCCCCCCTCCCCGCCCCGGCGGCGGGGGTGCGGCTGCCGATGCCTCTTTCTGACGCTTGACAACCCACAGCCGCGGGGTGAGCTTCGATCATGCTCAGTCCGGTGCTGCTCCTGCTGGCGCAAGCCGCCGCCCTGCCCCCTCCGGCAGGCGACATCATCGTCGTCGGCCGCCGCGCCGAACAGGAACTGGCGCGTTGCCTGGCCCGCAACTGCCCGCCCGCCGAGGAAGTTGACGCATCGCTGGAGGCCTCGGTGGAGCAGTTCGCCGACGGCCGCTACACCGATGCCCGCCGTACCCTGCAAAACGCCATCCGGCGCAACCGCAGCCATGCCGCCCAGCTGCCGGGTCCGGTATCCAGCCTCTACGCAACCCTGGCGACGGTCGCGGAGCATGAGGGCGATGCCAGGCTTTGGCGGACCGCCGCGCGAGAAAACGTGCTCGTGCTGCGCCGCCATCTGGGCGAGACCAACCTCGCCACGTTACGCGAGGAGCTGAGCTTTGCCGACTCGCTGGTCGGGCTTGGTGCCCCGGGAGCGGCCGGCACAGCTTATCGCACGATTCAGGAGCGGGCGGTCGAAAGCGGTCATCCCGGCGTCGCCGCCGGCGCCGCGTTCCGGCGCGCGTGGCTCGCGCTGCTGCGCGACCGCTTCAAGGAAGCAGAGCGTTTCGCCGACGAGGCGGTCAGCCTGGCCGGTACGGACAATCGCTTGATGGCGGACCTGCGCGAGATCCTGCGGACCCGGATCGCCATCCGCCGGGGGGACGAGGGCGCGGTGGAGGCACTGGCGGCGCGGCTGCGCCAGTCCGCCGACGCACAGCCGCGGCTGCTGTTCGCGCCCCCGGTCGAGAACATCAATTCATCGACCATGGTCGAGCTCGACCCCCGGCATGATTCGCGCATCCGGTTCGCCGATGTGGGATACTGGATCCGGGCTGACGGCCGGACGGCAGAGGTCGAAGTGCTGCGTACCTCCGGTCTCGATCAATGGAGGCCCGGCATTCTCCGGCAGGTGAAAGAGCGGCGTTACGTCCCGCTCGATGTCGAGCCCGGCCACCCCGGCATCTACCGGATCGACCGCTTCACCGTCCGCGGAACGATAGGCGTACCGACCGGGACCCGCCTTCGACAGCGCATGGGGAACCTGACCGTCCATGTCGTCGACCTGACCGAGACCGATGCGATGCGCGAGGCGCGTCGCCGCCAGTCCGAAGGGAGCGCACTCGAAAAGGGCAGCTGAGGCCGCGGGCCGCCCTAGTGACGGGCGCGACCGGAGCCGCTAGCCACCGGCAATGCTGCGCGTGCTGACCCTGTCGACGCTGTTCCCGGACGCGAGCCGCCCCAACTTCGGCGTGTTCGTCGAGAAGCAGACGCTGGGCCTCGCCGCGCATCCCGACGTGGAGCTGCGCGTGGTGGCGCCGGTCGGCCTCCCGCCCTTCCCCCTCTCCCGCCTCGCCCGCTACGCACCGCTCGCGGCACCCCCGGCGACGGAGCAGTGGAAGGGGCTGGAAATCCACCGCCCCCGCTTTCCCAACCTGCCCGGCACCGCCGGTCGCTGGCATGCCGCCCTGCTCGCCCGCACCCTCACGCCCCTGCTCACCCGCATCCGCCGCGACTTCCCCTTCGACGTGATCGACGCGGAATTCTTCTTCCCCGATGGCCCCGCCGCGGTCGCGCTCGGCCGCCGCTTCGGCGTGCCCGCCTCGATCAAGGCGCGCGGTGCCGACATCCACCATTGGGGCACCGCCCCGGCCACGGCCGCCCAGGTCCAGGCCGCCGGCCGCCGCGCCGACGGGCTGCTCGCGGTGTCGCAGGCAATGGCGGACGACATGGTCGCGCTGGGAATGCCGCGCCCGACGGTCCATTCGACCGGCATCGACCGAAGCCGCTTCGGCACCCTTACCCGCGCCGCCGCAAAGGCGCAGCTCGGCGTCACCGGCCGGCTGGTGGTGTCGCTCGGCGCGCTGATCCCGCGCAAGGGCCACGCAATCGTTGCAGAGGCCGTCTCCAGCCTGCCCGGCGTCACGCTGTGGATCGTCGGCGAAGGCCCGGAGCGCCCGCGGCTGGAGGCACTGATCGCCGGCAGCGGTGCCGGCGACCGCATCCGCCTGCTCGGTGCCGTTCCGCATGACAAGATGGCGACGGTCCTCGCCGCCGCCGACGTGATGGCGCTCGCCTCCAGCTCGGAAGGGCTCGCCAATGCCTGGGTGGAGGCGCTCGCCAGCGGCACGCCGATCGTGATCCCCGATGCCGGCGGTGCGCGCGAAGTCGTGACGAGTCCCGCGGCCGGCCGCATCGTCGCCCGCACCCCCGCCGCCTTCGCCGAAGCCATCGCGGCGCTGCTCGCGAACCCGCCTGCGGCCGACGCTGTGCAGGCGACAGTCGCCCGCTTCAGCTGGGAATCAAACCGCGACGCGCTCTACGCGCACCTTCAGGCATTGGTGGCGAAAAAGCGCGCTCAGTCGAGCGGGTAAAGCGCCGCCGCGATCCAGCGCAGTTCGGCGCGCAGCACGCCCCAGGCCCGCGCCGCAGCCCGGCTGTCCATCGGCTCGACGCCGATGCCCTTGGCTTCCAGGGCGGCCACCAGCGCCGGAGACGGGCGCAGCATCCGGCTGCCGGTGCCCAGGATCAGGAACTCCGGCGCAGGCTCCAGCGCCAGCACCGGTGCCAGCGCCTCCAGCGTCAATTCCGCCAGCGCAGGCGGCGTCCAGCCGTCGGCCCGCTCCGGCGTGATCAGCAGGCCTTCGTAGACGCCGTCGTCCACGCGAAAGCCGCGGCCGACGATCCCGGAGATCGTCGGCCCCTCGGCCCGGCCTGCCTTGTCGATGCGCATCAGGGGTTCGCGCGCTCGGCGGTGGTCGGCTCGGACGAACCGACCTTCGTGCCCGCCTTGAGGTTGAGCGTGATCAGCAGCGACGACGACACATAGATCGACGAATAGGTGCCGACGATCACGCCCAGGATCATCGCCGAGGTGAAGCCGCGCAGCACATGCCCGCCGAAGATCAGCAGCGAGCCGAGCGCCAGCAGGATGGTCAGCGAGGTCATCACCGTGCGCGGCAGCGTCTCGTTGACCGAAAGATCAATCAGCTGCGGCATGTCCATCTTGCGGAACTTGCGCATGTTCTCGCGGATACGATCGTCGATCACCATCTTGTCGTTGATCGAATAGCCGATGATGGTCAGCACCGCGGCCACGATGTTGAGGTCGAACGGCATCTGCGTCAGCGCAAAGAAGCCCAGCGTCATCAGCACGTCGTGCAGGATCGCGACAGCGGTCGACACGCCGAACTGCCATTCGTAGCGGAACCAGCTGAACACCGCGATGCCGGCCACCGCCAGCAGCACGGCGAGCACGCCGTTGCGGATCAGCTCGTCCGAGACCTTGCCCGAAACCGTGGTGTAGTTGGAAAAGGTCGCGCCGGGGAACTTGGCCGCCAGCCCGGCCTTCACCTTCTCCACCACCGCATCGGCTGCACCCGGGGGCGCATCGTCCGCCAGCGGCAGGCGGATCGAGATGCTGTTCGCATCGCTGCCCAGCTGCTGGAGCGCCGCCTCGCCGACGCCCAGCTCGTCCACCGCGCTGCGCACCTGGTCGAGCGGCGGCACGGTGACGAACTTCTCCTCGATCGCGACGCCGCCGACGAAGTCGACGCCGAAGTTCAGGCCGCGCGCGAACACCAGCCCGACCGCCGCGATCGTCAGCAGCGCCGTGATCGCGAACGCGATGTGGCGGATGCGGACGAACTGGATGTTCGTGTTGTCGGGGACGATTTTCAAAAGGCGCATGGGTGGCGTCCTAGATGTGGATCTCGGTCGGCCGGTTCTTGCGAACCCAACCCGACACGAGCATGCGCGTGAAGGTGACGGCGGTGAACACCGAGGTCGCGATGCCGAGCAGCAGCACCACCGCAAAACCGCGGATCGGGCCCGAGCCCAGCAGCAGCATGATGAGGCCCGCGATCGCGTGCGTCACGTTCGCCTCGAAGATCGTGCGGCTCGCTTCCTTGTAGCCGAGCTCCAGCGACTGGATCACGCTGCGCCCGCGCCGCCGCTCTTCGCGAATGCGCTCGTTGATCAGCACGTTGGCGTCCACCGCCGTGCCGATCGTCAGCACGAAGCCGGCGATGCCCGGCAGCGTCAGCGTCGCGTTGAGCATCCCCATCACGGCCAGGATCACCAGCACGTTGATGACGACCGCGGTGGTCGCATAGATGCCGAACCGGCCATAGGTCAGGATCATGAACGCGATCACGGCCACGGCCGCGATCACGGACGCCAGGATGCCGGCGCGGATCGAGTCGTCGCCCAGTTCCGGGCTGACCGTGCTTTCCTGCACCACCGTCAGGTCGACCGGCAGCTTGCCCGAGCGCAGCGCGATCGCGAGCTGGTTCGCGCCGTCGACGGTGAAGCCACCGGCAATGGAGGCGCGGCCGCCCAGGATCGGCTCGTTGATGTTGGGGGCCGAAATCACCTGGTTGTCGACGATGATCGCGAACGGCTTGTTGACGTTCTCCCGCGTGACGGTCGCGAAGCGACGGCCGCCGACGCTGTCGAAGGTGATGTCGACGTTGGGCTGGCCGTTCTGGTCATAGGACTGGCGCGCGTCGGCGAGCTGGTCGCCCGAGATGATCGTGTTGCGCTTGACCGCGATCGGCTGGCCCGTGCCCTGGTAGCGCAGGATCTGGCTGCCCACTGGCGCGTCGCCGCGCAGCACCGCCGCCGGATCGGCGGTCGTGTCGACCAGCTTGAACTCCAGGCGCGCGGTCTTGCCCAGCAGGTCCTTCAGCGCCTTGGGATCGTCCAGGCCCGGCACCTGCACGACGATGCGGTTCGAACCCTGGCGGATGATCGTGGGCTCGCGCGTGCCGAGCTCGTCGATGCGGCGGCGGACCACGTCGGTCGCGTCGTCCATCGCCCGGTCGACCGCCTGGGTGAGCCCCGCGTCGGTCTGGGTCAGCACGAAGCGCGTCTGGTCGACCACCTCGATGTCCCACTCGCGCTGGCCCGTCAGGCCCGCGCCGCCGCCGGTGATCGACAGCAGCTTCTCGCGGGCCGCGTCCACCTGCGCCACGTTGCGCACCATGAACGACAGCCGCCCGCCGCGCGTGGAGATGTCGCCGATCTGGACGCGCGGAGCGCGCCGCATCTCGGTCGCAACCTGTTCCCGCATCTGCTCCAACCGCGTGGTCGCGACGTCGGAGGTCTTGGCCTCCAGCAGGATGTAGCTGCCGCCGGCCAGGTCGAGACCCAGGTTGATCGTCGGCGTCGGCACCCAGCCCGGCAGCTGGGCGCGGGTGCGCTCCGGCAGCAGGCTCGGCACCGCGAGCAGCACCATGACGAGGATCCCGAGCCAGATGGCCCGGACCTTCCAGCGCGGGAAGTCGAGCATCAGTCGTTCGCGGGCTTGGCGCCGGCGGGCGGAGTCACCTCGGCGATGGTCGCCTTGACGACGCGCACGCGGGTGTTGGGCGCGATCTCGACCTCGACCACCGCGTCCTCGACGCGCGTCACGCGGCCGAGCAGGCCCCCGGCCGTCACGACCTGGTCGCCCTTCTTCACGTTCGCGATCGCGGTCTGCAGCGTCTTCATGCGCTTCTGCTGCGGACGAATCATGAGGAAGTAGAAGACGACGAAGATCAGGATCAGCGGTGCGATCGATACGAACGACGCAAGTGCACCGCCCTGGGCGGCCGATCCGGCGGACTGGGCAAAGGCTTTGGGAACGAGCATGGGTGCTTGGAAACCTGATGAAAAAGGGCCGCGGACGCCGGGCCGTTCAAGGGGCGCGCGCTAACATGGGTGCGGCTCGCTGGCAACGGGCGTCCTTAAGGCTTGCAAGCGGCGCGCGACGCGCATAGAGGGCAGCGCTCGGTCGGGGCGTAGCGCAGCCTGGTAGCGCATCACACTGGGGGTGTGGGGGTCGCAGGTTCGAATCCTGTCGCCCCGACCAACGAGAACAGCGACTTGGCAGGCAGCCGCCCAGCCCCTTCGCCGCCCGGTCTACAGCCGAGGCGCATGCCCGGCCGGCAACCCACATGCTCTCTGCGCGTCTGCGCGGTTCTTCCAGACTCGATCGCGGCAACGTGCGCCACATCATTGCGGCCGACGTGCAGGACGGCCCGCACACGACGATCTGAACCGTTCGCAACCCCATAGGCTGCGCCACCGCGCCCAGGCGCTGGATCGGCAGATGGCTCGGCAGATAGCGGCGTCGATCACCCAGAAGCGGGGCCGAGGGAGCGCCCCCTGCCGCCGGCAGGCTCTGGACAGGCATCCATCGGTGTTGCAACCGCTTCCGGGCGCAGTTGGCTGTAGCTCCTGGATCGTAAACCATGCCGCTTCTTCGTCTTCTGATTGCCCTGAGCCTCTGCTTCGCAGCGCATGTCGCGCGCGCCGAATGCTCCCTCGGCGACGTCGGCGCCCTGCCGGAACGCAATCTGGTCCACCTTCCCGCGACGCGGGCGGCGGCCGAGCCCATGCCGCTCGTGATCCTGCTCCACGGCAGCACCGGCACGGGGGCGGACATGCTGCGCGACAGCCACCTCGCCGGCACGGCGGATCGGCACGGCTTCGTCGTCGTGGCGCCGGACGGCGGCATCGCGGCGGGACGCGGCTTTGTCTGGAATATCCCCGGTGTGCCGACCGTCACCGGCGTCCTGCCGCCGGAGGGCGCACGCGACGACGTGGCCTATCTGTCGGACCTGGTGGACCGGCTTGTCGCAACCGGCTGCGTCGATGCCGGGCGCGTGTACGTGACCGGCCTGTCGGGCGGCGGCCGGATGGCCTCTTGGCTCGGCTGCGTCGCCGCGCCCCGCTTCGCGGCGATGGCGCCGGTGGTCGGGCTGCGGGCCGGACGCCCGCTCGCGTCCGATCCCGCACAGGCCGATGCCGAGACGTGTCGCGCGAGCGTGCCGCTGCCCCTCCTGGCCTTTGCCGGCGACGCCGACACCACCAACCCGATCGCGGGCGGCGGCGCGCCCTATTGGCAGTATCCGCAATCCGCGGCCCTGCAGCGCTGGGCAGCGTTGAACGGCTGCTCCGAACCCTATGCCCGCAATCTCAGCGCCACGGTGTATGAGCAAGGCTATGCGCGCTGCGAGAACGGCGCGACGGTCGCGGCGCGCGTGACCCGCGGTGGCCAGCACAGCTGGTCGGTCGTCGACAACGAGGCGATGTGGGCGTTCCTGTCCCGCCATCGGCGCTAGGCCGGACGCCGGCAGCGGCGCGGGCGTCCGCGCCGCTGCCGGCATGCGTGGATCAGAACTGGAAGTTCACCGCCAGCGCGTAGGTCCGGCTGAAATAGGCCGTGTACAGCGGATCCTTGCGCGTCGTGTCGACGGTGAGCCGGTTGGTTTCATTGGTGATGTTGGACACTTCCGCGATCAGCTTGATGCTCTCGCTGATGTTGTAGGAGGCGGAGGCGTCCACGAAGATCGAGCTGGCGTTGGACGTCGAGTCCGCGTCGACCGACCCGCTCGGCACCGCGGTGAGGAACGACGACCGATAGTTCACCGTCGAGCGGATGCTGAACTTCTTGTCCTCATAGTACAGGGTCCCGCTGGCGGTTTCCGGCGAGAGGCCGACGAGCGGCGCCGTGCGCGAGAGCGTGGGCGAGATGATATAGTCGATGTTCGAGCGGACGCGGGTGAAGTTGGCGAGCGCGCCGAAGTTGCTCAGGGCGCCGGGCAGGAAGCGGAACGGCAGCTGCACGTTCAGCTCGACGCCCCGCAGCGGCCCGCCCGGCGTGTTGTTGCTGCGCTGGACGGTGAAGAGGTCGGTCGGGCGCAGCTGCGTGCCGGTGAGGAGGGACAGCGGCAGGCCGATGTCCTGGAAGGCGACCTGCTGGCTGGTCGTCTGGATGTAGGTCTCGATGTTCTTGTAGAAATAGGCGACGGAGATCAGCGATCCCGGCGCGAAATACCATTCAAGCGACGCGTCGAAGGTGTTGGCGCGGATCGGGTCCAGGAACGGGTTGCTGAACGATGCGGTCTGGATGACCAGGTTTGCAGAACCCGCGGGGATCAGCTGGCCATAGGAAGGCCGCGACATGACCCGCGCCGCCGAGAAGCGCGCGATCAGTTCCGGCGTGATGTCGACCGCCAGGTTCAGCGACGGCAGCCAGTCCTCGTAGCTGCGGCCGACGTTGGTGATCTCGAAGCGGGAGGAATAGAGCGAACCGGCCGGGTTCGCAGTCGTGATCGGGCCATAGGTGTCGAGATCGGTGTGGACATAGCGCACGCCGGCGTCACCGCGGATCCCGAACGGCAGGATGTCCTCGGTGTTGAACTTGAACATCAGGTAACCCGATTTGTACTTCTCGCTCACACCGCCATAGGTGCCGCGGGCGCATTCCAGGTTGCAGTACGCATATGCGTCGAGCCCGACGGCGCTCCGGAACTTGTCCGGATCCACCGCGACGAAGTCCTGCAGCTGGCCGTCCAGGTTCTTGCCCACGCCCTTCGTCACGAAGGTGAAGTCGGACACGGACACGCCGGCCGGCAGAGCGAGCGGTGTCGTGGTGCCGAGCTGCCGCTCGCGTGCCGTGTAGCGGTTGGTGCGATACTGGCCGCCGACCTGCACGATGAAGTTCGGCGCCGCCTCCCACTCGCTGTTCAGCTCGAAGGTCTTGCTGACGATGCGGTTGCGGCGGATGAAGTTCGACAATTGCCCGCGCTGGTCGCCGCTCGCCAGCGGCGGTCCGTACTGGAACAGCGTCGGGTCGGTGGTGTCGATGCCATAGCCGATCTTCGGGATGTCGGGATTGTCGCGGAAGTCGATCGAGAAGTCGCGGGTGTCGTTGGAATCGATCGCGACCTGAAGGCGGTCGACGTCGAGCAGCGACTCGTTGATGCCGGCCAGACCATAGACGCGGAACGTGTCCGAGAACCGGTGGTCGATGTTGAGGTTCGCCTGCCGGAAGGTGGAGGTGAAGTGTTCGTCCTGCATCTCCGACCGCAGATCGACCCCGTCGAAAAGCCCGTGGATCAGCGAGCCGTTGTCATCGACCTCGATCTCGCGAACCGACGTGAGCGGCTGGCCGTTGTTGGAGATGGCCCGGCCGAACGAACGGGCATCGAAGTAGGTGTCGAGGCGGTCCACCTTGAAGCGAGAGTAGAGGCCGTCGATCGAGATGTCGGTCGCGTCGGTCGGCTTCCACTGCAGCGTGAGCGTCCCGGCGAGGCGGGCCTGCTCCTGGCTGCTCTTCACCGGCCGCGGCAGGCGCGGCAGATAGACGCCGCCGCCGGGACGACCGTTCACTCCGGTGCGGCTCATGATGTAGTCATAGGCCTCGATCGTGCCGGTGCGCGGGTTGCCGGTGCTGCAATTGGCGGCATCGGCACCGATCGGGACCCCGCTGGGCTGGGTATAGCCCGGCACCGGACTGGTCGCCGGCGACCCGTTGAACGTATATCCGACCGGGGTGCAGAAGGGGAAGATCACGCCCGCGTTCGGCGTGCCGGCGGGCTGCGCCTGTCCGTACACCGTGGTCGGCACCACATCGACCGCCGAATAGGCATATTCCTCGATGTGGCGCTTGGAATAGGCGATGCTGCCGAGGATGCCGAAGGTGTCGCCGAACTTCTTCGAGACAAGCGCCGACAGGCGCGGATCGACCTTCTTGCGGATGTCGTTGTAGATGCCGCGCGCGGTGCCCGTCAGCACCAGATCGTCCCCCTTCTGGTCGAAGGGCTTGGGCGCACGCAGGTCCACGGTGGCGCCCAGCGAGCCTTCCTCGACATCGGCCGACAGGGTCTTGCGGACCGACAGGGACGAAAAGATTTCGGTCGGAAAGGTCACGAAGTCGAAGGAGCGGCCGGAAGCCACGCCTCCGCGGATGTCGCTGCCGCTGACCTGCGACACGCCTTCCATGCCGTTGATGCGGACCCGGGTGAACTGCGCGCCGAGGCCGCGAACCGAGATGTTCCGGCCCTCCCCGCCATCGCCTCGCGACAGTGCGACGCCCGGGATGCGCTGCATCGACTCGGCGAGGTTGGAATCGGGGAACTTCCCGATGTCCTCGGCGACAATGCTGTCGATCGCCGCGGTCTCGTTGCGCTTGGCGTTGAGCGCGCTGTTGAGCGACGCCCGGAAACCGGTGACGACGATCTCCGCCTGCGGGGAGTCCGGAGCCCGTTCCTGGGGAACTTGCGCCGGGGCACCCGTCTCGTCGACCTGCCCCGCGTCCGGTGCGCCCGGAACGCTCGTCACCTCGGCGGCGGGGCCGACTTGTGCCCGTGCATGCCCGCCCGCCGCCAGAAGCGGGATGAGGAGACTGGTCGAGACGAGCAAACGATATCTGTTGCCACGGTTCAGCCTCACGCCGCCTCTCCCTTTTGCCTGCCCCTTGTCCTCGCCGGACGTCGTGGGCGGTGATGTGCCGCTGAACGGCATCTATCTTGCTGTCGGGTAACACTGCGAAAGGTGTATGACAATAGTCGTCAAGTGGTCCGGCATCACGGCAACAACAGTATTGCCACTTCACGAGGCCGCGTCAGACAGATGTTAGCGGAACCATAGAAGTAATTCCCGGCGACGGGGTCAGACCGCGCGACGGGCGAAGGCCCGGCGGCGCTGTGCCGTTTCCGCCCGCGCCCGCTCCACCGCCTCGGCCTCGTTGACGTGGAGCAGGTGGTCGATCACGCGGGACAGGTGATCGCGCATCGCGAGTCGCGCCTCTACGGGATCACGCGCTTCCAGCGCGCGCAAGATCCGCCCGTGCTCCTCAAGCCGCTCCCGCGTGCCCAGGCTGCCCGCCTTGCGCAGCACCTCTCGGGCCAGCGGCGATCGGAAGCGCAGGTCCCAGAAGTCGGTCACGGCCGAAATGATGACCGCGTTTCCCGTCGACTCGGCGATCGCGATATGGAAGCGGCGGTCGGCGTCCTCCGCCGCAGCGATGTCCTCCTGGCTCATTTCTTCAACGAGCACGCGCAGTTGCGCCAGCTGGGCGTCGTTGATCTCGGTCGCCGCGACCGCCGCGACCTCCCCCTCCACGAGGCGACGCGCTTCGATGATCTCGAACGCGCCGATGTCATATTCCTCCCCTGCCGGATCGGTCGTGGAGGCCATGACGAACACGCCCGAGCCCTTCCGCGACTCGACCAGCCCCTGCATCTCCAGCGCGATCATCGCCTCGCGGACCGTAGGGCGACTGACGCCGAAGCGTTCGGTCAGATCCCGCTCGGCGGGAAGGCGCGAGCCGATGGGAAACACACCGGCCGTGATGTCTGCGATGATGGCCTGCACGACCTTGCGATACAGCTTGCCGCCGCCGTTGCCTGACATGTTGATTGCCAATCCTCCAACGTGGCGCACCAGCGCCACGGTCAATTCAACGCGAACTCCGCAAGAAACTCCGTCACGTCAACCCGATCCTTCGATTCTGCAAGGCAAGTGTTGAGAAATGTCTGACATCCCTATTGCGCGTGGCCCGACAGCCTTTTACGCATCGGAACAAGGCACGCGGCAACAATCGACGTGCTCGGGAGAAGATGATGGCGGGACGAAGCGGGAACCCGGTTGCACGCCTTGGCGAAGCCGGCGGCACGGTGACCAAGGCCATGTTGGCGGCCACCCTCTGGACGGGGGCCGTCCTGGTCGGTTCCGCACCGCCCCTGGCCCCGCTTCGGGCCCAGACCGCCGCCCCCTGGCAGGACATCACGCCTCGCGAGGGACTTCAGGGCTGGCACAGCACCGGCGGCAGCGCGACCTATACGATCGCCAACGGCGAGCTGGTCGGCCGCGCCGCGCCCGGCAAGACCAACAGCTGGCTCGTCTCCGATGCCGCCTATGGCGACTATATCATGGAGTTCGATGCCAAGACCGATCCGGTGCTCAACTCGGGCGTGATGGTGCGCGGCCAGAGCCGGCCCGAGTACCGCAACGGCGTGGTGCACGGCTACCAGGTGGAAATCGATCCGTCGGCACGGGCGTGGAGCGGCGGCTTGTACGACGAGCAGCGCCGTCTCTGGCTCTACTCGCTCGGCCGCAACGAACCCGCGCGCGCCGCCTTCCGGTCGGGCGACTGGAACCACTACCGGATCGAGGCGATCGGCACCCGGCTGCGCACCTGGATCAACGGCGTTCCCGCCGTCGACATCGTCGATGATGCCGACGCGCGGGGATTCATCGCCTTCCAGGTCCACGCGATCCCGGAGGAACAGGCGCGCAAGGGGCCCGAAGCGCGGTTCCGGAACGTCCGCGTGATCACGCAGGCACCGGCACGCTACGCCCTGCCGGAAACCGGGCTGGAGCAGCAGGGCTGGATCGCCAACCAGCTGAGCCCGGGCGAACGGAAGGCCGGCTGGACGTTGCTCTGGGACGGTCGCAGCACCAAGGGGTGGCGCAGCGTCACGGGCGGCGGCTTCCCGGCCCGGGGCTGGACGATCGCCGACGGCGCCCTGTCGGTCACCGGCGGTGGCGGCGACATCGCGACCGCCGCCCCGTTCCGCGACTTCGAGCTGTCGGTCGACTATCGCCTGACGCCGGGCGCGAACAGCGGCATCAAGTACCGCGTGGCACCCGGCACCGAGTCGCTCGGGCTGGAATATCAGCTACTCGACGATGCCCGGCACCCCGATGCCAAGATGGGCCGCGACGGCAATCGCACGCTTGCGGCCCTCTACGACCTGATCGCGCCGAAGAATCTCTCGGATCCGCCGAACCCGGGCAAGCGGATCAACCCGCCGGGCGAGTGGAACCGCGCCGTCATCGTGGTGCGCGGCAACCATGTCGAACACTGGTTGAACGGCTTCAAGATGGTCGAGTTCGAGCGCGGATCGCCGGCGTTCCAGCAGGCGGTCGCGCTGAGCAAGTTCGCCGGCCGGCAGGGCTTCGGCACCTGGCCGCAGAGCCCGATCGTCTTGCAAGACCATGGTGACCGGGTGGACTTCCGCTCGATCAAGATCCGTCCATTCTAGGTCGAGGGGGGAAGCGATGCTGGATCGTCGTACGATGATAAAGGGCGCTGGCGCCACGGTGGGCGTGGCGATGTCGGCGCGCAGCTATGCGCGGATCAAGGGTGCGAATGATCGCATCCATGTCGCCGTCGTCGGCGTGAACGGCCGCGGGCAGGCGCATGTGAGCGCCTTCACCAAAGTCCCCAACGTCACCGTCACCCATATCGCGGACTGCGACAGCGCCGTCCTCGCCAGGCGCGCTGGCGAATTCGGGGGACGCGGCGTTCCGGTCAAGACGGAGCGGGATTACCGCCGCCTGCTCGACCGCAGGGTCGTGGATGTCGTCACCGTCGCGACGCCCGACTTCTCGCATGTGAAGGTCGCCACCGACGCCATGGACGCCGGCCATCACGTTTATTGCGAGAAGCCGGTCGGCATCGCCCCCGCAGAGGGAGAGGCGATGATCGCGATGCAGAAGCGCACCGGTCGCACGCTGCAGATCGGCAACCAGCAGCGGTCGAGCCCGGAAACCCGCCAGCTGCTCGAGATCGTGAGGGCCGGCGACCTGGGCCATGTGTACGAGGCGCAGACCTGGTACGCCAACGCGCGCAAGCCGATCGGGCACGGCAGGCAGGTCGCGCCGCCGGCGTCCCTCGACTGGGACCTCTGGCAGGGTCCGCGGCCCCGCGCGCCCTACCGGTCGAACCTGGTGCCCTACAACTGGCACTGGGTATGGCAGTACGGCACCGGCGAGATCTGCAACAACGGCATGCACGAGATCGATGTCGCCCGCTGGCTGATGGGGCTCGCCTATCCGACCAAGGTGGTGGCGCGCGGGTCGCGCCAGTTCTTCAACAATGACGACTGGGAAATGTACGACACCATGTCGCTCGACCTCGCCTATGCGGGCGACCGGGTCATCCGCTGGGACGGGCAGAGCGGCAATGCGATGCCGCGTTACGGCCGCGGGCGCGGCGTCCTGCTGCTGGGCACCAAGGGATCGGCGGTCGTCGATCGCAACGGCTTCGAACTTTACGACCTCGACGGCAAGCAGACGCGGGCCGTGACGGCGGAAGCGACGTCGGAGACGACGGGCACCGTCGGCGAGGGCGTGCTCGACGTCTACCATGCCGGCAACTTCGTCGACGTGATCCGCGGCAAGGCGAAGGCGCTCAACTCGCCGATCGAGGAAGCGCACATCAGCACCAACATCTGCCACCTGGGCAACATGGCCGATCGCACGGGCCAGGCGCTCACCGTGGACCCCGCGACCGGCCGCCCCTCCAGCGCCGAGGCGATGAAGCTCTGGGCTGTGGAATATCAGCCCGGCTGGGAGCTGAAGGCCTGAGCTCGATGGCGGACGACCCCGGCACCGAGCGCTTCGCCGCCATGGGCACGCGGGTCGAGCTCCACCGCTTCGACGGCAGGGCCGATGATGCGCTGCAGGCCGCCCGCCGCGCGATCGAGGCGGTGGACGACGCACTGACGATCCACCGGCCTTCGCCGGCCACCGCGATGAACGAAGCGCTGCTGGCCGGTCGGGCTGCAGTCCTCGACGACGATCTGCTGTTCGACGCGGTGCTCGCCGCCGCACAGGGAAATGCCGACACCTACGGCCTGTTCGACATCGCCGCGGACACGCGGACCGGGGCCAGCTGGGCGATGGTCACCCTGGATGCGCATACTCGCCGGATCGCTGCCGAGCGGCCCGTGGCGCTCGACTTCGGCGGGCTCGGCAAGGGGTTCGCGCTGGACCGCGCCATCGCCGTTCTGCGCGAGGCCGGTGTCGCCTCCGCGCTGCTCACGCTGGGCGAGAGTTCCGTCGCCGTGCTGGGCGAGCATCCGCTCGGCGGCGGCTGGCCCTTCGCCATCCCGCATCCGGACGATCCGGAGCAGGAATTGCTGACGCTGGAGCTTGTCGACCAGGCGCTCTCCGTATCCGCCACGGTCGGTGCCGGCACCCGCGCACCCGAGCGCGCCGCGACCACCCGCCCCCACACTGGGACGGCGGTTACCGCCCCGCTCTGTGCCGTGGCAGTGGAGCCGAGCGGCACGCTGGCGGAGGTCATGAGCACCGCATTGATCGCCGCCGACGACTCGGCAGCTGCACGGCTTCTGCGCGGACGGCCGACGTCCCGCTTCCGCTTCGACCTCGGCCCCACCCACCGGCCAAACCCCGCAAGGATTCTCGCTGCATGACCGACCAGAGTTTTGATCTTTCGCGTCGGTCGTTCCTGGACCGGGTGCTGGCGGCGACGGCGGGGGCAGGAGTGGCGGGCGCCGCGCCCTGGGCCGTGGCCGCCGCGAACGCGGCCCCCACCGGCAGGGCACCCACGACAGCGGGCGACCGCGTCCGCATCGGCGTCATCGGCACCGGCGATCGCGGCCGCGCGCTGATGCGCAACATCGCCAAGACGCGCAATTGCACCGTGGCCGCCGTCTGTGACGTCTATGCTCCCAATCTGGCCAAGGGTCGCGAGATCGCCGGTGCGAGCGTGCCCGCCTTCACCGATCATCGCGCGATGCTGGACGCCGGCGGGCTGGACGCGGTGGTGATCGCGACCCCGCTCGATCTCCACGCGCGTCACACGATCGACAGCTTCGACGCCGGCCTGCACGTCTGGTGCGAAAAGGCGATGGCCCGCACCATCGCCGATTGCGGGGCGATGGTCACCAAGTCGAAGTCGGCGGGCAAGGTGCTGCAGATCGGGCACCAACGCATGTTCCACCCCACCTACCTCAACGCATTGAAGCGCGTGAAGGCCGGCGAGATCGGCACGATCACCCAGATCCGCGCCAGCTGGCATCGCAACAACAGCTGGCGCCGCAAGGTCCCGGAGGGCGCCGACGACCGCCACATCAACTGGCGCCTCTACCGCGACAGCTCGGCCGGGCTGATGACGGAGCTGGCGACCCATCAGCTTCAGGTGGGGAACTGGTTCCTGGACGCGGTGCCCACCCGCGTGATCGGCTCCGGCAGCATCTGCTTCTGGAAGGACGGGCGCGAGGTCTACGACCATGTCGCGCTGATCTACGAATACAGCGGCGGCCGGAAATTCATCTACACCTCGCTGCTCAACAACGCGCGCTACGGCTGCGAGGAGCAGATCCAGGGCAGCAAGGGCTCGATCGAGCCCGAGCTGGGACGCATCTATGCGGAGGTACCGCCCAAGGTCCTCGCCCTGGAGCGCATGCGCCAGGACGTGGCCCGCGGGCAGAAGCGCGCGGTCCCGATCGGCGGCGCCACCTGGTTTCCGGAACTGCCCGTCACCACGCCCGGCGAGTCCCTGGGCTGGGGCGAGTATGACGAGACGATGCTCCAGTTCGAAGGGTTCGCGGAGGCCGTACGCGCCGGCAGGCCGCTCCCGGGGCTGCTCGCCCAGGCCTATCAGGCGAGCGTCGCGTCGCTGCTCGGCGAACAGGCGATGGACCGCGGCCAGGCGATGACCTGGCCCGCCGACCTCGTTACCGTCTGACCCTTCGCTACCCCCCTCCCTTCTGCCCGAGGACCTGCCGTGACCCACACCGACCGCCGCACCCTGCTCGGAATGGCCGCTGCCGCGGGCCTGTCCGGCCTTGCTGCCGAAGCGCTCGCCCAGTCCGCCGCCCGCGGCGACGCGCCGACGGAGGGCGCGCCCGCACGGCCTGCGCCGGAGGCCAAGTACCGCGTCCCCTTCGGGGTGATCGGGCTCGACCACGGCCACATCTATGCCATCACCGACGCGATGATCCGCGGCGGCGGCGTGCCCACCAGCTTCTATTCGGCGGTGCCGGAACAGGTCGCGACCTTCCAGAAACGCTACCCCGGGGTGAAGCTCGCCCGGTCCGAGGACGAGATCCTCGAGGATCGCCGCATCAAGCTGATCTGCAGCGCCGCGGTGCCGGGGCTGCGCGCGCCGCTGGGCATCAAGGCGATGCGCGCGGGCAAGGACTATCTCGGCGACAAGGCCGCGATCGTCACGCTGGAGCAGCTGGCGCAGGTGCGCGCCGCGATCAAGGAGACGGGCCGGAAGTTCGGGATCATGTATTCCGAGCGGCTGGAGGTGCCCGCAGCGGTGCAGGCGGGGCAACTGGTGCATGACGGTGCGATCGGCCGCGTCATCCAGACCGTGAACCTCGCCCCCCACCGGCTGGGGGCGCCGAACCGCCCGAAGTGGTTCTGGGACACGGAGCGGAACGGCGGCATCCTGACCGACATCGGCAGCCATCAGGCCGACCAGTTCGTCTACCTGACCGGATCGAAGCGCGCGGAGGTGATCGCATCCCAGATCGGCAACTTCGCCCATCCCGAATACCCGCAGTTCCAGGACTTCGGCGACATGGTGCTGCACGGGGACGGCGGCACCGGCTATGTCCGTGTCGACTGGTTCACTCCCGACGGCCTGCCGACCTGGGGCGACGGCCGTCTCTTCATCCTGGGGACCCAGGGCTATATCGAGCTGCGCAAATACGTCGACATCGAGGGGCGCCCGAGGGGGAACCACCTGTTCCTCGCCGACCAGAAGGGCACGCGCTACCTCGACTGTTCGAAGGTGCCGCTGCCCTTCGGCCCCCAGTTCATCACCGACATCGTCGAGCGTACCTCGGTCGCGCAGGACCAGGAAGGCGCGCTCCTGGCGGCCGAGCTGGTGCTGACCGCGCAGGCCAAGGCGCGGCGCGCGACCAGCGCATAAGCGGTTGGCCCTTCCACAGCATCGACGTTTTCCGGCTGCCGGCAGAAGCTTGCAGGGCCTTTAGATCACAGGGAAGGGCAAGAGATGGGGTCGCAGAACGGACCGGCGGCGATGATCCGCCCCAAGGGCAACGTGCGCTGGATCATCTGCGCGTTGTTGTTCTTCGCGACCACCATCAACTATATCGACCGGCAGATCATCGGCATCCTGAAGCCGACGCTGGAGCAGGAGCTCGGCTGGAGCGAGATCGACTACGGCAACATCGTCTTCTGGTTCCAGGCTGCCTATGGCCTGGGCCTGCTGGCCTGCGGGCCGCTGATCGACCGTCTCGGCACGCGTGCCGGCTACGCCGCCGCCATCGGGCTGTGGAGTTCGGCGGCGATGCTGCACGCCTTTGTGCGGACGCCGTTCGGCTTCTCCGGCGCCCGCTTTCTCCTGGGCCTCGGCGAGGCGGCCAACTTCCCCGCCGCGATCAAGACCGTCGCGGAATGGTTCCCGAGGCAGGAACGCGCACTGGCGGCAGGCATCCTCAACGCCGGCGCCAACGTAGGGGCGATCGCCACGCCGATCGTCGTCCCGCTGCTGACGATCTACTTCGGCTGGGAGGCGGCGTTCCTGGTGACCGGGATGCTCGGCTTCGTGTGGCTGCTGGCCTGGCTCGTCTTCTACCGCCCCCTCGCCAGTCACCCGCGCGTGAGCGAATCCGAACGGGCCTATATCGATGCCGATGCCGCCGCGGAGCCGGTGGTTCGGGTGCCCTGGCGTCGGCTGTTCGTCCAGCGGCCCACCTGGGCATTCGCCATCGCCAAGTTCCTGACCGACCCGGTCTGGTATCTGTTCCTGTTCTGGCTGCCCGATTTCCTGTCCAAGCAATATCAGCTCGATCTGAAGACGTTCGGCCCGCCCCTGATCGCGGTGTACCTGCTCGCGGACGCCGGCAGCATCGGCGGCGGGTGGCTCTCGTCTGCGCTGATGAAGCGCGGCTTCAGCGTCAATGCCGCGCGCAAGATCGCGCTTCTCGCATGCGCGCTGTGCGTCGTGCCGGTGCTGTCGGCCACCGGAACATCCAACCTGCTGGCCGCGGTTGCCGTGCTGGGGCTTGCCGCGGCCGCGCACCAGGGATGGTCGTCGAACCTGTACGCAGTCGTATCCGACACCGTGCCCCGAAGCTCGGTGGCGTCGGTCATGGGCATCGGGGGTGCCGCGGGCGCGATCGGGGGCATGATCATGGCACAATATGTCGGGCACGCACTCGAGTCGTTCGGCTCCTACTGGCCGGTCTTCTTGTGGGCCAGCAGCGCCTATCTGGTCGCGCTGGGCATCCTGCACCTGCTGCTGCCGCGGATCGGCGTCGCCGAAGCGTGAGCGGGGAGCGGCGGCCCGGCAATCACGGCGCCGAGCCGCATCGGGCGACGCCCCGCCCCCGGGGGCCCGGCGTCCTGGCGTGCGCGGGGTACACGGCGCTAGCGTATCTCGCCGTCGGTCTCCCGCTGGCGGTGTTGCCCGTCTGGACGGTGCGTGCCGGCTTCGGCCCGACGGTCGCCGGACTGGTCGTCTCCGCACAATATCTTGCGACCACCATCAGCCGGGGGCTGGTCGGCCCCATGATCGACCGCTCGGGGCCGCGCTGCGGCGTGCTGCTCGGCTTTCTGTGCTGTGCAGCCAGCGGCCTTGCGACGATCCTCGCCTTCCAGCTCTCCTCGTCCGGCATGGCGCTCGGCATCGTCGTGGTCGGACGAATGCTCCTCGGCGTCGGCGAAAGTCTTGTCAGCACCAGTGCGATGGTGTGGGGGATCCTGCGGGTCGGGGATGCCAGTGCCGCTCGCATGATCTCCTGGAACGGGATCGCGACCTATGGGGCGATCGCCGCGGGGGCGCCGATCGGGGTGCTGGTCCAGGGCATCGGCGGCTTCACCCTCCTCGCCGCGGTCATGCTGTTCACCGGTGTGGCCGGCTATGCGCTTGCCCGGCCACAGCCGGCGACGCGGGCGCCGGCTGCGCTTCGGTTGCCGATGCGCCGGGTGTTCACCCGCGTTCTTCCCCTCGGCGCGGCGCTGGCACTGGCGACGATGGGCTTTGGCGTGGTGACGACCTTCATCACCCTCTTCTTCGTAGCGTCCGGCTGGCAGGACGGCTGGATGGCCTTCACCGCGTTCGGCTGCGCCTTTGTCGCATCCCGCCTGCTCTTCGCCTCCGGCGTCACGAGCGGGACCGGACTCCGGATCGCCGCACGGTCGCTCGCCCTGGAGATCGGCGGCCTTCTGCTGATCTGCCTGTCCAACGACCCTGCATCCGCAGTCGCCGGCGCCGCCATCACCGGCTTCGGCTTTGCAATGATCTTTCCCGCGCTCGGCGTCCTCGTCATCGAAAGGGTGCCGCCGCAAAGCCGGGGCGCGGCGATCGGCGCCTTTGCGCTGTTCGTGGACCTTGCCCTGGGCCTCGCGGGGCCGCTGGCAGGCGCGCTGGCCGAGCGGTCGACCTTTGCAGCCCCGTTCGCCGCGGCGGCCGTTTGCGCGCTTCTCGCCCTTTGCCTCGTCCAGTGGCTTCGGCGCAGCTCCACGCGAGCCCGTGCATAGTGTTTCTTCGCGTGCCTCTTTTTCCGGAGAATAGCCCATGGTCCTCTTGCCCATCCTGCTCTTTCTCGGCGCGGCAGCGCAGGCGCCGGGCGGCACGGGCGCGCGGATGGAGCACGTCGCGATCCAGGCCGCGGACATCGATCGCAGCGCCGCCTTCTACCGCGATGCCTTCGGGCTGAAGCTCGTGCCCACCCCGCTCAAGAACCGGCGCTGGCTGGACCTCGGCAACGGCGTGCTGCTCCACATCCTCGACGGGCGGACCGGACGAAAGCCGTCCAATCGGATGGAGCACCTGGCCCTCCACGTCGAGCGTCTGGAGGTCCTTACGGCATGGCTCGATCGCCACGGCATGCCCTGGACCAATCTCGCCGGCGACCCGCACACCATGCAGACCCGGTTCGACGGCGTGCGCCAGATCTATGTGCAAGACCCGGACGGGTACTGGCTGGAGGTGAGCGACGACGGGGGCAAGGCGGCGCCGTAAGCACGCACGCCCCTCCCCCGCGTCCGCAGGAGCCGGACGCGGGACGCGGGACGCTCCCCCGGCCGCGCCCCGCCTCCCCGGCGGGTGGCGGGGCTCACGAAAGCGGTGCGATCTCCCGCTCGAACGAGATCGTGGAGCGCATCTCCGGCGCATCGGGTCCGATCGACATCGGGCAGACCACCCCTGGCATCACCGCCACATCGAACAGTTCGGTGATGAAGCCGTCGAGCTTGATCCACTCGACGATGTCCCCGGACGCCAGGTTGACGATCAGGACCCCGCACCATGGCTCGGCGTCGCGGTCCGCCAGCGCGGCATCGAGCGCAAGGCCCGCGAAGGCGGCGCGGACGGCGGGTCCTCGACCGGTTCTGCGGATCGCGTGGCCGCCCCCTGTGCGGCCTTGCCGCCGCATCCCCTCGGCCACGCGATCCGCCTCCACGGCGGCTAGCGTCCGGCCCCCTCCCGTTCGCTCGCCAGCCGGGAGATCAGGATCGCCGCGCGCTTGGCCTGGCGGCGGATGCTCGCCAGGTCGACCGTCTCGCCCGGCGCATGGTCGCCGCTGCTGTCGGTCCCCAGCCCCGCCAGGCTGTCGACGTCGTTCGCCACGAACGAGATGTCGCCCGCCCCGCGCTTGAGCGGATCGAGCGGCGGCATCTCGGGCAGCTTCAGGTCGCGGTTGACGGCATTGAGTGCCGCCAGCAGCGCCGTGTTGCCCGCCGTCGGGGCCATCGCCGGATAGCCCTCGCCGAACTCGATCTTCGCATCGGTGCCGGGCGCATGGGCGGCGACGATCGCCTCCATCTTGCCGCGCACCCGCGCGGTCTGCTCCTCGCTCAGCGTCCGGAAGTCGCCGGTCGCAACTGCGGTGCGCGCGATGATGTTGGTCTTGCCGGCGGCCGCCGCATTGCCGCTCTCGTCGATGCTCGCCGTCGCCCCGCCGGCGATCACGCCCGGGTTGAAGGTCAGGTTCGGCTCCGGCAGTTCCTCGCGGAACGCCGCCAGGATGCGCACCAGCTCGTGGATCGCCCCGTCGCCCAGATCGGGCGTGAAGATCAGCGACGAATGCCCGGTCCTGCCCGTGGCGGTAATCCGCCAGTCGGTGACCGAGCGCCGGGCGATCGAGCCCATGTCGCGCCCGCCCTCCGTCACCAGCCCCTCGAAGTCGAGCGCCACGTCGGCACGCCTGCCCGCCGCGATCAGGTCCGCGCGGGAAATGCGGTGCGGGCTGCCGGCATCCTCCTCGTCGCCGGTCAGGACGATCTCGATGTTGGCGTCCTTCAGCGTGCCCGCCGCCTGCATCGCCCGAAGCGCCGCCACGATCACGACCATGCCGCCCTTGTCGTCGCCCGCGCCCGGCCCTTCGGCCTTGTCGCCCTTGCGCACGAACTTCTGGAAGGGCGAGCTCGGCTCGAACACCGTGTCGAGGTGGCCGATCAGCAGGATGCGCTTGCCGCCCGGCCTGCCGGCATGCACCGCCACCAGGTGGCCGGCGCGCTGCACCGCGGCCATCGGCTTCCACTCGACGGTGAAGCCCAGCGGCTCCAGCTCGGCGCGCATCATCGCGCCGACCCTGGTCACGCCGTCCAGGTTCAGCGTGCCGCTGTTCTGGTCCACCAGCCGGCCGAGCAGGGCGACCGAGCGCTCATATTCGGCGTCGACCGTCTGCCCCATCACCGTCTCGGCACGCGACAGCCCCTGGGCAAGCGCCGGTGCCGACGCCGCCAGGAACAGCGCGCCCGCCAGCGCCGTCGCCCGCATCCGCATCACAGCTTCGCACCCCCCATCTTGTACGTCAGCTGCGCATAGAAGCTGCGGCCCACCGCATCGAACCACGAGATGTCGTAATAGGGGTAGGAACCATAGGTCCGGTCCTTGATCGGATCCTGGTCGAACAGGTTGTTGATCGTGCCCGACAGGCGCAGCCGGTCGGTGAAGCTGTACTGCGCCGACAGATTGAACAGGTAGCTCGCCTTGATGTAGCCATCCTGGTCGTAGTTGGGGAGCTTGCCCAGCCGCTGGCCGGTCAGCGTGGTCGAGAAGCGCTCGAGATCCCAGGTCAGGCTCGCCGTGCCCTTGTCGCGCGGGATGTCATAGTCGCTGTCATAGTCGAGCTTGCTGATCTTCGGATCGCCCGGATACTGGCGGATCGTGTGGTTCAGCACATAGGTGTAGTTCACCCGCAGCGCGAAATTGCCGGCCTGCGCGGTCGGCACGCGGATGTGCGCGGCCACGTCGATGCCGTCGGTGGTCTCCTCCGCGACGTTGATCGGGTTGATGGAGACGCCCTGCAGCTGCCCGTCGAGCGCGCCGCCCGAATAGCGCTGGACCCGCGCCAGCGCGTCCAGGCAGGTCGGCGAGCTGCCGTCCACCGGCGATCCGGCCGCGGTCTGGCCGATACGGCAATCCGCCTCGTCGCGCAGCAGGTTGTCGATGCTCATGTCGAGCACCTGGTTCTTCATCGCGACCCGGAAATAGTCGACCGACATGTCGAACCAGCGCCGCGGCTGCCACATCACGCCCGCGTTGAGCGACTTGGAGGTCTCCGGCTTCAGGTCGCGATTGCCCGAACGGCGGGAAACGATGCCCTCGTCGGCATAGTCGCAGTCGGAAATGTCCTCCGGCTGGTCCGGCTCGGTCCGGCACAGATAGTAATCGGTTGCCGACGGGTGGGTGTTGCCCGGCCCGCGGAACACATAGTTGAGGTCCGGCGCGCGGAAGCCGGTGCCATAGGCGCTGCGCAGCACCAGCGCGCTCGTCGGCCGCACCACCGCGCCCAGGTTGTAGGTGAACTTGCCGAAGCCGTTGCCCGCAAAGGAATAATGGTCGTAGCGGCCGGCCAGGTCGAGCTCCACGAACGACAGCACCGGCAGCCGCAGCTCGCCGCCCGTGCCCCAGTGGCTGCGCTTGCCCCGGCCGTCGGAATCGACCAGCCCGACATAATATTGGGTCAGCGCCAGCGGGTCCGGCCGCAGGTTGTAGCCCTGGCTGCCTGCCTCCGCGGTGAAGGCGAAGCCGGCGGCGCCGCCGGGCAGGCGGAACAGCTCGGTGGTGTTCACCGTCGCCGCCACGTTGGTCACCCAGGATTTGGGACGATAGATGGAATTGGCGGTGATCGAGCGATACTCGCCCGGCGTCAGCGGCGTGTAGAGCCGCGTCGGATCGGCATCGAACTCGGCATAGCCCGTCTCCGGGTCGACGCCCACCTGCGGGCCCAGGAAGAAGGCGTTGGCCTTGTCGATCACGACCTGCGGGAACGACACGCGCGACTGGTATTCGGCGTGGTTGACGCTGAACTCATAGCCCCATTTGTTGTCGCCGAACCGGCCCTTCAGGCCCGGCGTCACGTTGAAAGTCGTGGAGCGGTTGCGGGTCATGCCCGCGCTCAGCCCGCCCATCTCCTCGGGCGTGAACTGGCGCGTCCAGTTGTCCAGCTGCAGCCCGCTATAGGTCTGGTCGGGGCTCAGGTGGTTCGGGTTGAAGAAGGTGCCCTCCTCGTTCCCGTCGGGCGCCACGTAGAACCAGTCGAGCACGTCGCGGAACAGGCTGAGTTTGGAATAGCTCGCCTGAAAATCCAGGAACAGCTCGGCCTGGTCGTTGAGCGTATAGCCCATCGATCCATAGGCGCTGACGGAGCGCCGCTTGGACAGGATCGTGCCATAGCCGATCGACGTGTCGCTGCCGCAGAAATAGCCGTCGCCGTCGATCGTGTCCCGCCCCGGTCGCACGGCATGATAGGTGCTGCCGCCGTTCAGGCCGGACAGCCGGTCGCACGTCGCCTTCCCCGGATCGATGTAGTAGAGATATTCGTCGGCGCGCAGGAAGGTGCGCCGCGCGAGCGGCCCGGTGGGGTCGTCCTGCGTCGAATCCTGGATCTTGCGCTCGTACGCCCACAGCGGCTGCTGATCGAGCGCCTCGACTCCGAACACGCCGTGGAAGTCGCCGGTCTCCCAGCCGGTGGTCACGCTCAGCCGGTGCGAAGACCCGCCGCCCCGCTCCGTCGCGCCATAGCGATAATCGATCCGCGTGCCGTCGGGCTTGGACTTGAGCTGGAAGTTCACCACGCCCGAGATCGCGTCCGAACCATAGATGGCCGACGCGCTGCCGCTCAGGATCTCGACCCGCTCGATCAGCCCCACCGGGATGTTCGAGATGTCGGTGAAGTTGCTGTTGCCGTTGAACGGCAGCGGGAAGTCGGCGATGCGGCGGCCGTTCACCAGCACCAGCGTATGGTTCGGCCCGAGCCCGCGCAGGTCCACCTGCTGGGCGCCGGGCGTGAAGTCCGCGCCGGACGCGCTCTGCTGGCTCTGGGTCTCGCCGCCGTTCTGTGTGATCGCGCGCAGCACGTCCGGCACGCTCTGGTAACCGTTGCGCAGAATGTCCTCGGCGGTGATCGTCGTCACCGGCGCCGGCCCGTCTCCCGACACACGCGGGATACGCGATCCCAGCACGACCACTTCGCCCTCGGACGCCGTGTCGCCGGCCTCCGTGGGAAGGCTCTGATCGCTCGTCATCGTCTGCGCCGACGCCATCCCCGGCAGCGCCCAGGCGCTTGCCCCCGCAAGCGCGATCGCGATCACCTTACTCGTACGCATGATTTGACCCCCGGTATTCCCGAAGACATATTGGCAGGAGAACCAGCCAAAATGGAACAATAAAAATGCAATATGTTCGACAGGAGCGAACGAATTGAAAAGCGGGGCGTGGGGGGCATGGTCCCGGATCGCATTCGCGCTGCTGGCACTGCTGCTGCCGGCGTCCGCCTGGGCGGCACCTGGCGGCTACAGCTATTATGAAATTGGCGACCGGAGCGCGAAGACGCCCGCGGCCACCGCGCCCGCGCTGATGCTGGTCGGCGGCGGCGACTGGGACTATCGCGCCTTCCGCTGGTTCGCCGAGCGCGCCGGCCACGGCCACATCGTCGTGCTGCGCGCCTCGGGAGAGGGTGAGGCCGGCGAGGAGATCTTCAACCAGGTCGGCGGCGTCGCCTCGGTCCAGACGCTCGTCTTCCGCAGCCGGGTCGCCGCCAGCGACGCGCGCGTGCTCGACATCCTGGCGCGCGCCGACGGCATCTTCATCGCAGGCGGCGACCAGGCCAACTACGTCCGCTTCTGGAAGGACACGCCCGTCGCCCGTGCGCTCGACGCCCATGTCCGCAAGGGGCGCCCGATCGGCGGCACCAGCGCCGGCCTCGCGATCCTGGGCGGCACCGCCTATGGGGCGATGGACGGCGGCAGCATCGACAGCCAGGAAGCGCTCGCCGACCCCGCCGGCCCCGCCGTCACGCTGGTGACCGGCTTCCTCCACATGCCGCGCCTCGCCCATGTCGTCACCGACACGCACTTCGCCCGCCGCGACCGGCTCGGCCGCCTGTTCGCCTTCGTCGCCAAGGCGCGACAGAAGGACCCGAAGGCCGTCGGCCTCGGCGTCGATGAGGGCGCCGCGCTCTGCGTGGAGGCGGACGGCACCGCCCAGCTGCTGTCGCCGCCCGGCGGCCACGGGTGGCTGGTCCAGCCGACCACCCGCCCCACCCTCCAGCCGGGCCAGCCGCTCGACTGGGCTGGCGTCCGCGTGACCGGCATCGGCCCCGACAGCGTGCTCGACCTCGATCGCCTGGCCGTCACCGCCCCCGCCTTCGAGGGCATCGCCCGCGTCGAGCGGGGCGTGCTGCGCGACGCACCCGGCCCGCGCTGACCATGCGGCCCGAGGAAATCGACCCGCAGCTCCTCGCGCTCCTGCGCGAGGACGCCCGGCGCAACGTCTCCGAACTGGCGGCGGCGCTCGGCGTCTCGCGCACCGCCGTCTACAGCAGCATCGAGCGGCTGGAGCGGGAGGGAACGATCCTCGGCTACACCGTGCGTCTGGGCGAGGATTACGACCGGCGCCTGATCCGTGCCCATGTCATGATCAAGCTGTTCCCCAAGGCGACCCACGCCACCCAGGACCGGCTCGTCACCATGCCCGAGGTCGCCGGCCTCTACGCGATCTCGGGCGAATACGACCTGATCGCCATCGTCGAAGCGCCCCACGTCAACCGCCTCAACGACCTGCTCGACGCGATCGGCGAGCTGGAGGGCGTCGAGCGCACCACCTCCTCCGTCATCCTCGCGACCAAGCTCCAGCGCTGACGCTGCCCGGCATAGCACCCGTGCTCCCGCGAAGGCGGGAGTCCAGGGCCCCACGCACCAACCCCCGTTGCCCTGCCGGACCCTGGATCCCCGCCTGCGCGGGGATACACCGAACCGCTTCGGCGAAAGTCTCCCTCACGCCGCTACGGCCCCCCGCGCCTCCTCCACGATCCAGTCGCAGAACCGCGCCAGCGCCGGGTTCTCCACGCCTTCGGGCCGCACCAGATAATAGGCGTCGTCGCTGGTGAGCGGGATCGAGAGCGGACACACCAGGCTGCCGCTTTCCAGCTCCGGCCCGATCAGGAAGCTCGGCACCAGCGCCGCCCCCGCTCCGGCCGCGGCCGCCTGCGCCAGCATCAGGAAATGCTCGAAGCTGGGTCCCGACGGCACCGGCGGCGCCTCCACGCCCGCCACCCGCAGCCACTGGTCCCACGCCCCCCGGCGCGACGTCTGGAACAGCAGCGGCTTGCCCAGGAAGTCGGCCGGCTGCCGGATCGGGTTCTTCTCCAGCCATGCGGGCGCGCACACCGGAATCGCCGCCTCGCGGAACAGCAGCTCGTGCACCATCCCCGGCCACGCCGGCCGGCCGAAGTCAATCGCGGCATCGAACCGCTCCTCCACCATCTCCAGCGGATAGGTGCGCGCCGCCAGGTTCACCACCAGCTCCGGGTGGCGCGCCGTCAGCCGCGGCAGCCGCGGCGCCAGCCAGCGCATGCCGAAGCTCGGCAGCGTCGCGACGTCGAGCGTGTTGGTCGGCCGCCCGCCCGCAACCCGCGCCGTCGCCCGCCGGATACGCTCCAGCGCCGGCGCAATCTCCGCGGCATAGGCGCGCCCCTGCGCGTTCAGCGTCACCCGCCGTCCAGCCCGGTCGAACAGCGGCGCCTGCACCCATTCCTCCAGCAGCGCCACCTGCCGGCTGACCGCGCTCTGGGTCAGCCCCACCGCCTCGCCCGCGCGCGAGAAACCGCCCAGCCGCGCCGCCGCCGCAAAGCTGTTCAGCGCGGCCATCGGCGGCAGCAGCCGGCGCCCTTCATTCCCGTCGCTCATCAGCAAATGACTCCTTTGCGTTTGCGCTAGCACGCCCTCGCCTTAGAGATGAACACTTGGTCTGAGCGAGGAACGTTCATGCGCATTGAGAATGATAGCGTGCTGGCGCGGCTGGTCCGCAACGTGCTGGGCGATCGCACCGAGGCGGCGTTCGACGCCCTCGTCATCCCGGCCGAAATGGCCGAGGTCACCGGTGATCGCGTACCCCGCGCTGTCTTCGCCATGGCGCTCGCGACCGTGTTGTTCGACGACCTCCTCGCGCGCGTGCCAAGCGGCGCCCGCTACGTCGCAGACCGCCGCGCCGCCGGCGAGCACATCCTGTTCGACCATGGTGCGCTCCGCACCATCCGCTTTCCGGAAGGGCCGACCGGCGCGCTTCCCGCCGGCCAGGACGCCTTCGCCCGCATCCTCGAACCGCTCGGCTATGCCGTCGCCAGCCTCTACCCGCTGCCGGCACTCAAGATGACCGGCCACGCCTATTCCCACCGCGACCTGCCCGAGGCGATCCCGCAGTATTTCGTGAGCGAGCTGCACGTCGAGCGCTTCGACGACGGTTTTGCCGAGGCTGCTGCCCGCGTGTTCGGCACCTCCATCGATCCGCTCACGCCCGCCGATGTCGCCGTGCTCGACGGCTTCGCCCGTGATGGCGCAGTCGCCTATGCCGATGCCGAGCCCGCGCTGCCGCGCATCGCCGCCGCCTTCGATCGCCAGCACGGGGACGTCACCGTCGCCGACTATGAAGCACTGCTCGCCCAGTCCGGCGAAGCCGCCTGGATCGCGACCGAGGGCAACGCCTTCAACCACGCCACCGACCGCGTCGCCGATGTCGAGGCGCTGTCCGATACCCTCCGCAACGGCGGCTGGCCGATCAAGGAGCGCGTTGAAATCTCGGCGAGCGGCCGCGTCCGCCAGACCGCGTTCCGCGCCGATCCCGTCGAGCGCCTGTTCGTCGATGCGGACGGCCAGCAAATCCGCCGCACCGTGCCGGGCTCCTTCTACGAGTTCATCACCCGTCACGCGAAGGACGACGGCAGCCTCGACCTCGCGTTCGACAGCGCCAACGCGACCGGCATCTTCGCCATGACCCGGGCCGCATGAACGACGCGCTCGCCCGGGCACTTCGCGACGCGGTCGGCCCCGCCCACCTGCTGACCGACCCGGGCGACCTCGCCGGCTATGCGAGCGACGGCCGCGGCGTCACCGGCCAGCCGCTCGGCGTAGTGCGTCCGGCCTCTGCGCAGGAGATCGCGGCCGTGCTGCGCGCCGCCCATGCCGCCGGCGTGCGCGTGGTGCCGCAGGGCGCCCGCACCGGCCTGGTCGCCGCCGGCATCCCCGGAGCGGAGGCGGACCTGCTCGTCCTCAACCTCGACCGGCTTGCCCGCGCACCCGCGATCGATCCCGTCAACCGCACTGCTGAGGTCGACGCCGGCGTGCGCCTCTCCGCGCTAAACGCCGCCGCCCTGCCGCATAGCCTGAGCTTCCCGATCGATCTCGGCGCGGACCCGTCGATCGGCGGCATGATCGCCGCCAACACCGGCGGCGCGCGGCTGCTGCGCTACGGCGACGTCCGCCGCAACCTGCTCGCACTCGAGGTGGTGACATCGGAGGCCGAGCCCCGCGTGCTTCAGCTCGGCGCGCCCTTGTGGAAGAACAACACCGGCATCGACCTCAAGCAGCTGCTCGTCGGCAGCTCGGGTGCGCTCGGCGTCGTCACCCGCGCCACCCTCGCGCTCTCGCCGCTCGCCTCCACCCGCGTCACCGCGATGCTCGCGCTCGACCGCGACGAGACCGCCGTTGACCTCCTGCTCGCACTCGAAGCCAGCTTCGGGACGCTGCTCACCGCGTTCGAGGGCATTTCCGCCCCCGCGCTCGACGCCGCCCTCACCCATGTCCCGCGCCTGCGCGATCCCTTCGCCGGCAAGCGCCCCGCCTATGCCGTGCTGGTCGAGCTTTCCGCCGGTGCCGCCTTCGACGTCGAATGGCTGGAGGAGCGCCTCGGAGACACCCTCGCCCCCTGGATGGAGCGCGGTGCGGTCGTCGATGCGATGCTCGATCGCCGCGACGATCTGTGGGCGATCCGCCACGCCGTGCCGGAGGGACTGCGCGCCTCGGGCAAAGTCGTCGCCTGCGACATCGCGCTCCGACGCGGGGACGTCATGCGTTTTCGCCGCGACGTGGCCGCACGGGTGGAGGCGGTCGCGCCGCAGCTGCGCCTCCACGACTTCGGCCACATCGGCGACGGCGGGCTCCACTTCAACCTGGTGTGGCCACCCGAAGCCGGCCCCTTCGACCCCGCCGTGGCGGAGGCCGCCCGCGCCACCGTCTTCCGCGCGGTGGTTGGGGAATATGGCGGCAGCTTCAGCGCCGAACACGGCATCGGGCCCTCCAACGCCGCCTGGTACACCGAACTGGTGCCGGAACCCGTGCGCAGTCTTTCCGGCGCCGTCCAGCGCCTCCTCGCCCCCGTGCCCGTCGGCCGGGTGGACTTCCACGATCCCGTTCAAGGAGACAGGGCATGACCGACCACCTCATGGGCGTCTATAATCGCGCACCGCTTTCGGTCGCGCGCGGCCAGGGCGCCTGGCTGTGGGATACCGAGGGTCGCCAGTATCTCGACTGCGTCGCCGGCATCGCCACCAACGCGCTCGGCCACGCCCACCCCAAGCTCGTCGCCGCGCTCACCGAGCAGGCGAACACGCTCTGGCACGTCTCCAACATCTTTCGCGTGCCCGGCCAGGAAGCGCTCGCGGAGCGGCTGACCGCCGCCACCTTCGCCGACGTGGTCTTCTTCGCCAGCACCGGCACCGAAAGCGTCGAATGCGCGCTCAAGACCGCGCGCCGCTATCACTATGCCAAGGGCGCGCCGGAGCGGATCGACGTGATCGGTTTCGCCGGCTCCTTCCACGGCCGCACCTATGGCGCGATCAACGCCGCCGGAAACCCGTCCTACACGGAAGGCTTCGGCCCGCGCCTGCCGGGCTATGTCCAGCTCACCCTCGACGACGCAGCCGGTCTGGCCGAAGCGATCGCCCGCCCCACCACCGCCGCCGTGATCGTGGAGCCCGTGCAGGGCGAAGGTGGCGCCCGCGCGCTCACCGGCGAATGGCTCACCGAGCTGCGCCGCCTGTGCACCGCGCACGGTGTCCTCCTCATCTATGACGAGGTGCAGAGCGGTATGGGTCGCACCGGCCGCCTGTTCGCGCACCAGTGGTTCGAGGGTGCCGAGCCCGACATCATGTGCGTCGCAAAGGCGCTTGGCGGCGGCTATCCCGTCGCTGCCTGCCTCGCCATCGCAGACGCCGCCAGCGGCATGGTCGCCGGGGTCCACGGCACCACCTTCGGCGGCAGCCCGCTCGCCATGGCCGTCGCGCTCGCCGCATTCGACGAGATTTCCCATCCCGACACCCTCGCCCACGCCCGCGATGTGGCCGAGGATCTGCGGCGCCAGCTGGTCGACCTCGCCGCCCGCTATCCGGACGTGATCCAGGACGTGCGCGGCAAGGGCCTGCTGATCGGCCTGCGCATGATCCCCAACAACCGCGAGTTCATGGGGATTGCGCGCGACCACGGCCTGCTGGTCGCCGGCGGCGGCGAAAATTGCGTGCGCCTGCTGCCCCCGCTCACCCTCAGCCATGAAGAGGCGGCGGAGGCGGTGACCCGGCTCGCGCTTGCCTGCGAGACCGTCCGAGCACAGGTGGCACAGGCGGCCTGATGCTGGTGGTACGACCCGCCGGACCGGCGGATTTGATTGCGTTGAAGGAACTCGCGGTCCTGTCCGGCCGCGGCTTCACCAGCCTGCCCGAAAATGACGACGTGCTCGCCGAACGACTGGCGCTGGCGGAGGAGAGCTTCGCCGGCACCGTCGCCCCGGCAGAGGCCTGGTACACGCTGATGCTGGAGGAAAGCGACACGGGCGAGGTGCTCGGCGTCGCTGGGGTGCGCGCGGCCGTGGGGCTCACCCGCCCGCACTTCTCCTTCCGCATCGTCACCCTCGCCCAATATTCGCCGGCGGCCCGCACCCGCTTCGATCACCAGGCGCTGGTGCTGGTCAACGAATGCGGCGGCTGGACCGAGGTCGGCTCGCTGTTCGTCCACCCGCGGCTGCGCGGCGACGGCGCCGGCAGTCTGCTCGCGCGCGCCCGCTACATGCTGATCGGCGCCGAACCGATCCGCTTCTCGCACACGGTGATGGCGGAACTGCGCGGCTGGTTCGACGCCGACGACACCTCGCCCTTCTGGGAGGGGGTCTCGAGCAAATTCTACCGCCTACCCTTTGAACAGGCCGACCATATGGTCACCGCCACCGATGGCCAGTTCATCCTGGACCTGGCGCCCCGCCACCCCATCTATGTCGAGTTGATCGACCGCGCCGCCTCCGACGCCATCGGCCGCGTCCACCGCGACGGCGAAGCGGCGCTGGCGCTGCTGGAGCGGGAGGGCTTCGAGCGTTCCGGGCTGGTCGACATCTTCGACGGCGGCCCGACCGTCACCTGCGCGCGCGACACGCTGGCGACCGTGCGCAGCGGCCGGACCTTCCGCCTGGCGGTCGGCGAGGTGGCGGATGCGGCGCCCGCGCTGCTCTCCACCGCCGCCGTCGTCGATTTCCGCGCCGCCCGCGCGCCCGCGCGTGCCGATGGCGCCGCGCTGGTGATCGCCCCTGCCACCGCCGACGCGCTCCGCCTGCGAGAAGGCGACCTGATCCGGATGAGTGCCCCATGACCCTGTTCCGCTCGATCGATCCCGCCTCCGGTGCCACCGTCTGGGAAGGCGCCGCCGCAACCCCCGCGGAGTGCGAAGCCGCCGTCGCCCGCGCCCGCGCCGCGCTCCCGGCCTGGCGCAACACGCCCCTGGAGGACCGCATCGCCGTCGTCCGCCGCTATGCCGAGGTGCTGGAGGCGGATCGCGAGGCGTTCGCCGCGCTCCTCTCGCGCGAGACCGGCAAGCTGCTGTGGGAAACCCGCGCAGAGGTCGGCTCGATGATCGGCAAGGTCGCCGTCTCGATCGCCGCCCAGGCCGAGCGCGCCGGCGAGCGCGCGAGCGAAACCGCCTTCGGTCGCGCCGTGCTGCGCCACCGTGCCCATGGCGTCATGGCCGTGCTCGGGCCGTACAACTTCCCCGGCCATCTCCCCAACGGCCACATCGTCCCCGCCCTGCTCGCCGGCAACACGATCGTGTTCAAGCCGTCCGAGGTCACCCCCGCCGTCGGCGCGCACATGGTCGCGCTGTGGGAAAAGACCGGGCTGCCCGCGGGCGTGCTCAACTGCGTCCAGGGCGCGCGCGAGACCGGCGAGGCGCTGGTCGCCTGCGACATCGACGGGCTCTTGTTCACCGGCTCGGCCGGGGCCGGCGCCGCGCTCAAGCGGGCGACCATCGACCGCCCGCACCTCATCCTCGCGCTCGAGCTCGGCGGCAACAACCCGCTGATCGTCTGGGATTCGCCCGAGGAAGCCGCCTCGATCATCGTCCACTCGGCCTTTGTCACCACCGGCCAGCGCTGCTCCTGCGCCCGCCGGCTGATCGTGCCGCAGGGCGCGATGGGCGACGCCATCGTCGACGCGCTCGACGCGCTCACCGCCCGCATCCGCATCGCCGCCTGGGACGAGGAAGGCGACGCCTTCATGGGCCCGCTGGTCTCCGCCGCCGCCGCCAGCGGCGCGCATGCCGCGGTCGATCGCCTCGTCGCCGCCGGCGCGCGCACGATCCGCCCGTTCGAACGCGTCGCGGGGCGCAGCGACGCCTTTGTCACCTCTTCGATCCTCGACGTGACCGGCGTCCCGGTGCCCGATGCGGAGGTGTTCGCGCCCGTGCTCCAGGTCACCCGCGTTCCCGATTTCCAGGCCGCGATCACCGCCGCCAACGCCACCGCCTTCGGCCTCTCCGCCGGCCTCGTCAGCAGCGACCCTGCGCAGTGGCAGGCGTTCCTCGACGCGTCGCGCGCGGGCATCGTCAACCGCAACCGGCCCACGACGGGCGCCGCCGCCAACATGCCGTTCGGCGGGCTCGGCGCTTCGGGCAACCACCGCCCCAGCGCCTATTACGCCGCCGACTATTGCGCCTACCCGATCGGCAGCTTCGAGGCGGACGCCGTCCAGCCGCTTCCCGTCCCCGGCGCCTGACGCCCACGGCCTCACGGGCGGTTCGACAAAAGGAACCGCCCGCGACTTGGCATCCCTCGCCTTGCCTGTACGATGCCCGGGACAAGTTCAGGAGCGAATCCGGGCGAGTACAGGCAAGTTCGTGGAAGTTGAGAGTAAATCCCAACATCCACAATAAACAACTGAGTTTCGCATCAGAGTTCCGGCAGCACCGCTGTTCTTCTCCCGATGCAACGCTGACCTGTCCCGCCCGGACGAAAGCTTGATCGCACGTCCATAACAGGGAGAGGGATACCATGACGACAACGAGGAACACCCATTGGGCGCGCGCCATCGGCCGTGCGTACCTGCGACCGGCCGCGGTGGCGCTCGCCGCCGCCTGCCTGCTCGCGGCGCCGGCCCAGGCGCAGGAGGACCGGATGACCCCGATCCCCATCCCGGCGCAGCCCGATGCGATCCCGCTCAAGACCGGCCCGCTGCCCGGCGCCAAGGCCAAGGAATCCTGGCACAGCCAGTACAACAGCGTCTTCGCCCGCAACGTGACGGAGGCGACGCTCACCCCCTTCCTCCCCGATCCGGCGAAGGCGACCGGTGCTGCCGTGATCGTGACCCCGGGCGGCGGCTTCCGCACCCTGTCGATGGAGAACGAGGGCTGGGACGTCGCCCGCGCGCTTGCCGCCCAGGGCGTCGCTGCCTTCGTCCTGAAATATCGCCTCAACCAGACGCCGGCGGACATGCCTGCGTTCGAGCGCTCGATGGCGGAGATGTTCTCGGCCACCGCGGCGCGCCCGCCCCGGCCGAACCCCGCGGACGCGATGGCCGCCCTCGCCCCGCAGATCGCCGATGCCCGCGCCGCCTTCGCGCTGATCCGCGCGCGCGCGCCCGAATGGCGCATCGACCGCGACCGCGTCGGCATGGTCGGCTTCTCCGCCGGTGCGATGCTCACCCTCGCCACCACCCTCACGGCGCAGGAAACCAAACCCGCCTTCATCGGCCTCATCTACGGCCCGCTGTCGGAAGTGACCGTCCCTGCCGACGCGCCGCCGATGTTCGTGGCGCTCGCCGCCGACGATCCTTTCTTCGCCAACAGCGGCTTCGGCCTGATCGAAAGCTGGAAGGCCGCCAAGCGCCCCGTCGAGTTCCACCTCTATGAACAGGGGGGCCACGGCTTCGGCATGTACCAGAAGAGCACCACCAGCACCGGCTGGTTCACCGCCTTCTCCAATTGGCTCGGCATGCATGGCATGCTGAAGCCGCGCGGCTGATGCCCACCGCCGGGATCGGAGCGTCCCTCCGATCCCGGTGCCTTTCTCGCCTCCTGCGGTGAACCCCGACCGTGCTGAACGGTTGACGCTCGCCAGACACAGACGAGGCGAAGGTGATCGACCCCATCCGCGAGCCGCTCGAGGCCGATACCCAGGTCCATGCGCCTCCGCCCCCCGCGGGTATGATGAAGCTGGTCGGCGCCGGGGTGGTGACGGGGGCCGCGGACGACGACCCCTCCGCCATTGGCACCTATGCCAGTGCCGGCGCGCGCTTCGGCCTGGGCTTCCTCTGGATCGCCCCGGTCCTGCTGCCGATGATGTACGTCGTCACCTATCTGTCGGCGAAGATCGGCCAGGTCTATGGCAAGGGGCTGTTCGCCTGCATCCGCGACCAGTTCCCGCGCTGGGTGCTCTACCCGATGGTGACGCTCGCCTTCCTGGGCAACATCATCGAGGCGGCGGCGGACCTAGGCGGCATCGGCGCCGCGCTCAACCTGCTCGTGCCCGTCCCCGTGCCGCTCATCGTCGTGGGCACCGCCCTCGTCATCTTCGCCGTCCAGTATTTCGGCTCCTACACGCTGATCCGCCGGGTCTTCCGCTGGCTGGCGCTGGTCCTATTCGCCTATGTAGCCGCCGCCATCCTCGCGCGGCCCGATCCGCTGGAGATCCTGCGCGCGACCTTCCTGCCCAGCATCACATTCAGCTCCGAATTCGTCGCGCTGGTGGTCGCCTGCATCGGCACCTCGCTGTCGGCCTATGTCTACACCTGGCAGTCGAACCAGGAGGTGGAGGAGCAGATCGCGATCGGCCGCCGGCGCCTGTGGCAGCGCAAGGGCGCGACCCGGCGGGAGATGAAGCGGACCAGCCACGACGTGCTGATCGGGATGATCTTCTCCAACCTGATCCTCTATTTCATCATCCTGTCGACCGGCCTCACCCTGCATCCCGCCGGCCAGACCGAGATCGACAGCGCCGCCCAGGCCGCCGCCGCGCTGGAGCCGCTCGCGGGCGAGGGCGCGAAGTACCTCTTCGCCGCGGGCGTCGTCGGCGTCGGCTTCCTGGCGGTGCCGATCATGACCACGGGCGCCGCCTATGACGTGGTGCAGGGCATCGGGCGTGAGGGCAGCCTCCACGACGCGCCCAGCCACAACAAGCTCTTCTACGCGATCATCGGCATCGTCACGGCCCTTGCCGTCGCGATGAACTTCCTCGGCCTCAATCCGATGAAGATGCTGGTCTGGTCGGGCGTCGTCCAGGGCTTCTCCGTGCCCCCGCTCCTGCTGCTGATGATGCTGCTCACCAACAGCCGCACGGTGGTGGGCGCGCGCACCAACGGCCGCTGGACCAACTTCCTCGGCTGGGCGACCACGCTCGTCACCTTCCTGTGCACGGTGACGCTGGTGGTGACCTGGTTCGCGTAAAGCCGGGTCAGGCCGCGACGGCCGCCGGCGCCGCGTCCACGAACGGCGCCACCACCGCCAGCGCACGCTCCACATAGGGCGCCTTCTCGCCCACCGGCGCGACATAGTGGATCGCCGCCTCCGCATGACCCAGCGACGCCCCGCGCGCGATCATCCAGGCGGCGAGATATTGCGAGGCGAGGCACCCGCCCGCCGTCGCCACATTGCCATGCGCCACGAACGGTGCGTCGATCACCCGCACCCCGGCCTCGATCACCCAGGACTTGGTGGTGAGGTCGGTGCACGCCGGCAGGTCGCCGACCAGCCCCAGCTTGGCGAGCAGCAGCGTCCCCGAGCATTGCGCGCCGATGAGCTGGCGCGCCGGGTCTAGCCGGATCTGGCCGACCAGGTCGGCGTCCGCGGCGATCTCGCGCGTGCGGATGCCGCTGCCGATCAGAACCGCGTCCGCTTCGGCCGCGAACGCCAGCGGCTTCTGGCGCTGGATGGTGACCCCGTTCATGGACGTGACCTGCTCGGTCGGGCAGGTGATGTGCGCCGCCCAGCCCTGTGCCTTCATCCGGTTCAGGATCGCGGCCGCGACGAACGAATCCAGTTCGTTGAACCCGTCGAACGTCAGAACCGCAATCTGCATGGCCGCCTCCCTGGCGATGTGTGGAAGCACCGCCTAGCGCATCCCGACCCGCTTGTCGTTCTTCGCTCCGCCGGCTGTCCCTACTGCGCCGGCCCGGGCGTCGCACCGGCCGGGAGAACCCAGGCGCGGTCCGCCGCCGCATCGATCACCAGCGTGACCTGGCGGATGATCGGCAAGCCGATGTTCGCCAGATCGCCCAGGAAAGACACGTCCGGGTTTTCCAGCGTCACCGGGCCGATCTTGATCGTCCCGCGGACCCGGCCGCCGTAGACCGGGCCTTCGGTGTTGATCGACTTGAAGCTGCCGACGATCTTCGCCGGTTCGAACAGCGGCACCTTGTTCATCATCGACGTGGGCAGGCTCAGCGCGGCGTTGTAGCCGGTGTCGAAATGCGCCGGCAGCGTGCTGCCGTCGGGCAGGACGATCGGCACCGTGGGGATCCCCTCCACATAGTCCGTGGGCGCTCCCGCAGAGGCCGGCGTATTCATGCGCGGCACGAGAAGCGCGCGATCGTTGGCAAGGTCCAGGTACAACAGGCTCCGGGTGAACATCTCGGACGAGAGGATCCCCATCGCGTCGTTGCGATCATAGGCGAATGCTGCCGCTTCGATCGCCCCCACCTTCAGCCCGCCGACTGTGGCATCGGGGATCGAGACCTGGGGCAGCAGCTCGGTCTTGCCCGTGGTCCCGTCGAGCGCCTGGACCTGGCCGATCTTCTTCATCCGAAGGCGCTTGGCCAGATTCTGCTCGATCGTGGCGCCGTCCGAACCCGTATCGAAGACCATCGGGATCAGATCCCCATCGGCGACCCGCATCATGACGAGGACGCGGTCCGGCGACTGATAGAGGGTGATCTCGCCCGTTTCCGGCAATCCCGGCGTCGCGGCATCCTCACGAGCCCAGGCGCCGGCCGGGGCCATGAGCAAGGACATCGCCGACAGCAGGGCCCGTCCCAACGCATTTGACGCTCGCAACATGGCATCCCCTCCGTGCAGCCCCACCGCTCCGATGCGGAACGTGTACCGAGCCGCCACCATTGACTACAGATGTAGTTGATTCGTCAAGGTGCCCCTGCACCTTTCCTTTAGAGGCAAACCGCCGATCCAGATCGAGCCGACAAGCTTTCCTAATTCGAACCCATATGGTTCATCATCCTGCTTGCACAGGAGGATGTGATGACCATCGAAACGTTGATTGACGAAGTGATCGCGCGCGAGGGCGGGTTCGTGGACCACCCGGCCGATCGCGGCGGGCCGACCCGCTGGGGGCTGACGGAGGCGGTGGCGCGCCGCAACGGCTATGACGGGCCGATGCGCACGCTGCCGCGCAGTGTCGCCGCCGACCTCTACCGCCGCCTCTATTGGGAGCGCCCGCGCTTCGCCGACGTCGCCGCCCGCGCGCCCGACCTCGCCGCCGAACTCTTCGACACCGGCATCAACATGGGGCCGAAGGTGGCGACGGGCTTCCTCCAGCGCGCGCTGAACGCACTCAACCGCGGCGCCACCGACTATGCCGATCTGCGCGTGGACGGCGCGATCGGCCCGGCGACGCTGGCTGCCCTGGACGCCTTTCTCGCCAGCCGCGGGACGCTCGGCGAAGCGGTGCTGGTGAAGGCCTGCGACGCGCTCCAGGGCGCCCGCTACCTCGACCTCGCGGAGCAGCGTCCGGCAAATGAGGCGTTCCTCTACGGCTGGCTCGCCAACCGGCTCGGCTGATCGCGCCTCAACTTCCTCAACTTCCACCGTCCGACACTCGAAAGGACAGGCACATGAGCATCATCGACGGCGTAGTCGGCCCGATCGCGGGGCTGCTCGACCGCATCATTCCCGACGCCAAGGCGCGCGACGCGGCCAAGCTGGAGCTGCTGAAGCTGGAAAACCTGCGCGAGCTGGAGGCGACCCGCATCCAGCTCTCCGCCATCGTCGCGGAGGCGCAGTCCGACGACCCCTGGACCAGCCGCGCCCGGCCCAGCTTCCTCTACGTCATGTACGCGCTGCTGCTGTGGTCGATCCCGATGGGCATCCTCTCGGCCTTCCGCCCCGACCTCGCCGAAGCGGTCGCCCGCGGCATGACCGCCTATCTGCGCGGCATTCCGGAAGAGCTCTACGCCCTCTTCGGCACCGGCTACCTGGGCTACACCGCCGCCCGCGCCTGGGGAAAGGCCAAGGGGGTGGAACGCTGACCCGCCCCGATCCGACCCCCGTACCCCGGCGGAGGCCGGGGTACCCGGGTGGAAGCGTCTTCCCTTCTTCGTACCCCGGCGAAGGCCGGGGCCCAGGGTACCACGCGCCACCGCTGCGGCTCTTGCGCCTCTTCCGGCCGAAGACACGCCCCGTTCTTGGCCTAACCTTAGCCTAACCTTCCGCACCGCAGCACGACCAAAGCGCTCCCGAAACGATCTCCACCCGGCCCGATTGCAACCCCGCACCCCGGTCCCCACATGCCGCCCATGAGCAACGACATGGTGTGGCACGGCACCACAATCCTTTCCGTGCGCAAGAACGGCCGCGTCGTCATCGCAGGCGATGGCCAGGTCTCCCAGGGACCGACGGTGATGAAGCCCAACGCCCGCAAGGTGCGCCCGCTGGGCGACGGCAGCGTGATCGCGGGCTTCGCCGGCGCGACCGCCGACGCCTTCACCCTGTTCGAGCGGCTCGAAGCCAAGCTCGAGCGGCACCAGGGCCAGCTGCTGCGCGCGGCGGTGGAGCTCGCCAAGGACTGGCGCACCGACAAGTTCCTGCGCAACCTGGAGGCGATGCTGATCGTCGCCGACAAGGAAGTGACCTTGGTGGTGACGGGCAACGGCGACGTGCTGGAGCCGGAAGGCGGCATCGCCGCGATCGGTTCGGGCGGCAACTTCGCCCTCGCCGCCGCCCGCGCGCTGGACGAATATGAGCAGGATGCCGAGACCGTCTGCCGCAAGGCGATGAAAATCGCCGGCGAGCTGTGCGTCTACACCAACGACCGGCTGACCGTGGAAAGCCTGCCCACGGCCTGACCGCGCGCTGCCTTACGAACATCCCCACCCCGCCCTCCGCTGGAGGGTGGCGGCTTGAGAAGCGAACCCATGAACGACACTCTCACCCCCAAGGCGATCGTCGCCGCGCTCGACGCGCACATCATCGGGCAGAAGGACGCCAAGCGCGCGGTCGCGGTCGCGCTGCGCAACCGCTGGCGCCGCCAGCAGCTCGCCCCCGAGCTGCGCGACGAGGTCAGTCCCAAGAACATCCTGATGATCGGCCCGACCGGCTGCGGCAAGACCGAGATCAGCCGCCGCCTGGCCAAGCTCGCCGACGCTCCCTTCGTGAAGGTAGAGGCGACCAAGTTCACCGAGGTCGGCTATGTCGGCCGCGACGTCGAGCAGATCGCCCGCGACCTGGTCGAGGAAGCGATCCGGCTCGAAAAGGAACGCCGCCGCCTGGCCGTCAAGGACAAGGCCGAGGAAGCCGCTATGGCCCGCTTGCTCGACGCCCTCACCGGCAAGGGCGCCAGCGAGGCCACGCGCGAGGCGTTCCGCCAGCGCATGGCCGACGGCCATTTGAACGACAAGGAGATCGAGATCGAGCTGGAGGCACAGCCCTCGATGCCGTTCGAGATCCCCGGCGGCGCACCGCAGATGATCAACCTGTCGGAGATGATGGGCAAGGCGTTCGGCGGCGGCCAGATGAAGCGCCGCAAGCTGACCGTCCCCGCCGCCTGGGAAAAGCTCGTCGAGGAAGAGGCCGACAAGCGCCTCGACCAGGACGAGGTCAGCCGCACCGCGCTGGCGGATGCGGAGGCGAACGGCATCGTCTTCCTGGACGAGATCGACAAGATCGCGGTCTCGGACGTGCGCGGCGGCTCCGTCAGCCGTGAGGGCGTGCAGCGCGACCTCCTGCCGCTGATCGAGGGCACGACGGTCGCCACCAAGTACGGCCCGATGAAGACCGACCACATCCTCTTCATCGCCTCGGGCGCGTTCCATGTCGCCAAGCCGAGCGACCTCCTGCCCGAGCTCCAGGGCCGCCTACCGATCCGGGTGGAGCTGAAGGGGCTCACCGAGGACGATTTCGTCGCGATCCTGTCGGACACCAAGGCGTCGTTGCCGCAGCAGTACAAGGCGCTGATCGAGACCGAAGGCGTCACGGTGGACTTCACCCCCGACGCGATCCGCGCGATCGCCCGCATCGCCGCCGAAGTGAACGGCGAGGTCGAGAACATCGGCGCCCGCCGCCTCCAGACGGTTATGGAAAAGCTGCTGGAGGAGGTGAGCTTCGACGCCGAGGATCGTCGCGGCGAAACGCTGGTGGTCGATGCCGCCTATGTGGAGAAGCAGCTCGCCGGTGTCGCCCGCAACACCGATCTCAGCCGCTACGTGCTGTAAGCGGGTGCCGGTCCGCCTCCCCGGCGGACCGGCGCTCAGCGGTCCTTCTTATACTCGACGAACGGGCCGAACCGGCAATAGCCGGACGGGATGCTCCCTCCGCCCCGCTGCACCAGCCGGAAGCGGTCGTTGCGGCAGATGCGCGAGCCATAGAGCTCGGCCACCACGATCTGGTCGCCGCGAAATCCGGGACAATTGGGCGCCACCACGTTCCGGTACAGGGTGCCCCCGGTGGGCCGATAGACCAGCGAGTCGCCCACCAGTTGCGGCCCCCCGGCAAAGGTCGCATCGATGCAGTCGAGCGTGCGGCCGGGGGTATAGCCCTCCAGCGTCTCCGCCAGCTCCCGCTCGTCCGCAGCCTGGCGCTTCGCCTCGTCGGCGGCGGTGGCGCAGCCTCCCAGCAGCACCGTCGCTGCCAGCATCAACGTCCAACGGCTCATGCCCTGTCTCCTCTCCACCCTGGCGCGAGTCTCCGGCGCGCTATCCGCGGAAACTGTCCTTCGCCTGCCGGCGTGCGGCAAGCTCCTCTGGCGAGGACGCACGCAGGAAGGGATTGGTTGCGCGCTCCAGGCCGATCGTCGTCGGTACCGTGGGCTCGCCGGCAGCCCGCAGCCGGTCGACCTCGACCATCCGCTCGGCGATCGCGGCGTTGCCCGGCTCCGCCGCCAGCGCATAGCCGCCGTTCGACTGAGTATATTCGTGGCCGCAGAACACCTGGGTCGCGTCCGGCAGCGCCTCGAACCGGCGCATGGCGGCATACATCTGCGCCGCCGTCCCCTCGAACAGCCGCCCCGCCCCCATCGCAAACAGCATGTCGCCGCTGAACAGCAGCGCATCGTCGGCGAAGTGGAAGGCGATGTGCCCGGCGGTATGCGCCGGCACCTCCAGCACCGTCGCACCATGCTCGCCGATGCGAACCGTATCGCCCTCGGCAAGTCCGTGGTCGAGCGTCGGGATCTTCGCCGCCTCCGCCGCCGGCGCGAACACCGGCACGCCCATCGCTTCCTTCAGCCCGGCATTCCCGCCGGTGTGGTCGCCATGCCAGTGGGTGTTCCAGATCGCGGTGAGGCTCCACCCACGCTCCGCGAGCGCGTCGAGCACCGGCGGCGCCTCCGCCGGGTCGACCACCACCGTCTCGCCAGAAGCGGGATCGTGGAGCAGCCAGACGTAGTTGTCCGACAGCGCCGGCAGCCGGACGACCTCGAGCGCAGGCGCCGCCGCGGCCATTACCAGCGGCCCGTGTTCGGCATCGACGCCCAGGGCTCGGCCGGCGGCAGCGGGTCGCCCGCCTGCAGCAGCTCGATCGAGATGTTGTCGGGGGTGCGGATGAAGGCCATGTTGCCGTCGCGCGGCGGGCGGTTGATCGTCACGCCCGCGTCCATCAGCCGCTGGCAGGTCTCGTAGACGTTCTCGACGCGGTAGGCGAGGTGGCCGAAGTTGCGGCCCTCGCCATAGTCCTCCGGATCCCAGTTGTAGGTGAGTTCCACTTCCGCCTCGGCACGCTTGCCCGGGCCGTTGCTGTCCTCGTCGGCGGCCAGGAAGATCAGCGTGAAGCGGCCCTGCTCGTTCTCGATGCGGCGGGTTTCGGTGAGCCCCAGCACGTTGAAGAAGCGGATCGTCGCCTCCGGGTCGGTCACGCGGATCATGGTGTGCAGATACTTCATGGCAGGGGCTTCCCGTTCGTCATCAGCAGTTGTTCATCGTGCCACCGGCACGATAGGCTCCGGCTATATGGGGGAGGAACCCGCAATGGAAACCGGCAGCACCAAGGATCGCAGCACGGCGCTGCTCGTCGCAGCGGCAATCCTGGCATTGGGCATGATCCTGGGCGGCTATCTGCTCGGCAACGGGCTGGTGCGCGCCCACCATGCCGATCGGTCGGTGACGGTCCGCGGCCTCGCCGAGCGCAACGTCACCGCCGACCTGGCGGTGTGGACGCTCAACTATTCCAAGCAGGGCCTCGACCTCGCCGAGGTGCAGGCGGACATCGACCGCGACACCCAAAGCATCCGCCGCTTCTTCGCAAGCCTCGGCTTCCCCGCCGAGGCACTCGCCCCCGCCGGCGCGGGCGTCAGCCAGACCTATATGAACGGCGTGCAGACGGTGACGGTCAGCCAGCGGCTGCAACTGCGCACCACCGACATCGCCCGCGCCCGTCGGGCGGTCGCCCGGCAGTTCGACCTCGTGCGCCAGGGCGTCGTCCTCCAGGAAGGCTCGGGCATCAGCTACAGCTTCACCAGGCTCAACGACATCAAGCCCGCGATGGTGGCCGAGGCGACCCGCGACGCGCGCGCCGCCGCCGAGCAGTTCGCCAAGGACAGCGACACCGGCGTCGGCGGCATCAAGAGCGCGACCCAGGGCTATTTCTCGGTCGAGGCACGCGACGGCGAGCAGGCGGGCTATGGCGTCGCCGACACGCCCTTCAAGAAGGTCCGCGTCGTCACCACGGTCGATTTCTACCTCGACTGAGCGCCGCCACCCAGGGCCGCCAGGGCATCGGCCGCCGCCTGGGCGGGGCCGGTGCCGGGCGCGACCCGCACCGCTGCCTCCCAGGCGTTGCGCGCCGCCGTCTCATTGCCTTCCACCGCGGCGATGTTGCCCGCCTCCAGCTGGACCGAGGCGTCGTCCGGCGAAAGCGCCAGCGCGCGGCCGATGTCCTTGCGCGCGCGCAGCAGGTCGCCGGTGCGCCGCGCCAGCGTCGCCGACAGCAGCCAGGCAAGCGGATCGTCGCCCGCCAGCGCGAGCGCACGGTCGAGATCGGCGCGCGCCTCGCCCTGCCGGCCCGCCGCCACCAGTGTGCGCGCACGGTCGAGATGCGCCTCCCCCAGGTCGAGCCCGTCCAGCGTGCCGCCGATCAGCGCGGCGTCGAGTGCCGCCTGCGCCTTTGCCGGGTCGCCTGCCGCCAGCCAGGCATTGCCGGCCTGCGCCCAGAAGCTTCCCGAGCGCGCGTCCCGGGCCGCCTCCGCCGTGCGCGCCGCGGCCTCGAACGCTGCCGCCGCCGCGTCCCAGCGCCGCTGCGTCGTGTGGGCGATTCCCAGGCACTGCTGCGCGAGGAAGCCGCCGCCGGCCTGCTGCCACGCCGTGGCGCCGCGCACGGCCGCTGCCGGATCGCGCCGCGCCTGGTCGATGCATTCGGCATAGCGATCCCCGCGCCGGGGCGTGGGCGGACCCGCGGCCGGAGCGGCAGCGGGTGCGGTCTGGGCGAGGAGCAGCAGCGGCAGGAGCATCAGGCGGGGATCAAATCTTCGATCGCGCGCAGGATCAGGGCGATGTCCTGCGGCCGGGACAGGCGGTGGTCGCCATCCTTGACGAGCAGCGTCTGCACGTCGGCTGAACGCAGCAGCCCGGCGAGGTAGAGAGTGCGCGCATAGGGCACGTCGGTATCCGCCTGCCCCTGGATCAGCCGCACCGGCAGGTCGATCGGGATCGTGCCGTGCATCAGCCGATTGGCCTCGCCCGAGCTCCAGAAGGCGCGGGTGGTGACGGTGGGCTGCTCCGAATAGGGCGACGGCTTCTCCAGCCGTCCCTGCGTCAGCATCGTCATCTTCTCTTCGGGCGTGAAGCCCCAGTCGGTGAAGTCCGGCGCCGGCGCGATGCCGACGAGGCCCACCACCCGCTCCGGCCGGTCGCCCGCGGCGAGCAGCATGATCCACCCGCCCATCGACGATCCGACCAGCACCACCGGGCCTTCGACCGCATAGTCGATGATGGCGAGCGCATCGTCGCGCCACAGCGTCAGCGTCTGCTCCTCGAACGCGCCGGGGCTCTGCCCGCAGCCGCCATAGTCGAAGCGGACGAACGCCCGCCCCTCGGCCTTGGCCCAGGCCTCGATCGCCAGCGCCTTGCTGCCGGTCATGTCGGACGCATAGCCCGGCAGGAACACGATCGTCGGTCCCTTCCCCGGCGTGTGGTGAAAGGCGAGCGGGCGCTCGGCCGGGGAAGCGTCAGTCATGGTGCACCGCGGAAGTTGAGGAAGTTGAGGCTCGAACGCGCTTTGTTCCGGACGGGTTCGGACGCGCACAGCGTGGCGGCCGGGAAGCGGCGGAAGATGCGGGACGTGCCATCGCCACCCCATGCCACGGCGGGAGGGTCGTAGGACAGCCCTTGCGGGCGGAAGGGGTGAGAGGATCGACGACGCTGCCCGGCCGCAAGCCGCGCATATTCGACCTGCCTGGTTCCAACCGCCGTCGAGAAGCGCAGCCACCCACTTCTCGCCCCTCGTCATCCCGGCGAAGGCCGGGATCCATCCGGCCACAGGCGCGCGCCGCGACATGGATCCCGGCCTTCGCCGGGATGACGGTGCGAAGGGCAGGAACGGCAGCTACCGCCCACTTGCGGGCGTTGATTCAGCTAGCTCATAGTGCGGCAACCGACATGAAGGGGCGGAGTATGGGTTCGGCTCGGCGAGCGATAGGATTGGCGAGCCTTCTGGTCACCTTCGCGCTGGCCGCCTCATATTGGAGAGTGATCGAGCTCGGGCCCTCGCTAGAGAAGTTGATGTTCGCGTGCCTAGTGATCGGGCTCTTGGCCATTACAACCATAGAATGGGCAGAGAAAGTTGGTCGTTCCACCGGCTCAACACCTGCCATTGCGAACCGCCCTCCCGTCGCGCAGAACGCCCGGACGGAAATCTCGATCATCTTCGAACCCGCATTCCAAGGTCAGAAAGCAGGCGCGGTTTGGATCGTGGAGAGCGACGAAAATCGCCGGTGGTTCAAGAAGCAGTCCGATCTTGATGCCGGCAGCGCCCTATTTGCGCCGGAGGGCAAGGAGATCGGGCATGGGGCCATACTTCGGTCAGTCTGGAACGTCCAAGAGCACTACGCGGACTGGTCGCGGATCACCGTCAGCGGCGTGGTTCTTACCAACGAGTTGGCCCGAGAACTTCGGGATGAGGGCAACATAGTGGGGACGGAAGAGGGGTTCGCGCTCGTTCGGGCGTAGTCGGCTTACCTTCGGCTACGATCCAGAAGCAGTCGATCCGCTTTCCACTCACGAACTGCCACTGGATCACACAGCCGGGCTCACTCCTCGCCCGCCTCCAAGGCGGGGTTCACGAAGATCTGCTCGATTGAAAGCTCGAACAGGTCGGCGATGCGGAAGGCGAGCGGGAGCGAGGGGTCGTAGCGGCCGGTCTCGATCGCGTTGACGCTCTGGCGGGAAACCTCCAGCCGCTCGGCCAGGTCGCCCTGGCTCCAGCCGCGCTCGGCGCGCAGCACGCGCAGCCGGTTCTTCATGCCGGCTGGCCCGCAAAACGGTCGCGCAGGCAGAGGAAGGCCTGCGCCGCGAACCAGCCCATCGCCCACACCGGGAAGATCCACAGCCGCGGCATCGGATCGATCGCGCCGCTGCCCGACAGGAAATTGTACACCGTGCCGACGGCGAGCAGCACCCCGGTGCCGAACAACATGCAGGTCACCAGACGCTGGCGCAGATACTCGTCGCGCTCCTCGACCAGGTAGCGGCCGATGATCGCGACCACGGCGATGATCGGCAGCGCGGGTACCACCGACAGCGCGATCAGCACTCCGCCCTGCAGATGATAGTGGTTGTCGATGCTGTTGGCGGCGAACAGCGCGACGACATAGGCGGCGAATGCCCAGAGCATCCGGCGGTTGTAGCGCTTCATGGCAGGTGTCGACGCATTCATGGCAAGGCTCCCTTCCTGTTTGTAAAGGAAGCATGACAGTGGCCTCGCACTCTGTCAACTAAGCTTGTCATCTCGACAAGTGCGCTTTTCAGTTCGTTACCCCAGCCACGCCACCATGTCGGCCGCGAGCAGGCTGAGCGTGTCGTCGCGCGCGCCCATGATGACGATGCGGTCGCCGGGCTTCGCCTCCGCCACCAGATGCGCGGCGGCGGCGGCGCGGTCGGGGATGTGGCGGGCGTCGACGCCGGCAACCGAGAGGTCGGCGATGATGTCGGCGCTGGTCACCTCGCGCGCGACGGTGCCGCCCTGGTAGACCGGATCGGGCAGCACCAGCCGGTCGCCGGGAGCGAGCTTTGCCAAGAACATCGCCACCAGCTCGCGGCGCATCACCTTCAACGGGCCGTAGCCGTGCGGCTGGAACAGCAGCAGCAGCCGGCCGGGAAAGTCGTGCAGCGTGTCGAGGGTGGCGCCGATCTTGTCCGGGTTGTGGCCGAAGTCGTCGAGCACCGCGACGCCGTTCGCCTCCCCCACCAGCTCGAAGCGGCGCTTGAGGCCGGCGAAGCCCTCGATCGCCTGCGCGGCTTCGTCGCGGTCGATACCCGCGGCCACCGCCGCACCGATCGCGGCGAGCGCGTTGGCGACATTGTGGCGGCCGGGCACGGCGAGGCGGACGCGGCGGCGCTCGCCCCCGGAGACCAGGTCGAAGGCGATGCCGAACGGCTCGGGCGCGAGCGCCTCGGCGGAGAGGTCGGCCGCCGCCTCCACCGCGAGGGTCAGCAGCTTGGCGCGCGGGATCGCAGCGGCGAGCGCGGCGGACTCGGCATCGCCGACGTTCACCACCGCCGTCTGCGCGCGGTCGGCAAAGCCGCCGAACAGCGTGCGTAGTTCCTCCAGCGTCTTGTGGTCGAGGCTGACGTTGTTGAGCACCGCCACGCGCGGGCGATAGAAGGCGATCGAGCCGTCGCTTTCGTCCACCTCGCTCACGAACGCCTCACCCGCGCCCACCAGCGCGCTGGCGAAGGGCGCGTCGGGGCGCACGAAATTCTTCATCACCGCGCCGTTCATCACCGTCGGATCGCGGCCGGTGGCGTGGAGAATCCAGGCGATCATGCCCGTCACGGTCGACTTGCCGCTGGTGCCGGCGATGCCGATTCCCAAGGGGCTGGCGTTGAACAGCTCGGCCAGCAGCTGCGGCCGGGTCATCCTCGGCGCACCTACCCGGTCGGCGGCGACCATGTCAGCGACGGTCGCCTCGACCGCGGCGGAGGCGACGACGGTCTGCTCGGCCGACACGATGCCGCTGCCGTCCTGCGGGAACAGCGCGATCCCCTGCCGACGCAGGGCCGCGAACTTGGGGCCGAGCGCCGGATTGTCGAGCGCCCGGTCGGAGCCGGCGACGGTGGCGCCGCGCCGCGCAAGAATGGTCGCGAGCGGGAGCATGCCGCTGCCGCCGATGCCGACGAGGAAGAAGGATTTGCCGTGGTCCATTTCCCCGCGCTATCGGCGGGGCGGCCGGGGGGCAAGCCGCTGGCGCGTCGCCGGCGGGCAGGCCGGCTCATGCGAAAGGCAGTTCATGCGCATCGGTATCGTCGCCCCCGCCCGTGCGATCACGCCCGAAGCGGCCGCGCGGGTGCAGGCGTTCGCGGCGATCACCTTTCCGCAGGTCGACGTGGTGGTGCATCCGCAATGCTTCCTGGAGGCCGGGCATTTCGCCGGCACCGATGCCCAGCGGGCGGCGGCGTTCCTGGAGTTCGCCAACGATCCCGGCTTCGACGCGATCTGGTTCGCGCGCGGCGGCTATGGGTCGAACCGGATCCTCGGCACGGTGCTGCCGCAGCTGAACCGCGCGGCGGCAGCCAAGGCCTATCTCGGCTATTCCGACATGGGGTTCCTGCTGGGCGCGCTCTATGCGCGGCGGATCGGGCGGCAGGTGCACGGGCCGATGCCGATCGACGTGGGACGCTCGGATGGCGGCGCCTCGGTCGGGCGGGCGCTTGCTTGGCTGGTGAACCGCGATGCCCATGTGCTGGAGCCGAACCTAGACGGGCGCCCGGCGGCGGCGTTCAACCTCGCCATCCTGGAGGCGCTGGTGGGCACGCCTTGGCTGCCCGACCTCACCGACCATGTCCTCTATGTCGAGGAGGTGTCGGAGGCGATCTACCGCATCGACCGGATGATGTTCACAGTGGGCAACGCGACCCAGCTGCACGGGCTCGCCGGCATCCGGCTGGGCCAGGTCACCGACGTGCCGGAGAACGGCGAATTCGGCGAGACGCTGGACGAGATCATGACCCGCTGGGCCGGGGTACTAGGGGTGCCCTATCTCGGGCGGGCGGCGATCGGCCATGCGGCCGGCAACATGGTGGTGCCGTTCGGGGCGGGTTGAGGGGACTTCGCCGCCCCCTCCCCCATCGTCATCCTGACGAACGGCAGGATCCATTGCCGCTCCGCTTGCGCCTCTGGCGCTGCGTGTCTGGATGCTGACTTTCGTCAGCATGACGAGGTGGGTCTTGCACCCTGCCGCACCCCTGCGCTGGCAGGGGGCCAGGGCCAAGCAGAACAACGGCGTGCGGCGCTTGCGGTTCTGGGCTCCTGCCCGCTCAGGAGCACGGCGAGCGCATTTGCAACGGCGCCGCGTTCACCGAGACGGATTCGTGAAGCCGTGCGGCTTTGTCGGGCCAAAGCACGAACAAGGGCGAGGCGCGCTCGGCACCCCGCCCTCCTCCATCACGCCGCCTGCTTGAGCGACTCCATGTCGATCACGAAGCGGTACTTCACGTCGCTCTTCACCATCCGCTCATAGGCGGTGTTGATGTCCTGGATGTCGATCATCTCGATGTCGGCGGTCAGGCCATGCTCGGCGCAGAAGTCGAGCATCTCCTGGGTCTCGGCGATGCCGCCGATCAGCGAGCCGGCAAGCGCGCGGCGGCGGAACACCAGGTTGCCGACCGACGGCGAGGGATGCGGCTCTTCCGGCACGCCCACCAGCGTCATGGTACCGTCGCGCTTCAGCAGCGTCAGGAACTGGTCGAGGTTGTGGCTGGCCGCGACGGTGTTCAGGATGAAGTCGAAGCTGCCGGCATGCTCGGCCATCGCGTCGGCATCCTTGGACACGATCAGGTCCTTGGCACCCAGGCGCTTGGCGTCATCGCGCTTGTTGGGCGAGGTGCTGAACACATAGACGTCCGCGCCCATCGCCGCAGCGATCTTCACGCCCATGTGGCCGAGGCCGCCGAGACCGACGATGCCGACCTTCTGGCCCGGGCCGACCTTCCAATGCTTGAGCGGCGAATAGGTGGTGATGCCCGCACACAGCAGCGGCGCGACAGCCGCCAGGTCGTCGGCCTGGTGGCCGACCTTCAGCACGAAGCTCTCGTCGACGACGATATGGTCCGAATAGCCGCCGAAGGTGTGGCCGCCCAGCACCGGATCGGGGCCGTTGTAGGTGCCGACGAAGCCGGTCGTCTCGCAGTACTGCTCCTCGCCCTCGCGGCAGGAGGGGCACTCGCCGCAGCTGTCGACCATGCAGCCGACGCCGGCGATGTCGCCGACCTGGAACTTGGTGACGTCGCTGCCCACGGCGGTCACCCGGCCGACGATCTCATGCCCCGGAACGCACGGGTAGAGCGTGCCTTCCCACTCTCCGCGGGCGGTGTGGAGGTCGGAGTGGCAGACGCCGCAGAACAGGATGTCGATCGCCACGTCGCGCGGGCCGGGATCGCGGCGCTCGAAGCTGAACGGCGCCAGCGGGGACTCGGGGCTCTGCGCCGCAAAGGCATTGGCGTTGCTGGGCATGGAGGTTCCTTGCAGTTCGAGAATTTCGGGTGCGGGAGGGCCGCACCGCGCCCATATGGGGCGCGCGCCGTCGTGTTCCACCCGCATAGGTGACCAACGCGCGCGACTTGTCTAAAGGACCCCTGCCACGACATTGGCCGTGGTCCATCCAACCAGCCGAGAAGTGATCCCATGTCCGCACTGTTCCGCATCACGCTGCCCGACGGTTCCGTCCGCGAGGTAGCGCCGGGGACTACCCCCGCGGACATCGCGCAGGCGATCGGGCCCGGTCTGCGCAAGGCAGCCATCGCCGCGCGCGTCGACGGCGAGCTGCGCGACCTGCAGCGCCCGTTCGAGGGCGACGCGCAGCTCGCGCTGCTAACGAGCAAGGACGAGGCCGACGCGCTGGAGCTCGCCCGCCACGATTATGCGCACGTGCTGGCCGAAGCGGTGCAGAACCTGTTTCCCGGCACGCAGATCACCTTCGGCCCGGCGACGGACGACGGCTTCTACTACGACTTCGCCCCCAAGGATCGCCCCTTCACCGAGGAGGACCTGCCCGCGATCGAGGAGGAGATGCGCCGCGTCATCGCCCGGAACGAGCCGCTGATCCGCGAGGTGTGGACCCGCGAGGCGCTGATCGCGCGCTGGCGCGAAAAGGGCGAGACGTTCAAGGCCGAATGGGCCGCCGAGCTGCCCGACGGCGAGGAACTGACCGTCTATCGCGCCGGCAAGGCCGAGGACGCCTGGCTCGACATGTGCCGCGGGCCGCACCTGGAATCGACCGGCAAGCTCGATCCGCAGGCGTTCAAGCTGACGCGCGTCTCGGGCGCCTATTGGCGCGGCGACCAGAAGAACGCGATGCTGAGCCGCATCTACGGCACCGGCTGGCTCAACAAGAAGCAGCTCGACCAGCACCTCACCCGGCTGGAGGAAGCCGCCAAGCGCGACCATCGGAAGATCGGCGCGGAGATGGACCTGTTCCACCTCCAGTCCGAGGCGCAGGGTTCCGTCTTCTGGCACCCCAAGGGCTATATCCTGTGGCGCCAGCTGGAGGCGTACATGCGCCGCCGCCTGGACGCGGCCGGCTATGACGAGGTCAAGACACCGCAGCTGATGGATGCGCGCCAGTGGGAGCAGTCCGGCCACTGGGGCAAGTATCGCGAAAACATGTTCGTCGTCCCCGACGAGGTGCCCAACACCGAAGACGAGGGCGCGGTGATCTCGGGCGACGCGGACCTGATGGCGCTGAAGCCGATGAACTGCCCGGCCCACGTGCTGATCTTCCGCCAGGGCATCAAGTCGTACCGCGATCTGCCCATCCGCATGGCCGAGTTCGGCTGCTGCCACCGCAACGAGCCGCACGGCGCGCTGCACGGCATCATGCGCGTGCGCCAGTTCACCCAGGACGACGCGCACATCTTCGTGCGCGAGGACCAGCTGGTCGACGAGGTCCGCAAGTTCTGCGAACTGCTGGACAGCGTGTACCGCGACCTGGGCTTCGAGGATTACGCCGTGAAGCTGGCGCTGCGCCCGGAGAAGCGCTTCGGCAGCGACGCGATGTGGGACCTAGCCGAGGACGAGCTGCGCCGCGCGGTGCTCGAGTCGAACCTGTCGGACGCGATCAAGGCGAACTTCGAGGAGCTGCCCGGCGAAGGTGCCTTCTATGCGCCCAAGCTCGAGTTCCACCTGACCGACGCGATCGGCCGCACGTGGCAGGTCGGCACCATCCAGTCGGATCGCGTGCTGCCGGAGCGACTCGACGCGAGCTATGTCGGCGAGGACGGCAACCGCCACCGCCCCGTCATGCTCCACCGCGCGATCCTGGGCACGTTCGAGCGCTTCCTGGGCATCCTGATCGAGCACCACGCCGGCCGCTTCCCGCTGTGGCTGGCGCCGGTGCAGGCGGTGGTCGCGACCATCGTGTCGGACGCCGACGACTATGCGCAGCAGGTGGTGGAGAAGCTCAAGGCCGCCGGCCTGCGGGTCGAGACCGACCTGCGCAACGAGAAGATCAACTACAAGGTGCGCGAGCATTCGCTGGCCAAGGTCCCCAACCTGCTGGTGGTGGGCAAGCGCGAGGCCGAGGAAGGCACCGTGGCGCTGCGCCGCCTGGGCAGCCAGGGGCAGCAGATGCTGACGCTGGACGAGGCGGTGGCGATGCTGACGGCTGAGGCGGTGGCGCCCGACCTGCGCCGCAACTGACGCGGTTTCGCGGCAAATCGCGCTGCTAGGGGTTCTTTCGGGCGGGATTCGGCTCCTTTCGGGGCGAGTTCCGCGCGACTGAACTTTTCATGGGCGCCTGCGTCCCCTACATAGAGACTCGAACAACCTGAAGGAGCTACACCTATCCGTCCGCCCATGATGCGCCGTCCGATGGCGCCCCCGCCGATGAACGGCCCGCGTTTCAACGAATTCATCCAGTCGCCCAAGGTCCGCGTGATCGACCAGGACGGCGAGAATCTGGGTGTGATGTACACGCGCGAGGCGATCGAGCAGGCCGCGGAGGTCGGGCTCGACTTGGTCGAGGTGTCGCCCAACGCCGACCCGCCCGTTGCCAAGTTCCTGGACGTCGGCAAGTTCAAGTACGAGGCGCAGAAGAAGGCGAACATCGCCCGCAAGACCCAGAAGACGCAGGAGATCAAGGAGATCAAGATGCGTCCGAACATCGACGATCATGACTATGATACGAAGATGAAGAAGATCCACGACTTCCTGGGCGAGGGCGACAAGGTCAAGGTCACGCTGCGCTTCCGCGGCCGCGAGCTCTCGCACGGCCAGCTCGGCATGCAGCTGCTCCAGCGCGTCCAGCAGGACGTGATCGAGATCGGCAAGGTCGAAGCCTATCCGCGCATGGAAGGCCGCCAGATGCTGATGGTGCTCGCACCGAAGTAAGCACGGGCGTTTCCGGCAAGAACGACCGAACGGGCGGCGGTTTCGTCGCCCGTTTTCGTTTGTGGTGGAGAGCCCCGGGACGCGTACGCCTCCCTTCTTCGTCATCCTGACGAAAGTCAGGATCCATTGCCGCTACCGCTTGAGCCGCAGGCGTTGCGCGTCTGGATGCTGACCTGCGTCAGCATGACGGTGGTGGGCAGATAGTCCGCGCCCCGCCCACCCGTGCTCCTGCGCAGGCAGAAACCCAGAGTTCCAGGTGCCCGACCCGCCGGTGCGCCGACAAGGGGAACGGCAGCTCCCGCCCACTTCTTGACGTTCAACGATCAATAAGGCGCTCCCGATTGCGGCCATTCGTTCAGCAGGTCATTGATGGCGGCATGGGCAAGCAAGATCGACTGTGGGCGCGGTATTGGGCGATCCGCGACAATCAGGGGAATGGGCACCGGATGCCGATCCTGTGGCATCTCGCATTTCGACGTGACAGCACAGCGATGATCGAGCTGAGTAGCACTTTTGCCAAAGTCGGACGGATTGCCGATCCTTTCAGTCAAAGCGGTCTTGCATATCGAGCTTATCGCGCTGGCAACGCTCTGGGCGCACAGCACCTTGCTATGAACGCGTTCAATCGGCGCGACCTCTCGGGCTATCGGCACTGGCTCGGCCAAGCTGCTCGCCTCGGCGATCACGATGCTAAGGCGGAACATCGCCGTTTCGAGACCAGGCTGCCGCACGAGAACGCTGCTTTGATCGGCCGCAAACGCCCGCATCGGACGTCAGACTTCGAGTAGCTGCCGTCGCCATCGCCCAAATGCCGTGGTCCAGGGGCCTAATCGAGGTTCTTGGCAGCGGCCGTTCCTTCACGAGCTGCGATAAGGCGGCAAAACCTTGGATGGGCAAACGTTGCTTCGACAAAATCGCGGCGGCAGAAGACAGTGACATCTTCGACGTCGAGATTCTGGTCATGAAGCTGGCGCACACTGAGGCACTGCACATAGCCTATAAGGAGGTCGGTCCAGCAGACGGCTGGCCGGTCGTACTTTCCCACGGTTTTCCTTACGATATAAACGCGTATGCGGAGGTCGCGCCTCTCCTCGCCGGTGCCGGCGCGAGAGTGATCACGCCTTACCTTCGCGGCTTCGGACCCACGCGATTCAGATCCGTCGCAACTATGCGATCCGGGCAGCAGGCTGCTTTGGGCTCGGACCTGATCGGGCTGCTGGACTTCCTCGGCATCGAACGCGCGATCCTCGCCGGCTACGACTGGGGAGGTCTCGCTTCCTGTGTTGCGGCGGCTCTCTGGCCCGAACGAGTGACAGGCCTTGTATCGCTTGCCAGCTATGACGTGGTCGACGTCGAGCGCATGCGCCATCCTTTCCCGCCCGCTTTGGAATCGGTGATGTGGTATCAGCATTTCTTCCAGACTGAGCGAGGACGCGAGGGTCTCGCCACACATCGCCGCGAACTTTGTCGGCTACTGTGGCAGCAATGGTCGCCCAACTGGCATTTCGACGATGCCACGTTCGATCGAACCGCACCGTCTTTCGACAATCCGGACTTCGTCGACGTCGTCATCCATTCCTATCGTTTCCACTTCGGGCTGACGGCAGGTGACCCGGCCTATGACGGCCTTGAAGCGCGCCTTCGGAACAAGCCGAAGATCGTGGTTCCGGCGGTAACGCTGGACGGCGAACGTGATCCGTTGAAGCCCGGCGGCACGGCGGATCAGGCAGCCTACTTCATCGGGCCACATCAACACCGCACGATAGCCTCAGGGCACAATCTTCCTCAGGAGCACCCGCTCGCATTTGCCGACGCGGTGGAGACCGTCCGCGGACTGTCCATTTCCGGATAGCTGATCTCGAAAGCCGCCGGACCGCTTCCCACCCACTTTTCGCCGTTCGCCGTTCGCCCGACGGCAGAAAACGCCAATTCCGGACATCCAGCTTGGCAATCAGGATCCAGAAGCCGCTCTCCGTTCAGCGCGTTTATTCCCGTTCCTACCTCTTCGAGCCGCACTTTCCGGGAAGAGCAATCGGGAACGGGTTCTGGGAAAGCGGATGCCCCGGACGCCCGTATCCGATCGGCAGGGCGACCGTCCCACTATAGGTTCCCTTTTCGAGAGGGCCGCCCCTTCAAGACTGTAGCAATCAGCGCGGATTGCACGGTCTGTCAGCGGCAAGTGGCTCGCCCGACGAAATGGACCGCCCCTCAAGTGCTACGCGACGCTTGGCCGAGGCAGGCTCCCGGCAGAGGCCGCTGCGTTGCCGGAGCGAAACATCGCCAGGTAGTCGGCGTACCGATCCTTCAAAGTGGGGGAGCCGAGACTAACCGACAGGATAAGGCTTCCCGCGACACTTTCCGACACCGCAGCCAGGTTGAACACCGAAGGGTACAGCGATCCGGACTTGCCGCCTCTGAACTGTGGGAGGAAACCACCGCCGACAGAAGTTCTGGTGGAATCCTGCAACACTGACCTCACCGTCAGATCCCGAGCGTTGTTCCCGGCAATGGTGACGTTGAACGTGTCCAGACCCCAGAGTCTCGTGATTTCCGGCCACTTCAGGCACTCGATGGTCAGCAAAGACAGGTCCCGAGCCGAGGACCGCTGTCCTCTGACCGCAAGTCCATGGGGATTCAGGAATCGCGAGATCTTCATTCCCAGGTCGGCCGCGACGCTGTTCATCTCCGTGACGAAGCGCTGAGTGGCATCACCACCCTGGCAGTTCCTCGGTTCCGCCAGCAACTCCCCAAAGGTCCGGGCAATAGCGTTCGCAGTCACATTGGAAGACGCGAGAAGAAGGTTCGCCAAGCTATCATGGAAACTGAGCCGGTCCCCTTCGAGCAGGTTCTGCCCGGCACCTCCCACAAGATCCCGTGATACGACCTGCACGCCGTCCGAGAGCGAAGCACCCTTGGATTTGGCGACCTTCAACGCCGTCAATGCGGTCAGCAGTTTAGTGATGGAGGCGGGGCTCATCGGCCGGTCTGCGTCCCTCTCATACAGCGTCACGATCGAACCGGTCGCAGCCGGAGGAACCTGGATGCAGACTGCGCTTTTCGCCGCCAGTCCGATTTCGCCGATCAACGCCGGCTGCGCAGATCGTTCGTTCATCCCCTCTCTCCGTCCCCCTCGCCTGCGCTCGACCCTGCAAAGTACAGGGTGACCGACGCGCAGCGGTGGGACAAGAGCTGTGGGAGCTTGGCTCGCTTGGACGCAGTAACGGACAGCGGCTATTCTATGGGCGACAGCAAACCCAGGACCGATCCGGCCCGCCCGCAACCGCCTGGTCTTGCCTTCGACACCATGCCGCCAAGCCGGCAAGCCCTGGGCGGATCTTCCGCAAGCTCGATTGTGGTGCGAAGCTGGTGCACCACAACTCTCTTAGTCGCCGGATGGGACCGGGCCCGTATCGCAAAGAGGTTCCACTGAGCGTGCCGGACAAGCTTGCACGCATGTCGGCGGAGTCGGACTTGCGGCGTGGAAAGGCACTCCCGCGACGGCGGGATGCCCCTTCGCGCGGGCGAAGCACTGCCGGGAGTCTTTCCTCGGACATTCGCGTCCTGATCAATGCCTTGACTGCATACGACGGTAGAGCGGATTAGGGGCCGCTATGGCAAAAGGTGACCGACTTGCTCGTCTTGATGAGCGCAGGGCTGAACTGGAGTCGGAATATGCGGCGGCTCTGATTGCGGCATTACGGACGACCGCAGCGGGAAAATGGGGCCTCTTCGGCCACAATGGCGACCGCTCGACGCCCGCGGCGGTCGCTTCGACCATCGACAGTCTGAACGAGCTTGGGGATGCCATCGACGGGGCACGGGCGCGGCTGGCCATGCCGCCCTACGAATTGCACCAACAGTTCGCCGCGTCACGCGGGCCGGTCGGGCCCGAAGCGGTGGGCGAGCCCAAACAGGCCCAGGCCTGGCTCGATCGCCTCACCGGAGACAGCCGCGGCTAAGCGCTCGGTTGCAGGCCAAGGAGCCGTTGCGCCTCCGTCCCTTCCCGCTGCGTCTTCGGCCGGGTACGGCTGGGGCATAACACCGGATCGAAGCCCTCGTCGCGACTGCCGGCGGAGCCACCGGCGTCGCGCGCCATCACCCTGGGCTCCTGCCTGCGCAGGAGCACCGGGGGTGTGCTACGCCGCCGCCTGCTCCGCCGTTCCGCCCGCCGCCTCCAGCAGCCGCGCCTCCAGCGCGCGGATGCGTGCGGAGGCGGTGATGCGGTCGCCGGTGAGGTCCGTCAGGTAGAAGGTGTCGACCGCGCGCTCGCCGAAGGTCGCGACGTGCGCGGAATGGATCGTCACCTTCGACTGAAACAGCGCGTGCGCCAAGTGGTGGAGCAGCGCGGGGCGGTCGCGGGCGTTCACTTCCACCACGGTGAAGCGGTTCGACGCCTGGTTGTCGATCAGCACGTTGGGGGTGATCGAGAAGGCGCCGGCGCGCGGGTGCGGCAGCGGCTTGGCGGACAACCGCTCGCTCAGGCGGGCGCGGTTGGCAAGCGAGTCGCTGATGGCGGTGCGCAGCCGGTCGAGCTGCCCTGCCTCGTCGAACCGGCCGCCCTGCGGGTTCTGGACCAGGAAATTGTCCAGCGCCATGCCGGTGCGCGTGGTGTGGATGCGCGCGTCGATGATGTTGCCGCCGGCCGCGTGGATCGCTCCGGCGATGCGGTAGAACAGCCCCGGATGGTCGGCGGCATGGACGGTCACCAGCGTCGCGTCGCGCTCCGGGTCGGCCACCGCATCGATCGCGAGCGGCGAGTCCCCTGCCCCGTCCACCAGCCGGGCGTTGCGCTCCAGCACGTCCACCGGCTCCGCGACCCAATAGGCCTCGGGCAACTGGTCGACGAGCCGGGCCATGCGCGCCGCATCCCAGCCGAGCGCCTCCTGCAGCACCTCCTGCTTGGCGGCAATGCGCTCCCCGCGGCCGCGCTGCTTGTGGCCGAGCCGCAGCACCTCCTCGGCCGAATCGAACAGGGTGGCGAGCAGCTGGCGCTTCCATCCGTTCCAGATCCCCGGCCCCACCGCCCGGATGTCGACGATGGTCAGGATCAACAGCATGCGCAGCCGCTGCGGGCTCTGCACCACCTCCGCGAAGTCGAGGATGGTCTTGAAGTCGGACAGGTCGCGCTTGAACGCGGTGGCCGACATCAAGAGGTGGTGGCGCACCAGCCAGGCGACGGTCTCCGTCTCCGCCGCGGTCAGGCCGAAGCGCGGGCACAGCCGCTCGGCGACGGCGGCGCCCAGGATCGAATGGTCGCCGTCGCGCCCCTTGGCGATGTCGTGCAGGAACACCGCGACGTAGAGCGCGCGCCGCTGGACGACGCCCGGAAACAGCGCCGACGACAGCGGATGGTCCTGCATCAGCTCGCCGCGCTCGATCAGGTTGAGCAGGCCGATCGCGCGGATGGTGTGCTCGTCCACCGTATAATGGTGGTACATGTCGAACTGCATCTGCGCGACGACGCGGCCGAAGTCCGGCACCAGCCGGCCGAGCACGCCCGCCTCGCTCATCCAGCGCAGCACCTTCTCCGGCGTCCGCGGAGAGGTCAGCACATCCAGGAACAGCGCGTTGGCGCGCGGATCGCGGCGATGATCGGTGATCAGGTGCGCGTCGCGCGCGGCCGCCCGCATCGCCAGCGGATGCACCTCCACCGCGTGCAGGTCCGCGAGCGCGAAGATCTCCACCAGCCGCACCGGATCCTCGGCGAAGAAGCGGTCGTGCGGCAGCGCGAGGCGCCCGCGGTCGAGCACGAAGCCCTTGAGGCGGCTCGGCCGGCGGCGCAGCTGCGGCAGGCCGAAGCGGCGCCCGCGGCCGGCGAACTTCTCGTCCAGATGAGCGAGGAACAGCCCGCTCAAATAACCGACGCGCTTTGCCTGCAGGAAATAGAACTGCATGAACCGCTCGACCTTGGGCTTGCCCGGCCGGTCGGCGTAGCGCATCCGCTCCGCGATCTGACGCTGCACGTCGAAGGTCAGCCGCTCCTCGGCGCGGCCGGCGATCAGGTGGAGGTGGCACCGCACCGCCCACAGGAAGTTCTCGGCCCGCTGGAACTGGCGATATTCCTGAGGGGTGAACAGGCCGCGGTCCACCAGCTCGGCCGCGCGGCGGACGCCATAGGCAAACTTGCCGATCCAGAAGAGCGCGTGGAGGTCCCTGAGGCCGCCCTTGCCTTCCTTCACATTCGGTTCGACGACGTAGCGGCTGTCGCCCATCTTGAGGTGGCGCGCCTCGCGCTCGGCGAGCTTCTCGGCGACGAACTGGCGGGCGCCGTCCGCCTGCACCTCGCCCATGAAGCGGGCGGCGGCCTCGTCATACAGGGCGGCGTCGCCCCACAGGAAGCGCCCCTCCAGCAGGGCGGTGCGCACCGTATGGTCGGCGCGCGCCTGGCGGATCATCTCGTCGAGCGAGCGGGACGAATGGCCGACCTTCAGCCCGATGTCCCACAGTGCATAGAGCACCGACTCGATCACCTGCTCGCACCAGGGCGGCTGCTTCCAGGGCGTGAGGAAGCCGATGTCGACGTCGGAAAAGGGCGCCATCTCGCCCCGGCCGTAGCCGCCGACCGCGACCATGGTCATCCGCTCGGCGGCGGTCGGGTTCGGATTGGGATGGAGGCGCGTGACGACGAAGTCGAGCAGCAGCCGCAGCACCCGGTCCGTCAGATAGGCGCCGGCCGCGGCGGTCTGCAGCCCTTGCGTCGGCTTTTCCTCGAACCGGCGCGCGATCTCCGCACGGCCGCGGTCGAGCGCGTCGCGCAGCAGCGCGCTCGCGGCCCGCCGCAGGGACGCGGCATCGGGCGCCTCAATCCCGGCGAGCTGTTCTGCCACCGCCACGCGATCGAGGATCGCACGGCGATTGGCGAGATGTTCGAACCGCGGGAGGTTCAGCGCACTGGGCGCGCCTGGGCTCATGACCGCTTCGCCGCGTGCGCCGCCGGTCCCGTCAGGCGTCCGGCTTCTTGGCGACACCCACCAGTGCCGGGCGCAGCAGCCGGTCCTTGATCATGTAGCCGGTCTGGATTTCCTGCACGATGGTGCCGGGCTCCGCATCGTTGCTGGGGATTTCCAGCATCGCCTGGTGGCGGTTGGGATCCAGCGCCTCGCCCTGGGCGACGATCCGGGAGATGCCGTGGCGGGCGAACACGCTGTCGAGCTCGCGGCCGGTGGCTTCCAGGCCGGTGACCAGCCCCTTCATCTTCTCGTCCTCGCGCAGTTCGGCGGGGATCGCCGACAGCGCACGCGACAGATTGTCGGCGACCGAGAGGATGTCGCGGGCAAAGCCGGTCGCGGCATAGGCGCGCGCATCGGCCACTTCCTTTTCGGCGCGGCGGCGCACGTTCTGGATGTCGGCGCGGGCGTAGAGCAGCTGCGCCTTGGTTTCGGCAAGCTCGGCGTCCAGCTCGGCCGCGCGGTCGTGCTCGGCGACCTCCGGGGCGTCCTGGGCGGTTTCCTCGCGCAGGTCTTCGGTGGTGTCGTTGGGCGTATTGTCTTCCTGGATCATTCTCTTCTCTCGAGCATCAGGCCAGCAGACGCGTGAGCGTCGCGGCAGTGAAGTCCACCATGGGCACGACTCGCGCGTAGTTCAACCGCACAGGGCCGATCACGCCCACCACGCCGACCACGCGGCCGTCGAGCGCGCGCACGGGTTTGGCGATCACGGACGAGCCGGACAGCGCGAACAGCTTGTTCTCCGAACCGATGAAGATGCGCGCGGCATCGCCCTCGCTCGCGGATGCAAGCAGGCGGGCGATCTCCTCTTTGCCCTCCAGCTCGTCGAGCAATTGGCGAACGCGGTCGAGGTCGGCCGCCGCCGAGGGATCGAGCAGCCGCGCCTGGCCGCGCACGATCAGCACCGGACGGCGATCGCCGTCCTCGCTCCACAGCGCCAGGCCCCGCGACACCAGCGTGCGCGCCGCCTCGTCGAGTGCTGCACGCTCGGCCTGGATCTCCTGCTCGATGCCGGTGCGCGCATCGGCCAGCGTCTGGCCGCCCAGCCGCGCGGTCAGGTAATTGGACGCCTCCACCAACGCCGACGCCGTCATCCCGGGCGGCAGCTCGACTACCCGGTTCTCGATCGACCCGTCCGAGCCGACGAGCACCGCAAGCGCGCGGTCGTGCCCCAGCGGCGCGAAGTGGAATTGGCGCATCACCACGTCGCGCTTGGGCACCATCACCATGCCCGCGCACGCGGACAGGCCGGAAAGCGTGGCGGTGGTGCCCGCCAGCGCCTCCTCGATCGAGCCGGCGATGCTCGCCTGCGCCTCGATCGCGGCGCGTTCCTGCGCGGTGGGCTCCATCGCGTGCATCATGCCGTCCACGAACAGCCGGAGGCCCTGGTCGGTCGGCATGCGCCCGGCGCTGGTGTGGGGTGCCGCGAGCAGCCCGGCTTCCTCCAGATCCTGCATGACGTTGCGGATCGATGCCGGCGACAGGTTCAGCGCCGACATCTTGGCGATGGTGCGGGATCCGACGGGCATGCCGGACTCGAGATAGGATTCCACCACCTGGCGGAACACGTCGCGCGCGCGGTCGGTCAGCTCGGTGATCGGCGGGGTCATGCGGGTCCATGTAGGGACTGGGGCGCGGCGGCTCCAGAAGTGAAATGCGATGCAGCGTCCGTTGCGAGCGCGCCGATTCGCAACGCCAAGCCGTGCTCCTGCGCAGGCAGGAGCCCAGAGCCACAAGCGCGGCACTTCGACAACCCTGGGCTCCTGCCTGCGCAGGAGCACGGATTCGGCTGCCCCTCCCTTCTTCGTACCCCGGCGGGGGCCGGGGCCCAGTCGGGAAAGCCCGGAAGGGGCCCCGCCCCTCACCTACGACACCGCAATCGGGCCCCGGCCTTCGCCGGGGTACCCTATGTGGGGCGGGCGCTTCCCCGTGGAGGGGGAGCCCTCACCGCCCGACCGGCCGCTCGCCCAGGAACGCTGCGATCGGCAGCAGCTCGGGTGCGGTCCGCAGCGCCGTGCGGGTGTCGCGGTCGTCCTCGCCGACGCAGCCGAGATACTGGTGGAGATGCCGCGTGCCCCCCGCCCCGCCGGACCAGGTCACGTCCACGGAGGACATGTCGGTCGCATGATTGGGGCACAGCGGCGAGCCCGGCTCGACCCGCCGCTCGGGCTCGTCCGGGCGGAACGCAGCCAGCCGATCGGCGAACGCGCGATACTGGGCCGGGGTCAGCGTGAAGTCACGCGTGCCGGTGACGGCGGTGAACTTCTCGCCCTCGAACGTGCCGGTGCCGTCCGGGCGCACGGTCACGCTGTACACCGGGCAGGCGCCGAAGCAGCGATCGGTGGCAAAGCGGATCGTCTCGCCCGCCGCGGCCGCAGCCTCGCTGCCCGCAGACGCCGTGCCGCCGCCGTTGGGAGTGCACGCCGCCAGCGCCAGTGCCGCGCCTGCCATCATCGTCAACCGGATCAACCCTCGTCTCCCTGTATCGTCGGACTGGCGGAACGCCCGTCGGCGGTCTAGGTGCCCGCAACGATCTTGCAGGAGACTGAACCCATGCGCCCATCCGGCCGCGCCCCCGACGAGATGCGCGCCATCTCGATCCAGCCCAACTTCACCCGTCACGCCGAAGGTTCGGTGCTGATCGGCTTCGGCGAGACCAAGGTGCTGGTCACCGCCTCCGTCGAGGAGCGCGTGCCGCCGTTCCTGCGCGGCAAGGGCGAAGGCTGGGTGACGGCCGAATACGGCATGCTGCCGCGCGCCACCCACACCCGCGGCAGCCGCGAGGCGGCCAAGGGCAAGCAGTCCGGCCGCACGCAGGAGATCCAGCGGCTGATCGGCCGCTCCCTGCGCGCCGTCTGCGACCTCAAGGCGCTGGGCGAGCGCCAGATCACCATCGACTGCGACGTGATTCAGGCCGACGGCGGCACCCGCACCGCCTCCATCTCAGGCGCCTGGGTGGCGCTGCGGCTGGCGGTCGACGGGCTGATGCAGGCCGGAAAGCTCACCGCCGATCCGATCAGCCGCCAGGTCGCCGCCGTCAGCTGCGGCATCTACGAAGGCACGCCGGTGCTCGACCTCGATTACCCCGAGGATTCGGCCGCGGACGCCGACGCCAACTTCGTGCTGACCAGCGACGGCAACATCGCCGAGGTGCAGGCGACCGCCGAAGGCGCCTGCTACGACGAGGAAGCGCTTCTCCGCCTGCTCCGCCTCGCGCGCATCGGCTGCGGCGAGATCTTCGCCGCGCAGCTCAAGGCCGCCGGCCGGTGAGCGGCGAAGGCCCCGTGCCCCAGGCGATCCGCAAGCTCGCCCCCGGCAAGCTGGTGATCGCCAGCCACAACCCCGGCAAGGTGCGCGAGATCGCCGAGCTGCTCGGTCCCTATGGCATCGAGCCGGTGTCGGCAGGCGCGCTCGACCTGCCCGAGCCCGAGGAAACCGGCACGACCTTCGTCGCCAATGCCGAGCTGAAGGCGCGCCAGGCCGCCGACCTCTCCGGCCTGCCCGCGCTCGCCGACGACAGCGGGCTGTGCGTCGAGGCGCTGGGCGGCGAGCCCGGCATCTTCTCGGCACGCTGGGGCGGCGAGTCCAAGGACTTCGACCTCGCCATGCGCCTGGTCGAGGAACGGCTGGCAGCGCTCGGCCCGGACGTCAGCCGCGACGCGCATTTCGTGTGCGCGCTGGCGCTCGCCTGGCCGGACGGCCACGTAGAATGGTTCGAAGGCCGGGTCGACGGCACGCTGGTGTGGCCGCCGCGCGGAAAGCTCGGCTTCGGCTATGATCCGATGTTCGTCGCCAACGGCATGGACCAGAGCTTCGGAGAGATCGACCCGCAAGAGAAGCACGCGATCAGCCATCGCGCCGACGCGTTCCGCCAGCTGGTGGCGGCGGTTCTCTGATCCTCCCAGGCGGCGGTGCTCCTGCTCCGCCGCCTGGACGCCCCCGACAGACCAGACCTGCCCTGTTTTGGGACCGTGAGAAGACAAGCCCAAGTCTCCTACGGCACAAGTGCCGGTGAAACCCGGTAATTTCCCCTATCCGATCTGAACCGGACGGCCCTTTACTCTGCGAGCGACTCGCAATACTGAAGAGCTTCCGTCCGGTGCGCGAAAGGCGCGCGACAGTCCGAGTCCGGACCTGGGGGGAACCGCGTTTCGGGGGAGGCGTCCAGTGCAGCATATGAGCGCATGGATGAGCGCTTTCGACAAGGAGCGGAAGCGACAGGGGGCCGTCGACGAGAGCGGCGCCCTCGCCTTGCACGGCCATCCCGAGTTGAAGCGGATCGTCGACCTGACCGCCGCCCATTACGGCACCGCCTTTGCAGCCGTCTCCATCATCCACAAGCGCACGCAGGTCCTGCTCGCCGAGCATGGACTGAACGCGCGCGAGACGAGCCGCGACACCGCGATCTGCGCGACCACGATCCACACGCCCGGTGAGCCGCTGATCGTGCCGGACACGCGGGCGGATCCCCGCTTCGTCCACTATGAGACCGTCCAGGCCGAACCCTTCCTGCGCTTCTATGCCGGGGTGCCGGTGCTCGACGGCAACGGCCATGCGCTGGGCGCGCTCTGCGTCGCCGACAGCACGCCCCGCACCACGCCTTTCGACCCGACCCTGCTCACGATCATGGCGCGCGAGGCGGAGCGGCACCTGCAATAGGGCTGCCGCGCGGAAGGACGGTCAGCGGTACAGCGTCAGCGCAGGCGGGACGGCGACCGGCTCGTCGGCCTTCGCGATCCGGCAGGCCGCCAGCACCGTCGCATGCAGCGCGGCGACCGGCACCGGCTTGTTGACGCAGCCGATCACCAGCGGGTGCGGCGCGTCTGCGGGGCAGTTGCCGCTCACATAGACGACCGGGATGCCTTGCTGCGCCAGTCGCGTCGCGACCTCGACGCCGCTGTCGCCGTTCGCCAGGCGCACGTCGCACAGCGCCAGGTCGATCGCATGCGCGCCGGCGAGATCGAGCGCGGACGGCAGCGTATCCGCCACACCCACCACCCGGTGCCCGCGGGAGATCAGCGCGTCCTCCATCATCATCGCGATCAGCGCTTCGTCTTCGACGATCAGCAAGTTGAGCATCGGAACGTCTTCAGCCCTTTGTGGCATTCGAGATGCGGATCGTGAGGCCGTCCGCCCCGGGTTCGACTACGCCGTTCAACTGCCGCAGCAGCGCCCGCGCGAGCCGCCCGGAAAGGGCATCGGTTTCCGGGCGCACGCCCGTCAACGTCACGCCGGTCCCGCCCGGCTGCTCCGCGATTTGCACCGACGCGGGCTGATCCGGCACGCCGCCTTCCGCAAAGGCCGTGTGGACGAGAAGCGCCAAGGCCACGCCCTGCTCGATCGGCAGCTTCGCACCGGCCCCGTCCTTCACGGTCAGGGGTCCGTCGATCGAACCACCGCCGGCTGCCGTCAAAAGGTCGGCAACGGCGACGGTGCTCGGATCGTCCGAGGCATAGAGCGGGCGATGGGCCGACGCGATCACCTCGATCCGGTCGGCAGCCCGCAGCAGCGCGTCGGAGAAGGCACGATCTTCGGCAGAGGTCACTTCCAGGCGCACCACGCTGACGGCGAGCTGCAAGGCGTTGCGCACCCGGTGGTTGAGCTCGCCAAGCAGCTTGTCCCGCTGCTCGATCCCCGCCCGCAGTTCCTGCTCGACCATCAGCCGGTACTTCGCGAGCGCGACGAAATGGCACAGCGTGTGGAGGAAGCTGAGCTCGTCGTCGGTGAAGCGGTCGGCCCATTTCCGCCCGAAGCCGAGCGTGCCGATCAACCTGTCCCCGTGCAGGAGCGGCGTGCACGCATAGGCGTCCAGGCCCACATCCCGGACGAACGCGACCAGCGGATCCTCGGACTGCTGCACGCCGGTCACATGGAAGCGCTGCCGGTCGCGGGCGGCGCACCCGCAGACGGCCTGCCCCAGATCCAGCTCGGCGCCAGCGGCCGCCTGTTCCGGCGTCAATCCGCCATGCGCCTCCAGTACCAGCCGGCCGGCTTCCAGGCGGTAGTTGAAGAACACGTCCAGCCGCAGCTCCGACTGGATCAGGCCGAACAGTTCGTCGACCATGCGGGCAGGATCCTCTGCCGCCAGCAGCCCCTCTGCCGCTTCGGCGACCAGGGCCAGGCGCCGCTGGGGAAGCTCGGGATCGACTGTCTGGCCACCCAACGGGATTTCGACATGCTGCTGAAGCGCCATGCCCGCCGTTTGAACCAAGCGAGCGCCAGCGGCAATGACTTCAGTCTTTACCTATGTTGTAGCGCCGCTTCCCCCGGGCGAGGGCTAATAGACGCGTACGCCGACCAGATTGCCCGGCGGATCGTAGCGGCACACCAGATAGTCGTCGCGCTTGCTGCTCGCGAGCGCGCAGCCGAAGCGCAGCGTCCGGCGCGACACCAACTGGCCGTAGTGCGCCACGTCCTGCCAGCGGCCGGTGCGCGAGAAGTTCGGCACCGGCTGGTGGAGATAGTCGCGCTTCTCGCCGCGCCAGTGACCGATCATCTCTTCATAGCGATAGGCGCCGCGCGTGCCGGTCCACAGATTCTCGCCGATGCGGTTCGCCGCCTGCGACTCCGGCGAATGTTCGAAGCGTCCGGTCCGCGCGAGCGTCTGCGCATAGGCGCGGGCACCTCCGGCAAGCTGGTCCGACCAGACGAGCGGCGGCAGGCCGACCTCGGCGCGCGCGGCATCATGCCCCTGCTGCATCGCCTGGCGCAGCAGCGTCGCCCCGCGCGGCGCGGTGCCCTTGAACGTGCGCGCCTCGACCACGCGGTCTGCCCCTTCCGGGGACGAGCAGGCGGCCAGCAACGCCAGCATCGCCCACAGGATGTTTTGCCTCGCTCGCATGCGCACCATATGGGGCGGCGATGTCCCCGGAACAAACCTCCTTGGGCGCCCCGCTGGCGCTCTACGTCCATTGGCCGTTCTGCGTCTCCAAATGTCCCTATTGCGACTTCAACAGCCATGTGCGCGAGGCGGTGGACCAGCAGGCGTGGCGCGACGCGCTGCTCGCCGACCTCGCCTATGAGGCGGAGCGCCTGCCCGGGCGGCGGCTCGCCTCGATCTTCTTCGGCGGCGGCACCCCGTCGCTGATGCCGCCGGCGACCGTCGCCGCGATCATCGACGCGGCGACCGCCGCCTGGCCGGCCGAGCCCGGCATCGAGATCACGCTGGAGGCGAACCCGTCCTCGGTGGAGGCGGCACGCTTTGCGGACCTCGCCGCCGCCGGCGTCAACCGCGTGTCGCTGGGGCTCCAGGCGCTGGACGACCAGGCGCTCGCCTTCCTCGGCCGCGCGCACGGCGTGGACGAGGGCCTCGCCGCGCTGGCAACCGCGCAGCGCCATTTCGGGCGGGTGAGCTTCGACCTCATCTACGCGCGGCCGGGCCAGGGCCTGGACGCATGGGAGGCGGAGCTGGACCGCGCGCTCGGCTTCGGGACCGAGCATCTGTCGCTCTACCAGCTGACGATCGAGCCGGGCACGCGCTTCGCGACGCTGGCCGCCAAGGGACAGCTGACGCTGCCGGACGAGGACCTCGCCGCCGATCTGTGGGAGACCACCCAGGCGCGCACCGCCACCGCCGGGCTGCCGCTCTACGAGGTGTCGAACCACGCGCGGCCGGGGGCGGAGAGCCGCCACAACCTCACCTATTGGCGCTACCGAGACTATGCGGGCGTCGGCCCCGGCGCGCACGGGCGGCGCGAGGGCATCGCGACCTTCCGCCGCAAGAAGCCGGAGAACTGGCTGGCCGCGGTCGCGCGCAACGGCCACGGCGCGGAGAGCGAGGTCGCGCTCGCCCCGGCCGAACGCGTGACGGAGGCGCTGGTGATGGGGCTGCGCATGCGCGAGGGGATCGACCTGGCGCGGGTCGCGGCGCTGGGCGGAACGACCATCGACCACGTGGTCGACCTGAAGGCGGTCGAACGCCTCGCAACCCAGGGCCTGGTGTCGCACGACGGCGACCGGCTGGCGCTCACCCCCGCAGGCATGCCGCTGCTCGACGCGGTGCTGCGGGAAGTGGCGCGGGGCTAGCTACCGCCACCCCGTACCCCGGCGAAGGCCGGGGCCCAGGTGGGAAGGTGGTCGCGAGGTTCGGGACCCGTTCCACCTGCCCCGCAATTGGGCCCCGACCTTCGCCGGGGTACAAGAAAGGTGTCGCCCTACTCGAACGAACGCGGCGCCGGAGAGACCGTGGCGGTTGTGCCGCCCCGCACTTCCTGCACCTCCAACGCGCGCTCGGCGATGCCGTCGCGGCCGAAGCGGAAGGCGCCGTCGAGGCCCGCAAAGCCGCCGCTGTCGGTCAGCTTGGCTTCCGGGAAGCGGTCGCCCACCTTCCACTCCCGCGCGATGCGGATGGTGAGCAGCACCGAGTCGTAGCCGAGGCTCGACAGGCGGTACGGCGCGTTGCCGAAGCGCGCCCGGTACTTGGTGGCGTACTGGCGATAGAGCCCGTCGGAGACGCTCGCGAACCAGGCGCCGTTGAGCGCCGCGTTGCTGCCCACCGCGGAATCGGTGTTCCACAGCTCCGTACCCAGCACCCGCACCGTCGCGGCATCGCGCCGCAGCAGCGGCACCGCAGTGGCGGCCGTGCCGGCGGCATCGGCGATCAGCACCGCCTGATAGGGCGAGTTCTTCGGCAGGCGCGTGACGGCGGCGGCGATGCCCCCGTTGCCGCGGTTGTAGGTCTGGAGCGACACGACCTGCCCGCCCGCGCTTTCGACGGCGCGCAGGAACGCGGTGGAGGCGCGCTGGCCGTAGACCCCGGTCGGCACCAGCCCGGCAAAGCTGGTGATGCCGGTCTGCTTAGCATAGTCGACGACGCGGCTGATCGACTGCGCGGGCGAATAGCCCATCACATAGGCGCCGTTGCCGGCGACGCTTGCGTCGTTGGAATAGCTCAGCACCGGCACGCCCGCGCGCTTGGCGATCGGCGCCACCGCACGCACGTCCTCGGACAGGAGCGGCCCCAGGATCAGGCGATTGCCGTCCGCCAGCGCGCGCTGCGCCGCCGCCGCCGCGCCGGTCGCGGTGTCATAGGTAGTGATGCGCACCTGCTCGCTGCGCGAATCGAGCAGCGCGAGCTGGGTCGCGTTGGCGAGGCTCTGGCCGACGCCGGCATTGGGGCCGGTGAGCGGCACCAGCAGCGCGACACGGTGGCGCTGCTTGTCCTCCGGGATGCCCGGCTGGACCGTTTCGGGACCGGTGCCCTGCGTCGGCTGCTCCTTGGGCGGCGGCGGCGCGCGGTCCGGCACGCCCCGCGGCACCAGCGTCTGGCATCCTGCCAGGAACAATGCTCCCGCGACTGCCGCGGTGCGGATCAGCCGACGCGTCCATTGCGGTACGGTTGCCGCCTCTGCCATGACATTCCCCTGATGAACGCACCACTATCCCCCGGCCTCTACATCGTCGCGACCCCGATCGGCAATCTCGGCGACCTTTCCCCCCGCGCGGCGGCGGTCCTGTCGTCCGCCGACGTGATCGCGGTGGAGGACAGCCGCGTCACCGCGGGCCTGCTCCGCCACATCGGCACCCGGCGGCCGATGATCCCCTATCACGACCACAATGCCGAAGGGGTCCGGCCCGGCCTGGTCGCGCGCATGGGGCACGAGGCGGTGGCACTCGTGTCCGACGCGGGCACGCCGCTGATCTCCGACCCCGGCTACAAGCTGGTGCGCGACGCCCGGGCGGCGGGGCATCTGGTGGTGACGGTGCCGGGGCCGTGCGCCGCCATCTCGGCGCTGACGCTCGCAGGGCTTCCGACCGACCGCTTCTTCTACCTGGGCTTCCTGCCGCCCAAGCAGCATGCCCGCGCCGAGGCGATCGCCGAGATCGCGGCGGTGCGCGCGACGCTGGTGCTCTACGAAAGCGGCCCGCGCCTCGCCGCAACCCTGGCGGCCCTTGCCGAGGGGCTCGGCGACCGCGAAGCCGCGGTCGCGCGCGAGATCACCAAGAAGTTCGAGGAATGCGTGACGGGCACGCTCTCCCAGCTCGCCGACCGCTATGCCGAGGCGCCGCCCAAGGGAGAGATCGTCATCGTCGTCGCCCCGCCGGGCGAGGCCCCGCCCGCCGACGCCGACACGGCGGACGCGGCGCTCGCCGAGGCCCTCACCCGCCTGCCCGCCTCGAAGGCCGCGGGCGAAGTCGCCAAGAAGCTCGGGCTCGACCGCCGCGAACTCTACGCACGGGCGATGGAGCTGAAGGGGCAATGAGGGACCGCCGCGCGGCCGAGGTGCAGGGCCGCGCGGGCGAGCGCTGGGCGGCGTGGTATTTGCGGCTGAAGGGCTGGCGCATCCTCGACCGGCGGGTGCGCACGCGCGCGGGCGAGGTCGACCTGGTGGCGCGGCGCGGGTCGATCGTGGCGTTCGTCGAGGTGAAGGCGCGCGGGGACGCCGCGGCGCTGGACCTCGCGATCGACGAGCGGCGGCTGCGGCGGGTGGCGGCGGCAGCGGAGATGCTGATGCCGCGCTACGCCCAGCCGGGCGACGACGTCCGCATCGACGTGGTGCTGGTCGCCCGCGGGGTGCCGGTGCGGCATATCGAGAATGCGTGGATCGGGTGAGCCGGGGCTGAGGCCACGTCTTCCGCCTCTGCCCTCTCCCTTCCGCGCCCACCCGTCCGTACCACTCCGTTTGCCTTGAGTAGCCGTCGAGCCTGTCGAGAGGCGTATCGAGAGGGCGACGCTCGCGGCTCTCTCGATACGGGCTCTCGACAGGCTCGATCCCTCCTCGAGACGAACGGGTTTAGGGGGCGGAGCGCGAACCCCTTCGGAAGGGATCCGTACCCCCACGCGTGACAATCCCCGCCCCTGCCCCTACCTCCCGCGGGCAACAAGGAGTTCCCGCATGCCGCTGACCGTCGCCGTCCAGATGGATCCGCTCGATTCGATCAACATCGCAGGCGACTCCAGCTTCGCGCTGATGCTGGCGGCACAGGCGCGCGGGCACCGGCTGTTCCACTATGCGGCCGAGGACCTGAACTACCAGGCCGGCCGCGTCTGGACGCGCGCGCACCCGGTGACGGTGCAGCGGGTCGAGGGCAATCACTTCGCGTTCGGCGATCCGGTGAAGCTCGACCTGGGCGACGAGGCCGATGTGGTGCTGATGCGCCAGGACCCGCCCTTCGACCTCGGCTACATCACCGCGACCCACCTGCTCGAACGCATCGCGGATCGCACGCTGGTGGTGAACGACCCCGCTCAGGTCCGCAACGCGCCCGAAAAGCTGTGGGTGCTCGACTTCGCCCACTTCATGCCGCCGACGCTGATCACGCGCTCGGTCGAGGAAGCGCGCCTGTTCCTGGCCGAGCACGGCTCGGTCGTGATGAAGCCGCTGCACGGCAACGGCGGCAAGGCGATCTTCAAGATCGACGCCGACGGGCAGAACCTGTCGTCGCTGATCGAGGTGTTCAACACCGCCTATCGCGAGCCGCACATGGTGCAGGCGTTCCTTCCGGAAATCGTGCAAGGCGACAAGCGTATCGTGCTGGTCGACGGCGAGGTGGCGGGCGCGATCAACCGCATGCCCGGCGAGGGCGAGATCCGCTCCAACCTCGCGGTCGGCGGATCGGCGGCGAAGACCGAGCTGACGGAGCGGGAGCGCGAGATCTGCGCGGAGCTCGGCCCGGAACTCAAGCGGCGCGGGCTGCTGTTCGTCGGCATCGACGTGATCGGCGGCAAGTGGCTGACCGAGATCAACGTCACCTCCCCCACCGGCATCGTCGCGATCGACCGCTTCAACGGCACCGACACGGGCGCGATGATCTGGGACGCGATCGAGCGGCGGGTAGCGGAGCGCGGCTGAGCTTGGCCCCCGTCCCGCGTTCCGCGCGTTAGCCGCGCCATGACCGAATTCATCCTCGATGCGATCGCCTGGGGCGGCTACCTCGGCATCGCGCTCCTGATGGCACTCGAAAACGTCGTCCCGCCGGTTCCGTCCGAAGTGATCATGGGGCTGGGCGGCATGGCCGTCGCGCGCGGCACCATGTCGATGGTGCCGCTGGTGTTCTGGGGCACGGTGGGCTCGGTGGGCGGCAACTACTTCTGGTACGCCCTCGGCCGGCACTTCGGCTATCGCGGGCTCAAGCCCTTCGTGGACCGCTGGGGCCGCTGGCTGACGCTGGAGTGGGAGGATGTGGAGAAGCTCCAGCGCTTCTTCCATTCGCGCGGCGCCTGGGTGGTGTTCGTGTTCCGCTTCCTGCCCACCTTCCGCACCATGGTGTCGCTGCCCGCCGGCATGGCCTGCATGCCGCACTGGCGCTTCATCCTGGCGACCTTCACCGGCAGCGCCATCTGGAACGCGGTGCTCGCCTGGGCCGGGCTCTACTTCGGCTCCAACTTCCGCGAGCTGGAGCAATATGTCGGGCCGGTGACCATCGCCCTCTCGGTCGTCATCGTGATCGGCTACGTCTATCGCGTCGTCACCTGGAAGCCCCGCGCGGAGCGCTAGTCCTCATGTCGGAGGAGCACGAACGCCCGCGATCACGCCCGCGGGTGGGCGTTGCGATAGACGTCGAGCAGATGCGCGGCATCCACCGCTGTATACACCTGCGTCGAACTGAGACTCGCGTGCCCCAGCAGCTCCTGCAGCGCGCGCAGGTCCGCCCCCCGGCCGAGCAGGTGGGTGGCGAAGCTGTGCCGCAGCGCGTGCGGAGTGGTGCGGTCGCCCAGCCCCAGCCGCACCCGCGCCGCCCGCACCGATCGGCGCACCACGCCGGCCGCCAGCGGCCCACCCTTGGCGCCGCGGAACAGCTCGGCATCGCGCGCGGTGCCCCAGGGATTGAGCCGCACATAGGCCTCGATCGCCTCGCGCACCGGCGGCAGCAGCGGCACCATCCGCGTCTTGGCACGCTTGCCGGTCACCGCGATCGCCTCCCCCAGCGGCAGCACCGCGCCGGTCAGGCCCAGCGCCTCGCCGATGCGCAGGCCCGCGCCGTACAGCAGCAGCAGCACCGCCCAGTCGCGCGCCGCGATCCAGGGCTCGGCCGCGTCCTCCGACACGTCCTCGGCCAGGGCGATCGCCTCGTCGGGCGAGATCGGGCGCGGCACGCCCTTCTTCACGCGCGGGCCCTTCACCCGTGGCAGCGACGCGCCCTCCCCGCCCACATAGGCGAGAAAGCCGCGCACCGCCGACAGCTCGCGCGCCGCCGATGCGTTGCCCAGCCCCTCGCTTCGGCGATGCGCCAGGAACGCGCGCAGGTCGGTCGCGGAGAGCGCCTTCAGCTCCGCCTCGCCGACCGGCCCGCCCAGATGGCCGCGCAGGAACGCCAGCAGCCGCTCGGCCGTGGCTTGATAGGCACGCACCGTATGCGCGGAGCGGCGGCGGTCGCGCGCCAGGTGGCGGCCGTAGCGCAGCGGCAGCGGCCCGGCCCCCGTCTCTTGCTCCGCTTCCACCTGCCAACCCCCAAGAAAAGTTACGGAAAATCAACTCCGCCGCGCTAGCCGTGGCGAATGCCGGAGCGTTTGTACAATGCTGCGCAGCAAATCGCGATGTCGCCGGCGGAGCTCCAGACGCTGCTTGCCGCATCGCCGGACGCCGCCTTCGAGATGGTCGCGAAGGTCGCCCGGGAACTGATCGCCGCGCCCATCGCCGCGGTGAACCTGATCGAGGGCGACCGCTTCTGGGTAAAGGCAGGCTATGGCATGCCGAAACAGCCGCTGCCCCGCGCCGAGGCGTTCTGCGACGTGACGGTCGGCAGCGATGCCCCGCTGGTGGTGGACGACGCCGCCACCGACCCGCGCTTCCGCAGCCTTGCGGTGGTGACCGCGGCCGATCCGGTCCGCTTCTACGCCGGCGTGCCGCTGCACGTCACCGATCGCGTGCGGCAGGTGACGGAGGCGGTCGGCACCCTGTGCGTCATGGACGTGACCCCGCGCTCCCTTCCACCGGGCGCCCTCGCCGTCCTGCGCCAGCTGGGCGACATCCTCGGAAAGATCATCGAGGCAGAGGTCGCCACCGCAGGCGCCGTCGCGATCGCCCGCACCGCCGCGGAACAGAGCCAGCAGCTGCGGCGGCAGGACCTGACCTTCCGGCAGGCGGAACGCCTCGCCCGCATCGGCTCCTGGTGGTTCTCGCTCGAAACCGACGAGACCCTGTGGTCGGAAGGCATGTACCGCATCTACGAGCTGCCGCCGACCACCGCCCTCTCCGTGGACGAGGCGATCGGCTTCTTCAGCGGCATCAGCCGGCCGGACCTGGCTGCCTTGGTCGAGAAGACCTCGCAAACGGGCGAGCCGTTCACGCTGGAACTGGATTTCGTCACCGCCAAGGGCAACCACCGGCGCGTGCGCTCGATCGCGCACGTCGAGTTCGAGGAGGGGCGCGCCACCGGCGTCAGCGGGGTGATGCAGGACATCACCGAGCATTGGCTGCTGGAGGAAAAGCTCCGCCGCTCCGCCGACACCGACTTTCTTACCGACATCGCGAATCGGAGTGCGTTCAACCGCGCGCTGTCCGAAGCGATCGAGCGCGCGCGCAGCACCCCGGCGCCCTTTGCGCTCATGCTGATCGACCTGGACGAGTTCAAGGGGATCAACGACACCCATGGCCACATCGTCGGTGACGACATGCTGCGCGCGGTCGGCGCGCGCCTGCGCGATCCGGTGCTGGGCGACAGCCTTGCCGCGCGGCTCGGCGGCGACGAGTTCGCGCTGATCGTGACCGACCCGGTCCTCTATGCGGACCTGCCGGGCGCGGCCGAACAGCTGCTGGAGCGGCTTCGCCAGCCCGTGACTACCGCGGCCGGCGTCCTGCCGATCTCCGCCACCATCGGCTATGCCCGGTTCGAGGACTGCCCCGAATCCGCGCGCGGCTTCATCCATTGCGCCGACAAGGCGCTCTACGAGGCCAAGCGCGAGCGGCGCGGCTCCGCCCGCGGCTATCGCACCTTCGGCCGCCGGAGCAGCGACCAGCCGGCCGGCTGACGCACGGGCGATTCCCAATCGGCACCGGCGTCCCTATCTAGGGCCCGCCCATGACTTCCTCCCGCGTCCGTGTCCTTGTCCTCAACGCCGCCCTCGGCCCCCTCGACTATCGCGTGCCGCACGGCATGACGGCCGAGCCGGGCTCGATCGTGATCGCCCCGCTCGGCCCCCGCCAGCTGCTGGGCGTTGTATGGGAGCCGGAACGGCTGCCCTGCGAGGAGGTGGGCGACAATCGCCTGCGCCCGCTGCTGGGCGTGGTGGACGCGCCGCCGATCCCGGCCCCCTTGCGCCGGCTGGTCGAGTGGACCGCCGACTATTATCTCGCCGCCCCGGCCTCGGTGCTGCGCATGGCGCTGTCCTCCACCTCCGCGCTGGAGGGGGCGAAGCTCGCCACCGAATACCGCGCCACCGGGCACGTCCCCGACCGGCTGACCCCGCAGCGCGAGCAGGCGCTCGAGCGGATCGGCGACCGCCAGGGGCTGGTGCGCGAGCTCGCGACCATGGCCGACGTGTCGGAGGCGGTGGTGCGCGGGCTGGTGAAGGCCGGCGCGATCGAGGCGGTGAGCGTCGACATCGACGCCCCCTATCCGATCCCCGACCCCGCCCATGGCGTGCCGGTGCTGTCCGAACAGCAGGCCGAAGTCGCGGGCGTGCTGTGCGATGCGGTCGAGACCCAGCCATTCCGGCCCTTCCTGCTCGACGGCGTCACCGGATCGGGCAAGACCGAGGTGTATTTCGAGGCGATCGCCGCCGCCATCGCCGTGGGCAAGCAGAGCCTGGTGCTGCTGCCCGAGATCGCGCTGACCGAGCCGTTCCTCAAGCGCTTCCACGCCCGCTTCGGCTGCGAGCCGGTGGCGTGGCATTCGGACCTGCGCTCCACCCAGCGCCGCCGCGCGTGGCGGGCGATCGCCACCGGCCAGGCGCTGGTGACGGTCGGCGCACGCTCGGCGCTGTTCCTGCCCTATGCCAATCTCGGCCTGATCGTCGTCGACGAGGCGCACGAGACCAGCTTCAAGCAGGAGGAAGGCGTCCACTACCACGCGCGCGACGTGGCGGTGATGCGCGGGCTGTTCGAACGCTGCCCGGTGGTGCTCGCCTCCGCGACGCCGGCGATCGAGACGCGGCACCAGGTCGCACTCGGCCGCTATACCGAGCTCAAGCTTCCCGGCCGCTACGGCAAGGCGCAGCTGCCGGCCATCGAGCCGATCGACCTGATCGCCGAGCCGCCGATCCGCGGCCGCTGGATCGCGCCCAAGCTGGTCAACGCCATCGACGAAACGCTGACCCGCGGCGAGCAGGCGCTCCTGTTCCTCAACCGCCGCGGCTATGCGCCGCTGACGCTGTGCCGGTCGTGCGGGCATCGCTTCCAGTGCCCGAACTGCACCGCCTGGATGGTCGAGCACCGGCTGATCCACCGCCTGTCCTGCCACCATTGCGGCCACATGATCCCGACCCCGCGCAAGTGCCCGGAGTGCGACGCGGAAGATGCGCTGGTCGCCTGCGGCCCAGGCGTCGAGCGCATCGCCGACGAGGCGGCGGCGCTGTTCCCCGACGCCCGCATCGCCATCGTCACCTCCGACACGCTCTGGTCCCCCGCCAAGGCCGCCGAGTTCGTCAACCGCATGGAGGCCGGCGAGATCGACCTGGTGGTCGGCACCCAGCTGGTGACCAAGGGCTATCACTTCCCGAACCTGACGCTGGTAGGCGTGATCGACGCCGACCTCGGGCTCGCCGGCGGCGACCTGCGCGCGGCCGAGCGGACATTCCAGCAGATCATGCAGGTGGCGGGGCGCGCGGGGCGCGGCGAGAAGCCGGGGCACGTCTTCATCCAGACGACGGCGCCCGACGCGGCGGTGATGCGCGCGCTGGTGTCGGGCGATGCCGAGAGCTTCTACGCCGCCGAGACCGAGGCGCGGCAGGAAGCCGAGGTGCCGCCGTTCGGCCGCTACGCCGCGATCATCGTCTCGTCGGAGGACAAGGACGCCGCCAGCGACGCCGCCCGCCGCATCGGCCGCGCCGCGCCCGAGGTGGAGGGGATGCACGTCTTCGGCCCCGCCCCCGCCCCGCTCGCGATGCTGCGCGGCCGCCACCGCTTCCGCCTGCTGGTCCATGCCCGCCGCCAGCTGGACGTGCAGGACGTGATCCGCGACTGGCTGGGGAGCGTCGAGTGGTCGGGCAAGGTGCGGGTCGCGGTGGACGTCGATCCCTACAACTTCCTGTAGGGGCTCCCCGCCCCTTCTTCCTCCTTCGTCATCCTGACGAAAGTCAGGATCCATTCGCGCAACATGCGTGGGGAGACGCGCGGCAAGCCCCTCAAGGGCGGAGGCAACCGCCCTGCGCCTCATGCGCGGAGCGGCAATGGATCCTGACCTTCGTCAGGATGACGGTGGGAGAATGCGACGGGCAGCAGCGCCGCCTGACAACGCCGCTACCACCCCGCTTGAACCCTGCCGCGCTTTGACCGAAACAGGCGCCGGTTTCTTCTGGGGGCAAGGCCGCGTGGCGCGACTGCTGTTGATGCTGGGATTTCTGGTCGCGTGGGCGGTCCCTGCGCAGGCCGACGATATTTCCGCCGCCGGCCGGGGGGTGGTCCGCGTCGTCACCATCGCGGTGGTCGACGATGAGGTCGTCGGCTTCGGCCACGGCAGCGGCTTCGCGGTCGGCCCCGACCGGATCGTCACCAACGCGCACGTGGTCGAGCTCGCCGGCCGTTACGAGGGCAATGTCGTGATCGGCGTCGTGCCGTCGGAGGGCGACAAGTCCTACCAGGGCCGGCTGATCGCGCTCGATCAGGAACGCGACCTCGCGCTGATCGAGGTGCAGGGGCTGAAGCTGCCGCCGCTCGCGCTCTACAACGGCCCGATCGGCGAGGGCGAGGCGACGGTCGCGCTGGGCTATCCGGGCAACGTCGACCTCGCGACCGCGCAGTCCGCCTCCGACTATATCCTGCCACAGTCGCCGGTGCGGTCTGAGGGCGTGTTCTCCGGCCTGCGCCGCCTCGGCACCACCGGCGTCCTGCTCCACACCGCCAGCATCGCGCGCGGCAATTCGGGTGGCCCGCTGCTCGACCGCTGCGGCCGCGTGCTGGGCGTCAACTCGGCGCTCACCCGGGGCGACGACGGCGATGCGAGCTTCGGCTTCGCCATCGCCGGCAGCGAGCTCGCCGGCTTCCTGCGCGAGGCGGGGCAGCAGGCGACGCTGGTGGGCACCAACTGCATCAGCATGGAGGAACTGCTGGCGCAGGACCGCGCCGCCGCCGCCGATGCCGCGCAGCAGGACGCCGCCCGCGCCCGCACTGCCGCCGAGCGGGCCGCCGCCGCCCGTGCGCTCGCGATCGAAAGCGCGCGCGAGCGCAACGAGGCCACGCGCGAGAACTTCATGGCCGGCGCCGCGCTGCTGCTCGTGCTGGCGGGGCTCGCGGCCGGGGGCGCGGGGCTGATGGCGACGCGCGGCAAGCGGCGCGAGGCGATCTGGGCGGGCGCCGGCGGCGGCGTGCTGCTGCTGGGTGCGGTGGTGCTGTTCCTGGTGCGCCCGTCCTTCGATCCGGATTCGGTGCCGGAGGCGAGCACGCCCGCGGGGGCGACCGCGGGCATGACCGGCAAGCTCCTGTGCACGCTGGTGCCGGAGCGCAGCCGCGTCACCGTCTCCGCCACGCCCGAGGTGGCGATGGACTGGCAGGCGAACGGGTGCATGAACGGCCGCACCCAATATGCCGAGGCGCCGAACAGCGGCTGGGAGCGCATCCTGGTCCCCGACGACGAGCAGACGGTTTCGGTGCTCCGCTACGAGCCGGCGACCGGCACCTACATCAACACCCGCTACATGCTGGGCGCCGATCGCATGGCAGAGGCGCGGCGGCTGCGCGAGGGCGTCGCGCTGAAGCAGTGCGCCGGCGAGAGCGCGGGCCGCGCCAACCTGGCGACGCAGCAGGCGGCGATCCGCGGCGCGCTGCCGCCGCTGCCCAACGAGCGCCTGGTCTATCAATGCCATCCGGCACGGGGGACGAACTGATGCTGCGCAACCTGACGCTCACGACCACGCTGCTCCTCGCGAGCGTCGCGCTTCCCGCACAGGATGCGCCCCCGCTCGCGATCCCCGTCGCCGCAGCACCCTCCTTGGGCACCACCAACGCCGGCCGGCTGCTGGTGTTCGCCACGGCGGCGGAGCCGGGCGCCAAGTCCGAGGAGGCGATCGACGTCTCCCCCTTCTCCCCCAACGCCACCTATGTCGCGGCGCGCGAGGTGAGCGACCTCCGCCCCGGCACCCCGGCGCTGGTGGACACCGGCACCGACGCCTATCCCGCCGCCTTCTCCACCCTGCCGCCGGGCACCTATCGGGTGCAGGCGCTGCTCGATCGCGACCATAGCTACAATTACAGCGGCCGGGATGCCGGGGACCTCTTGTCCCAGGTGGTGACGGTGACGCTGCCCGGCCCGGTGCCGACGCTGCTGCTCGACCATGTCGAGCCCGCCGCCGACGACACCGCGATGCTCCAGCGCCTGCCGGCCGAACGCCGCAAGCCGCTGGAGGCGGCGCTCGCCAGGGTCGAGCCGGTCGAGGTGCACAGCGCGCTCCTCACCCGCTTCTGGGGCCGGCCGACCACCATCAACGGGTGGGTGGCGCTGCCGCCCGGCTATGCCGAGGGCAAGACGACCTACCCCACCGTCTATTCGGACGGCGGCTTCGGCAGCACGCTCGGCTCGGCGCGGATGAGTGCGGCGAGCATGACGGCGATGATGGCCAAGGGCGACGCGCCGCCGATGATCTGGGTCTATCTCGACCACCATATCGCCACCGGCACCCACGAGTTCGCCGATTCGGTGAACAACGGCCCCGTCGGCCGGGCGCTGGTCGAGGAGGTGATCCCGGCACTTGAGCAGCGCTACTGGATGGACGCGCGCCCCAGCGGCCGCTTCCTGACCGGCCACAGCTCGGGCGGCTGGTCGACATTGTGGCTGCAGGTCGCATACCCAAAGACGTTCGGCGGCAGCTGGCCCACCGCGCCGGACCCGGCCGACTTCCACGACTTCACCAACGTGAACCTCTACGACGACGCCAATTTCTACGCCGGTGCCGACGGCAAGGACCGGCCGCTGGTGCGCAAGGACGGCAAGGTCGTCGCCACGCTGCGCCAGTTCGGGCGGCTGGAGCAGGTGCTCGGCCCCTATGGCGGCCAGTTCGCAAGCTTCGAGTGGGTGTTCTCGCCCAAGGGCGCGGACGGGCGGCCGCTGCCGGTGTTCGACCGCGCGACCGGCGCGATCGACAAGCAGGTCGTCGCCTATTGGCGCGACCATTATGACGTCGCGCACATCGTCGCGCGCGACTGGCAGACGCTGAAGCCGGACCTGGACGGCAAGATCCACATGACGGTGGGCACCGCCGACACCTTCTATCTCGACGGCCCCGCCCGCCGGCTGAAGGCGGTGCTCGACGGGCTGGGCGCCCGCTCCACCTTCCGCTTCGTGCCCGGCAAGGACCACGGCAACCTCTATGAGGCGGAAGGCGACCGCTCCGCCCTCACCAAGCAGATCGCCCGCGAGATGTACGCCGTCGCAAGGCCCGCCCGTGCCCAGCGCTGAGGACGGCATCCGCTTCCACGCAGGCGAGCTCGGCTCCGCGGATGTCCAGGCGCTGCTCGCGGCCCATCTCGCCGGCATGCATGCGCAGTCGCCCCCCGGCTCCGTCCACGCCCTGCCCCTGGAGGGGCTGCGGCGAGCGGACGTCACCTTCTTCTCCGCGCGGGACGCAGATGGGCAGCTGCTCGGCGTCGGCGCGCTGCGCGAACTCGACGCCGGCCATGGCGAGATCAAGTCGATGCGCACCGTCGACGAAGCCCGCAACCGCGGCGTGGGTGCCGCGATGCTCGGCCACCTCCTCCGCATCGCACGCGAGCGCGGCTATGGCCGGGTGAGCCTGGAGACCGGGACGCCCGAGGGCTTCGCGCCGGCGCGCCGGCTCTACGAACGGCACGGCTTCACCTGCTGCCCGCCGTTCGCCGACTATCGCGAGGACCCGTTCAGCTGCTGCATGACGCTGGAACTGGACGGGACCTCCGCCTGAGTTACCCGCCGTTGGCGCGAAACAGCTCCAGCGTGCGCTCTCGGGCGAGCTTGGCCGCCTCCGGGGAATAATCGTCGCGCCGGTCGGAGTTGAAGCCGTGGCCGGCGTCATAGATGTAGATCGTCGCGTTCTCCGGCTCGGCCGCGGTCAGCGCCTCGACGCCCTCGATCGGGATGCCATGGTCGTGGCGGCCGAAGTGGGCGATCGTCGGCACCTTGGGCGCTTCCTTCGAGTCGGGCACCAGGCGCCCGTAATAGCTCGACACCGCCGCTAGCCCCTCGACCCGCGCCGCCGCGAGCCAGGCGACCGACCCGCCATAGCAATAGCCGACCGCGAACACCGGCCCCTTCGCCTTCAGCGCGTCGACGCACACCTGCACGTCGGCGACCGAAGCCTCGATCGGATGGATGTCGCGCGACAGCTCGATGCCGCGCTGCAGCCCCTCGCCGCCGTAGTCCGCCTCTAAGCCCGGCGCCTCGCGATCGAACAGCGCGGGTGCCAGCACCTCGTAGCCGTCCGCGGCAAAGCCGTCGCACAGGTCGCGGATATGGTCGGTGATACCGAAGATCTCCTGCACCAGCACCAGCCCGCCGCGCCGCTCGCCCTGCGGCTCGGCGTGATAGACCCCGATCTCGGCGCCGTCCGCCATCGTCATCCGGATCATGCTGCCATTCATCTGTCATTTCCTCTGGATAGGGAGCGCCCCGCACGCTTTTCTTGTCAGGCGGGGCCGGATCGGTCCACCGCTGCCGTTTCTTTGGGCATCCGCGCAACGGAAACGGGCGCGTGACTTGCATCCCGAGCCCCCCTTTGCTAACCGCGCGCCAGCCATTCAGGGGGGCGTTTATCCGGCACTGCCCTGTTCCCCTGGCATAAGCGCCTTCTTGGACAAGTTGGGATAGGGATCGCGTGGAGACTTCCGGCGGCAATATAAGCGGTGGCATCCAGGCGAGCCTGGCAGGCCGCTATGCGACCGCGCTCTTCGAACTGGCGCGCGACGACCAGTCGATCGCGACGGTCGAACAGAGCCTGGGCGGTGTGCGTCAGGCGCTGAACGAATCGGACGAATTCCGCGCGCTGGTCGCGAGCCCGCTGGTGGCGCGCGACGCCGCGACCAAGGCGATCGAGGCGGTGGCGGATTCGATCGGCGTCGATCCCACGACCAAGCGCTTCCTGGGCGTGCTCGCCCAGAACCGCCGCCTGAAGGAGCTGCCCGCGGTGATCCGCGCGTTCCGGGCGCTGGCGGCAAACCATCGTGGCGAGGTGACCGCAGAGGTCGCCTCCGCCCACACGCTTACCGACGATCAGGTCGACCAGCTGAAGCAGCAGCTTCGTGCCCGCGTCGGCCGCGACGTCTCCGTCGACCTGAAGGTCGACCCCTCGCTTCTGGGCGGGCTGGTCGTGAAGATCGGCAGCCTGATGATCGACAGCTCGATCAAGACCCGTCTGAACACTCTCGCGCACGCGATGAAAGGCTGAACATGGATATCCGCGCCGCAGAAATCTCCAAGGTCATTCGCGACCAGATCGCGTCGTTCGGCACCGAGGCCCAGGTCTCCGAGACCGGCACCGTGCTGTCGGTCGGCGACGGCATCGCGCGCATCTACGGCCTGGACAACGTCCAGGCGGGTGAAATGGTCGAGTTCGCCAACGGCATCCAGGGCATGGCCCTCAATCTCGAGGCCGACAACGTCGGCGTCGTGATCTTCGGCTCGGACGCCGAGATCCGCGAGGGCGACACCGTCAAGCGCACCGGCACCATCGTGGACGTGCCCGTCGGCAAGGGCCTGCTCGGCCGCGTGGTCGACGGCCTCGGCAACCCGATCGACGGCAAGGGCCCGATCGTCGCCGAGAAGCGCAGCCGCGTGGAAGTGAAGGCACCGGGCATCATCCCGCGCCAGTCGGTCAGCGAGCCGATGCAGTCGGGCCTCAAGGCCATCGACGCGCTCGTTCCCGTCGGCCGTGGCCAGCGCGAGCTGATCATCGGCGACCGTCAGACCGGCAAGTCGGCCGTCGCGATCGACACCTTCATCAACCAGAAGGGCGTCAACGCCGGCGACGACGAGTCGAAGAAGCTCTACTGCGTCTATGTCGCGGTGGGCCAGAAGCGCTCGACCGTCGCGCAGCTCGTCCGCACGCTCGAAGAGAATGGCGCGATGGAATATTCCATCGTGATCGCCGCGACCGCGTCCGAGCCGGCCCCGCTCCAGTTCCTGGCCCCCTACACGGGCGCCGCGATGGGCGAGTATTTCCGCGACAACGGCATGCACGCGCTGATCGTGTTCGACGATCTGTCGAAGCAGGCGGTCGCCTATCGTCAGATGTCGCTGCTGCTGCGCCGTCCGCCGGGCCGCGAGGCCTATCCGGGCGACGTGTTCTACCTGCACAGCCGCCTGCTCGAGCGCGCGGCCAAGATGTCGGACGCAATGGGCGGCGGTTCGCTGACCGCGCTGCCGATCATCGAGACGCAGGCCGGCGACGTGTCGGCCTACATCCCGACCAACGTGATCTCGATCACCGACGGCCAGATCTTCCTCGAAACCGACCTGTTCTTCGCGGGCATCCGCCCGGCGATCAACGTCGGCCTGTCGGTCAGCCGCGTCGGCTCGGCCGCGCAGACCAAGGCGATGAAGAAGGTCGCCGGCTCGATCAAGCTGGAGCTGGCGCAGTATCGCGAGATGGCCGCGTTCGCGCAGTTCGGCTCGGACCTCGACGCATCGACCCAGAAGCTGCTCAACCGCGGCGCGCGCCTGACGGAGCTGCTCAAGCAGGCCCAGTTCTCGCCAATGCCGTTCGAGGAGCAGGTCGCGTCGATCTTCGCCGGCACCCAGGGTTATCTGGACACCGTGCCGGTCGGCGACGTCGTCCGCTTCGAGCAGGCGATGCTGTCGGACCTGCGCGCCAACCATCCGGGCGTCCTCGCCAAGATCCGCGACACCAAGGATCTGGGCGACGAGGCGAAGTCGGGCCTGAAGGCAGCGCTCGACAGCTTCGCCAAGACGTTCGCGTAACGACGGACGGCACAACAGACACACCCGTCACCCTGAACTTGTTTCAGGGTCCATCGTGCCCCAAGCTGCGGCAATGCGATTGGAGAGATGGATGCTGAAACAAGTTCAGCATGACGGTTTGGGGAAGTGACGAACTAAATGGCCTCTCTCAAGGCACTCAAGGTCCGGATCAACTCGGTCAAATCGACCCAGAAGATCACCAAGGCGATGAAGATGGTCGCCGCCGCCAAGCTGCGCCGCGCGCAGGACGCGGCGGAGGCCGGCCGCCCCTATGCCGAGCGGCTCGAGGCGGTGGTGTCGAGCCTCGCCTCGCGCGTCGCGATCGGTGAGGGGAGCCCCAAGCTGCTCGCCGGCACCGGCCGCGACCAGGTGCACCTGTTCGTCGTCGCCACCTCCGACAAGGGGCTGGCCGGCGCGTTCAACAGCAACATCGCCCGCCTCGCCCGCCGCCGCGCGCTGGAGCTCCAGGCCCAGGGCAAGACGGTCAAGTTCTACACCATCGGCCGCAAGGGCCGTGCGGTGCTGGCCCGCCAGTTCCGCGAGGGCTTCGTCCACGCGATCGAGCCGGGCGACCTCGGCAAGCTCGGCTTTGCGGACGCGCGCGGCTATGCCGACGACCTGATCGCCCGCTACGAGGCCGGCGAGTTCGACGTCGCGCACCTGTTCTACGCCACCTTCAAGACGGTGCTGACGCAGGAGCCGACCGAGCAGCAGCTGATCCCCGTGGCGATCCCGGCCGCGCCCGAAGCGACGGGCGCCGCTGATGCGGTGGTCGAGTATGAGCCGGACGAGGAGCAGATCCTCGCCGACCTGCTCCCCTCCAACGTCGCGGTGCAGCTCTTCCGCGCGATGCGCGAGAATGCCGCGTCGGAGCAGGGCTCCAAGATGACGGCGATGGACAACGCCACGCGCAACGCGGGCGACCTGATCAATCGCCTTACCATTCAGTACAACCGCACCCGCCAGGCCGCGATCACGACCGAGCTGGTGGAAATCATTTCCGGCGCGGAAGCGCTCTAAGTTCCGAAGGCAAGGAAGCAGACGATGGCAACCGCCGCAGAGACTTTCGCCCCCGTGGCGACCACCAACAACGTCGGCCGCATCAGCCAGGTGATCGGCGCGGTCGTCGACGTGAGCTTCGACGGCGCGCTGCCGGCGATCCTCTCCGCACTGGAGACGGACAACAACGGCAACCGCCTGGTGCTGGAAGTCGCCCAGCACCTGGGTGAGAACACCGTCCGCACGATCGCCATGGACGCGACCGATGGCCTGACCCGCGGCCAGACCGTGACCGACACCGGCTCGCAGATCCGCGTGCCGGTCGGCCCCAAGACGCTCGGCCGCATCCTCAACGTCATCGGCGAGCCGATCGACGAGCGTGGCCCGGTCAACGCCGAAGTCACCGCGCCCATTCACGCCAAGGCGCCCGAGTTCGTCGAGCAGTCGACCGAGAGCGCGATCCTGGTCACCGGCATCAAGGTCATCGACCTGCTCGCGCCGTATGCGAAGGGCGGCAAGATCGGCCTGTTCGGCGGCGCCGGCGTCGGCAAGACCGTGCTCATCCAGGAATTGATCAACAACATCGCCAAGGGCCATGGCGGCACCTCGGTGTTCGCGGGCGTCGGCGAGCGCACCCGCGAGGGCAACGATCTCTACCACGAGTTCCTGGACGCGGGCGTCATCGCCAAGGACGCGGACGGCAACCCGACGTCCGAGGGTTCGAAGGTTGCCCTGGTCTATGGCCAGATGAACGAGCCGCCGGGCGCCCGTGCACGCGTTGCGCTCTCCGGCTTGACCATCGCGGAATATTTCCGCGACCAGGAAGGCCAGGACGTGCTGTTCTTCGTCGACAACATCTTCCGCTTCACCCAGGCGGGCGCGGAAGTGTCGGCACTGCTGGGCCGCATCCCGTCGGCGGTGGGCTACCAGCCGACCCTGTCGACCGACATGGGCGCCCTCCAGGAGCGCATCACCTCGACCAACAAGGGCTCGATCACCTCGGTGCAGGCCGTGTACGTCCCCGCGGACGATCTTACCGACCCGGCACCGGCGACCTCGTTCGCCCACCTCGACGCGACCACCGTGCTCAACCGCGCGATCTCGGAGCTCGGCATCTATCCGGCGGTGGATCCGCTGGACTCGACCAGCCGCGTGCTCGAGCCGCGCGTCGTCGGCCAGGAGCATTACGAGACCGCCCGCGCCGTCCAGGCGATCCTGCAGAAGTACAAGTCGCTGCAGGACATCATCGCGATCCTGGGCATGGACGAGCTGTCGGAAGAGGATAAGCTGACGGTCGCCCGCGCCCGCAAGATCCAGCGCTTCCTGTCGCAGCCGTTCCACGTCGCGGAGGTGTTCACCGGCATCCCGGGCGCGTTCGTGCAGATCGAGGACACGATCCGCTCGTTCAAGGCGGTCGTGAACGGCGAGTACGACCACCTGCCGGAAGCGGCCTTCTACATGGTCGGCGGCATCGACGACGTGGTCGCCAAGGCCGCGAAGATGGCGCAGGACGCGTAAGACAAACCCACCCCTCCCCTGACCGGGAGGGGCAGAGGATGAAAAGATGCTGCACTTCGAACTCGTCACCCCCGAAAAGCTCGTCCGCTCGGAGGAGGTCCACATGGTGGTGGTGCCCGGCACCGAAGGCGACTTCGGCGTGCTGGAGGGGCATGCCCCCTTCATGTCGACGATCCGCGAGGGTGCGCTCCAGATCTTCCGCACCGCAGGCGGCGAGCCAGAGACGCTGGCGATCCACGGCGGCTTCGCCGAGGTCAACGACCGCGGCCTGACCGTGCTGGCCGAGCGCGCCGGCTGATCGATCGCCTCCCGAAGGTCCGATAGCGGCCCGCCCTGCCCCGGTGCTTCCGGCGGCGCGGCGGGCCGGTTTCGTTTCGGGCCGCGCGTTCGAACCAACATTAGGCAATTGTCAAAGCTTGCGCGTTACCCCGACGATACCGGGTAATCCCCGAGGTTGAGGACGTAGCAAGTGAGTGCATTCGGACGACGCAATCATCTCGGCGCCCCTGCCGGGCGCCCGCAGTTCGGTGTCGCCCGCCCCATGCAGGGGGAAAGCACCTTGGCGCGTCCGGCCGACACCGATGGCGCCGGCCAGTTCCCGCCCATCGCCGACATCCCCCTGCCCGGCAGCGAATCGACCCCGCTCGCCGCGCCGCCCATCGACATGCCGAGCGTCCATGCCGACGCCATGCAGCGCCTGGCCGACCGCCAGGCCGCGTCCGGCGAGGCCGGCAACAGCCGGGTCGAGGGCTTCGAAAGCTCGATCCACCGCATCAAGGAGCAGGTGCTCCCGCGCCTGCTTGAGCGCGTCGACCCGGAAGCGGCCGCGACGCTCAGCAAGGACGAACTGGCCGAGGAATTCCGCCCGATCATCGGCGAGGTGCTCGCCGAGCTGAAGCTCACCCTCAACCGGCGCGAGCAGTTCGCGCTCGAAAAGGTGCTGGTCGACGAACTGCTCGGCCTGGGGCCGCTCGAGGAGCTGCTCGCCGACCCGGCGATCAGCGACATCATGGTCAACGGCCCGGACCAGACGTTCGTCGAGCGCAAGGGCAAGCTGGAGCTCGCCAACATCGCCTTCCGCGACGAGGAGCATCTGTTCCAGATCGCCCAGCGCATCTGCAACTCGGTCGGCCGCCGCGTCGACCAGACCACGCCGCTCGCCGATGCGCGCCTGAAGGACGGCAGCCGCGTCAACGTGATCGTGCCGCCGCTCAGCCTCAAGGGCACGGCGATCTCGATCCGTAAGTTCTCCGCCAAGCCGATCACCCTCGACATGATGGCGGGCTTCGGCTCGATGAGCCCCAAGATGGCGACCGCGCTCAAGATCGCGGGCGCCAGCCGGTTCAACATCGTCATCTCGGGCGGCACCGGCTCGGGCAAGACGACGATGCTCAATGCGCTCTCGAAGATGATCGACCCGGGCGAGCGCGTGCTGACAATCGAGGACGCGGCCGAGCTTCGCCTGCAGCAGCCGCACTGGCTGCCGCTGGAAACGCGCCCGCCCAACCTGGAGGGTCAGGGCGAGATCACGATCCGCGACCTGGTGAAGAACGCGCTGCGTATGCGCCCGGATCGCATCATCCTGGGCGAAATCCGCGGCGCCGAGTGTTTCGACCTGCTCGCCGCCATGAACACCGGCCACGACGGCTCGATGGCGACGCTCCACTCCAACTCCCCGCGCGAATGCCTGGCGCGTATGGAGAACATGGTGATGATGTCGGACATCAAGGTGCCCAAGGAAGCGATCAGCCGCCAGATCGCCGACTCGGTCGACCTGATCGTCCAGGTGAAGCGCCTGCGCGACGGCTCCCGCCGCGTCACCAACATCACCGAGGTGATCGGCATGGAAGGCCCGGTGATCGTCACGCAGGAGCTGTTCAAGTTCGAGTATCTGGACGAATCCGCCGACGGCAAGATCATCGGCGAGTATCGCTCCATGGGCCTGCGCCCCTACACGCTCGACAAGGCCAAGCAGTACGGCTTCGACCAGGCGCTGCTGGAGGCCTGCCTCTAGGCGGCGGGCTGGCGCGACTCGCGGACGCTTTCTAGGCTGCCGCGATGCGCATCGCGCTCGCCCTCCTGGCCACGGCCCTGGCCGTGTCCCCCGTTCCCGCCGCCCAGGCGCCCCGCACGGCCGTGGAGACGCTGGCGAAGGACAGCGCCGAACGCTGGGTGCCGTTCGAACTCACCCCCGCCAATCACATCCGCTTCGCGATGAAGATCGAAGGGCGACCGGCAAGCGCCCTGCTCGACACCGGCGTCACCCACTCGATCCTGGACACCGGCTTCGCCCGCACCGCCCGGCTGAAGACCGAGGTGCGCGGCACCGCGGCCGCGATCGGCGGAGACTTGCCGCTCAGCTGGGCAAGGGTCGCGCGGCTGTCGCTGGGCGGGCTGCGCAGCACCGAGCGGCCGATGGCCCTCCTCGATCTGTCGCAGGTGCACACCGGCGACGGCCGTCCGGTGGATGCGCTGATCGGCGCCGACCTGCTTGGCCCCCATGCGCTCGACATCGATTTCGCGAGCCGCCGCTTCCGCCTCCTGCCGAGCGGCGTCGCGCCCTTCCCGGGCGACCGCGCGCCGCTGTCGCGCAACCCCGAGGGGCTCTACGTGACCCAGGCCCGGCTCGGGCGTACGTCGCTCCACCCGGTGATGATCGACACCGGGGACGGCACCAGCGTCAGCGTCACCCGCGAGCAGTGGCGCGGCGCCCGTCTGCCCCAGCGCCCGCTCACCTCCACCATCTCCTATGGCCTCGCCGGCCCGGTCGAGGCGGGCCTCACCGTCACCGACGCGCTGCGACTCGGCGATGCCCCCGCGACCGAGGTGGAGCTACGGATCGAGGGCAAGGACTTCGCCGACCGCACCGGCATCCCCAGCCGCATCGGCGTCGGCTTCCTTCAGCGCTTCCGTGTGCTGCTCGATCCAGGCGCCGGCCACCTGCTGCTGGCGTCGATCGAGGGCACCGCCGCCGGCCCGCCGCGCTCCACCAGCGGGCTCCTGCTCGGCTATGGACACAACCGGCTGAGCGTCCTCCACGTCATGCGCGGCAGCCCTGCGGCCAAGGCCGGCTGGCGCCGCGGAGAGGAGATCTGCCAGGTCGACGGCGCCCCCATCCGCGAAACCGCCCCCGACGCCGCCGATCTCGCCTGGGCCGCCGACACCCCCGGCCGCAAGCTCCGCCTCGGTCTGTGCGACGGCACCGACCGCACCCTCACGCTGGCGAAGTTCTACTAGGGCACGAGACCGTTGACACGTTGAAAGTTTAAGTTAGACTTAAATTGTAGGCGATCGAAAGGATTCTTCCGTGTCCGTTCAGCTGCTCCAGAGGAACGCCCGCATACTGATGTGGCTCGTCACCATCCCCTTTGCCGCCCTTGCGCTGCTAACCCTCGCGCTACTCGGCAACATCGTCCTGCAGGGGGGCCGGTTCGCCGACACGGTCGCGATCTACTACCTTCCCATGTTTCTTTACATGTGGGCGATCTGGATGGTTCGCAGCGCCTTACGGCGCGTGGCGGAGGGGGCGCTGTTCGAGAATGTCATCGCCCGGCTGCTGCTCCGCGCAGGCATTGCCCTGTTCTGTGGTGCGGTTTTCACGGTGTTTGGCGTCCCGCTGGCCACTGCGCTGGTGCAAGGGGAGCCCTATATCGCGACTTTCGATCCCTCCCCCGTAACTTTGGGTATTGTCGGCGCAACGCTCGCAATGTTCTCGCAGCTGTTCGGCCGGGCCGTCGCAGTGCGGCAGGAACTGGACGAGTTCATCTGAACATGCCCGTCCTCGTCACTCTTGACGCAATGCTCGCTACGCGCAGCATGACAGGCAAGGAACTCGCGAGCCGCATCGGGATCAGCGAAACCCAGCTCTCGCTGTTCAAGTCCGGGAAGGTTCGCGGGATCCGGTTCGCCACCATCGCGAAAATGTGCGCGGTGCTGGAGTGCGCGCCTGGCGACCTGCTCGCCTATCGGTTCGACCCGGCCGATCTGCAGGGGAGCGACGAGAGCTGAGCCCTCACCTAGCGCCTCGTGGCCCGTTCGGGCATCACACTGCCATGTTCACGATCAGGCGCGCCCAGGCGGGCGAAGGCGACCGCATTGTCGAGATCTGGCGCGCCGCCGTCGATGCGACTCACGACTTCCTCTCGACCGAGGATCGAGCCGCGATCGACGCGGAGGTCTGCGCCTTCCTTCCGCATGCCCCCGTGTGGCTTGCCGTCGATGGCAAGAATCGCCCGCTCGCCTTCATGCTCCTGGACAGCGGCCACATGGAGGCTTTGTTCGTCGATCCGGCCGTTCATGGGCGGGGGATCGGCGCCGCGCTGGTGCGGCACGCGCTTGCGCTGCATCCTGGCCTGACGACGGACGTGAACGAACAGAACGGCCAGGCGGTCGGCTTCTATGAGCGCTTGGGTTTTCGCCCTACCGGCCGCTCACCCTGCGACGGCCAAGGCAGGCCATACCCGCTGATCCACCTCGCCCACCCGGGCTGAGCGAACGGCCGCGCCACCCATCTGCCGTCGCATGTCGCCGGGGCAGCGGAGGCCAGCTCGGCCCCTCACCCCGTAAGCGCAAGCGCGCCCAGGATCACCGCGCACAGGATCGCCGCCATCTGGATGCCGGGCCAGGGCATCACCCCCACCCGGTCCAGGTCGGCGCGCCGCGCACGTCGCGCGTCGGCGACCCCGCTCGCCACCGCCACTGCCGCCAGCGCGGCCGCTCCGCTCCAAAGTCCCACTTGCATCCGCCGCGCTTAGCCGCACAACATCGCCGCGTCACCTTTTTGGAAGGTCGTTCCGATGCGCCCGATGCTGCCGATCCTCGCCCTTGCCGCCGCGGCGGTTCCCCTGGCTGCGACCGCCGTCGCCCGTCCCGAGACCCCGAAGCAGGCGCTCGCCGCCGCGATCGCCTCGCCTGCGCGCACGCCCGCCAACGTCGCCCGCGACCGCTATCGCCACCCGGCCGAGACGCTCGCCTTCTTCGGCGTGAAGCCCTCCGACACGGTGGTGGAGGTCTGGCCGGGCGGCGGCTGGTATACCGAGATACTCGCCCCCTATCTGGCGCGCACCGGCAGCTATTACGCCGCCGCCCCGCTGCCGAACGGCGCCAAGGGCGTGCAGGCGCTCCAGGCGAAGGACGCCGCGCGCTATGCCAAGGTGCGGATCGCGGGCTTCCCGGCCAAGCCCGGCGACGCGACCGTGCCCGACGGCAGCGCCGACGTGGTGCTCACCTTCCGCAACGTCCACAACTGGCGCTTCGGCGGCGCGGACCAGGCGCAGGCTATGTTCGCCGCGATGTTCGCCATGCTGAAGCCCGGCGGCACGCTGGGCGTGGTCGAGCATCGCCTGCCCGAGGGACGCGACGCGTCGGCCGAAGAAAAGAGCGGCTATATGAAGGAAAGCTCGGTGATCGGCTTCGCCACCAGGGCCGGGTTCAAGCTCGCCGGCCGGTCGGAGGTGAACGCCAATCCGCGCGACACCGCCGATTGGCCGCAGGGCGTGTGGACGCTGCCGCCGAGCTATCGCCTGGGCGACACCGATCGCGCCAAATATGCCGCGATCGGCGAGAGCGACCGCATGACGCTACGCTTCGTCAAGCCGCGCTGACCCTCAGAGCTGCGCAAGCGCCACATACTGCCGTACCCCCGCGCAGGCGGGGGTCCAGGGCCAAGCAGAACAACCGCTGGCGGTGTTTCGAACTCTGGGTTCCTGCCTTCGCAGGAGCACGGCGGAGCCCTGCGGCGGTGGAGGGCTGACGCGCCCTCCCCGCCCCAGGAACTGGCTCACTTGGCCAGCTTGTCGACCTTTTCCTGCAACCGGGCGAGCTCTGCGCGCAGCGCCTGCATCTCGCCCTCGCCGCCCTCGTTCGCGGTAGGCGCCGGGACGCTGCTGTCGTTGGCGGCACCCGTCTTGAACGCCGCGGTCGCCGCTTCGAACATCGCCATGTTGCGCTTGGCGATCTCGGCAAAGGGCGTGTTGGCGAACGGCGAATTGGCGAACGCGCCCTCCACCGCCGACTTGAACTGCTCCTGGTTGCGGCGGAAGCTGTCCATCGACGCTTCCAGATAGCCCGGCACCATCGCCTGCATCGAATCACCGTACAGCGCGATCAGCTGGCGCAGGAAGCTCACCGGCAGCATCGTCTGCCCGCGGCTTTCTTCCTCCATGATGATCTGCGTCAGCACATTGTGGGTGATGTCGTCGTCGGACTTGGCGTCGACCACCTTGAAGTCGCGACCCTCGCGAGTCATCGCCGCGAGATGGTCCAGCGTGATGTAGGACGAGGTCTCGGTATTGTAGAGACGCCGGTTGGCGTATTTCTTGATGATGACGGGCCCGCCATCCGACACGGTCTTTTTCATGCAGAACCCCTGAAATGTCTGACTCGACGATACCACCCTTTTCTGCCGCGCTGCAACGCGGGCCGCGTCCGCTGCCGCTCTTCCTGGAGATGCTGCGGTCGGAGACGGCGGATGCCCCCGAACGCCGCGCCGCAGCACTGGCCGGCCTCCGCGCGTTCCAGCAGGCCCCCCGCCCCCCGCGCTCGCCGGCCGCCGCGGTGCTGGCACGGCGCGGGCGGGCGACGCTGCACGACTATGGGCAGGGCGCGGCCGCCGGTCGCCCCGTGGTGTTCGTCCCCTCGCTCATCAACCCGCCCTTCGTGCTCGATCTCGCGCCGGACAATTCGCTGCTGCGCTGGCTGGCGGGCCGGGGAATGCGCCCCCTGCTGGTCGACTGGGGCACGCCCGCGCCCGCCGATCGCGGCCAGGACATCGACGCGCATGTGACGGACCTGCTGCTGCCGCTGCTCGACGCGCTGCCCGAGCCGCCGGTGCTGGTCGGCTATTGCCTGGGCGGCACGCTTGCGCTCGCGGCCGCAGCACTCCGGCCGGTCGCGGGGATCGCGCTGATCGCCACGCCCTGGCACTTCGCCGGCTTCGGCACCGGCGCGCGCGCGCGTATCGCCGCGCTGTGGCAGGCGGCGGAGCCGACCTGCGCGGCGCTGGGGCTGGTGCCGATGGAGGTGCTGCAATCCGGCTTCTGGCGGCTCGATCCCGCCCGCACCGTCGCCAAGTTCGAGTCGTTCGGCACGCTCGATCCCGAAAGCGCGAAAGCGCAGGCCTTTGTCGCGCTGGAAGACTGGGCCAATGCGGGGGCGCCGCTCACCTATGCGGCCGGGCGCCAGCTGTTCGAGGGCTTCTTCGGCGACGACCTGCCCGGCAGCGGCCGCTGGCAGCCGGGCGGCCGCCCGGTCGCGCCCGGCGCGCTCGCCTGCCCGGCGATCGACTTCGTGGCGCAGGGCGACCGCATCGTGCCGGCACGAAGCGCGGCCGGCCTGCCCGACTGCCACCCCGTCGCCGCGGGCCATGTCGGCATGGTGGTGGGCAGCCGCGCGCCTGCGCTGCTCTGGCACCCACTCGCCGACTGGATAAGCCGGGTTCCCGCGACTAGATAGGCGCAAAGCGCCGCACGAGGGCGGCCGCACCTGAGAGGACTCTGCCGCATGACCGAGATCGTGATCGCCGCCGCCAAGCGAACCCCGGTCGGCAGCTTCCTGGGCGCGTTCGCCACCACCCCCGCCCACGAACTCGGCCGCCAGGCGATCGAGGCCGCGCTCGCGCAGGCCGGCGTCGCGCCGGCGGACGTGTCGGAGGTGATCCTGGGCCAGGTGCTCACCGCCGGTCAGGGGCAGAACCCCGCGCGCCAGGCGTCGATGGCCGCCGGCATCCCCAAGGAAGTGCCCGCCTGGGGCGTGAACCAGGTGTGCGGATCGGGTCTGCGCACGGTCGCGCTCGCCTATCAGGCAATCCTGACCGGCGACGCCTCGATCGTGGTGGCGGGCGGCCAGGAAAGCATGTCGCTCTCCGCCCACGCCCAGGCGCTGCGTGCCGGCTCCAAGATGGGCGACGTCGCCTTGGTCGACACCATGATCAAGGACGGCCTGACGGACGTCTTCAACGGCTATCACATGGGCATCACCGCCGAGAACCTTGCGGAGCAGTACGCGGTCAGCCGGCAGGATCAGGACACGTTCGCGGTGCGCTCGCAGAACCTGGCCGAACAGGCCCGCAGCGAAGGCCGCTTCAAGGACGAGATCGCCCCCGTGACGGTGAAGGGCCGCAAGGGCGACACGATCATCGCCGACGACGAATATATCCGCGCCGGCGCCACGCTGGACGCGGTGTCGGGCTTGCGCCCGGCGTTCAAGAAGGACGGCACCGTCACCGCCGGCAACGCCAGCGGCATCAACGACGGCGCCGCGGCGCTGGTGGTGATGTCGGCCGACGAGGCGAAGCGCCGCGGCATCACCCCGCTCGCGACCATCAAGAGCTGGGCCTCGGCCGGCGTCGATCCGTCGATCATGGGCATCGGCCCCGTCCCCGCCTCCCGCCGGGCGCTCGAAAAGGCGGGCTGGACCGTCGAGGACCTCGACCTCATCGAGGCGAACGAGGCGTTCGCGGCCCAGGCGCTGGCGGTCGGCAAGGACATGGGCTGGGACGCCGACAAGGTGAACGTCAACGGCGGCGCGATCGCGATCGGGCACCCGATCGGCGCCTCGGGCGCGCGCGTGCTCACCACGCTCCTCTACGCCATGCAGGGTCGCGGCGCGAAAAAAGGCCTCGCCACCCTGTGCATCGGCGGCGGCATGGGCATCGCCATGTGCGTCGAGCGGCCGTAAGGCCCCGCGCGGGTCTGGCCTAGCGCCAGACCCGATCGAACCGACGGCCGAGGCCCGTCAGCAGTTCATATTGCGACCGGCCGGATGCCGCTGCGGCGCGCTCCAGCGCATAGTCGATCGTCAGCCAGTCGCCCTCGACAACGTCTGCGGCGGAGACATCGACGATCAGCAGGTCCATCGACACACGCCCGCGCACCGGGCAGGCGATGTCCCCGGCGAACACGGTCCCCGTGTCCGAGAATCCGCGCCCGTATCCGTCCGCATAGCCGATGTTGAGCACCGCCAGTTCCTGGTCGGCCGGCGCCACATAGGTCGCGTTGTAGCCCGCCGCCTCGCCGGCCCGCATGCGACGGCGCTGGAGCACCTGCGCCTCCGGATACACCACCTGCCGGATCACGCCCTCTGCCGCGGGGCACGGAACGCCGCCGTAGAGCGCTAGGCCCGGCCGGGTCAGGTCGAAGCCATAGTCCGCGCCCAGGAAGATGCCCGCACTGTTGGCAAGGCTGTAGCGCCTGGCCGGCACCCGCGCCGCGACCGCGGCGAAGCGCACGCGCTGCTCTGCGTTCATCGGATGATCCTCGTCCGCGCAGGCGAGGTGGCTGACGAGCGTCTCGATCTCCAGGCCCTCGAACACCGCGCCCGGCGCGTCCCAACGCACCCCCAGCCGGTTCATGCCGGTATCCACCATCACGTCGCACGGGCCGCCGCCGCTGTCGCGCCAGCGCGCGATCTGCCGCTCCGTATTGAGCACAGGGCGGACCTGCGGCCAGCGACGCGCCCCCGCGAGATCCTCCTCGCGCACGCCGTGCAGCACCGACACCGCGGGCGTGACGTCGGCGATCGCCTCGGCCTCCGCCCAGTTCGCCACGAAGAAGTCGCGGCACCCGGCTTCGCTCAGCCGGCGCACCACCTCGCGCGAACCTAGGCCATAGCCGTCGGCCTTGACCGCGGCACCGCAGGCGGCCGGGCCGCTGCGCCGGGCAAGCGCCTGCCAGTTGTGGACGAGCGCGGCGCCATCGAGCCGCAGGCGGAGAGGGGCATCGGTCACGCGACGCGGCCTAGCGCCTGGGCCCGCGGGCGTCGAGGGCAGCCCGGCCCGCTTGCTTGCGTTTGCGCAAACCAGCGTTGCGGCGGCTGCGCTTGCGCTGCAGTGCAGCATCACCCATCTGCGTGACGATGGCTTCCTCCCCTCCTGCTTCCACGCGCGGTGTCGCGCTGGTGCACCTCGCCCTTGCCACCGGCGGCTTTGCGATCGGCACGACCGAATTCGCGGCCATGAGCCTGGTGCCCCTGTTCGCGCCCGGTCTCGGCATCACCGAGCCGGTCGCCGGCCACGTCATCAGCGCCTATGCGCTGGGCGTGGTGGTGGGGGCGCCGCTCGTCGCCGTGCTCGGCGCGCGCCTCTCCCGGTTCACGTTGCTGATCGCGCTGATGGGCTCGTTCGCGCTGTTCAACGGCTTGAGCGCGCTGGCGCCGACCTATGGCTGGATGCTGGCCTTCCGCTTCCTGAGCGGCCTGCCGCACGGCGCCTATTTCGGCGCGGCCTCGCTGGTCGCTGCCTCGCTGGTGCCGGTGGAGAAGCGCACCCAGGCGGTCGGGCGCGTGATGCTGGGGCTGACGGTCGCCACCATCCTGGGCGTGCCGGCGGCCAATGCGCTCGGCCAGACGGTCGGCTGGCGCTGGGGCTTCGGCGTGGTCGCGGTGCTGGCGCTCGGCACCGTGGCAATGCTGGTGGCGCTCGCACCGCGCGACAAGGCGGACCGCACCGCCAGCCCGCTTGCCGAACTGAGCGCCCTCGCCCGCCCGCAGGTTTGGCTGACGCTCGGCATCGGCGCGGTCGGGTTCGGCGGCATGTTCTGCGTCTACACCTATGTCGCCTCCACCCTGCTTGAGGTGACGCGCGTCTCGGCGGCGACCGTCCCGGTGGTGCTGGCGGTGTTCGGGACCGGCATGACCGCGGGCAACCTGATCGTGCCGCGCTTCGCCGATCGCGCGCTGATGCCGACGGTCGCGTTCACCCTGCTGTGGAGCGCGGCCATGCTGGCGCTCTACACCTTCGCGGCGGCGTCCTTGTGGACGATCGTCCCGTGCGTGTTCCTGATCGGTCTCGGCGGTGCGCTCGGCACCGTGCTCCAGACCCGGCTGATGGACGTCGCGGGCGAGGCGCAGAGCCTGGCGGCCGCGCTCAACCATTCGGCGCTCAACCTCGCGAACGCGATCGGACCCTGGGTCGGGGGCATGGCGATCGCCGCCGGCTGGGGCTGGGAATCGACCGGCGCGATCGGCGCGGTGCTGGCGCTCGCCGGCCTGCCGATCTGGGCGGTGTCGGTGGCGATGGAGCGCCGGCGGATCGGCGCGCTGCAGCCGGCCTGAGACAACCCTACCGTCCTCCTGACGGAAGTCAGCATCCGTTACGGTTGCGGCTGGAGTCGCGAGCGTCGCGCGAATGGATGCTGACGTTCGTCAGCATGACGGTGAAGATCTGACGGTATCAGCCGTACTCCCGCGAAGGCGGGAGCCCAGGGCCACGCACGACACCGCCTGCGAATCCTGGGCTCCTGCCTTCGCCCGAGCACGGCGACGGCTTGAAGCTCAGTCCAGGTTCGGCCGCAGCCAGCGCTCGGCCTGCTCGACGCTCACCCCGCGGCGGCGGGCATAGTCCTCCAGCTGGTCGCGGCCGATGCGCGCCACCCCGAAATAGTGGCTGTCCGGGTGGCCGAAGTAGAAGCCCGACACCGCCGCGGTCGGCAGCATCGCAAAGCTCTCGGTCAGCACCAGCCCGGCGCGCTCGCCCGCGCCCAGCATGTCGAACAGCATGGGCTTCAGGCTATGCTCCGGGCAGGCCGGATAGCCCGGTGCTGGGCGGATGCCGCGATACTGCTCGCGCACCAGCGCCTCGTTGGTCAGCTGCTCGTCGGGCGCATAGCCCCACAGGGTCGTGCGGACATGCTGGTGCAGCCGCTCGGCGAACGCCTCGGCGAGACGGTCGGCCAGCGCCTTCAGCAGGATGTCGTTGTAGTCGTCGTGCGCCGCCTTGAAGCGCGCGATGTGCGGGTCGATGCCGTGGATGCCGACGGCGAAGCCGCCCATCCAGTCGCCGGCCGGATCGATGAAGTCGGCCAGGCACAGGTTCGCCCGCCCCTCGCGCTTGGCGATCTGCTGGCGCAGCATCGGCAGGCGCACGCTTCCCTCGTTGTCGCGGTCGAGGTCGGGCGTGTGCAGGTCGGCCGGGAAGTGCGCGCCGTCCGGGCTCACCTGATCCTCAGAGTGGCGGGTGCGCACCACGATGTCGTCGCCGTCGCGGTGGCACGGCCACAGGCCCGCCACGCCGCGGGCGGTCAGCCACTTTTCGGCAATGATGATGTCGAGCATCTTCTGCGCGTCTTCGTAGAGCCCGCGCGCGCTCTCCCCCACGATCTCGTCGTCGAGGATCGCCGGGAAGTTGCCGGCCAGTTCCCAGGCGCGGAAGAACGGCGTCCAGTCGATGTATTCGCGCAGGTCGGTGAGGTCCCAGTCGTCATACTGGTGGATGCCGGGCTGCGCGGGTGCCGCCGGCTTCTGCGCGAAATCGGCAACGAAGCCGGCGGCGCGCGCATCAGCGATCGGCAGCAGCGCGCTCTGCCCCTTGCCCTCGCGCGCGGCGCGGACGGCGGCATAATCCTCGGCGACCTTGGTCACATAGTCGTCGCGCTGCGTGTCGCTCACCAGCGTCGTCGCCACGCCCACCGCACGGCTGGCGTCGAGCACATGCACCACCGGTCCGTCATAGGCCGGTGCGATGCGCAGCGCGGTGTGCACCTTCGACGTCGTGGCGCCGCCGATGAGCAGCGGCATCACCATCTTGGCGCGCTTCATCTCCTCGGCCACCGTCACCATCTCGTCGAGCGACGGCGTGATGAGGCCCGACAGCCCGATCATGTCTGCGTCGTTCTCGTTCGCCGCCTCCAAGATCTTGGACCAGGGCACCATCACGCCCAAGTCTACCACTTCGAAGCCGTTGCACTGGAGCACGACGCCGACGATGTTCTTGCCGATGTCGTGGACGTCGCCCTTGACGGTGGCCATGATGACCTTGCCCTTGCCCTTGGAGCCGGGCTCCTTGGCGGCCTCGATGAAGGGCAAGAGGTGCGCCACCGCCTTCTTCATCACGCGCGCGGACTTCACCACCTGCGGCAGGAACATCTTGCCCGATCCGAACAGGTCGCCGACCACGTTCATGCCGTCCATCAAAGGACCCTCGATTACCTCGATCGGCCGTGTGAACAGCTGGCGCGCCTCCTCGGTATCGTCGACGACATGCGCGTCGATGCCCTTCACCAGCGCATGTTCCAGCCGCTTGGCGACGCCCCAGCTGCGCCACTCCGCCGCCTGCTTCTCCGCCACCGCATCGGTGCCACGGAAGCGCTCGGCGAGCGCCACCAGCCGCTCGCCCGCATCCGGATCGCGGTTGAGGATCACGTCCTCACACGCCGCGCGCAGTTCCGGCTCGATCTGGTCATAGACGTCGAGCTGGCCAGCGTTGACGATCGCCATGTCCATGCCCGCGGGGATGGCGTGGTAGAGGAACACCGAGTGCATCGCCTTGCGGACCGGCTCGTTGCCGCGGAACGAGAAGGACAGGTTCGACAGGCCGCCCGAGATATGGACGTGCGGGCAGCGCGCCTTGATCTCGCGGCACGCCTCGATGAAGTCGACGCCGTAGTTGTTGTGCTCCTCGATCCCCGTCGCGACCGCGAACACGTTGGGATCGAAGATGATGTCCTCGGGCGGGAAACCGATGCCGACCAGCAGCTTGTAGGCGCGCTCGCAGATCTCGACCTTGCGGTCCTTGGTGTCGGCCTGGCCGACCTCGTCGAACGCCATCACCACGACCGCGGCGCCATAGGCCATGCACTTGCGGGCGTGTTCGAGGAAGATCTCCTCGCCTTCCTTCATGCTGATCGAATTGACGATCGGCTTGCCGGACACGCACTTCAGCCCGGCCTCGATCACGTCCCACTTCGAGCTGTCGACCATCACCGGGATGCGGGCGATGTCCGGCTCGGCCTGGATCAGCTTCAGGAAGGTCGTCATGGCGTGGTGCGCGTCAAGCAGCCCCTCGTCCATGTTGACGTCCAGCACCTGCGCGCCCGCCTCCACCTGCTGGAGCGCGACCTCGATCGCGGCGGCATAGTCGCCGTTCATGATCAGCTTCTTGAAGCGCGCCGAGCCGGTGACGTTGGTGCGCTCGCCGATGTTGACGAAGCTGGTGGAGGACTGGGTCATGGTCTTCTTCTCTCGATCCTCCCCCGCAGGGGGAGGGGGACCGCCGAAGGCGGTGGAGGGGTAGTTGCAACAAACGGACCGGCTTGCGCGTGGGGAAATACCCCTCCACCAGCTTCGCTGGTCCCCCTCCCCCTGCCGGGGGAGGATCTAGAACTCAGGCCGCCATGGTGAACGGCTCGAGCCCGGCAAGCCGCGTCCGCACTTCCGGCGTCGGGATCTTGCGCGGCGGCAGTTCGCGCACCGCCTCGGCGATCGCCTGAATGTGCGCCGGGGTCGATCCGCAGCAGCCGCCGAGCACATTGACCTGGCGGTTCTCCGCCCAGTCGCGCACCAGCCCCGCGGTCGTCTCCGGCGCCTCGTCATAGGCGCCGAGCTCGTTGGGCAGCCCGGCGTTCGGATAGACCATGATCAGCGTGTCGCAGATCTGCGACAGCGTCTTCACATGCGGCCGCAGCTGCTCCGCCCCGAACGAGCAGTTGAGCCCGATGGTGAGCGGCCGCGCATGGCGCACCGCATGCCAGAACGCCTCGACCGTATGCCCCGACAGGTTGCGCCCGGACAGGTCGGTCAGCGTCATCGACAGCATGATCGGCAGGTCGCGGCCGAGATCGTTGCCCGCCTCGATCGCCGCCATGATGCCGGCTTTGGCGTTCAGCGTGTCGAACACCGTTTCGATCAGCACGAAGTCCGCCCCGCCCTCGACCAGCGCGTCGATCTGCTCGCGATAGACGTCCTTCAGATAGTCGAACTCGATCTCGCGGAAGCCGGGATCGTTGACGTCGGGGCTCAGCGACAGCGTCTTGTTGGTCGGCCCGATCGCCCCGGCGACGAAGCGCGGGCGGCCATCCTTGGCCTGGAACTCGTCGGCGATGCGGCGGGCGAGCTTCGCGCTCTCGACGTTGATCTCGCGCACCAGATGCTCGGCGCCATAGTCGGCCTGGCTGATGCGGTTGGCGGAGAAGGTGTTGGTCTCGGCGATGTCGGCGCCTGCCGCGAAATAGGCGCGATGGATCGACTCCGGCACCTCGGGCTTGGTCAGCGCCAGGATGTCGTTGTTGCCCTTCTGGTCGTGGGACAGGCCCAGGCTGCCGGCATAGTCGGCTTCCGACAGCTTCCAGTTCTGGATCTCGGTCCCGAACGCGCCGTCGGTGATGAGCACGCGCTTGGCGGCCTCGGCCAGCAGGGTTTCGCGAGGGGTCATGCCTTCAACCTTCTTTCGTCACCTTGGACGTATTCGTTCGCCGCAACCGCGTCGTCACCCTGAACTTGTTCCAGGGTCCATCTGTCCACATCCGCCGCCGTCGCTTGCTGCACGGTGGATGCCGAAACGAGTTCAGCATGACGGGAGTGGTGGAGGCGAGGGTTCACGCCGCAACCGCGCCCGCCGCCTTGTTCGGCCGCAGCCCGAGCAGATGGCAGATCGCATAGCTCAGCTCGGCGCGGTTGAGCGTGTAGAAGTGGAAGTGGCGCACGTCGCCCGCATAGAGCCGGCGGCACATCTCCGCCGCGATCGTCGCCGCCACCAGCTGGCGCGAGGCGGGATGGTCGTCCAGCCCCTCGAACAGCCGGTCCATCCAGTCCGGGATTGCCGCCCCGCACATGCCGGCGAACTTGCGCGTCTGGGCGACGTTGGAGACCGGCAGGATGCCCGGCACGATCTCGGCCGAAATGCCGGCCGCCGTCGCTGCGTCGCGGAAGCGGAAGAACGCCTCGGGCGTGAAGAAGAACTGGGTGATCGCCCGCGTCGCACCCGCGTCCAGCTTGCGCTTTAGGTTGTCGAGGTCCTCCGCCTTGGTCCCCGAATCCGGGTGGCACTCGGGATAGGCGGCGACCGAAATCTCGAACGGGTGCAGCTTCTTCAGCCCCGCGACCAGCTCGGCCGCATTGGCATAGCCGTCGCGGTGCGCCTGGAACTTCTGGCCCGCCACCGGCGGATCGCCGCGCAGCGCCACGATGTGGCGCACGCCCGCGGCCCAATATTCCTCGGCCACCTGGTCGATCTCGTCGCGGCTCGCCTCGACGCAGGTCAGGTGCGCGGCCGCGGCCAGGCTCGTCTCGCGCTGGATGCGCGCGACGGTGGCATGGGTGCGCTCGCGCGTCGATCCGCCCGCGCCATAGGTGACGGAGACGAAGCGGGGGCTGAGCGGCTCCAGCGTGCGCACCGCCTCCCACAGCGTCTCTTCCATCTTCGCCGACTTGGGCGGGAAGAACTCGAACGACACCGCAGCGTCGCCCGCCATGTCCGCGAACAGCGGCGCGTCGAGCGCGCGGCGCGCTTCCTCGAGCTGGTTCACCGAAATCGTCATGCCGCCTGCTTCTCCACCCGGGTGGCGCCGGTTTTCCGCGCCAGCCACAGCTTCACCGTCAGTTCGCCGCCTTCCAGCGTCTCCGTCTGTACGGGCGCGAGCCCGGCCGCGGCGAACCAGCCGAGCATCTGCTCGTCCGAAAATCCAAGTCGCGCATGCGCGTCGCGCGTGCGCAGGTCCTCGCGCTCGTGCGGCGCGAAATCGACGATCAGCAACCGCCCTCCGCTCGCCAGCACGCGCGCGGCCTCCGCGATCACCGCGCCGGGGTGCTGCGCGAAATGCAGCACATGGTGCAGGATCGCAGCGTCGGCATCGTCGTCCGACAGCGGCAGCCGGTAGAAGTCGGCCTGGCGCAGCTCCGCCTTGTCGAGCCCGCGCTCGGAAAGCTTGGCCCGCGCCAGCCGCAGCATTTCCGAGCTGCGGTCGATGCCCAGCGCATGCGCCGCCTGCGGCGCGAACAGCTCCAGCATCCGGCCGGTGCCGGTGCCGATGTCAACCAGCGTCCCGATCGGCTGCGCGCCCAGCGCCCGCGCACACGCTGCCTCCACCTCGCTTTCGGCCACGTGCAGCGATCGGATCGCGTCCCATTCGCCGGCGTGCGCCTCGAACCAGGCGGCGGCCGCCTGCGCGCGGTCTGCACGCACCGCCGCGAGCCGTGCGGTGTCGGCCAGCGTCCAGGGATCGCCCTCGCCCGTCCAGGCGTCGATCGCGGCGAGCACCGGCGCGATCCGCGCCTCCTCTCCCAGCGCCACGAACACCCAGCTGCCTTCCTTGCGCCGCTCGGCAAGGCCTGCGTCGACCAGGATCTTCACATGGCGCGAGACGCGCGGCTGGCTCTGCCCCAGCACCTGCGCCAGCTCGCCCACCGACAGCTCCATCGAGCGCAGCAGCGCCACGATGCGCAGCCGGGTCGCGTCCGCAAGCGCGCGAAAGATGTCGAGGGCGGGAGCCATGCGCGGTGATATAAAGATTTCTTTATATGGGGTCAACGCCGCGCCACGGCTTGCACGCGCCCGTTGCGGCAGGGAAACAACCCTGCCCTCGGTGCGTTCGCGCCGCGGATGATTTCAGGGTCAAGGAAAGAGGAACCCCCAATGAAGAAGGCCATTCTGCTTCCGATCGCCGCCGCCGCCGCGTTCGCACTCTCCGCCTGCAGCGACAAGGCGCAGAACGAGACCAGCCAGGCAGCCGATTCCATTGCGGCCGACGCGAATGCAACGATGGGCGAAGCCGTCGACGATGTGGAGGCAGCCAGCGACCGCGCCTTCGACGCGGCGGAGAACGGCATCGACCGCGCCGGCGCCGCCATCGGCAACGCGGCCGACGATGCGGGCCGCGCGATCGACCGCGGCACGCGCGAGACTGGCGAGCATCTGGAGCGCGCCGGCAACGACCTCCAGCACTGACGCGATGCGGCTCCTCGTCCTCCTGCTCGCCCCGCTGGCGCTCGCCGGCTGCGGCGGGCCGGAGGATGCGGAGCCCGGCGCGATCGGCCCGGACGAGGCGCGCGCCCTCAACGAAGCGGCCGAGATGCTCGACCCCAACAGCGTGAGCGCCGCGGCGCTCGCCGCCGACAACCAGATGGACAGGCCATGACCCCTCGCCCCCTCGGCCCCACCGATCTCGAGACCCCGCCGCTGGTGCTGGGCGGCAACGTCTTCGGCTGGACCGCCGACAAGGCCACGAGCTTCCGCGTCCTCGACGCCTTTGTGGCGGGCGGCGGGCGGATGATCGACACCGCCGACGTCTATTCCGCCTGGGTCGACGGCCACCACGGCGGCGAGTCCGAGACGGTGATCGGCGAGTGGCTGCGCGCCACGGGCAAGCGGGACCAGGTGCTGCTCGCGACCAAGGTCGGCATGCTGCCGGGCGAAGGCGGGGAGAAACTCGCGCCGGCGCGGATCGCCGCGGCCGTCGAAGCCTCGCTCCAGCGGCTCGGCACCGATCGCATCGACGTCTATTTCGCCCATCAGGACGACGAGGCGGTTCCCCAGGAGGACTATCTCGCCGCCTTCGCGCGGCTGGTGGAGGTCGGCAAGGTGCGCGTGATCGGCGCGTCCAACTTCCACGCGATGCGGCTGAAATCGGCGATCGACATCGCCGTGCGCGAGGCGCTGCCGCTGATCCACGTGTTCCAGCCCGAGTACAATCTCGTCAGCCGCCACCGCTTCGAGGGCGAGCTCCAGAACCTGTGCATCGAGCACAACATCGCGGTGACGCCCTATTACGGCCTCGCCTCGGGCTTCCTCACCGGCAAGTATCGCAGCCGCGACGACCTGTCGAAGAGCGTGCGCGGCCGCGGCATGGCCGAGCTGCTGGAGGGCAAGGGCGCCGCGGTGCTGGCGGCGATGGACTCGGTCGCCGCGGAGACCGGCGCCACCCTCGCCCAGATCGCGCTCGCCTGGCTCGCCGCCCAGCCCGGCGTCACCGCCCCGATCGCGAGCGCGACCAGCGTCGAGCAGGTGGAGGAACTGACCGGCTCCTGGGACCTGGAACTGAGCAAGGACCAGCTCGAGCGGCTGACCGACGCCGGCGCCTGACGCGACGTACCGCGCGGGGATTGAGGTCCTACTCGCGGTCTCCCGCGCATCCCCGCACAGACGGGGGTCCAGGGCCAGCAGAACAAGGCAGCGCCCGGGATTCTGGGTTCCCGCCATTGCGAGAGCCGCATCGCCGGCAACGGCCAAGCGGGGCTGGGCGAAAAGCCTAGAGTCGTGAACCCATCAACGATCGCTTCTAGATCAACCGCCGAACGTCCGAGATTGGTGGATTCCTGCCCGACCGCTTTCGGGTGAAAGAATGCGATAGCTGCCGTTGATGCAGTCGACTACGGCGGCGGCTAGCGACCCAGAAGTAGCCGTTGAGGCGCATCGTTCAGTTTCTCAGAAGCGGTCGGTCGTTCAGCCTTACCTGCAGACGGTCTCGGCGCGGCTAACTGCCTTCGAAAAGACGAAGAATGATGTAATGCGGCCGCCAGACAATGCGGTGGACCTTTGCCATGTGGCGAGCAACTGGTCGGCTGAGGCCACTTTCGCCAGCGTCTAATGTTGCAGAACGGGCCATGTTGAAAAATATTGTTGGTCTAACCTAAGTCGTTGATCTGAACGTCAGGTAGGAGGAATCAGGGGCCGGGGCGGGCGCAGAGACTCGGGAGCGCACCCATGAAAGCTCTAGTCTGGCACGGCAAGGAAGACGTCCGTTACGACACGGTGTCCGATCCTCAGATCGAGCACCCCCGCGACGCGATCATCAAGGTGACGAGTTGCGCGATCTGCGGCTCCGACCTCCACCTCTTCCACAATCTCATCCCCGCGATGCTGCCGGGTGACATCCTCGGCCACGAGTCGATGGGAGAGGTCGTCGAGGTCGGGAGCGCAGCGAAGGGCACGCTCAAGAAGGGCGACCGCGTCGTCATCCCCTTCACGATCCAGTGTGGTGAATGCGACCAGTGCCGGCGCGGCAACTTCTCGGTGTGTCAGCGGACGAACCGGAAGGGGGAGCTAGGCGACAAGGCCTTCGGCCACCGGACGGCGGGCCTGTTCGGCTACACGCACCTGACCGGCGGCTATCCGGGCGGGCAGGCCGAATATCTGCGGGTGCCCTTCGCCGACACGACGCACGTCAAGGTGCCCGACGGCATCGACGACGAGAAGCTGCTGTTCCTCTCCGACATCCTCCCGACAGGCTGGCAAGCGGCGGTGCAGGCCGACATCCAGCCCGGCGACACGGTCGCGATCTGGGGCTGTGGCCCGGTCGGCCAGATGACGATCCGCTCGGCGACCCTCCTCGGCGCTGAACAGGTGATCGCGATCGACCACCTCCCCGAGCGGCTAGGGATGGCGGCTGCAGCCGGCGCGATAACCATCAATTTCATGGAGGAGAGTGTCATCGACCGGCTCAACGAGCTGACCGGCGGCGAAGGGCCGCACAAGTGCATCGATGCGGTCGGCGCGGAGAGCCATGTCAACACGGGCCAGCCTGACACCCTGCTCGACCGCGCCAAGCAGATGCTGATGGCCGAAAACGACCGCCCGCACGTGCTGCGCGAGATGATCTACGTCTGCCGCCCGGCAGGCGTCATCTCGATCATCGGCGTCTATACCGGCCTGATCGACAAGATCCCGATGGGGCAGGCGATGAACAAAGGCCTGACCTTCCGAATGGCGCAGGCGCATGTCCCGCGCTGGACCGGCGACCTGCTACGCCGGATCGAGGACGGGCAGATCGATCCCTCGTTCGTCATCACCCACAAGGTCGATCTTTCCCAAGGCCCGGAGATGTACCGCACGTTCCGCGACAAGGCGGACAGCTGCATCAAGGTCATGCTCCGGCCGTAGACCAAAGCCGCATTCAGAAGGTGTCACCATGTCTCTCACCAATCTGACGCATATTGCCCGCTCCCAGGGTGATCCCCGCATCGAGCGCAAAGGCCCAAGCTCCCTGACCGGTCCGGACCGGCTGGCGCGAGCCTTGGGCTGGTTTTCGATCGGGCTCGGTGTTGCCGAACTGGTCGCCCCTGGGCGGATCGCCCGCACGCTCGGGCTGGACGGCAAGGAGGGGCTGATCCGTGCCTATGGCGCACGCGAACTGGCAAGCGCGGTGCCGACATTGTCGATCAACAAGCCGGTCGGGCTGGCGGCCCGGCTCGGGGGCGATGCGCTCGATCTCGCCACGCTCGCGACGGCGCTGCACCGCGACAACCCCCAGCGCCGCAACGCTGCAATCGCGACAGCGGTGGTTGCCGGGATCGCGTTGCTCGATCTCGCCGCTTATGCGGGCGTGAAGGCGGTGCATCGCCGCGATCCGGGTAGCGAGCGCGACTATTCGGATCGCAGCGGCCTGCCACGCGGCGCGGAAGCCTCGCGCGGCCTCGCGCGCAAGGACTTCCGGATCCCGCCCGACTATCGGGCGGAAGGCACAGTCGCCGACGCGCTGCCCACGTCGGGCGCGTAGCGCAGGGCGGGTTGAGGGGCCGGCGATGACGCTCGAGCAGATCGGCGGGGCGAACTGACTCCGGCCGCCTTGGCCACCCATCGCTTCTCGCTTGAGGACAGGCCGACCGGCTATCACATGTTCAAGCACAAGGAGGATGGCTGCGTCCGAGCGGTATTCGTACCTTGAGGCTTCGGCAGCGATCCAGCTGCGACCGAACGCGCTACTTAGGGCGTCACGAGCGATCCTTGTCGCCTGCTACTAACGGCGGCTGCTCCATGAGGGTTCGCAGCTCGCTCGATGAACTGGCGGGCCGCAGGTATAACGCTCTGAACCTTCGCCGGCGCCCTTCAGCCACAGCTAGCGGCAGCTATAGGCCTCCGGGCTCCCGTTAGCTGCCGGGCAGGAAAGACCCAATGGCGGCCGTTCCGCGTCCCATAAACGAACGTCCGCTTTCGGCCGACGCGAGCGTCGACCTGAACGACTGACTTTGGGCGTTTCCTGCCAGTCCGCTCCCGGGGGCCGGTTTCGCAGCGGCTTCGTGCAATGGGTGGAAAGCGGCCGTCAGGCTACGATCGCCAAGCCCCACGCGAATAGCAGCATGGTCGCGAGCCCCAGCGCGGCTCTGACCTTGTGCAGCTTACCCCACGAGAGGAGCAATGTGCGGCTCTCCGGACCGGCCTGGTCCTGACGTATCGCCTTGAGCCGCTTGTTAGTGGGCATGATCGCCAACAGCGTGAAGGGCCAGTTGGCAAGCAGGAGGACGCTGGCTGCAACCCAGATCCACTCGCCGGACATATACCACGCCGCCAGGCCCGCGAGCCCGCCAGCTATTGCGAGCCCGGATTGGATCGGCAGCGCCCTCTCGTAGCTCGGTCGCCACTGCGCCAGCGAGGGTCCGTCATCCAGTTGCAGACGAGCGGGATGTTCGACGAGGGTGATGTAGCCCGCCGCGCCGGTAAACAGTGCGGCGCTCACAAGCGCCATGATCGAGAAGAAGACCATCGATATCATCCTACGCTCTCGTCCCGAGAAGGCGCGGGATACAACGGCAGCGCCTTCCCAAGCAGGTTAGGTTGACGCCGTGGCTGGGAAGAACCCGATGAGACGGGCGCAGGAGCTACCGACCTGCTACTCTATTTTCGGCCTGCCCATTCTGAGCGCTGCATCGGGCGATGGCAAGGCAAGGACGTCCGCTATGGCGTTTCCGGTCCGTCGGCCTCGATGCGCCTACGACCCATCCCCTGCCTCAAGCCAGCACCGGCTCCGGCAGCGCCTCGAACGCCGGCTTCGCCAGCAGATAGCCCTGCACCAGCTCGATGCCGAGCGCGCGCACCGCATCCAGCTCGCCGCGCGTCTCGATCCCTTCGGCGATCACCGTCACGCCCAGCCTGCGGCACAGCCCCACCATGGACTCCACGATCATCCGGCGCGGCTCGCTCGCGTCCAGGCCCCGCAGCAGCGCCATGTCGAGCTTGATGACGTCGGGCTGGAACCGCGCGAGCAGCCCCAGCCCGGCATAGCCCGCCCCGAAATCGTCCAGCGCGGTGGTGAAGCCCATCTCGCGATAGCTTTCGACGATGTTCAGCACATGGGCCGGATCGGCCATCCGCTCGTCCTCGGTGAACTCGAACATCAGCCGGTCGGTCGGAAGCCCGGTCGCCTGCGCGGTCCGCAGCGTCAGCTGGATGCACGCCTTGGGCGAGTAGACGGCGTTCGGCAGGAAGTTGATCGACAGCCGCGCCCCCGTCTCCAGCAACCCGGCCGCCACCGCCCCCTCGATCGCCGCCACCCGGCACTGCTGGTCGAAGGCATAGCGATTCTCCGGCGTCACTCGCGCCAGCACGCTTGCGGCGGATTCGCCATCGGCCCCGCGCACCAGCGCCTCATAGGCCCAGGGGCGGCCCGTGCGCAGGTCGACGATCGGCTGGAAGGCCATTGCAATGGCAAAGTCGAGCGCCCGTCCCTCGCGGCAGGCGCTGCATCCGCGGGAAGGCGTATCAGTCATGCATCCCCAATAGCATCGAAATCTTAGCAACTTGTGTCGGTCAGTCCCCGGCAAAGGCGAACGGCGTCACCCCGCCCTCGCGCTCGTGGACCAGCAGCGCGTGCCCCGCGGGCGGCGCCGAGCGCTGGCCGCAGTCGCGCCGCGTGCAGGCACGGCAGCCAAGCCCGATGCCCACCGCCTCGCCGCCCAGCTCGGTGCCCCGCGCCGCCGCCCAGCCGCGCGCCTGGTCCGCCCCCAGCAGCAGTGCGATCCCGTAACGCGCGCGCACCCCCGCCACCGCGCCCACCGCCGGGTGGACGACATGCGCCCAGCTGAACCAGCGGCTGCCGTCCTCCAGCTCCACCAGCTGGGTCACCGCCGTATCGGTACGGGCGAACGCCTCGAACGCGCTCCACAGCGGACAAAGCCCGGCGGCGTCCGCCACCGGCGATCCGCTCATCCCGGCAAAGCGCTTCGACACCTGCCCCGCCCGGTCGATCCGCAGGAGGCAGAAGGCGAGCCCCCGCGCCCCCACCCGCCCCAGCGTCGTCAGCCGGTGCGCCACCTGCTCGAACGACGTGCCGAACCGCCGCGCGAGCAGCGGCACGTCATAGCCGGTCGCCTCGCACGCCCGCAGGAACCGGGCATAGGGCATGGTCACGGCCGCCGCGAAATAGCCCAGCAGGTGGCGGCGGTAGAGCCGCTCCGCCGCGCGGTCGCTGAAGCCGGCGCCGCGCACCAGCGCCTCCACCGGCACCCGCGCCTCGCTCTGCCCGATCTGCCGCGCAAGCAGCTGCAACCGCTGGGCGGGGCCCAGCAGCTCCGACAGCTGCAGCTGCCGCGCATGGAGGTCGAGGCGAAAGAGCCGGTCCGGCAGCACCTCGGCCGGCAGCACCCGCACCGACAGCTGGTGCCGCACCCGCAGCCGCTCGGCGAGCGCAGCGCCCAGGTCCGCTGCCGACTGGCGCAGCTCGTCGGCGACGCCCTCGGCGAGTTCGTCCAGCTCGGCGAAATGGTTGCGCCAGCGCTCCACCTCGCGCCGCACCAGCACCTGCGGGTCGTCGGCGGCGGGAGCGGCCCCCGCGGCATCGCCTGCCCCGCCCAGCCGGTCGAACACGCGCGCGAACGCCTCCGCCCCGCCCGGTGCGCTCGCCAGCCACTCGGCGACTTCGTGGCGGTCGATCTCCAGGTCCGCGAACATCGGGTCGGCCAGCCGCCGCCGCAGCGCATCCACTCCACCCGCCGGCTCGCCGCTGGTCAGCGTGCGCGGATCGAAGTCGAACCGCTCGGCCAGCCGCACCAGCAGCGCCGCCGACAAGGGACGCTGGTTGCGCTCGACGAGGTTGAGGTAGCTGGGCGAGATGCCGAGCAGTTCGGCCATCGCCGCCTGGGTGAGCCCGGCCTGCCGCCGCACCCGCCGGACCGCATGTCCCGCCAGCAGCTTGCGCTCCGCCATCCCGCTCCTCCCCGAATCTCTGTGAAGACTTTACAGCATCACCGCTGCCGGGGCGAGCGCTTCCACTCCGTGACCGCTTTTCCCGCGCGCGCCTGCTTCTGAAAGGCGCCGCCCTCGGGCAAACAGGTCCGGCAACTTCGGGGTGCAGCTGTAAAGGACATGACAAGGTCGCGCCGCCATCGGCAGCGAACCGTGCCGTCCGGCACCCCGATCACCGTCTCGGCCGGCCTGAAGGCCCGGTCTACCCGTTCCTGGGGAGGAAAGGTGCCCGCCGGAGCCATCTCCGGCGGGCATTTTCGTGTGTGAGGCGCGCGGCATGGCAGCCGCGTGTCCCTGCGCAGAAAGAGACTCAGCAGAGCAACATAGGCCGTACGTCGGCAACCCTGGGCTCCCGCCTTCGCGGGAGCACGACAAACGAGGAAGGCGAGCGGCCTCGCGCCCCCGCCATCTGTGGGAGGGGCCGCGCAATCGCAGCTCCTCCCCAAAGGATCAGCCGTCGACCATGCCGCCGGCGGCCAGCACCGCGAGCGTCACCAGTTCGCTCGCGGTCGAGGTCATCGGCGCGATCTGCACCGGCTTTTCCATGCCGATCAGCATCGGGCCGATCATGTCGTCGCCGCCCAGTTCGCGCAGCAGCTTGGCCGAGATGTTGGCGGACTGCAGCCCCGGCATGATCAGCACGTTGGCCGGGCCGGACAGGCGGGCGAACGGATAGTTCGCGAGCTGGCGCGGGTTGAGCGCGACGTCGGGCGTCATCTCGCCCTCATATTCGAAGCTCACCTCGCGCTTGTCGAGCACGCCCACGGCACCCCGCAGCTGCTCCAGCCACTTGCCCTCGGGGTTGCCGAAGTTGGCGTAGCTCAGGAACGCGACGCGCGGCTCGTGGCCCATGCGGCGCGCGACCTGCGCGGTCGCCTCGGCGATGTCGGCCAGTTCCTCGGAGTTCGGGCGCTCGTTGACCGTCGTGTCGGCGATGAACACCGTGTGGCTCTGCCCCACCAGCACGTGGATGCCGAAGGGGGTGCGGCCCTCCTTGGGATCGATCACGCGGCGCAGCTCGCGGATCGTCTGCGCATAGGTGCGCGTGACGCCGGTGATCATCGCATCGCCCTTGCCCAGCTGCAGCAGCAGCGCGCCGAAGATGTTGCGATCCTGGTTCACCATCCGCTCGCAGTCGCGGCGCAGATAGCCGCGGCGCTGGAGGCGGGCGTAGAGGAAGTCCACCATTTCCGGCACCAGCGGCGAATGGCGGCTATTGTGGACCTCGTAGGTCTCCGGGTCCGTCACGCCGAGCGCACGGAGGCGATCGTAGACGTCGTCGCGGCCCACCAGCACCGGCGTGCCATAGCCGCCCTCGCGGAAGTTGATGGCGGCGCGCAGCACCACCTCTTCCTCGCCCTCGGCAAAGATCACGCGCTTGGGATGCGCCTTGGCGCCCTCATAGGCGAGGCTGAGCACCGAGGTGGTCGGGTTGAGCCGGCCGCGCAGCTTGTGGCGATAGGCGTCCATGTCCAGGATCGGCTTGGTCGCGACGCCCGAATCCATCGCCGCCTGGGCGACGGCGGCGGGGACCAGTTCCATCAGCCGCGGGTCGAACGGCGCCGGGATGATGTATTCCGGGCCGAAGCTGTGCTTCACGCCATAGGCGGCCGCCACTTCCTCGGGCACCTGCTGGCGCGCGAGCTTGGCGATCGCCTGTGCGGCAGCGACCTTCATCGCGTCGTTGATCGTGGTCGCGCGCACGTCGAGCGCGCCGCGGAAGATGAACGGGAAGCCCAGCACGTTGTTGACCTGGTTCGGATAGTCCGAACGGCCGGTGGCGATGATCACGTCCGGACGCGCGACCTTGGCCTCCGGCGGGGTGATCTCCGGATCCGGGTTCGCCATCGCGAACACGATCGGGTTCGGCGCCATCTTCTTGAGCAGCTCGGCCGGCAGCGCGTTCGCGGCCGACAGCCCCATGAACACGTCGGCGCCGTCCAGCGCCTCGGCCAGGGTGCGCTTGTCCGTGGCGACGGCATGCGCCGACTTCCACTGGTTCATGCCGGCTTCGCGGCCCTGGTAGAGCACACCGTCCAGGTCGACCATCAGCAGGTTCTCCTGCCGGACGCCCATCACCTTCACCAGGTCCGCGCAGGCGAGTGCGGCCGCACCGGCGCCGTTCATCACCACCTTGGTCTCGGCGATGTCGCGCTTGGTGAGGTACAGCGCGTTGATCAGGCCCGCGGCGGCGATGATGGCGGTGCCGTGCTGGTCGTCATGGAACACCGGGATGTTCATGCGTTCCCGGAGGGTCTGCTCGATGATGAAGCATTCCGGGGACTTGATGTCCTCCAGATTGATGCCGCCGAAGGTCGGCTCCATCAGCTCGACGGCGTCGATGAAGCGGTCGACGTCCTCGGTCTTCAGCTCGATGTCGATCGAATCGACGTCGGCGAAGCGCTTGAACAGCACCGACTTGCCTTCCATCACCGGCTTGGACGCGAGCGCGCCCAGATTGCCGAGGCCAAGTATCGCGGTGCCGTTGGAGATCACCGCGACCAGGTTGCCCTTGGCGGTATAGTCATAGGCAGTGGCAGGATCGGCCGCGATCGCGCGCACCGGCACGGCAACGCCCGGCGAATAGGCGAGCGCCAGGTCGCGCTGCGTCGACATGGGCTTCGACGCGATGATCTCGATCTTTCCCGGCCGTCCCTCCGAGTGGAACAGCAGCGCCTCGCGCTCGGAGAATTGGACGTTCGATTCTTCTGCCATCTGCAACCTTCCCGCACTGATGGCCCTGCCCTTAGGATGCATCCTCGCCTCCGTCACCCCCAGCCCGGACATGACGGCGGCAGCTTCTTCGGCTACCCACGCGCCCATGCCAGCCGTTCCAGCCCCGACGCCCATGATGGCGCAATATCTCGCGCTCAAGGCCGAAGCCGCCGACTGCCTGCTGTTCTACCGCATGGGCGACTTTTTTGAACTGTTTCACGACGACGCGAAAATCGCCGCGGCCGTGCTCGACATCGCGCTCACCGCGCGCGGCGAGCACGAGGGGGCGAAGATCCCGATGTGCGGCGTGCCGGTGCACGCGGCCGAGGGGTATCTGGCGCGGCTGATCAAGGCCGGCCACCGCGTCGCCATCGCCGAACAGGTCGAGACGCCCGAGGAAGCCAAGAAGCGCGGCGGCTCCAAGGCGCTGGTCCAGCGCGCGATCGTGCGCGTGGTGACCGCCGGCACGCTGACCGAGGAAGCGCTGCTCGACGCGCGCGCCGCCAACTGGTGCGTGGCGGTGGGCGAGGCGGGCGGCGAGGTCGCGATCGCCGCCGCCGACGTCTCCACCGGCCGGTTCGAGCTGATCGAGACGGACGCCCATGCGCTCGCCGCCACGGTCGCCCGCCTCGCCCCTGCCGAGGTCGTGGCCTCCGAAGCCTCCGCCTTCGCCGAGATCGCGACGAGCCTGCGCCCGCGCATCGACTTCGACAGCGCCGCCGGCGAGACGCGGCTGAAGGCGCTGTTCGGCGTCGCGACGCTCGACGGCTTCGGCAGCTTCGGCCGTGCCGGGCTCGCCGCCGCGGGCGGGCTGGTCGCCTATCTCGAGCATACCGCGCGCGGCAGCCTCCCGTTCCTGCGCCCGCCCCTGGTGTCGCGCAACGACCAGTGCATGGCGGTCGACGCCGCGACCCGCGAGAGCCTGGAGCTCACCCGCACCACCTCGGGCAGCCGCAGCGGCAGCCTGCTCGACGCGGTCGACCGCACCGTCACGGGTGCGGGCGCGCGGCTGCTCGGTGCCGACATCGCCGCGCCCCTGATGGACCGGGCCGCGATCGAGGCCCGGCTCGACGCCGTCACCCGGTTCCACGACGATCCCGGCCTGCGCGACGGCGTCCGTTCCGCCCTGCGCGCGCTCCCCGACGTCGGCCGCGCGCTCGGCCGCATCGCCGCCGGCCGCGGAAGCCCGCGCGACCTGGGGCAGCTGCGCGACGGCCTCGACGGCGCCCGCACGCTCGGCGACCGCCTCGAACAGCTCGCCGACGCGCCGCCGCTGCTCGGGCAGCTGGTGCCGGCCTTGCGCGGCCATGGCGCGCTGGTCGAGTTGCTCACCCGCGCGCTCGTCCCCTCGCCGCCGATCGACGCCGCCAACGGCGGCTATATCGCCGAGGGCTATGACGCCGCGCTCGACGACCTGCGCGCCACCGGCGCCGGCGGCCGTCGCGCGATCGCCGCGCTGGAGGCGGAGTTCCGCACCCGCACCGGCGTCAACGCGCTCAAGATCCGCCACAACGGCGTGCTCGGCTATCATATCGAGGTGCCGGCCCGCGCCGCCGACGCGCTGATGAAGGCCGACAGCGGCTTCACCCATCGCCAGACGCTCGCCGGCTGCGTGCGCTTCAACGCGCCCGAACTGCACGAGGTCGCGCTCAAGGTCACCCAGGCCGGCGCCCATGCGCTCGCCGCCGAAGCCGCCCATCTGGAGGAACTGACCGGCCGGGTGCTTGGAAACCGCGAGGCCATTGCTGCCACCGCCGACGCGCTCGCCCGCATCGACGTCGCCGCCGGCCTCGCCGAACGCGCGGCCGAGGGCGGCTGGGCGCGCCCCGACCTGGTCGACCACGCCTGCCTGGAGATCGAGGGCGGCCGCCACCCGGTGGTCGAGGCTGCCGTCGCCAAGGCCGGCGGGCGCTTCGTCGCCAACGACTGCCGCCTGTCGGAAGACAACCGCCTCTGGCTGGTGACCGGCCCCAACATGGGCGGCAAGTCGACCTTCCTGCGCCAGAACGCGCTGATCGCGGTGCTCGCCCAGGCCGGCAGCTACGTGCCCGCGACCCGCGCCACGCTCGGCCTGGTCGACCGGCTGTTCAGCCGCGTCGGCGCCTCGGACAATCTCGCGCGCGGCCGCTCCACCTTCATGGTCGAAATGGTCGAGACCGCCGCGATCCTGGCGCAGGCGACCCCCCGCAGCTTCGTGATCCTGGACGAAGTCGGCCGCGGCACCTCCACCTATGACGGCCTCGCCATCGCCTGGGCGGTGGTGGAGGCGATCCACGAGGACAACCGCTGCCGCTGCCTGTTCGCGACCCATTATCACGAGCTCACCCGCCTGGCGGAGCGCTGCGAGGCGCTGAGCCTCCACCACGTGCGCGCACGTGAATGGAAGGGCGATCTGGTGCTCCTCCACGAACTCGGCGAGGGCCCCGCTGACCGCAGCTACGGCCTGGCGGTGGCCCGGCTCGCGGGACTTCCCCCCGCGACGGTCGCACGCGCCAAGGCGGTGCTCGCCAAGCTGGAAGCCGGCCGCCAGAAGACCGGCGGGCTTGCCGCCGGCCTCGACGATCTGCCGCTGTTCGCCGCCATCCAGCCGGCCGAGGAAGAAAGGCCCGATGCGCTGCGCACCGAGCTGGCGGGGCTCGACCTCGATGCCCTCACCCCGCGCGCCGCGCTCGACGCGCTCTACCGGTTGAAGGAACTCGCCCGGGACTAGCGCGCGCTCAGGGCCGCCCCAGCGCCGCGATCGCCCGCGGCCGCAGCCGGTCCACCGCCGCCGCATGGATGCCGGGCGCGGTCGCCAGGACGCCGAACGCCTGGGCGCGCGGCGTGTTGAAGCGCAGCGGCTTGCCGAGCGAGTCGGTCACGGTCGCGCCGGCCTCGCGCAGCAGCAGCACCGCTGCGGCCACGTCCCACTCGTTGCCCCAGCGGAAGGTCGCGAGCAGGTCCGCCTCGCCCGCCGCCACCATCGCCATGCGCAGCGCGATCGAGTTAGGCTTGGCCACCGCCACCAGGTCGCGGTCCGCCTTGGGCAGCGCGTCCACCGGCGTGCGCGCGCCCGCGATCCGGGCGATGTCGCTCGCGGTCAGCCGAACACCGTTGCGCCACGCCCCCTCGCCCGCCGCCGCGCGCCAGCGCTCGTGCCGCGCCGGGGCGTCGAGCACGCCCAGCACCGGCTGCCCGTCCTCCACCAGCGCCACCGACACCGACCAGCCCGGCCGCCCGCGGATATAGTCGCGGGTGCCGTCGATCGGATCGACGATCCACACCCGCCGCTTGGCGAGCCGCACGGGATCGTCGGCCGATTCCTCCGACAGCCAGCCGGCATCGGGCAGCAGCGCGCTCAGCCGCTCGCGCAGCAGCGCGTCCACCGCCAGGTCGATCTCACACACCGGGTTGCCCGGCGCCTTTTCCCAGCGCTCGAAGTCGGTCGCCGCGCGCCCATGCGCCAGCGTCGCCGCTTCGGCAGCAATCGCCGCCAGTGCGTCGAGCAGCGTGTCAGCCACCCGCCACCGTCATTCCGTCGATCCGGATCGTCGGCACGTTCACGCCATAGCGGAACTCCAGGTCGCTCGCCGGCACCAGGCCCGCGAACATCTGGCGCAGGTTGCCCGCGATGGTGATCTCCGCGACCGGCCGGGTGATTTCGCCCTTCTCGATCAGGAAGCCGGCGGCGCCGCGGCTATAGTCGCCCGTCACGCCGTTCACGCCGTGCCCGATCAGCTCGGTCACCAGCACGCCGTGCTCGATCTCGCCGATCAGCGCCTCGCGGGTGATGCGCCCCGCTTCCATATAGAGGTTGCTGGTGCCCACGCCCGGCCCGCCGCCGATGCCGCGGGTGGCATGGCCGGTCGGCTCCAGCCCCAGCTGCCGTGCCGAGGCGCTGTCCAGCAGCCAGCTTTGCAGCACGCCGCCCTCGACGATCGCGAGCGGCGAGACCGGCAGCCCCTCCCCGTCGAACGGCCGCGAGCGAAGCCCGCGCGGCCGGTGCGGATCGTCGCGGATGGTGACGCCCGGCCCGAACACCGCCGTCCCGAGCGCGTCGCGCAGGAAGCTGGTGCCGCGCGCCACGCCCGGCCCCGCGATCGCGCCGGTCAGGTGGCCGAGCAGGCTCGATCCCACCCGCGGGTCGAACACCACCGGCATCGCGCCGGACGCGATCCGCGCCGGATCGAGCCGCGCCACCGCGCGCTCGCCCGCCAGCCGTCCGATCGCCTCCGGCGCCTCCAGCGACGCGCGATGGCGCGCGCTGTGGTGCGCATAGTCGCGCTGCATGCCCGATCCGGTGCCCGCCAGCACGCTTGCCGAGACACCATGGCTGGTGACGGCATAGCTGCCCGCAAAGCCGTGGCTGGTGGCCAGCGCCACCACCGCGCGGCTGGCGCTCGCACTGCCGCCCTCCGAATTGGTGACGCCCGCGACCGCGCGCGCCGCATCCTCGGCTGCCAGCGCCTGCGCCTTCAGCGCCTCGGGCGCGACGTCGCCGCCGTCGTCCAGGTCGAGCAGCGGCGCGGTTCCCTTCATCAGCCGCTCGGCCGGCGCCAGGCCCGCCCAGGCGTCCTCGGGCGCCAGCCGCGCCATCGCCACGGCGCGCTCGGCCACTTCGTCGAGCGCCGCGTCCGACAGGTCGGAGGTGGCGACGCTTGCCGAACGCTTGCCGACGAAGACGCGCAAGCCCAGCTCGCCGCCCTCGGATCGACCGACGTCCTCCAGGGCGCCCAGGCGCACGGAGACGGAGAGCGCCGTGTCGGCGATCAGGATGGCGTCGGCGGCATCGGCGCCACGGGCGCGGGCTCGGTCGATCGCCTGGGCGGCGCGGGCCTGCGCCTGTTCGGGGGTCAGCATGGCGGCGACTTAGGGAGCCGGGGCCCCAAGGTCAAAGCCGCGCGGGCGATTCAGGCCGCCGTTCCCACCACCAGGCAGGCCAGGAACATCAGCAATCCGGCGTCGCGATTGCTGCGGAACCGAGCCAGCGTGTTGTGCCCGTCCTGCGGTTTCAGGGTCGCCACCTGCCAGCCCAGGTGCAGCGCCATCGGCAGCAGCGCGAGGAGCGCAAGCGGCGTCGGGAACACCTGCCACAAGGCGATGCCCCAGCAGAGCAGCGAAACGAGGTACAGCGCGGCGACCCCCGGCCGCACCTTGGCTCCCATCGCCCGTGCCGACGAACGCACGCCCACCAGCGCATCGTCCTCCACGTCCTGCAGCGCATAGATGGTGTCGTAGCCGATCACCCAGGTGATCGATCCCGCATAGAGCAGCAGCATCGGCACGATGCTGCCGTGGGTCACCTCCACCCAGCCGACCGGCGCCGCCCAGCTGAACACGATCCCCAGCCACGCCTGCGGCCACCAGGTGATCCGCTTCATGAAGGGATAGGCAGCGACCAGCACGATGCTGGAGACCGCAACGATCGCTGCGGCCAGGCGCAGCTGCACCAGCACCAGCAGCCCGACCGCGCACAGGATCAGCAGCCAGGCCCAGGCCGCCTTCAGCGACACCGCCCCGCTCGCCAGCGGCCGGCTGCGCGTGCGCGCCACCTGCCGGTCAAGGTCGCGGTCGACGATGTCGTTGTAGACGCAGCCCGCGCCGCGCATCGCGATGCTGCCGAGCAGGAACCAGGCGATCATGTCCCAGCACGCGATCCCCTGCCCCGCAAGCGCGATCGCCCAGGCGCCGGGCCAGAACAGCAGCCACCAGCCGATCGGCCGGTCGAAGCGCGCCAGCAATGCGAACGGCCGTAGCCCCGCCGGCAACCGCCCCACCAGCCCGCGATGCTCGCTGTCGGGCACGATCTCGGTCGCTGCGGTCATCGCGTGCCGCCCCTTGCCTGGGAAAGGCGTTCGAAAGGGCTCGGGTGCCGGCGTGGCGGGAACGGGGGATTCGGGGAGTTCATGCGGCCTGCTGCCACAGATCGACGGAGCTTGGACACCCCGTGCGCATGCCCGTCGGGAAACTCCCGTGCGCTTCCCGCGTTGCCCGAACCTGCCGACTACATTATTTACTGTTTACGTGCTTGAAGGCCCTGGACGGCGCCACAAAGCGAGCGCCGAATCCCAGGAGACGCAAGATCAGGTCGAACAAGCTGCTCCCCTTCAAGGGGTTCTGGCGTGCGATTTCCGCAAGCCTGACGTCCCGCGTTCTGATGGTGGGCATGCTGCTGATCGGCCTCCTCGCGCTGGTCGGCTTCGTGGCGTTCGGCCGCGTCGTCGACCTGACGCTGGTGCGGCTCGGCTCGGGCTTCGCGGAGCGGCAGGTGCTCTATGACCGGGCACGCGGCCTCGGCACCCTCCAGCGGGACGTCGCGCTTGCGGAAACCAACGCGCGTTCGGAAGCGGTCATCCGCTGGCTGCGCGACGAAGGAAATGCCGAAAAGCGCCGCACCGCCATCGCCGAGCTGCGCCGCGTCGTGCAGCTGTCGGCGGGCGGCACCTTCTTCGTGGGCTCCGCCGCGTCGCGGGAATATTTCTACGAGGAGGCGGGCAGCCCCTATTCGGCCGACCGCCCGCGGCTCACCGTCCAGCCCGGCAACACCCGCGACCGCTGGTTCTTCGAGGCGCTGTCCCGCCCCCGCGACTGCCACCTCAACGTCGACTCCGACGACGTCGCCAAGCGCACCCGCGTGTTCGTCAACTGCGTCGTCCGCTTCGAGGGCAAGGCGCTGGGCGTCACCGGCACGGCCGTCGACCTTTCCTCCTTCGTGCGCGACGCGCTGGCCGACACCCAGCCGGGCGTCTCGACCTTCTTCGTCGACCATGACGGCGCGGTGCAGGCGCATCGCGATCCGACCAAGGTCGACCGCTATTCCGACCCCGGCCGCAGCCGCCCGCCGACCGTCTTCGACATGCTGAGCAGCCGCAAGGACCGCGCCCGGCTGCACGCGATGATGGCCGATGTCGCCTCGGGCCGGGCGACCGCGCGCTCCAGCTTCCTGGAGATGGGCGGGGAACGCGTGCTGGTCGGCGTCGGCTATCTGACCGGGCTCGACTGGTACAATGTGACGGTGATGGACACCGACGCGATGGTGGACCGCGGCCTGTTCGGCCCGCTCGCCGCGCTGATCGTGCTGATGCTGGTGATCGGCGGCGCGCTCGCCGTCGTCCTGTTCAAGCGCGTGGTGCTCGATCCGCTCACCCAGCTCGAGATGAGCGTGATCGAGGCGGAACGCGGCAACTTCATACCCGCCGAACAGCTCGACTCCGATCGCAACGACGAGATCGGGCGCCTGTCGCGCCGGTTCGCGGCGATGGCCCGCGCGGTCGCCGAACACACGCGCTCGCTCGAAGCGCGGGTACGGGAGCGGACCGTGGAGCTGGAACGGCTCGCCAACCGCGATTCGGCGACGGGCGTCGCCAACCGGCGCGGTTTCGTCGCCGCGTTCGAAGCGGTCCAGCGCCAGCGCGGGGACGCCTCGGTCGGGCTGCTGCTGATCGACGTCGACCATTTCAAGCAGATCAACGATCGCTTCGGCCATGTCGCGGGCGACGCCGTGGTGGCGGAGATCGCACACCGCATCCAGGGCGCGCTCCGCCCCGCAGACCTCTGCGGCCGCTGGGGTGGCGACGAGTTCATCGTGCTGTTGCCCGGTCTCGCCGGCGATCCGCTGACCAAGGTGTCGGACCGGCTGGTGGAGGCGGTCTGCGCTGCCCCCATCCCGCTCGGTGATGGCGAACGCGTGCCCGTCACCCTCAGCGTCGGCGCCTATTGCGTCACGCCGGGCGACACGATTGACACCGCCACCGACAAGGCCGACGCCGCCATGTACCAGGCGAAGAAGGAGGGGCGCGACCGCGTCGTCCTGGTCGTGGACGAGACGGTGGCGTGACGAAGCCGCCGGCTTCGCCTAACACCGCCGCCATGCCCGCAACCCCCGCCTGGCCGCCGCAGTCCACCCCGCGCCTGTTCCTGGAAGCGACGATCGCGCCCGAGGCGGCGATCCGCATCGACGGGCCGCAGGCGCATTACCTGCTGTCGGTGCTTCGCGCGAAGCCGGGCGATCCGGTCAAGCTGTTCGACGACCAGACCGGCGAGTGGCTGGCGTCCGTCGCCCATGCCGGCAAGCGCGACCTCACCCTCCAGGTCACCGACCTGCTGCGCCCGCGTGAGCCGGTGCCGGACCTGTGGCTCTGCGCCGCGCCGCTCAAGAAGGGGCGCATCGACTGGACGGTGGAAAAGGCGTGCGAGCTGGGCGTAGCGCGGATCGTGCCGGTGCTCACCCGCCGCACCGTCGTCGATCGGCTCAACCTCGACCGGTTGCGCGCCCATGCGATCGAGGCTGCGGAACAGTGCGACCGCACCGCCCTGCCCGAGCTCGCCGAGCCGGTGAAGCTCGCCGCGCTGCTGCGCGACTGGCCGGCCGAGCGCGCGCTGTTCTTCGCCGACGAGACCGGCGGCGCCCCGGCGTCCACGACCATGGCGCAGCATCGCGGCCCCGGCGCCGTGCTGATCGGCCCGGAAGGCGGCTTCGACGCGGAGGAGCGCGAGGCGATTCGTACGCTTCCTCAGGCACATGGCGTGACACTGGGCCCCCGCATCCTGCGCGCGGAGACGGCGGCGGCGGCGGCGATCAGCGTCTGGATGGCCAGCGCCGGCGACTGGTAGCCCCGGCCATCAAAACGGCGCTGGCGCCGCATCGCGGCACCGCCTATGGGCGCAGCCCATGAGCACCAAGACCGTTTCGGACACCAGCGCAGCGGTCATCGAGACCCGCGACCAGCTGATCGGCTATTTCGCAGGCGGCGAGAAGCCCGCGGAACGCTGGCGTATCGGCACGGAGCACGAGAAGTTCGTGTTCCGCACCAGCGACCACCGCGCCCCCAGCTATGACGAGCCCGGCGGCATCCGCGATCTGCTGATGGCGCTGACCGAGTTCGGCTGGACGCCGATCGAGGAGAACGGCAAGGTCATCGCGCTCTCGGGGAAGGACGGCACCGTCAGCCTGGAGCCCGCCGGCCAGCTCGAGCTGTCGGGCGCGCCGCTCGAAAACCTCCACCAGACCTGCGGCGAGACCGGCCGGCATCTCACCCAGGTAAAGGCCGTCGGCGAGAAGCTGGGCCTGGGCTTCCTGGGCCTCGGCATGTGGCCGGACAAGACCCGCGCCGAGCTGCCGATCATGCCCAAGGGCCGCTACAAGATCATGCTCGAGCACATGCCGCGCGTCGGCAGCATGGGGCTCGACATGATGCTGCGCACCTGCACCATCCAGGTGAACCTCGACTATGCGTCGGAAGCCGACATGGTGCAGAAGTTCCGCGTCGGCCTGGCGCTGCAGCCGCTCGCGACCGCGCTGTTCGCCAACTCGCCGTTCACCGAAGGCAAGCCCAACGGCATGCTTTCGTACCGCAGCCACATCTGGTCGGACACCGATCCGCACCGCACCGGCATGCTGCCCTTCGTGTTCGAGGACGGCTTCGGCTACGAGCGCTACGCCGACTACGCCCTCGATGTGCCGATGTACTTCGTCTACCGCGACGGCAAGTATATCGACGCCGCCGGCCTCTCCTTCCGCGATTTCCTGAAGGGCGAGCTCTCCGTCCTCCCCGGCGAGCTGCCGACGATGGACGACTGGGCGGACCATCTCTCCACCGCCTTCCCCGAGGTGCGGCTCAAGACCTTCCTGGAGATGCGCGGCGCCGACGGCGGCCCCTGGGGCCGGATCTGCGCGCTCCCGGCGCTGTGGGTCGGCCTCCTCTACGACCAGGGTGCGCTCGATGCGGCGTGGGACCTCGTCAAGGACTGGAGCCTCGACACCCGCCAGGCGCTGCGCGACTCGGTGCCGCGCCTGGGCCTCGATGCGCCGCTCGGCAACACGGGCGGCACGCTGCGCGACATCGCCCGGCAGGTGCTCGACATCGCCGGCGCCGGCCTCAAGGCGCGCGGCCGCCTCGATGCGGCGGGCGACGACGAGACCGGCTTCCTCACCCCCTTGCGCGACGTGGTGCGCGACGGCCGCGTGCCGGCACAGCAGCTGCTCGACCGCTACGGCAGCAGCTGGGACGGCGACGTCACGCGGGTCTACGACGAACTGACGTTCTGAAATCCCGTACCCCGGCATAGCTTGTACCCCGGCGAAGGCCGGGGCCCAGGTGGGATAGCCTAAGTGAGGTCGCGCGCCCCCCTCGCCTGTTCCCCAACTGGACCCCGGCCTTCGCCGGGGTACGGGTTATCTTAGCCGCCAAGCCACCGAAAGAACCGCGGCACCGGCCCGTGCCGCCCCATCCAATCGTAATAGGCACGATAGTCCGGGTCCGCGAGCAGGTGCCGCTCCTCGGTGCGCGCGCGCCAGTAATAGACGCCGCTCACCAGCCCCAGGATCGCGGTGTTGCGGAACGCGTCCAGCCAGTTGCCCGTCGTCACCAGCATCGGCCAGCTCACCAGCCACCAGAACAGGTTCTTCGACAGATAGGCCGGGTGGCGGCTCCAGGCGTAGGGCCCGTTGGTGATGATCCCGCGGTTGGTGAGGTTGGAGAAGCGCAGGCCGAACGCCACCGTCGCCCAGGCATAGACGAACGTCAGCGCCACCAGCGCCGCGCCGATCGCCGCCAGGATCGCCGGATGGCCCGCGAACCAGTGCGTCCACTCGGCCCCTCCCGGATGATAGTCGAGCGGGCCGCCGTCGCCCATCAGCACGAACGGCGGATAGCAGATCAGCGCCGCCGCCCAGCCGGCCGCATAGGGATTTGCCGAGCGGATGTGCGTGTCGATCGGCCGCAGCGCGAGGATATAGCCGCAGGTCGCGAACGCCACGTCGACCAGGAACATGAAGGTGATCAGCCACTGCGCCAGCGCCACCGGATCGTGCAGCACCGTGGCCGTGTCGGCGGCGACGAACTCGCGAAAGCCCCCCGGCACGATTCCCAGCATGAACGCCAGGAAGAACGCCTTCACCGCCCAGGCGCGCAGATGGTCGAAGATCGCCTCGCGTTCGATCGGCTCGTCCAGGTGCATCAGCCAGGCGCCGAACGCCCAGCAGCCGTCGCGCGGCGCCTCCAGGTGGCGGTCGATCCACAGGACATAGGGGATCGACAGCACGAACAGCACCGGCGCCGCATAGCCGAAGCACCACATGGCAAAGGCGAAGCCGCCGTCCCAGTAGAAGCGCCCCGTCGCATAGAGCAGCGCGATCCCCACCCAGGTCGCCCACAGCCCCGCCAGCTTGGTGATGCTGACGTCCAGCGTCGCCCGCCACGGCCGCGGGGTCGCCCAGTCGATGCCGGTCGAAGGGTTGCGATGCACCTTGTCCACCAGCACCGACCAGGCGAGCATCGGCAGCCCGCAGGCGACGAGGTTCACCAGCGCGGCATAGGGCCCGTCCATGCCATAATGGCGCGCGATCGCGACCCAGGCGAGCAGACCGGCCATGCCGGCGAGGCCGGTGCCCGTGCTCACCGCCGATCGCGGGCGCGGATCGGCGGCGGTCGCGGTGTCGGCAGCGGGCACGAGCGTGGAGGCCATGCCCGACCCTAGCCGCCGCACCCGGCGGATCGAAGCCGGAATCGTGTCCCGCCTTGCGACAGGCTGGACGCCCGCTGCGATATGTCGTTACACGACACCATCCCACCTCGACGAAAGGCCGTCATGTTTCGCACCCCTGCGTTCGCCGCCCTGTTGCTCGCTTCTGCCGTTCCCGCCCATGCGCAGCTGAACCCCGCCGGCAATACCCTGCCGCAGCCGGTGCCCTTCACCGACACGATCCCGGCCCCGCGCGACATCGACTATCCCGGCACCCTCCTGCTGGAGGTCGACGCGACCGACATCCAGCGCGGCATCTTCAACGTGAAGGAGACCATTCCGGTCGCCGAGGCGGGCCACATGGTGCTGCTGTTCCCGAAGTGGCTGCCGGGCGCGCACAGCCCGCGCGGTGAGATCGAGAAGCTCGCCGGCCTGGTGATCCGCGCCAATGGCAAGGTCGTGCCCTGGACTCGCGATCCGCAAGACGTATTCGCCTTCCACATCGATGTGCCCGCCGGTGCCAAGAAGCTCGACGTCAGCTTCCAGTTCCTGTCAGCGACGGCCGGTGACCAGGGCCGCATCGTCATGGCGCCTTCGATGCTGAACCTCCAGTGGAACTCGGTCAGCCTCTACCCGGCCGGCTATTTCACCCGCCGCATCCCGATCCAGGCGACCGCCAAGTATCCGGCCGGCTGGACCGCTGCGGCAGGCCTGCCGGCGACGAACAACGGCTCGATCTATTCCTACCAGCGCACGAGCTACGAGACGCTGGTCGACTCCCCCACCTTTGCCGGCAAATATTATCGCCAGTGGGCGCTGTCGCCGCGCGTCGACCTCAACGTCTTCGCCGACAGCCCCGAAGAGCTCAACGCCACTCCCGAGCAGATCGACGCGCACAAGAAGCTCGTCGAGCAGGCGACCCGCGTGTTCGGCGCCCAGCATTACGACAAGTACGAGTTCCTGCTGGCGATCACCGACACCATGGGTGGCATCGGCCTGGAGCATCACCGCAGCTCCGAAAACGGCGTGAAGCCGGGCTATTTCACCAAGTGGAACGAGGGTGCGGGCAGCCGCAACCTGCTGCCGCACGAATACACCCACAGCTGGGACGGCAAGTTCCGCCGCGGCGCGGACCTGTGGACGCCCGACTATCGCACGCCGATGCGCAACTCGCTCTTGTGGGTCTATGAGGGCCAGACCCAGTTCTGGGGCTATGTGCTCCAGGCGCGCTCGGGCATCGTCACCAAGCAGGACACGCTGGACGCCTATGCCGCGATCGCAGCCAGCCTCGACAACCGCCGTGCGCGCGAATGGCGCCCGCTGGTCGACACCACCAACGATCCGATCATCTCGGCGCGCCGGCCCAAGGGCTGGACCAGCTGGCAGCGCTCGGAGGATTATTACAACGAAGGCCTGTTGATCTGGATGGACGTCGATTCCGTCCTGCGCCAGCAGTCGGGCGGCACCAAGAGCATCGACGACTTCGCCCGCGCCTTCTTCGGCGTGCGCGACGGCGACTGGGGCGTGCTCACCTACACGTTCGAGGACGTGGTCCAGACGCTGAACGGCATCCAGCCCTATGACTGGGCCGGCTTCCTCAACAGCCGCGTCAACAACGTGTCTGAGCGTGCACCGCTCGGCGGCTTCACCAACAACGGCTACCGCCTGGTCTACACCGAACAGCCGACGCCCTATTTCGTCAACAACGACCGCAACCGCGACCAGGCGGACCTCAGCTATTCGCTGGGGCTCGTCACGGGCAAGTCGGGCTCGGTCAACTCGGTCAGCTGGGGCAGCCCGGCGTTCGACGCGGGGATGACGGTCGACAGCAGCATCGTCGCGGTGAACGGCGAAAGCTACAGCGCCGATCGCCTCAAGGCCGCGGTCACCGCGTCCAAGGGCAACCGCACGCCCATCCGCCTGCTGGTCAAGAACGGCGACAAGCTGCGCGAGGTGGCAATCGACTATCACGATGGCCTGCGCTATCCGCGGCTGGAAAAGACCGGACAGGGTGAGACGGGCCTCGATCGCCTGCTCGCCGCCAAGTAAAAGGGACGACACGACATGCGGATCGACATGGTGCCGGTGGGCAAGAACCCGCCGGAAGACCTGAACGTCATCATCGAGGTGCCGACCGGCGGTGAGCCGGTGAAGTATGAGTTCGACAAGGCGTCGGGTGCGCTGTTCGTCGATCGCATCCTGCACACCCCGATGCGCTATCCGGCGAATTACGGCTTCGTGCCGCACACGCTGTCGCCGGACGGCGATCCGCTCGACGCGCTGGTGGTGTCGCGCACGCCGTTCATCCCGGGCTGCGTCGTGCGCGTGCGTCCGATCGCGGTCTTGAACCTGGAAGACGAGGCCGGCGGCGACGAGAAGCTGGTGTGCGTGCCGGTGGACTCGACCTTCCCCTACTACACCAAGGTCGGTGGCCGCGCCGATCTGCCGGAAATCGTCTTCCAGCAGATCGAGCACTTCTTCACCCACTACAAGGACCTGGAGAAGCAGAAGTGGGTGCGCGTCGGCACCTGGGGCGACGCCGACGAGGCGGCACGCATCACCATGGAGGCGATCGAGCGCTACAACGCCGCCAAGGACCGTGGCGAGGAACCGCTCGACCACGACGTCCCCGGCCGCGACTAAGCGCTCAGCGACACGCGATCCGGACCCCGTCGGCACCCAGGTGCCGGCGGGGTTCGTCGTTTCAGCGCTTGTTCTTGCGCTTCGGCTTCGGCGCCCGCGCCCCCGCCGCCAGCGCGAGCCCGGCCCACTCCCGCATCGCGTCCGCATCGTCATAGACGTCGTCGGGCGCGCGCCGGTAGTTCATCGATCCCGTCGTGCCGTCGCCCTTGGCATAGGTGAAGCGCGCGCAGTCGGCCGCCTCCCAGGCCGCGTCGCTCTCGGCATCCGCCTTGAACCAGAGCCCTTCATCGAACGCGATCGCAAAGATGGTGCCGTCGCAATAGAGCGTCGCCCCGCCCATCATCCGCCGCGACGTGACGGTGCCGATCGGCGCCAGCGCCTCCGCCACCCATTCGATCAGCCCTGCGTCGACCCCCATCCGGCCCTCTCTCTCGGTCGTACACTCATCCAAGCGGACGGTCGGGCGTGCCCGAACCGAGCCGTTTAGGCGCCGCCCGGGCTTCCCGTAAACGCGTCCCTGTTCAGGGGACGGGCAGAGACCGCAACGGAGACTCAGCTGCCAAGGTCCTTTAGTCTGCCGTGAATACGAACCTTGGGTCAAACCAGGCGACGGCAGTCGCGACAACGACACGGATGTGTCGGGCACGCGCCCCAAGTATTGAACCGCTTCGTTGGCGACTAGACGTGTGTTAGACTGCGTACAGGACGCATTCGCTGCCGGGAGCTACGCCAGTGCCTGCAAAAAGTTCTTCTGCGGCAGAGCGTTTGTTTCTCAAGCTGCAGGCATTTACGCGACTTTCGAGCTTCGACCGGGAGGCACTCGCAGCGCTTGGTCATCTTCAGACGCAGGAGGCGCAGCCGCGCCGCGACCTGATCCGCGAAGGCGAGCAACCCAAGGCCGTGCGCCTGATCCTCAGCGGCTGGGCCTGCCGCTACAAGGACCTGCCGGATGGGCGGCGGCAGATCGTCGGCTTCTTCGTGCCTGGCGATTTCTGCGACCTCAACGTCTACATCCTGAAGGAGATGGACCATTCGCTCAGCGCGATCACCCGCGTGCTCTACGCGGAGATCGCGCCCGACGAGATGGAGCGACTGATCGATGAGCGGCCGCGCATCTCCCAGGCCTTGCTCTGGCACGAACTGGTCAACGCCTCGATCCAGCGCGAATGGCTGCTGAATGTCGGACAGCGCAGCGCCCGCGAGCGGATTGCGCATCTCCTGACCGAGTTGTTCCTGCGCCTGCGGGCGGTGAGGCTGACGGAAGGCAACGCCTGCGACTTTCCGTTGACCCAGGCCGACATCGCGGAGGCGACGGGCCTCACCTCTGTGCATGTGAACCGGACCCTCCAGGAACTGCGGCGCGAGGGGCTGATCGAATTAACGCAGCGCCGGCTGATCATTCCCGATCTTGATGCGTTGATGGGGGTAGCCATGTTCAACCCGAACTATCTGCACCTGGATCATGAAGGGCGGCATCTCGACGCCAATGACTGAGTCTCGCGCCTCGCCCAATGAATTCGAGCGCGACAAGCCGCGCACCGATGCGCGTGACGTTGCGGAAGGATCGATCGAGCGTTTGCGGCAGCGCGGCGGCATCTTCGTCGAGGCGGTGCGCGCCACCCGCATGGCAATGGCGCTGACGGATCCGACGCTTCCCGGCAATCCCATTGTGTTCGCCAACCCGTCCTTCCTCGACCTTACCGGCTATTCGATGGACGAGGTGCTGGGTCAGCAGCCCCACTTCATGAACGGTCCGGACACGGACCCCGAAGATGCCGAGCGGTTCCGCCGGATCTTGGAGGCCGACCAGGACGGCGTTGTAGAGACCGTCCAATATGCCAAGGACGGCCGCCGGTTCGTCGCGACGGTCCTCCTGAGCGCCTTCAAGGCCGATGACGGCAGGACGCTCCACCACTTCCTCTCCTGGGCCGACGTCACCCGGCGGGTCGATGCGGAGGAGGACGCCGCCGGTCTGCGCGCCACCCAGGCGGCGCTGCGCGAGAGCGAGGAAAGGCTCAGGCAATTCGGGGAGGCGGCGCACGACATTTTGTGGATTCGACATGCCGAGACACTGCAATGGGTTTATCTGACTCCCGCCTTTGAGACGATCTACGGCCTCAGTCGGGAGGAGGCGCTCAAGGGCGACAATTACCGCAGCTGGCTCGACCTGATCGTCCCGGAGGACCGGGAGCACGCGCAGCAGGCGATCGAGAAGGTCCGAGCGGGCCAGCACGTCACCTTCGAATATCGCATTCGGCGGCCGAGCGACGGCACGACCCGCCGGCTCCGCAACACCGATTTCCCGATTGCCGACGGCACCGGCAGCATCCCGATCATCGGCGGCATCAGCCATGACGTGACCGAACTGCGCGAGAGCGAAGAGCGGCGGCGCTCGAGCGAGGAACGGTTCGGCCTGATCGTCGAGAATACCCGCGATTATGCGATCTTCACTACCGATCCCGATGGCAGGATCGACCGCTGGTATGATGGCGCCGCCGCCGTGTTCGGCTGGACGGAAGCGGAAGCGGTGGGACAGTTTGCCGAGATCACCTTCACACCCGAGGACCGCGCTGGAGGTAAAGCGGCGGAAGAGCGGGACGCCGCGGCGCGGGACGGCCGGGTTCCGGACGTGCGCTGGCACTTCCGAAAGGACGGCAAGCGCATCTTCATCGAAGGGATCGCGAGCGCACTTCGGGACGAAGATGGCGAGCTGACCGGCTTCCTCAAGATCGGCCAGAACGTGACCGAGCGACGGAGGGCGGAGGAGCGTCAAAACATCTTGCTCGCCGAGTTGCAGCACCGGGTGCGCAACATCATGGCCATGCTTCGCTCGGTCGCGCGGCGCACGGGGGAAACCGCAGAGACGGTGGATGACTATGTGCAGCATTTCGAAGGACGGATCAGCGCAATGGCGCGGACTCAAGCACTGCTGACCCGCGACGTGAATGCAGCTGTCGATCTCCAGAACCTGCTTCTGGACGAGTTAGAGATGCAGGCGGCGCAGCCGGAGCAATACAGGATCACGGGACCGGACGTATCGCTACCTCCGAAGGCGGCGGAGGTGCTCGGCCTTGCTCTCCACGAGCTGGCGACGAATGCCGTCAAATATGGCGCTCTGAGCGGGGAGCACGGCTGGATCGATGTGCGGTGGGCGCTGCTTGGTGGTGAAGGGAAGCCCCTGCTCAGCCTGATCTGGTCGGAACTCGGCGTCAGCATAGACGGCGCGCCCAGCCGTCAGGGCTTCGGGACGGAGCTCATCACGCAGCGGGTGCCCTATGAACTACAGGGAACGGGCACGATGGAGTTCAGGCCGACGGGGCTCGTCGCGACTCTCGAATTCCCGCTCGAGGACATCCCCAGCATCCTGCAAACCGACGACGGGCGGGAGAAATCGTCATGACGCATGAGCGGCCGCTTATGGATAAGCGCATTCTCATCCTTGAGGACGACTTTTACCTCGCGGATGACGAGAAGGCGCTGCTCGAAAAGGCCGGCGCAACCGTGGTCGGGCCATTCGGGCGATCATGCCGGGAGGAGGATCTCTTCGCGTCCGGTGAACTCGACGCAGCAGTAGTGGATATCAATCTCGGCGCCGGCCCCAGCTTCGACTTGGCCCGTGCCCTGGCGGATCGGCGCGTACCGTTCGTCTTCGTCACCGGCTATGACGAAGCAGTCATCCCTGGCGATCTCTCGCACGCTGTCCGCTTGGAAAAGCCGTTGCGCGAGCGGCAACTCGTCGCGACCATGGCGCGCCTGGTGGCGGGACAGACCGAGGCAAACGGTTGAAGCGCCTCCACCTCCCGACGGTCGGCGGCCGTTTGCTTTAGAGCAGCGGATAGGCGAGCTCCCCGACGCTCCGCGCACGATCCGGAAGCGATCACGTCCCGGTTTACGGCCTGGAGGGTCACTCCCCGGCCAGCCGGGACAGCGCCTCGCCCGAAACCCGGTAGATGCGCCACGGCATCGGCTCGGCGCCGAGACTCCGGTAGAAGCCGGCGGCGGCGGCGTTGGTGTCGCTCACCGCCCATTCGACACGCGTGCACCCGCGCGCGACGCCGACCGCCGCGACATGGGCGAGCAGCGCCCGGCCCGCGCCGGAGCCGCGCGCTTCGGGCGCGACGTACAGGTCCTCCAGATACAGGCCGTTCCAGCCGCTCCAGGTCGAATGCTTGTGAAAGAACAGCGCGGTGCCCACCGCTTGTCCGTCCTGCTCGGCGATCGCCGCCTCGACCCCGCGCTCCTCGAGCGCCCGGCGCAGCAGCGCCTCGGTCGCGACCAGCTTGTCCTCGGCGTCCTCGTGGCGCGCGAGATCGCGCACGAAGCCGAAGATCAGCCCCGCGTCGTCCGGAGTGGCGGTTCGGATCGCGATCATGCGCCTGCCTCGCTCTGGGAAACCGGGGCGGCGCCGCGCACCGCGACCAGGCAGCCGCCGACGATCAGCAGCGCACCCGCGACGGTGAACGGCGACACCCGCTCGTCGAACACGAGGTAGCCGAGCAGCGCCGCCCAGACAAAGGCGGTGTATTCGACGGGTGCCAGCACCTGCGCCTCCGCCCGGCCATAGGACCAGGCGAGCAGCAGCGCCGAGATCGACCCCAGAATCGCCGAGCCGACGATCGGCACCAGCTGGTCGCTCGCCGGCCAGGTCGCCAGCCAGGGTGCTCCCAGCGCCAGAAGCACGCCGATCACCAGGCTGGTGAACAGCGTCACCTCCAGCGGGTCGGCGAGCTGTGCCTGCCGGCGCAGCAGAATGAGACTATAGGCGTAGAGCACCGAGGCGAGCACGATCGCGAGCGCGCCCAGCACCACATCGGCCGAGGCGCCCGCCTGCGCCTGGCCCAGCGCGATCACCAGCACCCCCACGGCCGCCACCACCGATCCCAGGATTGCGGCACGCCGGATCCGCTCGCCAAGCAACGCCGCCGCCAGGAACAGCGCGATCAGCGGCGACAGGAAGGTGAGCGCCACCCCCTGCGCCATCGGCACGCGCACCAGCCCCCAGAAGAACAGCAGCACCGAAAGGCCGGCGGCGAGCCCGCGCACGACATGCAGCCTGAGCGCCTTGCGCGCCGGCCAGCGCTGCCGCCGCGCCAGGAATACCGCGCCCGTCAGCAGCACGCCCGCGACCGAGCGCCACAGGACGGCGCTGTACGCACCGCTGGCGATGCTCAGCCCCTTCATCAGGGCGTCCATGCACGAATAGATGGCGATGCCCGCCGATGCCGCCGCAAAGGCAACGGCGGGCGGGGTGTGGCTCCGGGTCATGGCCGGCTCGATGCGCAGCAAACGCCCGCCGCGTCCAGCCGCTTACTCCGCCGCCTGCTCCAGCGCCGCGGCCTGCGCCTCGATCTCGGCGGCCTTGGCCTCGACCAGCCGGACGATGTGGTCGACCATGTCGGCGTCCTCGACATGGTGGTCGGTGACGCCCGACAGATAGACCATGTGGCGGCCGTTGCCGCCGCCGGTGATGCCGATGTCGGTCTCGCGCGCCTCGCCGGGGCCGTTTACCACGCAGCCGAGCACCGACAGCGACATCGGCGTGCGGATGTGCTGCAGCCGCTCCTCCAGCTTCTGGACGGTGCGGATCACGTCGAAGCCCTGGCGCGCGCACGACGGGCACGACACCACGCGCACGCCGCGGTTGCGGATGCCCAGCGCCTTCAGGATCTCGAAGCCGACGCGCACTTCCTCTTCCGGCTCGGCCGAGAGCGACACGCGGATGGTGTCGCCGATGCCGAACCACAACAGCGATCCGATGCCGATCGACGACTTGACGGTGCCGCCGATCAGGCCGCCCGCCTCGGTGATGCCCAGGTGCAGCGGGCAGTCGGTCGCCTCGGCCAGCCCCTGATAGGCGGCGACCGCCAGGAACACGTCCGACGCCTTCACCGCCACCTTGTATTCGTGGAAGTCATGGTCCTGGAGCAGCTTGATGTGGTCGAGCGCACTTTCGACCAGCGCCTCCGGGCACGGCTCGCCGTACTTCTCCAGCAAGTCCTTTTCCAGGGAGCCGGCGTTGACGCCGATGCGGATCGCGCAGCCGTTTGCCTTGGCGGCGCGGACCACCTCGGCCACCCGCTCCGACGAGCCGATGTTGCCCGGGTTGATGCGCAGGCAGGCGGCACCCGCGTCGGCGGCTTCCAGCGCGCGCTTGTAGTGGAAATGGATGTCCGCGACGATCGGCACCCGCGACGCGCGCACGATCTGCTTGAGCGCGGTGCTCGATTCCACGTCGGGGCAGGACACGCGGATGATGTCGACCCCCGCCTCTTCGCAGCGGCGGATCTGGTCCACGGTCGCGCGCACGTCCGGCGTCGGCGTATTGGTCATCGTCTGCACCGTCACCGGGGCATCGCCGCCGACGGGCACGTTGCCGACCATGATCTGGCGGCTCGGACGGCGGACGATATCGCGCCAGGGGCGGACGGACATGAGGTTCTTCTCGCAGAGGCTGTCGGGGCTATGCCCCATATAGCGGCGCACTGCGGCAGGCGGAAGGCAGGGCGTCCGCCGCGGCATCGGGGTGCTGGGGAGAACCAGCCCTGCCCAAACCCTTTTGCGTACCCCGGCGTAGGCCGGGGCCCAGGTGGGGGACGTTCGAGGCTCCTAACCCTGGCTTCCCAACTGGACCCCGGCCTTCGCCGGGGTACGGGTTCGGGGTACCGGAATGCCGCCACCGCTTCTGCCCGGATGCATCCTGCGCTACAGCCACCCGTCCTTCTGGAGCCGCACGATGCGCCTAGCCCTGTTGATCGGAGCCCTGTTGATGTCCTCTCCCGCCGCCGCCGAGCAGAAGCCCGCCTGGTCGCTGGTGATCCACGGCGGCGCCGGCGTGATCGAGCGCGCCCGCATGACGCCCGAACGCGAGGCCGCCGCCCGCGCCGGCCTCGACGCCGCGCTCGCCGCCGGCGAAGCCGTGCTTGCGAAGGGCGGCAGCGCCGTCGATGCGGTGGAAGCCGCGATCCACGTGCTGGAGGACGATCCCAGCTTCAATGCGGGCCGCGGTGCCGTCTTCACCTATGAAGGCACCAACGAGCTCGACGCCGCGATCATGGACGGCTCGACCCGCGCCGCTGGTGCGGTCGCCGGCGTCACCCGCACCCGCCACCCCGTCAGCCTCGCCCGCGCGGTGATGGAAAAGAGCCCGCACGTGCTGCTCGCCGGCAAGGGCGCCGACATCTTCTCGACCGAACAGGGGCTGGAGCAGGTCGATCCCAGCTGGTTCGCGACCGACGAACGCCGCCGCCAGCTCGATGAGCTCAAGGCCAAGAAGCTCGGCTGGTTCGACGTCGACATGAAGTACGGCACCGTCGGCGCGGTCGCGCGCGACCAGGCCGGCCATGTCGCCGCCGCCACCTCGACCGGCGGCGTCACCGGCAAGCGCTGGGGCCGCGTCGGCGATTCGCCGCTGATCGGTGCGGGCACCTATGCCGACGACCGCGCCTGCGCCGTCTCCGCCACGGGCGCGGGCGAGTTCTTCATCCGCGAGGGCGTCGCGCACGAGATCTGCGCCCGCATCCGGTTCAAGGGCGAGAGCCTGCAACAGGCCGCCGACACGGTGATGGCGGAGACGCAGGCGCTGGGCGGCACCGGCGGCGTCATCGTCACCGGCCCCAACGGCGAGGCGAGCTGGAGCTTCAACACGCCGGGCATGTACCGGGGCAAGGTCGCGGCCGGCGGCAAGCGCATCGTCGCGATCTACGGCGACGAGGGCTGATCGCCCGCCCCGGCCGCCTTGCCGCGGCGGCCGGGACGCCCACATGGGGCGGCATGGAAGCGTTTCGCAGCACTCCGGCTGAGCGCGCCCGCGGCGCCGTCGCGGCGATGGCGGTGTCGCTGGGGCTCGGCGCCGCCCTTGTCGCGGGGCTCTCCGTCGACGTGCGCCAGCTTGCGGAGCGCGCGCCCAGCGTCTTCGGAATCCTCCCCACCCCTGAACCCGAGCCGACCCCGCCCGTCCGCTCCCGGCCGAAGCGCGAAGTGCGCGAAGCGCCCAAGCGCGCCACAGCGCCCCGGCCGGAGGGTGCCGCCTCCCCCGCCAACCTGCGGGGCAAGGCGACCGAGATCGTCGCCCCACCGGTGCCGATCGTCCTCCAGTCGCCGCCGATGGTCACCGCCGAGCTCGCCGGCACCGGCAGCCAGGCGAACACCGGCGCCGCCCCGATCAGGGGTCCCGGCACCGGCAGCGGCGGCGTGGGGAATGGCACCGGCAGCGGCGCCGGCGGGGATGGCGACGGCGGCGGCGGTGGCGGCGCAGGTGAGACCCCGCCCCGCTGGCGCAGCGGCGACCTGAGCGATGCCGACTACCCGGAGGCGCTGTGGGCGGCCGGGCTCGGTGGCACGGTGGAGGTCCGCTATGTGGTCGAGGTCAACGGACGCGTCGGCGACTGCGAAATCGTCACCTCGAGCGGCTATCCCCAACTCGACTCGCTGACCTGCCGGACGATCCAGCGTCGCTTCCGCTTCCACCCGTCCCGCGATGCCGAAGGCCGCCCGGTCGCATCGACGATCATCGAGAACCACAGCTGGATCCCGCACCCGGAACCAGGCCGTTGAGCGGCAATGCAGGTCTCCGCGTTCGTCCTGAGGTGCCATTGAGCGAAGTCGAAATAGCGAAGGCCGCAGCGGTCCCTGGACACGGGTCCTCGACAGGCTCCGCCCCAGCTCGGCACGAATGGTTCTATTTCAGCGCCTCTCGCCCTACAGCGGCGCCATGATTCGCCGCCTCCTCTTCGCGCTCGCCCTCGTCTTCGTCGCCTCGCCCGCCCAGGCCTATTGGGAATATGGGCATGAAAGCGTCGCCGCGATCGCCTATCGCAACGTCTCCCCCACCACGCGCGCGAAGATCGACGCGCTGCTGCGCCAGCAGAAGCTGCTGGAGACGCCCACCTGCCCCGCCCGCACCATCGAGGAAGCGAGCGTCTGGCCCGATTGCGTCAAGCCGTTGGGCGAACGGTTCAGCTACGCCTTTTCCTGGCACTATCAGAACGTCGACGTGTGCAAGCCGTTCGATCTCAAGTCGGCGTGCAAGGACGGCAATTGCGTGTCGGCGCAGATCACCCGTGACATGAAGCTGCTCCAGGACCCCAAGGTCCCGGTCCGCGAGCGGGTGCAGGCGCTGGTGTTCCTGATCCACTTCGTCGGCGACCTGCACATGCCGCTCCACGCCGGCGACCGCGGCGACCTGGGCGGCAACCGCGTCAAGGCCCGCTACGGCATCTACGGGCCGGATCGCTTCAACCTCCACAGTGTCTGGGACGGCCCGCTCACCGAGCGCGCGGTCTCCACCCCGCCCTCGATCTTCCGCACCTACACCGCCCAGGAGCGTTCGATCCTCGGCGGCGGCAGCGTCGAGGACTGGAGCCGCCAGAGCTGGGAGATCAGCCGCGACTACGCCTATGCCAGTGCCTTCGGCGGCGACGCCTGCGGGCCGGTGCCGGAAGGCCGGGTGACGCTCGACCAGGCTACCATCGACCGGCTCCTGCCGGTCGCTAAGCTGCAGGTCGAGCGCGGCGGCCTCCGCCTCGCCCGACTGCTGGACGAGGCGCTCGGCTGAACCACGCATCCGGATCCCGTTTCACGGACGGGCGTTCTTCTCTCCCATGGCGACTGCCGCACCGGTGGAACGGCTGGCCGCTGTGGGCCTCGGTGGCTTCACCTTCCGTTCAGGCGGGGAGACGCCTTTGAAAGGCCCGTTTCACGGGGCTCTTCGGGCGGCGCAGGGAGCGCCGACCGGTCCTTAAAGGGAGGATGAAGATGCGTATCCGTTCCATGATTCTCTTGGCCGCAGGCGCTGCGTCGCTCGCCGCCTGTTCCAAGGACCCGCCTGTCGCCACCACCCCGCCGCCGCCGCCGGGCGCGGTTTCGGGTAGCGTCGCTGCCGATCGTGACGGCGACGGCATCATCGACGGCTATTACACCTCGGACGGCATCTATCACCCGCTCGCGCCGCCGGCACCGCCGCCCCCGCCGCCGCCGCCGCCCACCCCGCGGGGAGAACGCGGCTGATCCGTCTCGACCGGGGGATGCGGCACTGCCGCATCCCCGCCATTCTGCTTCTGATCGCCACCGCCGGGACCGGACTCGCCCCGACTGGGGACGCGCGCGCCTATGCCCAGGCAAAGAAGTCCGCCCCCGCTAGGAAGTCCGCCGCAAGGAAGCCGGCGCCCAAAAAGGCGGCGGCGAAGCCCGCGCCCAGCGAGCCGGAGGCGACCCCCGCCACCCGCGCCGTCGCGGTGCAGATCCGCGAGCAGGCCGGCGGCAAGGTCAAGGGCTTCTACGCCGATCGCGGCTTCTGGCCGATCTGGGCGGCGAGCGGCCGGCTGGGCCCGGAGGCCGACGCCTTCGTCGACATGATCGAGACCGCAGACCTCGATGGCCTGCGCCCCAACAGCTACGGGCCGGAGGGGCTGCGCAAGGCGGTGGCCGCGGCGCGCAGCGGCGACCCCGTCGCCGTCGCCCAGGCCGAACTCGCGCTCTCGCGCGCGCTTGCCGACTATGTGGCGGATGTCCGCCGCCCGCGCGACACGGGCATGACCTACCTCGACGACGAGGTGAAGCCGCGCAAGCTCAAGGCCGAGAACGTGCTGCGCGCGGCGGTGCTCACCAAGTCGTTCGGGAGCTACATCCGCGACATGGGCTGGATGAGCCCGCATTACGTCCGCCTGCGCACGCTGCTGGCGACCCCGGGCCTGTCCCCGGACGACCGCGCGCGCCTGCGCATCAACCTCGATCGCGCGCGCCTGCTGCCCGGCGCCTGGACCCGCCACATCGTCGTCGATGCCGCCTCGGCACGCCTCTATTTCTACCAGGGCGGCAAGCAGGTGGGCACCATGCGCGTCGTCGTCGGCACGCCGCAGACGCAGACGCCGATGCTCGCCGGCATGGTGCGCTACGCGATCCTGAACCCCTATTGGAACGTGCCGACCGACCTCGTCCAAAAGAAGATCGCGCCCAAGGTGCTCGCCGGTCAGTCGCTCACCGCCATGCGGTTCGAGGCGCTGTCCGACTGGAGCGAGAACGCCACCAGGCTCGACCCCAAGGCGATCGACTGGCACGCCGTCGCCGCCGGCCAGCAGGAAGTGCGCGTGCGCCAGCTGCCCGGACCCGCCAACTCGATGGGCCGGGTGAAGTTCATGTTCCCCAACGACCTCGGCATCTACCTGCACGACACCAACGAGAAGGCGCTGATGAAGAAGCCCGCGCGGCACTTCAGCAACGGCTGCGTGCGGCTGGAGGATGCCCCGACGCTCGGCAAATGGCTGCTCGGCAAGCCGATCACCACCGTAGCCAAAAAGCCGGAGCAGGCCGCGCCCTTGCCCCAGGCGGTGCCCGTCTACCTCACCTATTTCACCGCCACCGCCGCGCCCAAGGGCGTCGCCTTCCTCCCCGACGTCTACGGCCGCGACACCCGCGGCTGACGATTGTCGGGCGGGCGGCTCCGGCGCGCCCGCGCGGACCGCCCGCCGCGCCGCCGCCTGTTAGCACCCTGGCAACTTCCGCCTGCCACCCTGCCGGCATGAGCAATCGCTTCCCGCATCTGCGGCAGGGGCAGACCGCCCCGGGCTCGTTCGGCTCGCGCCGCGCCTCCGCACGGCGTCTGGGCTATCCGGCAATCGTCGCGGGCGGCTGCGCGCTGGTGTTCGCCGCGACCTGGATCGCGACCCCAGGCCTCCAGCGGCTGTGGGCGCAAACCTCTCCCCGGTCCGCACCCTCCCCGGACGTGCAGGATCCCGAAGCGGCCGAGCGCTCGGTGTATTTCCGCGGCTGCAACGAGGCGCGCGCCGCGGGTGCCGCGCCGATCCACCGCGGCTCCCCCGGCTATCGCCCGGAGATGGACGGCGACCGCGACGGGGTCGCCTGTGAATCCTACGGCAGAAGCGGCGGCGGCGGCTACAGCTTCCGCCGCCACCGCCGCCGCCACTGATCAGCCCAGCGCCGCCTTCAGCTTGGCAAAGAAGCCCTGGCTCTCGGGGCACTCGTCGCCGGTCTCGGTCTCGCGGAACGCTTCCAGCAGCTCGCGCTGCTTGGACGACAGCCGCGTCGGCGTCTCCACCTCGACCCGGACCACCAGGTCGCCAAAGCCGCGGCCCTGCAGCACCGGCATGCCGGCCCCGCGCTGGCGCAGCTCGCGGCCGGACTGGATGCCGGCCGGGATGCGGACGGTGCGGACGTCGCCGTCCAGCCCCGGGATCTCGATCTCGCCGCCCAGCGCCGCCGTGGTGAAGCTGATCGGCGCGCGCGCGTAGAGCGTCGTGCCCTCGCGCTCGAACAGCGGGTGCCGCTTCACGTGCATGAAGATGTAGAGGTCGCCCGCAGGCGCCCCACGCGCGCCCGCCTCGCCCTCGCCGGTCAGGCGGATGCGGGTGCCCTCGTCGACGCCCGGCGGCACGTTGACCGACAGCGTCTTGGTCTGCTCGACCCGGCCCTCGCCGTGGCAGGCCGGGCACGGGTCGCTGATCACCTGGCCGGCGCCATGGCAGGTCGGGCACGCGCGCTCGACCACGAAGAAGCCCTGCTGCGCGCGCACCTTGCCGTGGCCGGCGCAGGTGGTGCAGGTCTTGGCCGCCGTCCCCGGCTTGGCACCCGTGCCGCCGCAGGGCGCACAGGCGCTGGAGACGTCGACCGTGATCTCGGTCGCCTTGCCATGGAACGCCTCGTCGATCGTGATTTCCATGTCGTAGCGCAGGTCGGCACCCCGGCGCGGGCCAGCGCGCCCGCCGCCGCCGCGACCGCCCATGAACTCGCCGAACACACTTTCGAAGATGTCGGAAAAGCCGCCGAAGTCCTGCGCGCCGCCACCGCCGCCGCCGCCCTGGCGAAACGCGGCATGGCCGTAGCGGTCGTAGGCCGCGCGCTTCTGCGGATCCTTCAGCACCTCATAGGCTTCGGACACCGCCTTGAACTTGGCCTCGGAGTCCTTGCACCCGGCGTTCCTGTCCGGGTGATACTGCATCGCCATCTTGCGATAGGCGGACTTGAGCGTCGCGCCATCGGCGGTGCGCTCGCATCCGAGCAGTTCGTAATAGTCGACTTCGGTGCTCATGCCGCTTCCATCTGCCGCCGGTCGCAGCCGGAGGCGCCGGCGCGCACGCTAACTGGCGTACCCCGGCGCAAGGGCCGGGGCACACCAGCAGGCGCGCCCCGGCATCGTCTTACTTCTTGCTGTCGTCGACTTCGGAGAATTCCGCGTCGACCACATCGTCGTCCTGAGCGGCAGCACCGCCCTCGGCACCCGGCGAAGCCTCGGCCTGCTGCTGCTGCTCGTAGATCGCCTGGCCCAGCTTCATCGCGACCTGGGCGAGCTCCTGCGCCTTGGTGGTCATCTGGTCGGCGTCGCCGCTTTCCACTGCCGCCTTGGTCTCGGCGATCTTGCCCTCGATCTCGCTCTTCAGGCTCGCGTCGACCTTGTCGCCATTGTCGGCCAGCTGGCGCTCGGTGGTGTGGATCAGGCTCTCGGCGTTGTTCTTCGCCTCGGCCGCGGCACGGCGCTTCTTGTCCTCCTCGGCGAACTGCTCGGCATCACGCACCATCTGGTCGATGTCGTTGTCCGAGAGACCGCCAGAGGCCTGGATGCGGATCTGCTGCTCCTTGCCCGTGCCCTTGTCCTTGGCTGACACGTTGACGATGCCGTTCGCGTCGATGTCGAAGGTGACCTCGATCTGCGGCACGCCGCGCGGCGCCGGCGGGATGCCGACCAGGTCGAACTGGCCCAGCATCTTGTTGTCCGCCGCCATCTCGCGCTCGCCCTGGAACACGCGGATCGTCACCGCACCCTGGTTGTCGTCGGCGGTCGAATAGACCTGCGACTTCTTGGTCGGGATGGTGGTGTTGCGGTCGATCATCTTGGTCATGATGCCGCCCAGCGTCTCGATGCCCAGCGACAGCGGGGTCACGTCGAGCAGCAGCACGTCCTTGACGTCGCCCTGCAGCACGCCCGCCTGGATCGCGGCACCGATCGCCACGACCTCGTCCGGGTTGACGCCGGTGTGCGGCTCCTTGCCGAAGAAGTCCTTCACGACCGAACGCACCTTGGGCATGCGGGTCATGCCGCCGACCATCACGACCTCGTCGATCGCGCTCGCCTTCACGCCCGCGTCGGCCAGCGCCTTGCGGCACGGCTCCAGCGTGCGCTGGATGAGATCGTCGACCAGCCGCTCCAGGTCGGCGCGGTTGATCGTCTTCACCAGGTGCTTCGGCCCGTTCTGGTCCGCGGTGATGAAGGGCAGGTTGACCTCGGTCGACTGCGCCGAGCTCAGCTCGATCTTCGCCTTCTCGGCCGCTTCCTTCAGCCGCTGGAGCGCCAGCTTGTCCTTGGTGAGGTCGATGCCCTCGGCCTTCTTGAACTCGTCCGCCAGGAACTGCACGACCTTGGAATCGAAGTCCTCGCCGCCCAGGAAGGTGTCGCCGTTGGTGGCCTTCACCTCGAACACCCCGTCGCCGATCTCCAGGATCGAGATGTCGAACGTGCCGCCGCCCAGGTCATAGACCGCGATGGTCTTGTTGTTGTCCTTGTCGAGGCCGTACGCGAGCGCCGCCGCGGTCGGCTCGTTGATGATGCGCAGCACTTCCAGGCCCGCGATCTTGCCGGCGTCCTTGGTCGCCTGGCGCTGCGCGTCGTTGAAGTACGCCGGCACCGTGATCACGGCCTGCGTCACGGTCTCGCCCAGATAGCTCTCGGCGGTTTCCTTCATCTTCTGGAGCGTGAAGGCCGAGATCTGCGAAGGCGAATATTCCTCGCCGCCCGCCTTCACCCACGCGTCGCCGTTCGGGCCGCGTGCGATGCTGTACGGGACCAGCTCGGTGTCCTTCTTGGTGATCGGATCGTCGAAGCGGCGGCCGATCAGGCGCTTCACCGCAAAGATCGTGTTGTCGCCGTTGGTGACCGCCTGGCGCTTGGCCGGCTGGCCGATCAGGCGCTCCCCGTCCTTGGTGAAGGCGACGATCGACGGCGTCGTGCGCGCGCCCTCGGCGTTCTCGATAACCTTGGGCGTACCACCTTCCATCACAGCGACGCAGCTGTTGGTGGTACCCAGATCGATCCCGATTACTTTAGCCATATTCCCTCGTAGGCCCCCGGCTGAGTGTCAAACCATTGGAAACGCGCCCCCGTCCCTGGGCGACGCGTCGTTACGCTGGCGCATATAGGTGGGGTTCCGCTTGCCGCAAGATTTCGCGGAACCTATCCGTTTCCCCGAATGAAGCGGTCGCGGCCGACGCCCGGCCCAAGGGGGAAAACACCATGCCCGCCACCATCGCCGCCGCCCTCGCCCGCTGCGCCCGCGTGCGCCTCCGAGCGCTCCCGCTGCCAGCCCTCCCCCTGCCGGCCCTCTCCCTCTTCGCCCTTCCCCTGCTCGCCGCCTGCGGCACCGCCCAAGCGCCCGCCGAGCCCCAGGTGCAAAAGGCCTGGGTCCGCCTCCCCGCCGTCCCCGGCCGCCCGGCGGCCGGCTATCTGACGCTGGTCGGCGGCACCGGGGACGCGACGCTGGTCGCCGTCACCACGCCCGCCGCCGCCCGCACCGAGCTGCACGAGACCATGAAGATGGACGCCCCCGGCGCGCCCGACCACGCCGGCCACGCGGCGATGGCCGGCATGTCCGGCGCCACCACCATGCGCCCGCTCCAAGCCCTCCCGATCCTCGCCGGCCAGACGGTCAAGCTCGCCCCCGGCGCCCGCCACCTGATGCTGTTCGACATGGACGCGAAGGTGACGCCCGGCGCGAGCGTGCCGCTGCGGCTGGAGCTCGCGGACGGGCGGACGCTGGAGACGCAGGCGAAGGCGGTCGCGGCCGGGGATGCGGGGGTGGAGTGATACCTGTCTGCGCGGTTGCTGCTCTACCAAGAGGTGGCGACAACCTGACAACGAGTGGACAGCCAAGCGACAGATACTTGGCCCTCGTGGCGAAGCAGACAAATGATACAGCCTCAATAGAATGCTCTGTGGGAAGAAGCTTACACTGCCCTTGAGCCGGCCCATTTTCCTGCTCTCAACCCATCTCCTCATCTGGCCGTCTAACTTATAGCGGGCCTAGATCCGAGTTTACGCTACGGGAGAGACTATTAAGCAGGTCGTCTAAGGCTACATTTTCCAGGCTGCGGCGGCTCTATTGAAATGCCTCTTCTAAGTGGCATAGGAAGAGATCCATACTTTGGGAATGCTTACGAGCGTCTTGCAGCATGAATCCAAAGTCCAAGCTGCTTACGGTTCTTGCCACCTGGCTTGATGTCTTTCGCCAAGCCATACCTGCCACTTGATAGGCCTGATGCAGAGTTTCAGCAGGATGTGGGAGGGATTCTGCAAGCCTAGAGCTAAGGGAGTACCCCGTAGCCACCTGAACACTCTCATCGTCCAGAAGCGGATCAATACGCGTGAAATGCGTCACCTCTTCGATAAACCACGCCTCAACTTCTGCCACTGCTACGACCAACTGCACGGGAACGTCACCGTCCGGAACCCGCGTTTGCATTCCGGCTTCCAGAGCGGGCAATTCTTGATGGGTTAGCGGATAGAGATCACGGAGTCCCAACACCGAGCTATATCCAGCAGCCGCCAGTTTCTCGTATCGCTCACGTATGAACGTGAGCACCGCAGCGTCGTTACAGCAATTGGCTATCAGCACCTCTAGATCATTCCCCGGACTATGGTCATGATAATGCTGGACGAACACTCCCCCGTGCTGCACCTCGGAAATAAAGTTCACCCCGCGCGCGCCAGCAACATGAATCACTAGCTTACGAACGAATGCCGCCTCGGTATGGCCCTCGACGAATATTGCGACTTTTTTCAATGTATTACCGGTCCACGAAAAGCTCCGCTGGTAAAGAAGTCAAAGTTAGACAACCCCAGATATTTAAAGCTCTCAAATTCGCGCTGCGAATTGTTCCTATCGAATATGGAAACAGTCCCTCCAGACCGGCTTAGCACATGCCAGTATTCGAGGGAGACCTCATTCATTACAAAGCGGTCGTTAGAGGTCATGATGATTTGAACTTTGGAATCACGGCACTTGTCTATGATAAGGTTGATCAAGCTCTTAGATCTCGCGAAGTCAAGCCCTTCGCCAATATCGTCAATTAGTATCGTGCTTCTGATGCCGCTCATTAGTGAGTAGTTTAGGTGTATTATGATAGCCAACGCCCGGAACATGCCGGTTGACATGTTGAACTGCGTCGTAGGAACAGCAAGATCTCGCTCTTTCACTTGCAGCATTATTGGCAGGTTGCCGCCTATGAACGGCATGCCTTCAGCGTGCACCGCAGCTACGTCCTCGCAATCGTACCCAATAGAAGCTAGGTCGGCTAATATCGCATGATCAAACGGATCACTGAACTTTTGGTACCCGCTGCTATACTGCTCCACGACAGCGTTGGGGTCGACCACCGCCTTCACTTCTCCGTCAGCATCAAAGTTCGACGGCTTGGTGTCCGGACTAACAAGATGAAGCGTCTGACGACCAAGGTCAGTGCTAAAGTGGTAGAAGCGAATTCGCTCAGCCCACGCGAAAAGTGGCTCAAGGTACGGGTGCTGAAGCGAGTCTCTGCGCGCAATCATTGCGACGGTCGTCTCTGGGATGGCAAATTCTACCATCTCCTGCTGCTTTTCATACCAGAGAGAGCCGCCACCCACGCCTTCACGAAGGAGCTTGTCATTCCCGTTCAAGGTCAAACGCTCACCTACGACCTTCCCATCCTCCACATCTAGCGTGATGATCATAACGTTGGTTTCATCGGAAAGCGTGAGTTCCCAATGACCAGATCGCCATGTCATAGGCTGCGCTCGACCGAGAAACATGCTCAAGGCCACGATTGTGTTGAGTACCCGAGATTTACCGGAAGCATTTTGCCCAACGAGGAGATTGACCTCATCGAGGCTGAACTTCTCGACCTCCCAGGCCTGCGGCATGCCAGGAAATTCGGAATACTTATAGTTGCGCAAATGCATTGTCAGAACTCATCCCTCTCGGAGCCAACCATACCTTTCTGCGTGCGGGGTCCAAGCAAAAAGTTTTCGGGCGGCGATATGAGACGGGGGTGCGCCACCGCAAAAAGGGGCGCTTTATCAGCGCCTTGTTGAATGGGGTGGCGGGGCAGGAGCGAACCGAACTATCTTCTACCAACTCACAGGTGGCCCACCGGCATGCCTTCGGGCGGCAGCCCCACCGCACCCTCGCAACCGCCGCGCCCGCTCCCTATCTCCCGCATCTGGCATCCTGCACAGAACGGAAGTAGAACGCCCTCCATGAGTCTGACCCACATCTCCGTCCGCGGCGCGCGGGAACACAACCTCAAGGGCGTCGACATCGACATCCCGCGCGATACGCTGACGGTGATCACCGGCCTGTCGGGATCGGGCAAGTCCAGCCTCGCCTTCGACACCATCTATGCAGAGGGGCAGCGCCGCTACGTGGAGTCGCTCTCCGCCTATGCGCGCCAGTTCCTGGAGATGATGCAGAAGCCCGATGTCGAGCATATCGAGGGGCTCTCCCCCGCGATCTCGATCGAGCAGAAGACGACCAGCCGCAATCCCCGCTCCACGGTCGCGACCGTGACGGAGATCTACGATTACATGCGCCTGTTGTGGGCGCGGATCGGCATCCCCTATTCGCCCGCGACCGGCCTGCCGATTTCGGCGCAGACCGTCAGCCAGATGGTCGATCGCGTGCTGGCGCTGCCCGAGGGCACCCGCCTGCTGCTGCTCGCCCCCGTCGTGCGCGGCCGCAAGGGCGAGTATCGCAAGGAGCTCGCCGAGTGGCAGAAGGCCGGCTTCCAGCGCGTGCGCATCGACGGCGAGGTCCATCTGATCGAGGACGCGCCCGCGCTCGACAAGAAGTACAAGCACGACATCGAGGTGGTGGTCGATCGCCTGGTGACCGGCGGCGACATCGCCACGCGCCTGGCCGACAGCTTCGAAACCGCGCTCAAACTCGCCGACGGCCTCGCCTATGTCGACCTGGTCGACGCGGTGGTGCCGGGGCGCGAGGATGAGGCGCAGGCGGGCGGCAACATGAAGAAGGCCGGGATTCCGGCCAACCGCATCGTCTTTTCCGAACGCTTCGCCTGCCCCGTCTCCGGCTTCACCATTGCCGAGATCGAGCCGCGGCTGTTCTCGTTCAACGCGCCCCAGGGCGCCTGCCCGGCCTGCGATGGTCTCGGCGAAAAGCTCGAGTTCGACGCCGACCTCGTCGTCCCCAACCATGATCTCACGATCAAGAAGGGCGCGATCGTCCCCTGGGCCAAGTCCAACCCGCCCTCGCCCTATTACATGCAGGTGCTGGGCAGCCTCGCGCGCGCCTATGACTTCAGCCTGGAGACGGCGTGGAAGGACCTGCCCGAAGCGGTGCAGCGCGTCATCCTTCACGGCACCGCGGGCAAGCCCGTCACCCTCACCTTTGTCGACGGCAAGAAGTCGTACGACGTGAAGAAGCCGTTCGAGGGCGTGATCGGCAACCTCAACCGCCGCATGCTCCAGACCGAGAGCGCCTGGATGCGCGAGGAGCTGTCCAAGTATCAGGCCAGCCACCCCTGCGAGACCTGCGGCGGCGCCCGCCTGAAGCCCGAGGCGCTGGCGGTGAAGATCGCGGGCGAGGACATCGCCCACGCCACCCATCTCTCGGTGGTGGACGCACTCGCCTGGTTCCAGGCGCTCCCCGCCAAGCTCAACGACCAGCACCGCGCGATCGCCACCGCGATCCTGAAGGAGATCGACGAGCGGCTCGGCTTCCTCAACAACGTCGGCCTCGACTATCTCAACCTCAACCGCACCTCCGGCACGCTGTCGGGCGGCGAGAGCCAGCGCATCCGCCTCGCCAGCCAGATCGGCTCGGGCCTCTCGGGCGTGCTCTACGTCCTCGACGAGCCCTCGATCGGCCTCCACCAGCGCGACAACGACATGCTGCTCGCGACGCTGCGGCGCCTGCGCGACCTCGGCAACACCGTGCTGGTGGTCGAGCATGACGAGGATGCGATCCGCACCGCCGACTATGTGATCGACATGGGGCCGGGCGCCGGCGTCCACGGCGGCGCGGTCGTCGCCGCCGGCACGCTGCCGGAAGTGCTCGCCACCGAAGGCTCGGTCACCGCCGACTATCTCAACGGCACGCGCGAGGTGCCGCTCCCGGCCAAGCGCCGCAAGGGCACCGGCAAGAAGCTCACCGTCCACAACGCCACCGCCAACAACCTGACCGGCGTCACCGCCTCGATCCCGCTCGGCACCTTCACCTGCATCACCGGCGTCTCGGGCTCGGGCAAGTCGAGCTTCACCATCGACACGCTCTTCGCCGCCGCCGCGCGCCAGCTGAACGGCGCGCGCGTCCTCGCGGGCAAGCACGACAAGATCACCGGCCTCCAGCACCTCGACAAGGTCATCGACATCGACCAGTCGCCGATCGGCCGCACCCCGCGTTCGAACCCGGCCACCTACACCGGCGCCTTCACCCAGATCCGCGACTGGTTCGCCGGCCTCCCCGAAGCGCAGGCGCGCGGCTACAAGCCCGGCCGCTTCAGCTTCAACGTCAAGGGCGGCCGGTGCGAGGCGTGCCAGGGCGACGGCGTGCTCAAGATCGAGATGCACTTCCTCCCCGACGTCTATGTCGAGTGCGACGTCTGCCACGGCGCCCGCTACAACCGCGAGACGCTGGAGGTGAAGTTCAAGGGCAAGTCCATCGCCGACGTACTCGACATGACGGTCGAGGACGCGCACGAGTTCTTCAAGGCGGTGCCCCCGATCCGCGACCGCATGGCGATGCTCGCCGAAGTGGGCCTGGGCTACGTCAAGGTCGGCCAGCAGGCGACGACGCTGTCGGGCGGCGAGGCGCAGCGCGTCAAGCTCGCCAAGGAGCTCGCCCGCCGTGCCACCGGCAACACCCTCTACATCCTCGACGAGCCCACCACCGGCCTGCATTTCGAGGACGTGCGCAAGCTCCTGGAAGTGCTCCACGCGCTGGTCGAGCAGGGCAACACCGTGGTCGTGATCGAGCACAACCTGGACGTCATCAAGACCGCCGACTGGATCCTAGACCTGGGGCCGGAGGGCGGCGTCAAGGGCGGCGAGATCGTCGCCGAAGGCACGCCCGAGCAGGTCGCCAGGGAACCGCGCAGCTACACGGGCAAGTATCTCGCGCCGTTGCTGAAGCCGAGGAAGGTGGCGCAGGCGGCGGAGTAGCGCCACGCGGAGGCTTCGAACAGGATACGGAATGACCAGCGCCTACCGCCCCGAATTTGAAGCCGCCCTCCGCCTTCTCGCACGCGTCAGCGAGGCGATGCGTGCGCAGGGCTTCGAAGCGCCGGTGCTGGTCGGCGGCGGGGCCGTCGAGATCTATTCGAACAGCGCCGTCACCACCGGTGACTTCGATCTCGTCACCGCCCGGCAGGAGGCGTTCGAGGCGGCGCTGGTGGAGGCCGGCTTCGTTCGTCCCTCCGGCCCCGGTATCGCGACCCGCGGCTGGATCCATCCTGAGCTGCGGCTGGGCTTTGAGGTCGTCTCGTCCACCCTGCTCGGGGGCCTGGCCGATCGTGAACGGCTGCTGCTGGTCGACATCGCGCCCGAAGGCACCGTTGCCGTGCTCTCGGTGGAGGACATGATCGCCGACCGCATGGGCCAGTACGCCAGCGGCAGCGCGCCGGACATGCTGGAACAGTCCCGCAAGCTCCTGTCCCTTCACAGCGACGCCGACCGCGCCTACCTTGATCGCCGCATCCGCGAGGAGACCGCCGGTGACTATGGGATTGAAGACCTCTAGGCGCATCACCCTCGAAGCGCTCGGTGCCGACATCGAACGCCGCCGCGCTGATAGCGGTGTGACCGACCTTCCCCGCAACAGCGGCGAGCGGCGGACGGAAAGCAAGCGCGCGCTGTTGGAGGCGATTAAGGCGGTTGGCGGGAAGTGGTGATCTCAATGACGAGCCTTGTCTGACAATATCTAGCTCGCGGTCAAGCTTTCTCTGTTCAACAGACCATCCGAGAAGCCTTTCATCACCACGTATGGCTTCATCAAAGGCGACACGAATCGATACCGGAACCTGCGGGTCTGCCCAACTCGCTCTATGATCTTACCGCGCTTAACCTCACTAAATTCCTTAAGGTGATTAGAGAAGCTAGGGATGTCGTAATCCTTGCCCGTTATGCTTCGCAGCGGCGCCTTTACAGATGTAGCCGTGAAGTAACCAAAATCATCAGTTTCTGCCATTGCGCATGCCAGCAGCACCTGTTGAAAGATGTTTCCGGGCTGCGAACTTAGTACCGCCTTATAATGTGCAGATTTGATTGATTGCTGCCACTGGTCTAACGCAGTCTTAATCCCGTCCCCAAGATCGTTTTCGGCAATTTCTAAGCGAGCATCCAAAAGTGCAGCTCGCGCAACGTGAAGACCAAGAAGATGGGTAATGTAGGGAAGGCCCTGAGATAAGGTTACCAGCTCCTCTCGTGGCTTTTTCCCGACTTTCATTCCAAGCCTATCAAGCCCCTTGTCTATGATCTGCCCAATCTCGCCTTTTGACATTCTCGGCAATGCGACTTGTACCAGGGCACGTTCAACGGATGCATGGTTCTCTATTAATGAGTCCACAGATTCAGCAACACCAACAATTAGAATGGTGCTTCGGATGGCGCTGTCGGATAACGCCTTGATCGTATCAGCCATTAGACCGGTAACCGCCTTAGCCGTGATCCTGTCAAACTCATCAAATATTATGAGAACATCGGTGACTTCACTAATGCTCTTCAGAACCACTCTGACATCGTTGGGAGAGGCGTTTTCGGAGATGTTCGACTCTAGGCTAATGGTCCCCACTGAGTCCTTCTGGCCAAATCCGAATGCCGGCTGGACCGTTATTACAGAGAGGTCTTGAAAGGCCTTCTTCCACAAAGATGAAAATGTATCGCTTGCATCACAGGTTACCTTGCATGTCGCCAAGTCCCTTCCGCCCATCTTCATTGCAGATATGACGTTCGAGAGCGACGTCTTTCCGACTCCACGGTCCCCGAAGAGCACGGCATGGTATCCAAGCTGCATCACGGCATCACTGACCTTGCTCAACTGGTCCAGCCTCCCCGCGAAAAGGTCCCGGTCATTGACGGGCGTACCGGGTGTGAAGGTAGATCCGGCAAGGGCATAAAGTTGGTGAAAGTCAGGCTCGGTCATGAAGGCTCCGACGAGTGAACATTCGTGAGTATAGCAACCACAAAAGTTAGTCGCTAACTGAGACTTCCGCTGGCCTATTAAGTTTGTTAACTAGGCCCCTTGCACCCCCGGCCCCCACACCCCACATCCAACCTCAGGCGCCGACCCGTTCCGCATCCGGAACTTTCGCGCCGCTTCCGCCTTATTGCCCCATGTCCCGCCGCACGCCGGCGGACGCGAGAATGGCGGCTGCCGTCCATCCGGACGGCGTCTCTTTGGAACAACAACAGGAACATCATGAACTTCATTCAATCGATTCAGCAGACCCAGATTACCTCGCCGTCGAACCAGGCTTTCGCGGCCTTCGTGCCGCTCCATCGCCGCCTCTTCCCGGTTGATCAGTGCCCGCGCGACATCGCGCGCCGCGCGGTCCGCGAAGTGCTCGGCTGAGCATCTGAACTGCATGCGCCGCGGCAAAGCCGCGGCGTCGGTCGGCGCCCATAGCGCCGCCGTCCGGCACCCGCCTTGGCGAGCCTCGCGCGCAGCTTCGCTGCGCTCTCGGAGGGCGGGGCTCTGAACTGCACCCGCCGCGGCAAAGCCGCGGCGTCGGTCGGCGCCCGTAGCGCCGCCGTCCGGGCGTGCTGTCGACGCTCGTCGTAGCTTCGCTACGCCTCGCACAGCACGCTGTCCTACAACCCCCGACTTGCGATAGATGGCCGGTCCGCCTGTTGAAGGAGGACGCCCATGCACCGCCCCCAGCCGTCGCGCACCCCGCTCCCCATGCTGTCGCGCACCCTCCGCGACGCCATCGACCTCGACGATCCCGTCACCCGCGCCTGGTCGGACCACCTCGACGCCGGCCGCATCGGCACCCGCGTGCCCCCGCAGCCCGGCGCCCGCGAAGCCGCCGAGCGCACCGCCGCCCTGTTCCGCCGGCTTGGCCAGGCCGCCCGATGAGCGCCGCCGACGCGCCCGAGGCGATCCTCGACAACCCCGAAGCCACCCCGCGCTTCCGCCACGACGGCTGGACGCCCGAGCGCCAGCGCCGCTTCCTCGAATGCGTGGCCGAGGGGCACACGGTCGAGAACGCCTGCCGCATCGTCGACCTGTCCGTCGCCTCCGCCTATGCGCTGCGCCGCCGCGCGGCCGGCGCCGGCTTCGCGCTCGGCTGGCACGCCGCCAACCTGCTCGCCCGCGAACGCGTCGCCGACACGCTGCTCGCCCGCGCCCTCTATGGCCAGACCGAGACCGGGACCCGCCCCGACGGCGGCACCTGGACGCGCCACCGCTACGACAACGGCCTCGCCACCCGCCTGCTCGCCCGGCTCGATGCCCAGGCCGACGCGCCCGCCTCCGGACCCGCCCACCACGCCGCCCGCATCGTCGCGCAGGAGTTCGACGGCTTCCTCGATCTGCTCGGCCGCGACGCCGGCCCCGCGCGCGCCGCGCTGTTCCTCGCCAACCGTGCCGAACAGGCGGCCGACGTCGAGCCGGTCGTCGCCCTCGCCCGCGCCGATCGCTTCCTCCAGGCCGGCGCCGGCCTCGCGAGCGAGGTCGACGTCTCCGACTGCGATCCCGCCCACCGCGCCGAATGGACCGCCGACCAGTGGCGCCGCGCCGAGGCCGCCGGCCTGCTGCGCGTCGCGATGCCGGAGCCCAAAGTTGCGCCACCCCCGCCCGAGCCTCAACTTCCTCAACTTCCGCCCGAGCCGGAGCCGGAAGCGCTCGGCCCCGAAGCCGGGGAGCCGGTGTGGTGGTGCGACATCCACGAGCAATGGCGCACCCGCTTCCCGCCGCCGCCGGGCTTCGACGGCGACTGCATCGGCCGCTTCGGCGACCCGGACTATGAGCGCCAGCTCGACATGGAGGAGGTGGAGCAGCTGCGAATCCACGAGGAGGAGAAGTTCGCCGCCGATCATGCCGCGCGCGACGCCTGGTTCGGCGCCCTCCTCGACGGCAGCGGCCCGCCCCCTCCGCCGCGTGCCGCCGCGCCCGAGCCGCCGCTTCCCGAGCCGGCCGTCGCCGATCCGGCCCCGCGCGCGCCCTGGAACCCGGCCGCCTGGCCGATGACCGTCCCGATCCTCAGCGACGAGGATTATCTGAGCGAGGAGGACATGGCGGCGATCGCGGAGCTCGACGCCATGGCCGCGCGATGCGCAGGCCGGCCCCGACGACGCGCCACCTCCGCACGACGGGCGGGATGAACCAGCCCGCCCGCCGCTCGTTCACTCAGGCGAACCTCATCACGGGACGAGAGCATGAGCATTTTCGGCAAGATCAAGACGGCCATCTTCGGCAAGGACGGCGGACCCTTCGGCGACAACTACTTCGGCCAGAAGGATCGCGCGGAGGCGGCGGCTGCGAAGAACGGCACCGTCACCCAGAGCAAGACCGTCGCCGTCCACATCCCCGACCCGGTGCCCGGCGCCGCCACCCCGCCCCAGACCACCGCGGCCGAGCCGACGAGCGGCCAGCCGGTCGATGTCGAGGCGGTGCTGAAGGCGCGCGAGGCCGCGCACCCCGGCCTCAACTGGCGCACCTCGATCGTCGATCTCATGAAGCTGCTCGATCTCGATCCCAGCCTCGACAACCGCAAGGAGCTCGCGACCGAGCTCGGCTACACCGGCGCCAAGGACGGCTCGGCCGAAATGAACATCTGGCTGCACAAGGCGGTGATGCGCGAGCTCGCGGCGAACGGCGGCACGGTGCCCGCCGACCTGCGCGACTGACCCGGCCGGCTCCCCTTCGCGGAGGAGCCGGCCCCCACGAAGGAGACCGACCATGGATGCCAGGAAACTCAGCCTCGGACTCGGCGTGTTCAGCCTTGCGCTGGGCGCTGCCGAGCTGCTCGGTGCGCGGCGCATCGCCCGCACCCTCGATGCGGACGGCCATGAAGGGCTGGTCCGCGCGTTCGGCGCGCGCGAAGTCGCCGCCGGCGTCGGCCTGCTCCAGGCGCCCGCCCATTCCGCGCGCATGTGGAACCGGGTCGTCGGCGACGCGATGGACCTGACCGCGCTTAGCCTCGCGGCGGCCAAGAGCCCGCGCAACCGCGCGATCTGGGGCGCCGTCGCCTTTGTGGTGGGCGCGACCGCGCTGGACACCATCACCGCGCTCGGGCTGGAGGCGAACGGCAGCAAGACGCTCCCCGCCCGCCGCGGCACGGGCGGCGCCGACGACACCAGCACCGCCGGCGCCTGAATCCGGGCTCCCACGCCCCGGTGCTCCTGCTAGAGCGGGGGCCGGGGCGCCGGGCGACCGACCCGCCCCGGCTCCAACCGGAACCCCGCTCCCGCCCCGGCGGTTGGAGCGCGCAGAACCGAACTCAGGAAGGATCTTCATGGCCCAAGCCCCCGCTACTCGTCGCCGCACCGCGGCCGCTCCCGCCCGCTCCCGGCTGATGACGGCCGGCATCGGCCTGCTGGGCGTGGCGCTCGGGCTCGGCGGCTGGCTGCTCGCGCGCCAGCAGCGCGATGCCCGCGCAGGCGACGTCGGCACCGGCGAGCACGTCCCGGTCGATCTCGCCCTCGACAAGCCGCATCCCGGCGCCGGGGATCGCGCGCCGGAGGCGTTTCGCCCCGATCCGACCGCGCCGGTCCCCGCCGGCGAGCGCGACGCGCTACGGCCCGCGACCGGCCCCGCGCCCTCGCTCGTCCAGGATCGGGGCAGCATGCGGAGCCAGACCGGCAGCAGCAACGCCTGACGGCGGGACTTGCCGCACTGCGGCGCCGCCTCCGCTCGGAGGCGGTACCGCTCCCATACAGGGCCAGTCGTTACGGGTCTGGCGGGTCACTTCGCGTAATGCTGCGACACAGCAGGCGTGTGTTTTGTTATCTCCTTACGCTTGACGGGGCGCATCCCATGGGCGAAGCAACCCGCGCTATGAAACGCTCCCTGCTCCCCACTGCCGCTGCGGCCCTCGCGCTTTCTCTTCTCGCGGGCTGCGAACAGAAGACCGAGACCGTCGACGCCCGTGCGCCGGACCCGATGGCCTCCCAGCTCGCCAATGCCGCTCCGGTGGAACTGCCGCCGGCGGTGAAGGCGACCAGCACCTTCCGCTGCAAGGACAACACGCTCGTCTACGTCGACTTCTTCGCGGGCGACAAGCTGGCCAACCTGCGCACCGAGAAGGGCGGCACCGCCGTCGCGCTCAAGGCCGAAAAGGCCGGCGACCCGCTCAAGGCCGACGGCTACAGCCTGACCGGCGACGCCAAGTCGATCACCCTCACGCAGCCGGGCAAGCCGGCGCAGAGCTGCAAGGCCTGATCTTCCGTTTTCGACTCGACCCGAAGGGGCCGGTGGCACGCGCCGCCGGCCCTTTTCGTATGCGCGCGCGACCGGCTAGGCTGATGGCATGACCGCCTCCCTCGATCCCCAGACGGTGCTGCGCGCCTATGCCATGGGCGTCTTCCCCATGGCCGACGGCCGCGACGCCGACTCGGTCTATTGGGTGGAGCCGCGCCGCCGCGGCATCCTGCCGCTCGACGGCTTCCACTGCTCCCGCTCGCTGCGAAAGACGCTCGCCGCCGACCGCTTCCGCGTCACCGCCGACCAGGCTTTCGGCCAAATCCTGCAGCTCTGCGCGCAATCCGCTCCGGATCGCCCGGAAACCTGGATCAGCGGCCCCATCGAAGCGGTATTCCTGCACCTCCATGCGCTGGGCTTCGCCCATTCCATCGAATGCTGGGACGGCGACCGCCTCGTCGGTGGCCTCTACGGCCTGGCACTCGGCCGCGCCTTCTTCGGCGAAAGCATGGTCAGCCGCGCCACCGACGCATCCAAGGTCGCGCTCGCCTGGCTCGTCGCCCGGCTCCGCGTCGGCGGCTTCACGCTTCTGGACTGCCAGTTCCAGACCGACCACCTCGCGACCCTGGGCGTCGTGGAGTTGGATCGGTCGGATTACTCGGTGCTGTTAGCCGCAGCACTCGGCTCGGACGCCGCAGGTTCCGCCGGTGCAGGGCCCGCCGCATCGCCGCCCGACTTCTTCGCGCTCGACCCGCCGCCACCCGTGCTCGGCGCGGACACCGTCTCCGGCCCGCTTTCAGGAAAGCGCATCGTGCAGCTCTTGGGCCACACGTCGTAGATCGGGTGCTGCACCACGTTCAGCGCCGGCCGCTCCTTGAACAGCCAGCCCGAGAAGGTGCGCCGCCAGCGCCCGTCGGCACCCCGGACGTCGAGCTGCACGAAGGCGCCGGTATATTGCTCCTGCTCCCAGGGCGCCGTGTGCTCGCAGGCACGCAGACGGACCACGGCATCGCCGATCCGTCGCGCCTCGCCCGGCTTCATCGTCAGCTCGCGGGTCTCCCCGTTGCGCTTGTTCAGGAAGCCGATCACCGCGACCCGCTCGGCCATCGGCGTGGCGCCGGGCACCGCGACCGCGTCGCCGCTCGCCACGCTCACGACGTCCCCTGTGGGCGCCGCGCCATCGCCGGCGTCGAACGCCACCGCTGCTGGATCGGGAGCTCCGTCGGCCCGTTCAGCACCCGGGCGCAGGTAAAGCCAAGCTCCGACCGCGACCAGCACCGCCAGTACCAGCCCGATCAGGGCCAGGCGGCGATTCACGCGTCGGGGCTCCACGCCTCGTAATCACCCGTAGCGCGAATGCGCTGACCGCCCTGGTCCAGGGCGCCCGGCGGCCGCCACGCAAGCGGGGTGCCGGTGTGATTGCCTTCCGGCGGCTTTTCCCAGGTACGGACCGGCGGGAGCGCCTCGCTCGGCAGCCCGTCGATCTGGTGGTGCAGCCAGCTGAACCACTCGGGCGGCACGAGGCTCGCGTCGTTGTTGCCCGCGTAGATCACCCAGCGGCGCGGCTGCCCGTTCGTGTCGGCGCCGCCCTCATAGTAGACGTTGCCGAGCGAATCGGTGCCCACCTTGTTCCTGCCGCGCAGTGCAAGCGTGGTGCCGATGGTGGCGCCTTCCCACCAGGTGAAGATCGATTTGAGCATGCCCATGCGCTGCCGCTTACCCCTGCCCGCGCCTGCCAGCAACCAGCTTCGACGTTCCGGCCGGCGAAACCCGCGATCCGCCGCCTCTACTTGGCGCCCAGGTCCTTCCACCGCACCTTGTCGCCCTCGGCGATGCCGAGTTCGGCGGCACGACCGCCGCGGATCTCCAGCACCGCGCTGACCGGCTCGCGCGACGAGACCGGCGCTTCGGAAAAGGGAATGGTGTTCTCGGCAAGCGTCGCCACCGTGCCGTCGGGGCGGATGAACAGAATGTCGAGCGGCGAAGGCGTGTTCTTCATCCAGAAGCTGGCCGCGCGCGGCGCGCCGCCGCCGGCCGGATAGGGTGCGAAGAGCATGCCCCCGTCCTGCGGGATGTTCGTACGGTACATCAGGCCGTCGGCCTGCTCCTTGGCGGTACGGGCGACCTCCACCTCGAACCGGTGCGCGCCGCCAGCGCTTTCGATCAGAACTTCGGTTCGCGGCAGCACGCTGGCCGCGTTGCTCGCCTCATTGCCGTTGCTCGTGCACGCGCCGCACAGCGCCATCGCCGCTGCGACCAGCGCCGCCCGTACACCCTTGTTGATCACGCCTCTGCCCTCTCGACGACCACGGCGAGCAACCCGCGCTCGCCCTCCACCACCCGCGCACGCATCGGCTGGTCCGGCTCGAGTTCCTCGATACCACCGCGACGCAGGGTTTCCATATGGACAAACACGTCCGCGCCGTCGGTCGCACGCAACAGGAAGCCATAACCCTTGAGCCGGTTGAACCACTTGACGGAGACCGGCTCGAACGCTCCGGCCGAGGCGATCAGGTCGGTGCGCTCGCTTCGCCCGCTGGCGCGCGGCCGCTGTTCCTCCACGGCTTGGGACAGATCGATCGAAAGCACTTCGCGTGCCTGCATGCCGCGCTGCCGCCATGCGGCCAGGCACTCGACCCGCGCGCCCTCAGGCAAGGTACGCCTCCCGTGCGGCTGAAGCACGGAGAAGTGCACCAGCACGTCCCCATGTTCCGGATCGTCCGCGACGATGAAGCCGAAGCCCCGTGTCACGTCGAACCATTTTACGACGCCGGACACGGCAACGGCCGCATCGGCGACGCCGGCTCCCCTCTCTTGATCTTCGCGCGCCTCGCCTTCGCGGTCGAGCGGTGCGCGCTGCGGTTCCGCACGCATCGATATCATTCCCCCGGCCCGAAGGCCTATCACAGCTCCCAGGCCGATGGCGACGTTTTGTTTCGGTTTTCCTGGTCCAGAAGAAATCCCGTGTCCTCTCCGGGCTTCAAGCGTACGATCCGCCAAGCGATCGCCGGCGCGTGGCCGGCCCGAACCATCGCCGCCACCTGCTTTCGCGCAAGGTCCTGCTCAGCAGGGGATGTCGAAAACGGTCCCATTTTCCGACGCTTGGCAAATCGAAGCGCGTTTTCGACCGCCTCGTCGGCGCTGGTCGCGGCAACCTCCTCGATGTCGTCCGCCTCGACGCCCGCGTGGCGGAGCGCTTCCTCGACCCGCCGCGAACCCAGCCCCCGCCGTCCCATTGCGGCAGCCTTGTTCTCCGCGAAGACCCGGTCGTCGACGTAGCGCAACTCGGCCATGCGTTCCGCCAACGAATCGACCGGAGGCGCTTCTGGACCTTCCCAGCCGCGCTCGCGCAGCTTACGGGCGAGATACTGGCGCAGCCGTGCGCGGGTCGTCGCGTACCGCTCGACATAGCGCAACGCCAACCGCTCGAGCGCTGCCGCGTCGAGCGGCTTAGGCGAGGCGGTGGGGCGGCGAGCGTAGGACATGCGCCATGTTTGTGCCACACTGGGCAGTGATTTTGAACGGGATTGCCGTGACGTCAGGCCGTCGCGCGTTTGCGCGCTGGATGGCGGGCCGTCGCCGCAGGGAGGACGCTTTTTGACGATGAGCACCGATATGGAAGCAACGGCACCGGGCGGCACGCCCACGACCGATACGCTGCCGCGCCGTTTCGCCGACTTCGATACGCTGGGTGAGGCGCTGGATTACGCAGCCTCGGGTGTTCGCGGGCTGAACTTCCATGATGCGCGCGGTACGCTGGTCCGCGCCTATCCCTATTCCGAGCTCCGCGAAGACGCGCTGGCCCAGGCGCGCCGCCTGATCGCGGCCGGCGTTCGCCCAGAGGACCGCATCGCGCTGGTCGCCGAGACCGGCGCCGAGTTCGCGAGCCTGTTCTTCGGCGTGGTCTATGCAGGTGCGTGGCCGGTTCCGCTGCCGCTGCCCACCTCCTTCGGTGGCCGCGAGGCCTATGTCGAGCAGTTGCGCGTCCAGCTTTCGAGCTGCGACCCCAAGATGCTGATCTTCCCGCCCGAGCTCGCGCAGATGGCCGGTGAAGCCGCGCGCATCGCTGGTGTCGAAGGGATCGACTGGTCCGAGTTCGCGACCCGCGAGACGCCCGAGGCCGAGCTGCCGACCGCCAAGGGCGACGACATCGCCTATCTGCAATATTCGAGCGGCTCGACGCGCTTCCCGCATGGCGTTGCGATCACCCACCACGCGCTGCTCAACAACCTGGCCGCGCACAGCCACGGCATGAAGCTGGTCGGCACCGACCGCTGTGTTTCCTGGCTTCCCTGGTACCACGACATGGGCCTGGTCGGCTGCTTCCTGTCGCCGGTCGCGAACCAGGTGTCGACCGACTATCTCAAGACCGAGGACTTTGCGCGGCGCCCGCTTGCCTGGCTCGACCTCATCAGCCGCAACACGGGCACCACCCTCTCCTACTCGCCGACCTTCGGCTACGACATTTGCGCGCGCCGCATGTCGTCGCAGACCAAGGCGTCGGACCGCTTCGACCTGTCGCGCTGGCGCGTGGCGGGCAACGGCGCCGACATGATCCGCCCGGACGTGATGCAGAGCTTCGTCGACGCGTTCGGCGACGCAGGCTTCCAGGCCTCCGCCTTCCTGCCGAGCTACGGCCTGGCCGAGGCGACCCTGGCCGTCTCGATCATGCCGCCGGGCGAGGGCATTCAGGTCGAGCTGGTCGAGGAGACCGAGCTGTCCGGCGGCGACCGCCGCGGCGACCGGCCGCAGCGCTTCCGTGCGATCGTCAACTGCGGCAAGCCGGTGCGCGACATGACCGTCGAGATCCGCGAGGAGGACGGCACCCCGCTGCCCGAGCGTGCGATCGGCAAGGTCTGGTGCAAGGGGCCGTCGGTCATGGTCGGCTATTTCCGCGACGAGGCCGCGACCGAGGCGTGCATGGCCGATGGTTGGCTCGACACCGGCGACATGGGCTACATGTCGGACGGCTATGTCTATATCGTGGGCCGGGCCAAGGACATGATCATCGTCAACGGCCGCAACCACTGGCCGCAGGACATCGAATGGGCGGTCGAGCAGCTGCCCGGCTTCAAGGCCGGTGACATCGCCGCCTTTGCGATCACCACTCCCGGAGGCGAGGAGACGCCGGCGGTGCTGGTGCAGTGTCGCGCGTCGGACGATGCCGAGCGCCAGCGCCTGCGCGAGGAGATCCGCGAACGCGTCCGCGCCGTCACCGGCATGAACTGCGTCATCGAACTGGTGCCGCCGCGTACGCTGCCGCGCACCAGTTCGGGCAAGCTCAGCCGCGCCAAGGCACGCAACCTGTACCTCAACGGCGAGATCAAGCCCTACGCCATCGCCGCCTGAGTTTCCGGCTGCCGCCTGGCAGGAGCCGGCGTTCCGTGCATCCCGCTCGTTTTTGCATGCGGAGGGCCCTTGCCCCCGACCGAAACGGCGGATAGAGGGCGGGGCAATAGGAGTGTAGCTCAGTTGGTAGAGCATCGGTCTCCAAAACCGAGGGCCGTGGGTTCGAGTCCCTCCACTCCTGCCAGCACCTGCCGCTGCCTCGCCTGAGGCAGCGGCGAGGCCTCCCCATCGCCGGCAGGACGCGCCCGCTAGGGCCGCCAACCACCGCTGCTTTGCCGCTTGCAAGGGGCATTCCGTCCCCGCCACCGCTTGCCTGGCTTTGGCGGGCCGCCTAGGAAACCCGCGCCTGGCGCGACCGCGACGGGTTCCGGCACGCCTTCCGGCATGTCGCCTGCTTTTTTCCCAGGACCTGTCGATGTTTCGCGCGCTCTACGACTGGACGCTCCGCCTCGCCAACCATCGCCACGCCGTGCGCAGCCTGGCGGTAGTGTCGTTTTGCGAGAGCTCTTTCTTCCCCATTCCGCCCGACGTGGTGCTCGTCCCCGTGGTGCTGCAGCATCGCGAGCGCGCCTATCGGATCGCAGCGATCTGCACGATCGCGTCCGTTCTCGGCGGCGCGCTTGGCTACGCGATCGGGTATTTCCTTTGGGACAGCCTGGGCCAGTGGTTGATCCACCTCTACGGTCTCGAGGACAAGGCGCACGAGTTTCAGGCCTGGTACGCGCAGTGGGGCGCCGCGATCATCCTGATCAAGGGGCTCACTCCGATCCCGTTCAAGCTGGTGACGATCGCCAGCGGCCTGGCCAAGTTCAACTTTGCCGCCTTCATGGCCGCGGCGCTGGTCACCCGCGCGTTCCGCTTCTTCCTGATCGCCTTCCTGCTCAAGCGCTACGGCGCTCCCGTGCAGGCGTTCATCGAGCGTCGGCTGAACCTGATCGGCATCGCCGTGCTGGTGGCGCTGGTCGGCGGCTTCCTGGCGGTGGGACTCCTCTGAGGCCAGGGGAGACGCCCCGCCGGATCCTTCCCATCCATCGCTTGCGCCGCGCAGGCTTCATCGCTAGATACCAGACCCAATCCGACAGCGTGGATGGCCTGCGCCGGTTCCTTCGGAAAGGAACCGGGCAGCGGACCCTTGCCCCGCGGTTGGTGACGCACAAGACTTTCAGGTGAAACAGTGGCGAAGACATCTCCGGCAGAGTTCATCCGCCAGGTCCAGACCGAGACCAAGAAGGTCACGTGGCCGACGCGCCGCGAAACGGTCATGACGGCGGTCATGGTGGTCATCATGGCAACGCTGCTGGGCGTCTTCTTCTTCGCGGTGGACTCCGGGTTCGACGCGATCGTGAAGGCCCTGCTGAGCCTAACCGCCTAAAGGATACTGCATGTCGCGCTGGTACATCATCCACGCCTATTCGGGTTTCGAGAACAAGGTCCGCGACCAGATCCTGGCCGACGCCACCCGCCTCGGGCTCGACCGGCTGGTCGAATCCGTCGAGGTGCCGGTCGAGACCGTAACGGAGGTCCGTCGCGGCAAGAAGGTCCAGTCGGAGCGCAAGTTCTTCCCCGGCTACGTCCTCGCCAAGCTCGACATGAACGACGACGTCTATCACCTGGTGAAGAACACGCCGAAGGTGACGGGCTTCCTGGGTTCGTCGGGCAAGCCGCAGCCGATCAGCGAGGCAGAGGCCGCGCGCATCCTGAACACCAAGCAGGAAGCCGCCGCCGCCCCCAAGCAGAAGATCAAGGTCGATTTCGAGATCGGCGATTCGGTCAAGGTGCTCGACGGCCCGTTCGCGAGCTTCAACGGCCTGGTCGAGGAACTCGACTTCGACAAGTCGAAGGTCAAGGTTTCGGTGTCCATCTTCGGTCGCGCCACGCCCGTGGAACTGGACTTCGAGCAGGTCGAGCGCAGCAAATAAGCCGGGCGCGATCGCGCGACGCGATCGGATCTGCACGGTAAGAACAAGAAAGGCCGGAGCCTCAGGCTCCGGCCTTTCTTTTGCGTAGCGATCCTTCGCTCGCCGGACCCTGCATCTAGCCGACGGTGATGGTGCCGAGCCAGGCCTCCGCCTTGTCCAGCGCCCATTGGTCGTCGACATCGATCCAGTCGAGATCGCTGCAATCGGTGACCCATGCGTCGCCGTCGCGGGCAAGAGCGCGCATCCCCTCGGTCAACGACGGCGCGGCAAGCGCCCGCAGCGAGGCGAACAGCGCCGGCCCCACCGCAAACACGCCCGTGTCGAAACAGTCGTAGGGGTGCAGCCCCTTGCCGATCGCGACGATGCGTCCGTCCGCGGTCTGCACGCGCGTCACGTCGTCCAGGTCGATCCAGTCGCTGTCGAGCCGCCGGTCGATGCCCAAGCGAGCGCCGGTGACCGCCTCGCCCGCCTCGGCCATGCGTCGGTAGAGCGCCGGGTCGACAAGATGGTCGCACATGGCGAGCAAGGCAGGCGCGCCGGCGACATGCCGCTCTGCCGCCAGGACGGACACGCCATTGGGCTGGCGATAGTCCTCGACCCGCACCGTCTCGACGGCGAGCGGCCAAGACCGCCCGCCGAGAGACGCCTCGATCTGCTCGGCGCCATAGCCGAGCACGACCACGACACGCGCCATGCCTGCCTGCGCCAGCCCCGTGATCGCGTGATCCACCAGGGAGCGCCCCCCGACGGTGCACAGTGGCTTAAACGGCGCTGCGGAACGCAACCGGCTTCCTTCGCCGGCCGCCAGCAGGATGGCGGTGTCGATCACCTCAATTGGCCGCGACGAACGCTTCCACTGCCTGCTGCGCGAGGTCGTCGGTCATCTGCGTGCGCGGATGCTTACAAAAATAGGCAGAGGCAGCGTCGATCGGACCGGCAAGGCCACGGTCCTTCGCCAGCTTCGCGCAACGGATCATGTCGATCGCAACGCCGGCGCTGTTCGGGCTGTCCTCGACCGAGAGGCGCAGTTCCAGGTTCATCGGCACGCCGCCAAACATCGAGCCTTCCATGCGCAGGAAGCAGACCTTGTTGTCGTTCTGCCAGGGCACATAGTCGGACGGGCCGATGTGGACGTTGTCCTCCTCGAGCCGCTCGGCCGCGACCGACTGGACCGCTTCGGTCTTGGAGATCTTCTTGGACGCGAGGCGGCGGTGGTTCGACATGTTGAGGAAGTCGGTGTTGCCGCCGGTGTTGAGCTGATAGGTCCGCTCCAGCTTGACGCCGCGCTTGGCGAACAGGTCGGTCAGCACGCGGTGGACGATGGTGGCGCCCAGCTGCGCCTTGATGTCGTCGCCGACGATCGGCACGCCCGCATCCTCGAACCGCTTCGCCCATTCCGGGTTGCTGGCGATGAAGACGGGGATGTTGTTCACGAAGGCGACCCCCGCCTCGATCGCGCATTCCGCGTAGAATTCGGTCGCGGCCTGGGAGCCCACCGGCAGATAGTTCATCAGCACGTCGGTGTTGGTCGCGCGGAGCGCTGCGACGACCTCTTCCTTCGTGGGCTCCTTCGCGTCGGCCAGCAGGAAGGTGCGGTCGTCCTTGTACTCGGACATATGCTCGGCAACGCCGTCCAGCACCTTGCCCATCTGCACGACCGCGCCGGTCGGCTCGACCTCGGCACAGAAGATGGCGGTGCAGTTGGGCTTGGCGAAGATCGCCTCCGCCACATCCTTGCCGACCTTGCGCTGGTCCACGTCCCAGGCGGCAACGACCTTGATGTCGCTGGGACGATAGCCGCCGAGGTCCCAATGCATCAGGCCCGTCCGCTCGTTGGCGCCGTCGCGATAATGGGAAAGTCCCTGAACGAGGGAACTGGCGCAGTTACCGACGCCGACGACTGCGATGTTGATGCTCGGCATTACTTCTTCACGTCCTTCGACTGGATGATTGGCGTAGAGGGAAAGGCGCGCTCCACCGGAGACGCGCTGCAGGCTAGCCGGGCCTCGACGCTGCGATGCCAGACCAGCCCGATGATGAGAACCAGGGTAAGCGGTCCGATCTCGAACCACCAGAACAGCCGCGGATCGCCCGCGAGGCAGGCGAGGAATATCGCTCCCACTCGGGTGTTCGCGGTCAGCAATCGCATCAGCCGCATCGGCCGGGCCGCTTGCTCCCCATAGACAGCCGCGAGGCCGACGGAGTCGCTGCTGCCGCGAAGGGCATCGTCGAACGGGCGGGCGAACCGATCCACCGTCTCGGCGATGCGGTCATAGCAACGGACGAGCGGGTTGCGGCTGGAGTGCGCGGGCGCCGACGCCAATCCCCGGCAGCGACGGTGGAAGCGCGCGCGCTCGCCTTCGTAGAGGTTGGACTGCAGCGCGTGCGCGACGCCTGCAACGATCGCCAGCAACCAGCCTTCCGGCGTACCGATCGTGCCGGCAAGAACCAGGTAGATCAGGATGAAGACGCCGTGGTCGCACAGACCGTCGAGTGCCCGGCCGAGCGGGCTTGCCGTGCCGGTGGCTCTCGCGATCATGCCATCCAGTCCGTCCGCGATCAGCCATCCGACCGACAACACCGATCCCGCGACGACGAACGGCCAGTGTTCCCAGCGGCCATAGGCGAGAGCGGCCAAGACGCCGAGCGTGAGCCCTCCGACGGAGACCGCGTTTGCCGAAATCTTCCGAGCGAGGAACCAGGGCAGTAGCATCCGCCCTGCCGGGTGAATGACCCACAGGTTGGTAGGATCCTCGATCCGGCGATCTCTTGACTGGTCCGGTGGAGGGGGGGTCATCGAAATGTCACGTACAGGTGCACCCGCCTTTGCAGCAAGCAGTTTGCGACGAGGTCCCAAGGACTCGGCATCGAAATCGAGACGGTGCGATCGCCGGGGGAGAGGCGTGGCCGGCCCCCTTCGGCATGCCTTGTCGGAAATCCAAGCGGGGCCGCGCCCATTCGCATGCGAGACTCTGCCTCATATTGGTCTAAAGGGCTCCCTCTCCGGTCGCGATGGTCGCGGCCCATAACGGACTTGATATGGCAGGGTATAAGACTCCCGATTTCTCTGAACGCGCAGCCGCGTCGCGCACCGCCAAGCAGGCGGCGCTCGAAAAGCTCCGCAACAAGCCCGCCGCGGATCCAGCGATGATCGCGGCGCGCGAGGCGACACAGGCTGCCCGCAAGGCAGCCGCCGCCGAGCGCCGCGCCGAGCGGTTGAAGGCGGCCGAGGCGGAGAAGGCCGCCAAGCTGGCCGAGGCGGAGGCAGCCCGTGCCGCCCAGGCACCCGCCGCGCCCAAGCCCCAGAAGACGGCTGAAGAACTCAAGGCTGCCCGCGACGCCCGATACGCTGCGCGCAAAGCTCGCAAGCGGTGACTCCGCGCGAGCTGATCGGAGTCGCCGAGGTTCCCGGAGGGCCGCCGCTGCGGCTGGTCCGCCGCGGCGGCGACTTCATGATCCTGCTCGAACGCAACGAGTTGATGAGCAGCCGCATGCGCGGTTCCGAGGTCGCGCTGGGTACGATGACCTGCGATCGACTGAAGGGACGACCGGCGCCGCGGCTGCTGATCGGCGGCTATGGCATGGGCTTCACACTGCGTGCCGTACTGGGCGTGGTCGGCCAGAGTGCCAGCGTTACGGTCGCCGAACTGGTGCCGGGCATCATCGAATGGGCGCGAGGGCCGATGGCATCGCTTACGCAAGGGTGTCTCGAGGATCCGCGGGTGACGATCCGCATGGGCGACGTCGGTGCCGCGATTGCCGATGCGGCCGCCGGACCCGGGCCCGAGCGCTACGACGCGATCCTGCTCGACGTCGACAATGGCCCGGACGGGCTCACGAGGCAGGAGAACGACTGCCTGTATTCGGCTTCGGGGCTTGCACGCGCGCGCGCCGCGCTGCGGCCCGGCGGCGTTCTGGCGATATGGTCCGCCGGCACCGACTCGGCGTTCTCCCGCCGGCTGGCGCAGGCTGGCTTCGCCGTCGACGAGGTTCGGGTCCGCGCACGGGAGAACGGCAAGGGGCCGCTGCACGTCATCTGGTTCGCGCAAGTCTGAAGCCGCAGGGCCACGCGTTGCAAGCGTACCCGGTTTCGGCTAAGGGCGCGCCTTCCAACGTCATGCGTGGAAGCTTGTGCGGGAGGCGTCCGCCCTTTTCGGGCTGCCGATCGAACCGCTAAACTTGAAACGGGCGAGGCCTTTGCGCCCTGCCCCGCTACAGAGTGAGAAACATGGCAAAGAAGATCACCGGCTATATCAAGCTGCAGGTTGCAGCTGGTGCCGCCAACCCGTCGCCGCCGATCGGCCCGGCGCTGGGTCAGCGCGGCGTGAACATCATGGAATTCTGCAAGGCGTTCAACGCGCAGACCGGCGACGTCGAGAAGGGCACGCCCCTCCCCACCGTCATCACCGTCTATGCCGACCGCTCCTTCTCGTTCGAGACCAAGACGCCGCCGGCGACCTACCTTCTCAAGAAGGCAGCGAACCTGAAGTCGGGCTCGAAGGAGCCGGGCAAGGTGACTGCGGGTTCGATCAAGCGTTCGCAGGTGGCCGACATCGCCACCGCGAAGATGAAGGACCTGAACGCCAACGACATCGAGGCAGCGACCAAGATCATCGAAGGCTCCGCCCGCGCGATGGGCCTCGAAGTGGTGGAGGGCTGAGATCATGGCCAAGCTGACCAAGAAGCAGAAGACCTGGACGATCGACAGCGAGAAGCTGCACGGCGTTGACGAGGCGATCGCGCTGGTGAAGTCCAACGCAACCGCCAAGTTCGACGAGACCGTCGAAGTGTCGCTGAACCTGGGCGTCGATCCGCGCCACGCAGACCAGATGGTCCGCGGCGTCGTGACCCTGCCCAAGGGCACCGGCAAGACCGTCCGCGTGGGCGTGTTCGCTCGCGGCGCCAAGGCCGAGGAAGCCACGGCAGCCGGTGCGGACGTCGTCGGCGCCGAGGACCTGATGGAAGCCATCCAGGGCGGCAAGATCGACTTCGATCGCTGCATCGCGACGCCGGACATGATGGGCCTGGTCGGCCGTCTCGGTAAGGTGCTGGGCCCCAAGGGCCTGATGCCGAACCCGAAGCTCGGCACCGTGACCATGAACGTCGCCGCCGCGGTCGAAGCCGCCAAGGGCGGTCAGGTCGAGTATCGCGTCGAAAAGGCCGGCATCATCCATTCCGGCATTGGTAAGGCGAGCTTCTCGGCCGAGGACCTGCGCGAGAACTTCGACGCGCTGGTCGACGCAGTGGTCAAGGCGAAGCCGACCGGCGCCAAGGGCAAGTACCTGAAGAAGGTCGCGCTCTCGTCGTCGATGGGCCCGGGCGTGCGGGTGGACGTGACGGAAGTCGCCACCGCCTGATCCCTTCGGGACAGAACGGAACGAAGAGGGCCGGGAGCGATCCCGGCCCTTTTTCGTATGTGCAGCATGCCGGCAGCCCCTGCAGCATCACGTTATTTACCTTTGTTTACATAGTGTTGCCTGATCACAACACATCGCCTGTTTTCGCAAAAATGCTGCGCAGCATGTTGTTCTTTGATCCGGAGGGGTGTCTCACGCCTAGCTGGCGCAGCCGAGTAATGGGCAGCCGGGTAGACAGAGGGTATCAGATGACACGCGTATTCGTTCGGAAGGCAGTCTTCGGACTGACGGCCTCCACCATCGCATTGGTTCTCGCCGGCGGTGCCGCTGCGCAGACCACCACCCCGGCCGACGCGGAATCGGCCTCCACCGACCAGAACCAGATCGGCGCCCCGCAGACCGAGGTTCCGGCTCCCGCGCTTGAGGACACCGGTGGTGAAGTCGTCGTCACCGGCTCGCGCATCTCGCGCCCGACGCTGAATTCGCCGATCCCGGTGACCAGCGTGTCCGCGGCAGACCTCACCCGCACTGGTGCGGTCGTGGTAGGCGACGTCCTGAACGACCTGCCGTCGCTGCGCTCAACCTACAGCCAGGCGAACTCCACGCAGTACATCGGGACGTCCGGCGTCAATTTCCTCGACCTGCGCGGTCTGGGCGTTACCCGCACGCTCGTGCTGGTGAACGGCCGCCGCCACATTACCGGATCGGAAGGCGACTTCCTGGTCGACACCAACACGATCCCGACCGACCTGCTCGATCGGGTGGACGTGGTCACGGGCGGCAGTTCCGCAGTGTACGGTTCCGACGCGATGGCCGGCGTGGTCAATTTCGTACTCAAGCGGAACTTCGATGGCGTCACGCTCAATGCACAGGGCGGCCTCAGTGACGAGGGCGACCGCGGCACCTATCGCGTATCGGGCACGTTCGGAAAGAACTTCGCCGAGGGCCGGGGCAACATCGCGCTTGCGCTCGAGTATAACCGGCAGAACCTGCTGACCTACACCGACCGGCCGGATCTCACCGGCGCCTTTACGGGCCGCCGCCAGTTCCAGCTGGTCGACAGCCCGGCGGCCGACAACGACACCCCCAACCGCACCTATCTGAACCGCGTTCGCAGCTTCGGCTACGACAACGGCGGCAACTTCATCGCCTACAGCGGCGCCGGCATCGGGACGTGCGGCAATGGCGTGACGATGGCATGCCTGCCGAACGGCTATCCGCGCGTGTTCGGCTTCAACACCGACGGGTCGCTGCGCGAGTACAATTATGGCCAGGACTTCCGTCCCGCCGGCTCGAACAACAACAACGGCGGTGACGGCGCGATCCTGAACGACCGCGGCACGCTCAACCCGTCGTTGAAGCGCTACGTCGCCAACCTGCTCGGCCACTATGACGTGTCCGAGGGATTCAAGCCGTTCTTCGAAGCCAAGTTCGTCCGAGTCGAGAGCTTCAACCAGGGTACGCCGACCTTCGCACAGGGCGGCGAGCAGGGCCTGGTCGCGGATACCGATGAAGACGGCAACGACATCCTCCGCCCCGCGACTTCGGGCTTTGCGCGTCAGTCGATCGGCATCCCGATCTCGCTCGACAACCCCTATCTGCAGCCCGGAGCAGCGGCGACGATCCGCTCGATGCTGCCGGCAGGTGCGACCTTCTTCCGCCTGAACCGGAACAACAACGATTTTGGCACGCGTGACGAATATGATCGTCGCGACACCTACCGCATCGTGGTCGGCGCCGAAGGCACGTTCAACGAGGACTGGAAGTACGACTTCTCGGTCAACTATGGCGAGTTCCGTAGCCGGTCGACCTTCTACAACAATCGCATCAACCAGAACTTCTACAACGCGGTCGACGCGGTGCGGAATGGTGCGGGCGAGATCGTCTGCCGGATCAACCAGGCTTCGATCACCGATCCGAACTGCGTGCCGCTCAACGTCCTTGGCGAAGGTGCGCCGAGCCAGGCTGCACTGAACTACATCAACACCAACTCGACCCGTACCGGCAAGGCGACCGAGTTCGACGTCAATGCGAACGTGGTCGGCGACAGCTCGCAGCTTTTCGAGCTGCCCGGTGGTCCGGTGCGCTTTGCCCTGGGCGCGGAATATCGGCGGGAAACCGCATCCTACGCCTACGACGAACTCGTGAGCAGCGGCGCGACCTTCCTGAACGCAATTCCGCCGTTCAACCCGCCGTCCTTCGAGGTGAAGGAAGCCTATGGCGAAATCGAGATGCCGGTTCTGCGCGACATGGCGTTCGCAGAGGAACTGACCGCGACCGGTGCCGTCCGCGTCGCCGACTACAAGGGCGCGACTGGGACGGTCTGGGCCTACAACGTGGGCGGTATCTATGCACCGGTGCGCGACATCAAGTTCCGCGTGAACTACTCGAAGGCGGTGCGCGCGCCGACTCTATCGGACCTCTACTCCTCGCCGACCCAGAACTTCGCACAGCTCAACGATCCGTGCGACGTGAACTTCATCAACACGGGTCGGCCGAGCCGCGTCGCCAATTGTGCCGCGGCGGGCGTGCCGACCGGCTTCGTCAACAACGCGGCACGTGCGGGCAGCACAGAGATCCTGTCGGGTGGCAACCCGAACCTGGAAGCGGAACGTTCGCGCAGCTGGACCTACGGCGTCATCGTCCAGCCATCGTTCCTGCCTGGGCTGGCGATCACCGCTGACTATTACGACATCAAGATCAGCAATGTGATCGCCGCGGTTGATGCGCAGACCATCCTGGATGCGTGCTATGACGCGGCTTCGCTGGAGAACCAGTTCTGCGGCCTGATCAATCCGCGCCAGGCGAATGGCGAGTTCGCACCCACCGCCCTGCTCCAGAGCACGGTGAACTTCGCGGCACTCGAAGCGCGCGGCATCGACATGGACATCGCCTACAACCACCGCTTCGACGCCGACAATCGCCTCGCCCTCCGGGCCGTCGGTACCTGGGTGCGCACGCGGAACGATTTCCCGTACCTCGACAATCCGGAACAGCGGGAGCGGATCAAGGGCGAACTCGGTGATCCGATCTGGAACATCAACTTGTCGGCCGACTACACCCACAAGAACGTCACCCTGGGGTACCAGCTGCGCTATATCGGTCGTCAGTCGATCACCGATTGGGAAGCTCAGCACGACACCTATGGCGTCCCGGCGCTCGACCCGAACTATGCGGACGTGGTCTATTATCCGCGCGTGTTCTACCACGCGATCCGGGCATCGGCAGAGGTGAACGACCAGTTCCGCCTCTATGGCGGCATCGACAATCTCACCGACAAGCGGCCGCCCTATGGCCTGCTGGGTAACGGCGAGGACGCGATCTACGACAACGTCGGTCGCTTCATGTACGTCGGCGTCTCGGTGAAGATGTAAGCCAAGCGCCTTTGAACTAGAAAAAGCCGGTCGGACCCACGGTCCGGCCGGCTTTTTCTTGCGATTTGATTTCCTAGCAAAAAGCCGCCGCTAGCCGGCGGACGCGACCTGCACTCCCTCGGCACCATACACCTCCGGCATCCAATCGCGCGTCACCAGTACGGAGTCGCCCTTTCTCGCCTGGGCGAACAGCAGCGCTGCAAACTCGTCGGGGACCCCGATGCAGCCGTGAGTCGCATAGCGGCTGTCGACGTCCTCGCCCGACCCGTGGATGGCGACACCGCCCCAGGTGAGCCGCAGCATGTACGGCATCGGCGCATTGTAGAGGTTCGAGATGTGGTCTCGATCCTTTTCCAGAATCGGGAAGCTGCCGGTGGGCGTCGGCTTGTGGTCCGCGCCGTAAATGATCAGCGTCCGCCCGATCTCCACGCCGCCGCGATAGACGTAGAGTCGCTCGCGCAGCAGATCGACCACGATCGACAGCTTGCCGGGCGCCACGCCCTCCGGCGCCCAGAGATACTCGCCGGGGCGGAGGACGCCGCTGGTCTCCATGACACTCACCACCGCAGGCCGCGCCGGGGCGGCCTGCGCGGGCACCGCCGCAAGCGCGGCGCCTGCCAGCATCGATCCCGCAAGCGAGCGAAACAGTCTCATCAACAGCCTCCCTGCGCAGCCGGGATGGCCACGCGCCGTCTATTAACGGGTTGTTTACCATTTCTGCTCCGTGGCTGCATCCCGCCGCACAAGCCCCTGCACCCGCTCCTGTTTCTTTGCGGGACTCCGGTTGTGCCCCTTGCGCCCGACCCGCGATCTGCTATGGGCGCGACCTGATCCGGGCGCGTGCGCGTCCGGCTCGCCGTCCGAGACAGCAGGGGCCGGCTTCCGGCTTAATGTCCTGCCTAGACGGGGAAGGTGATTCTATTCCTGGCGACCTGCTTCGGCAGCGCCCGGTCCGCCATCGGGTTGATCCGCTGGCACCAGAGCCCATGCCCCTCGGACACGTCGCCCCCGGTGGTTCGCCACCGGGACATGTACCGGGCTGTGCCTCGCGCACCGCCCAATTGTGAGGAGAACGGCATGGATCGCGCTCAAAAGAGTGAGCTGGTATCCGAGCTGAACCGCACCTTCAACGAGGTCGGCGTGGTGGTCATCACCCGCAACCTCGGGATGACCGTCGCCCAGTCGACGGCGCTCCGTACGAAGATGCGCGAAGCCGGCGCCAGCTACAAGGTCGCGAAGAACCGCCTTGCCAAGATCGCAGCGGAAGGCACCGACTATTCGGTCATTGCCGACCTGCTGACCGGGCCGACCGCGCTTGCGACGTCTGCCGATCCCGTGGCTGCTGCCCGGGTCGTCAACGACTTCGCCAAGACCACGGACAAGCTCGAGATCGTCGGCGGGGCGATGGGCGGCCAGCTTCTCGATGCCGAAGGCGTGAAGGCTCTTGCCGCACTGCCGTCGCTCGACGAGCTGCGTGCCAAGATCGTGGGGCTCATCGTGGCACCTGCGACCAAGCTCGCGACCATCACCCAGGCACCGGCGGCGCAGATCGCCCGCGTGCTTGCGGCGCATGCGGAGAAGGAACAGGAGGCCGCCTGATCGGCGCCCCTGCCCTGACTATCAACCCGAACTATCTGATTTTGGAGATTACACATGGCTGACCTGAACGCGATCGTCGACCAGCTGAGCGAACTGACCGTCCTCGAGGCTGCTGAGCTCTCGAAGCTGCTCGAAGAGAAGTGGGGCGTTTCGGCCGCTGCTGCGGTTGCGGCTGCTCCGGCTGCCGGTGGCGCTGCTGGCGGCGCTGCTGCTGTCGAAGAGAAGACCGAGTTCGACGTGATCCTCACCGGCGACGGTGGCAAGAAGATCAACGTCATCAAGGAAGTCCGCGCGATCACCGGCCTGGGCCTGACCGAGGCGAAGGCTCTCGTCGAGGGCGCGCCGAAGCCGATCAAGGAAGGCGTTGCCAAGGACGAGGCCGAGAAGATCAAGGCCCAGATCGAAGGCGCCGGCGGCACCGTCGAAGTCAAGTAAGCTCTGTCCGGCTTCGGCCGGACGGCTCTTGCCGACAAAGAGAAGGGGCGGCTCCCACCGGGAGCCGCCCCTTTTTGCGTGTGCGGAGGTCGGCGGCGGCGGGTCCTTCGTCTTCCTGGCGGGATTCGGACGCAGGCCCCGCCTTGTTCGTCATCCTGACGGCAGTCGGACGCGGCCCCCTACCCTTCGTCATCCTGACGAAAGTCAGGATCCATTGCCGCTCCGCCAGATGCGGAAGCGGAGCGCGTCTGGATGCTGACCTTCGTCAGCATGACGGCGGGCGGAAAGTAGAGTGCCCCCTCCGCAGCCCGCCTCAGTCGCGGCGGACCTCGCCGTGGAGCCGCGCCTCGAGCCGATCGACCATCCGATCGCCGCGATCGAGGAACACGGGGGCGAGCTTGTCGCTGCCCTGGATCTGCCGCCCGACCACGAAGGCGACGCGCGTACGTGCCTCGCGACCGTCGGCCCAGCGATACCGGGCGTCGATCGCCATCACCGGCACGAAGAAGCGACGCTCGCCCGCGCTCAGCACCGGCAGATTGGCAAGCGGAAGCGACACGGTCGCCTCGATCGAGCGCGACTCGTCCGCCGCGACGGCGAACGGCTGCAGCTGCGCATGCTGCGGCATCTCAGCGAAGAAGCGCTCGATCTCGGCGTCCTGCTGGGGGCTGGCGCCGAACAGGCCGGCGGCGAAACGCAGCTCCGCCACCGCCATGTCGGCCGGGTTGCTGGCACCGAGTTCGAAGCGGACGACCGCCTTGTCCCCTTCCGTTCCCATCGCCATCGGCAGGAACGTGAAGTCCAGCGGCGCGCGCTCTGCGGCCGGCGGCGTGGCTGCCGGGGGTGCGGCAGGGGGCGTGCGGAAGGCGGTGGAGACCACCAGTCCCTCGGGCTCGGGCACCGGGCGGGTGAGGAAGCTCGGCGCCGCCGGTTCGGGCGCAGGTGCCGGTACCGGGCGGTTCAGGAAGGTCGGCGCTGCGGGCGCGGCAGCAATCTCTGCCGGAACGGTGGCTTCCGGCGCTGCCTCGACGAGCGGGGCCGCGGACGGCGTCGGCTCCGCAGCGGGCTCGGCCTCCGCCTCGTCCGCTTCTTCCGGCTTGCGGCGGCGCCAGAACAGCAGCGCGGCCAGTGCGGCGACGAGTGCGGCGGCAAGCAGGACCCACGGCAGCGAACTGCGCGAGTCCGCTGCGGGCTCGGACGGGATGGCCGGGAGGTCCGTGGGTGCGGCGGTCGGCTCGGGCGCCGGTTCGGGCACGGGCTCGACCACCGGCTCCGCTTCGGGCGTCGGCAGGGCTGCGGGCGTGGGTTCGGCGCTCGGCACTGCCTCGGGTGCCGGTGAGGCGACCGGACGCGGCCGCGGCGTCGCGGTCGGCGTGGGGGCCGGGGCAGCGGTCGGCTGCGGGCGCGCGGTCCGGCGCGGCGCCGGAGTCGGCGCGGGCGCTGCCTCGGGGGTAGGTTCTGGCGCAACCGGGGGAACGACCTGCGGCGGCGTCACGCTGTTGCCCGGCGGCAGCGTCCAGGGGAGTTGGCTAGGTACCGCCTCCTGCGCGGCGGCAGCCAGGGGCACGAACAGAACGGCGGGTACGGCAAGGGCGCGAATGGTCATGCGCTTCGCCAACGCCGATCCGGGCACCGGCCGCCAGCACCCCACGCCCCTCCTGCGCCGGATCGTGGCAAACCCAAGGCGAGATGAAGCCAAGGCGGGCACATGTCCAACCCGGCTGTCGACGGCGCAAGCGCCGCGTTTCCTTGACTGTTTCCGACCTGTGCCCTATATCGCGGCTCTGCCTCACGATCGGGAAATGATGCGTCGTCGCGCAACGCATTGGACGAATGGATCGGCCGAGGTCTTTCGAGACGCCCCGAAGCTGCGATCCCATTCGGGATGACGCGGCTTTTCGCGTCTCGTTCGCGCATCTGCCCGGGCCAGCCCGGGCGCGAAATTTGACCAAGCGAGGCGACCTACTCCCATGGCGACCAAGGCAATCGAGAACGGCACCGCGAAGCGCCGTATTCGTAAGGTGTTCGGCGACATCCACGAAGTGGTGCAGATGCCGAACCTGATCGAGGTTCAGCGCGAATCCTACGAACAGTTCCTGCGGAGCGATCCGTCGACGGGCTATGTCTCGGGCCTGGAAAAGACGCTGCGCAGCGTCTTCCCGATCCGCGACTTCGCCGGCACCGCCGAACTCGACTTCGTGACCTACGAGCTCGAGGATCCGAAGTTCGACGTCGAAGAGTGCCGCCAGCGCGGCATCACCTATGCGGCGCCGATGCGCGTCACGCTGCGCCTGATCGTGTTCGAGGTCGATCCCGATACGGAAGCCCGTTCGGTCCTCGATATCAAGGAGCAGGACGTTTACATGGGCGACATGCCGCTCATGACCGAGAACGGCACCTTCTTCATCAACGGCACCGAGCGCGTCATCGTCTCGCAGATGCACCGTTCGCCGGGCGTGCTGTTCGATCACGACCGCGGCAAGACCCACGCCTCGGGCAAGTATCTCTTCGCCGCGCGCGTGATCCCGTATCGCGGCTCGTGGCTGGACTTCGAGTTCGACGCCAAGGACATCGTCAACGTCCGCATCGACCGCAAGCGCAAGCTGCCGGTGACGACGCTGCTGTACGCGCTGGGCCTGAACTCGGAAGAGATCCTCAACCACTTCTACAACACCGTCACCTTCGTGCGCGGCGAGGGTGGCTGGCAGATTCCGTATGCGGCCGAGAACTGGCGCGGCCAGAAGCCGGCGTTCGACATTGTTGACGCGAAGTCAGGCGAGGTCATCTTCCCGGCCGGACAGAAGATCAGCCCGCGTGCCGCCAACAAGGCCGGCAAGGACGGCCTGACCGACCTGCTGATCCCCACCGAGGAGATCTTTGGCCGCTACAGCGCCTATGACCTGATCGACGAGACCACCGGCCGCATCTACATCGAGGCGGGCGACGAGGTGTCGGCCGAGAACCTCGAGTTGCTCGACAAGGCCGGCATTGACCGCATCGAGCTGCTTGACATCGACCATGTGTCGACCGGCGCCTGGATCCGCAACACGCTCAAGGTCGACAAGGCCGAGGAGCGCGAGCAGGCGCTGTCCGACATCTACCGCGTGATGCGCCCCGGCGAGCCGCCGACGCTGGAGACCGCGGAGTCGCTGTTCGGCGGCCTTTTCTTCGATCCCGAGCGCTACGACCTGTCGGCCGTCGGCCGCGTGAAGCTCAACATGCGCCTCGACCTCGACGCCGAGGACACGGTCACGACGCTCCGCACCGAGGACATCCTCGCGGTCGTCAAGACGCTGGTCGACCTGAAGGACGGCAAGGGCGAAGTCGACGACATCGACAACCTGGGCAACCGTCGCGTGCGTTCGGTGGGCGAGCTGCTGGAGAACCAGTATCGCGTCGGCCTGCTGCGCATGGAGCGTGCGGTCAAGGAGCGCATGTCCTCGGTCGACGTCTCGACCGTGATGCCGAACGACCTGATCAACGCGAAGCCCGCGGTCGCCGCGGTGCGCGAGTTCTTCGGCTCGTCGCAGCTGTCTCAGTTCATGGACCAGACCAACCCGCTGTCCGAAGTGACGCACAAGCGTCGCGTCTCGGCACTCGGGCCGGGCGGCCTGACGCGTGAGCGTGCGGGCTTCGAGGTCCGCGACGTTCACCCGACCCACTATGGCCGTATCTGCCCGATCGAAACGCCGGAAGGCCCCAACATCGGTCTGATCAACTCGCTGGCGTCGTTCAGCCGCGTCAACAAGTACGGCTTCATCGAGACGCCGTACCGCAAGGTCATCGACGGCAAGGTCAGCGACGAGGTCGTCTACCTGTCGGCGATGGAAGAGCAGAAGCACACGGTCGCGCAGGCGAACGCCGAGCTCGACGCCGAAGGCCGGTTCGTCGAGGACCTGATCTCGGCACGTCAGGCAGGCGAGTTCCTGATGGCGATGCGCGATCAGATCACCCTGATGGACGTGTCCCCGAAGCAGCTGGTGTCGGTCGCGGCCTCGCTCATCCCGTTCCTGGAGAACGATGACGCGAACCGCGCACTGATGGGCTCGAACATGCAGCGCCAGGCGGTGCCGCTGGTCCAGGCCGAGGCTCCGTTCGTGGGCACCGGCATGGAGGAGACCGTGGCTCGGGATTCCGGCGCCGCGATTTCGGCCAAGCGCGCCGGCGTAGTCGATCAGGTCGACGCGACCCGTATCGTGATCCGCGCGACCGGTGACGTCGATGCGAACGAAAGCGGTGTGGACATCTACACGCTGATGAAGTTCCAGCGCTCGAACCAGTCGACCTGCATCAACCAGCGTCCGCTGGTGAAGGTTGGCGACGTGGTGAAGGCGGGCGACGTGCTGGCCGATGGTCCGTCGACCGAGTTCGGCGAGCTGGCGCTGGGCCGCAACGCGCTCGTCGCGTTCATGCCCTGGAACGGCTACAACTACGAGGACTCGATCCTCATCTCCGAGCGGATCGTGAAGGACGACGTGTTCACGTCGATCCACATCGACGAGTTCGAGGTGATGGCCCGCGACACCAAGCTCGGGCCGGAGGACATCACCCGCGACATCCCGAACGTCGGCGAGGAAGCGCTGCGCAACCTCGACGAGGCGGGCATCGTCTATGTGGGTGCCGAGGTCGAGCCGGGCGACATCCTGGTCGGCAAGATCACGCCGAAGGGCGAAAGCCCGATGACGCCGGAGGAAAAGCTCCTGCGCGCCATCTTCGGTGAAAAGGCCTCGGACGTCCGCGACACCTCGCTGCGTCTGCCGCCGGGCGTTGCCGGCACGATCGTCGACGTTCGCGTCTTCAATCGTCATGGCATCGACAAGGACGAGCGCGCGATGGCGATCGAGCGCGAGGAGATCGAGCGCCTGAAGAAGGACTCGGACGACGAGCGCACGATCCTCAACCGGGCGACCTGGAGCCGACTGCGCGAAATGCTGCTCGACCAGACCGCCACCGCGGCGCCCAAGGGCGTCAAGAAGGGCGTGGTGATCGACAGCGACGTGCTCGACAGCGTCGACCGCCACGAGTGGTGGAAGTTCGCGGTCGCCGACGACGCCGTCCAGTCGAACCTGGAAGCCGTGAAGGCCCAGTACGACGAGGCTGCCCGCAAGATCCGCGAGAAGTTCGAGGATCGCCGCGAGAAGCTGGAGCGTGGCGACGAGCTGCCGCCGGGCGTGCTCAAGATGGTCAAGGTCTTCGTCGCGGTGAAGCGCAAGCTGCAGCCGGGCGACAAGATGGCCGGCCGTCACGGCAACAAGGGCGTCATCTCGCGCATCCTGCCGCAGGAGGACATGCCGTTCCTGGAAGACGGCACCCCCGTCGACCTGGTGCTCAACCCGCTGGGCGTGCCGTCGCGCATGAACGTCGGGCAGATCTTCGAGACCCACCTGGGCATGGCCGCGCGCGGTCTTGGCCGGCAGGTCACCGAGGCGCTGGAGCAGTGGCGTGAGTCGAATCCGAACCCGTCGATCGGCGCGATGCCGGACGCGGTGAAGGATCGCCTCAAGACCATCTACGGCGAGCAGTACCACGACGAGATCGACGCACGCGACGGCGAGGAGATCGTCGAGCTGGCGCAGAACCTGAAGAACGGCGTGCCGATGGCGACGCCGGTGTTCGACGGCGCCCGCGAAGCGGACGTGTCGCGGATGCTGGAGATGGCAGGGCTCGATCCGTCGGGTCAGGTGACGCTCTACGACGGCCGCACCGGCGACGCGTTCGACCGCAAGGTGACCGTGGGCTACATCTACATGCTGAAGCTCCACCACCTCGTGGACGACAAGATCCACGCGCGTTCGATCGGGCCGTACAGCCTCGTCACCCAGCAGCCGCTGGGCGGCAAGGCGCAGTTCGGCGGCCAGCGCTTCGGCGAAATGGAGGTCTGGGCGCTGCAGGCGTACGGTGCTGCGTACACGCTGCAGGAAATGCTGACGGTGAAGTCCGACGACGTGGTCGGCCGCACCAAGGTCTACGAAGCGATCGTCAAGGGCGACGATACCTTCGAGGCCGGCATCCCGGAGAGCTTCAACGTGCTCGTCAAGGAAATGCGCTCGCTGGGCCTCAACGTGGAGCTCAAGGCACTCGAGGAAGACGACGGTCTCGCCGAGGCGGCGGAATAAGGGAACAGGGGCGCCGCCGACGCGGTGCCCCTCCCCGTTTCGCCCGGAGTTTTGCCCCTAGAGGGAATACGACATGAACGAATTGACCAACTTCGCGAATCCGGTCCAGAAGCCGGAGACCTTCGACCAGATCCAGATCGGCATCGCCTCCCCCGAGCGCATCCGTTCCTGGTCGTTCGGCGAGATCAAGAAGCCCGAGACGATCAACTACCGCACGTTCAAGCCCGAGCGGGACGGCCTGTTCTGCGCGCGCATCTTCGGTCCGATCAAGGACTATGAGTGCCTGTGCGGCAAGTACAAGCGCATGAAGTACAAGGGCATCGTGTGCGAGAAGTGCGGCGTCGAGGTCACCGTCTCGAAGGTCCGCCGCGAGCGCATGGGCCACATCGAGCTGGCCGCACCGGTCGCGCACATCTGGTTCCTGAAGTCGCTGCCGTCGCGCATCGGCCTGCTGCTCGACATGCAGCTCAAGCAGCTCGAGCGCGTGCTCTACTTCGAGAGCTACATCGTGATCGAGCCGGGCCTCACCAGCCTGGAGAAGTATCAGCTCCTCACCGAGGATGAACTGCTCGAGGCGCAGGACCAGTTCGGCGAGGACGCCTTCTCCGCCGGCATCGGCGCCGAAGCGGTCAAGACGATGCTGATGGAGCTCGACCTCGAAGGCGAGCGCAAGGAGCTTCTCGAAGAGCTCGCCGTCACCAAGTCCGAGCTGAAGCCGAAGAAGATCATCAAGCGCCTGAAGGTCGTCGAGAGCTTCATCGACTCGGGTAACCGCCCCGAGTGGATGATCCTGGACGTCGTTCCGGTCATCCCGCCCGAGCTGCGCCCGCTGGTGCCGCTGGACGGCGGCCGCTTCGCGACGTCGGACCTGAACGACCTCTATCGCCGCGTCATCAACCGCAACAACCGCCTCAAGCGCCTGATGGAGCTGCGTGCGCCGGACATCATCGTCCGCAACGAAAAGCGCATGCTCCAGGAAGCGGTTGACGCGCTGTTCGACAACGGCCGCCGCGGCCGTACGATCACCGGCGCCAACAAGCGTCCGCTCAAGTCGCTGTCCGACATGCTCAAGGGCAAGCAGGGCCGCTTCCGTCAGAACCTGCTCGGCAAGCGCGTCGACTATTCGGGCCGCTCGGTCATCGTGACCGGTCCCGAGCTCAAGCTGCACCAGTGCGGCCTGCCCAAGAAGATGGCGCTCGAGCTGTTCAAGCCGTTCATCTACGCGCGCCTCGACGCCAAGGGCCTGAGCATGACGCTCAAGCAGGCCAAGAAGTGGGTCGAAAAGGAGCGCAAGGAAGTCTGGGACATCCTGGACGAGGTGATCCGCGAGCACCCGGTCATGCTCAACCGTGCGCCGACGCTCCACCGCCTGGGCATCCAGGCGTTCGAGCCGGTGCTGATTGAGGGCAAGGCGATCCAGCTCCACCCGCTGGTCTGCTCGGCGTTCAACGCCGACTTCGACGGTGACCAGATGGCCGTGCACGTCCCGCTGTCGCTGGAAGCGCAGCTGGAAGCGCGCGTCCTGATGATGTCGACCAACAACATCCTGTCGCCTGCGAACGGCAAGCCGATCATCGTGCCGTCGCAGGACATGGTGCTGGGCCTCTACTACATCTCGATGGAGAAGCAGGGCGAGCCGGGCGAAGGCATGATGCTGTCGGACATGGCGGAGGTGCACCAGGCACTCAACGCCGGCGCCGTCACGCTGCACACCAAGATCATCAGCCGCGTCCCGCAGACGGACGAGGACGGCAACACCTACATGAAGCGCGTCGAGACGACGCCGGGCCGCATGCTGCTCGGCGAGACGCTGCCGAAGAGCCACAAGGTGCCGTTCGAGACCGTCAACCGCCTTCTCACCAAGAAGGACGTGGGCGACGTGATCGACGAGGTCTATCGCCACACCGGCCAGAAGGAGACGGTGCTGTTCGCCGACGCCATCATGGCGCTGGGCTTCCGCAACGCGTTCAAGGCCGGCATCTCCTTCGGCAAGGATGACATGATCATCCCGGCCGCCAAGGAGGCGATGGTCGACGAGACCCGCGCGCTCGTGAAGGACTATGAGCAGCAGTATCAGGACGGCCTGATCACGCAGCAGGAGAAGTACAACAAGGTGATCGACGCCTGGAGCCGTTGCGGCGACCAGGTGGCGGCGGCCATGATGGACGAGATCAAGGCGGTGAAGCGCGACGAGAACGGTCGCGAAAAGCCGGTCAACGCGATCTACATGATGGCGCACTCCGGTGCCCGTGGCTCGGCAGCGCAGATCAAGCAGCTCGCCGGCATGCGCGGCCTGATGGCCAAGCCTTCGGGCGAGATCATCGAGACGCCGATCATCTCGAACTTCAAGGAAGGCCTGACCGTCCTTGAGTACTTCAACTCGACCCACGGGGCCCGCAAGGGCCTCGCGGACACGGCGCTGAAGACCGCCAACTCGGGGTACCTCACCCGCCGCCTCGTCGACGTGTCGCAGGACTGCGTCGTCATGGAGGAGGATTGCGGTACCGAGCGCGCGCTGGAGATGAAGGCGATCGTCCAGGGCGGCTCCACCATCGCCTCGCTCGGCGAGCGCATCCTGGGCCGCACCACGGCCGAGGATGTGGTGGATCCGAAGACCGGCGAAGTCGTCATCCCGTCGGGCACGCTGCTCGACGAGGCGATGATCACGCAGATCGAGGCGCTCAACGTCCCCGGCATGAAGATCCGCTCTCCGCTGGTCTGCGAAGCCAAGTTCGGCGTGTGCGGCAAGTGCTACGGGCGTGACCTCGCCCGCGGTACGCCGGTCAACATCGGCGAGGCCGTCGGCGTCATCGCGGCGCAGTCGATCGGTGAGCCGGGCACGCAGCTGACGATGCGTACCTTCCACATCGGCGGTGCGGCGCAGCTCAACGAGCAGTCGAACCTCGAGGCGCCGGTCGACGGCAAGGTCGAGTATCGCGACCTGCGCGTGATCGTCGACCAGCGGGGCCGCCGCGTGGTGCTCAGCCGCTCGGGCGAGATCGCGATCGTCGACATGGACGGCCGCGAGCTCTCCGTGGATCGCATCCCGTACGGTGCCTATGTGCTGTGCGACGATGGCCACATCCTCAGCGCCGGCGACCGCATGGCGGAGTGGGATCCGTTCACCATGCCGGTGATCACGGAAAATCCGGGTACCGTGAAGTACCAGGACCTGATCGACGGCAAGACCCTGACCGAACAGGCGGACGAAGCGACGGGCATCACCCAGCGCGTCGTCACCGAATATCGCGGCAAGTCGAAGGAGGACCTGCGTCCGCGCCTGACCCTGCTCGACGAGAATTCGGGCGAGGCCGGCCGCTACATGCTGGCGCCGGGCGCGACGCTCTCGGTCGAGGACGGTGCGCAGGTCCAGGGCGGCGACGTTCTGGCCCGTGTCAGCCGCGAGGCTGCCAAGACCCGCGACATCACCGGCGGTCTGCCGCGCGTCGCCGAGCTGTTCGAGGCGCGCAAGCCGAAGGAGAATGCGATCATCGCAAAGGTCTCCGGCCGCGTCGTGTTCGGCAAGGACTATAAGGCGAAGCGCAAGATCGGCATCCAGCCCGAGGACGGCGGCGAGGTCGTCGAGTATCTGGTGCCGAAGTCGAAGGTGATCGACGTCCAGGAAGGCGACTACGTCAAGCGTGGCGACAACCTGATCGGCGGCAGCCCGGATCCGCACGACATTCTGGAAGTGCTCGGCATCGAGCCGCTTGCGGAGTATCTCGTGTCGGAAATCCAGGAAGTCTATCGACTGCAGGGCGTGAAGATCAACGACAAGCACATCGAGGTCATCGTTCGCCAGATGCTGCAGAAGGTCGAGATCACCGACGGTGGCGACACCACCCTGCTGGCGGGCGAGCAGCTCGACCGCGACGAGATGGACGAAGCCAATGCCAAGCTGGCCCCGGGCCAGCAGCCGGCGCAGGGCAAGCCCATCCTGCTGGGCATCACCAAGGCGTCGCTGCAGACCCGCAGCTTCATCTCGGCCGCCTCGTTCCAGGAGACGACCCGTGTGCTCACCGAGGCTTCGGTGCAGGGCAAGATCGACTCGCTGAACGGCCTGAAGGAGAACGTGATCGTCGGCCGGCTCATCCCGGCGGGTACCGGTGCGGGCATGAACCGCCTGCGCGTGGCGGCCACCAGCCGCGACGTGGCGCTCCGGGCGCAGCAGCGCGCGCTCCAGGCGGCTCTGATCGCTCCGAACAGTGCCGAGGAAGAGCATGCTGCCGAGCACGCCCGCTCGATCCGTGACGATCAGGGCACCAGCGATGCGCTCGCATCGGTGACCCCGAGCGGCCACGGCACCGACGAGGATGCCGGTGAGTATCTGAACGACTGATCTTCGCGATCAGCCTGAACAAGGAAGCCGCCGTCCGGGAAACCGGGCGGCGGTTTCGTTTTGTGCCGCCCCCTCCATGGAAGCCGGCCGGCGGCGGCGCCATGCTGCACTGGGTGGAGAAACGGCACTGGCAAGCAGCTGCCTGCCGCGTCGACAGGTGCCTTGGAGCCGATAAAGGCCGCTACCCCGGCTGGTGCGACGCCAGTAGCACCGCTATCGCAGCGGCGGTCGAGGCAGGCCTGCCGAGCCTGCGGACCCAGCTGGTCGCGTTGGTCGAACGTGGCCGCACCATTTTTTCTTCGGAGATCGCCGATGCGCATGCGCCGTTCCGCCCCGGGAGCCAAGTCCCGCCTTTCCCTTCTGGTCGGCGGCGTCCTGCTTTCCATCCCTGCCACCCTCCCCGCCCATGCCCAGACCGGGGGCGAGCGTTCCACCCTGTCGGTGGAACTCACCACCGACGATCGAGAGCGTGGGATCAGCTGGAGCGACGGCGACGTCAGTCTGCGGGGCACGGCCGCCATCCCGCTCGGGGGCCAGGGCTTCTCGGTCACGGGTTCGGTGGCGACGCTGAACGACAGCCCCCGGCACGGCGGCGCTGCGGTGGGGATCGATCTCGGCGCGACCTATGCGCAGTACCTCGGGCCCGTTCGCGTCGACGGCGGCGTGACCGGCCACTTTTTCCCCGGCAGCGACCGGGCGCTCAGCTACCTGGAGCTCGGCGGTGGCGCGGGCTTCGCCCTGGGTCCGGTACAGGTCGACGGATTTGCACGCTACGCGCCCAAGCAGTCGGCGATCGGCGGCGACAATCTCTACATCGGTGCGGAGGGGCGCATGGGCATTCCCGTGACGCCGTTCACGGTCATCGCCGGGATCGGCCGCAGTTCGGGGAACGTCGACAATCGGCTGCGCGCTGCGCGCCTGCGCCCGGGCGGCAACTATATGGACTGGCGCTTGGGCGTGGAGCACGTGACCGGCCCTCTGGTGATCGGCCTCGACTATGTCGACACCGACATCTCCGACCGCGCGATCGTCGCCTCTCCCTATGCCGATGGTCGCAACGCGGACAGTCGCCTGCTGGCGCGGGTCGGGCTCAACTTCTGATGTCGTCGCGGGTGCGGCGCTGAGGCGCGCCGCCCCCGCCACTTGCCTTTCCGGCGGTTCGAGCCTTGGGTGCGGGCATGTTGGACCGCATCTTCACCGCCATCTCCACCCGGATCGCAACCGCTGCCGGGCAGCCGCTGACCTTCGTCCTCGCGCTTGCGACCATTCTCGCCTGGGCAATAAGCGGGCCGATCTTCGGCTATTCGGACACCTGGCAGCTGGTCATCAACACGGCGACGACCATCGTCACCTTCCTGATGGTGTTCCTGATCCAGAACTCTCAGAACCGAGACGCAGCGGCGATGCAGGCAAAGCTGGACGAGCTGATCCGCGCGCTCGATCCGGCACGCGGCGAGTTCATCGGGATCGAACATCTGACCGACCGCCAGATCGAGGAAATTCGGGCCGCGCTGGAGCAGGAGGCCGGCCATGAGCCGGGCAAGGTCGGGACCGTCGATGACAGCGTGGAGACGCTGCTCAAGCGCCGCTGAGGCGTCACGCTGAACGGAACGCCCAAGCGTCGGGCGCTACCGGTCGCACCGACGAGCGCGACCGGTAGCCATGAGGATCAGCGATACAATGCCTGCGCGTCCTGCTTGAACGATGCGCCGCTGTCGCTGCGGCTGTAGAACATGTGGCCGCCCGGATAGACACGCAGCTGCACCCGCTCCGTCTGGCCGAACCCCGGCATCTGGTCGACGATCAGGCGCGAGGCGAAGAAGGGGCAGGACAGGTCGTCCCAGCCATGGACGATCATCACCCGCATCTTGGGATCGTTGGCGATCGCCTTGCGCAGGTCGCTCACCGGGGTGTCGTCCGGCTTGCCGCGGTCCCAGGCCTGGTTCACCTCGTAGGACAGCGCGTGGTAGCGCGCATCCGTCTTCCAGCCCACCTCGCGGGTGACGAAGTCCACCATTGCGCTGGTGGTCGGGGCGATCAGCGCGTCCAGGATCGGATCGTTCGATTGCTGCTGGGCGGACCAGGGGAAAGGATCGAACGCCGTCACGTTCGAGTCATAGATGCTGCCGATCCGCCCCTCTTCGCGGTGAATTTCGCGCAGATAGGTCCGGCTGTCGATCCGGCCGCCCAGCTTCTGCACCAGCGCCGGGTCGAGCCCGGTCAGTTCCGCCACCCGCTGCGAGAGGCGTGCAGTCGCCTGCGGATCGGACCGCCCGCGCAGCAGGTCGCGGGCATAGTCGCCTCGGACATAGGCCTCCACTTCCATCATCGCCTGTGGCGTCAGCCGCCCCTGGCGTTCCAAATTCGAGGCGGCCATCGACGGCAGGTCGATCATCCACGGTAGCGGCGAAAGCGCGGTGGCGCCGTCCCCCGAGGCGGGATCGAGATAGGGCGACACCAGGATCATCCCGTTGACCCCGACGCCAATCTGCGACTGGAGCTCATAGGCGATCCGCGGGGCGCGATACCCGCCATAGCTCTCCCCCATCACATATTTGGGCGAGCGCAGCCGGCCTTCCTTGACCAGCCAGTCGTACACCACCTTGGACAGGTACTTGATGTCGGGATCGTTGGCGTAGAACGCCTTCTTGGTCTCCGCCTCGTCCACCAGGCTGCGGCTGAAGCCGGTACCGACGGGATCGATGAAGACCAGGTCGGTGAAGTCGAGCCAGCTGTTGGGATTGTCGCTCGCGATCGGCGCATCAGAGGGCGCATCACCCTGCGCACCGAACTGGACGCGCTTGGGCCCGATGGCGCCCAGGTTGAGGTACACCGACGCGGCGCCCGGACCGCCGTTGAACGCAAAGGTCACCGGCCGGCTCGGGTCGCGGCCGGGCACGGTATAGGCCGTGTAGACGACCTGGCCGATCTCCTTGCCCTTCTCGTCGCGCACCGGGATCTTGCCCACCGTTGCCTTGTACGCGATCGTCCGCCCCCCGATCCGCGCCGACTGGCCGATGGTCTTGTCGGCCGGAAGCGCCGGCGGCTTCGTCTCGTCCTCGGCCTTCTTCTTCTCGACGGTGGTGGTGGTCTCGGCCGTCTGGGCATGGGCGAGGCCGCTCGTGCAGGCGAGCAGCAGGGTGGCGGCGGATAGGCGCAGAATCGATCGCAAGTGCAGGGCTCCCCTTCGCAAGGGCGCGAATGTCGCAGCGCGGTGGCGGGGAGGCAATGGCGGGGTGGTGGGAAACTGCGGGGAGCGGTTTTGGGGACGGTGCCGGCTCCACGCCATCGGGGCTTTGGAGGTTTGGTCAAATGTCCTAGCTTGGGTGGATAGCGGACCGCCCGCTATCGAAGAGAGCGTACTGTAAACAGCCCATCACGCAAGGGATCAACCCTTGGCACAAAGAGCCTGCCCCTTAGAGCTGAAATCAATACGATCGAAAAAGTCTCGATCTTTGTCGCTCCCGTTGAATACGGAGCCAAAGAAATGGTTTTGCCAGCCGCCTTTCTTGGCGAGATAGCCGCGGAACTGACCGTCTTCGGTGGCCCGGCGAACAGTCACTCCATTCCGACGAAGCAGTAGTGGACCATTGCCACGAACCTGCGCTGCGTTGCCGAAATATACTCCCCACCAATGATCCGACTCGCTGGCGGGGCCATGAAACCTGAAAACTTTGAAGTCTGGTCCTCTTTCGACGGAAATCTTCTCGCCGGGGGCTAGATGAACCCAGGAGAGGCCAGCACAAATGCCCCCGTCATGGATCGGCGGCGCATCAGGTGTGTCGGCTACAACCGCCAGCAGAAGCAGTATTGGTAGCAATTGGCGCCCTCCTCTCGGCTTTCCGCAACGCCCGCCTGTCTGTCCGGATGTCCGCGATTGAGGAGCGGGAAGCAAGCTCTTAACGGCCGGGTTTGGGCGTCAGCCGCCCTCCGCCTTTCTTCGTCATCCCGGCGGAGGCCGGATCCACCGGGCCGCAGGCGCGCGCGGAGACATGGATCCCGGCCTTCGCCGGGATGACGGGGAAGGCAGCGTCGTGCGCCTGCATTGCGACGGCTTCCAGCGCAGCAGGAGCCGGGGCTGGAGGTCCTTCCGCGACCGCTTCCGCTGCAGTTGGCAATTCGGGCAGCGCCGCGGGGGCCGGGTCGGAAACCGGCAGCGCCCTCCCCCGCGCCGTCCCCTTACGCCGCCACCCCCTCCAGCGCCTCGCTCGCTTCCATCCAGCGCAGTTCCGCGGCCTCGATCCGCTCGGTGAGCTCGGCGCGGCGCTTCATCAGTTCGGTCATGGTGAGCTTCGCGAGCGCCGGCGGTGCCTCGGCAGGCGCGAACATCGCCTGGTCGACGGCGGTTCGCTCGGCGGAGAGCTTCGCCACCTCGCGCTCGGCCGCCTGCGCTTCCTTGCGCTTTGCCTGCGCACGCTCGCGCGCTTCGGCGGCGGCGCGGCGGTCTTCCTTCTTGTTGGCCTTCTTCTCGGCCTTGTCCGCCTTGCCGCCGCCCAGCACCAGCGCGATGTAGTCGTCGAGGCTGCCGTCGAACTCGCGCGCGGTGCCGCCGTCGACCAGTACCAGCCGGTCGGCCGTCGTTTCCAGCATGTGACGGTCGTGGCTGACCACCACCACCGCGCCCGAATAGGCGTTCAGCGCCTGGATCAGCGCTTCGCGCGCGTCGACGTCGAGGTGGTTGGTCGGCTCGTCGAGGATCAGCATGTGCGGTGCGTCACGGGTGATGAGCGCCAGCGCCAGCCGCGCGCGCTCGCCGCCCGAGAGCTTGCCGACCAGCGTCGTTGCCTTGTCGCCGGAAAAGCCGAAACGCCCGAGCTGCGCGCGCACCGCGGCCGGCGTCTTGCCCTTCATCAGCCGAGTCATGTGTTCGAGCGGCGTGTCGCGCGCGTCGAGTTCCTCGACCTGATACTGGGTGAAATAACCGACGCGCATCTTGGACGAGGACGCCATGTCGCCTTCCATCGGCGTCAGCTGTGCGGCGAGCAGGCGCGCGAGCGTCGTCTTGCCGTTGCCGTTGCGCCCCAACAGGCCGATGCGGTCGTCCGGATCGAGCCGCAGGTTGAGCCGCTTGAGGATCGGTGTGTCGCCATAGCCGACGCTCGCCATGTCCAGCGTTACCAGCGGCGGACGCAGTTCATCGGGATCGGGGAAGTCGAACGACAGCGATGGATCCTCGGCCATCGCGGCGATCGGCGCCATCTTCGCCAGGGCCTTGATGCGCGACTGCGCCTGCTTGGCAGTCGAGGCGCGGGCCGAGTTGCGGGCGATATAGTCCTGCAACTTGGCGCGCTGCGCTGCCTGGTTGGCGCGCGCCGCCTCCAGCTGCGCCATCCGCTCGGCGCGCTGCCGCTCGAACGCATCATAGCCGCCGGGGTAGAGCGTCACCTTGCCGCCCTGGAGGTGGAGGATGTGGTCGACGACATTGTTGAGGAAATCGCGCTCGTGGCTGACGATCACGATCGTCGCGCGATAGCTCTTTAGAAAATCCTCCAGCCACAGCACCGCTTCGAGGTCGAGGTGGTTGGAAGGCTCGTCGAGCAGCAGCACGTCGGGCTGGCTGAACAGCAGCGCGGCGAGCGCGACGCGCATGCGCCACCCGCCCGAAAAGCCGTCCAGCGGCGAATTCTGCATGCTCTCGTCGAAGCCGAGGCCTACCAGAATGCGCGCGGCACGTGCCGGCGCTGTGTGGGCGTCGATTGCGAGCAACCGCTCGTGCACCTCGGCCAGGCGATCGGGGTCGTGCGACGTCTCCGCCTCTTCCATCAGCGCTGCCCGCTCGGTGTCGGCGGCGAGGACGGTTTCGAACGGCGTGGCGCTGCCAGCGGGCGCTTCCTGCGCGACATAGCCCAGGCGGCTGCCGCGCGGCATCTCCGCGGCGCCCCCATCGGGCTCCAGCTCGCCCGCGATTACCCGCACCAGGGTCGACTTGCCGGCACCGTTGCGGCCGATCAGCCCGACACGGCTGCCCGGCGGCAGCGCCGCACTCACGCCGTCGAGAATGAGCCGGCCACCCAGGCGCACCGTGATTCCATTGAGGTTCAGCATCGCCGCCGCCTAGCAGCCCGAACGCCGCCCGGCGAGGCCTGGCGGAACCACTCGTGCTCTCCAGGCACTTCACCCTCCGCAAAAAGCAGGAACGATACATGGCGGACGACGGCGCGGGCGCGCACATCAAGAACAACATCGTTCTCTATGGCGCGTTGGCGGCGAACCTGGGGATCGGCGTCGCGAAATTCGTAGCGGCCGGCATCACCGGCTCGTCCTCGATGCTGACGGAGGGTGTCCACTCGGTGGTCGACAGCGGCAACCAGGTGCTGCTGCTCTACGGGCAGAAACGCGCCCGTCGGCCCGCCGATCCCAAACACCCCTTCGGCTATGGCCGGGAGCTCTATTTCTCGGCGTTCGTAGTCGCCCTGCTGATCTTTGCCGTCGGCGCAGGCGTGTCGATCTACGAGGGGTATCTCCACATCCTGGAGCCTGAGCCGCTCAGCGACCCGCGCATCAACTACATCGTGCTCGGGATCGCCGTCCTGCTGGAAGGCTCGTCCTGGACGATCGCGGTACGCGAGTTCAACGCCAAGCGCGGGGATACCGGCTGGTGGCGCGCCATCCACGAGTCCAAGGATCCGGCGGGTTTCATCGTGCTTTTCGAGGATTCGGCGGCGCTGATCGGCTTGATGGTCGCGGGCGCCGGGGTCTGGGCCAGCCACTATTTCGGGGACGCACGCATCGATGGAGTCGCATCGATCCTCATCGGCCTGCTCCTTGCGGCCGTGTCGGTGCTGCTTGCGCGCGAAGCCAAGGGGCTGCTGATCGGGGAGCGGGCGGACCCGGTGTTGATCGAGCGCGTGCGGTCTGTGGTGCGTGCCAAGGCGGGCATCTCGTCGGTGAACCACGTGCGCACCATCCACACCGCACCCGACGCAGTGTTCGTTGCGATCAGCGCCGATTTCGACGATGCGCTGACCATGGGCGCAGGCGAAATACTGATCGAGGAACTCGAGGCCGAACTGAAGGCCGCGATCCCCACCCTCACCTCCATCTACATCCGTCCGGAAAAGCACGAAGACGCCATCCTCGCCTTCGCGCCTGCCGTCGGCTGATCGATGCAGAGCTTCGATGCGATCGTGCTCGGCGCAGGCGGCGCCGGGCTGATGGCCGCGGCCGTCGCCGGGCAGCGCGGCAGGCGCGTGGTGGTCGTCGACCATGCGCCGGAGCCGGGCCGCAAGATCCTGATTTCGGGCGGCGGCCGCTGCAACTTCACCAATCTGGGCACGGCACCCGACCGCTACGTGTCTGCCAATCCGCATTTCGCCAAGTCGGCGCTCGGCCGCTACACCGCCGCCGACTTCCTGGAGATGGTCGAGCGGCACGGCATCGCGTGGCACGAAAAGACGCTCGGCCAGCTGTTTTGCGACGGGTCGGCCCGGCAGATCGTGGCCATGCTGCTGGACGAGTGCGCGGCGGGCGCCGTGGCGATCCGCCTAGGTGCCGCGATCCGCGACATCTCGCATGCGGACGGGCGCTTCACCGTAGCGCACGGCGACGCGACGCTCACCGCACCGGCGCTGGTCATCGCCACCGGCGGCCCCTCCATCCCGAAGCTCGGCGCGACCGGCTTCGCCTATGATCTCGCCCGCAAGTTCGGGCTGAAGGTCGTGGAGCCCCGCCCGGCGCTGGTGCCGCTGACGCTGCCGCCGGAGGATACGCTGTTCCGCTCCCTTTCGGGGGTCGCGACCGAAGTGGTCGCGCGCTGCGGAAAGGCGGCGTTCCGCGAAGCCGCACTGTTCACCCATCGCGGCCTGTCCGGTCCCGCGATCCTGCAGGTCTCCTCCTATTGGCGACACCGGGACACCATCGGCATCGACTTCCTGCCCGGCCAGGGTGCGGGGTGGCTGCTGGAGGCGAAGCGCACCCGTCCGCGTGCGGGGCTGCGCGCCATCCTGTCCGCGGCGCTTCCCGACCGGCTGGCAGAGGCGCTTGCCGAGCGGCTGGCGGTTACAGGCGAACTGGGCAACCAGCGCGACGCGACGCTGCGGGAGGTGGAGCAGCGGCTCGGCGACTGGCGCTTCGTGCCCAACGGCAGCGAGGGCTTCGCCAAGGCGGAGGTGACCGTAGGCGGCATCGCCACGGACGGGCTCTCCTCGCGCACCATGGCGGCGCGGCACCTGCCCGGCCTGCACGTGGTCGGCGAGGCGATGGACGTGACCGGCTGGCTCGGCGGCTACAACTTCCAATGGGCCTGGGCGAGCGGCTGGGCGGCGGGCCAGGCGCTGTGAGCGACGAGTTGAAGCGGAGCTTCCCGCCGGTGGCAGGCCCGGACACACGCGTGCTGGTGCTCGGGAGTCTGCCGGGCGAACGCTCGCTGGCCGAGCGGCGCTATTATGCGCACCCGCAGAACCAGTTCTGGCGCCTGATGTCGCCGGTAGCCGGCCAGGATCTGGTGCCGCTTCCCTACGAAGCGCGGCTGGCGGCGCTGCGCGTGGCCGGGATCGGGCTCTGGGACGTGGTGGCGCAAGCGCGGCGGACCGGCAGCAGCGATGCCGCGATCCGCGACCTTGCCGCCAACGACCTCGCGTCGCTGGTGGCTACGCTGCCCCAGCTCCGCGCGATCGGGTTCAACGGCGGCACGGCACTCCGCCATGGCATGGCGCAGCTTGGCGCGGCTGCAAACGGCTATGCCATCGTGCCGCTGCCTTCCAGTAGCCCGCTGCACACCGTCGGCGTCGCAGCCAAGCAAGCGGCCTGGCTCGCACTCGCCAATTATCTTTGACGGTGGATCAGCGGCCGCCCGGCTGCGGCTTGCCCACGTCGTTCACCGGGTCGAAGTCCTTGGCCGGGGATACTTCGTCCGCGGGCTTGTCGAGCGTGTCGCTCGGCAACGTCGCGTCTCCGTTCTTCTGATGCTCGGTGGACAGATTGTGATCGGGCGTACCCATGTCGCGATCGGCCATGACGCGTCTCCTCTTCTTGCCCCTCCCAAACCGACGAACCGCCCAGCGGTTGCGGCAGCGGCTCGAAGGCTCCTTGCGGGAGCGAAACGGGTGTTGCGGCGTTATGTCGCTGCAAACAAAGAGGAGAAGCGGGTGCGCGTCGGTCTTATCGGTTCATCGTTGCTGGCGATGTCGCTCATGCTGTCGGCGTGCAACGTCAATACCTCTCCTTCCAACCAGACCGAGGCCGGTGAAAGCGCACAGCCCGCGCAGTGGAGCAAATCCACGGCCGACCAGCTACGCGACGCGCTGAACAAGCGCGCCGCCCATGGCCTCGACAAGATGAACTTTGAGGTACCGGCCGGCGAAGACGCAGCGGCACTGACAAAGGCGGCGCTTGCCTATGCCGGCGCGCTGGCCCGCGGTGCGACCGATCCGACCAAGATCTACGAGGTCTATACGGTGCCTCGCCCGAACCCCGATCTGAAGCAGGGACTCGCCCAGGCGCTTCAGCAGGGGAAGGTGAGCGAGTGGCTGGAAAGCCTGGCGCCGCAGGACGCGAACTATCGCAAGCTGTCTGCCGCCTATGTAGCGCTTCGCAAGCAGGGCGAGAGCGCGACACCCGCGATCCCGGACAAGGGCGAGCCGCTCAAGCCGGGTGCGACAGACGCGCGCATTCCGATGATCGCCAGCCAGCTGGTCGCGTCCGACTATCTCGATCGCGCGGCGGCAGGCGGCAATCGCTACACACCCGCCATGGCGATTGCCGTCAAGCGGATGCAGGCCGACTACGGCATCAAGCCGGACGGCGTGATCGGCAGCGATGCGCTCGCCATTCTCAACCTTTCCGATGCCGATCGTGCTCGCGCGATCGCCGTCAACATGGAACGGCTGCGCTGGATCGAGCGCACCCCGCCCGGCACCCGCATCGACGTCAATGTCGCGGCGGCACGGCTGAGCTACTGGCGCGACGGCAAGCTCGTGAACAGCCGCAAGGTGGTCGTCGGCGAGCCGGACAACGAGACGCCGCAGCTGGGTTCGCCGATCTTCCGCCTGGTCGCCAATCCCACCTGGACCGTGCCCCGCTCGATCCAGGAAAAGGAGATCGCCGGCAAGGGATCGGACTATCTGCGCCGCAACAACATGACGTGGAAGGACGGCTGGATCGTTCAGCAGTCCGGCCCGAAGAACTCGCTGGGCCTGGTCAAGTTCGACATGCAGAACGACCATGCCATCTACCTGCACGACACGCCGGCCAAGCCGCTGTTCCAGGAGGTCCAGCGACAGCGCAGCCACGGATGCGTGCGCGTCGAGGATGCGCTCGGCTTTGCGGAGATGCTCGCCAAGGACGAAGGCGTCGTCGACGAGTGGAACAAGGCGCGAGCGACCGGCAAGGAGACGTTCGTTAAGCTGCCGCGCGAGATTCCGGTGCGGATGCTCTATCAGACGGTGCTCTTCGACGATGCGGGAGAGCCGGTGATCCGCAACGACCCCTATGGCTGGAACGATCGGGTCGCCCAGGCACTCGGCCTCGGCACCACCACCAACTACCGCCTGAAGCCCGAAGACGCGGACGTCGGCCCCTGATGCAAGCGAAGAGGCGGGACCGGCACGCCCGGTCCCGCCTCTTCTGCTCGCTCCCCCCTCAAATTGGCGTGAAGCGCTTGCACCCCGCCTAGCCTCCGCTGCCGCGCAATCATGCGGAAGGATCCGGCTCCCAGAGCTCGATCGGGTTCCCTTCCGGATCCTCTAGCCGAGCGAAACGCCCCACGTCCGGTGCGCCCCAGGCTGGATCGGTCGTCACCTCGATGCCGGCCGCGCCAAGACCGCGACACAGCCCATCCAGATCATCGACCCGCAGGTTGAGGATCCACGGACGTTCCCGCGCGAAATCGTCGCTGTCGTTCGCGAGCGGCGCGAATACGCTCGGTCCGGCGTGGGTTTCCCACGCACCATGCGGCGCCGATCCGACGCCCAGGTATTCGATGTACCAGCGCCGCAATGCCTCTGGATCCCGCGCGCGGAAGAGGAACCCCCCGATACCCGTGACGCCCATCCGAACCTCCCTCTGCATGTCCGAACATGGCGCCGGCACAATCTCTGCTTGCCCTTTGGAGCAGCCCCAAGAGCCGGCGCAGTAGAAGCCAGCCAATGGGATCGGTTCGGGACCGTAACAGATATGTAATGGTTTCGCCGTAGCCGCTCGCCCAAGTCACCGCCCCTGTCGGGGCACTGGTCAGAACTGGGATACCATGCCGAACATCAAGCAGCTTGCCTATGCCGCTCTTCCTGCGCTGTGCTTCGTCGCCGCACCTTCTTGGGCGCAGGAAGCGACGGCGCCGGCCGCACCGGCCGCAGCTGAGGACGCGCAGACCGCGGGCGCCGTGTCGCCCGAGGAAATCATCGTCACCGGATCGACCCGCGCGCAGCGGCGGTTCGACGTGTCCTACGCCATCAACACCATCTCCCAGGAGGACGTCGAGAAGATCGCGCCGGTCAACTTCGCCGACCTGATCGGCCAGCTGCCGGGCTTCCAGACCGAGATCACCGGCGGTGAAGTTCAGAACATCTACCGCATCCGCGGCCTGCCGAACGACGGCGGCTTCGTCAGTTTCCAGCAGGACGGGCTGCCCCTGTTCCACGAGAACGACGGCGTCTTCTTCCGCGGCGACGCGATCCTCAAGCAGGACCTGATGACGGACCATGCCGAAGTCGTCCGCGGCGGGCCGGCGCCGGTCTACGCCAGCTATTCGGGCGCGATCATCAATGCCATCACCGTCACCGGCGAGGAGACGCCGCGCGGCAAGGCGCAGCTGACGCTGGGTGACACGGGCCTCTACCGCCTGGACGCCTATCAGGCCGGCCCCATCGCGGAAGACACCTACTACGCGGTCGGCGGCTTCCTCCGCTACCACGACGGCTACCGCGACAACGGCTTTCCGAATGACAAGGGCGGCCAGATCCGCGCGAACCTGAAGCATGATCTCGAAAACGGCTCGATCAAGCTGAACCTCAACTACGTCAACGACCACAACGTCTTCTACCTGCCGATCCCGATCGCCGATCCGCGCGACCCCAGCGTCTCGCTCGATCCGTACATCGACTATTTCACCGGCACGATGAACTCGCCGGCGCTCCGCAACGTGAACCTGAAGTACCGCGACGGCGCCGGAATCCTCCAGAGCCGTAACAGCGATCTCTCCGACGGCCGCCACATGCAGATGGTGAACTTCGGCGCGCAATATGATGCCGACTTCGACGGGTGGCTCGTTTCCGCCAAGGTCGGGTACACGCAGGGCAAGCTCGATTTCACCGCCTTCTATTCGACCACCAACCCGGCCGACGCCGACAGCTTCGCCAACGGCTACCTGGCGCGCGCGACCACTGCCTTTGGTGCGGTGGACCGCTTCGGCTATGTGCTGGCGGGGACCGACACCGTCTATGATCCCGATGCGGCATCGGGCCTGGTGATGCAGGGCCAGTATCGCGACATCCACTCGAAGTTCTATTCGGGCCAGGGCAATTTCACCGTGGCCAAGAAGTTCGAGACCGGCATCGGCAGCCACGACATCAAGCTCGGCCTCTATGCCAGCCTCTACGGCGAGGACAGCCGGACGCTCTACCAGAACTATCTGATCGAGGTCGCAGGCGAGCCGCGTACACTCGACCTGGTGGCCTATTCGGCCACGGGTGCGGAGCTCGGCCGCGTCACCGACAACGGCGTGCTCAACTACGCCGCCACGCTCAACCAGGGCGACTCCGACGCCAAGATGTTCGCCCTCTATGCGAACGACACCTGGGAGATCGTGCCGGGTCTGCGCGTGGACGCCGGCATCCGCCACGAGCGCTACAGCTACAAGGGCTGGGCGGCACTGACCGAGCAGGCCGACCTCGGCGATCGCACCACGCTGGCGGACGACGCCACCCGTGCCTTCACCGGAGCGATCATCAACCAGAAGCGCAAGCCGCACGTCACCAACTGGACGGTCGGCGCCAACTACGACTTCAGCGACCATGTCGGCGTCTATGGCCGCGCCTCGCACCTCGAGACGCCGCCCAGCGTCCAGACGGTGATGAGCATCAACCCGACCGTCATCACCACGGTCGCCGACCAGTTCGAGGCGGGCCTGAAGCTCGCCGCCGGGCGCTCCTACCTCTACGTCACGGGCTTCTACACCAACTTCGACCCGCTCAACGCCTCGTTCCTGGCGTACGACCCGACCACGGGCCGCAACGACGTGAACGTCCCCTTCATCGGCGAAGCGCAGGTCAAGGGCGTGGAGTTCGACGGCGCTTGGTCGGTGACCCCCTGGTTCACCCTGAACGGCGCGCTCACCGTCAGCGACCCGAAGTACAAGAACTTCGAAAGCGCGACCGGCGCCGATCCCGAGCAGGCGGAAGGCAATCAGATCGTCCGCCAGCCCAAGATCTACGGCAACATCCGGCCGAGCTTCGACTTCACCTCGGGCGAGACGGACATCTCCGTCTATGGCCGCTACACCTACATGGGGAAGCGCTACGTCGACCTCTACAACAACACCGCGCTGCCCTCCTACGGCACGATCGGCGCGGGCGTGACGCTGCGCCGGGCAAGCTGGCAGGTGCAGGTGGTCGGCGACAATCTGTTCAACGCACACGGCCTGACCGAAGGCAACACCCGCACCGACTCGCTGAGCGGCCAGGGCAGCAGCGAGGCCATCTACGGCCGCCCGATCTTCGGCCGGAACTTCCGCCTGGTCGTCTCCAAATCGTGGTGAGGCATCGGGCGCTGCGCATCACTCTCGCCGCCGCGATGCTCGCGGCGGCGGTTCAGCCTGCTGTGGCAGCCGAGGTTCGCGACCGTGCGACCGAGGTTCTGGCGCAGCGGCTGTTCCCGATGCTCGATGCGATAGGTCGGTCGCCGGAGACGGTCGCCCGGCTCCGAGCCGATCGCAGCCTCGCCACCACGCTTGCGGCGCGTGCGAAACGCACCGCCGCCTGCGCGGATGCAGCCCCGTGCGTGGCGGAAGCCGCACTGTGGGACGCGCAGGAACTGGCGGCGCTCGGGCAGGCGGTGGAGCGGGATGCCGCCTCCCTCCTGCGCGAGCGGCGGCTGATTCCGGACGACGGTCTCGCTTCCGGCCTCGCCCGGGAGATTCACGGACTGAATGCGATCGTCCGGGTCTATGCATTGGGAATGCCCGCGCGCTACCCTTCCATCGACGGGCCATCGGCGGCGTTCGGCAGCACGGAGGCGCAGACGCGTCTGGCGGCTGCGGTTCGCCTGCGCAACACGCCGCGTGCCGGCTCGTTGCAGGCACTCGATCCGAGCGTGGAACTGGGCCTAGCCTTGCTGGACGTGAACGATCGGACCGACGCCAGCGGTTTCGAGCCGATCGACGGCGGCGACAATGCCGCGGCGATGGCGCGGGCACGGAGCATCAACTGGTCCCGCTACCGCTATACGGCCATCGTGCTGACGGGGATCGGCCCCGAGGTTCCGGACATGCCGCTCAGCCCCGGCGGCAAATACCACGTCCGGCTCGCCGCGAACCGCTTCGCGGAGGGAGATGCTCCCTTCCTGATCGTGAGCGGCGGCCGCGCCCATCCGCACGGCACGCCCCATAACGAGGCGATCGAGATGCGCCGGGCGCTGATCGAACGCTATGGCGTGCCTGCCGAGGCGATCGTCATTGAGCCCTACGCCCGCCACACGACCACCAACCTACGCAACGCGACGCGCCGGCTGATCGCTTTGGGAGCCCCGCTCGATCGCGAGGCGCTGATCGTCTGCAACCCGGACCAGAGCCGGATGATCGAGAACCCCGCCTTTGCGGAGCGGAACCGCCGTGAACTGGGCTACGAACCCGGCGTGATCGGCCGCCGGCTGTCGCCTACCGAGCTCACCTTCCGCCCCGACCCTCGTTCGGCGCGCATCGACCCGCTCGACCCGCTCGATCCCTGATCGGCGGGCTGGCGGGTCCGGACGATAGGCCTCGCCCCGTCAGGCGGCGCGAAGACTCCGAAATATCCAAGAAGATGTGCCGGATTTCCAGGATCCGGCACCAACATGAAAAAACCCGCCAACGCAGTGCGCTGGCGGGTTTTTCCGTGGTGGGCGTGGCAAGGATTGAACTTGCGACCCCTGCGATGTCAACACAGTGCTCTACCACTGAGCTACACGCCCGCCGGGAGTGCGGCCTCTAGCCGGGAGCGCTGGGGAGCGCAAGCACCGAAAGCGGCCGAACCCAAAAAATCTGCTCAGCTGTGCGAGGGGATGCTGTCCTCCGCAAACAGCTGGTCGACTTCGCGCACGAGGTCGCGCAGGTGGAAGGGCTTCGACAGCACCCGAGCCTGCGGCACGGCCTTGCCCGCCTTCAGCGTCACTGCGGCGAAGCCGGTGATGAACATCACCCTCATCTCGGGCGCAATCTCCTGCGCCTTTTGCGCGAGCTCGATGCCGTCCATCTCTGGCATCACGATGTCGGTGAGGAGCAGATCGAAGCGCTCGCTCTCCAGCAGCGGCAGAGCGGCGGTTCCGCGGTCGACCGCCGCCACGCGATAGCCGGAACGTTCGAGCGCGCGCGCCAGATACTCGCGCATCACCTGATCGTCCTCGGCCAGCAGAATCCTGTACATGCATCCCTCTCGTACGAGCGCACGCGTCTATGGGCGAACCCCTGCCGCTTTTCCAGCGCGTTGCTCCGTGCCGCCGCGCGGCCTAGCATCTCCGACGTGACCGCGCCGCCCCTCCCCTTCGACCTGCATGGCCCCGCCGAACCGGTAACGCCGCTGGTGCTTTCGGTGCCGCATGCCGGCCGAATATACCCGGAGGCGATGCGGGACCTGCTGCGGGTGCCGCTTGCGGCGCTGCTGCCGCTGGAGGACCGGCTGGTCGACCAGGTGGCGCTTGCGGCGCGCGGAGCCCACACGCTGTTCGTCGCCACGCTGCCGCGCGCCTGGATCGACCTGAACCGGAGCGAGCAGGAGCGCGATCCACGGATCGACGCCGGTGCCGATCCGATGGCGCAGCCGCAAGCCTCGGCGCGCGTGCGCAGTGGCCTTGGGCTCGTTCCGCGGCGCGCGAGCAGTGCGGGCGACATCTGGAAGCGCCGGCTGGACGCCGAGGAGGTCTCCGCCCGCATCGTCGCCCACCATCGCCCCTACCACGCGGCAGTGGCTGCGGCGCTGGCGTCGGCGCACGCGCGGTTCGGCGTCGCCGTCTTGCTGGACATCCACTCCATGCCATCGCTGCCGGGCGTCACGCCTCCGCAGGTCGTGCTGGGCGACCGCCACGGACGCTCGGCGGCGCGGCGGTTGGTCGACACGCTGGAAGCCGCCGCGCGGGATGCCGGCCTTCGGGTCGCCCGCAACCAGCCCTATGCCGGTGGGCACGTGGTGACGACCCATGGCGCGCCCGCACGCAACCTGCACGCGATCCAGATCGAGTTCGATCGCGGCCTCTATCTCGATCCCACGCTGACGGAGGCCGGCCCCGGCCTTTCCGGTCTCGCCGCCGCCCTCGCCCGCATGATCTCGGCCGTCGCGGCGGAAGCGCTTCCGCCTGCACTTGCCGCCGAATAGCGCATAAAAAAACCACCCCGTGCACGAAGCACGAGGTGGCCTAGGTTCAGGGAGGAGACACGCTGAAAGCGTGTCACACGATCCCGCGAAAGGGGGGAACACGAGACCGCGTACCAGGGAATATAGATATCGGGCGCAAAGGTTCAAGCGTTTGCCGACACTTGCGGTACATCGCCTGTCGCACACGACGAAACGCCGCCCGTCGGGATGACGGACGGCGCTTACGGTTCGTGCTCCGCTCCTCCGGCCTCACGCCGTCGGAGCGCCCGATCAAGCGGTCGGCTGCGCGGCGATCATGCCCGCGCGCACCTGACGCGCGAACAGGTCCCGCATCAGCGAGAGCGAGAAGATGTGCGCGTAGAGCAGCGGCAGCATGCCATTCTGCTGGATCTTGCGCAGCTGGTCGCCACGAAGTTCGTTGAGCTTTTTTTCGTCAACCATCTGGAAGCCGCGGTAGATGAACGGCTGCTCGGCGCCGTCCGGCTGGATCGAGACCTCGCCGTCGATCAGCAGGCCGAGGTCCTTGACCTCCTTCATGAACATCGCGGTGCGCTGGCCGGCCTGCTCGAACTGCTCGTTGAACTGCAGGATCTGCTTGGTGGTCTCGCTCGGCTCGGTGCCGTCGAACAGCGGCTCGCCGTCCTCGAACTCGCCGATCGTGTCCGCGGTCGGATCGAAGCACAGCGAAAGGTCCTCGCTGTCCGGCCGCAGCCGCGCGAGCATGTAGGGATAGCGGCGGACATAGGCCGGGACATAGACTTCCGGGTCGATCAGCCGGCCGTCGGCGTCGATGAAAGTGTTGACGCCCTCGTTCAGGCCCATCAGCGCGAGCGGCACGGGATCCTCGCCCACCGAGAAGACGATCGGCATGCGACGCTGCACCAGAGGGAATTCTTCCACGGTGACCGGCACGGCATGCTCGTTGACCAGGAACGGCGCACGATCCGCGACGCGGACTTTGTAGTTGGCGTGCTGCTGGCTCGAAAGCGGTTCGAGCTGGTTGTAAAACAGAGGAAGCCCGTTGTTCTTCGGCGCCGTGGCCATTCTTGATCTCCTGGAACCCAGCTTGCGCGTCTATTTCGCCCCGTCGACGGGCGCAAGCGTCACCAGTTTGCCAGGATTGAACAGGTTCATCGGGTCGAGCCCCTGCTTGATCCCCCTGAGCGCCGCCAGGCGCGCGGGCGGGCCGAGGCGCGCCAGTTCGTCGCGCTTCATCTGGCCGATGCCGTGCTCGGCCGAGATCGAGCCGCCGGCGGCAACCACCAGATCGTGAACAAAGGCGGTGATGCCGGGCGCCTCCTCCACCATCCAGCGTGCCGGATCGGCGCCCGCAGGTGCGCGCACGTGGAAGTGGACGTTGCCGTCCCCCAGATGCCCGAAGGCGGTCGCGTGGGTCCCCGGGAAGCGTGCCTCGGCAGCCGCGGCCGCCTCGATCATGAAGCGCGGCATGCGGTCCACCGGCACGGAGATGTCGTGCTGCACCGCCGGTCCTGCGGCGCGCTCCGCCGCCGACAGCGAGTCCCTGAGCCGCCAGAACGCCTCCGCCTGCGCCTCCGACGTGGCGATCACCGCGTCAGCGGCGAGACCGGCGTCCAGTGCGTCGCCGAGCAGTCGCGCGAGCAGGGCATCGGGAGCCTCGGCATCCGGGGTCGCAGCGACCGCCTCGATCAACAGGTGCCATGGGTGGACACTGTCGAGCGGCGAGCGCGCGCCCGGCAGATACTGCAACACCCGCTCCAGCGTGTCGCCGGGGATGATCTCGAAGCTCTCGATCGCATCGCCCGCCCGCTGCATCCGTCGCAGGAGCGCCAGCCCCGCCGTGGGGTCGGCGATGCCCACCCAGGCGACCGCTCGGCCCAGAACGGCAGGGGCGAGGCGCAATGCCGCGGCGGTGACGATCCCCAGCGTTCCTTCGGCACCGACGAGCAGCTGGTCGATGTCGTAGCCGCGGTTGTCCTTGGGCAGCGGCGTGAGCCCATCGTGGATGCTGCCGTCGGGCAGCACGGCCTCCACCCCGGCCACCAACCGCCGCATCGTCCCCCAGCGCAGCACCTGGGTACCGCCTGCGTTGGTGGAAATCAGACCGCCGATCGTTGCTGTGCCGCGCGACCCCAAGGTGAGCGGGAAACGGCAGCCGGCTTCCGCCGCGGCCTCATGGAGCCTCTGCAGGATCACGCCCGCCTCGGCCACCCCGAGCCCCGCCCCGGCGTCCACTCGTCTGATCCGATCGAGGCGGCGCGTGGACAGCAGCAGCGCCGATCCGTCCGAAGGCGGCGTCGCGCCGCCCACCATCGATGTGTTGCCCCCCTGTGGGACGAGCGGCACCCGATGCTCGGCCGCAAGGCGAACCATGGTGGCCACTTCGGCGGTGGAGGCCGGCAGCAGCATTGCGGAGGCCGAACCTTGGAACCGCCCGCGCCAATCGGTGAGAGACGGCGCGATCCGGTCGGCGTCGGTGGTGAGGCTGCACGCGCCTAACGCGTCCCGAATGGCATCGATCAGGCGGGTCTGTGCGGTCATCCAGTCGCGCTACACGGCCGAGAGACTTGCCGCCAGTTCATCACCAGTTAAAACCCGGGAGCTGAGAAGAGAGCCCCATGCCCGTACCGAAGCCTGTGCCCACGCTTCTGCTGCTGACGCTTGCGGCCCCCATGGCCGGGGCCCAGCAGCGCGTGAGCGCTCCCTCAGGCACGGTCGTGCGTAGCGAAGTGCGCATCCAGCGCATCATCGTGCGCGTGCCGCGCATGGACGTGACGCCAGCCTCCAGTTCACGTGCGCTGCCCGCGATCAACTGGGTCGAGAAGCGCACCGACCGGTGCGTCCCGGTCACCAGTCTCGCGGCGGTGTCGATCACTCGTGCCGACAGCGTCGATCTGATGCTGGCCGGTGGAAAGCGGCTGCGGGCGCGCCTGGAGCAGGATTGCCCGACGCTCGACTTCTATTCCGGCTTCTATCTCAAGCCGACTGCCGACGGGATGGTGTGCGCGTCGCGCGACTCGATCCGCTCGCGCTCCGGCGGCCAATGCCGCATTTCGTCTTTCCGGATGCTCGTTCCCAGCCGCTAGAACGCGTTCTGCTTGACAATCCGGCAGAAATCCGCAAGGCGCGGAACTGCATTCCGGTGCCGCAACGGTGCCGCTTTCCGGAAACCCCATGAACTTTGCCGATCTCGGTCTTTCCGATGAACTGCTGCGCGCCGTAACAGAGGCGGGCTATACTGAGCCGACTCCCATCCAGGCGAGCGCGATCCCGCCCGTCCTGATGATGCGCGACCTGATCGGCATCGCCCAGACGGGAACCGGAAAGACGGCGGGCTTCGTGCTGCCGATGATCGACATCCTCGCCCATGGTCGCAGCCGGGCGCGGATGCCGCGATCGCTGATCCTGGAGCCGACGCGCGAGCTCGCGGCACAGGTGGCCGAGAATTTTGAGAAGTACGGCAAGTACCACAAGCTCTCGATGGCGCTGCTGATCGGCGGCGTGTCGATGGGCGATCAGATCAAGGCGCTGGAAAAGGGCGTCGACGTGCTGATCGCGACGCCGGGCCGGCTGATGGACCTGTTCAGCCGCGGCAACATCCTGCTGACCGGCTGTAACCTGCTGGTGATCGACGAAGCCGACCGTATGCTCGACATGGGCTTCATCCCCGACATCGAGGAAATCTGCACCAAGCTTCCCAAGCAACGGCAGACCCTGCTGTTCTCGGCCACCATGCCGCCGCCGATCAAGAAGCTGGCGGACAAGTTCCTCGAGAACCCGAAGACCATCGAGGTCGCCCGGCCGGCGACGACCAACACCAACATCACCCAGCGGGTGGTCCATGTCAGCGCGGCCAAGAAGCGCGACGTTCTGCGCCGCCTCCTGTCCTCCGACGAGGTCCGCACCGCAATCGTCTTCTCCAACCGCAAGACGACCGTGCGCGAGCTCAACAAGAGCCTCCAGCGCGCCGGGTTCCGTTCGGCCGAGATCCATGGCGACATGGAGCAGTCCGCCCGCATCGCCGAGCTGGACCGGTTCAAGAACGGGGACGTCAACATCCTGGTCGCGTCGGACGTCGCTGCCCGCGGGCTCGACGTGAAGGGCGTCAGCCACGTCTTCAACTATGACGCGCCGTGGCATCCCGACGACTATGTCCATCGCATCGGCCGCACCGGCCGCGGCGGCGCGACCGGCACCGCCTATACGTTCGTCACGCCCGACGATGCCGAGAACATCGCCAACATCGAAAAGCTGACCGGCCAGAAGATCCAGGTGGTCCAACTGGACGATGCCCCAGCTGCGGAGGCAAAGCCCGCGCCCGAAGAACGCGCACCGCGAACCGAGCGTTCCCGCGATCGCCGCAGCCGCGAGGATCGCACTCCGCGGTCTGAAGAGCCTCGTCGCACCCGTGAGGAACGGGCGCCCCGGCATGAAGAACCCCGCCGTCGCCGAGAAGCCGAGGATGCGGTGGCGGACGATGGCGGCTGGAACGGTCCCATCCCGGCCTTCCTGGACGTTCGGCTGACCGCCTGATCGGCAGCCGCGTGGACGATTTCATCGAGTATGTTGCGCCGGTCGCGGTCGAAAGCCCGTGCGTCCTGGTGTGCACGCTCGACCTTGAGAGCGGCTGGTGTTTCGGCTGCGGTCGCACGCGCGAAGAGATTGCCGACTGGACCAGAATGTCGGCGGACGAGCGGAACTCCGTGATGGCCGTCCTCCCCGAACGCTGCGGCGCACTCGAACGGCGGATTGCCGCCTCGATCCGCTGATCGCCGGCTCCGGCGGCCTAGCCGTCGAGTCGGGCATGCAAAAAGCGCGTGGTCCGCTCCCAGGCGAGCTTTGCGGCCGCCGGATTGTAGCGCTCTGCCGACGTGTCGTTGTTGAAGGCGTGGTCGACGTCGGGATAGACATGGGCCTCCACCGATTTGCCGGCGGCCTCCAGCGCCTTCACCCATGGCAGTCCCGTTCCGTTCACGCGCTGGTCCTTGCCGGCATAGTGCAGCAACAGCGGCGCCTGCACCTTGGGCGCTTCCGAGGGGTCGGGGGCGGGCCCGTAATAGGCGACGCCGGCGCTGAGCGCGGGCCCGGCGGCGATCGCCAGGCGGTTGACGAAGGCACCTCCCCAGCAGAAGCCGACCGCGCCCACCTTGCCGGAGCCGCTCCGCTGCCGCACCGCGCGATCGATGGTGGCAACTGCCTGACGAAGGGCCAAGTCCATGTCGATTCCCGCGATCATTTCGCGTGCGCGGTCCTCGTCGGCAGGCGTGCCGCCCTGCGGCGCCAGCAGGTCGAGTGCGACGGCTCGGAATCCGCTCAACGCCACGCGTCTCGCAACGTCGCGAATATGCCCGGTCAGGCCACGGTTCTCATGGATAACCAACACCGTACCGAGCTTGCGGCCGCCGGCCTCTCGGGGTGCCGCGAAATACGCTGCGGCCGGTTTGCCCGCCTCGACCCCTTTGCGCGTGGCAGTGCGAAGGCGGGGATCGTCCGGCTGGACCTGCTGTGCTGCGGCAGGAGACGCCGCGATCGCTGCGACCAGCGCCTCCGCAGCGACGGCGGAGCCCGTGAGCGCGACCATCTCCCGCATGAAGGCGCGACGGTCGCGGTGCTCGTGGGTGAAGGCGTCGTAGAGCGCGACAGCGCGCTCGCGAAGGTCGGTCATGCCAGTTCTCCCCGAGTCGGACGGGGAGAAGCTAATCGGCTTTCTGCCTCAGCAGAAGCGGCAGGACCTCGGGCCCGCCAAGCCCGTCCCCCGCAAGCGCGGAGGGACGGGAACGCTGGCGATCAGCGCTTGAACGGATCGATGAAGGCCGGGGCGGGCTCGGCACGCTCGCCGTTCGCCAGTGCCTCGGCATCGCGCGCGGCCTGCTGCCGCTCGTTGCGCAGCTGCTCGAGCAGTGCCTCGCGGTCGCCCTCCAGGCGCGTGTCCGTCGGCGCTTCCATGCCTGCAGCCTTGGCGGCCTTGGTCACCAGCGCATCGAGCTCGCGCTGCGAGCACAGCCCGAGCGTGACCGGGTCCTTCGGCACGATGTTGCCGATGTTCCAGTGCGTGCGATCGCGGATCGCGGCGATGGTGGTGCGCGTGGTGCCGATCAGCTTGCCGATCGCGCCGTCCGAGATTTCCGGATGGTTGCGGATGATCCAGGCGATGCCATCCGGCTTGTCCTGCCGCTTCGAGACCGGCGTGTAGCGCGGACCCTTGGTGCGGCGAACCTGCTCGGGGCCCTTCTGGATCTTGAGCCGGTAGTTCGGGTCCGCCTGCCCCTTCTCGATCTCGTCCTGGGTCAATTCGTGGGCGCGAACCGGATCCCGGCCGGTGAGCTTGGTTGCGGCGGTGTCGTCGGCGATCGCCTGCACTTCCAGGATGTGCAGGCCACAGAAGTCGGCGATCTGCTCGAACGACAGCGAAGTGTTGTCGACCAGCCAGGAAGCGGTCGCATGCGGCATCAACGGCTGGGCCACGGCAGTTCTCCAGAAACAACAAGGGCCACCCCTCGCGGGGTGGCCGTATCCGGAACAGACTTAGTGCGCGAAGTCGGCAGAGGCAAGCACAGCTGCCAGCAAAGCGCTCTGCCGACGCTGCTTTTCCGGCCTTCGTCAGGTGTCGGCGTGCGGACGCGTCAACTCCGTTCCCGCCTGCGTGATCCAGGCGGCGAACGCCTCGACCGGCAGCGGCCGGCTGAAATGATACCCCTGCCCCTCGTCGCAGCCCATGGCGTGCAAGAGCTCGGCGGCGCCCTCGCTCTCGATACCCTCGGCAACGACGCGACAACGCAGGGCCTCCCCCACTGCGACCATGGATCGGACCAGCGCCTGCTCGCGCTCCCCTGCATCCATCGCGCGGATGAAGCTCTGATCGATCTTGATGACGTCCACGGGAAGCTGCTGGAGATAGGCCAGGCTGCTGTACCCTGTCCCGAAGTCGTCGATCGCGAGGGTGATACCAGCAGCGCTCAGGCGGCGCAGCTGCTCCACGGCACGTCCCGCGTGCTTCATTGCAGCACTTTCGGTCACCTCCAGCTCGATCATCTCGGGCGCAACGTCATGGGCGCGCAATGCCTCGACAACCCGCTCCGCGAAATTGCCCTCTTCCAGGTTGCTTGCCGACACGTTGATCGACAGGGGAATTCGAACGCCCTCGCGCTGCCACTCGGCCAGCTGGGCAAGCGCGCGATGGAGCACCCATTCCGTCAGCCCCCGCACCGCCGCCGACTGCTCGATGATCGGCACGAACTCGCCCGGTGCGATTTCGCCCAGTTCCGGGTGCCGCCAGCGCAACAGCGCCTCGGCGGCGACGCATCGACCCGTAGCCAGCGCGACCCGCGGCTGCACGACGATACGCAGCTGACCGTCGGGCTGCTCCAGGGCTTCGCCGAAATCCTGCAGGAGCCGGAAACGCCGCTGATGCGCGTCGTCCACGCGGTAGGAGTGGATGCTCACACCGCTCTCCTGGAGCCGGGCATCCTGCGCGGCGCCGTGCAGCGTACGCAGCACGTCAGCAGGCGCGGTGCTACCCGCCATGAAGGGTACGACGCCGATCACCGACGTGGTTACAAAGCGGGAGGAGCTGGTCGCGCGCGCCTCTGCCAGTCGCGCCGTCAGCAAGGCGACGCCCTGCTCCGCGTCATAGTCGGGCGGAAGCACAAAGGCGAACTGGGTGGCGGCGACGTGGTAGAGGGTGCTGCGTTCCAACCGCTCGCGGACCGTGCGCGCAGCCTCCCGCACCAGCTGGTCGAGATGCCCCGACCCGAGCACCCGGACGATGCCGTCGATCTGGTCGGTCCGGGCGAGATCGACCAGCACCGCCACCCGCTGCTCGCCCGGCGTGTCGCGCTCCAGATCGGCAAGATCGTCGAGGAACTGGTTGCGGTTCGCGAGCTTGCTGATCGGATCGACCCGGCCAAACGCGTGCTGCAGCTCGATCTGGGCCATGACCATGGCGGCCAGATCGCGCAAGGCGGACATCTCGAGTTCCGTGGCGGTGCGCGGCTCGACGCCGATCACGCAGAGCGCCCCCAGACCGTGTCCTTCGCGCGTAATCAACGGCGCGCCGGCGTAGAATCGCGCGCCCGTCCCGGCCAGCACGCTTTGTGCATAGAAGGCATCTGCGCGGATATCCTCGACCACCACTGGCTCGCGCCGCTCGGCCACCTCCGCACAGGGTGCACGATCGCGCGGGATCGACTGGTGCGCAACGCCGACGCGCGACTTGAACCACTGGCGGTCCTTGTCCGTAAGCGACACGGCCGCAATCGGCAGGCCAAAGATCTGACTGGCCATGCGCGTGATGCGATCGAAGCTCTCGCTCGCCGGCGTGTCGAGCAGATCGAGCTGCCGAAGCGCGTCCAGCCGCGCGGATTCGCTGATGTCTCCCATGCTCAAGGCAAATCACAACCGGTTTAAGGGATCGATAACCGCGCGGCTGACCGAAGAAAGAAGCCGAACGTGCGGCTATTCCGCCGCTTGGCGGCGACCCTCGGAGTTCGTGGCCTGTGGATCGCGTCCGGCCGGCCCGCTGCCATCCGCGAGGGCGGCGCCCTTGACCAACCCGTCGAGCGAGCCGCCGTCGAACCCAAGCTCCTTCATCAGGCCGTCGATCATCGGCGCTTGGGCGCGATAGCGGAGCGCCGCCTGCACGGCGGAGTTGGCAAGGTTGCGATCACCGCCGCCGTCCGCGGGGACACCCGCCCCCGTCGCCCCGCCGGTGCCGGTCAGCCCGTCGACCTGGACGATCTTGATGCTGTCGATTGCCTCCAGCGGCTTGGATGCCTCACGGATCACCTCCGGCAGCACCTTCAGGAGCGCGAGCTTGGTCTGGAGCGACACCTGGTCCGACGACAGCAGGTTCGCCGCCTCATTGACCGCGCGCTGACCGGCGGCCTCTACTTCGAAGCGGACGCGGTCGGCCTCGGCGCGCAGCTTGGCGGCCTCCGCCTCGCCCTCGGCGGCAAGCCGTGCCGCCTCGGCGCGGTCGGCTGCGGCCTGCTTCTCCGCCTCCGCCTCGACGCGGATGCGGATCGCGGCGCGTTCCGCCTCGCGCGCGGCGTCGATCAGCTCGATCCGCTTGGTACGCTCCGCGATCTCGGTCTCGCGGCTGGTCGACACCTGCTCCTCGGCCGTAACCGCATCGGCGCGCGCCTTGTCCGCCTCGGCCCTGGCCTGGCTTTCGTCGCGGCTCTTGTTCTGCACCGCGATCTGCTGCTCCTGACGGGCGAGCTCGAGCGCCTGTTCCTGGGCGATGCGCGCTTCCTTGATCGCGCGGTCGGCCTCGATCTGCTGGGCATCGATCTGGCGCTTGGCCTCGATCCGCGCGGCGTCGGCCTCGCGCTGGCGGGCGGCCTGCTCGCGCGCGATCTCGGCGGTCTGCTCGGCGCGCCGCACCTCCAGCTCGCGTTCCTGCTCCAGCCGCGCGAATTCGGTATCGCGGCCCAGCAGGAACGACTGGCGCGCGGCTTCCAGATTCTTGGTCTCGATCTGGACGCGGGTGTCCTGCTCGATGTCGTTGCGCGCCTTCTTGCGCAGCTCGATCTGCTCGGTGAGCTTGGTCAGGCCCTCGGCATCGAAGGCGTTGTTGGCGTTGAAGTGCTCGATCGAGGTCTGGTCGAGGCCGGTCAGCGACACGCTCTCCAGCTCCAGCCCGTTCATCGCCAGATCGGCGGACGACACCTGCTGCACCTTTTGCACGAAGTCCGAGCGCTGTTCGTGGAGCTGCGCCATGCTCATGCCGGCGGCCACCGAACGCAGCGCGTCGACGAACTTGCCCTCGACCAGCTCCTTCAGCGCCTCCGGGTTCATGGTGCGCATGCCGAGCGTCTGCGCGGCGATCGCGATCGACTGCGCATCCGGGCGTACGCGGACATAGAACTCGGCCTTCACGTCGATGCGCAGCCGGTCGAGCGTGATGAGGGCGTCGCTGTTCTTGCGTTCGACCGCCAGACGCACGGTGTTCATGTTGACCGGCATCGTCTCGTGGAACACCGGCAGCACCAGCGCGCCGCCGTTGATGACGACCTTTTCGCCGCCCGCACCGGTGCGTACGAAGCCGATCTCCTTGGACGCCCGTTTGTAGAGCTTGGCGAACAAGAGGCCGATCACCAGCAGCAGCAGGAGTGCGGCGCCTGCCACGATGCCGACGGTGGTCAGCATTCCGGAGTGGGGCACCACCACGTCGGTATTCATCGTCAGGCTCCTAGCTGGGGCAACTTGTGGTCGCCGCGAGAGACGGCGCGGAACACCTCGTTCTCACGCCGGACGAGCAGCACCTGCTCACCCTCTTCAAAGATCTGTCCGGGATTATCGGGTTCGACCATCACATAGTGCGGTTGCCCGTGGCGGTCCTCGACCCGCGCGCGCGCGGGCGCGCCCGGAACTGCGCGACCGATGACGACGCGGGCGAAGCGACCGACCAGTTCCTCGAGCGAAATTGCGGTCGTGTGGTCTTGCGGGAGCACGCGCGCCAGGCCGCGCGCGGCGAGGCCGGTGAGCGGCAGTGCGCAGAGGCCCGCGGCCGGGACGGCGATCCAACCGCTCAGCAGGGCGCCCGTCCACTCGAGCGCCGCCTGTTCACCCAGCAGCCCGATCGAACCGAAGATCCCGAGGAACAGAACCAGCAGCATCAGGAGCGGCACCCGACCGACGCCGAGCCACGACAACAGGTCGCCGCCCATGGTGACGTCCAGATCCGCATCGGCATCCAGGTCGACGCCAAGGCCGATCAACTGCACCAGTCCGATCAACAGCATCAGAACCAGCGCCGCAGTAAAGGCGATGTTCTGCGGCAAGCCCAGGAACTCGAGCAACTCCCCCCTCCCCGATTCGAAGACGAGCTTAGGGGCGCTTCTACTCGCACTCTAGCGGAATCGGATCGACGCGCGGAAGTCGTCAGGCGGTGTACCCCGCGGCTTTTCCTTGTCCGGCCGCGGCTTTGGTGGTTGTAGGCAGGCGCGGCGCACCGCGCCGTCGACGAGGCACCAACGAAGAGGGCCCTACGTGATCACTTCTCAAGACGTCCACGCAGCCGCTACCCGGATCGCCGGCAGGGTGATCCGCACCCCCGTGGTGCACAGCGATGCGATTAGCCGGATTACCGGCGCGGACGTCTGGCTGAAGCTGGACACGCTGCAGGTCACCGGCGCGTTCAAGGAGCGCGGCGCCGCCAACCGGCTCGCGCTGCTCTCCGCGGAGGAGCGCGCGGCCGGAGTCGTGGCGATGTCGGCGGGGAACCATGCCCAGGCGGTCGCGCGACACGCAGCGCTGCTCGGCATCCGCGCGGTGATCGTGATGCCCGCCTTCACCCCCTCCACCAAGGTCACCCGCACCGCGCGCTGGGGCGCCGAGGTCGTGCTGCACGGCACGACCCTGGCGGAAGCCGCCGCGCACGCCCATCACCTCGCCGGCGAGCAGGGGCTGGTGTTCGTCCACCCCTATGACGACGACGCGGTGATCGCGGGTCAGGGCACGCTCGCGCTCGAACTGATCGAGGATGTGCCCGAGCTCGACACGCTGGCGATCCCGGTCGGCGGCGGCGGCCTGGTCGCAGGCGCGGCGCTTGCAGCGCAGGGCGCCGGCCGGCCGATCGTGACCTATGGGGTGGAGGTCGAGAGCTATGCGGCCATGGCGCAGGAACTGGCGGGCACGCCCGTCAGCGTCGGCGGCGCGACCGTGGCGGAAGGCATTGCCGTCCGCGACGTCGGACGAAAGCCGCTGGAGATCGTGCGCCAGCTGGTGAAGCAGGTGCTGACCGTGCCCGAACGCGCGATCGAGAGCGCGATCGCGCTCTTGGCCGAGGAAGCCAAGATCGTCGCCGAGGGCGCAGGAGCGACCGGCGTCGCCGCGCTGCTGACCTATCCGGAGCTGTTCCGTGGCCGCAAGGTCGGGGTGCCGGTGTGCGGGGCGAACATCGACAATCGCGCGCTCGCCAATGTGCTCCAGCGGGTGATGGTCCGCGACGGGCGGCTGATGCGGCTGATCCTCGACATTCCCGATCGCCCGGGCGTGCTCGGCGAGATCTCGACGCGGATCGGCGCGGCCGGGGCCAACATCATCGAGGTGTCGCACCATCGGCTCTTCACCTCCCCCAGCGTCCAGGCGGCGCGGCTGGAGGTGATGTTCGAGGCACGCGACGCGACCCACAGCGATGCCGTGGTGGCCGCGCTGCAGGAGCATTATGCGGTGACGCGACTCTGAAGGCGTTTCGCCGGCGACCGGGTCGCCGGCGGTTCAGTCGCCGATCGTCAGCACAATCTTGCCGACATGGTCGCCCGCCTCCATGCGGCGGTGCGCCTCGGCGGCTTGCGAGAGCGGGAAGCTGCGGTCCATCAGCGGGCGCAGCTTGCCATCGATCACGAAGGGCCAGACCAGGCGCGCGATCTCCTCGGTGACCAGCGTCTTGAACTCCGCATCGCGCGGCCGCAGCGTCGAGCCGGTCAGCGTCAGCCGACGGCGCATCACCTGCCAGATCGGGATCGTCGCCTCCGCCCCGCGTTGCACGGCGATCGAGACGTGGCGCCCGTCCTCGGCCAGGCACTTCAGGTTGCGCGGCACATAGTCGCCGCCGACCATGTCGAGCACCGCCGCGACGCCGGCGCCACCGGTGATCGCCTTGACCCGATCGACGAAATCCTCGGTCCTGTAGTTGATCGCGTGGGTCGCGCCGTGCGCCAGCGCCGCCGCCGCCTTGTCGTCGGAGCCGACCGTCACGATGATCTCGACCCCGAACAGCGCGCACAGGCTGATCGCCATGGTGCCGATGCCGCTGGTGCCACCATGGACCAGCACCGTATCGCCGGCCTGGACATAGGCGCGCTCGAACAGGTTGGTCCACACGGTGAACAGCGTCTCCGGCAGCGCCGCGGCCTCTGCCATCGAGAGGCAATCGGGGACCGGCAGGCACTGGCCTGCGGGCGCCAGCGCATATCCGGCATAGCCGCCGCCGGCCAGCAGCGCGCAGACGGCGGCACCCACCAGGCCCGGATCCACGCCCTCGCCGATGGCGGCGACCGTGCCGGCAACTTCAAGGCCGGGGATGGAAGGCGCGCCGGGCGGCGGCGGGTAATTGCCCGCGCGCTGGAGCAGGTCGGGCCGGTTCACGCCGGCCGCCGCCACCCGGATCAGCACTTCGCCGGGCCCCGGCTGCGGGATCGGACGGTCGACCGGCACCAGCGCCTCGGGCCCGCCCGCCCCCTCCGGGTCGATCGCGATCATGGTACCCGGAATGCTCTCGGGAAGGTTCATCGGCATGTGGCTCCCATTGCTTCCCCGCGCGTTGCCCAGCGTTATTGACATCGTGCAAAGGAGGGTCAACGCTGTGCCGATGGACGCCGAGGATTTTCTGCCGCGTCGCAAAGACGATCCGCTGGCGCAGCTGGCCCGCGAGGACCTGGACCCGTTGTCGGTCGCGGAGCTCCACGCACGCATCGCGGCGCTGGAGGCGGAGATCGCCCGCTGCCGAAGCCAGGCCGAACGCGCAACGACCCATCGGGCCAGCGCCGACGCGCTCTTCCGAAGGTGACCACCGGGGCGCTGGTCACGGGAACGTTCCTGGAACGCCGGGACGGGCTACCGCTTGATGCGGGCCCCTTGCGTTCCGACATAGATGCAAACGGCCGATGCACGCTCGTCGGCCCGGTTGGAGTATCCGTCTGATGCCATCCTTTGCCTCCGCCCTCGAAAGCACGCTGCACAAGGCGCTCGAGGCTGCGTCCACTCGCCGGCACGAATATGCCACGCTCGAGCACCTGCTGTTCGCGCTGGTCGAGGACGAACATGCGTCCAAGGTCATGAACGCCTGCGGGGTCGACCTGGGCGAACTCAAGGCGACCGTCGCCCAATATCTCGACACCGAACTCGACGCCCTCAAGGTCGATTCGGCCACCGATCCCTCGCCCACCTCGGGCTTCCAGCGCGTCGTCCAGCGCGCGATCCTTCACGTCCAGTCCTCCGGCCGCGACGAAGTGACCGGCGCCAACGTGCTCGTTGCGCTGTTTTCCGAACGGGAAAGCTACGCCGTCTACTTCCTCCAGCAGCAGGACATGAGCAGGCTCGATGCGGTCAGCTATATCAGCCACGGCGTCGGCAAGGGCGCTTCGCCGTCCGAGGCACGCGAAGTGAAGGGCGCGGACGAGGAGAAGCCCAAGGCCGATCCCAAGGGCAAGGGCGAGAGCGCGCTGAAGCAGTTCTGCGTCGACCTCAACGAAAAGGCCAAGAATGGGAAGGTCGATCCCCTTATCGGCCGCTCGGCCGAAGTCGATCGCACGGTGCAGATCCTGTGCCGTCGCTCCAAGAACAACCCGCTCTACGTGGGCGATCCGGGCGTCGGCAAGACCGCGATCGCCGAAGGCCTGGCCCGCAAGATCGTCGAAGGCGACGTGCCTGAGGTGCTGCTGCCCGCGGTCATCTATTCGCTCGACATGGGCGCGCTGCTCGCCGGCACCCGCTATCGCGGCGATTTCGAAGAGCGGCTGAAGCAGGTCGTCAACGAGCTCGAGAAGCTGCCGCACGCGATCCTGTTCATCGACGAGATCCACACGGTGATCGGCGCCGGCGCCACCTCGGGCGGGGCGATGGACGCGTCGAACCTCCTGAAGCCGGCGCTGTCGGGCGGCGCGATCCGCTGCATCGGCTCGACCACCTACAAGGAATTCCGCAACCACTTCGAAAAGGATCGCGCGCTGCTGCGCCGGTTCCAGAAGATCGACGTCAACGAGCCGTCGGTCGAGGACACGATCAAGATCCTGACCGGGCTGCGCACCGCGTTCGAGGGGCACCATTCGGTGAAATACACCCCGGACGCGATCAAGTCGGCCGTCGAGCTGTCGGCGCGCTACATCAACGACCGCAAGCTGCCCGACAAGGCGATCGACGTGATCGATGAGGTGGGCGCGATGCAGATGCTGGTCGCCCCGTCCAAGCGCAAGAAGACGATCACCACGCGCGAGGTGGAGGCGGTGATCGCGACGATGGCGCGCATTCCGCCCAAGTCGGTGTCGACCGACGACACGCGCGTGCTCGCCAATCTGGAAACCGACCTCAAGCGCGTCGTGTTCGGCCAGGACGAGGCGATCCAGGTGCTGTCCTCGGCGATCAAGCTCAGCCGCGCGGGGCTTCGCGATCCGGACAAGCCGATCGGCAACTACCTCTTCTCCGGCCCGACCGGCGTCGGCAAGACCGAGGTCGCGCGCCAGCTCGCCGAGATCCTGGGCATTCCGCTCCAGCGCTTCGACATGTCCGAATATATGGAGCGCCACTCGGTCAGCCGGCTGATCGGTGCCCCTCCGGGCTATGTCGGCTACGACCAGGGCGGGCTGTTGACCGATGCGGTCGACCAGAACCCGCATTCGGTGCTGCTGCTCGACGAGATCGAGAAGGCGCATCCGGACCTGTTCAACATCCTGTTGCAGGTGATGGACAACGGCAAGCTGACCGACCACCACGGCAAGACCGTCGACTTCCGCAACACCATCCTGATCATGACCACCAACGCCGGTGCGTCGGACATGGCCAAGGAGTCGATCGGCTTCGGCCAGATCAGCCGCGAGGACGTGCAGGAAGAGGCAGTGAAGAAGCTCTTCACGCCGGAGTTCCGCAACCGCCTCGATGCGATCGTGCCGTTCGGGTATCTGCCGACCGAGGTCGTCGAGCGGGTGGTGGAGAAGTTCATCCTCCAGCTCGAGCTGCAGCTCGCCGACCGTAACGTCCACATCCAGCTGGACGAGGCGGCCAAGAGCTGGCTGACCGAGCGCGGCTATGACAAGCTGTATGGCGCGCGGCCGATGGGCCGGCTGATCCAGGAGAAGGTCAAGCAGCCGCTTGCCGAGGAGCTGCTGTTCGGCAAGCTCGTCCACGGCGGCGAGGTGTCGGTGAAGCTGAAGGACGGCGCGCTCGCCTTCGAGATCACGCCCGCTGCGCCGCGCAAGCCCAAGAAGGGCGGCAAGGCCAAGGCGCCCGCCAAGGCATAACGTCTCTCCAGCCCCGGTCCTCGCGACCGGGGCCCACCCTTTTCCCTTCCTTGCGCTTAACGGATTTTTCGCACGGCGCGCGATAGGTCCGATCGCGTGAGCTGGAGCTTGAATCGACTGGCGCGGATCGTCTGCGCATTGGTGTGGGCGGGTCTCGCCCTCACTCCGGCGGCCGCCGCACCACCCAAGAACGGCGCATCACTCCAGGTCTGTGTCCGGCCGGATGCGGGCGGGCTGACGCCGCGAAGCCTTTTCGCACAGCCCCGGAGCTTCGACTGCGCGACCCCGCAGCGATCCTGGGGACCAGGCGATTATTGGCTCCTCTCCAGCCCGGTGACGCTCCGTCCTCTGCCCGGCGAGCCGCTTCGGGTCCGGTCCGGAAGCGTCTGGATCCGCGGCATGTCCCTCTACGCGCTCTATGCCGACGGACATGTCGCCTCGATCACGGTGGACCAGCGCGGGCTTACCCAGCACCTCCAGCTCGGTGCGCTGATTGAGTTCGCGCTGCCTGTGCGGAGCGCGCCCGTGACGCGGCTGCTCTGGCATGTGGAGGGAGCAGCGAACGTCCGAGGCATCGTGCTCGGGCCCCGGCTCCTCACGCGAGCGGAGGCCGAACGCCAGACGCTGGGATTGGCGGCGATCTACGCAGCCTTCGCAGGTCTCTGCATCGCGCTCATCGTCTACAATCTCGCGCTGTGGAAGGCGCTGCGTCACCGGTTCCAGCTCGCCTACTGCGCGATGCTGGTTTGCCTGTTGTTCTATGCGGCATCCTCGTCGGCGGCGCTCGCCTGGCTGCTGCCGGACATCCACAACAACCAGCGGATCACCATCAATTATGTGATGCTCGCCTGGGCAGGCGCGGCGGCACTCGCCTTCAGCCGGAGCTTCTTCGAGGCGCGAATCTTCGATGGTTGGGTGGGCCGACTCACGGAACTGTCGGCGGCGGGCATGGCGGTGCTGGGGCTGCTGTTCCTGCTGATCGCCCCGGTGAACATCCACGTTCTCGACGCGCTGTTTTCGTTGTCCTTCCTGGGACTGATCGCCGTGATCGCACCGATCCTGTGGCGGGCGTGGCGGCGGCGAAGCAATTATCTGTGGCTGTTCGCACTGACCTGGTCGTCGCCGGTCGCCATGGTGATCGTGCGGGTCTCCAGCAACTTCGGGCTGCTTGGGTGGAGCTTCTGGATCGACAACAGCACCGTGCTTGCGATGAGCGCCGAGGCACTGCTCACCAGCCTGGCGATCGCCTATCGCATCCGGCTGCTGAGCCTGGAGCGGGATGCCGCGGTCCGTCAGGAGATCAGCACGCGGCGCCTTGCCGACACCGATCCGCTCACCGGCCTGCTGAACCGCCGCGCCTTCCTGGCCCAGGCGATCGGCCGCACCGCGGAACAGCAGCTGCTCGTGGCGGACATCGATCATTTCAAGCGGATCAACGACGCCATCGGCCACGATGGCGGCGACGAGGTGCTGCGGGTGGTGTCCCGCACCCTCCGCCGCGCCCTGCCGGCGGGAACCGTCATCGCGCGGATCGGAGGCGAGGAATTCGCGATCCTCGCCGATTCGCGCGCCGCACTGAACCCGGAGGCGCTACTCGCGTCGCTCCGCACGGCGGCGATGCCCTACGGGTTGAAGGTCACGGCGAGCATCGGCAGCTGCATCGGGCCGTTGGCGACGGAAGCCGACTGGCAGCAGCTCTATCACCAAGCCGACGCCGCCCTGTTCGCTGCCAAGCACGCCGGCCGGGATCGCGTGCACTGGGCCGAGCCGTCGCGCAACGCCGCATAGGAAAAGGGGCGACGCTCCGGCGCCGCCCCTCGATGCTATTGCTCGTCGCCCATCCGCAGCGCGGCGATGAAGGCTTCCTGCGGGATGCTGACCGAGCCATACTCGCGCATCTTCGCCTTGCCCTTCTTCTGCTTCTCCAGAAGCTTGCGCTTGCGGGTGGCGTCGCCGCCATAGCATTTGGCGGTCACGTCCTTGCGCATGGCGCTGATCGTCTCGCGCGCGATCACCTTGCCGCCGATCGCCGCCTGGATCGGGATCTTGAACATGTGCCTGGGGATCAGTTCCTTCAGCCGCTCGACCATGCCGCGGCCGCGCACTTCGGCGGTGCCGCGGTGGACGATCATGCTCAGCGCATCGACCGGCTCCTCGTTGACCAGGATGCTCATCTTGACGAGGTCGCCCTCGCGATAGCCGATCTGCTCATAGTCGAAGCTGGCATAGCCCTTCGACAGCGACTTGAGCCGATCGTAGAAGTCGAACACGACTTCGTTGAGCGGCAGTTCGTACGTCGCCTGCGCGCGGCCGCTGACGTAGGTCAGGTTCTTCTGGATGCCGCGCCGGTCCTGGCACAGCTTGAGGATCGAGCCCAGATATTCGTCGGGAACGTAGATCGTCGCCTCGATCCACGGCTCGCTAATGGTCGCGATCTTGTTGGGATCGGGCATGTCGGCCGGGTTGTGCAGGTCGATCTTGGTGACGCCTGCGGGATCGGGATGGGTCAGCTGGATCTCGTACACCACCGACGGCGCGGTGGTGATGAGGTCGAGGTCGTATTCGCGGGTCAGCCGCTCCTGGATGATCTCCAGGTGGAGCAGCCCCAGGAAGCCGCAGCGGAAGCCGAAGCCCAGCGCCGCGCTGGTTTCCATCTCGAAGCTGAAGCTTGCGTCGTTGAGCCGCAGCTTGCTGATCGATTCGCGCAGCTTGTCGAAGTCGTTGGCGTCGACCGGGAACAGCCCGCAGAACACCACCGGCTGCACTTCCTTAAAGCCCGGCACGGCTTCGGCCGCCGGACGCTTGGCATCGGTGATGGTGTCGCCGACCGCGGTCTGCGCGACTTCCTTGATCTGCGCGGTGATGAAGCCGATCTCGCCCGGGCCGAGGTCGGTCAGCTGCTCGATCTTGGGCCGGAAGCAGCCGACGCGGTCCACCAGATGGGTGGTGCCCGCGTTCATGAACTTGATCTGCTGGCCCTTCTTCAGCGTGCCGTCGATCACGCGGACCAGGATCACGACGCCCAGATACGGGTCGTACCAGCTGTCGACGAGCATCGCCTTGAGCGGCGCCCCCGCGTCGCCCTTGGGTGCGGGGATGCGCTCGACCACCGTGTCGAGAATTTCCTCGATGCCGATGCCCGCCTTTGCGGAGGCAAGAACCGCGTGCGACGTATCGAGGCCGATCAAATCCTCGATCTCGACCTTCACCCGCTCCGGCTCGGCGGCCGGCAGGTCGATCTTGTTGATGACCGGGATGATCTCGTGATCGTGCTCGATCGACTGATAGACGTTGGCGAGCGTCTGCGCCTCGACACCCTGCGCCGCGTCCACCACCAAGAGCGCGCCTTCGCACGCGGCCAGGCTGCGCGATACTTCATAGGCGAAGTCGACGTGGCCGGGCGTGTCCATCAGGTTCAGGACATGGCCCTTCCACTCCAGGCGCACGGTCTGCGCCTTGATGGTGATGCCGCGTTCCTTCTCGATCTCCATGTTGTCGAGCACCTGCGCCGACATCTCGCGGTCGGAGAGGCCCCCGGTGCGCTGGATCAGCCGGTCCGCAAGCGTCGATTTGCCGTGATCGATGTGCGCGATGATCGAGAAATTGCGGATCTTGCTGAGTTCTGTCGCCATGATTGCGCGCGGTTAGCACCCGGCCGGGCCGATGCGAAGGGGGCGCGCGCGCAGACCGGCATCCCGGCGGCAGAAAAGCGCAAAAGAGGCGCTTGCCACCGCCAGAATCGCTGATATAAGCCGCCGCCTGCCACCTGGTCAGCGACTGGGCGGCATCGGTCGGGGAATAGCTCAGCCTGGTAGAGCACTGTGTTCGGGACGCAGGGGCCGGAGGTTCGAATCCTCTTTCCCCGACCATTTACTTCCAAGACATCGATGACACACCCCTTCGCGGGGAGCGTTCGCCGAAGCGAGCGTGGCCCGGATCACGGCCTGTCGCTCCGGCTCCCGGTGCCCGCTAGCGCGAACTCCGCGTAGCCGGGGCCTTGCTCCGCACGAACGCCTCTGCCTCGGCATGGCTGATCTGCTCGACCGGACCGAAGACCTCCTTCGAGCAATCGGTGCTCGCCTCGACATCTTCGTCTGCCTGCACCTCCGCAAGCGAGGGGATGTGGCCGTCCAGTCGGTAGCGGATGGACCAGCTCGCCACCGAGATCGCCATCGGCGCATCGAATGCGTACACCGCAAGGAAGCCCTGCCGCTTGCCCGGCGCGGCAACGAGGAAATAGTTCGTCCCCTCGGAGACCATCGCCGAGCAGTACAGCGCCTTCACTTGGAAGCCCCTGCTCCGAAGCGCCTGTACCGGATCGAAGCCGAAGGGGTGCCCGGGCGGCCCGTCCCATTCGAAGGTGAGTTCCGGGACCATACCGGCGTTGGGCGCCAGCACGGTGCCGCCCGCTAGCCTCCCGACGTTCCGAAGCGTTTCCTCGGCCGAAGATGGCGCGTCTATCCACCGGATCGGTGAGTCCTTCGCCCGCAGCGTAGCGAGGGTCGGCGTGCCGACGGCATTCGCGTCCGGGGCGAGCGCGAGCAGGGTTTCGGCCAGCGCCTCCATCGGCGCGGACGTCCCTCCTTTCTGCCGGCCAAGGGCGGGGGCTTGCACCGCGCCCGCAGCCGCCAGAGCGGCAAGGCAGACACGCGCAACAACGGCATGACGCATTTTCGACCCCTTCCCTGCGGTGCTTTGGACATCCTCGACCGCCGCGGTGCCGACATACCGCGCGGGCGATGGTGCAGGTCAAGCGGCCGCGCGCCGCGTCTTTGTGCACCCGCAGCATTGTATCGCAGACTCCAGACGCCAAATTGAAGGTTCATGTCTTTGCACCTCCCGCACGGACTCGATCCGCGCAATTTCCTTCGCCCGCGGCGTCGCGGCATCGCTTCCGTCCACTCCGAAGTGCGCGACGGCATCGTGCCGGCGGGCGAGCGGATCGCCGAGACCACCGATCAACAGGGCGGCGCGCCGGCGAGCGCCAACTACCGGACGGTCGCGCTGATCATCGCCTGCGCGATGTTCATGGAGAACCTCGACGCCACCGTGCTCGCCACGGCGCTTCCCACGATGGCACGGGATTTCGGCGTCCGCGCGCCGGAGATGAGCATCGCCCTCACCTCCTATCTGCTCGCGCTCGCCATGTTCATCCCCGCATCGGGCTTCGTCGCCGACCGTTTCGGTGCCAAGCCGGTGTTCCGCTGGGCGATCGCAGTGTTCGTGCTGGGCTCGCTTGCCTGCGGCCTCGCGCCCAATCTGCCCACGATGGCGGTCGCGCGCTTCCTGCAGGGGATCGGCGGCGCGATGATGATGCCGGTCGGCCGGCTGGTGCTGCTGCGCTCGGTGGCGAAGCGCGACATGGTGTCGGCGATGTCGTGGCTGATCATGCCCGCGCTGATCGGGCCGATCCTGGGGCCGCCGGTGGGTGGCTTCATCGTCACCTATGCCGACTGGCGGTGGATCTTCTGGCTCAACCTGCCGATCGGCCTCGTTGGCTTCGTGTTGGTGGGCAAGTTCATCGCCGACCTTCGCGAGGGGGAAGCGCAGCCATTCGATCGAACCGGCTTCATCCTCTCGGCGGCAGCACTGGGTTGCCTGCTGCTGGGGTTCGAGATGGTGAGCCGGTCCGAAGGGGCAGGCATCGGGGTGCCGCTGATCGTCGTCGGGGCGGTCGCGGGCCTGTTCTATCTGCTGCACGCACGCCGCCTCGAACACCCGATTCTCGACCTTTCCCTGATGCGCGTCCCCACCTTCCGGCTTTCCGTCCTGGGAGGGTCGCTGGCGCGCATCACCCAGGGCGCGCAGCCGTTCCTCCTGCCGCTGATGATGCAGCTGGGCTTCGGCCTCACGGCCGCGCAGAGCGGCGCGATGACAGTCGCCACCGCGATCGGCTCGTTCGGGATGAAAGGCGTGGCGCGCCGCCTGCTCCATCGCTTCGGCTTCCGGTCGAGCCTGGTGGTGATGGGCGTGCTCGGCACGGCCGCCTATGCGGTCTGCGGCCTGTTCCGCCCGGATTGGCCGCTGGCCGCGATCTTCGCGGTGCTGGTGGTCTCGGGCTTCCTGATGTCGTTCCAGTTCACTGCCTACAACACCATCGCCTATGACGAGATCGGCAAGGAGCGGATGAGCGCGGCGACCAGCTTCTACTCGACCTTCCAGCAGCTGATGCTGTCGCTCGGCATCTGCACGGCCAGCGTCGCGCTGCAAGTGTCGATGGACGCCAGCGGCCGGGCGAGCCCGGGCTTTCCCGACTTCTCCGCCGCCTTCTGGACGGTGACGGCAATCTCGCTGGCGGCGCTGTTCGTGAACCTGCGCTTCGATCCACAGGCGGGCGCCGAGCTGAGCGGGCGGGCTAAGCCGGCGTAATCCGATCCGCGGCTTGCCGCCGGGTGGTGCGCTGCATAGACCCGAGCCATTGGAATCTGTGGGGATCGTCGATGCGCTCTGGTCTGTTTGCCTTGCTGCTCCTGGCCGGGGCGACTTTGCCCGGCAGCGCGACCGTCGCCAAGCCCGCAGCCCCCGCCGCGGCTTCCGCACAGGACGCCGCGTTCGAGGCGCTCGGCAAGCGCTTCCTGGACGAGATGGCGCGGCTGCGACCGACCTATGCGACCTATCTGGGCGACCATCGCTTCGACGCGCAGGTCGACGACCTGTCCGCCGCGGGCCGCGGGCGGGAAGTGGCGGCGCTCCGGCGAACCCAGGCGGCCTTGGGGCGGATCGACCGCAGCAAGCTCAGCCGCGAGAACCAGGTCGATGCGGCGCTGCTTGCGAACGAGCTCGCCTATCAGCTGTGGACGATCGAGACGCTGAAGCCCCACAAATGGGATCCGCAGGGCGCCAACGAGTCCATCTCCGGCGGACTCTATCTGCTGGCGGCGCGCGGCTTCGCGCCATGGCCGCAGCGGCTGCAGGCGGCGATCGCGCGGATGGAGAAGACGCCGCAGCTGTTCCAGCAGATGCGCGCCAGCCTGGTGCCGGCGCGCGTGCCGGAGGTATTCGCCAGGACCGTGGCACAGCAGAACTCGGGCGTGCTCCAGATCGCCGAGGGGATGCTGGCGCCGCACAAGGACGAGCTTCCAGCTGCCGACCAGAAGCGGTTCGACGCGGCGCTTGCGACGCTCAGGACGGCGGTTGCCGACCAGCAGAAATGGCTCGACACGGTGCTGGTGCCGCAAGCGAAGGGGGACTTTCGGCTCGGCGCGGCGCGCTACGACCAGAAGCTGCGCTTTGCGCTGGTGACCGACCTCTCCCGGCCCGAGATCAAGGCGCGGGCGCTCAAGGCCAAGGCGGATGCGCGGGCGGAGATGTATGCGATCGCGCGCACCGTGCTGGCGGGCAAGCCGAACGCACCGGCGCTCCCCGCCTCCCCCACGGCGGACCAGCAGCAAAAGGCGATCGAGGCGGCGCTGGAGCTGACCTATGCCAAGCATCCCGCCCGCGACGGCGTGATCCCGGAGGCGACGAAGACGCTCCAGCAGGCGACCGCGTTCGTGCGCGCCAAGAACCTCATCACCGTGCCCGACACGCCCGTCCAGATCATCGAGATGCCCAAGTTCCGCCAGGGCGTGGCGGTCGCCTATTGCGACAGCCCCGGACCGTTCGAAAAGCAGCTCGGCACCTTCTTTGCCGTCTCTCCGATCCCCGAGGACTGGAGCGATGCGCAGGCGGAGTCGTTCCTGCGCGAGTACAACGACTACATGATCCACGACCTGAGCGTGCACGAGGCGATGCCGGGGCATTACCTCCAGATCGCGCACGCCAACGAATATCCGTCGATGCTGCGCGCGGTGCTCGCCTCCGGACCGTTCATTGAGGGCTGGGCGGTCTATGCCGAGGGAATGATGGCGGATCAGGGCTATCTGAACGGCGATCCGCTGTTCAAGCTGACCGTCCTCAAGATGCGGCTGCGCTCGATCACCAACACGCTGCTCGACATCGGCATCCATACCGAGGGGATGACTGAGGCGCAGGCGATGGAGCTGATGATGCAGGGCGCGTTCCAGCAGGAGCGCGAGGCCGCCGGCAAGTGGACGCGCGCACGCCTCTCCTCCACCCAGCTGCTGAGCTATTTCGTCGGCTACTCCGAGCATCTGGAACTGCGCGCGGCGGCGGAGGCGCGCAACGGCGCGGCGTTCGACCTGAAGCGCTACAACGATGCGGTGCTGGCGCACGGGTCGCCGCCGGTTCGCTACGTCCGTGCGCTGATGCTGGGCGAGGCCATCCACTAGGGCGAGCCCGCCTCCTCGGATCATTTGCCGCTGCCGGTGGTTGCTGGCGGACGATCCGAGGGAGAAGCCGATTGCCCGAACCCAGCGCCGCGCCGTGCCTCTCCTGTCTGCGGCAGGGGTAAGGGCGTGTACCTGCTCTTCATCCTGTTCGCGGCCGGCGCCGGCATCACCAGTGCGCTCCAGTCGGGCACCAACAATGCGCTGCAAAAGGCGCTGGGCACGCAGCTGTGGACGGTCTCGATCGTCTCGCTCGTGACCTTGACCGTATCGCTGCTGTTGTCGCTGGCAGCGGGCGAGCGGCTGCCGAGCGGCCAGGCGATCGCGCAGGCGCCGTGGTGGTCATGGACCGGGGGCGTGCTCGGCATCGTGTTCGTGCTGGCAACCGTCTATGCCTCCCCTCGGCTCGGCGCCGGGCTGTTCGTCGCGCTGATCGTCACCGCCTCGACCGTCGCTGCGCTGGTGCTCGACCATTTCGGCTGGATGGGGTTCGAGGTGCACCAGGCGGGTCTCGGCCGCATCGCCGGCGCGGTGCTGATGATCCTCGGCGTGGCGCTGATCTCGATCTTCTAGCCAGCCGGCTTGCGAGGCGGCACGAAGGCGGGCGCTTCGGGCGGGACCGCGGCGTTGCGCCAGCGGGCGACCGGCACCACCACCGGCCCGTTCTCGCCCTCGCGCCGCTGGATGAGGGTAGCGCCCTGCTGGGCGGTGCCGCCGATCGTCGCCCGGGTGCGCACCCAGAAGGTGTTGGAGCGGAGGCCGGCGCCGGGAGGCATGGTCACGCCTTCGTCGGCCAAGTCCTGGAGCGACAGGAACCCCTGGCGGGTACGGGTCGCCACCAGCCGCTCGGCTACCACCGGGTCGCCGAACAGCACCGCCATCAGTTCGGGCGAGGCGGCGTTCAGGTTGATCGTCGTGCTGCCCGGCAGTGCCGTCGCCAGCCGCTCGAGCCGGTCGGCGAGCTCCGGCGGTATCCCGGAGTAGCGCAGGGGACGCAGGTCGCTGATCGGGCCATATTCGCGGATCAACCCGACCGCAAAGGCGAGCTGGTCGTCGTCGAACCCGGCCGCGCGGCCGATCTTCGCGAACAGCAGCTGGGCCGAGAGGTCGTCCTTGCGCACGGCATTGACGTTGAAGCGCCCCTCGGCATCCGCGATCGCCAGGTCGAAGCGCCCCCCCTCAATCGGCACATCGCTGTCGGCGATCGCCCCCCAGGGTTCGCTCGCATAGTCGGCGTCCGGCGCGTCGCGGGCATCCCGGCGGAGCGCCACCAGCGCCGAGGTCTCGCCGCCGCGCACGATCGCGAGGGCGCGCGCGGCTTCCCGGGAGCGGATCGCGCGGTCCAGCGCGATTTCCTCGCGGCTGATGAGCAGCAGCACGATGCCGCTGGCGATGGCCACGAACATCAGCACGTTGACGAGGATCATGCCCTCGTCGCCAGGCGTCCGCCCGCTCATTTCGGCTCGGCCGCCGGAAGCGGGAGCGTGACGACGCGGCGGACGGTGCCTGCCATGCCGCTGGGGGCGGAGACTGCGAGCTCGACCGCCACGGCGCGCGGCCAGGTGTCGACCCGCTCCTCGTCGGGGGGCCAGGAGTCGAGCCAGGCGCCGTCGAAATAGCGCCAGCGCGCCGACTGGACGCCGCCGAGCACCCGCTGCGCCCGGCCGTCGACGGTGCGGACGAACAGGCCGTCGGCGAGGGTGTAGGTTACGGCGAGTGCGGGGCCGCCGAAGCCGCCGGCAGCACGCGAGAACGCGACCCGGCCGCCGTCCCCCTGCACGCGCCCGCGCGCGAGTTGGTCGAAGTCGCTGCCCACCACGAACATCGCGCGCTGCACCTCGGCAATGCGATCCAGCCGCTTTTCGGTCCGGCCCTGGACCGAGAGAATGCTGTCGACCAGCGTGACGCCCGCGACGGCGATCAGCGCGAACAGGCCGAGCGAGATCATCAGCTCGATGAGGGTGAAACCGCCCTCCCCGTGCCGGGCCGGATGCGTCACGCGCCCTGGCTCACCGCCACCTTGGAGTAGCCGTCGCGGCCGCCGAGCAGGATCGCGAAGCTGCGCGCGCAGCTGCCATCGGTGCGGAAGCGGACGGCGCCCGTCGCGCACGGGAAGCCGCTCTCGGCAAGCAGCCCCTCGCGATTGAGCGTGTTGGTGGCACGCAGCTGGCGAGCGATGCCGGCCGCGTCATAGGCGAGCGCCGCGATGGTGCCCGGCCGACCGCCGTTGCGCGCGGCATAGGCACCGGCAAAGCCCTCGAACGCCTCCGGATCGGGGCTGGCGATCCACGCGCCTTCGAGCGCGGCGAGCGCTTCCGGGCGATAGTCCACGCCCTGGAAGCTCGCGAGCAGCTGCACGCCGGCATCGCGCAACGCGCGGGCGGCGGCGAGAAGCGTCGCACCGCCACCCGGCACCAGCACCGCATCGGGCGCATCGCCGACCGCGGGCAAGGGCGCGCCGGGAGCGACCGTGACCGTCCGCACCGTCATGCCGAGCTCCGCCTCCATCGCCTTGGCCGCGTCCACGGAGGCGACGGACCAGGGGCCGCCGTCGCCGATCACCAGCACGGTCCGCACGCCCCGGGACCGCGCATAACGCAGGATCGCCTGGGTGCTCTGCGACGCGCCGATGCCGAACAGGAAGGCGCCGCTGTTGCGCAGTGCCATGTCGTTGGAGAAGGCGAGCACCGGCACCTTTCCGCCGGCCGCCTGCACCACCGCCGGCACCTCCGCCGCGGTGAGCGGCCCGAGCAGCATGCCGGCTTTCGCCTTCAACGCGAGCCGCGCCGCAGCGGCAGCCCCCGCCGGGGTGCCGGCGGTGTCGAACACGCGCAGCATTCCCGTTTCGGCCGGTGCGCCGGATTGCGGAAGCATCGCCGCCTGCTGCATGCTAAGGCCCAGCGCCGCATGGCTGCCGGTCAACGGCACCAGCAGCGCCACGGGCCGGGTTTCCTTCCGCGCCGCCAGCAAGGGAGCAGCGGCCCATGCCGCAGACGATAGCACTAGGGTCGACCGCAGCAGGCGAAGCGTCTGCCGCCGCGATACTTCCGGAAGGGGCGCGAGCTCAGGCACGGCGGCGGTCTATCGCGTTCGCGGGGTTTGGCATAGCCTCGTTCGCGGTCGCCATGGTCGCGACGCTGCCGGCGAGCGCGGTGCTGACCGACCGGCCGTGGCGCAGCGGGGTCGCCGGCACGATCTGGAACGGCGAAGTGGGCGTCGCCGGCGGCAGCAAGGTGGAATGGCAATGGGCGCCGCTGCGCTCGCTCACTTCCTTGGGCTTTGCGGTCGATTGGCGTGCGACCGGGCCGGACACCGATCTGGGCGGCCAGGCGCTGTTCCGCCCAGGGGGCACGGTGCGTCTCGACCGGGTGAGCGGATCCGCCGACGCGACCTTGCTCCAGGCGGTGGCGCCGAACCTGCCCTTCACCTGCGACATGACCATGCAGGTCGAGCTTCCGCGACTGGTGGCCGGCGGCAGCGACCGGCAGGCGCAGGCGACGATCCTCTCCGATGCCGGGAGTTGCATGGCAAAGCCGGCAGGCGCCGGAAGCGCGGTACCGGCGATGATCCTGACCGCCGAGCATGTCGGCCGGGAGACACGTGTCCGCCTGGCGCCCCAGACCCAGCGCCGCCAGACGCTGATGGAGGCGGTGCTGGCGGAGGACGGCGCATATCGGATCACGCTGACCAGCGACGGTGCGGCGCTGCTGCCGTTCACGGGATTGCCGCCGGGCGGGACGATCGAAAGCCGGCTGTAGGCGCCCGCATCAGATCGTCACCAGATTGTTGAGGTTGATGATCGGCAGCAGGATCGCCAGCACCATCAACAGCACCAGCCCGCCCATCAGCAGCAGCACCAGCGGCTCGACCAGGGCGACAAGCGTGGCGGTGAGCGCGTCTAGTTCGCGCTCGAGTTCGGTCGCGGCTCGATCCAGCGCGGGAGCGAGGCGGCCGCTCGATTCGCCCGAGGCGACGATCGCGACCAGCATCGACGGAAATGCCTCCGCCTCCGCCATCGCCGCGCGCAGGCTGAGCCCCTCGCGCACGCGGTGGGCGACGCCCAGCGCCTTGTCGCGCACCCAGCGGTTCGGCGTGACGGCGGCGGCGGCGTGGAGCGCCTCGACCAGCGGCACGGCGCTGCCGACCAGCGTCGCGAGGCTGCCGGCGAAGCGCGCGGCATTGTGCTGGCGGCTGAAGCGGCGGAACGGACGGCGTTCGGACAGGAAGCGATCCACGCGAAGCCGGTTGGCGGGTACCTTCGCCCAGCGGCCGGCGATGAGCCCCAGCACCAGCGCAACCACGGCGACATAGAGGCCGTAGTTCTGGATGAAGGCGGACAGCGCGATGAGCGCGCGGGTGAGGAAGGGCAGCTCGGCGCCGCGCGACACGAACACGCGGACGATGTCCGGCACGACATAGACCATCAGCAGCACCATCATCCCGAAGGAGACGGCGGCGAGCAGCGCGGGGTAGAGCAGCGCGAGCTGGAGCTTCTGCCCGTTGGCGTGGCGCGTCTCGACGAAGGCGGCGAGGTGGTTGAGCACGTCCGTCAACCGTCCGGACTGTTCGCCCGCCGCGACGGAAGCGGTGTAGAAACCCGGAAAGGCGCGCGGGTGCTTCGAGAGGGCTGCGGCGAAGCTGCGGCCGTCGAGGATCGCCGAGCGGACGTCGAGCAGGAGGGCGCTCACCGCCGCCTGTTCGGCCTGCCCGGCTACCAGGCGCAGCGACTCCTCGATCGAGACATCGGAGCCGACCAGGGTCGCGATCTGGCGTGTGATGGTCGCGAGCTGGCGCGGGGTGATGCCGCGCCGACGGAGCGAGGGCAGCCGCAGCGTTCCCAGCGAGGCGCGCTTCTCCCCCGCGACTTCGACGGACAGCGGAAGCAGGGACTGGTCGCGCAGCATCGCGCGGGCCGCAGCGGGGCTCGACGCCTCGATGATCCCCTTGCGGGTGGCGCCGCCACGATCGGCGGCGCGATAGGCATAGGCAGTCATGCGAGGCCTTCGGGAGCGCGGAAGTTGAGGAAGTTGAGGCTCAAACGCACTTCTGCCTCAACCATGTCAGCACCGTGACACAGGCGGCGAGCGGACAAGGAAGCGAGGAGAGGCATCGCCGGCCACGAAAGCACAAGCGCGCGTTGTAGGACAGGGGCAAGCCCACCACCCTCTTGAGCATCGAGCCAAACTGGCGCCATACAGCAGATAAATATGAGGAGAGTCTGATGCGCGCACTGCGGGGGATGCTGCCTGGCCTGGCCCTGGCTATCCTGGTGCCAGGCCTGGCGACGGGATCGGGTGTCGTCCAGGCCGCCGAACCCGGCATTGCGGCGCAGGTCGCCACGAACCCACTGCTTCCCGGCGGACCGGACCCGTGGATCGTCCGGCACGGCGACACCTATTATTATATGGCGACCCTTGGCGACCGGCTGGCGATCCGGGCGACGCGCGACCTTTCCCGGCTGGCGGAAGCAACGGAGACGGCAGTGTGGCGACCGCCGGTGACCGGTCCCAATGCGCAGTCGATCTGGGCGCCCGAGCTGCACCGCATCGAGGGCAAATGGTACATCTACTATACCGCCGCGGCGGCCGGACAGGACGACGATGCGCATCGCGGCGTGTTCGTGCTGGAGAATGCGAGTGCCGACCCGCTGAAGGGCAAGTGGATCGACCGCGGGCGCGTCGCGACCGCGCGGCCGGGGATCGACGGCACCACCTTCGAGCACCGCGGCAAGCGCTATTTCGTCTATTCTCCCTATGTGGGGAGCGAGAGCGACCTCGCGATCGTGGCGATGACGAACCCGTGGACGGTGATCGGGCCGGAGACGATCCTGGCGCGGCCGGACCGCGCGTGGGAGCGCCAGGGCGGCCGGCAGATCCTGGAAGGACCGGCGTTCCTGAAGGGGCCGAAGGGCGACCTGTTCCTCGCCTATTCCGGCAGCGCCTGCTGGTCGGACGGCTATGCGGTGGGGCTGCTGCGTGCGCCGGCCGGTGCGGATCCGCTTAAGGCGGCGTCGTGGCGCAAGGCGCCCGAGCCGATCCTGAAGACGACGCCGTCCGCGGGCGTGTTCGCGCCGGGGCACAACGGGTTCTTCACGGAGCCAGGCGGGGCGACGTGGATGGTCTACCACGCCAACACCGCCGCCGAGATGGGCTGCACCGGCAAGCGTGCGCCGCACATCCAGCGCGTGACCTTCGATGCGAGCGGCGCACCGGCGCTGCCGAAGCTGGAGCGGGAGGCGGTGGTGCGGTGATCTTCTCTCACCTCCGTCAGCACGACGAGATAAGGATGGGTTGCCGTGCTCCTGCGCAGGCAGGAGCCCAGGGCCAAACAGTGCACCGCATCGTAATCCCGCGCTCCTGCTTTCGCAGGAGCACGGGACCGGCTCACCCCTCGTCGCGGACGACGCGGGCGACTTCCTCGACCGTGGTGATGCCGGCGCGGACCTTGGCGGCGCCGTCGTCGAGCATGGAGGGATTGTCGCGGCGGGCGGCGCGCTCGAGCTCGGCTTCGGACGCGCCGTCGTGGATCAGTGCCTGAAAGGCGTCGTCCACCGCGACCACCTCGTAGAGGCCCGCGCGGCCGGTGTAGCCGTCGCCGTGGCAGGCGTCGCAGCCGTTCGCGCGCCACAGCGGCTCGCCGGCCCGGATCGCGCCGCCCATCAGCAGGACGTCGCCCTCGGCCGCCACGTCCTGGCGCCGGCACTCGGGGCAGAGCTTACGGACGAGCCGCTGCGCGACCAGGCCCACGACCATCGGTGCCAGCAGATAGCGCTCGACGCCCATGTCGATCAGCCGGGTGACCGATCCCACCGCGGAGTTGGTGTGCAGCGTCGAGAGCACGAAATGGCCGGTCATCGACGAGCGGACGGCCACCTGCGCCGTCTCCTGGTCGCGGATCTCGCCGACCATGATGACGTCCGGGTCCTGGCGCAGAATGGCGCGCAGCCCCCGCGCGAAGGTGAGGTCCGTGCGCGGATTGACCTGGGTCTGGCCGATGCCGGGCAGCTCGTATTCGATCGGATCCTCGACCGTCATGATGTTGCGGCGGCGGTCGTTCAGGCGGGTGAGCGCGGTGTAGAGCGTCGTCGTCTTGCCCGAACCGGTCGGCCCGGTGACGAGCAGCATGCCGTGCGGGCGTTCGAGCAGGCGGGTGAAGATGGTGACGTCGCGGTCCGACATGCCCAGACTCGGCAGGTCGAGGCGCAGCCCGCCGCGCTCGAGCAGGCGCAGCACCACGCGCTCGCCGTGCTGAGTGGGGATGGTGGAGACGCGCGCGTCGACGTCGTGGCCGCCGATGCGCAGCGTCACGCGGCCGTCCTGCGGCACGCGCTTTTCGGCGATGTCGAGCTTCGCCATCACCTTGATGCGGCTGACCAGCAGCGGCGCGAGCGCGCGCTGCGGCTCGACGATGTCGCGCAGCACGCCGTCGATGCGGAAGCGGACGACGAGGCGCTTTTCCTGCGTCTCGACATGCACGTCCGATGCGCGCTCCTTCACCGCCTCCAGCAGCAGCGCGTTGATGAGGCGGATGACCGGCGAATCATCGCGGCTGTCGAGCAGGTCGTCGACCGAGGCGGCGCTGTCGGCGAGCGCGGCCAGGTCCTGCTCCGCAAGCTCGATGTCGGCGGCGGTCGTCGCACTGCTGCCGCCATAGGCCTGGGCCAGCGCGGCCTCGAAGGCGTCGTCGGCGACGGGCACGAACGGGACGCCGGGCGCGATGCGCTGGACCTCCAGCAGCGCGTCGAGCGGCGCGCTGGTGCGATGGAGGCACTCGACGCCCGTGCTGCCCGGCCGCAGCAGCACCCCGGCGCGGCGGGCATAGCCATAGGGGAGCCGCTCGGCAGGCGCGTCTTCGATCAGGAGCAACGTGTCGGTCATGCGCCGAACTCCACGGTGGCCGAGACATGGCCGGGGGCGGTGCCGCGCACGATCGAGACCTGGCGGATGCCGAGCGTGGTGGTGCGCGCAACCTCGTCGATCCAGCGGATCACGCCGTCATAGGCGCCGTCGGCGACGGTGACGCGATAGCCGCCCGCGACCAGCGGCACCGTCTGGACGGTGAGCCCGGCGCGACCGGCGGCGGCGGCGATCGCGGCATCGGGCGGGCCGACAGCGAGTGGCTGCACCGGCGGCAGCGTGCCGGCCGCACGGATGCGGGCGTTCAGCGTCTCGAACTGGCGGATGTCGGCGCGGGCATCGGCGCGCGCCGCCTGAATGGGCTTCACCACGCCATAGACGGCGACCAGCAGCACCAGCAGCACCGCGAGGCTGCCGACCAGTCTGCGTTCCCGCTGGCTGAGGTTGCTCCACCACGCGTCGAAGCGGGCGAGCCCGGCCTCCAGCCGCGAGCGTCCGGGCAGCCGCACGATCATGCGCCGGCTGCCGTCACGCGGATGCCGCCCGCGGGATCGGGGGTGACCGTCGCGTCGATCCGCGCACCGGCGAGGGCCGCACGGAGCCGGTCCGCGGCGCCCGCGTCGCTCGCGTCGAGATCCACCACCAGCTGGTTGCCGCTCCACTGCATCGAGCGCACGACGATGGAGGAGCCCAGGGGCGCGAGCGCGACCGAGACGCGGGCGAGTGCGGGGACGAAGCGGTTGTCGCCGGTGGCGCGGGGGAGCCGATCGGTGACGCTGCCGGGCAGGTCCTCCGCCTGGGCGAGATCGGGTGCGGCGGTGGCGAGCAGGGTCCGCGTCTCCGCCTCGCGCCGGTCGGCGATCGCGCGCAGCATCAGCGTATCGGCGGCGGCGAGGATGGCGTGCGCGACCAGCGCGGCAAGCCCGACCATCGCCACCTTGCGCACGAACGCCGATCCGGTGCGGCGGCGCGCGTAGCGGCCCTGGCGCAGGTCCAGCGCGGGTACCGCGAGCGTCATGCCGAGCGGCTGCGGCACCGCGGCTTGCGCGGCGATCGGCTCGACGAGCGGATCGCCGAAGGCGGTGACCTCGGGCCGGCCGGCGGCTTGCCAGGCGGCGGGCAGCAGCGCGGCGGGCACGGCAAAGCCGGTGCCGTCCCCTGCCCGCACGACCGCGCGCCCGCCGCGCTGCGCGACGTTCCAAGCGCCCTCGGCCGGGCGCGGCAGCGACAGCGAATCGGGCACCAGCGCCGCATCCCCCAGGCCGTGCGAGTCGCCGAGGGCGATCCATTCGGCCATGACGCTGTGCCGCACCACCGCGACCAGATAGCGCTGCGGCGCCAGCATCTCCCCGATCGCCAGATGCACCGAGTCGAGCGGGTCGGCGATGCGGTCCTCGACCGCAAAGGGCAGCGCCTCCAACCGCTGGCCGCGTGTAGCGAGCGGCAGGTCGACGGCGAGCAGCAGCAGCCGCTCGGAAGGCACCAGCAAGGTTGCGGGCCCCTCGGCATCGGCTATGATCGGGCGTTCGCCCTCGAGCGTCCAAACGCCGGCAGCGGGACCGGCCGGAAGGACGGTCATATTTGAGTCATCAGGCGAACGCATGGGGCCGGGATGCGCATCTTTTCACAACAGTTTCATGACAGCGTGACGAGCACCGTGGCAGCGTGGGCGAAAAGCCGCAAGCCGCGCGTGCGCGCGGTGCCGGCATCGCAGGCGGGCCTGACGCTGGTCGAGATGATCGTGGTGCTGGCGATCATCGCCATCGTCGCCGCCCTGATCGTCCCCAACGTCATCAGCCGCCCGGACCAGGCGCGAGTCACCACCGCGAGCACCGACATCAAGAGCATCAGCGCCGCCCTCAAGATGTACCGGCTCGACAACGGCGACTATCCGACGACCCAGCAGGGGCTGAAGGCACTGGTCGAGCGGCCGAGCACCCCGCCGGTGCCGAGCAGCTGGGCGCCGGGCGGCTATCTCTCCGACATGCCGGTGGATCCGTGGGGCAACCCCTATGCCTATAGCTCGACCGGCAACGGCAGCTTCGAGCTGAAGTCGCTCGGCAAGGACGGCAAGCCCGGCGGCGAGGATCTGGACGCCGACATCGACGGCAAGCGTCCCTGACATGACGCCGCCCGCTCGCCTTGCGGGCAGCATTCCAGCGATCTCCCTCCCGTGGACCGGTGCGCGGGAGCACGAGCGGCGTGCCGCGGAGGCCGGCATGACGCTGGTCGAGATGCTGGTGGTGCTCGCCATTCTGGGCGTGGCGGCGGGTGCCGTCACGCTCGGCATCGGCGCTGCGACGCGCGCGCCGACCGTCGAGACCGAAGCGCGGCGGCTGGCGACCCAGCTGCAGGCAGCGGCGGACGATGCGATGCTGGGGGATCGTGCGATCGCCTTTACCGCGGGCGAGCACGGCTATGGCTTTGCCACGCTGAACGCCACGGGCGGATGGACGCCGCGCGATGGCGCCGGGATGGGTTTCCACACGCTGCCGGGCGGCATGGTGATGGCGCTGTCGGCACGGCCACCGGTGCTGCTGGGCGTCGATGGCACCGGCCAGCCGCTGACCGCCGAGATCAGCGCGGGCGGGGATCGCTGGATCGTCACCTACGACGGGATGACGGCAGAGGCCGTGCACGCGCCCGCGGACTCCGCCAAGGCAGCGGCAGCATGACGGCGCATCCGTCCGAGGCAGGTTTCTCGCTGATCGAGGCGCTGGTTGCGCTCGCGGTGCTGGCGATCGCGACCGTGGGGCTGATCGGCGCCGTCGAACAGCACATCGATTCGACCCGCGGCATCGAGCGGCGCACGATCGCGATGCTGATCGCGGAGAACCGGCTGGCGGAGCTGGAGGTCGGCGCGCCCGAGGCGGATGCGCGCGACGTGGAGATGCTGGGCCGCCGCTGGCAGGTGGCGGTCGCGCGGCGCGGCACCGACGATCCCGCGCTCGACCGGGTGCGGATCGCGGTCTCGGCAGCGGGCGAGGAAAGGCCGCTTGCGCAGCTCGACGGCTTTCTGGAAGGACGCGGATCATGAGGATGCCGCCCGCGCTGACGCCGCGCCAGAAGCGCCGGACTCTCGACCTCGCGATCGCGCTAGCGATCGTGTCCGTGGCGTTCGCGCTGGCCGGTCTGGTGTGGCGCATGGCAGGACATGCCGGAACCGGCGCGGTGACGGTGCCGAGCGAGGGGCGCGCCCGCCCGTCCGCGGTCGGCGACCTGGGGCCGCTGCTCAGCTGGGCGCCGTTCGGCCAGGCGGCAGTCGGCGAGGCCACGCAGAAGACGGGCATCCAGGCCGAGCTCAAGGGCCTGATCTTCACCGTTCCGGTCGAGCAGGCGGTGGCGTTCGTGGCCACGGGTTCCGAGCCGGCGCGCGCGTACCATGTGGGCGACGCGCTGGCGGGCCTGCGCATCGAGGGCATCCAGCGCGATCGCATCCTGCTGAACAACGGCGGCCGCATCGAATATCTGGGCTTCCCCGATCCTGCGGCGCTCACGGGCACGCCGGCGGCGCCGAGCGGCGACACCGCCCCTGCCGCCAGCTACACGCCGATGTCTTCCACACCGCCGCCCCCGGCACCGGCCCCCGCAGCCTCCGCGCTGATCGACCGACTGGGCGCGACCCAGGTTCCCGGCGGCTATGCGATCGGCGCGAACGCGCCGCCGGGCATGCAGGCGGGCGACGTCGTCCAATCGATCAACGGCGTCGCGCTCAGCGATCCGGCGGCCGCCGACGCCGCGCTTGCCGGTGCGGGCAACGGCCCGGCGCAGATCACCATCCTTCGTGACGGCAAGCCGATTACCGTCACCGTACCGATCCGTTAGGTCAAAGCATCGTGCCGCATCCGATTCGCATCCCTCTCCTTGCGCTCTGCCTCGCAGCGACCGCGCTCCAGCCGCTCGCCGCGCAGACGCCGCCCGCGGGCGACATCGTCGTCAACATGCGCGGCGTGGAGATCGCCGACGTCGCCGAGCAGATCAGCCGGCTGACCGGGCGCACGCTGATCCTGGACCCGACGGTGAAGGGCCAGGTCACCGTTACGTCGGCGGAGCCGCTGTCCCCGGCAGGCGTGTGGGAGCTGTTCCAGTCGGTGCTGCGCGCCAACGGCTTTGCCGCGGTGCGCTCCGGCGGCGCGTGGCGGATCGTGCCGGCGGCCAATGCGGTGCGCGACGGCGGCGCGCGCGGCGGCGGGGGCCAGGCGCTGGTGACTCGGATGGTCCGGCTGGCGAACGTCCCGTCGGCGGATGCGGCCCGCATCGTCCGTCCGCTGGTCGCGAGCTTCGGCAGCGTGGAGCCGCTGTCGGCGCCGAACGCGATCGTCGTGACCGACTATGCCGACAATGTCGCGCGGATCGAGGCGCTGGCGCGTTCGCTGGACGGCGGCGGCGGATCGAGCTTTGCGACCATCCCCTTGCAGAACGGCAATGCGAGCGACGTGGCGCAGGCGATGCAGGGCGTGCTGGAGGACGCGGGCGGCGGCACCGGCGCGCGCGTGGCGGCCGATGCGCGCAGCAACACCATCGTGGTGCGGGGCACGCCCGCGGCGGTGGCGGAGGCGCGGCGGATCGCGCACGCGCTCGATGCGCCGGGCGGTGCCACGCCGGTCACTCGCGTCTTCCGGCTGAACCATGCCGACGCCGAGGCGGTGACCGAGGTACTGCGCGGCATCCTGGGCCAGGAAGCGAGTGCGGCGAATCCGGTCGCGCGCAGCCTCTCCCCCCGCCCCCGCGCCGGCAGCGGCGCGCAGAGCCCGACGGCGGCGCTGTCGAGCCTGATCAGCGGTAACGCCGCAGCGCAGGCAGCAGCGGCCGGAAGCACGACCACCGGGCTGTCGGGCGGCAGCAGCGGCGGCGCGATGGGCGAGCAGGCACCGACCCCCCAGGGCTTTTCGACGCCCGACCTGACGGTGCAGCCGGCGCCCGACATCAACGCGCTGGTGGTGCGCGGCACGCCGGCGGCGGTGGCGCAGATCGACCGGCTGATCCCGGACCTGGACGTGCGACGGCCGCAGGTGCTGATCGAGGCGGCAATCGCCGAAATCGTCGGCGACGATGCGGAACGGCTGGCGGTGCAGATCGGCACCAGCGGCGCGGCCCTGTCCGGCTTCAACGGAGCCGGCACCTCGTTCAGCAGCCCGACGGGGGTGAGGTCGTTGGCGGGGATCCTGCAGACGCTCGGCGTTCCTGCCGCCGGCCTGCTGGGCGAGGGTTTGAGCGCGAACATCGGTATAGGCGACGATTTCTCGATCCTGGTTCAGGCGCTGGGCACGTCCTCCAAGGCGAACCTGCTCTCCACCCCGCAGATCACCACGCTCGACAACAAGATGGGCGAGATCGTGGTGGCGCAGGAAGTGCCGTTCATCACCGGGTCGATCCTGACCGACGCGACCAACGCCAACCCCTATACGTCGATCGAGCGCCGCGACGTCGGCATCACCTTGCGGGTGCTGCCGCGGATCAACGCGGGCGACACGATCCGGCTGGAAGTGGCCCAGGAAGCTTCCTCGATCGCACCCACGCAGCTGCAGGCAGCGTCCGACATCATCACCAACAAGCGGATGATCAACACGACCGTGCTGGCGGAGAACGGCCAGACGATCGTGCTGGGGGGGCTGACCGCGGACGACTACAACCGGCTGAAGAGCCAGGTGCCGATCCTGGGCGACATCCCGGTGCTGGGCGAGCTGTTCAAGAGCCGCCAGGAACAGCGCGTCAAGCGCACGCTGTTCATCTTCCTGAAGCCGACGATCCTGCGCGACGGCACGGCGGCAGCGGCGGAGACGCAGGCACGCTATAACCGGCTGCGCGGCGACGAGGCGCAGCTGGGCGAGAAGCGCAGCCTGTTGCTCGATCCGCCGCGGCCGCGCCTGTCGGTGGAGATCGACGGGATCTACTGAGGCGGATCTTCGCCCGGCATCGGCACCCGCGCACGCTGGCCGCCGCGGGTGAAATAGGCGGCATCGGCGGCGAGGGATTCGAGCCGCCAGCCGTCGACGCTCTCGCCCGGCGCGAGCGTGCGCGTACTGCCGTCGGCGGTACGGACGAGCGCGACGGCGTCATGCATCAGCCGCCCGGCCACGCCCACCAGCGCGGGCGCATCCTCGGCAGAAGGCGGCTCTTGCCCCCCGGCTGCGAACAGCGGCCGGGTGAAGGCGGCGGCGAGCGGCGGCGCCTCCGGAGGCGCGGCGAGCGGGGGCAAGGCGCCCTGCGGCGCCTCCGACGCGCGCGGCGGCGTCAGCAGCACCGCCGGCATCGTGCCGGCCAGCAGTCCGGCCGGCAGCAGCAGCCACCGGGGGCTCAGCCGCGCCATGGCATCATCAGCTGCGCGTCGAGGCGGATGCTGCCGCCCTCCCCGGCCTCCACCCGCCAGCGTGCGAAGCGGGCGAGCGGACGCCCGCGTTCGGCGCGGTCGGCAAAGGCGAGCACCGCTTTTTCCGGACCCGAGAGGCGCAGGTCGAGCATGACGAGGCCGGGAGGCGGGGCAGCGGCAGGGGCGATCACCTCGACCAGCAGGCCGGCAGCGGTGGCGGCGGCACGCAACTGCGCGGCCGCCCGGCGCGTGGCGGCCGCACGATCGGGCGCGGCAAGCGCAGACTCGGGCGCGATCGCCGCCGGGGGCGGCGGTGCGTGGAGCGCGAGGGCCAGGCGACTGCGGGTCTCGCGCGCATCCGCCAGCCGATCGAGCGCGGCGGCCATGGGGATGGACACGGCCGCGGCCATCAGGAGCCCTGCCACGATCGCTGCCGCCCAGATCCGCTCGGTCATTGCGGGCGTCCCCGCAGGGTCACGCGCATGACCGCCTCGTCCCGCTGCTGCCCCGCCTCGCGCAGCTGCGCGAGCGCCGGCTCCCGGCGTAGTGCGTCGCGAAGCGCGTCGGGATCGGCGGTGAGGATCGCGACCTCCAGCGTGCCGTCGGGCTCGCTCGCGACCCGCGCCAGGCGATCGTCGGCAGGAAGCGTCGCCGCCAGACGTTCCAGGGTGCTGCCAAGCGCCGCCCGGTCGAGCAGCGGCGCCCAGGCGGCGCGGGTCGCGGCATCGGCGCGGGCACGCACGAGCAGCGGTTCGGCCGCAGGCGCCAGCGCCGCGACGTCGGCGTGGGCGCGATGCTCGAGGACGGCGGCACAGGCCCAGGTCAGCGCGGGGCCGGCGGCCAGCATCAGCGCCAGCGCGCCCGGCCAGCGGAGATCGCCTGCAACGGCGGGACGCCGTGGCGCAGGATTGGCAGCCCGGGGCCGCACAGGCGGCACTTCAGGAGCGGGGGCAAGGGCGGGACGCGGCTCGCGGCGGTGCGCATCCATCTTCGTGCGCGCTGCCGATAGCGCCCGCGCCATCAGGCTCGGTGCAGGTTCCGGGTGGGGCGGCGGCGCGGCCATGGGATCGCCCCTAGCCGCGCGGCGCCCGTAAGTCACCCGGCGGCGGCCGCGCTCACTTGCGCGTCATGCTGGTGACCTTGGCCATCCCGTCGGGGGTGAAGGCGATGATGTGCTTGGATCCGTCGGTGCAGGTGGCGGTCCAGGTCGCCTGGGCATCGCCCGAACGCTCGGAGGCGGTGACACCCTGGCACGGCAGCCCCGCATCGCGGATCGCACGGATGAACACGCCGTTGCGCTGGCCTTCCGAAAGGGCGGCGACCTTGGCGTCCAGCTGCTGGGTGGCCTCGGCCGTTGCGCTGTTGTCGGCAGCGGTCGGCTGGGGCTCGCTGTTGCCGCCACATGCGGTGAGCGCCAGGGCGAGCGCAGGAACGATCAGGGTCGGAAAGCGCATCGGGAAGGACCTCCTGTGGTGCCGCGGACGGCGGCTTGCCTGAACAAATCCCATGCCGCCCGCGCGGTTCCCCACGCGGGCGGCGGCGATCTCCTCAGTATTGATAGGCCTTGGGCAAGGCGCCCTCGGTCGGATCCAGATAGCGGTCGCGCAGCCGCTGCTGGCGGGTGACGAGCGGCTGTTCGACGCCGTCGACGAACACCTGGGTCGGCATCGAGCCGATCTCCAGCGGGTCGCCGTCCCAGATCACCACATCGCCGCGGCGGCCGGGCTGGAGCGAGCCGAACTCGCCGCCCATGCCGAGCGCCTCGGCAGGACGCGAGCTGATCGCGGCAAAGGCGCTGCCCCAATCGAGCCCGGCGGCACCAGGAATACGGCCGAGTGCGACGAGATTGCCGGCATATTGCTTCACCAGCCGCGCCTGCCGCGCCTCGTCGTTGTTGATCATGCCGATCCCGACGGTGACGCCTGCCGCCTTCAGCCGTCCGATGTTCGACTGGGTGGCGGCCAGCTGCTCGAAGGAGGATGGCAGGTCGGCGAGCGCGCTTGCGATCACCGGCACGCCGGCCGCCGCGATGTCGCCGGCGACGGTCCAGCCCTCCGTGGCGCCGACCAGCACGAGCTTGACCGTGCCGAGCTCGCGCTTGAGGTCGAGCAGCGCGCGGATGTCCGACGCGCGCTCGACATGGGCGAGCAGCGGCATGCGCCCTTCGATCACCGGCACCAGCGCTTGCGCGTCGAGGCGGGTGAGCAGCGCGTCCTTGCCCCGGTCGGCGAAGCTCGCGGGGCTGCGGGCATATTCGCGCGCCTCGAACAGGGCGTTGCGCAGCATGGCGAAGGCGGCGGGCCGGCTGCCCCCCGCGGCACGCGCACCGCTTTCGCCCCACTCCATGAACTGGAAGGCGCGCGGGCGGGTGACCGCGTCCATGTCGGCGGCAAGGTCGATGACGGCGCCCTGGCCGGCAAAGATCGAGCCCCCATTCTCGGGCGCGACGACCGCGCGGGTGACGCCCTCGGCCCGGTTGAGCGCGATCGCGGACGTGCGCGGGTTGACCGCAGGGGCGATGTCGAGCGCGGCGTTGAACACCGTCTCGTCGGCGCTGGCGTCGTTGGTGCCGCGCACCGCGTCGACCTCGACGATGCCCATGCGGGTAAAGCCGGCGAAGATGCCGGGCGTCACCCATTTGCCGCCGGCATCGACGGTGCGCATACCCGCGGGCACCGCCACGCCGGGTCCGGCGGCGACGACGCGGCCGTCGCGCACCACGACCGTGCCGCCGTCGACCGGGCCGGCGCCGGTGCCGACCACCAGCCGCGCATTGGTGATCGCGACCGTCTGCGCGGAGGCAGGCAGCGCCGCAGCCGTGCCGAGGAGCGCGGCCGCCGTGGAAAGGATCAGGCGCTTCACTTCACATCCCCCTCGCCCGGCTGGCCGAGCTCGAAATCGGAAACCGGCCGCAGCCGCTTGTCATTGGCGTCGAACAGCAGCGCGCCGTCGACCCATACCTTTTCGGGGCGCGTGTAGACGCTGAACGGATCGCCGTTCCACAGCACGACATCGGCCATCTTGCCGGCCTTCAGGCTGCCGGTGACCTTGTCGATGCCAAGCGCACGCGCGGGCGCGATGGCGAGCCAGGTCCAGGCATGTTCGGGGGTGACCGCAATGCCAGCGCGACGCGCCGAGCCCATTACCTTGGCGACTTCCTGGTTGAGCCGCTGGATGCCGTTCTCGTCGTCCGAGTGGATCATCGCGCAGGCGCCGGTGCGATCGAGGATAGCGAGGTTCTCGCCGACCGCGTCATAGGCCTCCATCTTGAAGCCCCACCAGTCGGCCCAGACCGCCGCACAAGTGCCGTTCGCCTTCAGCAGATCGGCGATCTTGTAGGCCTCCACCGCGTGATGGAAGGCGGTGACCTTGTAGCCGAACTCCTTGGCCATATCGAGGACGACCGCCATTTCGTCGGCGCGGTAGCAGTGGTTGTGGACGAGGATCTCGCCGTCGAGGACGCCGCGCAGCGTGTCCATGGCGAGGTCGCGGTCGGGCGCGTCGCCGCCGTCCTCCTCGTACTTGTCCCACTTGCGGTCATAGGCGCGGGCCTTGGCCCAGGTGGCGCGATCGACCGCGACATTGCCCATGCGGGTCGTCGGCATCCGCCCCTTGCTGCCATAGACGCGCTTGGGATTCTCGCCACAGGCCATCTTGAGGCCATAGGGCGCGCCCGGGAACTTCATCCCCTGCATGGTGCGGGCGTAGACGTTCTTGACCGTCACCGAGCGGCCGCCGAACAGGTTCGCCGAGCCCGGCAGGATCTGCAGCGTGGTGACGCCGCCGTTCGCGAGCGCACGGCCGAAGCCGGGGTCCTGCGGCCAGACGCTGTGCTCGGCCCAGACCTCCGCGGTGACCGGCGCCGACATCTCGTTGCCGTCGGACAGCGCCTCGACACTGGGCGAGGGATAGTCGCCGAGATGGCTGTGGACGTCGATCACGCCGGGCGTCAGCCATTTGCCGGTGCCGTCGATCACCGTCACGCCCTCTGCCGGGGCGATCGACTGGGCGACTTCCACGATCTTGCCGTCGCGGAACAGCACGGCGCCGCCGTCGATGCGCCCGCCCTCGCCATCATAGATGGTGACGTTGGTGACCAGCGTCGGCCGGCCGGGATAGGCGTGGTAGGTCGAGGGATAGGGATCGTGGTTGTACCCGTTGCCCGCGCCCGGCGCCTGGTCGCCCTTTTCCTTCTTGGCGCTGGCCGAACGATCCCCGGCAGAATGCGCCCGGGTTCCGTCGGCCGCGCAGGCGGCGAGCCCGCCGGCCGCGGCAAGCATCAGCAACGTTCGTAGCAAGCTTGTTCTCCGTTCCTGTCGATGTCGGGCGGTCATGCGAACACCGCCTCCAGATCCTCGCCGACCAGCCCTTCGCGTTCGGACTTGAGCTGATGATAGATGGTCGAAAGTCCGGCCGCGCCCATCGCGCCCGTCAGCGTGGCGACCAGCGCCTGGACGACGATGCTGCCGATCCGGGCGCCGCTCGTCTGGCTGGCGAGTGCGAACCCCTGGCCCATGCCGCCGAACAGCGACCAAGCCACGAACACGATCGCGAAGAGCAGCAGCAGCCGCCAGCGGGCGCCGCGCAGGAGCTCCCCGCTGCGCGCGAAGCTGGCAAAGATGCCGGGACGCTCGGCGACCAGGACCGGGAGCACGATCGCCCAGGTCAGCATCAGCACCAGTCCCGGAAGGAGGAAGAGCATCAACCCGAAGGCGACGCCCACCCACAGCAGCAGCCGGACGAGAATGGCGGGCAGCAGCAGCCGCAGCCCCTGCGCCAGCGCCGGCCCGAACTGCACCGGCCGCCCGGCAAGCACGTCGAGGGCGATCGCGATCATCACGATTTCGCCCAGCGTGCCCACCAGCAGGCTGACGAGCCAGCCGATGCCGAGCGCGGTCAGCACCTGCTCGCCCGGCATGGTGAACAACCCGGCTGCCGCGTCGCCGCCGCCGAGTGCGACCTGGAGGGCGGCCGCTGGCAGCGCGATCGTCACCAGGCTCGTCGCCAGCATCGGCAGGCGCGCGCGGCCCACCGTCGAGAAGCTCTGCGAGACCACGTCGGTGATGCGGAAGCGCCAGGGGTGTCGCCGCGCCTCGGTACGCGCGGCGAAGAGCAGCGCCACGATGAACACAAAGGGCAGCGCAAGCAGCACCACCAACATCAATATCGCGGCCATCGATCCCCCGCCCCCCGCCGGTGTCCCAAGCCTAGGCGAAAAGCGTTGCGTGTAAATCGGCGATTTGCTCCAACGGCGTGCAGGGGGACGAATGACGGAACGCGCATCCATGGAGGCCGCATCGGCGGCAGCGCCGCCCGACCCCGCGCGTGTTGCCGAGGCGCATCGCGCGATCCTGGCCGACAAGAGCATCCAGTTCGACCTGCCGATGCGCCACATCGAGGCGCGCGAGATGCCCGAGTGGCTGAAGACGCTGGGCAGAGCGATCGCGCGCTTCGTCGCATGGGTCGGGGACGGCTGGAGCGTGATCGGCTGGATCGCGGCGGCGGTGGTGATCGCGGTGCTGCTGTTCGCGCTGGTCCCGGGGCTGCGCGAGTGGGTGCTCTCGCTCGTCCGGCGCGGCCGCGGCGCGGCGCCCGAGGCTCCGCAATGGGCGCCGACCGAGGGCCAGGCGCGCGCCCTGCTGGAAGAGGCGGACGCGCTGGCGGCCGGCGGGCGCTATGACGAGGCGGTCCACCTGATCCTGTTCCGCAGCATCGACGACATCGCCGCCTGGCGCGGCGAGCTGGTGCGCCCCTCCTCCACCAGCCGCGACATCGCCCGTGCCGAGGGGCTGCCCGGCGAGGCGCGCGGGGTGTTCGCGCGGATCGTCGCAGCGGTGGAGCGCAGCTGGTTCGGCGGGCGCGCGCTGGAGGCGGCGGACTGGGAAGCGGCTCGCACCGATTATGCCCGGTTCGCACTGAAGACCGCATGAGCGCGACGACCGAGCCTTTCGCGCGGCGCACCGCGATCGTGCTGGTGGTGGTCGGCACGCTGCTGGCGCTGGCGGCGATCCTGCTCAACGGCTTTTCCGACGTGCTGTCGCGCCGGCTGGGATCGCTTCCGGCCGCGGACGAGAAGCATGGCGCCGGCTATTATGCGCTGCGCCAGCTGGTCGATCGCACCGGAGGCGGCGGCTCGCTGGTGGTCGACCCGGAGGACCTGGCCGCGATGCCCGAACTGGCGGTGCTGACGCCTGCCATCGACACCCAGCCGGAGCAGGTGGCCAAGCTGGTGCAAGCACGCGAGGCACACGCGGCCGCGGCGGAGGAGGAAGACACAGAGGAGAGCGGCGACTTTCCGACGCTGATCGTGCTGCCCAAGTGGAGGGTGTCGGCGCTGCCGTTGCAGCCCAATCGCGTGCAGCGCGTGGGGCTGCTGAGTTCCGAGAAGGCGGCGGCGCTGATTCCGGCCAAGGAGGTCGAGACCGACTATGCCGTCGCTCAGGGGCTGCGCAGCGCGCCCGGCTGGAAGTTCCGGCCTTTCCTGGCGCCAAGGTACCTGAGGGCGGTATCGGGCAAGACACTGGTCCCGATCCTGCGTGATGGCGATGGCGCGGCCGTGCTGGCGCGGATCGGCCGGACGAACACCTATGTGCTGTCCGATCCGGACCTCCTTAACAATGCGGCGCTGAAACACCCGCAGAATGCGCAGGCGGCGATCGCACTGCTCGCGGCGCTCGACCCTAAATATCCGGGAGCCGCCGTGTTCGACGCCTCGCTTCATTACGGCCCGGGCGATCGCAACCTGGTGAAGCTGCTGTTCACCCCGCCGTTCCTGGCCGCGACCCTGGCGATGATCGCCGCCGCGGTGCTGGCCGGCCTTGCGACCGCGGCCCGGTTCGGCCCGGTGCTGCGCGAGCGGCGGGCGGTGGCGCTGGGCAAGGCGGCGCTGATCGACAATATCGCCGCGCTCACCCGGCTGTCTGGCCGGACGCTCTCGGCAGGCCCGCGCTACGCCGACATCGCCCGCGAGGGGCTGGTGCGCAGCCTCGATCTGCCGCGCGATCTCGACGAGGCCGGCGTGCTGGCGCGGCTTGATCGGCTGGGCGACCGCCCGGCCGCCTATTCGCAGATCGACCATCGCCTGCGCACCGCCCGCACCGAAGCGGAGCTGGTGGCGGCGGCCCGACAACTCCACGCATGGAAGGAAGCATTGGCATGACGCTCGAGGAGGTCCGGTCGCTCGGACACGCGATCGACCGCGAGATCGCAAAGGCGGTGGTCGACCAGGGGCCGGTGGTGCGCTTCCTGGCAATCGCGTTGTTCTCCGCCGGCCATGTGCTGCTGGAAGGACCGCCGGGCACCGCCAAGACGCTCTTGGCGCAGAGCTTCGCGCGCTCGCTGAGCCTCGACTTCGGCCGCATCCAGTTCACGCCCGACCTGATGCCCGGCGACATCATCGGTGCGAACCTGTTCAACTTCCAGACCTCGAGCTTCGCGCTCACCAAGGGGCCGGTGTTCTGCGAGCTGCTGCTGGCGGACGAGATCAACCGTACCCCGCCCAAGACGCAGGCGGCGCTGCTGGAGGCGATGCAGGAGCGCGCGATCACCACCGACGGGCGGACCGAGCGGCTGTCGGATCGCTTCACCGTGGTCGCGACCCAGAACCCGATCGAGCAGCAGGGCGTCTATCCGCTGCCCGAGGCGCAGCTCGACCGCTTCCTGTTCAAGCTGTCGATCGGCTGGCCGTCCGAGGAGTCCGAGCGCGCGATCGTGGCGCAGTACGGCAATCGCACCGGCACCCCGCGTCCGGAGGACTCCGGCGTGCAGCCGGTCGCGGGCGCGGCCGAGATCGCGGCGGCCATCGCTGCAGTGTCCGAGGTGCGGCTGGTCCATCCGGTGATCGACTATATCGTGCGGCTGGTGCGGGCGACTCGTGAGCACCCCGACATCGCGAGCGGCGCCTCCCCGCGTGCGGCTTCGGCAATGGCGGCGGCGGCGCGCGCGGCGGCGGCGCTGGAGGGGCGCGACTATGTTATCCCCGACGACGTGAAGCTGCTCGCCCCGGCACTGCTGCGCCACCGGCTGATCCTGTCGCCTGCGGCCGAGATCGACGGGCGGCGGATCGACGATGTCGTCATCGGGCTCATTGACGCGACCGAGGCGCCGCGTTGATCTATCCCACCCAGCGCGCGGTGTGGCTGGTCGCGGCGGCGGCGCCGGTGGCGCTTGCCATCGGCATCGTCGCGCCCGGCGCCTGGGTGGCAGCACTCGGCTGGGTGGTGTTGATGGTGGTGCTGGTCGTCGTCGACGCGCTGCTGGCGCCGCCGCTCGGCAGCGCCCGGCTGTCGATCGCGACCCCGGCGGCGATCCAGGTCGGCGAGACGATCGACCTCGCCCCCCGGCTGGAGCAGGGCGAGCGTGTGCTGCCCGCCGCCTTTGCCGCGGAGATTGCCGGCCCGCTGGAGCGCGAGGGTCCGCGCACCAGCACGCGCTTTCGTGCCGTACGGCGTGGGCGTGCGGTGGTGGAGGCGCTGTGGGCGCGCCATGCCGGGCCGATGGGCCTCGCCTGGCAGCAGACGCGCCGACCGGGCGGCCAGGCGATCGCCGTCATGCCCGACATCCGCCCCGTGCGCGACGAGGGGATGCGCCAGTATCTCAACAGCCAGCACACCGGCCTTCGCATGCGGCGCGACAGCGGCGACGGGCAGGAATTCCAGGTGCTCACCGATTTCCAGCCCGGCATGGAACGGCGCACTATCGACTGGAAGGCGTCGGCCAGGCACGCCTCGCTGCTCGCCCGCGAGTACCAGACCGAGCGCGACAATGCGGTGGTGTTCGCGGTCGATGCCGGCCGCGCGATGAGCGATCCGGTGGGCGGCGTGCCGCGGGTCGACCGGGCCGTCTCCGCCGCGCTGCTCGCCGCGTTCGTGGCGCTCAAGTCGGGCGACCGGGTGCGGCTGTTCTCGTTCGCCGCGCGGCCGCAGGTGGATTCGGGCACGCTGTCGGGCACGCGCGGCTTTGCGCGGCTGCACCATGCCGCCGCCGACATCGACTATGGCACCGACGAGAGCAACTACACGCTGTCGCTGGTGACGCTCGATGGGCGGCTCGAGCGGCGCTCGCTGGTGGTGCTGTTCACCGAGTTCACCGATCCGACCAGCGCCGAGCTGATGCTCGCTGCCGCGCAGCGGATGTTGAAGCGTCACCGGCTGCTGTTCGTGCTGTTCCGCGACGCCGAGCTGGAGGGGATCCAGGATGCCGAGCCGCAGGAGGCCGACGATGTCGTGCGCGCAACCGTGGCGCATGCGCTGCTGCGCGAGCGGAGGATCGTGATCGAACGGCTGCGAAGGATGGGGGTGGACGTGATCGAGGCGCCGGCCGAGGCGATGGCGCTCAAGCTGGTCGAGCGCTATCTCCGCCACCGAGAGCGGGTGGCATGAACGCGCCGTTGTTCGCCAGCCGCCATTTCCGCGCCGAGCGCGAGGCCGACTGGGCGCGGCTGGAAGCGCTGCTGGACATCGTGGAGAGCAAGAGCGCGCGCCGGCTGTCCGAAGAGGACCTGTTCGAGCTGCCGCGATTGTACCGCGCCACCCTGTCGGCGCTGTCGGTGGCGCGCGAGACGTCGCTGGACGCGTCGCTGGTCGACTATCTCGAGCGGCTGTCGACCCGCGCCTATTTCGTGCTCTACGGCTGCCGGGCGCCGTGGGGCCGGCAGATCGCGGGGTTCTTCGGAACCGGCCTGCCGCAGGCGGTGCGGGCACTGTGGCCCGAGATCGTGGTGGCGACGCTGCTGACCGTCCTGAGCGCCGTTGCCGCCTACGCCTTGATCCGCGCCGAGCCGGCGTGGTTCGGCGCGATCCTGTCTCCCGAGATGGCGAGCGGCCGCGACATGAACGCCTCCGCCGAGTTCCTGCGCAAGTCGCTCTACGACAAGCCCGAGGACGGCGGGCTCGAACTGTTCGCGGCCTATCTCTTCACCCACAATGCGCAGGTGTCGTTCCTGTGCTTTGCGCTGGGCTTCGCGCTCGGCATCCCGACGCTGATCCTCCTGGTGCAGAACGGCGCGATGTTGGGCGCGATGTTCGCGGTCTATGCGCCGCACGGCCTCGCCCCCGGGCTGTTCGGCTGGCTGATGATCCATGGATCGACCGAGCTGAGCGCCATCGTGCTGGCGGCCGCCGCAGGGCTGCGGATCGGCCGCGCGATCGCCTTCCCGGGCGAGCGCGGACGCGTCGCTGCCGCAGGGGCGGCTGGCCGGACCGCCGCCACGGTGATGCTCGGCGTCATCCTGATGCTGCTGGTGGCCGGACTGCTGGAGGGGTTCGCACGCCAGCTGGTGACCAGCGACAGCGCGCGATACGCGATCGCCGGTGCGATGTTCGCCCTGTGGGTCGGCTATTTCGGCCTCGCGGGACGCCGTCGCCGTGGCTAGGCGCCCGCGCAAGCCGCGCCCGCCGCTGTCGCTCGACCGCGCGCTGGTGACGCCGGAGGGGGTGACCCTGAACGTGCGGCTGGGCAGCGGCGGTGCGCGCGCGGGCGCGCTGGTGCTGGACCTGCTGATCATGCTGGCCATCCTGATCGGCTTCACTCTGCTGGTGGTGCTGCTCGCCCGGGCGGGGGGGACCGCGACCGGCCCGCTGCTGATGGTCGTGTGGCTGCTCGGCTTCTTCCTGCTGCGCAACTTCTACTTCGTGGCGTTCGAGGCGGGCGGGCGCGCGGCGACGCCGGGCAAGCGGCTGCAGAAGCTGCGGGTGGTGGCGCGCGACGGCGGGCGGCTGACCCCCACGGCCGTGCTGGCGCGCAACCTGATGCGCGAGGTCGAGCTGTTCCTGCCGCTGAGCTTCCTCCCCTTTGCCTTTGCCGAGGGGACGATCGACGCCTGGGTTGGTTATCTGGCGCTCGGCTGGGCGTGCCTGTTCCTGTTCTTCCTGCTGTTCAACCGCGACCGGATGCGCGCGGGCGACCTGGTGGCGGGAACCTGGGTGGTGGAGAACGAGCGCCGGCAGATCGGCGCGGAGCTGCTCGATCCCGCCGCGCTGGAGGGCGACCGCTATCGCTTCGCGCCGCACGAACTCGCCGCCTATGGCGCGTTCGAGTTGCACAAGCTGGAGGAGGTTCTGCGCCGGAACGACCGGCACGACCAGTTCATGGTCGCGCGCACCATCCGTACCAAGCTCGGCCGCAACCCGGACGAGGGCTACGATCGCGAGTTCCTGGAGGCCTATTACGCCGCGCTGCGGCTGGAACTGGAGCGCAAGCTGCTGTTCGGCAAGCGCAAGAAGGACAAGCACGACCAGCAGGCTTGAGGGGAGACGGATCGATGGAAGGCACCCAAGCGCGCGGCGAACCGGTCATCGAGACCGAACGTCTCCTCCTTGCGCGGCCCACCCTCGCGGACTTCGAGGACAGCTGCGCGATGCTGAGCGATGCGAGCGTGATGGCCTTCATCGGCGGCAAGCCGCTCGGCCGCGAGGATGCGTGGAACAAGCTGTTGCGCAACATCGGCCACTGGGCTGCCTTTGGCCATGGCATCTTCACCGTCCGCGCAAAGGACGGCGGGCGCTTTCTGGGCGAAGTCGGGATCGGCCATTTCGCACGCGGATTCGGCGCATCCTTCGATCCCTTTCCGGAGGCGGCCTGGATCCTGGTATCGGCTGCCCACGGAAGGGGCTACGCGACGGAAGCGGTGCAGGCGGCGCATGCGTGGATGGCCGAGGTGCACAAAGCGAAGCGCACGGTGTGCCTCATCCATCCCGACAACCTGCCATCGGTGCGCGTGGCGGAGAAACTCGGCTACCGGCGTTTTGGCGAGGTTCGCTATCGCGACGCACCGGGCATTTTATTCGAGCGCGGAGCGCAAGTCGGCGCTGGGGTGACACCGTAGCAGGAGCTTATCCGTACCCCGGCGAAGGCCGCGGCCCAGTTGCGGTGCCGTCGCGATGTGCCACGCGCCTCGACCGACCCCCCAACTGGACCCCGGCCTTCGCCGGGGTACGGGGTTGCTGCGGTTCCGCTGCCGGCACCATCATGGGAGAAACGGCCACGGTTCGCGGGTGACATCAGGTGCGTTTGTTCCTATCCTGTTCCCGTGCCATGACCCGCAAGATCATCCATGTCGACATGGACGCCTTTTTCGCGTCGGTGGAGCAGCGCGACGCGCCGGAGCTGCGCGGGCGGCCCGTGGCGGTGGGCGGCTCGAGCGGGCGCGGCGTGGTGGCGGCGGCCAGCTATGAGGCGCGCCGCTTCGGCGTGCGCTCCGCCATGCCCTCCGCGCGCGCGATCCGGCAGTGCCCGGAGCTGGTGTTCGTGCGGCCGCGCTTCGACGTCTATCGCCAGGTATCGCAGCAGATCCGCGCGATCTTCCACGCCTATACACCGCTGGTCGAGCCGCTGTCCTTGGACGAGGCCTATCTGGACGTGACCGAGAACCTGGCCGGGCTGCCGTCCGCGACCGAGACGGCGCTGGAGATCCGGCGGCGCATCAAGGAGGAGACCGGCCTCACCGCGTCGGCGGGCATCTCCTACAACAAGTTCCTGGCCAAGCTCGCGTCGGACGCGAACAAGCCCGATGGCCAGTTCGTGATCCCGCCGGGCGCGGGCGAGGCGTTCGTCGGCGGGCTGGAGGTCGGGCGCTTCCACGGCATCGGCCCGCGCACGGCCGAGAAGATGGCGCGGCTGGGCATCCGCACGGGTGCCGACCTCCGCGCCAAGGAACTGCCGTGGCTGCGCGCCCACTTCGGCAAGTCGGGCGAATGGTATCATCGCGTCGCCCGCGGTCAGGACGACCGCGCGGTGACGCCGGACCGGGTCCGCAAGTCGTCGGGATCGGAAACCACCTACGCCACCAACCTCATCACGCCCGAGGCAGTGGAGGACGGCATCCGCGCCATGGCCGACGATGTCTGGGAATGGTGCGAGCGCACGCACAGCTCCGGCCGTACCGTCACCGCCAAGATCCGCTTCGCCGATTTTCGCACCCTGACGCGCAGCCGCAGCCTGGCCGATCCGGTCGGTGACCGGGAAACGCTGCACGCGATCGCGGTCGAGCTGGTGCGCGGGCTCTATCCGCTGCCGATGGGGGTGCGGCTGCTGGGCGTCACCCTCTCCAACCTCGGCCCCCTGCCCGATCCCGCGACGCCGGGCGTGCAGATGGCGCTGGACCTGGCACGATGACGGCGCGGACGATCGCGATAGCGGGCTGCGGCCCCGCCGGCCTTGCCGCGGCGCTGCTGCTCGCACGCGACGGCCATCGTGTCACCCTGCTCGAGCGGTTCGCGACGCCGCAGCCTATCGGATCGGGGCTGATGCTGCAGCCGACCGGGCTTGCCGTGTTGCGGGAGCTCGGATTGACGGAGGAAGTGCTGGCCCGGGGTGCCCGCGTCGATCGCCTACTCGGGTGCACGGCCGAGGGCAGGGTCGTGCTGGACGTCGCCTATCGGGCTCTCAAGGGCGAGCGCTTCGGACTAGGCATTCACCGCGCGAGCCTGTTCGGGGTGTTGTTCGATGCTGCGGTCGCGGCCGGCATCCCGATCGAGACCGGCCGGACGGTGACCGGCAGTGAGCCGGCAGGCGACGGCAGGCGACGCCTGCTGTTCGAAGGCGGCACCCGCAGCGCAAAATTCGATTTGGTGGTCGACGCGCTGGGCAGCCGCACGCCGCTGGCACCGCCAACGGGCCGCGAACTCGCCTATGGCGCGCTGTGGACGAGCCTCGCCTGGCCCGAAGGGACCTCGCTGTCCCTGAGCACGCTGGAGCAGCGCTACGACCGGGCGAGCCGGATGGTCGGCGTGCTGCCGACGGGCACGCGCGCCGGTGGCGGCGGCGCCGAGGCCTCGCTGTTCTGGTCGCTGCGTCTCGACCGGTTGGAAGCGTGGCGCACGGCGGGACTGGCGGCGTGGAAGGCGGAGGTGCGGGCGCTGTGGCCGGCGACCGAGCCGCTGCTCGCCCAGATCGATCATCCCGACCAACTCGCCGTGGCGCGTTATGCGCACCGCACGCTCTCGAAGCCGGCGGCGACGGGCCTGATCCACATCGGCGACACATGGCATTCGGCAAGCCCGCAGCTGGGTCAGGGGGCGAACATGGCGCTGCTCGATGCCTGGGCGCTGCGGCAGGGGCTGCGCGGCGCCGCGACGGTGGAGGCAGGACTCGTCCGCACGGTGGCGATGCGGCAGCGACACGTCGCGCTCTATCAGGCGCTGACCGCACTGCTCACGCCGGTCTACCAATCGGACAGCCGGGTCATTCCGGCACTGCGCGACCGGCTGGTGGCCCCGCTCTCCCGCCTGCCGCTGGTGGAGGGGATCCAGGCTGCGTTGGTGGCCGGACTGGTCGGGCGGCCGCTTGCGAAGCTGGCACTGCACGCGTGAGTCGATTTTTGCGGCGGCTGGCGGCATAGCGCTACCAAAGCCGCCCCGCGGGGGCCGGCGCAGGCTGAAAGGACAGGTAAATGGGGCTGCTCAACGATCTCGGCGCCAAGGGCACCGCACCGTGGCTCGACTTCGTCGATCGCAAGTTCCTGGAGGCCGGCGGGCTGGAGAAGCTCGTCGCCGAGGACGGGCTGACCGGCGTCACCTCCAACCCCGCCATCTTCGAAAAGGCGATGGGCTATGGCGACGCGTATGACGCGACGCTGGCCGCCTATGACGCCGCCCATCCGGGTGCCGCGACCATCGACCGCTACGAGCATCTGGCGATCCAGGACATCAAGGCTGCGGCCGACACGCTGCGCCCGGTCTACGACCGCACCGATGCCAAGGACGGCTATGTCAGCCTGGAAGTGTCACCCTACATCGCCGACGACACCGATGCGACCATTGCCGAGGCGCAGAAGCTGTGGGCCGCGGTCGACCGCCCGAACCTGATGATCAAGATCCCGGGCACGCCGGCGGGCGCACCGGCGATCGCGGCGACGGTTGCGGCCGGCATCAACGTCAACGTCACGCTGCTGTTCTCGCTGGAGGCGTACCAGCGCGTGGCCGAGGCGCATGTCGCCGGGCTGGAACAGCGCGCCGCGCAAGGGCTGCCGATCGACCGCATCGCCGGCGTCGCGAGCTTCTTCGTCAGCCGCATCGACGCGGTGATGGACAAGGCGATCGACACCCGCGTTGCCGAGGGCGATCCGCAGGCGGAGGCGCTGAAGGCGCTGCGCGGCAAGGTCGCGATCGCCAACGCCAAGGCAGCCTATGCCTGGTACCAGGACTTCATCGCGAGCGACCGCTGGCAGGCGCTGGCCGCCAAGGGCGCGCAGCCGCAGCGGCTGTTGTGGGCGTCCACCGGGACCAAGGACCCGGCGTACCCGGATACGCTCTATGTCGACGCGCTGATCGGCCCCGACACCGTCAACACCATGCCGCCCAAGACGATGGACGCGTTCCGCGAGCGCGGCGTCGTCGCCGACACGCTCACCGCCGACCTGGACGGCGCGCGCCGCGTGCTCGCCGAAGCCGAGCGGCTGGGCCTGGACCTGGACGGCGTCACCCAGCGGCTGGTCGAAGACGGGGTCGCGCAGTTCGTGAAGGCGTTCGACGACCTGCTGGGGGCGATCGCCAAGAAGCATCCCGGCGCCTGAAACGACAACGGGAGGTGCGGTATCCCCGCACCTCCCGCACGATCCTGGCACCGACGCCGGAGACCTGGGCGCGGCGCCGGTGCGCCGCGCCGGGTTCAGGCTCCCGCGACCGGTACCGGTTCGCGCGCATCGCTGTGGCGGCGGCCATAGGCGAAGTAGATCACCAGGCCGATGACGTTCCACAGGAAGAAGCGGGTGATGGTGGAGCTCGGCAGGCTGATGAACAGGTAGATGCAGCCGAGGATCGCGAGCGTGCCGACCACATAGGGCGCCGGGCAGCGGAACAGCCGCGGCAGTTCCGGGAAACGGCGGCGCAGGATCATCAGGCAGGCGCCGACGGCGATGAACGCGACCAGCGTGCCTGCGTTGGCGAGTTCCGCGATCTCGTCGAGGCGGAAGAAGCCGGCTACGGCTGCGACCGAGACGCCCGTCACCAGCGTGATCAACGTCGGGGCGCCGGTGCGCGGGCTGACCTTGGCGAGGCCGCGGGGCAGCAGGCCGTCACGTGCCATCACGAAGAAGATGCGGCTCTGGCCGTACATCATCACCAGGATCACCGACGGCAGCGCCACCACGGCGGCAAGCGCGATCAGGTGCGCGGCGACCGGCTGCTGGAGCGAGCGCAGCACCAGCGCGAGCGGCTCCGGCGAGTTGGCAAGCGCGGTATAGGGGAGCGCGCCGACGGCTGCGACCGCGACGGCCATGTAGATGATCGTGCACACCAGCATCGAGCCGACGATGCCGATGGTAAGGTCCCGGCCCGGGTTCTTCGCCTCTTCGGCCGAGGTCGCCACCGCGTCGAAGCCGTAGAAGGCGAAGAACACGATCGCGGCGGCGGCCATGACGCCCCGCTTCTCTCCCATCACCTCGGTGCTGCCGAAGCCGTAGGGCATGAACGGCTGGAGATTGTCGGCCTGGAACGCGGGCAGCGCAAAGGCGACAAACACGCTGAGCGCCACCAGCTTGATGATGACCAGGATGATGTTGAGCGTCGCGCTCTCGCGCGTGCCGGCGATCAGCATGCCCATGACGGAGAGCGCGACCAGCACGGCCGGCAGGTTGATGATGCCGCCATCATGCGGCCCCACCAGCAGCGCCTGCGGCAGGGTCACGCCCGCCGCCTGGATCCAGCCGACGAGATAGCCGGACCAGCCGACCGCGACGGTCGAGCAGGCGAGCGAATATTCGAGGATCAGGCTCCAGCCGACGATCCAGGCGATTCCCTCGCCCATGGCGGTGTAGCTGAAGGTATAGGCGCTGCCCGCAGCCGGGATCAGCGTCGCCATCTCGGCATAGGCGAGTGCCGCGCAGGCGCAGACCGCCCCGGCGATGGCGAAGGCGAGGATCACGGCCGGCCCGGCACGCTCGGCGCCGACGCCGGTGAGCGTGTAGATGCCGGTGCCGACGATGGCGCCGACCCCCAGCGCGATCAGGTGCGGCCAGCTCAGCGTCTTGGCGAGCCGGTGCCCCTCCTGTTGACTGCTCATCGTGTGGATCGATTTACGCGGCCCGAACATCGGCTCTCCCCCCTCGTTTTTCGTCTTAGCCGGACAATTCCGAGCCGAATTCGGCGCGAAGATCGTCCAGCGTTGCCTGGATATGCGCGCTCAGCAGCGCCTCCACCCGCGGCCCGTCCGCTGCAAGCCAAGCATCGAGCAGGTCGCGGTGCTCGAGGTGCGCCCGGTCCTCGCGCCCGGCCGGCTTGAGGTGCGCGATGACATAGCGTTCCGACAGCACCGTCAGCCGCTCGACCAGCTGGGTGGTCAGCAGGCGGCCGCTCGGGCGCACGAGCGCGGTGTGGAAGCTGCGGTTGCAGCTGGCGACGCTGGCGAGATTGTTGCTGGCGGCGCTGTCCAGTGCCTCGAAGGCAGCGATGGTGGCGGCGCGGTCCGCGTCGTCGGCGCCCTCGGCGCCGCGGGCTGCGGCCGGCGGCTCCAGCACCAGCCGGAGCGCGAAGATCTCGTCGGCCTCGATCGCGGACATCGGCCGCACGAAATAGCCGCGGTTGGCCTGGCTGGTGAGGAGCCCCTCCTGCTCCAGCCGGGCCAGCGCCTCGCGCAGAGGGATCTTGCTGACGCCCAGCTCGTTAGCGAGCGCATCCTGCCGGATCGGGACGTCGCGCTGGAGCACCCCGGTGATGATCCGCTCGCGAATAATCTCGAAAACCTGTTCGGAGAGCGTGCGGACAACAATGCTCATCGACGGGGAACCTCCGGAAGGGCATGGCTCGCCCGCCGCCGTTCGACTGCGGGTACCAAGGTCACTTGACCTGAAAACCCTTCCAGAAAGGATCGGTGCGATCAATCCAGATCGTGTTGAAGCCGGTGGCGACCGCCGATCCCTCGATCGAGGGAATGATCGCCGGCTGGTCGCCGATCGCGGTATCCGCCTCCACCCGGCCGATGAAGCGGCTGCCGATGTAGCTTTCGTGGACGAAGCGCTCGCCGGTCTTCAGCTGCCCCTTGGAGGCGAGATGGGCGAGACGCGCAGAGGTGCCGGTGCCGCAGGGGCTGCGGTCGATCGCGCGATCGCCGTAGAAGACGGCATTGCGCCCATCGGCGCCTTCGCCGCGCGGCTTGTCCGCCCACAGGATGTGGCTGACGCCGCGGATGGTGGGATCGAGCGGGTGGACCGGCTCGAACTTCTCGCGGATCGCTTCGCGCAGGCGGGCGCTGAGTTCGACCAGCCGCGAGGCGCCGAGATCGTCGAGGCCGGTATAGGCCCCCTGCGGCTCGACGATGGCATAGTAGTTGCCGCCATAGGACACGTCGACGCTGAGCGGCCCCAGCCCCTCCAGATCGACCTGGATGCCCGTCGCCGCGACATAGGCGGGCACGTTGGTGATGCGCACCGCGGTCACCTTGTCGCCTTGCGTCTCATAGGCGACGTCGATCACCCCGGCCGGCACTTCGATGCGCAGCTTGCCGGGCGTGGCGGGCTGGATCAAGCCGTGTTCCAGGCCGAAGGTGACCATGCCGATGGTGCCGTGGCCGCACATCGGCAGGCAGCCGGACGTCTCGATGAACAGGATGCCGATGTCGGCATCGGCCTGCGTCGGCGGGTAGAGGAACCCGCCCGACATCATGTCGTGCCCGCGCGGTTCGAAGCACAGGCTCGTGCGGATCCAGTCGAAGCGGGCCAGGAAGTCCTGGCGCCGCTCCGACATGGATGCCCCCTTCAGCAGCGGCGCGCCGCCCGCGACCAGGCGGACGGGATTGCCGGCGGTGTGGCCGTCGATACAGAAGAAGGTGTGCCGCATGGGTGTCTCGTGTCAGGCTGCCTTGGCGATGTCGAGCGTCGGGCGGGTCGCCGCGGCCTTTTCCACCATGGCGATCACCTCTGCACGGCGTTCGCCGGTCAGCACCTGGCGCGGCGGGAGCACGCGCTCCGACCCGCGGCCCATCACCTGCTCGGCGAGCTTGATCGTCTGCACCAGGTCATGCTCCGCGTCGAGATGAAGCAGCGGCATGAACCAGCGATAGATCTCGAGCGCCTTGGCAGGGTCGCCGCGCTCGAAGGCGCGCACCAGCTCGACGGACTCGCGCGGGAAGGCGTTGGTAAGGCCCGACACCCAGCCCTTGGCACCCAGGAACAGGCCCTCGAGCGCGACGTCGTCGAGGCCCGCGAACAGCACGAAGCGTTCGCCGAACTCGTTGCGGAAATCGGTGAAGCGGCGCGTATCGGGCGCGGATTCTTTGACCGCGACGATGTTCTTCACATCGTCGAGCGCCGCGAGCACGCCGCGGTCGATCACGGTGCGATAGGCCGGCGGGTTGTTGTAGAGCATGATCGGCAGGCTCACCGCCTCAGCCACGCCACGGAAGTGCGCGACCAGTTCCTCGGCCTTGGGCACATAGACCATCGGCGGGAGCAGCATCAGGCCGTCGGCGCCGATCTTTTCGGCCGCCTGGGCATAGCGGGTGGCGCGGCGCTGATCATATTCGGAGACGCCGGTCAGCACGGGCACGCGGCCGGCGACCACCTCCACGATCGCGGAGAGGACCTGCTGCTTTTCCTCGAACATCAGCGAGTTGTTCTCGCCCACGGTGCCGAGCGCGATTACGCCGGTCACCCCGTCGCGGATCAGGTCGTCCACCACCCGCTGGGTTTCGCCCAAGTCGATCGTCAGATCCTCACGGAGCTGCGTCGTCACGGCGGGGAACACACCCTTCCAATCGACCATCATCGGAACCATTCTCTTCTCGTTGCGGACATATACCGTATACGATAGAGATCGCTGTGCCGCAACAGGAGAACGGGCGTGGGTGCGACGAATGTGGTCGGGGGAGGCGTCGTGGGGCTGGCATGCGCCGTGGCGCTGGCACGTGCCGGTCATTCCGTGACGCTGCTGGAGCCGGACGCCGCACACACGGCTGCCTCCTGGGGAAATGCCGGCCACATCGCCACGGAGCAGGTGGCGCCCCTCGCCTCGCCGGCGGCGATCCGGTCGGCGCCGCGGCGCCTGTTCGTGCGCGGCGGCGCGCTCGACCTCCCGCTCGGCCGGATCGCGGATTGGCTGCCGTTCGCGCTGCGGCTGGTCAGCCGATCGACTCCGGGCCGGTTCGCCTTGGGCAGCGCCGCCCTCGGCAGCCTGTTGCAGGAGGCGATGCCCGCCTGGGAGCGGCTGGCGGCGACGATCGGCGCCCCCGAACTGCTGGTCCAGGACGGCCATCTCGTACTTTGGGAGACGCCCGAGACGGCGCACGCCGGGCGTGCCGCCTGGGCTGCGGCCGAAACGGGCACGACACAGTTTCGGGATGCGACTCCGGCCGAGCTGGCGGCGATCGGCGCGGTGACCCAGGCGCCGGTTGCCGGCGCCATCCGCTTCTCGGGAAGCGGCCAGATCCGCGACCTTTCGACCCTGGCGCAGGCGCTCGAACGGGCGTTCACGCGGGCAGGCGGCCGCATCGTCCGCACACGGGCGCGCCTTCGGATCATCGACGGCGTGGCGCTGGTCCCCGGGCACCCGGCCGAACTGGTGCTGGTGGCGGCCGGCATCGGCTCGCGCGCGCTGATGGAGGCGACCGGCCACGCCGCCCCGATGATCGCCGAGCGCGGCTATCACATTCGCGCCGCCGCCGATCGCTGGCCGGCGGACCTGCCGCCCCTGGTGTTCGAGGACCGGTCGATGATCGTCACCCGCTATGCCGATCGCGTGCAGGCCGCGAGCTTCGTCGAGCTGGGCAGCCCCGACGCGCCGCCCGACCCCCGCAAATGGGAGCGACTGGAAGAGCACGTCCGCGCACTCGGCCTCCCCATCACAGGGCCCTTCCGCCGGTGGATGGGATCGCGCCCCACCCTGCCCGACTATCTGCCCGCGATCGGCCGCTCGCCTCGCGCGAACAATCTGCTCTATGCATTCGGCCACCAGCATCTGGGGCTGACGCTGGCGCCGATCACGGCCGAGCTCGTCGCAGCCCTGGTCGCAGGCGAGCGTCCACCGGTCGATCTGGCGCCCTTCGACCTCGCACGGTTTTGAACAAGGAAGAACAGCCATGACCATCGGCGGATCGAGCGCAGAGGCCGAACTCGCAGCCATCGCACCCTGGGCGGATCGCGCCGCACCGATCGGCGGCGCGGAGCGACAGGTGCGGCTGGAGCGCGCCCGGACGCTGGCGGATGCGGCCGGTGCGGACGGACTGCTTCTCAACGTGGGCGCGACGCTGCGCTATTTCGCGGGTGTGCCCTGGGGCCCGAGCGAGCGGCTGGTGGCGATGCTGCTGCCGGCGCGCGGCCGCCCGGTGCTGCTGTGTCCGGCATTCGAGCTGGGCACGCTGGAGGCCGACCTCGCGATCGACGCCGATATCCGGCTCTGGGAGGAGGACGAGGACCCGATCGCGCTGCTCGCCGATACGCTTGCGGCCACCGGGATCACGAAGCTGGGCGTCGACCCGCTGTTTCCGTTCCAATGGGCCGAGCGGCTGCGGGCGAAGGCGGGCAGCGTTCGGCTGCTCGACGGCGCCCCCGCGATCGACGGCTGCCGGATGGTGAAGTCACCGGCCGAACTGGCACTGCTTGCCCAGGCCAAGGCGATGACGCTGGAGGTGCATCGCCGCACCGCGCGCATCCTGCGCCCGGGCATCGCCGCGAGCGAGGTGGTCCGCTTCATCGACGCCGCGCACCGCGCGATCGGGGCGGCGGGATCGAGCTTCTGCATCGTCCAGTTCGGGCGCGCGACCGCCTTTCCGCACGGACTTCCCGGCGAGCAGCGGCTGCAGGAGGGTGAGCTGGTGCTGGTCGATACCGGCTGCCTGGTCGAGGGCTACCACTCGGACATCACCCGTACCTATGCGTTCGGGGCGGTACCGGACGAGGTACGCAGCATCTGGTCGCTGGAAAAGGAAGCCCAGCAGGCGGCGTTCGACGCGGTGGTGCCGGGGGCGCCCTGCGAGAGCGTCGATGCGGCAGCAAGGCGCGTGCTGGAGGCGGCAGGGCTCGGCCCGGACTATCGCCTGCCGGGCCTCCCGCACCGCACCGGGCACGGCATCGGTCTGTCGATCCACGAGCCGGCCTATCTGGTGCGCGGCGACCGGACGCCGCTTGCACCCGGCATGTGCTTTTCCAACGAGCCGATGATCGTCGTGCCGGATCGCTTCGGCGTGCGGCTGGAGGATCATTTCCACGTCACCGAGACGGGGGCGGCGTGGTTTACCCAGCCGCAGCACGCGATCGACCGGCCGTTCGCGGATTAGAACGAAGCACACCGCGTCCGCAAGGCGGGCCGCACCCCGGCGCAAGCCGGGGTCCCAGGGCCAAGCAGAGCAACAGTCAGCGGTGCTTGTGACCCTGGACTCCTGCCTTCGCAGGAGCACGAGGAGAGGCACGAACGCCCCCCTACCGTCATCCTGACGGAAGTCAGGATCCATTGCCGCTGCGCTCTCACCTCCTGGATGCTGACGTTCGTCAGCATGACGAGGAAATGAGGCGGGTGCGGCGATGGCGCCTTCAGCTCTCCAGGATGTGCATCCACATCGGCTCGCCGACCAGGCTGGGGGAGCCGCGCAGGCGATCGAGGGAGGCCGCGACGGCGCGCTCCGGACCTTCGTGGGTGACGATCGCCACCAGCACGCTGCCGTCGGCATTGGCGCCGCGCTGCATCAGCCGCTCGATGGACACGCCGGCGTCGCGCATCGCCGCCGCGATCTCCGCCAGCACGCCCACCTTGTCGGCGACCATCAGCCGCAGATAGGCGCGGCCGCGGCGCTCACCGGTGGGCGCCGCCGGCTGCTCGGCCAGCGCCTCGGCCGGTTCCGCATAGGGCGGCCCGAACTCGCCGCGGGCGATGTCGATCAGGTCCGCCACGACCGCGCTGGCGGTCGGGCCGTCGCCGGCACCGCGGCCCTGGAAGAACAGCCGGCCGACGAAATTGCCCTCGGCCACCACCGCATTGAGCGAGCCGGTGACGTGCGCCAGCGGATGGTCGAGCGGGACCAGATGCGGGTGGACGCGCTGGAACAGGCCGTTCTTGCCGGCCTCCGCCACGCCCACCAGCCGCACCCGATAGCCGAGCGTCGCCGCTTCGGCGATGTCGGCCGCGAGTACGTGGCGCACGCCGGTGATCGCGACATCCGAAAAGGCCGGGCGGGTGCCGAAGGCGAAGCTCGCCAGGATGGACAGCTTGTGCGCGGCATCGACGCCATCGATGTCGAAGCTGGGGTCCGCTTCGGCAAAGCCGAGCCGCTGCGCTTCGTCCAGCACCTCGGCAAAGTCGCGGCCCTCGGCCTCCATCTTCGACAGGATGAAATTGCAGGTGCCGTTGAGGATGCCATAGACATGGCCGATCTCGTTGGCCGCGGCCCCCTCGCGCAGCCCCTTGATGACGGGCACGCCGCCTGCGACCGCCGCCTCGAACTTGAGCGCGACGCCGCGCCCTTCGGCGGCGCGGGCGAGTTCGAGGCCATGGTGCGCGATCATCGCCTTGTTGGCGGTGACGACGCTCTTGCCATTGGCGAGCGCCGCACGGGTGAGCGTCAGCGCGGGGCCGTCGGCGCCGCCGACGAGTTCCACCACCACATCGGCCCGCGCGTCGGCAGCAAGCGAGGCGGTGTCGTCCACCCAGTCGAAGCGCGACAGGTCGACGCCGCGATCCTTGGCGCGATCCCGCGCAGACACGGCCACGATCTCGATCGGGCGGCCGGCGCGGCGGGCAATCAACGCCCCGTTCGCGTCCAGCAGACGAATGACGCCCGCGCCGACCGTACCAAGTCCTGCGATCGCGACGCGTAGCGGTTCCGTCATGCCTGCCTCTTCCATTTCGCCGCCGGGCACGTCCCGGCGGAGCGGCAGGCGTTAGCGGAGGGGCCGTGGTATAAACAACCCCGGCACAACCAGAAAACTTTGCAAAAGTTACCGCGTGTGAGCCGGACCGCGGAGGCGGAGCGCGCGCCCGTCACCGAACGGGGGCGCGTCGCATCACTTCTTCAGAAGGCCGATCTCGACCAGCCGCTGGTGCAGATAGTCGTGCGCGGTGATCGGCTCCGGGTAGCGATTGCCCTCGCCCACGCAGCTCGGCAGCGTCTCGATCAGGAAATCGGGTGCCGGATGGAGGAAGAAGGGCATCGAGTAGCGCGAGTTGCCGCGCCGCTCGGGCGCCGGGTTCACCACGCGGTGGGTGGTCGAGGGCAGCACGTGGTTGGTCAGCCGCTGCAGCATGTCGCCGACGTTCACGACCATCGCGCCTACCGGCGGCTTCACCGCGAGCCAGTCGCCGTCCTTGTCGAGCAGTTCCAGCCCGGCTTCCTCGGCCCCAAGCAGCAGGGTGATGAGGTTGATGTCCTCATGCGCCTCTGCGCGCACGCCCGGCGCGTCGGCGGGGATCGGCGGATAGTGGAGCAGGCGCAGCACCGAATTGCCGTCCTTCACCGCGTGCTCGAACCAGTTGGGATCCAGCTTCAGGTAGCGCGCGATCGCCGAAAGCAGCTTGAGCCCGGCGGTGTCGAAGGCGGCGAACAGCTCAAGGAACGTTTCCTTGAAACCCGCGGGCGCCGACGGCCAGATGTTGTCCGGCATCACGTCGCGGAAACGATGGCCGGCCGGCAGTTCGCGGCCGATGTGCCAGAATTCCTTGAGGTCGGTGACCTTCGCGTTCTTGGCGATCTCGGTCCGGAACGGCGTGTAGCCGCGCGCGCCGCCACCGCCGGGCGTATGATAGGTGCGCTTCTCGTCCTCCGGCAGCCGGAAGAACTCCTCGGTCAGAGCCCAGGCGCGATCGATCAGCGCCGGGTCGATGCCGTGGTCCGCGACCATGGCGAAGCCGAAGCGCTCGAACGAGCCGCCGAACGCCTGTGCGAAACCCTCCGGATCGTTCTGCTGGTCGGCCAGCGAGACGAGCGGCACCTGGGTCATGGGAACGTCGAGCATGGGGAATCCTGTAGGGGTATGAATATGGGCGTGAATACGCCTGCAACCCGTGCGGGAACAGCCCCTTGCACCCTCCGGCCAGGAGTATACCGCAGGCACGCTCTTCCGCGTCGCCGCCCCGATCGCGCCGTCGTCCGGGAACACGCGGGCGCGCCCGCCGTTCGCGCCTTGGAGGTCCAGTTTCCTGATGGGCCAGACAAAGGAGCGAACCATGGGTGGTCACCAGGTACCGGGGCTGGGCTCCGGCGACAGCTACGACGAAGAAGGCTATGACGAGAGCCAGCGCGCCGAGATCCTGGAAGTCACCAGCGAAGGCCCCTCGGACGGCACCATGCTGACGGACATCGAGCCGGACCTCGGCGAGGACGATGACGAGGACGACGACGACCTGCTCATGGAAGACGATGAGCTCGGCAGCGAGGACGATGACGACGACGGCTTGATCGATCCCGACGATCAGCAGGAGGACGAGCTCCAGGAGGACTTCGACGAGGACGACCTCGCCGAGGACGACGATCTCGAAGATACCGACAGGACCGCACTGGAGCCGTGATCCGAACCGCGACTGCTGCCGCGCTGGCGCTGTTGCTCGCCGGTTGCGGCGGCAGCGCGCCAGAGCCTTGGGGAAACGCGCCGGAGGCGGTCGTGCGCGATCTGCCGGCGCGCGTCACCGCCCGCTATCGCTGCAAGGATGGAACCCGGTTGGTCGCCACGTTCGACAATCGCGCAGACACGGTGACGCTGCGCGAGGGTGGCAGGACGCTGGGCGTGCTGGAGGGCCAGCGACCGGCATCGGGAATCTGGTACGCCGGCAGCGGCATGACCCTGCGCGGCAAGGGCCGCGACGCGCGGTTCGAGGCCGAAGGGCGTGCCCCGACGCAGTGCGTCGCACGGGACTAGCCGACGCGAAAAGGGGGCCGGCAATGCCGACCCCCTGAAGGATTGATGCATCGGCGGGGTTTCCCCCGCCTGCAGCTTACATCGAGAAGCGCACGCCGAGCGCGAAGGTCCGATCGATCAGCAGCGTGTTGGTGTTGAACTGATCCTTGTTCCCCACCGATCCGAACTTGTAATATTCCTGCTGCTTCGCCTTGGTGAGGTTCACCGCGTCGAAGGTCACGCCGATATCGTCGGTCACGCGCCAGGTGAGCTGCAGGTCCAGGCTTTGCTCCGGGTTGCGCCACACGCCGATCGGATTGGCGAAGGACCGGCCCTCGTTGCGCTGTAGGAAGCCCTTGCGCCAGATGTACGACAAGCGGGCGCCGATCGGGCCGTTGTCGTAGGCGAGCGTCGCATTGTACGACAGCTTCGATACGCCGAAGAACGACGAGTTGGTCTCCCCGACGATTTCCCCTTCGGTGTTGGTGACGGGGATCGTCTGCTCCGAATCGAGGATCGTCGCGCTGCCGGTGAAGCCGAGACCGTCGAGCGGGCCGGGCAGATAGGTCGGGAAGTAGGTGAGCCCCAGTTCTACGCCCTTCAGCACGCCGTTCGACGCGTTCACCGGCCGGGTGATGTTGAAGTTCTCCGTATAGGTGTCGTTGCGCGGCAGGTAATTGTCCGGGATGAACTCGCGGATGGTGAGCGGCACCACCAGCCCCTCGATCTCGCGGCGGAAGCCGGTCACGTAGATCGCGCTGTTGCGCTCGAAATACCACTCCAGCGCCAGGTCCATGTTCTTGGAGTGGGTCGCGCCCAGCGTCGCCGTGCCCGAGGTGCCCGTGCCGAAGCCGATGCGCGACAGGTCGCCCGTCAGCACGCGGTTCGGGTTCAGGTCACCGAAGGCCGGACGGCGCAGCGTCTCGCCATAGTTGAAGCGCAGGCGCAGATTGTCGGTGATGCCATAGCGCGCGGTGAACGACGGCAAGAACTTCTCCGAGCCGGTCGAGACCGACGTGCGGGCAAAGTCGTTTCCGCGATCGAAATAGTCATAGTCGGTGTCGATCATGACATAGCGCACGCCGCCCTGGATCTGCAGGGGGCGACCGAACACTTCGATCTCGCCGTCCGCCACGACATAGGCGGCGGTGGTGATCTCGTTGATGCCGAAGACCTTGCCGAAGCTCAGCTGGTCGGAGAGCAGCAGGCCGGGGGCGACCGTCTGGTACAGCCGGCGCACGGCATCGTGGTCCATGGTGCGCGGATCGGCCAGAACCCAGCTGGTCGGAATGTCGGCGCGACCGTCGAAGAAGCCGCTGTTGGTGAACGGCGTGCCTACTGCGAAATCCGCCAGCGATACGCCGAGCCCGCCCGCACCCTGATCGCGCACGAAGCTGTCGGCATCGCGGTTGTCGTAGCGGAAGCCCGCCTTGATGCGGCGCAGGAAGCCCTCGTCCCAGCTGTACTCGCCGTCGAGCATCACGGTCAGCGCGCTGCCCGTGTTCTTGGTGCCGCTGTCGAACAGGTTGCCGACCGTCCAGGCGGAGGCGTCGGTCAGGACTCCCTGATTGGCGAAGCTGTAGGACGGCATGCCGCCGCCCGCGTTGAAGTCGACGTCGAGGTCGAGCGGGCCGCGGTCGGTGCGGATGGCGAAGAACGAGGTCTGGTTCTTGCTGTTCTGGTATGCGACGTCGGCGGTGATCTTGCCGCGGTCCGCCACGTCCCAGGCGCCGTTCAGGGCATAGACGAAGCTGTCGGTCTTGTTGGTGGCATAATCGCCGCTGTTGAAGCCAGCAACCGATCCGGCGCGACGCGACTTGATGATGTTGGTGCCTTCGTACAGCTCGAAGCTCGACGCAGGGTTCTCGATGTCACCCCACCAGTCGGCGAAGCTGAAGTGGAGGCTGTTGAGCGTCTTGCCACGGAAGCCCGTGTAGAAGAACTCGGCGGTGTAGACGGAGCGATCGTTCGGTGCCCATTGCAGGGCTGCGTTGACCGACGGGCGCTTGCGCTCGCCGTACAGGTCCGAGCTGATGACCGCGTCGCGCGACAGATAGTAGGGGACATCGACGCCGTTGATGTTGAGCGTCGAGCCCGGTGCGGTGGGCAGACCGGCGTCGAGGCCCGGCGTCCAGTTCTGGTTGCGATCGCCCGGGAAGATGCGCTCGAGCGGGGTCAGGCCGCTTCCGGCGGTCGGGTTTTCCGTCGCGAACGGCACCATCGCGCCCGCCTGGAGGTTCTGGTTGCGATACTTGTACTGCGAATAGCTGCCGTTGATGAGGAAGCCGATGTCGCCGATGCCGGTCTCCCAGCGGTTGCTGACCAGCAGCGCCACGTTCGGATTAATCTCGTCGGCCAGCTCGCTGTAGATGCCGCGGGCGAGGCCCGAGATCGCGAAGCCGTCGAAGTCGAGCGGGCGGCGGGTCTTGACGTCGATCTGGCCGGCGAGGCCGGTCTCGATCTGGTCGGCCGAGCGCGTCTTGTAGACGTCGATCTGCCGGACGAGGTTGGCGGAGATATCCTGCAGCGCGAACGACGTGCCGGCCGCGGTGAAGATATTGCGGCCGTTGAGCGTGGTCAGCGGGTCGGTCAGGCCACGGATGCTGATCGCTGCCGCCTCGCCGCCGGCGCGGTCGGTGATCTGCACGCCGGTGATGCGCTGGAGCGCTTCGACGACGTTATTGTCGGGCAATTTGCCGACGTCCTCGGCCACCACCGAGTCGACGATCTGGATGGATTCACGACGTACGTTAAGCGCGCCGACGATGCTGCCGCGCACGCCGGTGACGACGATCTCGCCGCCCGCGTCCTCGTCGGGGGTGGAGCCGACCGGGTCGGCTACGGTGCCGGTGGTCTGCGATGCGTCGTCCGCGGCAGTCTGTGCAAAGGCCGGCGGCGCCAGCACCAGGGCAACGACGGACGCGGTACGCAAGAAAATGGGCTTGAAAGCCATGTGCCTCTCCCCTCGCCGGGCTTGGCGACCGGGCGTAATTGATCGAAACTTTACTCCTACAAAATTACGGCAACAGCTGGGCGACGGCAAGCTGCATTCGCAAGGCCGCTGCACAGCAAGCGGGCAGCGTTGCCCGAAAGTCACGCAGCACTGGCCCCGCAACGGCAGAGCCGTGCGGGGCCAGCAGGGTCAGGAGAGAAAAGCGGGCGAAACTTCCGCGTCAGCTGACGCGGAAGACGCTGTTCTGGGTGTTGCCGCGCGTGGCGCGCGCCACGAGCCGGAGCTCGCCGCCGACATGGGCGAGTACCATATTGGGACGACCGGCGAGTGCGAACCGCACCGTGTCGCGGTCGACCGCCTCGCGCACGAAGCTGCTGCGAAGCACGAACTGACGGTCGCGCAGCGGCTGGGCCAGACGGACGCTGCCGTCGGGGGCGGCGAACAGGACCCGGTCGGTCACGTCGATGGGCGCCAGCGCGATGGCGCCCGAACCTGCCATGCTCTCGACGCTGCGGAACTGGCTGGACGGAATCGAACCCTGCCCCACCACCACGCGATCGCCGTCGTGCCGCACGAACTGCTTGGGCGCATTTGCGGGCGAGAAGCGATCCGGCACCGGGCCGTTGCCGACCGGGATGCCGAAATCGGGGGTGCCGTCCTCGCGGTAGTAGATGCGCTGGACGCGGGTGTGGCGGTTCGGGTCGAACAGCGGATCGCCGGTGATCGCCTTGTAATCGCGGCCGTGGTAGACGAGCACGTCGCGGCCCTGCTCGTCGACGGTGAAGCTGTTGTGGCCGGGACCGTAGACGCTGGTCACCTCCGAGCTCACGAACACCGGCTGGGGCGATTTCACCCAGCTCTTCGGGTCCATGATGTCGGCGTCGTCGCGCGCGGTCAGCATGCCGAGCGAATAGCGATCGTCGGTGGCGCTTGCCGAATAGGTCATGAACAGGCGGCCGTTGCGCGCGAGCACCGCTGGCGCCTCGGCCACCTTGAACCCGCGGATCTCCCAGTCGAGCGTCGGCACGGTCAGGCGCACGGCCTTGCGCGCCAGCGTCAGCGGGGTCTTGAGCGGCGCCAAATAGAGGTTGGAGTTGGTCTCGATCCCCGGCTCGCGCTCCGCCCAGCAAAAATAGGAGACGCCGCGATGCTCGAAGATCGTCGAGTCGAGGTTGAAGCCGTCGAAGGGCGACTCGAACTTGCCCAGCACCTTCCAGTTGCCGGTCATCGGATCGGGGCCGTCGCACACGATCGCATAGGTGCGGATGCGGAACACGTCCTCACCGCCGCCGCTGGGGCCGGCTGCGAAATACATGATCCACTTGCCCTGGAAGAGGTGGAGTTCGGGCGCCCAGAGGAAGCCGGACATCGGGCCGGTGGCCTCATGCCGCCACAGCACCCGCTCCTCGGCGGTCGCGAGGCCGGCGAGCGTGCGCGAGCGGCGAAGCACCAGCCGGTCGTATTCCGGCACCGAGCCGGTCAGATAGTAATAGCCGTCGGTGTTGCGGAACACCTGCGCGTCCGCGCGCTGCTTGACGAGCGGGTTCACCGGCACGGGGGCCGCGGCCGCGGCACCGGGCGCGCGCACGCCGGCGACTGCTGCCTGGGCGGCAGCGACGCTGCCGGCGGCACCGGCGAGGAAGAGGCGGCGGTCGAGATGAAGCATGTCGGCTCCCTGGATTCGGCGAGAGGAGGTCATTGGGCGGCGACGGGCCAGCCGTCGGCGCCCCAGGTCACGGGAGCGATGCGCAGCGTCGGCGCGCCGTTCTTCTCCCGATCATAGGCGTGGTAGACCACGTAATCGCGGCCATCCTTGTCGTGCAGCCAGCCGGGGTGGCCGGGGCCGCGGAAGCGCTGCTTCTCTTCCAGGTCGGCGCGCAGGAAGATCGTGCCCTGCCCCTGCATCAAGGCACTGCCGTCCTTGCCCACATAGGGCCCGGTGATCTCCTTCGATCGGCCGACCACGGTGTAATAGGTGCTGTTCACGCCCTTGCAGCAATAGTCGTAGGAGACGAACAGATAGTAATAGTCGCCATGCGGCACGATGAAGGGCGCCTCCACCGGTGCCGCCGCGCCCGCGGGCGCCATGCGGCGGGCGATCGAGAAGCGCTTTTCCTTCGGGTGGAGGAGCTTGCCGGTCTTCCGGTCGAGCTCGAACAGCTTGATGCCGCTCCAGAAGCTGCCGAGCGACAGCCAGTGGCGACCCTGACGGTCGACCACGAAGTTCGGGTCGATGGCGTTGAAGTCGTCGCTGGGCATCGACTGCACCACCAGGCCCTCGTCGCGCCAGGCGAACTTGGGCGACTTCGGATCCAGCGTGGCATTGGTCGCCATGCCGATCGCAGAGCGGTTCGAGCCGAAGGTCGACACGGAGTAATAGAGCCGCCAGCGGCCGTTCACGAACGCGATGTCGGGCGCCCACATGCCGTTGGTGCCGGGCACCGCCTTGGACGCCCAAGCAGGCATCTTGGTGAACACGGGCGCACCCGCGTTCCAATGGATCAGGTCGGGGGAGTGCTTGGTCTCGACCAGGCGATCGCCGTGGCCGGTGCCGAAGACGTAGTAGGTATCGCCCTCGCGCGCGATCACGGGATCGTGGGTGGGGACGAGGTCGCCGGTCAGCCGCGCGTTGAGGCTGGGCGCCTGCTGCGCCGTCGCGGCGGCTGCGCCCAGCACCAGCGCGGCTCCTATCAGAAGCGACCGTAGCATTGTATCCTCTCCTCCGCCTGTGCTCCTGCGAAGGCAGGAGCACAGGGTTTCTATGCGTCACGCCTGTGGCCCTGGGCCCCTGCCTGCGCAGGGGCACAAGGCCGCAGGTTATTGCAGTTCCAGCACGACCACCGACTTGGCCGGCAGCGTCACCGTCAGCGTGCCGCCGTTCACCTGCGCGCCGTTGAAAGCGGCAGGCTTCACCACCTCGGGTGCGTCGAACGTGTTGTGTGCGTTGATCGCGGGCGCGGTCAGCACCCGGCCGGTCACCGAAGAAGCAGTGATGCCGTCCAGGTTGACGGTGACGGTGTTCGCCTGGTTCGGATCGAGGTTGGACAGGCCGATGTGGACCTTGCCGTCCTTGCCGCGCACCGCCGAACCGCTGACGGCACGCATGGTGAACTGGTCCTTGTTGTACCACGGCGTGTTGATCGTGATCGGCAGCACGGTCGCGTCCTGCCATGGCTTGTACATCTCGAACACGTGGTAGGTCGGCGTCAGCACCATCTTGCCGCCGTCGGTCAGGATCATCGCCTGCAGCACGTTCACCATCTGCGCGATCGCCGACATGCGGACGCGGTCGGCATGCTTGGCGAAGATGTCGAGGTGGATCGAGGCGATCAGCGCGTCGCGCAGCGTGTTCTGCTGGCGCAGGAAGCCCGGGTGCGTGCCCGGATCCTGGGCATACCAGGCGCCCCATTCGTCGACCGCCAGGAAGATGCGCTTCTGCGGATCATATTTGTCCATGATCGCGCTGTGCTTGGTGATCAGCTCGTCCATGCGCCACGCGCCGGCGAGCGCATCGGCCCAGCCGTTCTCGTCGAAGTCGACGGCAGGTGCCCGCGGCGGCCAGCCGCCGGCGGGATGGACGTAATAGTGGAGCGACACGCCGTCGAGCTGCGGCGCCGCCACCCGCATCATCGTCTCGGTCCAGTTATAGTCCTCGACGTTCGCGCCTGCCGCGATCTTCATGATCTTGGTGCCGGCCGGCGCCTTGATGAAGGTCGCGTAGCGGCGGGTCTCGTCGGCCGCGAACTCGGGCCGCATGTTGCCGCCGCAACCCCACAGTTCGTTGCCGACGCCGAAGAACGGCACCGCCCAGGGCGCCTTGTGGCCGTTCTTCGCGCGTTCGTCGGCGAGGCTGCCGGCCGGCGAGGTCATGTATTCGACCCACTCCGCCATTTCGCGCGGGGTGCCGTTGCCGACGTTGCCGGCGACATAGGCTTCGGCGCCGACCTGGCGCAGCAGCTCGAAGAACTCGTGCGTGCCCACGGTGTTCGGCTCGGTCACGCCGCCCCAGTGGGTGTTGATCTTGATCGGGCGCTTGTTCTGCGGACCGATGCCCTCACGCCAGTGATATTCGTCGGCGAAGCAGCCGCCCGGCCAGCGGATCACCGGAACGGAAAGGTTGCGGAGCGCCGCCACCACGTCGTTGCGGAAGCCGTTGGTGTTCGGGATCTTGGAGTTCTTGCCGACCCACAGCCCCTCGTAGATGCCGTGGCCCAGATGCTCGGCGAACTGGGTGAAGATGCGGCGGTCATAGGTCGGCCCGGGCTGGTTGCCCGCGATCGAGACGGTGGCGGTGCCGGCGGCCGGCGGCTGGCTGGGCGCGCTCTGACCAGGAGCGGTCTGGGCGCCTGCGGCGAGCGGCGCCGCCGAAAGCATCAGCGCAAGCGCTGCGCGACGGAGGGTCCGGATCATGGGTCGTCTCTCCCTTTGCTGCCGCAGCTGAAGACCGCAGCCTGGTTCCCACCCTCTCATGGGGTGCACGACGGCCGGGCGAAGTGCGCGTCCGTATTACTCGGACATATGGCAGCGCCCAGTTTTACGCAATCGCGTTCGGGCAGCAGCAATGGAACGTAAAACGGGCGGAGTGTCGCCACCCCGCCCGCAAGAGACTTCGATGGGACCGCGCTCAGGCGACGCTGAGGCCCACGTCCACGTTGTTCCTGGTGGCATTCGAATAAGGGCAGATCTGGTGCGCGGCCTCGACCAGCTTCTGCGCATCGGCGCGCTCGACCCCGGGCAGCGTCACTTCCAGATCGGCGGTGATGCCGAAGCCGCCCGCCGCACGCGGGCCGATGCCGACGGTCGCGGTGATGCTGGTCTCCGCCGGCACTCGCACCTTGAGCTGCTGGCCCGCGACCTTCAGCGCGCCGAGGAAGCAGGCAGCATAGCCCGCCGCGAACAGCTGCTCGGGATTGGTCCCCTCGCCCCCGGCGCCGCCGAGTTCCTTGGGCGTCGCCAGCTGAACTTCCAGGCGGCCATCCGCGGTACGGGCACGGCCATCGCGGCCCCCGGTAGCGGTGGCGGAGGTGCGATACTTCACGTCGACGGACATATGCTGACTCCTGCGAAAGATCCTTATTGCGATAAACAATATGGAGAACGCACCAGCACATGTCCAGACGGTTTCTTTATCGCGATATGTTTTTTTCCTCGAGTTGCTGTCGGGCATGCAGCGGACAGGCTCGCTCACTTTCCGCGTGCATCCCGAAGCTGGCTAGGTGGCGACACGGAAGCTCCGGAGCGGCATGCGCGATCGGCCGTTACGCCGACCGGCCGCTACCCGCGAGGGTCGCAGGGAGCGATCGTGCCGGCGGGCGGCGTGACCCGCGTCGGCCGAGAGGTGAGCACTTCCCACTCCTGCACCGCCATCGCCCGGTTCGTTCCGTCCACACGCGCGGCCTGGAAGACCGCACGCAGGCACCGGGTCCGGAGGCGAGCGAAGCGCGTCCGCTGGAAGGCACCGACGGCGGTGCCATAGCGGTCGGCGCGCCGAACCGGCTTCCAGCTGCCGTCCCAATATTCGATGCGCCAGGTCGCGGGCGGCGCGATGCCGGCCTGTCGGTCGGCGAAGAACCAGATGCGGGATTCCTCCACCGTCACGGGATCGGGCCAGCGGTATTCGATCCACTGCTGCGGCGGGCTTCCGGGACTCGCGCTGCCCCACATCTCTGGCGGCAGCGGCGACGCCCTGGTGGCGCCGTCGTTGAGCGCACGCAGCCAATAGCGCACGGGAACCGGCTCGTTCGAGGCGGCGGGGACGGCCGCCGGGGCGATGTTGCGGCCGGGCGGCGGCACCGGCTGCGGGCTGCGGGTCGGCACCAGCGGGCGGATCGCGGGCGGGCTGACGCTGTCGTCCCACTCCAGCCGGTCGATCGCGACGCTGCGACGGAAGTGACCGCCGCCCGCGCCATCGGCGGTGTGATAGGCCAGATACCACTGCCCGCGATACTCGACCGCACCCGGATGCGACGTGGTGGAGGACACCGGCTTCAGCACGGTGCCGCGATAGGTCCAGGGGCCCAGCGGCGTCGGCGCGGTGCCATAGGCGATGCAGGCGTGGTAGAGCGTCGGCGTGCACGGCGAGTCCGGGCCGGCATTGTTGCCGGCGTAGAGCAAGTAATAGATGCCCTTGCGCTTCATCAGCCACGGCGCCTCGAAGAAGCCGGTCAGCGCCGTCACCGCAATCGGGCGCCCCTTGGGCGTCACCATGTCGCGCTCCAGCTCGATGCCGCGCAGCTTCCCGAACGTCCCCCAATAGAGATAGACGCGGCCGTCGTCGTCGACGAGCACGGTCGGGTCGATGTTCTGGATGGTGTTGGGTTCGGGCACGCGCTGCGACACGATCGGGCCGGCGGGGTGCGCGTCCACCCAGGGGCCGGTCGGGTGGTCCGCCACGGCGACGCCGATGGCAAAGCCGTCCTTGGCGTCGGTGTTCGCCTCCAGCACCGGCGCGTAGAGATAAAGGCGGTTATCCGGGCCCTTCACGATCTGCCCGGCATAGGCGCGGCCGGGCTCCGCCCATTGGAAGATGCCCTCCGGCGTCGCGACCGCCGGATAGTGCGTCCAGGCACCCGCGGCCGGAGCCCGCGTGGCAAGCAGCTGCCACTCGTTCATGATGAAGTCGTTGACGTCTGGAGGCGCCTCGTCGCGGCCGGCGAGGATGTAGAGCGTGTCGTCGAGCACCACCGGCGCCGGATCGGTCGAATAGAAGCGCCCGTCCGCGAGGATTGGGTTGCCGGCGCTCTGCACCGGCACGCCTTGTTGCGCGGCGGCCGGCCACGCCGCTGCGAGCAGCGCCGCGAGCGCGACCGACCGAGCCGCGCGCATGTTATTCCTCGTCCGGGTACGGCCCCTTGCCGCCTTCCGCGATCAGCTGGTCGACCCGCGCTGCCATCACCGGCAGCGGCACCGATCCGAGCTCGAGCACCGCGTCATGGAAGTTGCGGATGTTGAACTTGGGGCCGAGCGCCTGTTCGGCCTTGGCGCGCGCTTCCTGGATCGCGAGCTCTCCGAGGTAATAGGACAGCGCCTGCCCCGGCCAGGCGATGTAGCGGTCGACCTCGGTCGTGATCTCGTGATCGGCCATGGCGGTGTTGTCGTGGAGGTACTTCTGCGCCTGCTCGCGGCTCCATCCCTTGGTGTGGATGCCGGTGTCGACCACCAGCCGAGCCGCGCGCCACATCTGGTAGCTGAGCATGCCGAACACGTCATAGGGCGTGTCGTACATCCCCATCTCTTCGCCCAGCGCCTCGCAGTAGAGCGCCCAGCCCTCTCCATAGGCAGAGATATAGCTGTCGCGGCGGAACGCCGGCAGGCTGGTGTTCTCCGCCGCCAGCGGCATCTGGAAGGCGTGGCCCGGCGCGCTTTCGTGCAGGGTCAGCGCCGGGATCGAATAGAGCGGGCGCGCCGGCAGGTTGTAGGTGTTGACGAGGTAGATGCCCGGTCCGCCGCGCCCGCCGGTGTAGAAGGGCGCGACCTCGTCCGGCACCGGCTTGATCGCGAAGCGGCTGCGCGGCAGCCGGCCGAAATACTGGCTGGCCTTGCCGTCAAAGGTCTTGGCGACCCAGGCGGCGCGGTCGAGCAGCGCCTGCGGGGTCTTGGCGTAGAACTGCGGATCGGTGCGCAGGAAGGTGAGGAACGCCGGCAGGTCACCCTGGAAGCCGACCTGCTGCTTCACCTCCAGCATCCGCGCGCGGATCTTGGCGACTTCGGACAGGCCGATCGCGTGGATCTCGTCCGGCGTCTTGTCGAGCGTGGTGAACTCGCGGATTTTGGACTGGTAGTACGCCTTGCCGCCGGGAAGGTGGTAGGCGTCCAGCTCCTTGCGGGCGCCGGGGATATATTCGGCGCGCAGGAATTTGAGCAGCTTGGCGTGGGCGGGCACCACCGCCTCGCGGATCGCCGCCTCTCCCTCCTTGCGCAGCGCCGCCTGGGTCGCCGCCGGAACGGTGGAGGGCATCTTGCGGAACGGCGCGTAGAAGGTCTGGTCGTCGAGCGTCTTGGCCTCGGCGACCTGTGCGACGCCGAGGTCGCGGCCCTTCAGCGTGATCGCCGACGGGGTGAAGCCGCGCTTGAGGCCGGCGCGCATGTTCGCGATCTGCTGGTCATAATAGCGCGGCACCTCCCGCAGCATCGCGATGTAATTGCGATAGGCGGTCTCGTTGTCGAGCGGCTCGCGCGCCCAGCCGGCGATGTCGCCCCAGAAGCTGGTGTCGGCGTTGAGCGGCTTTTCATATTCGCGGTAGCGCTGCTCCGCCAAGAGCGCGTCGATCTGCCCCTTGTAGACCGCGAAGTTGACGCGGTTGGCAGGCGACAGCGTGGCCGGATCAATGGCGGCGAGCGCCCGTTCGGTCGCTTCCCAGCGCTGAAGCTTTTCGGCCTGTATCTTGGGGCCGACGTCCGGCAGGCGCTTGGCCGCGCCGGCGGGGCTGTCCTCATTGGGGGCGGACTGCTGCTTTCGCCATTCCCATTCGGCCGTATAGATCGCCTCGAACTGCTGGTCGGCAGTCTGGGTTGCCGCCGCCTGTGCCGGGGCCGCGGCAACCGCCGCCTCCACCGCCGCCAGCTGGCCCATCATCAACGCTGCCCCAAGCAGAAACCGTACCTTGCGCATGTCTAAGCCTTGCCCCCCTGTGCCAGCGCCATCAGATCGGCGTGGAGCGACGCGGGCACCCGCACGCCTTCCACCAGGCTGCGCCGGCGCGCGGCATAGCGCCGGGATCCCGGCAGGCGCGCACCCTGCGTTTCGATTGCCTCGAACATCGCTTCCGCCCGCGTGAGATGCTCGGCGACGCCCGCACCCAGAAAGCCCGCCGGGTCGATCGCGAGCACCAGCTCCCCCCCCAGGGGCGATCCGCCCGCGCCATCATCGGCCGCCATCGATTCCTTGCTGGTCATGTCGCCGATCAGCGGCCCGGCGATCAGCTCGACCATCGCGGCGAGCGCCGACCCCTTGTGCCCGCCAAAGGTCCGCATCGCGCCCGAGAGCACCGCCGCGGCGTCGGTGGTGGGATTGCCGTCGGCGTCATAGCCCCAATCGTCGGGCACGGGCTTGCCCGCGCGACGGTGGAGCTCGATTTCGCCGCGCGCGACCGCGCTGGTTGCAAAGTCGAACACGAACGGCTCGCGGCCCGGCCGTGGCCAGCCGAACGCGATCGGGTTGGTGCCGAACACCGGCTCGGTACCGCCCGCCGGCGCCACCCAGGCGTGGCTGGGGGTGAAGGCGAGCGCCACCAGCCCCTGCTCGGTCAGCGCCTCGACCTCGGGCCAGAGCGCGGCGAAGTGGACAACGTTGTTGAGCGCGAGCGCGGCGATGCCGAACTTGCGCGCCTTTTCCACCAGCAGCGGCTTGCCGCGTTCGAAGGCGAGCTGGGCAAAGCCGCCGCCGCCATCGACCCGCACCAGCGCCTGTGCGGGCTCGCTGACCACCGGCACCGCGTCCTTCGACACACGGCCGGTGGCGATGCTGCGGGTCGCGACCAGCAGCCGGTAAACGCCGTGCGAGCCGCAGCCGTCGCGTTCGCCGGCGACCAGAGTCTCGGCAACCGCCGCGGCATGATCGGCGGAGAGGCCGGCGCCGGACAGCACGCCGCGCGACAGGGTGCGGACCTCGTCCAGCGTCATCGGCACGGTGTCGGCGGGCGTGGTCTCGCTCACGTCGTCGCGCCGGGCTTCGCGGTGAACAGGCGGACGCCGAACACCGGCCCAGCGCTGCTGCGGTCATGCGGCACGAACTTCACCTTCACGCTCTGCTTGCCCTTGGTAAGGGCCTCGGGAAGCGGATATTCGACGTCGAAGAACTTGCCCGGCTGGTCGTTCTCCAGATGCTGGGTGGCGAGCTTCACATTGTCGACGAGGATGTCGAAGTCGCGCGCGCGCTCGCTGCCCCAATAGCTGGCCTGCAGGACGAGCGGGCCCGGCTTGGTCTTCATCGAGAATTCGAAATAGCCGCCCGAGCGCGCGTCGCGGCCGTTCCTGCCGCGGTAGGAGACGGGATAGGAGATTTCCGAGGTAAGATTGTGGTCGCGCTCCGGCTGCATCTCGCCCAGGTGCATGACGTCGACCGAGCGGGCGGCAATGTCCTTCACGCGCGCCTGTTCCGCGAGGAACGCGACCTGCTCGTTCTTCCAACCGGCCTCGCTGAAGCGCTTGAAGTAGACGGCGCTGCGCCGCTCATACTGCGAGTAGAAGGGCACGAACGTCAGGTCTGCAGGACGCAGCAGCCCCTTGGTGGCATAGGTCGCGCGGCCCTGCGCCGGGGTAAAGGCGGCGAGCGGCTGTTCGCCGACCATCGCAGGATCCGCGCCCTGCCATTCGCCTTCGCCCGCACCGAGATCGGCTGCCAGCACCATCGGCCCGCGCACCACCGCGACCGTGTTTTGGTCGCCCGGCGCCGATTCGAGCCGCAGTTCCAGGGGGAAGGTGATCGCGACCACGTCGCCCGCCTTCCAGCGGCGGTCGACCACGGCATAGCCGTTGCCGATCGCGGGGGTGACGGGCTGGCCGTTGACGGTGACCTGCACGGTATCGCCTGCCCAGCCGGGTACGCGCAGCGCGATCGGGAAGCGCCCGCGCTTGTTCAGCGCCGCGAGCGTCAGGCGCGCACCGGGCTCGAACGGATAGCTGGTTTCCAGCGCGACCTGCGCGCCGCGCGTCTGCCACTGCGCCTCGGCCGGGATGTAGAGGTTGACGATCAGGCCGCCCTCACCCTCCCAGAAGATCGCCTCGCCATGTTTGGCGTGGCTTTCCATGCCGGAGCCGACGCAGCACCAGAAGGGATCGTCGTTCGGGTCCGAATAGCCGCGCTTCGTGCCCGTCATCAGCGGCGTCATATAGGTGAAGCCGCCCGTCTTGGGGTTCTGCGCCGACATGACGTGGTTGAGGTGCGCGCGCTCATAAAAGTCGAACAGCGCGCCGTCGGGCTGCCAGTGGTAGAGTTGCTGCGTCAGCTTGAGCATGTTGTACGTGTTGCAATGCTCGCACGTCTGCTCGGTGATGTGGTTGGCGATGCTGTCGGGTTCGGAGAAATACTCACGGTCCGCGTTGCCGCCGATCACATAGCTGTGATGCTGCGTCACCGTCTTCCAGAAGAAGGTGGCGGCATTGCGCTGCTCGGGCTTGCCGGTGAGGTCGTGGAGGCGGGCCAGGCCGACCAGCTTTGGCACCTGGGTATTCGCGTGGAAGTTGGCGAGCTTGTCCTCGCCCGCGACCAGCGGGTCGAGCACGCGGTGGTCGTAGAGCCGCTCCGCGACTTTCAGCCAACGCTTGTCGTTGGTGCGCGAATAGAGGACGGCATAGCTCTCGTTGAGGCCGCCGTACTCGCAGCTCAGAAGCTTCTCCATCTGCGCGTCGTCGAGGGCCGCGAACACCCGCTCGAAATAGCCGCCCAGGCCGGTGACGACCTGAAGCGCCTTGGGATTGCCCCAGGCGCCGTGGATGTCGAGCAGGCCCGCGAACAGCTTGTGCACGGTGTAGAGCGGCGACCAGCTGCCGTTGAGGTCGAAGCCGCCGGAACGGATGTCGCCCTTCATCACCTCGGGGAAGATCTCCTCCCCGTCGACGATGGTGCCGTCCTTCCGCTTGCGCCCGAGGGCACCGACATAGCCTGTGCCGCGCGCGGCCTGCGCCTCGGCGAGTTCGTCGACGATATAGTCGGCGCGGCGGCGGCATTCCGGGTCGCCGGTCTGCTGCCACGTCAGCACCAGCGCGGTCATGTAGTGGCCAAGCGTGTGGCCGGCGATCGTGTCGTTCTCCCAGCCGCCGTAGATCGGCGCCCTGGGCTCGAGCCCGGCATATTTGCGGAAATTGTGGAGAAAGCGATCGGGATCGAGCCGATGCAGATAGCCCCGGTTGACCTCGACGGCGGTCGCATAGTCGGACGGCTTGAGCCGGACGGCCGCAAGCGGTAGCGGCTTGGGCTTGGCGGGCAGCAGCGACGCGCCCGGATTCGCCACCCGCGCCATCGCGCTCGCGCTCTGCGCTGCGAAGACCAACGTGGCTGCCCCTACCAGCAGTTCCCTACGGCTGCTCTCGATCACATGCCTCTCCCGTGAAATACGGTATACGATTACGGCGGGCTTTTAGCGGCGTCAACCGGTGCCATCCTCATGGTAGCTCCAACATCGTATAATGTATTTGACGTACCGAGGTGCGGCTGGTTTCATGCTGGGGAATACACCTGCAGCCCGCCGCCGCAGACTAGGAGCCCCACCCAATGCACGTCCTGCGTACCCTGCCCCTCGTCGCTTTGCTAGCAGCCGTGCCGCTGGTCCCGGCCCTGCAGCCCGCTTGGTCGCAGGAGAAGCCGGTAAAGAAGGTCGCCAAGCCGATCGCGCGCACCGCGTACCGGACTGCGGAGTTCCGCATGGAGCTGCGCAGCGACACGGGGACGCTCGCGCGTCTGTCCCCCAACGCCGAGCCTGCGTTCGACTTCGTGCCCGGCGCGCGGGCGGCGGAGCGGGCGGAGGACGGCTATGTCCATCTCGGCGACCTCAACCTGCGGCTGCGCGCGCCCGGCGGCGCATGGCAGGATTTCGCCTCCTCCAAGAAGCGTGCACCGATCCGCAAGCTCGCTGCGCGGCCGGGCACGCTCGCGGCCGCCGACATCACCGCCAGCATGGGCGCGGGCTTTCCGCTGAAGGTGGAGCGGCGCTGGGCGACGGAGGGCAAGGCGGTCGCGCTACGCTTCACCCTTACCAACCCCGGCAGCACGCCCGTCGAGATCGGGGGCCTCGGCATGCCGATGGTGTTCGACAACATCATCACCGACCGTGAGCTGGACACGGCCCATGCGCAGGCGAGCTTCGTCGACCCCTATATCGGCCGCGACGCCGGCTACCTGCAGGTGACCCGCCTGAACGGCAAGGGGCCGGCGTTGCTGGTGATTCCGGAGCGCGGCACCCCGCTGGAGGCCTATCGCCCGATCGCAGAGGCCGCCCACGCCGAACCGGGCGACATCTTCACCGATCGCAGCCCGCGCGGCCAGACCTCGGAAGGCTTCTACGACTGGACGGTCGCCAGCAAGGGCTTTGCCGACAAGGAATGGAAGAACGCCGGCGAGCAGTGGAACACGCCAACCAGCATCACCCTGACGCCGGGCGAGACCCGCACCATCGGTGTGCGGCTGGTGCAGGCGCCCTCCATCCGCGGCATCGAGAACACGCTGGTGCAGCAGGCGCGGCCCGTCGCCGTCGGCATCCCCGGCTATGTCGTGCCGACCGACATGGACGCATCGCTGTTCCTGAAGAGCACCCAGCCCGTCATCCGGGTAGAGAGCGAGCCCGCCGGCGCGCTCACCGCGACCCCGGCGGCGCCTATCAACGGATGGGCCCGCTATGCCGTGCGCGCCAGCGGCTGGGGCCGGGCGCGCCTCTCTATCACCTATGCCGACAACAGCGTGCAGGCGGTGAGCTACTTCATCACCAAGCCGCTCGAACAGGCGGTCGCCGACCTCGGCCGCTTCTCGACTACCCGGCAATGGTACGACGACCGTTCCGACCCGTTCCGGCGCGGCCCGGCCGTCATGTCCTATGATCGCGAGGCGAACCGCATCGTCACGCAGGACGCCCGCGTCTGGATCGCGGGGCTGAGCGACGAGGGCGGCGCCGGCGCCTGGGTCGCCGCGATGATGAAGCAGCTCAACAATCCGGTGCCGGAGGAAGTCGCCAAGCTCGAGCGGATGATGAACGAGACGGTGGTCGGCAAGCTGCAGGTGGCAAGCGGCCCGCAGGCGGGCGCCGTCAAGAAGAGCCTGTTCTATTACGAGCCCGGGCAGCACGGCGACTATTACGACCCGGCCTTGAACTGGAAGAACTGGACCGCCTGGACCAAAAAGCAATCCGACGACCTCGGCCGCTCCTACAATTATCCGCACGTCGCCGCCGGCCATTGGGTGATGTACCGGCTAGCCCGCAACCACACCGGCCTGGTGAAGGCTCACGACTGGCGCTGGTATCTGGAGCGTGCCTACCAGACCACGGTCGCGATGATGCGCGACGCGCCGCATTATGCGCAGTTCGGCCAGATGGAGGGCGACGTGTTCGTCGACATCCTCAAGGACCTGAAGCGCGAGGGGATGGCGCCCGAGGCCGCCGAGATGGAACGGCTGATGAAGGGCCGCGCCGATCACTGGAAGACCCTGCCCTATCCGTTCGGCAGCGAGATGGCCTGGGATTCGACCGGCCAGCCCGAGGTCTATGCATGGATGCGCTATTTCGGCCACCAGCCGCAGGCCGACGAAACGCGCGAGGTGATCCTGGCCTATGATCCGGCCGTCCCGCACTGGGGCTATAACGGCAATGCGCGCCGCTACTGGGATTTCCTCTATGGCGGCAAGGTCCCGCGGATCGAGCGGCAGATCCACCATTATGGCTCGACCCTCAACGCGGTGCCGCTGTTCGACGCCTTCCGCGCGAACCCGAAGGACACCCACCTGCTGCGCGTCGCCTATGGCGGGTTGATGGGCGGCATCACCAACATCGACCAGGAGGGCTTCTCCAGCGCCGCCTTCCACGCCTATCCCGACATGATGAAATGGGACGCCTATACCGGCGATTATGGCATGGGCTTCTTCGGCAATGCCTATGCGACGGCGACTTATCTGGTGGATGACCCGACCTTCGGCTGGCTCGCCTATGGCGGCAATCTGAAGCAGCAGGGCGGCACGCTGCGCGTCGAGCCCAAGGACAGCGCGCGCACGCGGCTGTTCGTGGCGCCGGCCGGGCTGTGGCTGACGCTGGAGGCGGGCAAGATCGACGCGGCGGATTATGATCCCGCGAGCGGCCGGCTGACGCTGACGCTGTCGGGCAAGACGCGCTTCACCCCGGCCGCACGCCTGCTGGTGGAGACCACGGTCGCGGGCGCACGCGCCTATGGGGTCGACGACGCAAAGCTGGAGCGCGGGGCCTATACGATCCCGCTGGCGGGCAGCGGCACGCACGTCACCCTCACCCCCCGGTAGGCGGGAGACGGGAGCGGCAGAGAACCGCCGCTCCCGTTCCGTCAGGATGCAGCCGGCGGAGTCGGTACCTTCTGGGTGCCGTAGAGGCGCGGGTCCGTGGGCCCGAGTTCGAGCGGCGGGCCCATGGCCGGCGGCTCGGCGACGAATTCGAACTCGCCCTTGCCGTCCATCGACGGGCCCGATGCCCAGCGGCCGGTGGCGCTTTCGCCGCCGCGCGAATGCTGGAGGTACTTGTACGCGAATTCCTCGCGCTCCAGCTCCTTGGGGAAGGTGACGGGAACCGGGGTCTGGTCCAGGCCGTCGGCCTCCAGCTCGGCGATCGCGGCCAGCCACTGGTTCTGGTGCATGGTGTCACGGGCGATCAGGTAGCTCAGCATGTCCTTCACGCCGGGATCGTCCGTCATGTTGTAGAGACGGGCGGCCTGGAGGCGACCCTGGCTCTCGGCCGTCACGTTGAAGCGGAAGTCGGCCAGCAGGTTGCCGCTCGCGACGATGTAGTCGGCGGTCCAGCGGTTGCCCTGCGAGTCCACCGGCATCGCGCCGCCGCCGCTGACGATCGCGTGCTGCGGGCTCATCGCGGCGAACACCACGTCGTCGACACGCGCGCCGCCCATCACCGCGCCGACGATCGAATCCTTGGCGGCATGTTCCTGCGCTTCCACCGGGGACTGTTCGAGCAGCCGGGCGACCATCGTCGCCAGCATCTCGACATGGCCGATCTCCTCCGTGCCGATGTCGAAGGTCATGTCGCGATACTTGATCGGGCCGCGACTGTTCCAGGCCTGGAACATGTAGCCCAGCATCACGCTGATCTCGCCCCACTGGCCGCCGATCAGCTCCTGGAGCTTCTTGGCATAGAGAGGATCGGGACGCTCGGGCGTGCAGTTGTAGGCCGCCTCCTTGATGTGGATGAACATGGGAACTCCTCCGGTTGCGGTGACGCCTGAAGAAACCTGAAGGCTTCCGGCATCCCGCAAGCGCTCCGCAGAGAGCGAAGGTTCGCGCCACTGCGACGGGAGGAGGCGCGCAGCGGATATTACGCGGACGGATTCTACTAGGTTAGCATCCTGCCTCCGCATCCGGACGTGCGAAGATCTGAACGAGGTTCGTGTACCGCATCACGGTGCGGCCATGCTGGTTGGTGACGGTGACGCCGATGCGGACGAGCCCGCGATCGGGCTTGCTGCGCGAACGCGTCACCTCCAGGATCTCACGGCGGGCCTGCAGCACATCGCCCGGACGCACCGCCTCTTCCCAGCGGAGCCCGTCGAGCTGGAGCCCCAGCAGCGGCGTGTCGCCGAAGGGGCTGCTCTCGACATAGTCGCGCATCACCAGCGCCGCGACATGCCAGCCGCTCGCGATGATCCCGCCGAAGCGTCCCTGCGCCGCCGCCACCGGATCGACGTGCATCGGCTGGGGATCATAGGCCTTGGCGAACGCGATCACCGCATCCTCGGCGATCGGGATCGGCCCGCCCTCCCAGGTTTCTCCGACGGACAGGTCCTCTAGGTAGCGGGCAGGCATGGGAGTCCTTTCAGCGGCCGCCGACCGAAGCGCCGGTGTCCGGGTAGCGCTCCAGGATCGCGCTCGCCACGCCGTTGGTCCAGCCGAAGCCGTCCTGCGTCGGATATTCGCCGCCACCCCCGGGCTTGCGCTCCTCGACGTCGTATTTTTCAAGCATCTTGCCGGTTTCGGCATAGGCGGTGGCGACCGTGTCGATCCAGCGGCGGGCGATCTCGCGCGCGAGTTCCGGCTGGCCGGAGCGGTCCAGGCCCGAGATGGCGATCCACTGCAGCGGCGCCCAGCCGTTGGGTGAATCCCATTGCTGGCCGGTCCGCAGCGGCGTGGTCCGCAGCCCACCCGTCGCGAGCAGCGTCCGACGCACCGTCGCCGCGACGGCGGCAGCCTGCCCGGGAGACGCGGCGCCCGCGAACAGCGGATAGAGCATCGCGGCGGACAGGCGCGGCGTGGCGGCGCGCGCGACACGGTCCCAATCCGCATAGCGCCCCTCCTTCGCCACCCAGAAATAGCGGTCGAGCGCAGCGCGGCGCTTGCTTGCAAGGGCGGCGAACCGGGTGGCGCAGCCCTGGTCGCCCGCGGCCGCACACCGGCGCGCGATCGACTCCTCCAGGATCAGCAGCAGGCTGTTGAGGTCGACCGGCACGATGTCGGTGGTGCGGATCGAGGCGAGGCGCCGCGGATCGGCAAGCCACCGGCTGCTATAGTCCCACCCGCTCTCCGCCCCTGCGCGCAGGTGCCGGTAGAGGATTTCGGCAGGGCGCGACGGGTCTTCCTGCGCGGTGGCCACGTCCTCGGCATAGGATTCATCGCGCGGCAGCGGGCGATCATCCCAATAGCGGTTGAGCAGCGTTCCGTCCGGCATGCGCACCACGCGTGCACAGGCACCCGATGCATCCAGACACGCGGTGCCCTGCATCCAATAGCCATGCTCGCGCTTCAACGCCGCGAGCCGGCGCGCAGCGAGCGCGGGATCGGCATCCTTGGACAGATCGAGCATCAGCGCGAAGAAGGGCGGCTGCGAACGGCCGAGATAATAGGTCCGCATGCCGTTGGGGATGTGGCCATAGCGCTCGATGGCGTCGGTGAAGTCCGCGAGCATCGATTCCACCAGCGGCTGCTGCCCGTCGACGGTCAGCCCCAGCATCGTGAAATAGCTGTCCCAATAGTAGATTTCACGGAAACGCCCGCCCGGCACCACATAGGGCGCCTGCATCGGCAGCGCCGAACTGCCCGCCGGCACCGGCTCGGGCTGGCGCACGAGCGTCGGCCAGAGCGTGCGGATGTGGCGGCGCAGGTCCGCGGCCGCGCGGTCGTTGACCCCCGGCACGACGAAGTTGGCGAGCACGAAGGCGCGCAGCGCCTCCGGCGTATCCGGCGCCGCGCGGCGATACTCTGCCAGGATGGCGTCTGGCGCGCGCTTCGGCACCGCATCGACGAAGGTCTTGCCGTCCGGGAAGATGCGCCCGGTCTGCACCGCGCGGAAGAGCGGGCCGTAGAGGTCGGCAGGCGATTGCTGGTGCGCGGCAAGCGGGCTCGCGACCAGTGCCGAGATCGCAAGCAGGCCGCCGATCAGCGAACGCGAAAGCTTCATGTCTGGTCCTCTCGTCAGCGTGACGCGGCAATCGTGCCCAGATGCCGGTCCAAGAAGGCGGCGGCAAGCCGGCATGCCATCATCGAGGTGCGGGAGCCTGCACGATCGCCCCGTCCCGTCGGTGTCGCGCCGGCCGTTCCCACAAGAAAGCTTCCCGGAAGATCAGCAATCCAGAACTCGCCTCCGATCGCGCCTCCTCTGTGGCCAAAAAGCAGCAGTTAGCCGCCCTCGTATCTTGTACCTATCGCCCCGAGCAGGGGGAACTACTATAACAGCTCTTGGGACGAAGGTCCCATATTCAAGGCCGACCGGATCAGAGTCGGCTCGTACAAGTGTAGGGGATGAGACATGCTTGCCATATCCATTCGTCGACTGATGATCGGTACCGCTACCGGGGCGCTGATGACGGCACTCCCTGCACTCGCGCAAACGAACACGGACGGAGCGCAAGCGGCGGACAGCGCCCAGCGTGCGGCGCCGGAGGAGGGGCTGGTGGATACGAGCCAGCCCAGTGGCGAAGAGATCATCGTCGTCGGCACCGCCGGCGGCGGCACGCGCCGGCAGGACGCCGCGTTTGCGGTAACGGCGCTTTCCAACGACGCCATCGAACGCGCGGCACCCAACAGCACCGCCGACATCCTGCGCGCGGTGCCCGGCGTGATGGCGGAAAGCTCGGGCGGCCAGAATGGCGCCAATATCTTCGTCCGCGGCTATCCGTCCGGTGGTGATGCCCAGTTCGTCACCTTTCAATATGCCGGCGCGCCGGTGTTTGCGCCGCCCACCCTGTCGTTCCTGGAGAACTCGCAGCTGATCCGGCTGGATGAGACCGTGCAGCGGATCGAGGCGGTGCGCGGCGGCACGGGATCGCTGTTCTCGCTCGGCCAGCCCGGACTGACCGTGAACGTCGTTCCGCGGATCGGCGGCGGCGACCTCCACGGCTTGGCCAAGCTCTCCTACACCGATTACGACGAGATCCGCGGCGATGCCTGGATCTCCGGCCCGCTCGACGACGAGACCGGATTCATGGTGGGCGGCTATTACGCGCGAGGCAACGGCATCCGCGATCCCGGCTTCCGCGCCGAGAAGGGCGGCCAGATCACGGCCAATGTCCATCACGATTTCGGCAGCCGCGGATCGGTGGAGGTGTACGCGCGCTATCTGAACGATCGCGGCGCCTGGCTGCTGCCGATCCCCGTGATTTCCGACAGCGACGGCGACATCCGCGCCTATCCCGGCTTCGATGCCGGCACCGGCACGCTGATGGGCCGGGACACGCGGATCACGACCAACGTGGTCGGCCGTACGCTCGACCTGGCCGAGGGCCGCGGCGCAAAGGTGATCAACACCGGCATCAACTTCGAATATGAAGTCGCCGACGGGCTGCGGCTGCGCGAGCGCACCAGCTTCCTTGGCGGCAATGCGGATACGCTGGGGCTGGTGCCGGTCGAGGCGCCGGTCGCCGCATCCGCCATGGCGGTGACGCTGGGCGGCGCCGGCTCCGCCGTCGGCGCGCTCACCTATGCGAGCGGCGGCGGCGCGGTCGAGGGCGGCGCCGACGCCCGGGTGATGCGCGCCGGCATCTGGGAAGTGCGCAAGAAAATCTCGTCGTTCGTCTCGGACACGGCAGCCGAATGGACGGCGGGCAAGAACAAGCTGACCGCCGGCTTCTTCTACACCAACTATACGTCGCGCGACTCCTGGGTGCTCGGCAATCAGGTCCTGCTCGCGGCGGAACCGAACGCGCGACGCCTCAACCTGACGCTGAACGGTGGCCGCACGGCGACGCTCGACGGCTTCACGAGCGGCCCGGCCTTTCAGGTCCGCGCGCATTACGAAGGCGAGGACTATGCCCTCTATGCCGTCGACGAGCTGCAGCTGACCCCGCAGCTGCGCATCGACGGCGGCATCCGCTGGCAGCGCCATGTCGTCGATGCGGTGCTGCGCACGCCGGTTGCGGGCGGCAACGTCGACCTCGATGGCGACCCCCTTACGCTGTACGACAATGCCGTCACCGTGCTCGGCGACCCGCGCACGATCCGCTACCGCAACGATGCGTGGTCGTGGACGGCGGGCGCCAACTACGATTTCACGGACGAGATCGGCGTCTTTGCCCGCTACAGCCGCGGCAACAGCTTCCCGCAGTTCGACAATCTGCGCGAGGCCACGGCCGAGAACATCGCCAACGACACCGGACTGGCGGCAACCGCGGAGGTCGATACCTACGAGGGTGGGGTGAAGATCTCGACCGGGTTCGCCAACCTCTATGCCACCGTCTTCCACAACAAGTTCGAAGGCCTCGCCACCACGACGCTGATCGACAATGTGCCGGTAAGCTCGAACGGCGGCGCCAAGGCGACCGGCGTGGAGCTGGAAGGCGCCCTGCGGCCGACGCCGTGGTTCAGCATCACCGCCGCCGGCACCTATCTCGACGCGACCTACCGGGACTTCTTCACGGGAAATGGTGCGATCGACAACACCGGCAACCGGGTGCAGCGCCAGCCCAGGTGGATGTGGCGGGTGACCCCGGCGATCGACGTGGATATCGGCAACCTGCGTCCCTCGATCTTCGCGACGCTGCAATATACCGGGGACCGCTTCTCCGACCCGGAGAACCTGCAGCTGCTGCCGCACTTCTACCAGCTCGACGCGGGCATCTCCGTCGAGGTGGCGCAGCGCATCCGGCTGCAGGTGACCGGCAACAACCTGACCGACGAGATCGGCCTGACCGAGGGCAATCCGCGCATCATCGGCGGCCAGGGCACCGGCGCGATCCTTGCCCGTCCGATCCTCGGCCGCTCGTTCCGGTTCAGCGCGGCATTCGAATTCTGACCGCCATGGAGCGGCGGGACGTGCTGAAGGCCATGGCCGGCGTGACGGCGGTCTCCGCTGCGCCGGCCCTGGCACAGAGGCGCACCCGTCGGCAGCGCAACGTCCTGCTGCTGATCTCGGACGATCAGGGGCTCGATCTCGGCTGCTACGGCGTCGCGGTGCGAACGCCGCGGATCGACCGACTGGCGCGTGGCGGAACCCTGTTCCGCCACGGCTATGCGGCGGTGTCCTCGTGCAGCCCGAGCCGTGCCGTGATCAACACCGGGCTCTTTACCCACCAGAACGGGATGTACGGCCTCAACCACGACGTGCACCATCAGTCCCTGCTGCCCGGCATCGAGACGCTGCCCGTGCTGCTGCGGCACGCGGGCTATGCAACGGCGCTGGTCGGCAAGAAGCACGTCGGGCCGGACAGCGCCTTTCCCTATGAAGCCGAACTGGTCCCCGAGCGCTCCGGCATCCGGGACGTTCGCGAGCTGGCGGTCGCCGCCACGAGCTTCATCCGATCGACGGACGACCGGCCGTTCTTCGTGACGGTGGGCTACAGCGACCCGCACCGCGCCGCCGTCGACTATGGCAACGATCGTGCCTGGCCCGGAGTGACGCCCGAGAGCTATGACCCGCGTCGGGTCCAGATCCCGGCGCACCTGCCGGACCTGCCCGCCGTGCGGCAGGACCTCGCCGAATACTATGAATCGCTAAGCCGTCTGGACGGCGGCGTCGGCATGATCCTGGACGACCTGACGACGACCGGCCGAGCGGACGAAACGCTGGTGATCTTCCTCAGCGACAATGGTCGGCCGTTTCCGGGCGCAAAGACCAATTTCTACGATCCCGGCATCCACCTGCCGCTGATCGTCCGCGCTGCCGGGAGCGCGCCGGGCGTCTGCGACGCGATGGTCAGCTGGACCGATGTGGCGCCCACCGTGCTCGACTGGGCAGGCGTGGCGCCGCCCGCGGCGTACGAGCTGTCGGGCACCTCGTTGCTCCCGCTGCTGGGCAAGGCCGACGATCCGGCCCGCGACGCGATCTTCGCAAGCCACGACTTCCACGAGATCAACCAGTATTATCCGATGCGCGCGATCCGCACGCGCACGTACAAGTATATCCTCAACCTCGCCTATCCACTCCCCTATCCGATCGCGGGCGACGTGGCGGGTTCACCGTCATGGAACGCCATCGTCGCCGATCCCTCGATCCGCCTGGGTGCGCGCAGCCAGGCGGCTTATCGACAGCGACCGGCGGAGGAGCTGTACGACCTCGCGCGCGACCCGGCCGAGCTTACGAACCTCGCGGGCGACCCCGATCATGCCCGCATCAAGGCAAAACTGGCGGAACGCCTCGGCGCGATGCGGACGGCAACCAAGGACCCATGGCTGGCCGGCCAGACGGACCCTTACTCCCACCTCGGCGCACACTGATCGGCGCAGCGCCGGCAGCGCTCGCCCGCCCGCTCTGGACACCGGGAGGTGGCCGGGCAAAGGAGCGGCAGCTGCTCGCCTGATGGAGGGAATGAATGCCGATAATGCCGAGCGCCGATGCCGGGGGATCCCCCGCGCCGTGCGACCCGAAGGGACCTGGCATGCCGTTCCCGTCGTCCCCGCGCCTCGTTCAGGCCGGCCAATGAAGCGCGTCCTGCTGGCCGCAGGTGCGGCACTGGCGTTCACCGCACCTGCGATCGCGCGCGAGAAGCCGGTCGACCTCGTCGATCCCTTCGTGGGCACGCTCGCCGATTTCGGACAGCTCTCGCCCGCCGCCGTGGCGCCCTATGGCATGGTGCAGCTGGGACCGGATACCGATCCTGCCAACCACGCCGGCTATGACGATGCGGCGCGCAGCCTTCGCGGCTTCTCGCACACCCGTGCGGTCGGCGTCGGCTGTGGCGGCGGCGGCGGCGACCTGCTGGTGTCGCTCCTGCCGGAGGGCTCGGGAGCGCTCGCGCCGCTCGACAAGGCAAGCGAGCGCGCAGGAGCCGGGCACTACCGGGTCACCTATTCCAACGGCATCACTGCCGACATGACCGCGACCCGCGGCGCCGGCCTGCTGCGCTTCACCGTCGCCCGGGCGGGGCGCTACCGGCTCCGCTTCGATGCGGCGCACGCCTATACCCGACGTCATGCCGCCCGGCTCACCGCCGAGGGCACCGACCTGCGGGCGACTCTGACCGCCGGCACCGTCTGCGACGAGGGGGCCTATACGATCCACAGCGCGAGCCGGGTCACGGTGGACGGCAGGCCGCGCACTGCCGCCGGTACCATCGCCGGCAGCCAGGCTTCACTTCCGCTCGATCTGCGCCGCGGCGCCGTCGTGGAGGTGCGCACGGGCCTCTCGACGGTCGACCCCGCCGCGGCGGCAATGGTGCGAGACACGGAGATCGGCACGCGATCGTTCGCGACGGTACTCGCGGGCACCCGGGCGCGCTGGCAGCGGGAACTGTCGCGCGTCCGCATCGAGGCGCCGCGGGAGCGGCGTGCGCTGTTCTACACCTCGCTCTTTCGTGTGATGCAGACGCCGGTCGCGATCGACGATCCGGATGGCCGCCACCGCGGCAGCGACGGCCAGGTGCATCGGTCCGCGCCGGGCACCACGCGCTATGCCAGCTGGGCGCTATGGGACAATTACCGGACGCAGATGCCGCTGATCGCGATCCTCGACCCGGATCGCGCCGCCGACATCGCACGCTCGCTGGTGGCACTCTATGGCGAGGGCAAGCAGCGCTGGTCGACCCGGACCGAGCCGTTCCTGACCGTGCGCACCGAGCATGCCGGGGTCGCGCTGCTCGACTTCTACCGGCGCGGCATCCGCGGCTTCGATGCCCGCGCCGCCCTGGCAGGCATGGTACGCGAAAGCGAGACGCTACAACGCGATACCCCGGACCAGCAGATCGAGGCCGCCTATGATGACTGGGCGGTCGCCGAGCTCGCGGGGGAACTGGGGGAGACGGCGATCGCGGAGCGCTTCCGCGCTAAGGCACTCTCCTACCGGAAGATGTGGCGCTCGGTGTTCGAGAACCTCGGACCCGACGCCGACGTGGTGAAGGCGCGGGGCCTCTACCAGGGAACGCTGTGGCAATATCGGTGGGCGCCGGTGTTCGACCTCGACTGGATGGTGGCGACGCTTGGCAAGGAGCGTTTCCTGCGCGAGCTGGACCGCTTCTTCGCGGACGGGCTCTACAACATGACCAACCAGCCCGACATTCATGTGCCCTGGCTCTACGCGGCGCTCGGGCGTCCGGATCGCACGCGGGAGCTCGTGCACCGCTACCTCACCGAGCCGGTCGACCACCCCTACACCAACGCCGGCAAGCGCCCCGCCCCCTTCCGGGGTCGCAGCTTCGCGCTCGCGCCGCAGGGTTATGCCGACGGCATGGACGACGACGCGGGCGCGATGTCGGCCTGGTATGTATTCGGCGCGCTCGGCTTCTACCCGCTGGTGCCGGGCAGACCGGACCTGGTCGCCACGACGCCGTCGGTGACGCGCGCCACGATTCCAGCGATGGCCCGGCGCGGCGCGAGCCCGAACTAGGTTGACCGCCCGGGCTGCCAGGCCGCCGTCAATGCCGCCCTCTCCGCTCAGTCTTCCGGATAGGCGATCCCGATCTGCTCTAGGTAGGTCGGGTATTTCGCCGGGTCGTAATAGTTCTTCTCCATCTCCGGCCGCAGGCGCTGCATGATCTCGGCGTTGAGGTGGATCGCCGGCTGATCCTCGGGGGCGAGCACCGGGTCGTACTTCTGGTCCTTGAGCTGGACGTCGGTGAAATAGGCCTTGGCGTCGGCGATCAGCTTAGGCGTGGTCACGAGGTCGAGGATCGTCATCGACAGCGCCTTGGCGCCGGCAAGCACGCCCTTGTGGGCGATCGGGGTCGCCATTGCCATCGCCGAGGTGACGTTGTGGCCGATAGCGTTGGGGATGTTGGACGGATAGCGAATGGTGATCGTCGGAACCGCCCACATGATGTCGCCGATGTCGTCCGATCCGCCGCCGGTTGAGGCTCCGCGGTTGTCGGGCGTCGAGAGCGGCGTCACCTTCGTCGCGAGCGGTTCCAACTTGAAGCCGTTCGCTTGCTGGACGCTGCGCGCGAACGCTTGGTCGCCGGCGCTCCACTTGGGCATGCCGACCTTGGCGATGTTCCTCCACGCCGCCTCGGCGAGCGGGCGATTGGCGTGCTGGGGCGCGGCATAGCCGAGCACGCGACGGGTGACGGTGGTGCCGGTCGCCTTGGCCGCGGCCTCGGAGATCTCGTTTCCGGTCTCGTACAGCTCGCGGATCGTCTGGAAGTCGTGCTCGCGGAAGAAATACCAGACCGACGCCTCGCCCGGCACGATGTTGGGCTGGCCGCCGCCGTTGGTGATGACATAGTGCGAGCGCTGGGTGATCGGCAGGTGCTCGCGCCGCATGTTCCAGGCGATGTCCATCAGCTCGACGCCGTCGAGCGCGCTGCGCCCGGACCAGGGCTGGCCGGCGGCGTGCGCGGTCTTGCCGTGGAAATTATATTCGACCGAGACCATGCCGTTGCCCGGCAGCTCGCCCCAGGACGTGCTGAAGTCGCGCCCGACATGGGTGAAGATGGACGCGTCGACGTCCTTGAACAGCCCGGCGCGGACATAGAAGGCCTTGGTCGCGAGCAGTTCCTCGGCGACGCCCGGCCAGATCATCAGCCGCCCCTTGATGCCGTGCTTCTCCATCACGTCCTTGGCAGCGAGGGCCGCGACCACCACCAGCGGCATGCCGGAATTATGCCCCTCGCCGTGGCCAGGTGCGCCCTGCACCTGCGGCTTGATCTCGGGGACACCCGGCACCTGCGAGAGGCCTAGCAGCGCGTCGATGTCCGATCCCAGCGCGATCAGCGGCCCGCCATCGCCCCAGGTCGCGGTCCAGGCGGTGGGAATGCCGGCCACGCCCTTTTCGATCTTGAAGCCGTTCTTGGCGAGGATGTCGGTGATATATTCGGAGGTGCGGACCTCCTGGAAGCCCGGCTCGGCGAAGCTGAACACGGAATCGACCATCTCCTGCGCCAGCTTGGCGCGTTCCTCGACCTCCGCGACCGCCTCTCCCTTCAGCTTGGGGCTGGCATCGGCGAGCGCGGGCAGCGGCAGCGTGGTTCCGGCGAGCAGCAGCGCGGCGGCAAGCGTCATCTTCTTCATCAGTATTCCCCCAATAAACCGGCCAGTGAGATATGGGCGGGGCCTCTGCCCCGCCGCCGTCAGAGCTCGACGCGCGCGACCACGCGGAAGACGCGGCCGAGCGTGTCGTAGAAGGTGCGATTGGTCTGCGGATAGGCGGTGGTGTTGTCGCTGCCGGGACCGTTTCCGACGATCACCGGATCCTTGTCGAACAGGTTGCGGATCGCGAACTGCAGCGACCCCTTGCCCGCCCAGGCCGGGAAGTCGAAGGTCAGCGAAGTGTCGACGAACAGCGCGCCGTCGATGTGGTTTTCGGCGATCGTGCGGTTGTCCGCAGTCGAGACGGGGCAGCCGCTCGCGCATTCGACATAATTGTTGTTGTACACGCCGTCGCTGATCCCACGGCCGGTGAGGCTGAACGTCACGCCCTCGACCTTGTAGATCGCGCTGACGTTGTAGACCCAGCTGGGCGGCCCGCTGCCGGTGTTGCTGCCGGCGGCATCAACCGGCAGGTTGATACCGTTGTCGGTGGTGTTCTCGATATAATGGGTCACGAGCCCGCGCAGCGCGAGCGTACCAGGCAAGCCCGAGGAAATCTCGTTGAGGCCGATGCGATAGCTCGTCTCGATATCGAGTCCGCGCGCCTGCTGCGACGCGAAGTTGATCGGCTTGAGGTTGATCTGCTGGGTCAGGCCGGTCGACGGATCGACGATGATGTTGTCGCAGAACGACTGGACGTTCTGGCTGTAGCACAGCACCGCGGTGTTGTCGGCGCTGATCGTGCCGATCGCTTCCTTGATCGAGATATCGAAATAGTCGGCGGAAAAGGCGAAGCCGGGCAGGAAGCGCGGGCTGAAGATCGCGCCGACGCTCCAGCTGTCGGCCTTTTCCGGCTGCAGTTCGAGATTGCCAGTGGTGTTCTCGAGGAAGGTGTCGGCGCGGAAGCTGCCGTTGGCGAGCGGGATCTGGACCGTGTTGGTGCGACGGGTGCCGCTGGCGAACAGTTCGTTGAGGTTCGGCGCGCGGATGTCGCGACTGATAGTGCCGCGGAACTTGATGTCCTCGACCGGCTGGTAGGTGGCGCCGACCTTCCACGTCTGGACGTCGCCCGAGGTGCTGTAGTGAGTGTAGCGACCGGCAGCGCTGAGATCGAGGCCCGCGAACACCGGGATCGCCAGCTCGAGGAAGCCTTCGGTGACGTCGTACGACCCCTGGTTGACCTGGTAGTTCCCGTATTGCCAGCCGGCCTGATACTGGCTCTCGACGAAGCCATCGACCTGCTCGCGCCGCCACTCGCCGCCGAATGCGACCGCCAGCGGCCCGGCGGGAAGGTTGAAGACCGTGCCGTTGAAGCTGACCGCGCCGACGTCCTGCTTGATCGTCTGGTCGCGATAGGGCTGGCCGCCGGTGAAGATATAGTCGAGCGCCTCCTGGGTGATCCCGCCGACGCCGATGCGGTTGATCGGCACGCAGCCGTTGCTCGGGTCGGAAAGCGTCGAGCGGCACACGATCGTCCCCGCCGCGATTCCCGCCGCATTACCGGCAGGCGCGAGCACCGCATCGGTGGCGAGCGCGAGCCGCTCGGTGTTCCAGGTGTTCACCAACAGCTCGTGCGCCTTCATCACGCCTTTCTGGTAATAGGCGTCCCACTTCCACCGTCCGTCGCCGAGCAGGAAGCTGCCGTTGGCGCCGGCGACGTAGCGGAACACCTCGCGCGTGTTGTTGCTGCCCGCCGCCGGGATGCCGGCGTTGGTGGTGCCCATGATCAGCGAGGTGTAGCCCCCGGCGGCAAGTTCGGTCCGCAATCCCAGCGGCAGATAGGCATTGTCCGCCTGGATCGTCACCGACGGGGTGCGGGACTGCTGATAGTAGGACGTGCCCTCGTAGCGGTTGTAGCTGAACTGGCCGAAAAGCTGGAGGTTCTCCGTCACGTCGAAGCTCACCCGGCCGAAGCCGGTGATGCGCTCCTCGTCGGGCGACAGCGTGTTGGTGCCGAGGTGGCTGCTCAGCGTGTATGCGCTGTCGCCGCCGACCATCCACGGCGCGCTCACCGCGCCGAAGTCGAGCGTCCCGAGCGACGCGGTACCGGTCGCGGGATCGATCGTGCCGAAATAGGAACCCTCGAGCGCTCCGCTATAGGCGGATGCGCTCGACCCGACCTGCCGGATGAGCCCGCCCGGCGTCATCTGGCTCAGGCCGACGTCGGAGGCGACGATATATTGCGGGGCCCCGTTGCCGGCGACATAGGCCGGGTTGGTGATGAGGAAGGTCCGGCCCTTGTTCCAGTCGCGGTCGATCGTGTGCTGGCCGACCTGCTTGAAATACTCGCCGCTGGCGATCACGCGCAGCCGGTCGTCGAGCAGCGCTTTCCCCGCGGTGGCGGTAAGCTTGTAGGTCGGCGTGTCGCCATAGGTGGTGATGCCGGATTCGGCCGATGCCTTGAAACCGGTGTAGGTCTTGTTGAGGATGAAGTTGACTACGCCGCCGACCGCGTCCGAGCCATAGGCCGCCGAGGCGCCGCCGGTGACCACCTCGACCCGCTCGACCAGTTCCTGCGGGAAGGTATTGATGTCGACGATGCCGTTGACGCTCGAGGCGACCGATCGCTGGCCGTCGAGCAGCACCAGCGTCCGGTTGGTGCCGAGCGACCGCAGGTTGAGCGCATTGATGCCGGCATTGCCGTTGGACAGCGCCCCCGAGCTGTTCGCCGGGGTCGAGCTGCCCGCGATCGACGGCAGCGTGTTGACGAAGTCGGCGAGGTTCGCGGGCGCACTGGCCTGGATGTCGGCGGTGGACACCACGCTGACCGGCGTCGGTGCGTTATAGCCGTCGCGGACGATTCGGCTTCCGGTGACGACGACCTCTCCATCACCGGCCTGCGCGGCCTCTACCGACGAAAGCGGTTCGCCCGTGGTCGCGTCGACCGGGCGGCCGCCGGCTTCGTTGACGGTCGAGGTATCGGTGTTGGAGGAGCGGATCGGTCCGCCCTGGGGCAGCGTCGACGCCGGCGCGTCCTGCGTCGTCTGCGCCCCGGCCTGGCTGCCGAGCGACAGCGCCATGCCGCCGACGGTGGACAGCACCGCCAGGCGGAACCGCGCCGTGCCCGCACGGTAGAGGAAAGAAGTGCCGAGATGCGTCATACAGCCCCCAATAGTGGTTGGCCGTTCGACATCCTCTCAATGGGCTACTGTCCCGAGCACCGCCCTTACAAAGCCTCGGTTTCGTAACAAGCTATCGCAAAGGGCGCGCCGCTTCTCACTAAATGCCACGGGATTTTCACGCCGTATTGCATGATTGCGCGACGGATCGCTGTCCCGGCGCCCAATTTCAAACCCGTGCGAGACCGTGGTGCAGCGATCGGCCACCGGAACCGCCTCCCCCGCCCGGCTGAGGGGCGGGCGGCTGGAGCAGGGCCGGCGGCACCGGACGGCTTGCGACGCGTCGCATCACGAAGCTGCTGCGAATCCGCGCGACATGCGGCAGCGTCGACAGTTCGGAGCGGTAGATGCGGTCATAGTCCTCGAACGACCGGACATGCACGATCATCATGAAGTCGGTGTCGCCCGACACGAAGCTGCAGAACGACATGGACGGACAGCGCACCACCGCCGTCTCGAACTCGTTGAGCGCCTGCTCCGCCTGCGAGGCGAGCTCGATCGAGACGAGCGCCATCATGTGGAGGCCGAGCTGGCCGAAATCGAAATCGGCGGTGTAGCCGCGGATTGCACCGCGCTCTTCGAGGATCTTGCGTCTCCGCGCCGCCGCGGTGCTCGACAGGTGGACCCGCTCGCCGAGCGCGACATCCGACAGGCGACCGTCGCCGGACAGTTCCTGAAGGATTCGATAGTCAATGGCGTCGAGCGGTGTCGCGACGGATTCGTGCACGGCGTTCCCCTTTGGCGCAGAAAAGAATTATGCTGCGCTGCAAAGCTGTTCAAAAATGACAGGAAGCGCAACCGTCCTGATGCTAGCCTGAGACGGAGGGCCGCGACTGATGCGGCAGCGCAACAAAAAGGGGGTTCGCGCATGGGGGCGACACGCATGCACCGGCAGCTGTTGGGGGCGCTCGCGCTGGGGAGTGCGCTGATCGCGCCGGCGCCGGCGGCATGGGCGCAGCTGGGCGAGGCGCCGCTGCTCCCGGTCAGGGCGGAGAAGGACAGCGGCCGCATCCTGCTGACGCTGCCGCCGCCCGACAAGGATGGCGTGTCCGGCCGCTTCCTCTACGCTAGCGCGCTGCGCACGGGCCTGGGTTCGGCCCCGATCCGGCTGGACCATGCGATGAACGGATCGACGGAGATCCTCGCCTTCCGCCGCTACGGGAAGAAAATCGCGGTCACCTTCGAAAATCCCGCCTTTCGCGCCGGCGGCGATGCGGAGGTCCAGCGCGGCGCGCGCGAAAGCTTTCCGGTCACCACGGCCTGGATGACCGACATCGTCTCGACCAATGCCGATGGCAGCACCGTGATCGACATTGCGGACTACCTGACCCGCGACAGCGTCGGCATCGCCTCCGCGCTCAATGCGCCCGCCGGCGGCGGCAAGGGGTTCAAGCTCGTGGATGCGCTGAGCGCGGCGGACGCCGGCTCGGTCAAGGCGTTCCCGGACAACATTGAGATGGAGGCGGTGCAGACCTACGCCTCCGACACGCCCGGCCGCGAGGTCAGCAACATCGCTCCCGATGCGCGGCAGGTGAGCTTCGTCGTCCACCACTCGCTGATCCGCCTGCCCGAGCCCGGCTTCGTCCCCCGGCGCTTCGACATCCGATCCAGCGCCAACGGTACCCAGGTGTTCGACTTCGCCGCGCCGCTCGGCCAGGACGTGGTCTACGGCCTCGCCAACCGGTTCCGGCTGGAGAAGGTCGATCCCGCCGCCGCCAGATCGCGGGTCAAGAAGCCGATCGTCTTCTACATCGATTCCGCCGCCCCCGAACCGACCCGCACCGCGTTAGCCGAGGGCGTCGCCTGGTGGTCGCAGGCGTTCGACGCCGCGGGTCTGGTGGATGCCTTTCAGGTCCGAATCCTGCCTGCCGGCGTTGATCCGCTCGACGTGCGCTACAACGTCGTCAACTGGGGGCATCGCCTGACGCGCAGCTGGTCCTATGGCCAAGCGATTATCGATCCGCGCACCGGAGAGATCGTCAAGAGCTCGGTGGTGCTCGGCTCGCTGCGGGTGCGGCAGGACATGATGATCTTCGAGGGGCTGGTCGGTGCCGACCAAACCGGGCGCGGCGGGCCCAACGATCCCGTCCGCGTGTCGCTCCAGCGCCTCCGCCAGCTCGGCGCGCACGAGGTGGGCCACGCACTCGGCTTCATGCACAATTTCGCCGGCAGCACCCAGGGACGCACCTCGGTGATGGACTATCCGGGGCCCAATGTCCTGCTCACGGACGGGCAGATCGACCTGTCGGACGCCTATGCGGATGGGATCGGCAGCTGGGACAAGTTCGCAGTGGACTGGCTCTACGCCGATCCGGCACCGGGCGCGGATCCCGACGCCGCGGCCGATGCCAAGGCCCGCGCGATCCATGAGGCCGGCCTCCGCTTCATCACCGACATCGACGGCCGCTCGCCCGAGACGCCGAGCCCCTGGGGCAGCATGTGGGACAATGGTGCCGATCCGGCCGCCGAACTGGTGCGGCTGATGGAGGTGCGCCGGGTCGCGGTCGCCAACTATGGTCCGCGGGTGCTGCGCCCCGGCGAGGCGCTGTCGAACCTGCGCCGCAAGTTCGTGCCCGTGTGGCTGCTCCACCGCTACCAGGTCGACGCCGCGGGGAAGCTGGTGGGCGGGGTTCAGCTCGAATATGCCGTGGTCGGCGACGGCCGGGCGCCGGCAGTGCCGGTGTCGGCCGCCGAGCAGAACGCCGCGCTCGACGCGCTGATGGCGACGCTCTCGGCAGAGGCGCTGCACGTGCCCGACGCGCTGGTGCCGGTGCTCTCCTCTGGCGTCAACGGCCGCGGCGATCCGCAGTTCGACACCGAGGTGTTTCGCAACGCCGGCTCGGCCGCGTTTGACCCGCTGGTGGCCACCGACGTCGCCGCGCAGGTGACGCTCGACACGCTGCTGGCCCCCGCACGGCTGTCGCGAGTCTATGCCCAGCACGCGCGCGATGCGGGGCTGCCGGGGCTGGAGACGCTGCTCGACCGGCTGGTCGCGACGACCGTGCCCCCGCATCCCGACGCGGTGCAGCGGCGCATCGCCTATCGCACGATTCTGACGATGGCGCGCACTGCGCAGGACGGGGAAACCGCGCCCGATATCGCGGCGATCCTCTCCGATCGTGTCGAGCGCCTTGCCAACGGACTGGCGGCCACGCGCGGCACGGGAAGCGACGCTGCCTGGGCGCGCGGCACGGGCCGGATGTTTCGCGATCCGGACCTGCTCGCGCGCGAACTCGCCAACATGCCCCGTACTCCCGACCTCCCGCCGGGCATGCCGATCGGGGGCGGCGAGACAGGGTGGTTCGACGACCTCTGACCATCGCTGCGTGGTGGCCATCAGCGCGTCCTTGTTGAGGGCATTGCCGGCCGGCTCGGGGAGGCGGTCGGTACCTGCACGGGTCAGGTCGGGAGGAAGGGTGACCAGCAGCGCCGCGGCGGGGAGTTCGACGGCGCCATCAAGTTCGGCGGAGTCCAGCCGCCGAAGGACTGCGTCGCCAAGCGGCAGGTCCTGCAGCGCGCACCGGAAGGTTGCGCGCCGGGCCTGGGCGGTGTTGCCGGCGTGCAGCCATCGGATCTCCGCGCGCCACGCGCCGGAGCGCGCCATCGCGTTCAGGGCGAGTGCGCCACCCTCGCCCGGCTCGCCGCGGATCGGCGCATCGCCGTCGAAGGCGTGCGTGCCCTCCCCTTCGTGAAGCTCGACGCGTTCGGTGGGGCCGACCAGGCCCAGCGCGCCCCGGGCGACCGCAAGGGCGCGGTCGACGCCGGCAAAGGTGGAGAACGCCCCGGCCCGCTCCACCTTCGAGGCTGAGGCGCCAGAGGAAGTCTCCGGCGCCCGCACCGCGCGGGAACACGGCGATCTCGCGCGTCGTCCCGCCGCCGTTCTTCCAGGGGATTTCCGGGCAGTCCGCCGCCCGAAAAATCCGCCCGATGCTCACCCGAGGATGCCCGGAAGGTCGAGCCCCTTTTCCCGTGCGCAGTCCCGCGCGAGCGGCGTCCAGCAGGACGCGACGAGATCCCGCGACTCACGCGCAAGCCACGGAAAGCGCACAAAAAAATAGCGCCCCGGGGATATTCCGGAGCGCCATGGCTGTTGGTGGTATTAGGAAGTTTGGTTGCGGGGACAGGATTTGAACCTGTGACCTTCAGGTTATGAGCCTGACGAGCTACCGGGCTGCTCCACCCCGCGCCAATTGCGAGCGTTGGCTTCAGGGCGCTTTTTCCGAAAGGCGGGAGCC